>JAXMOU010000001.1:0-1979673 GCA_034669685.1 Sneathiella sp.
CGTCTCTCTCTAAATGTCGTCGAGACGCCGGAGGGCACCCGGAGGCGGCTTCCCGCACCGCCCGGCGGGCATAAGGGGCGGAACTGCTGAAATTGCTGCAAGTAACAGTGCTTGTTATAGAGGCGCAGAATAAATAGGATTTATGATGACTGAAAATATGAATGATGCACCAGAGAAGCTAACTGCCTTTGATCCAGCGGATTATCTAGACGATGCGGCTGAGGTGGAAGGCTATTTAGAGGATGCTGTTAAAACCGGGGATTCTGACTTTATAGCAGATGCGGAGCTGGTGGTTGCGCGGGCGAAGCGTAAAGGCTGAGTGAGGCCGAACGTTAAGTTCAGTACAAAGGGGAGGAAGAGGATGGCTGATTTTAGAGCTTTGGCAGCAGCGTTGAATAAATCCTCTGACTACCGGGTTCTGAGCCGTGTTGCCCGAAATGTTTCCTTCCATCCTGAAGATGGGAAGCCTAAGCGGAAAGGCTTGCTGGTTGATGTGGAGACAACGGGGCTGGACACAGCATCGGACGTCATCATAGAGCTGGGCTGTATTTTGTTTGAATACGGGCTTGATGGCACTGTCTATCGGATTATCGAAGAGTATAACGGCCTAGAAGATCCGCATCAGCCGCTTGATCCCGAGATTATAAAGCTGACCGGCATCACCGATGAAGAGGTACGAAATCAGTCTTTGGATGACGTGGAAGTCATCCGGCTGATTGATGCTGCAGATTTTGTGATCGCCCATAACGCGGCCTTTGATCGGCGAATGCTGGAGCGGCGCTTTGTGCAGTTCACGGATAAGCCTTGGGGATGCAGTGTCCATTCGGTGAACTGGCAGGAGGAGGGGATTGGCTCTGCCAAGCTCGACTACATTCTGTTTAAGCTGGGTAAGTTCCATGAAGGGCATCGCGCGGTCGAGGACTGCCATGCAACCTTATTTATATTGAGTGCAGAGCTCCCTGAGAGCAAGACCACGGCGCTTGCGCAGATACTCCAGCAGGCGCGCGAGCCTGACCGGCGGGTCTTTGCCTACAATGCCAGTTATGAGATCAAGGATGTTCTTAAATCTCGCGGATACAAATGGTCCGATGGCAGTGAGGGCAAGGTAAAATCCTGGTATATTGATGTCTCTTTAGATGATTTGAACGCAGAAATTGCGTTCTTAGCGGATGGGGTGGTGATTGGCAGGAGCGTGCCCGTTCTGGTACTTGAGCCGAAGGATATTTATACGGATCGGGTGTTTAGGTTGCCTTCGGATAATTAGTGGTTGGCGCTTGGTTAGTTCTAGTCGGCATCTCTTAATTGATGCTTTCGGCCCTTAGCCGACCTTCACCTACCAATAGCTATCGGAATGTATATTTCCGAAAGCGGACGTTAGTGTAAAGGCCACTACATTGATAAGTTGATAGTTAGCTGTCAACTTTACATCCACTGCAAAATGCAAGTATTGTTTTTCCCACCGCTATTCTGAACTTATGTAAAACAGCGTTATTGCAACAGATCAAATATTCTTGCAAACTGATCTCGAATTGGAGGCGGAAGCTTGAGTTTACCAAAAGTTGGAGAGAACTACAAAAATGAGCGTCTCGGCATAAACGCCGTTCAGTTATTCGCTGCGCGGAATGGACAAATATGGCGCGAAACCGACACTGGAGACGTTGGCATTGATGGTCAACTGGAGTTTGTCACAAAAGAAGGGTTTGCTACCGGCAAAATCGTTTCTCTCCAAGTAAAGGCGGGGGCCTCCTATTTCAAAAATCCTTCAGCAACTGGCTGGAAATTTTATCCGACGGAAAAACACCGGCTATATTGGGAGTCCTTTCCACTTCCTGTCCTGATCGTCTTGCATGACATCGAAAACGGGACAAGCTATTGGACAGATGCCCGCCAGGCATTTAGGTCCCCTGGAGGCGGGCGTGCCTATATTGAAGTTCCGAAAGTAAACATTCTTGAAGATACCAACTTGATAAAAATCTTCGAGAACGCAGGCGTTCAGGATCAAATTTTCATTGATGATATCTCAGATATTATAAAAACTCTGATAGCAACCACTTCGAATGAAACGTCGTTTCCGCTGACTTACTTCGATCTATTTGCTCACGGTCTAACGAATATCACCCGTAGCATCTATTACGGGACTGACGTAATAATAAACGCCGTCGAGTATAATCTTACTACTAGTAAAGCGCCCTTTGGAATGGGAGAAACAGAGCAGGACTTCGCGTTCGGATTTGTCCGTTTCCTTCTCGCCCAGAACTTGGCACAAATTGATTATTCTGATTGCTTAATCGACTGGGTAGATCGCGAAATGCAACCTAATTTCATAGCTCCACTAACAAGCCGTGGACGCGCACTTGTTGCTCAAATTCACACTGAAGAGAAGCGACTCGTTGATGAGGGAAAACTTCCCAATGCCGAAAATTTTCATGTTGCGCAGGACGGTTTCTTTCAAATGGTCCCCGAAAGCTATTACCCACGATTTCCTAGAATCCTCAGCTTCCAAAAAGTTATTGAATGTGAAATGACATAATTGGCATATCCGAAACGCCTTCGTAAACATTGTGACATTAATTGATAATCTGTCACGTCTGTAAAGGTGAACAAAGCACTTGGTGGATGACAGATGCCCGAAGGTCAACAATACGGACAAAACACCAAAACCCTAAACTACAAATTATTCAGCACATGACATATTCCACAATGACACTAAGCCGACATTGTTGTTCATCAATTATAATTTGAACATAATCGGTTTTTACTCACTTATTAGTCGCGTTATATTTAAATAAAGTAGATGACTGCTATTCTATGTACTCGGCCTGTATGGCTAGCTTAAGGGACGATAACTGCTGTTTGAGGTATTCCCATTCGTAGTCGCTGGTTTGAGCCTGTGCCGCGCCCAGAAAAAGTGTCAATTGATCTGCAGCAGACTTTGACCTTGCCGCTAGAGCATCTTGCAATCGATTTTTCAACCCAACAAGAGTAGGTCGATAGTTTGGGTCAGGAGATAGGCAGTCTGATACAATCTTAGCTAAGTCCTTTTCAACGAGCGGATTAGCTATTGGGCAGCCACGTGTAGTCCATTGTCTCCAATGTTTATTTTTCTGCCACCGGTTGAAGTTAGGGTTTTGTTGACGATGCCAATCTCCGCCATGACCACCTACCGGGTGCTCTCCTAGTGAAATCAATTCGTGCAAAATTACTCCAACGACGAAAACGCTGGTCCATTCGCCGATTGGTTTTTCATTCCATTGCTCGGGTGCCATGTAGGGGCGAGTTCCCCGAAATTCACCTTTATCCTTGGCTAGGTTGACACTACCAAAGTCAGCGACCATTGGACGAAGCCAGAGATCGTTTTGTGGAAGATCTCTAAATTGCTTTTGCAAATCACGGATAAAAACGTTTTCAGGTTTCAGATCCTGATGCGCGAGGCCTCGTTTGTGGCAGTGGAGCAAACCTGCAACAAGTTGCGTGATCAAACAAAGTCGACCCAAATTACCGAAAGTTGTATCTTCAATATAGTTCGACAAATCTCCGTTCCAGCGCCGAAAATAGGCTACGGGTACGCCTAGGATCATGCATACCTTGTACGGCCAATGGACATTCGGGTGATAATGGGCTGAGGCTTGAAGTTCAAGCTCCCTCAAAAAACGCGTGGCGCTCTCTCCCGCAGGTAGAGTGTCCTGCATTCTTGGATACTTTGCGACAGAATAGCGTGGGTTGACGTTTTTGCCCTGATCTAGGAATACAACATTACCAGCGAAGCCTTTACTCGCGCCACAAACCTTTTCAGCTTTCCCATGGAGTACAAGTAAAGCATTTCTATGTTTTTCCGAGAGTTTGTAGAAGTCATCGGCAAACATTTATCCCGTCCTCGAAAAAGGAAAGTTGAAGCAATATTTTAACAGTAATTCAAATAAAATGCTATGTCAGTTTAGTACAATAGTCTGCAGTTAATGAAAATGAGTGCCCTCCTGAAACGCTTGTCTAGACACAACGATTTTGTCGACTATGCGTTCGAAGCAGACGTTTGGTAGCACGAGCTCAATTGTTAGTGCTATTGACTTTCTTGGCCCTTTACTGACCTTCGAACGCTGTTTTTTGCACTTTGAGTTTCTTCAAAGCTGACTCTCAGAAACAAGTGTGATTAAATACTCTTAATGACAGAAAACGAGACAATACGGGCATTGATACTTAGACAAAATAATAAATATGCACATCCAATATTGCAAATATTCCACGCATTAAAAAACACGCTTTCTTTGATATTAACCGAGTATGTAAGCATACGATCACAGGACGAAAGATTATAAACAATGTCCGAACATAATACTCTTACTATAGATCTGAAAATTCCCTTTGAAGTCGACAATTTGATAGGCGAACCTGCCTTGACTTTTTTTCATTGGCTTCCCCTTGAAAAAGATAACGGAATTATACTCAGTGAGAACGGTATCAGTTTAAATTTTTGGTTTAATATAAAGGCGGTGTGGGGCGTATCAAGACCAACAGAAGAAGAGATTACAAATCATAGGAATGTACTTGCGCAATGCATTTTTTGTGAAGTGAAAGTGGTTGATATTGATAGTAAACTTGCTGTCTATATGCAGGATAAAAAAAATAATGATGTTGATAACAGCGAAAATGGTGTCCTGAAAGAAGAGTATGAAAACCTCGGCACGAAAATACTGGATACTGTCTTAACACGCATAAATCGCCTGATTTCATATGCCCGTGATGTCAAAGGACAATACTGGCTATTCAAATATCCCATTAATATGGGGCAAATGTCCTCATTTTTTGTCAAATTTGATGCCATCGGCCAGATTGATGGCGGGAAAAAATTTCATTTTAATCCCAATACCCCCCATTGCATGACGCTGACCATGCAAAGTGATGAAAGGTATATTAGAAAAAATGAATGGGATGAAATTATTGATTTCGTCAGAAGTGAGAGAAGCACACCATTAGCCCTAGAGCTTCTTGCGGGTGCAGAGCAGCTTGCCGGAAACGGTTATGAAAGAGGTGCATTAACAGAAGCCGTGACAGCTTTGGAGGTGGCCTTATCTACATTTGCAGAAAATCCCAAAAACAATGATGAATTGTCTTCGATTATGGGGGCACGGATGAACGTTTCCAATCTTAAAAAACAAATAAAGCACATGGGGCTTTCGGGCTCAGTAAATTACTTATTACCAGTCATATTACCGGATAGTATTTTATCTGGAAAAATACTTAAAGGTTGTCAAGAAGCTATCACAAAACGCCAGAATGTGGTTCATAACGGCGGCCGAAATGTTGAAAAATTGGACTATTACATTTTTTGTATCAGGGCATGTTGCAAGATACTTTTAGACTTTTCTGAGAAACACAGTGCTGCAAATACTAGTTTCTCCTTGAGTGAGCCATGCAAGCCAGTTAGCTAAGGTTAGCGGTTTTAGGCGGTAAATGTGGAATAGTTGAATGTCCGTTTCTGGCGCTTTACAGCAGAAAACGAGACAAAGCTGATATTCAGAAACGGCAGCAAAGCAGTCAAAGTAACCAAGCACAGATATCGGCCAATTGCTAAATTGGGCGGAGAGTTGATATTTAGCACATAATAGAGTCGCCAGCCCTTTTAAATTAGAAGCCATCGGTTTGCTATCTACACCTGATATGGGGCATGCTATAAGCATTGCCCACAATTTTGAGTTGTGAATTATTGTGCATATCACCTAAAGTGATGGACGAAAGAAAGAAATTTCACGTTTGTGTGAAATTGACCTGGTATCGGATGAATTACTTAGGGCTTGTCTTGGAGAAATTGAAGGAACGGAAGGAGGTTGCCTGTGATTTTTAGGTCATTCAGTTTAGCAGCCTTCTTAGAAACATAGTTAGTGAGAGTGCATTATATAAATGAACTTAAGAGATACTGTTGAAGGTATTCAAGGTGTTTTGTTCCGAATAACATTAGCTGCGAGGACAATATTTCCGAGAAAAAGATCAAAGGCTTTCGGCTTTAACCAAGTCGATGAAATTATGATCATCAACCTAAATCGGCAACCGATACGCTGGCAAAGGTCGATACGGGAGCTTCGCTTACATCGCGCCAACGATGGACGTACTTTGGATCAATTGGTTAAGAGAATCTCTGCCATTGATGCACGGTATACTAAAGAAATAGCATCAGCAGGAGATGTCGATCCTATCTACTGTCTTTCAGATCAGCTGGCGGTAGCGCCGGACCATCGTCTTCTACATTCGTTTGGAGCGGACTTTCAGATAAGAATGACACCTCAAGAAGTCGCTGTAGCACGATCCCATGTGGAAACTTGGAAGGCTATTGCTGTAGGAGACAAAAAAAATGTTCTGGTTCTAGAGGACGATTTTTATTTTCGACCAGGAGCAATGTCAGCTATTACTAAGGCTTGGGATGACTTACTCGGGACGGATCCTGATTTTGACATGCTCTATCTGTCATATAAAGAAGTGGATGGTGGGGCAGACAAAGTAAAAATTTCGAATTCTCTCGTGCGTCCAATGAGAGGCCTATGGTATCTTTCGGGCTATGTTCTGTCGAAAGCAGGGGCTGAGAAGCTTTTAGGTTTGATGCCTATCGTAGGGCCAGTGGACCTATGGGTAAACCTAAAGTTCTCGGATTTAAAAATCTATGCGACATCACGTAGCGCCTTAAACCAACGAATAGATAGTCAATCTGACAATGCCTACTCAATCCTGCCACTGCTCGCGAGAGCTGGAATTGTGAGTTCCGAACGGCCAAATTTGATCACTGGTCCTCGCCCAAACGCTCCAATCCTAGTAGTTGATGACCCTGAAACTGTGCACTCCACTGCTATGGCGATTTCTATTCTCGGTATCAGTTGTCGATTAGGCCTGCCGACAAATCCTTCCGATCAGCAGAATCCCTCTCAAGGTGGTTTGGAGGCTTGCATATGTAGTAAATTGCCTGAGACCGTTATTCGGGCTTTTGTTAGCTCCCATCCCACAGCACGCCTAATTCTAAGAGGGGATCAAAATGACCTTTTCGGCGTCCGTCAGATCTTGGCAAATATCCCTTCAATCTCTTCGGAACAGATTTTGGAGCTTCCAGCGACCCAATCGGTAGAATGGGAACCTCTCTGCACATTCCTTGATGTACCGCACCCTAACGTTGCGTATCCGAAAGGAGCCCAGCCTTGGCAGGGGGTCTTTGAATACGATTGTGACGAGAACGTTGCAAGAAATAAGTCCTCAGAATTTGCAGTCTTTGATGACTCGCCGTGGATCACGAAATCTCTTCCACCCTTGCTTCAAATGAGTGGATCTGCTTTTTCTATTGCACAACCGAACAGTAGATCTGACACATTTTTAGATTCATCTGAGATCTTTGATCCGCATTGGCATGCTCTTTCAGAGACTTTCCCAGGAAATATATCCTTGTTCGATCCTGCAAATATTACAGTCAAAGGAAAACGATCAAAGTTGACCTTTTGCAAAGCAGAAAATGACGTAAGAGATTACACTTCAGCGTCAATCGCCGCGACACATTCCGTCCAATACGGAAGATTGGAGGCTACAATTAGACCTTCCAATGTCCAAGGCATTATTACAGGTCTATTTTTTCATCGCTCGCAACCAAGGCAGGAAATTGATTTAGAGCTTCTTGGAAGCAATCCCACTCAAATGATTGCAAACGTTTATTTTAATCCTGGGGATGAAGGCACTGATTTACACTACGGTTATCGGGGAACACCCATCAAGATCGATTTGGGATTTGACGCGTCAAAACAATTCCACCGGTACGGCATAGAATGGACTAACAAGAGCATTAGTTGGCTGGTTGATGGTAAAACGGTTCATAAGCGGAAAAGCTGGGAACCAACCCCAATACCGCATCTTCCTATGCAGGCTTTTTTTAATATTTGGTCATCATATTCACCCGAACTCGGTGGCGTCGTACAAGATCAATATTTGCCCGCATCGAGCGAGATGGAAGATATTACAGTCACGATCTTTCGCATGTCTACTGAGGTTGCGGCTGACAGCTAGGATCTCTAACTGTTGGCACTTTCGGCCCTTTGCTGTCGTTCACCTGCCAATAGTGATCAGCATGTATATTCCCGAAAGCAGACATTCGAAAATAGGTATTATTTGAATAAATTGAACTTGCTTTGGCGTAAATTTCCAAGACGACTCATCAAGTAAATACGGGTCATCTAGACTGTTTAATGACGGACAGGTTTATACCTGAGAAGCGTGCTATCATGCCGCAACAGGCAATTGGGCGAGTGCAGTCAGTGCGATTGGGAAGCCCGCAGGCAGGAAACGGAAATGAAGACGTTTAGAAATAATATAGATAAGATTAAGAAAGGGTTGGATTGATGATGATTAGATGTTCTAACCAACGTCCGTTACTTATTACCAGTAAATCGTGTGTTCATAAGGATTTGGAAGTTAATCTAATTCCTGAAATCATTTTATTAACGGCTTGGAAAGCAAAAAATGCAGATGTGAGAGATTTGGAAGCCTTAATCAGATGGGCTCTGGATCGTGGAACCACATATTTCGTGTGTGCCGGTGAATTCTCTGAGAAATTACACGATGAAATTGATGAGCTGATGTATCAGTATGATGATGAGAAATGTACAGAGCATAGCATAAATGTTGTTACAACTTTTCATGCTGATGACACTCTTGAGGAAGTTGTGGAGTTTTGTGTATTTGCCGCTGAGCTTAAAAATACTAATAGTGGGTGTATTGTGGCTATTTTGAACGAGAACTCCGTGCACGACCAAGCCATTAAAGCTCTTTTTAATAAAGCTTGACCAATACTGCGAATAACGGAAGCATAGCGATAGTTTGAAGATAGAAGAGACGGATTACCGCTTTAATACCCCTTCTCTAGAGCATCGATCACCCTTGGCTTTGATTTTTAGGCTTTATTTTGCCGCCCTTATAATATGGCTTTGCTTATAACAATGTGAGCGAGCGTACTCAGCTGACCACGGACACGGCTGCTTTTTCCTTTAGGCCAACCAGCAATCAGAATATTGCCTATACTGTAAACAATCTCAATCAGTATTGTTTGACGTCAGCGCCTACGGAACAAATGAGGAGCTGATTTAAGGGAGGATCTGGCTCATCTGGTTTATTTGATGACGGACAATCTATACCGATAGTTTTTTTAAGTTGCCTGCGGATAGTCAGTGGTTGGCGCTTGGTTAGCTTTAGTCGACACCTCTTCACTGTAGCTTTCGGCCCGAAGCTACCGTTCGGATTTCTATCTGCGTCATTCCAAAGCAGACATTTGATTGTTCGACCTAATCCTCAAGTCTCAAAGTCGGCTGTGCGGACAAATACGGCCATTGAACGCTACAGCATGTTTAATTGAAGCGGGGATGGCTGTATGCTGATCCGATATCAACACTCTAAGATTGGAAAACGAACTCATGATTTCAAAAGAGCAGATGTTTGGCCCGATTTTGAGCATCACTCCCTCATTTTCAAAAACTTGGAACGAGTTTGTCTCTGAATGGCACGATTACCCCGACGGCTTGCCATATTATTTGGCCCTTTCTGAGCTTGCCAGTCATCTGATCGCTCTCTTCGAGGCCGAGAACAACAAAGAAATTCAGGATATTTTCGTGGTTGTAGAGGAGTGGCTGACCACCGGCGATCAGTACGTAAAAGAAGCCGCTACGTTCGGGTTGTTTGAGGATCTACAGAATAGCAACCTTCATAGAAACACATGCCCGAAAGATTTCGTACAGTTTCTAAAGCCTGAGGCCCTGTACTGGTGGAACAAGGTCGAAAGGTTTTGGGAACATGGCGAATTAATCGGCGATGATCGAACTAAAGTACTATGATATTTTCTAGCTCCAGATAGTTCTGCTATGGGCTCTGAGCAGCCTACTGCATCGCAAAATTTGGCAGAATTTGTTTGCGGACAAGTATTAGCGTTTTTCGGCCCATTGCGGACATTTAACATTTACTATATCTAAGTCCCATCTTCTAAATGGCATTTTTTAGTTAGTGTTTTCTAATGACTGGATTACATACTCAATAAGAGTATTTCCTCTTCGCGGTTTCTCCATATCATCAAATGCGTACATGAAGGCATCATCTTTGGCATACACTTGGCGTTTAGAATGTGAAATAATAGCACCGTTAAATCTTGCTATGAAATCAGCGCTAGCATCAATTTCCTGTTCTTCCTCTTCAAATGTACCAATAACAGCAAGAGTATTTGAGACAGGAAATAATATTTCCGTGTTTTTTAGATCTAGGCCAGGAGGATACAAATTACCTCCTAATTGTGGGTCTTTCCATTGTAGAATCACTGGGTGATCTGATGTAACAAAGCCAGTTTGTCCTATTGGTGCTTTGAGCAAAATCCAGTTTCTATGAAAAAGATACGGCAATGCGGTATCTAGTAAATCCATTTCTCTCAGAAGGTGCTTGTTAGTAGGAACTTCAATTTTAAAGGCATCTTCTTTAAAGAATTTTCTAGCAGTTTCATAGTCAACGTTAGCCTCAGAAACAATATACCCATTCTCTTTTGCTTGCTTAATTTGGCTTTCATATATTTCAGGGGTGGACGTGACAATATCCATGATTCTGCGCGCTACACCTTCATCGAAATTATGAAATCTCTTTCTGGTCTGAGGGTTTTTTATATAGATCAGTCCAATTAAATTGAGCAGGAATGATTTATTATCAAAATCATCTAATGATCGGGCCGCATTAATTCTGCGAAGGGCTTGATCCAATTCTCCTTCAAAACCTGAAAAAGCCTTTTCTAATACGTCAGGAGCTAAGCCTTCCACATCAATTGTATGAAAGTCTCTTTTTGCCGCTACATTTATTGTAGATGTTACGAATGGTTCTGGTTTTTCATTATCAATAACGAATAACTGCGCTCTGTCTCGATCTTTGGTAAACCCCTTCAAATAGCATTGAGATATGTAATGATGTTTTCGGGCAACCATGGTTCAATACTAATGTCCGCTTTGATAGAGTTAGTGTCCGCTTTGGGTCGTTTGTGGCCCTTTATACCACAGAATTTGGATCTCTGTGGATTTCCGCTTCTGGCACACAGCGACAAATTTAGGTTTCTTCCATTCTACCGATGTGAATGTCTGCTTTGTTTTGCTTTGATAACGCTTAGTATGAGGACACCAAGGTCTGCTTCCCGCCCGCTATAGACACTCATTGTGGTGATTTCTGTGTTTACATCGGGGCCAGATGGCAACTTTTAGTGCATTCACGCTTAACAGGGAGATACTCTTAGTCCGTAGATACTTTCTGAAGGTCCGTCCAACGAGATGTGTAACAGGGGCTTAAATGCTCTCTCGCCATCCACCAGTTTCGGGTAAACCCACTAGACGCGATCCGGACTGTTTCGCGGCCAAAGCGTTGATTGATACCATCTAACGTTTTCATTAGGTCTGTCGAGGATTTCTCTTCTGATCCGGATTTAAAAAGGGACGGCTGGCTTTCATGAGCGTAGACCAGTTCAGAAAGGGTTATTCCGGCCTTCTGATATGCTAAACCTTCAACTGAAATCTTACGTAATCCTTCTAAGGCTGCTTTAACAAGGGCCGAGGTGTTATTTGTCGCTTGCGGGAATATCATTGTTGCTGAAGATCCGTTCTGCCGATGACCTTCTTTGAAGGGCGGATTTATAAACACCGTAAGACGGTGGGCGAATACCTTCTTCTCGCGGGCCTTCTCAGCCGCGCGGGATGCGTATAAGGCAACGGCTTCTTGTAGATCTTTGAGGGTGTGGACACGGCCTTTAAATCCCCGACTAACCATGATGTGTTGCGGATGAGGGGGTGCTTCATTGAAGGCGAAACATGGCACACCCTGTAACTCGCGCACGGTCTTTTCTAAAACTACGCTAAAATGCTGCCGAATAAAGCGCGGATCTTGTTTTTGCAAAGACCGGGCATTCTTTATTTCCATCTCATTGAGGCGACGGCCAAGGCGGCGACCAACGCCCCAAACATCCTGAACGTCAATTTGGGCGAGGTCGGATGCTGGATCATTAGGCAGGATAAACACACCGCCGTTTGCGGGATCCATTTTTGCGATCCTATTGGCGATTTTTGCAAGTGTCTTCGTTGGTGCAACACCAACACTAACGGGAATACCCGTTGACTGTTCAACGTCGGTTTTCAAATTCCGGCAATATTGGTCGCGATTGCGAAAGCCTGAAAGGTCCAAGAAGGCCTCATCAATGCTGTAAACCTCCACCGCCGGAGCTTTGGTTTTCAGGATCTTCATGACCCGAGCTGAAAAATCGCCATATAGGGCATAGTTTGAGCTGAAAACCGCAACATCCAATTTAGCGAGTTTGTCACGAATTTGGAAATAGGGTGCGCCCATTTCAATGCCGAGTGTTTTGGATTGAGCGCACCGGGCAATAACGCAGCCATCATTGTTCGAAAGAACAACAACTGGCTTTGTACGTAAGTCAGGCCGAAAAACCCGCTCGCAGGAAGCATAGAAGTTATTGCAGTCAACTAAGGCCAGCATTTAAAACCGGTGGATGGCGGCCTTTACGACCCCCCATATCAGCGTATCCTCTGTGACAGGTATTTCTGGGTAATCTGGGTTGGCTGGTATCAGGCATGGTTCTTTATTTACTACTGCGTACATCTTGACCGTCAGTTCACCGTTTAGAGCGGCAACAACAATCATTCCAGATTTTGGGGTGATGGATCGATCTATCACCAGAATGGAACCGTCTAGGATCCCGACACCTTTCATACTGTCACCAGTTACTCGCATGAGGAATGTCGCTGGAGGGTTTGTCACGAGTAATTCATTCAGATCCAGCGGATCTTCCAGCCAGTCTTCCGCCGGAGAGGGAAACCCAGCAGGTACCAAGCCGCCAAATTGCTGCAAAGGTATCTTTGATTTGATCGTCGCGGGATTGATTTGAAGAATCTGTACTGCCATTTTGCAATGAGAACAAATATAGAACATACCTGCAAGATAAATTCTTCACTATTAATTTTATAGCCTTTAGGTAGAGGCGTTAGACGGTAAAATTATGAGGAGAAGAGGAGTCTGGATAGACCTGCTTCAAAACCTCAGAAGTTTGGTTCGGAGGTTTTTGCTATTTCTAAATTTCAATAAACTTAGTTCTGCTTTCGCAGAAAGCAGTCGAATTTTTTGAGAGGACTTTTGAACACCCGTTTTGGGTGATTATAATGATTGTTTTTTCGTCAAACCCCGATTTTAGACTTTTTTGACCTTGTGTGAATGAGTGTGTAAGAGTGTGCATGTGTTTTTAGCTCAAAAGTGTAAGAGAGTGTAAGAGAGTGTAGAAGATTTCACCCCCATACAGCTCAAAGTGTAGGAGTGTGTAGGAGTGTGTAGGAGATTTAGCGAATTTCTCTCTTTTTCCTATGTCGTGAAGAATGCAGGATATGTAAAGTACCGTACTTTACCCTGCCCCGCCTAAAAGGCGCGGTGCTTATTCGCATCTTCGATGCTCAACGGAGTTGTATTTCAATTTATTATGGCGCTGTAATGCTCCGCTTAACGGCGGTCTTTTTTATGTAGCCCGACTAGAAGTGAAGGCATTTTAAGTTGTCAGATCATTCTGATGTCACTATTGGCAGGTCAGCCCACACTGATGTGTATTTAGGACTTAAATGCTCTCTCGCCATCCACCAGTTTCGGGTAAATCCACTGGAGGCTATTCGGACCGTTTCACGGCCAAATCTTTGATTAATTCCATCCAGTGTTTTCATCAATTGTTCTGATTGAGCGTCACTAGATTTCGCGGCGAATAGGTTCGATTGTTGTTCATTGTAGTAGACAAGTTCGGACAGCATTATTCCGGCCTTCTGATATTCAGAACCTTCAGATGATATTTTAAGCAACTCTTTCAAGGCCGCTCTGACTAGAGTGGGGGCATTGCTCGTCGCTTCCGGAAATATCATCGTCGCGGAAGATCCTCTCTGGCGTTGACCTTCTTTGAAGGGCGGATTTACAAACACCGTAAGACGATGGGCAAATACCTTCTTCTGGCGCGCTTTCTCCCCGGCGCGGGAGGCATACAGGGCAACCGCTTCTTGCAGGTCTTTAAGGGTGTGTACGCGGCCCTTAAAACCTCGGCTGACCATGATGTGTTGCGGGTGAGGGGGCGCTTCATTGAAAGTGAAGCAGGGAACCCCTTGCAACTCTCGCACTGTCTTTTCTAAGACAACGCTAAAATGTTGACGAATAAAGCGGGGATCTTGCTTTTGCAAAGACCTGGCATCTTTTATGCCTATTTCGTTGAGACGCAGACCTAGGCGGCGTCCAACGCCCCAAATATCGGTCACATCAATGTGAGCTAAGCCGGTTGGGCCGTCTTTGGGCAGAATGTAGATACCGCCTTTGTCTGGATCTTTTTTAGCAATCCGGTTTGCGAGTTTAGCCAGCGTCTTTGTGGGCGCACAACCGATGCTAACCGGAATGCCGGTCGATTGCTCAACATGGGCTTTTAGCTCGCGGCAATAGTGTTCGAGCTGATGGACACCAGCAAGATCTAGGAAGGCTTCATCGATACTGTAAACCTCAATAGCGGGCGTATTGCTTTTCAGAATTTTCATAACCCGGGCAGACATATCCCCGTAAAGGGCATAGTTCGAGCTGAAGACAGTTACGCCTGCTTTTATCAGCTCACCCCGGATCTTGAAATAGGGTGCGCCCATTTCTATTCCAAGAACCTTTGCTTCTGCGGACCGAGCAATGACGCAACCGTCATTGTTGGAAAGAACAACAACCGGCTTCGTTCGGATGTCCGGCCGGAAAACGCGTTCACAGGACGCATAAAAATTATTGCAATCAACAAGGGCTAACATTCTAAAATTGCTGAATGGAGGCTTTTACAATGCCCCAGATCAACATCTCTTCCGTGATGGGTATTTTAGGGTAATCGAGGTTGGCCGGGATGAGGCACGGCTTTTTATCAACAACCGCGTACATCTTCACCGTCAGCTCGCCATTTAAAGCGGCAACTACGATCATGCCAGGTTTTGGATTGATCGACTTATCGATCACCAAAATAGAGCCGTCCAAAATGCCAACATCTTTCATGCTGTCACCAGTAACTCTCATGAGAAATGTCGCCGGTGGGTTTTTTACGAGCAATTCATTGAGATCCAATGGATCTTCCAGCCAGTCCTCTGCAGGAGAGGGAAACCCGGCAGGAACCAAGCTGCTGAATTGCTGCAACGGCATCTTTGATTTGATCGTCGCGGGATTGATTTGAAGAATCTGTACTGCCATTCCCTAAAAGAACAAATAAGGAACATTTACGCAAGAAAAATCCAGTTTACAGAAAAACGAGCTTCACAAGGCTGCCGCTATAAATAACAATAAGATTATATTGGGGGATACCAGGATGAGTGATGAAGAAATTCCAACATTATCGGGACAAGACGCTGTTGACCTTTGGCTTAAGGGCAGAAACGCTTGGAATTCTTGGGTTAAAGAAAATCCGCATGCGGATGTTGATTTTTCAGGTGTAGATTTTGGAAATTTACGGAAAGAATACTCGTTACATAAAATAAATTTTAGACAATTTATATTTCCAACTGGTAGCGTTGATTTCAGCCACGCTAAATTCGGAGACGGGAAGGTTGACTTCCTCCTCACGAGATTTGGCGACGGTAATGTTTCCTTTCATCAAGCGACATTCGGAGAAGGCGATGTCTTCTTCTTCCGCACGACATTCGGTAAGGGCACTGTTGACTTCACCAATGCGACATTCGGTGACGGTAATGTTTCCTTTCGTTCCACGATATTCAGAGAGAGTGGTGTGCACTTCGATTACGCGATATTCGGAAAGGGCACGGTTGAATTCATCGATGCGGTATTCGGCGATGGCGGTATTTCCTTCCGTCACACAACATTCGGGGAGGGGCAAGTTTCCTTCCATCGCGCGTCATTCGAAGAGGGCATTGTTGATTTCAGCAAAGCAATATTCGGGAAATCGAAATTGACTTTTGGCCTCATTAAAAGTGAGGCGATATTACAATTCAAAAATGTTTCCTGGGGTGAATTAACACATTTGGACTTCCAAGGTTCTACTTTAAACGGTCCAATATATATCGACCCCGAAACAACAGAGTTTGTTCCTGACTTCAGAAATTCAATAATTTCTAAAAAAATAACACTGCATGATGTAAGGCCAGCTCTGAAGAGGACTAAAAGAACCTCTAAATCTTTCTTCGGGAGTGCTGCAAAAGATCCAGATGATGCGGCGCGTTTTCTTCGCTTGATTGAGCTGGCGATGGATAATCACGATCATCTTAGTGCTTTGGCTTACAAAGCTAATTTTATGCGTGCGAAACGGTGGCGGAGTATCGGCATATTGCCTTCCATACTCGATACGACTGTTGATATTGTCTGTGATTATGGGCAGAGCATTATTCGACCATTCGTCGGTTTACTACTTTTACTCACTTTTCTTACAATTTTTCACATAGGGTATAGCGATCAGGAAAAATTGACCTACACAGATAAGACGGTTGCTTCGGCTGAGTATGTGTTGGCAAGCAGTTTACCATTTCTTTCCAATAGCAGAGCAGCTCGAATAGAGAGTTTGAGCATACTTTATGGAGAGCCAACACTGGAAAGAAAACCAACTCCTGCGATCGTTAGCTTTTTGACATTTTTCCAAGGAATTATGTCAATTATTTTCTTCTTCCTGATCGGCCTTGGTTTGAGGAACCGGTTCAAGCTCTAATGAAGAAGGTTTTATATCCCAACTGTTTGATTGCAAACATTGGCATATTATTCGGCCCCTGGATGAAAATGTCCATCTGATTTGTAATTTAGCTTTAGTTGCAGTCGCCAGTAATTCTAATGCGAGCAGCTTTGGGGCGTTTATGCCATTGAGCAAACTCTTTTTCGTTAATTGGAAAACTACATGTTTCCAAAATATGAAGCTCTTTACTAAATCCATTTGATTGAGCTTGAAGTTTTACTGATATACTTTTATTGAGAAGCGTAGGATCTCTTTCATCCATCCTCGTTGCTATATTCGCCCAATTTTGTTTGTCCGTAGCTAAGGATGAGAACGCAAGTATTTCGAATATAAGGGTGCTTCCTGCAGAAATCTTTTCCACTCGCCAATCACGCCGCAAGTTACTCTCCATTCCTCCTTGAATGAGATGCTCCACATTTTGTATTTCATCAAGAGCCAAGTCAGAATATCCGGGAATACTTGCGCTAACTAAAAAAGTTTTTAGTTCTCGGTCAATTGAGTCGTTATTCATTATAGAAAACTCGAAAGAAACGGCAATTTTGGAGTCTTCGCACAACTTCCGAAACTTTGAAGTATCACCATATTGATAAGCACTATAATCTTTTGAATCGCGCCAAACATAATTGCACCGAACTGTAACATGTTTTATCTCTGCACTGAGGCTTGGGGGCGAAAAATAGTCGGTAATTTCATCAAAGTAGGTAAATCCTGCAAGAATAGTTGCAGGCAATGTCAGGAATGATATGATCTTACCGACATAATCTCCAGTTTGTTGCACAAAATGAAAGATTTTGGTGAATACAACCATAGTGTTAGTTTTGAAATTGCAAATAACGGTTGTATTTTAAACGCCTCATGTCAGGTGCGGCACCATCTTTCCAGAAGCTCGGTTTAACTATTTTCTCCTTGGTCGTGTTTAGGCTATTTGCCCAATCTTCAACGGGATCATTGCTGGAAAAGCCAGGATTAATTGCAAATGAGTGTTCTTTGAACAACGCTTGTAAACTAACTCTCATATCGTCTGTGCAATCGCACCAAGGAGCAATCGGTGAGACAGGGAACATTGGTTGAGGGAAAGGCTGCGAAACAACTGTAGCAGCCTTCGGTTTTTCGCAATCGCCAACAATTCTTGGATTTTTAAATTGATCAAAAAAACCTGCCGCTAATGCCGCATTAGCTAGAGAGCAATCCACATATGTTTTTTTATCATCCGTTTTGACCAGCACATCTTGAGAATACGCTATAGAGTTCACAAAAATTATTTGTGCAAATGCGATTAAATAGACTATTTTCATATCACGTTCCTCAAATGATCATTGTTGTCAATTTAGCTTTATATGGGATGCATTTATTGTTGCAAACACGGGGCAATGATCACTTAGTTTTTGTCCATTTTTGCCTTCATATTTTTCAGCATCCTGAAAAGGTAATGCCATTTTCTGTATACTGTCTTCTGTCACATGAGAATCTAGTTTGTTATCATATATTATAAAATCTATGTATTCTTCATAGAACAACTTATGCTCAGGCAACCAGCATTTGGTGTTTTTTCCTTTTGGGCCTTTTCTAAGTATTAGATTATTAGGCTTCCCATCGTTTATCATTTCCCATGCATGATCTGTCTTGTCGGGAACATCATCAAATCTGTTTAATCGCCTATTAAAATCTCCAAGAACAATGATGGAGCTATCAAGAAATACCTGCTGTTCTATCCAGCTTTCTAGGATGTTAATTTGAGCATTTAGAGTACGGCAATGAAACCTGCTTTTTACAGGCGTTCCTAGTTTATTCTCATCATAAATGGGCAAAAGGGAATTTTGATGGCATATAGATTTCAAATGTACGTTGAGTAACTTTACAGTGCGACCATCGATATTTAATGACAGAATAAGGCCAGCCCGTGTCTTCCGGTTAGTTGGTTTATTGTTACGAGCTACCGAAAGGTGTGCAATTGATAGAGCATCGAGTGTTTCAAAATCTGGTCGTTGAGGAAAGCGAGATTTTTTAACGGCAAAGGCGGTATAAATATCGCGTTGATCATGAGGTAAGTCTTCCGTACCAGCTTTGTATCGAGATGAGATCGCCAAGTGATATTCTGCTTCTGGGAAAATGCGAGTGGCGGCCCGAAGGGAGCCTATTTCTTGTAATGCAATAATATCAAGGTCTATTTCTTTAGCATAATCTTTCAACCTACTAAAATCCTGCTCATCTCTAGTTACAGAATCTTGCCTTAAACTCTTATTATTTTCATGATGAAGGTTAGCAATATTCCAACTCCCAATGCGTATTTCATCTGCATAGGCATGAGTATTGACCAAAAACATTATAGTAAAAACAATGGCTTTAAATTTCATAAAAAACTCTCCCCCAAGTCAGTAGATTTTTTCCAAATAATTCATACCGCAATTATATATATTAGATTATTCTATCATAAGGAGCAACAATAGAGAGATACATAATATGAAATTAACCAGCTGGAACGTAGAACATAGCTCCCGGCTTATTGGGGAGAATATCAGTGACATCAACAAGGAACGTCGAAAAAGAGTTAAGGCGACTATAGAAGATATTAATCCTGATATTCTGTGTCTTTTGGAGGCCCCAAAAGGTGAAGCCGCCATCTCTGTTTTTTGCGAAAAAGTTCTAGAAAAAAAATGGCGGCCGGTACTGTTAGAGGAGGGCCGTGAACCTCTCGGTTCGAATGATCGTGGCT
Source organism: Sneathiella sp. (assembly GCA_034669685.1). Taxonomy (GTDB): domain Bacteria; phylum Pseudomonadota; class Alphaproteobacteria; order Sneathiellales; family Sneathiellaceae; genus Sneathiella. The sequence goes on from JAXMOU010000001.1 coordinate 19,467, forward strand.
ATGATACGAATGGGAAGCAATGGATTTGGTTTTTAGTTCGTGATGGCTTGTACAGCCGTTGCAAACTACAAGCACCTTCAGTTTGGAAATCCTTTACAGGGCATTCTCGCTGGAATGTTCACTACTGGGGGGAACCTGCCCCTTCCTTTTATTCCCATTATCGACACCCGCAAGTACTCTTGATGGACATTGGAAATAACCAGGAGCTGGAAATAATTGGGGTTCATTTAAAATCCAAGATAAACAGAAACCCAATTACGCGCGATAATGACGGCAACATTATTGGTCACTATCTCACAGAAGCGTTGAAGGCTCGAGTTAAACTTGCTACACAAGCAAAAGATGTCAGAAAATACATTACCTCTAGATTTGAACAAATTCCGCATCCATCAATTATCATACTCGGTGATGTAAATGATGGCCCTGGGCAGGATTATTTTGAGAAACGATATCTTCACTTTGATTTAATTGGTAATTTGCAGGGCAGCATTATGAATTCAGATCAATTCTTCAATCACGCACTATTTGATTTTCCTGATCATTTACGGTGGAGCGCAAAATATGAGGACAACATACTTGAGCTATCTGCAGATCAGAACCCTCTACTGATTGACCATATTTTGATGAGCCAATCACTAGTCCAAGGGCGCAGCCCTCTTCAGGCAATAGTTGGTTCAGGATACGTAGAGCATCAGGCTTTTGAGAGAGGAAATGCCGGTGCGAGTGTATCTAAAAGAAGCAGTGACCATCGGCCTATCTCAATAATCTTAACAGAGTAAGTTTGCTGGGGCACCCATAAATGAATAGCCCCTAGTTTCCTAGACACTTTCTTGTTTTACGTTTCGCTGTTTTTCGAACTCCACGGGTGACAACATTCCGTTTCTAGCGTGTTTGCGTTTTGGATTATAGAACATTTCAATGTAATCGAATATGTCGCGCCGTGCATCGTCTCTGGTTTTGTATGCGCGCCGCCGAATACGTTCCCGCTTTAGCAGGTTGAAAAAACTCTCGGCAACGGCGTTGTCGTGACAGTTTCCCCGGCGGCTCATGCTGTGTTCCAGATTGTGTTGTTTTAGAAATGATTGCCACTCATTGCTGGTGAATTGTGAACCCTGATCGGAGTGGATCAATATTTTATCCGTCGGCTTTCGCCGCTCTCCGTGGTTTTGGGAAAACACTGGAAATTTTGCTAATCGGGATCGTTGGGAACGTTGTTTACTTACTGCTTGAATATGCTTTGATATATGGCGCGTGGGGCTTGCCAGAACTGGGTATATACGGGGCTGCTTTGGCGAGCGTTTTAATTCGGGGCATCAATGTTGTTTTGTTGATCTGGTTGCTTCAATGGCGATTGGGCCTGAATGTGTTTGCGATTCCGCCGGATCTGTGGATGAAAAGCAAAAAAATCCTAAAATTATCTTATCCTAGCGTTAGTGAGGCGCTTGGCTATCAGTTGTATCAGCTATTTATTGTGTCACTGATCGCAGGTATCGGGGTGACAGCAGTGCTGACGCGGTCTTACGCGCTGACCATAACGCAATTGCTGGCAATGATCGTTCTAGTGATATCTTATGGAAATGAGGTCTTGATTGGATATGACAAAGGGGCTGCTGATCATGAAGCCGCCTATAAAAGAGCATTGAAGACAGCTTTGTTGACGGGTGTAACCGTCATGCTGTTTGGACTGGTGATTGCGATATCGGGTAATTTCTTCCTCCGCCTCTTTACACAAGATGATTTGATCGTATCAGCGGCACATACAATTTTGTATGTCCATATTTTCTCTATTCCGTTCCAAGCCGTAAACCTTATTCTCTTTAACTCGTTAAAGGCGGTGGGGGATGTAAACCGGCCAGTTATTGTAAATTTGGTGATTACATTTGTCATTGCTTTACCGCTTGCCTGGGTCTTTGTTGATTTGTTGAGTATGGGCGTTGAAGGGCTTTGGTATGTTTATATCATCGAGGAAATTGTGAAAGCATCGGCCATGTACTCTTTATGGCGCTACAAGGGCTGGCACCGTATGCGTGTCATTAATGAAAAACCCGATATTGGGATTGAAAGGCCGAATTAGAGGTGCTGTTTAGGTGTGGAAGCATAGTTTGTGCTGCTAGTTTTAGCGCGAAGTATGAGCTTTATAATCCCTTAGGCCTTCAGATATTGAAATTCTTCTACAAAAATATTTAATTAAAAAAACAGGTGGTCGAATTATTTTGCAAGTGATAATTATTATCACTTAATTTGTTTCGTTACTTCAGCAGTTCTATTTTCTAACAAAATCATTCATGAGCTCTAATTTTCAACGTTGGGAAAAAATGCCGACGGATACTCAGTTTGTGGACGTTAAAGAGATCGTGAAGTCGTCGCGATCTCATTTAAACAAAGAGGGGGTAGCCTGTGGATGGCCAACCGTAAAGAATTATGACTTGTTCCAAAATGCCCCTAACTTGCCAATATTTAATTTCCATACAAAAGCAAAGGATCGTTGCGTTGTTGCGTGCGGCATTCCCCGTCCTGTTTGGAATAGCCCTATCGGCCTGTGCTGTCGGCCCAGACTATAAAACACTAGAAGTGGCGGTCCCGGATCAATGGGAGAGTAGTTCCGTTGAGGTCAAAACGACGACAGTTGCCGCACCGGATTTATCCCGCTGGTGGGAAAGGCTGAACGATCCTCTGCTCAATGCGTTGATTGAAGAGGCTGTCCAAGGCAATCTGGATGTTGCTACCGCGAAAGCAAAAATTCGCCAAGCCCGCGCCGGATATCGTAAAGCAGGTGGCGCATTGGAGCCGGTAGTTGATGGAACTTCCTCAGCAACCAAAAGCCGTTCTTATACCGATGGGGCGTCCTCCACCAGCCAGTTTGAGGTTGGCTTTGATGCAAGTTGGGAGCTAGACCTGTTTGGCGCTAATCGCAGAGCCTTGGAAGCGGCTCGTTATGGCCTGGACGCGGCGCAGCATGAACTCCGTGCAACCCTGTTGACGATGATCGGTGATATCTCTTCCTATTTTGTCGAAGCGCGGGGCTATCGCGCTCGGATTGCCCTTGCGCGGGAGACAGCAAAATCGCAGCGAGAAACGGCAGCATTGATCCGCTCAAAATTTGAAGCAGGAGCATCCTCTGCCGTAGACATGGCAAACGCGGTGGGGCAGGCCAGCAGTACAGAGGCCACAATTCCTGCGTTAGAGGTTTCCTATGCGGAGGCGGTTCATCGGTTAAGTGTTTTGACGGGGCGAACACCTACTTTCCTCTCCGCCCGTATGAGCGGGGGAGATATCATCCCGGAACCACCTTTTCCAATCCCCGCAGGGGTGCCGGCTAATCTGCTCCTTGCCCGGCCCGACATTCGAGTGGCTGAACGTCAGTTGGCGCAATATACGGCCCAAATTGGTGAGGCGGAGGCCGCCCGCTATCCGCAAATCAGACTGACGGGGAGCTTATCCACGGCGAGCTCCAGGTTTGGGGACTTGGCGAATACGTCATCAATCAGTTGGTGGATCGGCCCCACTATCAGTGTTCCAATCTTTAACGGTGGTCAGTTGAAAGAGGCTGTAAAGGAGGCAGAGGCACTTCGGGATCAGTATTATATCGCCTTCCGTGCCGCGATATTGATTGCTTTGGAAGATGTTGAAAATGCGCTGATTTCTCTGCAGCAGGAACGCATCAGATATGCAGCACTTACGGAATCAATGGAAGCCTACCGGGACGCAACAAACCTATCGCAAAGCCTGTTTCGGGCCGGGTCTTTTAGCTTTCTGGATGCACTCGATGCAGAGCGTTCCTTTTATTCAGCTGAAGACAGCGTTATTCAAAGCCGCATCGCGACCACCAAATATTACATTGCGTTATGCAAAGCTTTAGGGGGCGGCTGGGACGGCGCCATTGATACTGAAAAACCGGAAGTCATTGATACGAACACAGGACCTCGGTTGGTTTCTGATAGTGATTGATCATCGTTTTTCGCAAAAATTTTCCAAGTCAATTCTTTGAGGTCCGATAGTCTATGTTTAAGCGCGTCATCCTGATCTTTTTTGTCATTGCCATCGTGGTCGGTGGTGGGTGGGTTATCAAAGATCAATTCTTCCAAGAAGAAAAACCACAGATCATAAGCTCTGCCGTGACGATCGGAGATATCGAAGACTCTGTATTGACCAGCGGTATCTTGAAACCGGTTAAATTGGTCGCGGTTGGGGCGCAGGTTTCGGGGCGAATTACCTCTCTCGCGGTCTCACTTGGACAAAAAGTCGTTTCAGGGGAGTTGATTGCAGAGATTGATTCAGTGACGCAGAAAAATGATCTACAGACGGCCAAGGCGGTGCTGGCGCAGGTTGTGGCGCAAAAACAGGAGAAAATTGCAACCTTGAAGCAGGTGAAGTCCGATTTTCAGCGACAAAAGCAAATGATCAAACAACGGGCAATCTCACAAGCTGACTACGAAAGTGCCGAAGCCACCGTCTTAACCACGCAGGCCCAGATTTCTGCCCTTAATGCCGAAATAGTGGGGGCACAGCTTGCTGTTGAAACAGCAGAAGCCAATTTGGGCTATACGCGAATTACCGCGCCCATAGATGGCACCGTGCTGGCGCTGGTCAGTCAGGAAGGGCAAACCGTAAATGCGGCACAGTCCGCCCCGACAATTGTGGTCCTGGGTGAACTGGATGTGATGACAGTTCGGGCAGAAATTTCAGAGGCGGACATTATTAAAGTCCACCCTGGACAAGACGTCTACTTTACGGTGCTTGGGGATCCAGATCATCAATATAACGCAGTCTTGGAATCGATTGAGCCTGCCCCGGAATCCATTGTTGATGACAGCAGTTTAAACTCTGGCTCATCAAGTGCATCTTCCACCACATCGACGGAAGCAATCTACTACAATGGTCTCTTTAACATCCCAAACCCGGATGGCATTCTACGTACCTATATGACGGCTGAGGTCCATATTGTTCTCAATCAGGCAAAAGGGGTTCTGATGATCCCGGCGTCGGCATTGGGACCGAAAGAGCAAGACGGTGGCCACCGGGTCCAGGTGGTCGATGATCTTGGGAATATTTCAATCCGTTCCGTCGATATTGGCCTTAACAACAAAATAAATGTCGAAATCAAATCAGGCTTGAAAGAAGGCGAGCGTGTCTCAGTCAGTCATACCTTTAAAAGCTCTACTTCAAGCAGCAGCAAGACCAGACGCGGCCCTCCAGGAATGAGATTTTAAGTCAATGACGGATCCTTTAATCAGCTTATGCAGTGTACGACGTGAATTTCCTGCCGGAGACGGCACTGTTGTCGCTCTCGTGAAGTTAGATCTTTCTATCGAAGCCGGCGAAATGGTCGCGATCATTGGCTCCTCGGGGTCGGGAAAATCCACCTTAATGAATATCCTCGGTTGTCTGGATAGACCAACATCAGGTGATTACAAGATCGTCGGAAAGTCTGTGGCATTGCTTGAGTCTAATGAACTGGCCGCATTGCGGCGGGATCATTTTGGATTTATCTTTCAGCGCTATCATCTATTGTCAGAGCTAACGGCCCTCGAGAATGTTTTGGTTCCTGCCATTTATGCGGGGCTGTCTCCAAGTGATAGACAGGCACGGGCTTCGGAATTACTGGATCGGCTGGGCATGGCTGACCGTGTTAGTCATCATCCGGGACAGCTCTCAGGCGGGCAACAGCAACGGGTATCCATTGCCCGCGCCTTAATGAACGGTGCAGACGTCATTCTTGCCGATGAGCCGACAGGAGCACTTGATACTCAGAGCGGCGAAGAAGTGTTGCGTATCCTGCAGGAATTCCATGCGGAAGGGAAAACGATTATTCTTGTGACGCATGATCCTAAAGTGGCCGCTGTCGCCGATCGGGTTATTGAAATTTCCGATGGGCATATTGTCTCTGACAAGACAAAAGATCAGATCACCGTTGCACCTCCCAAAGATCTGCAGGCTGCCCATAAACCACAGCTGTCCTGGTTAAATGCGCTGGGCCGCTTTCATGAAGCCTTTCGCATGGCACAGCGGTCCATGCGCGCGCATGGCTTGCGCACTTTCTTAACGATGCTGGGTATTATCATTGGTATTGCATCGGTGGTTAGTGTCGTTGCTCTTGGAACTGGGTCACAACAGAAAGTACTGTCAAGTATTAGTCGTCTTGGGACAAATACGCTGGAAATTTTTCCGGGTAAAAGTTTTGGAGATGTCAGGTCCGGGAAAATCAAAACACTGACTGTTCGGGACGTAGAATTGCTGGCGAAGCAGCCCTATACGGATGCCGTAACGCCAACGGTTTCAACCAGTGCCGTTGTGCGTTACGGAGCGATAGAGGCGAACGCTCAAATTAATGGTGTCGGGGAACAGTATTTTAGGGTGAAAGGTGTTTCATTGGGCAGTGGCAACTCCTTTGATGGGGACAATCTCAAGCGCCGCTCGCAGGATGTTGTGATTGACGAAAACACCCGAAAAACGTTGTTTCCTGAAGCCAGCGTTAATCCAATTGGCAAAGTAATTATGATCGGTAGTGTCCCGTGCCGGATCGTTGGGGTGACGCAGCAGCAAACAGGCGGGTTTGGCTCCAGTCAGAATTTGTCGCTGTATCTGCCTTATACAACGGTCCAAACCCGTTTCCTTGGCGATATGTCCTTGCGCAGCATCACGCTGCGGGTTGCAGATGACGTCGAAACAGAGCTGGCCGAAGATTTGGTGACGCAGTTTCTGACGCAGCAGCATGGCGCCGAAGATTTCTTTATCATCAATACCAATGATATTCGAAAAGCAATTACCAGCACTTCTCAAACGATGACTTGGCTGGTTTCAGCTATCGCCATCATCTCCTTGATTGTTGGAGGTATTGGCGTGATGAATATCATGCTGGTCTCTGTCTCGGAGCGGATCAATGAAATCGGGGTACGAATGGCTGTTGGTGCACGGCAAAGCGATATTTTGCAACAATTTTTGATCGAAGCGGTCCTGGTTTGTCTGATCGGCGGAGCAATCGGGATTGGGCTGGCATTGGGCTTTGGGGTTGTCTTTAGCGCCTTCAAAACAAACTTTACATTGGTGTACTCGACGGCCTCAATTGTGATTGCATTCGCCTGTTCCAGTCTTATTGGCATTTTCTTTGGTTTCTTACCCGCTCGAAAAGCGTCACAGCTGGATCCTGTCGTTGCCCTTGCCCGGGATTAGTTCTTATTAATGCGGGTAGCAAAGGCGTTGACGACAAGCAATATTGACTAAGAGTTTTGATTCTTCAAAAGTTACACATATTTTTACACAGTATAAAATTTTATCTATTTTAATTATTTAATATCAATAAGATAGATATATACTAATCAGGCTCATAACCTGAAGGTCGTAGGTTCAAATCCTACCCCCGCAACCAACTTTACTTGCTCAAGGTCGTTCGGCGTAAAGCCTGCGGCCTTTTTGCTTGTCTGACACAAGCTCAAAATCCCCGCAATGTCGCCGCGCAGCTCAACTTTGAGCTCTCCGTCTTCTGGAACCATGACAATTGCTTCCACCAGAGTGCGCAGGATATCAGCCGCTTCTGTCTTATTCTCTTCCTTGTTCAAAGCATCTGTCAGCTTGGCGACTTTGTCGCGGTACAGCTTAGCCATATTGGGGTGGAGTAGGGGCTTCTCTTCTGGATAGGATGCGAGTGTCTGTTTAAGAGATGCCTTCTCGTCCTCTAGGCGGATCATCTCATCTTTGAGGGTGAGCGCGGGCATACCGTCTGTGATGGCCGTAATGATCTTGCGGATCTTACCTTCCACTTTGGTGAGCTGCTGCTCTTTGAGCGCTTTCTCCGCCGTTTCATTCATGCGTAACTTGTTCAGTTCAGCTGTGAACTCCTGACAAAAGATCTCAAACAGCTCGGGGTCCATCAAATGATGACGCAATCCATCGAGAACGGTTGCTTCTAAGGTGTCTCTTCGAATGTTAAGGCGATTATCGCAAGTGCCTTTATTGCGGGCTGTGGAGCAGCCAAACAGGTTTTGACTGATCTTGGAATAACCCCCACCGCAGGAGCCACACTTCATCAATCCAGAGAAGAGATGTTTGGGACGGCGGTGATCCCAGAAGGCATCCGTGTCCTTGCGGGTGAGGCTGGTGGCTTGTTGTCTAGCTTTAACCTTGTCCCAGAGTTCTTGGTCAATAATCCGAAACTCAGGGACTTCTTTAATAACCCAGTCTTCTTCTGGGTTGAGGCGGGAGACTCGTTTGCCGGTCTCGGGATCTTTCATATAGCGCAAGCGGTTCCAAACCAACTTACCCATATAGAGTTCATTGTTGAGGATCCCGGTGCCCCGTGTTTTATTGCCATTGATGGTGGAAGGGCCCCAAGTTTTGCTATTGGGCCCTGGAATGCTGTCTTTGTTTAAAGCTTGCGCGATAGCCCGTGGGCTGCTTCCGCTGGCATAGTCTTCAAAGATACGATTAACAATTGAGGCTTCGGCTTCATTGATCTCGCGGTCACCCCGAAGGGGGTTGCCGCTGGCGTCTAGTTTGGTGATGACGTCATAACCATATGATTTACCGCCGCCGCTTTTACCTGCTTCCACGCGGCCCCGTAGGCCGCGTCGGGTCTTATCGGCCAGATCTTTGAGGAACAAGCTGTTCATGGTGCCTTTAAGGCCCACATGCAGTTCGCTGATCTCACCTTCGGATACAGTCAGCAATTTAACGCCTGCAAAGACGAGGCGTTTATAAAGGGCAGCGATATCTTCTTGATCGCGGCTGAGGCGATCCAGGGCTTCGGCCATTACCACGTCATATTTGCCTTGCTGGCAGTCGCTAAGGAGGGCCTGGATCCCAGGGCGGTTGAGGCTGGCACCGCTAATGGCATAATCGGTAAAAGGCGTGGCCTCATCTCTATAGCCCAGTCGATCCAGTTGGGACTTACACAGCCGGATCTGATCCTCAATAGAGGCGTCACGTTGGTTGTCACTGGAATAGCGGGCATAGAGGGCGATACGCATGGGGGAGGCCTTCACTTTATATTGGATTGCCCGTTAGTAGACTCCGTGAGCGGAATCTTGTCAATATTGTCTTCTTCATTAAGTGTGTTCAGATAGTCCCGAGCAGCCTGCCGCGCAAGGAGACGCACAAGGCTTTTAACCGCCTCATTGCTCTCCTTAGCCACTTTATTTTGGGCAGGAACTCGGGACATAACAGACCTTAATCCTTCAACCATTTAGCAGGGACGGTTGCCGGGCGTTGCTCGGGCCAGATGGTGAGCGGCCAGTCGAGCTGATAAATATCACCAAGTCCCAAGACGATGCCGCGAATGCGGATCTCGCCTTTGATGGTCTGCGGGCCTAGCTCACTTTCAAGCTCACTCGGCATGAGGAGCGGTACCATGGCGGTTCTCATCTGCCGTGAGGTGGAGGGCATATTCTCCCTATCTGCAAAGAGGCCTGTTTGAGGATGGGTGACGCTTTCCTCTTCCCAGGACACCTCATGTTCCCCGACCAGCTCTTTGGCGACAAAATTTGCAGATGGCCCTGTATTCATGCGGTAGATGATTTTGGTGCCAATGGTGTTAAGCCAAGTTTTGAGCATCTCTTGGCCATAGAGCTGGGACAGTTGTTCAAAGTTTTGCAGACCCAGCACACAGCGAATGCCCCGCGAGCGACCGACTTCAAGAAATTGCTGAAAGCCCTCGAGCTTACCCATCTGGGCAAACTCATCGAGCAATAACCAGATACGGCGGGTTCGGGACTCTGGAAGGGACGGGCTGGAGGCGAAGTTGGCCATTAGCTGAACAGCCGCCCCAATCCAGGCTTTGGAAAGGGTACTGAACTCAGCGCTTCGCTGCAAAATAAGAACAGGCCGATCTGCCTCATCGTTGGCAAGCCACTGGGTGAGGGAGATGCGTTTCTCTTCTGGGGTGTCACTCCAAGCCATCGCTAGAGGAGAAACGATCTGTCCCACATGGGACCAGAAGGTCACGAGGAAACTGTAGCTTGTTTTATCAATGATCCCGGATTCTGGATCGACTTTGACATAAACGGCGCCCTCAGGATGGGCTTTGAGCAGCATGGCTTGGATCTCAACCGTTTCCGAAAACACGAGATGTTGAAGATCGGCCCATGTCCAAGCTTCCCCGTAGTTCTGTTGCAGCCAGCGAATGAGACCTGTCATTACTTCCCGTGCGCCATTGACCCACATGGGCTCTTTCGTTGCGGGGATGAATTGAGCGGCAAGTTCTCTTGCTGCGGCCAAGCCCAGACAATCTTTGGCTATATCCCAGGCCCAGCTATGGGCATGATGCGGGGCGAGGAGGATAAAGTCGTCGCTTGGCAAGGTTGCCGTAAAGTCGCCTTTGGTGTCATGGATGATCATCCGATCTTGCCGCTTGAAAAGTTGTGTGATCAGGAAAAGAAGGAATTGCGTTTTACCGGAGCCAGACGCGCCAACAAGTAACAGATGTTTGGTCTCCGTATCGAGACTTATGGGAAGCTTGGGGGCGATGTTAATGCCGCGACCACTGCGCTTAAGACTGCCCTTGGTCGCTTTAAATGCGTTCCGGATGGCTTGCGTGCCTTTGAACAGTTGATGCCCCCGCAGATGAGTTAGATCATTGATCGGCTCCAGGTGCTTCCGTCGATACAGGGCGGCTCCGATAGCGGCGATTAAAGTGCCAACAACGAGGGTTGCCAATCGCCAAGAAAGCTCTCCTTGAAGGTCATAGGAAAAGATCGGATCAAAGAAGCCTGTAAACGCCTCCCGCCAATGCAGGAAGAGCCAGATCATTTGATCTTTGCCATGTGCCCTTGGCAGGTTGCTAGAGATGAGATCCCACAACCAGCCACTGCTAGCGACAAAGGGTAGATCTTGATACCAGCCCGTGGGCGGAAATACTTCAAAGAGAAGCCAGTACAGAAAACCCGCACTGAGGATCCCGGCGAATAGGCCGCTGATGAAGACAGGACCTCGGGGTTTGTAATAGGATTGAGGGGCGTATGAGTTAAACATTAGTTTGTCTCCTGAAAGGAACGAGTACCGCGCCAGATGATCAACGGATCGCCGGGCTGCAGAACGGTTTGGTTGAGGTGAGTGTTGGTTGCGCGTAGCGCTGTCGTTGCCTGCTGCAGTAAAGCCGCCGCATGGCTCCAGTCCAACTGGGTGGTTGGATAGTAAATGCAGCCATCAGTTTGCGCTGTTAAGCGCGGACATTCTGGCCAAGTGCTGGCATCTTGTGAAATTGGATTCTCCCAAAAGGACCTTAACGAGGAGCCGTATTGATCGACGCTCCAGGCACTGCCTGCCAGCAATGCAGAGATCGTTACCCCCAACAGTTGTCCCCGGCAGATCACCGGGAGTTTGAACCAGAGGCGCGGTAGCCCAAAGTATTTGCGACGTTTGGGGTGCCCCTTAAAAGACGAAGAAGACGTTGAGAGGCTGTGCTCTTTGCGGGATGGTGCGAACAGGTTGCGGCGTTGTTCTGCGGTTAAGCGGGACAATAGGGCAGGCTCCAGGTTCGGCAGTTCAGAGGCGGGGAGCCTCTTCAACTCGGCCAGCAGCTCAGCTGTGCCCTCTTTATGGTCGCGGTCCGCCAGGCGTTGCAGGGTATTAAGTTCACGCATTATCGGTGCCTCCGTTAAACTGGAGGACTTTCGACAGCTCTTTTTCCATCTTCGCGAAAAAGGCGAGCACATCCCCGCGCGCCAGTTTAGCCTCGGGGCGGGACAGCCCCGTCATGGCCTGCACCTCTTCAATCTCCATCATACCCACCTGCAGCAAGCGGCAGTGGTTTTGCTCAAAGATGCGCCAGGAACCCGCTTCAATGACGGGCATGGTGATGCTCGGGATATGTTCAAGGTAGGGAGCCAGCTCTTGTTCATAGAGCTGGCCCGCTTGAGAAACGGTCGAAAGGTTGGTGAGGTCGCCATCGCGCAGGTTCTTGACCAGTACCAGATCGAAGGACGGTAGTACTTCTTGGAACTGTTGGATGGTTTTAACCGCCTGCCGAATGGCTTCCGGTTCGGCCACGCAGGGGATCATGGCGAGGCTTCGGATCTCCATGCGTTGGAGTTCTTCGTCGAGGTCGATGAGGCCTGCGTAGTCGATCAGATTACCGACTTGGGTGGCTCCGACGTCGAGGAGGATCGTATCCTCGGATCCGGGGAGGGCTTCGATACCGGCAAATAATGGATCGAAAACCTGGGTGATCACAGTCGGATCTTTACGGGCCCGTTTTAAGGTTTGGATATCGAGGGAAGTTACTTCCTCGCCAACGGTCTTCTCCAGGCGTTGCTGGTCGTCCAGTTGGTGTAGGTTTAACGGTCGTTCGTTAAGGTCGTGTAGGTCTTTGGTGACGAGGGATAAAAGGGTTTTACCGATCCCGCCTTTGCCGCAGGCAGAGATAAGGAGTTGATAGTGAAAGCTTCGTGTTGATTTTGACATAAAAAATTCCTCTGTTGTAAGCAGAGGAATTTTGGAAGAGTTTGGCTTTAGGCGCTAACTGTTGACGTTGAATTCAACTTTCTACGCCTCAATTCGTCTTCTTTTAGGAGAGAAACTCTCTCGGAGGTGTGTTGTCTAATTGTACTCTCGGTGTATCCAATTTGAGGATTTGAGTCCGGAGCCACTAAAAATACAAATTCCAATGCATTCCTTAATACAATTTGATTCCCTGACTTATAGAGAGCGTCACCGTGAATAGACGGAAATTCGCGATAAGCTAAATCAATTGCATCCAAGAGTGTTGGTTTTAAGTTTTTCTTTGTTAGACGTTCTTTTCTAATCTTATTTTTCCAAAAAATATTTTTCAACGTGGCTATTGTTTTTTGTTCTTTCTCAGAAAAGTGACGTATTTTTTGTTCGGATGATTGGGAGGTTTCCTGAGCATTAATAATTTTGAGAATTGCATTTTTGCAGCGATCTGCAGTATCTGAATCCCCATAGAGTAAATCAATACGGGGAAGATCATTACTCAGTGTTCGTAAGTGAACAACATGCTTACTTCGATTGCGCCTCGTTGGCACATGGTAAGGATCTTTTGTTGGTGCTAGCAATTCTGATGCGGATATAAATATAGTCTTTTTACCATCATCATAGGCAAGCAGATTTTTTTCGAAATCAAACGCTAGCCCATAGGTATTGCTCATAAAAATATGACTATCATCAAAATCAGGAATGGATTTTAGGCGTTTCCTAATTGTTGGCATACGAATTCTGTAGATATAAACAAAGGCGAAAATGCCAGCTACTATGCCAATGCTTGTCACTCCAGAAGCAAAAATTAGACTCTCTTCAGTTGTGAACATATTTACTTCCTTACTTTAAGAGATTGCGCCATTTTTCGGCGAATATCACTGTTGTGAACAGTTGTTTTAATGGGTGTTAAGGGATCGCGATTGGGTGGTTTGTTGGCGCTGTGATTAGGCTCGAATGTTTCGTGAGGTATCAAACTGTTGGCTCGATCAGGGTTTGAACTTTCCAGGTCTGTATTCCTAAGTTGCTCGCGAATGTTGGGGCTAGATAGTGTACGAGGTGGGCCTTGGGCCACTAATGATTTTTCTTTAGCTCGAGCGAACGTGCCTCTTACTTGGTTGGCATGAAGGATGTTTCCAGATTTCTGGGTGACGCCGTGGGCAAATAGGAGCTGTGCGATTTGTTCCCAGGTTGCTCCAAACTGTCTAAGTTCTTCAAGAAATGAAATATGTTTCTCAAAGACACGTTTCAAAGGAATACGCCCTAGAGGACCATTGACGTGAGCTGCCAATTTTTTTGCTCGTTTATCGATCTCAATTTGCTTCATATTAGCAGGCTTAAGTTGTGCTGATTAACTTTCTATTAAGATTTAAATTGGTTTTTATGCATTTGTTTTGATTATTTCACACCTATGCACCTCTGGATGCGTCGAACACTAGTATTGAAAGTTGCCGGTCAATCTCTAATTTCCCAAAGTTCAAAAATGTCCTGTAGATGAATAGACCTCTTTTCCAATCAGGAGGTCATCATGGTCTGCACAGTCGCAGCGGGAACACAAGCCAATTACTATCTCAACGAACAGGCAGAATATTACACAGGCGGGACTGAACCCGCTGGCGTTTGGTGTCTGCAGGAAGAACTTTTCGGTCTTCAGAATACCGAACAAATTCGAGCAAGTGACTTCCGGTTTTTACATGAAGGGTTAGATCTAGACGGAGAGCCGCTAGGTCAGAAACGCGGTACACTTCAGAAACGCGTGACCGGATATGATCTGACTTTCAGCGCACCAAAGTCGGTGTCTGTACTCTGGGCGGTTTGTTCTGATGAACAACGCTCCGCAATTGAAGCCGCGCAGGAAAAAGCCGTTAGGGCTGCTCTTAGTCTGGTGAATGATCATGCGGCGTTTGCAAGACGTGGGAAAGGGGGGGCGGAGTTAGAGCGGGTCTCTCTAAATGCAGCCTTATTCCAGCATGGAGAGTCTCGCGCAGAAAAACACGCGGATGGAACGATGAGATCCGATCCCCAGCTTCATACCCATGCGGTCGTTCTCAATATTGCTCAGCGATCAGATGGGAGTTGGGGAGCCATAGATGGGCGGCAGCTCTTTCATTGGAAGATGGCCGCAGGCGCTTATTATCGTGCGGCGCTTGCCAAGGAACTGGTGGCGCAGCTTGGCGTTGAGATTACAGAGGTCGATGACAAGGGGTTGTTTGAAGTCGCGGGTATCCCAAAAGACGTTCGGGATGCTTTCAGCAGTCGCCGAGCTTCTATAGTTGACGCGCTCAGTCAGAACGGGATGACATCGGCAGAAAGCCCCGAGCTGGCAGCACATATTGCGAAAACCAAACGACAGGCCAAATCAACTGATCTGACGCCTTCAGGTGACAGGCACGATAGATGGCGGCGTGAAGCTCAGGTTCTTGGCTTTGCTATATCTGATGTTGATGCGTGTGTTATACGGAAAACTTCAAAACCTCAGGATTTAACAGCTTTTGTTAAAGCCTTACCCACTCAACTAACAGAACATAACAGTGTGTTCACCAAACAGGATGTCATTCTCAAACTGGCCATTGAAGCCGTTAAATTAGGATGTGGCGACAAAGAGATCGCGGTAGCTGTTGATGAACTTCTGGCAGAAGAAGGTCTAGTTGAGCTTGGACGGAACGAAAGAGGACAAGCGATCTATTCAACGAAAGAGCAAATTGTTCTGGAGCAAGACCTTCAACGGCTTGCGAAAACTGGATCGCACTCCGATAGGTTCAGTTTAGAACGGTTAAAAGTTATCTCCGCTCTCTCCAATAGTGGATTGTCAGTAGAACAAAAGGACGCTGTTATCTCTGTCACGACAGGAAAAGATGTCACGATAATTGAAGGCGCTGCCGGATCAGGGAAAAGCCATAGTTTGAAGTTTGTGGCAGATCTTTACAGAAAAGAGGGCAAACGGGTGATTGGGAGTGCGACCGCCTGGAAGATTGCTAAGCAACTGGCAGAAGATTGCCGTATCGAGACCAAAGCAACAGATGCCTGGCTGACGGGTACCGCGCATGGCAAAAGCTTTCTGGATGCAAATACAGTTCTCATTGTGGATGAGGCCGGGCAACTCTCAGCAAAGCAGATGCATAGTATCCTCTCTCATGCCAAAGACGTTAAAGCCAAAGTTATCCTCACGGGAGACCAGAAACAACTGCAAGCGATTGGAGCCGGTCCAGGGCTTCGGATTGTTGCCGGACAGACAGGATCGGTTCGGATTGAAACAGCACGAAGGCAACAGGATAAGTGGGCGAGGGATGCCGCAACAGATTTCTCGCTTGGCCGCGCGGATAAGGCGCTTGCAGCTTTTGAGAACCACGGCAAAGTTCATTGGGCTAGCTCTGAAGAGGCAGTAATTAATATAGTGGTTGATAAATGGATCAAGAACCGCCAAGCGCGACCGAAAGAGGCTGCCCTCATTCTCGCAAAGACCAATGCGAAGGTTGCAAAGCTGAATGAAAAGATACGGGATGAGCTTAAGCAATCGGGCGAAATTCGAGGCGAAGAAATTCAAGTTCTAGCAAGGACATCTTCGGGCAAAGTTGCAAGGCTACCGCTCGCAGCTGGAGATCAGGCGCGGTTTACGAAGCGAAATGACGATCTTGGTGTTATTAACGGGACAACCGCGAAGGTTCTTAAAATAGAAACTAACAGGCAGGATGAGATAAAACTGACCCTGCAGATGGGAGACAAAGTTAAATCGGTTTCTTTATCGGACCTTGCGGACGACAAGGGCAGGGTGCCGCTAACGCATAATTATGCCTCTACCATTTATTCGGCTCAGGGGATGACTGTTGATCGAGCTTATGTGTTGGCGGACAGTTCGCTTAAGCGAAATGAGATTTATGTAGCTGCAAGTCGGGCGAAGTTTTCGACAGAGCTTGTTATTGATGAAAGTGAAGCTGAGCAGAAGGTTCGGCAGAAAGAATTGTTAAGTGAGAAAAAAACTAAAGTAATTGGAAAGGCTGAATTACTCGACGAGGTTGCTGCAGGCTGGCAGGTTTCTCAGGATAAAGTAAGTGTATTTGATTATACTGGGGAGGGAGTTAAGGCGTTTGGTACAGTTAAGTCTAAAAGTATTGCATCCCAGACATCGGATAAGTTGCAGCGCGTGAAACAAATAATAGAACCAAGAACCACATTGGAGCTCTAAATTTATTGCTTCAAAGTTCCACAGGTATTTAGCAGCAACGGCTCGGGCGAGATTGAAGCGTTGAGATGAGCGAGGTAAGGTTCACTTTTACTCATTCAATTCTGGCGCGTGTGCAAAGGCTAGGATAGAGTGTGGGCAGTTTAAGCGAAGTGATACTGAGTTGTGGATAAGTAAACAAAAGGGGTAGAAGAGTTGGCAGACTATACGCATTATCACAGTCAATATCTAGCAAACAAGATTACCCTTGAGGGTTTGGGGGATGAAGCGTTCGCCAAATCCTTGTCTGCCGCCCGTGTGGATATGAACCCTCACCAAGTTGATGCCGCGCTATTTGCTTTACAATCACCGCTTTCAAAAGGCGTCATCCTTGGAGACGAGGTGGGGCTGGGAAAAACCATTGAAGCCTGTTTGGTGATCGCTCAAAAATGGGCTGAGCGCAAACGACGGGTGATGCTGATTGTTCCGGCCTCTCTTCGAAAGCAGTGGGCCCAGGAACTTCAGGAAAAATTCTCCCTTGGCAGCATTATTCTTGATGCCAAGACATATAAAGATCGTTTGAAAGCCGAAATGCGGCGTCCGTTTGAAGCTGAAAACGCTGTTGTCATCGTTTCCTACGAGTTTGCCGCCGGAAAAGCAGACGAGATTGCGATCATTGACTGGGACCTGGTGATATTTGACGAAGCCCACCGCTTACGGAACGTCTACAAAAAAAGCGGATCTAAACGTGCGAAGCAATTGAAAGAGGCTCTGCAACGGCCTTTCAAGATGCTTCTCACAGCGACCCCTTTGCAAAATTCGTTGATGGAGTTGTTTGGTCTCGTTTCCATAATCGACGATCATCATTTTGGCGACCAATATTCATTTCGCACTATGTACACGGGCACGAGAGCAAGCCCTGCATCCCTCTCAATCTTAAAAACCAGGCTTGCACAAGTTTGCCAACGAACCTTACGCAGACAGGTTGTTGAGGCAGGACATATCAACTACACCAAGCGCCTACCTCGAACGTTTGATTTTGAGCCGGGCAATGAGGAAGTGCAGCTGTATGAGGCTGTTTCTGCCTTTTTACAACGCAAAGATACAATCGCCTTTGGTGACAGAACCAACCATTTGGTGACGTTGGTTGCCCGAAAAATACTTGGATCATCCACATTTGCGATTTCCCAGTTTCTACAAGGCATCATCAATCGTCTTGAAGAGCAAAATCGAATTGATGAAAGCGCTCTTGACGATATCGACACATTCGATGAGTTAGCGGAAGAATTGGATGAGGGGGGCATAGAAACTTCTGAGCCATCGATTGATCCGGTGCTTCTTACCGCGGAGATTGCAGAGCTTAAGGGTTACCGTGATTTGGCGCTGTCAATCGGATCAAACGCGAAGGGAGAGAAGCTAGTTGAAAAGCTTCCTGAAATTTTGGCGGAAATCGTCAAGCGCGGCGGTCAGGAAAAGGCAGTTATTTTTACGGAATCTGTTCGCACCCAGAAGTACTTGGGCGAAGTCCTTGCCGCCAACGGCTTTGACGGGCGAATTGTATTGTTGAACGGCTCTAACAATGATGCAGACAGCAAGGTGATTTATGCCGACTGGCTAGTACGACATCAAGGAACGGATGCCGTTTCCGGTTCCAAGAGTGCTGATATGAAAGCGGCTATCGTTGAAGCGTTCAAAAGCGACGACAAATCCATAATGATTTCAACCGAATCAGGTGCAGAAGGTATTAATCTGCAATTTTGTTCTTTAGTGGTGAACTTTGATTTGCCCTGGAATCCCCAGCGGGTGGAGCAGCGCATTGGTCGTTGCCATCGATATGGTCAAGTCATCGACGTAACCGTAGTCAACCTTCTTAACAGGAAGAACAAAGCGGAAGCGCGTGTCTATGAGTTGCTAGAGAAGAAATTCAAACTTTTCGAAGGTGTTTTCGGGGCCAGCGACGAAGTTTTGGGCGCCATTGAGCGTGGTATTGATTTCGAACGCAAGGTGCTGGAAATCGTGCAAGAAGCCCGAAGCGATGAGCAAGTACAATATGCCTTCGACCGACTTCAAGAAGAGATGGAAGAAAAGATTGACACCGATATGCTGGAGGCTCGTAAGAAGCTTATGGAGCACATGGACCAGGATGTTGTTAGTCGTTTGAAATCCCGAAAGGGCATGATCGACGGCACGCTGAATGAATTCACGCGGCGGCTGCTTACGGTTGCCCGTGCCGAATTACCTGATGCACGTTTCCATGGCGATCATAGTCCGCGTTTTGACTATCAAGATACGACCTATACAACAGAATGGCCTTTGGCCGATGAGGAAGGCTGGCAGTTCTTTCGCTTGGCTGATGGAAACTTGGCAGAAACCTTGGTCAATCAAGCCAAGGAACGGCAATTAGGCGTTTCTAGTATACGATTTGACCATTCGGCCTATCCGAATGTTATCGCCGACGTGAGGGATTTGGGGGGCAAGTCCGGGTGGTTAAAGCTGTCAAAACTAAGCATCAAAACTCTGCAATCTGTTCGAGAACATATTGTCGCCGCCTGTATCACAGATGAAGGGGAAGAAGTTCATCCCGAAACTGTAGACAGGTTCTTCCTGATCCCGGCGACGGAAACTGGTTCTCCGGCAACAACGTCACCCGATGAAAAGTTGTTGGCCGTAGAAGCGGCACAACAACAAGCCATTTTTGCTGAGGCACAACAACAGAATGCCGAATGGCTTGATGCCGAAACCGATAAGCTCGACGCATATGCCGATGACCTTGAAAAATCTGCCGAGGCTGAGATCAAGGAATTGGATGATGAGATCAAGGCCGCACGGAAAGTACTACGGACAAACACAGCTTTGGCGATGACCGACAAACTGAATGAGAAACGGCGTATTCAGCGCATAGAAAACAAACGAGACGACATGAAGCTCAAAACATTCAAACGCCGCAAAAACATTCGGGATGAGGTCAATCAGATGCTGGATGACATTGCGCAAAGTATGGATACGGCACCTGTATTGGAACCGCTATTCTCAATCCGCTGGGAGGTAGTGGTATGAGCAAGAAAAAACAAAAATTGGAGCTGACCTGGATCGGTAAGGATGAGCGTCCGAAATTGGAGCCGCGCATTCTGATCGAAGACCCGGAGCTATCTTATCATGCCAAGGAACGCCGATCTGATGATGACATCTTTGATAATATACTGATCCACAGCGATAATTTGTTGGCTCTTAAGGCGCTGGAATCTGAATACACCGGTAAGGTTAAATGCATATATATTGATCCACCGTACAATACTGGTAACGCGTTTGAGCATTATGATGATGGTCTGGAGCACTCAATCTGGCTTTCCTTAATTAAAGATCGAATAGAAATATTGCGCCGCCTACTTTCTGAAGATGGTTCAATCTGGATCAATATCGATGAAATTGAAGGTCACTATTTAAAGGTTCTTTGTGACGAAATCTTCGGGCGAAATAATTTCGTTCGGCAAATTACATGGCAAAAAAAATATAGCGTTAGCAACAACTACAAAGGTATTGCTTCGATATGCGACATTATTTTGGTTTATAGGAAATCGGACGCCTTTCAAAATAACCTTCTCCCGCGTTCAAGTGAAGCCGAATCCAGATATTCGAATCCTGACAATGACCCTAGAGGGGTATGGAAGGCGGTGGATTATCTAAATCAAGCAACCATCGAGAAACGTCGAAATCTAGTTTACGATATAGTGAATCCAGTAACTGGCACGGTCGTGAAAAACAAGGTTAAAGCCTGGAAATACGATAAAGGTACACACCAAAAGCATGTAGATGAGGAACGGCTTTGGTGGGGGTTAAAAGGTGAGAATACCGTTCCTGCATTAAAAAGATTTCTGTCAGAAGTTAGAGATGGCATGACACCACATAACTGGTGGCCGCATTCAGAGGTTGGACATACTGATGAGGCCAAAAAGGAAAGTATTGGCATATTTGGAGCATCAAATGTTTTCGATACACCAAAACCAGAACGCCTTTTAGGCCGAGTGCTTCAGATTGCAACAAACCCCGGCGATCTTGTTTTGGATTCATTTGCTGGCTCAGGCACTACAGGTGCTGTTGCTCACAAGATGGATCGGCGCTGGATTATGGTTGAACTAGGTGAACATTGTTACACCCACGTTGCTCCGCGATTGAAGAAAGTTATTGATGGCGACGACCACGGTGGCATTTCTGAGGCGGTCAATTGGAAAGGTGGTGGTGGTTTTCGCTACTATCACCTTGCACCATCTCTTCTCGAAAAAGATAAATACGGTAACTGGGTAATTTCGAAAGAATACAATCCGGCGATGCTTGCCGAGGCGCTCTGCAAGAATATGGGGTTTGTTTATGAGCCCTCGCAGGATGAAAACCAGTATTGGCGGCACGGATATTCCACTGAAACAGATTTTATTTTTGTAACCACGGCGTCCATGACCCACAGCGCGTTGAAAAAGCTTTCTGAGGATGTTGGACCGGACCGCAGTCTGCTTGTTTGTTGTAAGGCCTTTAATGCGGAT
The DNA here is from genome assembly GCA_034669685.1 of Sneathiella sp. Classification (GTDB taxonomy): domain Bacteria; phylum Pseudomonadota; class Alphaproteobacteria; order Sneathiellales; family Sneathiellaceae; genus Sneathiella. The sequence continues at coordinate 40,584 of JAXMOU010000001.1, forward strand.
GCAGATGCTTTTGAAAACCTGACTATCAAGAAAATTCCACATGCAGTGCTCTCCAAGTGTGAATGGGGAAAAGATGATTACAGTTTGAATGTTGCGAACCTGCCCATGGCGAAAAGTGACGATGAGGTTGAGTCGGAAAAAATGGCGGAAGAACTCCCTTTGTTCGGCCAAGAAATAGAACAAGGTGAGGATTAAGTCATGGCGAATGATGAACGAATACAGCGACAGATTGCCCAACGCCTTTCCTTGCGGTCACCTCAGGAGCAATCGCTTGCCATATTGGTTGATGTGGTTTCCAAGATTGATCTTTCTAAGGGTGCTGACGTTGTAGCGGCGATTACGACAATTCAAGCCAGCTACCCAAGCGTTACAGATTTTGAGCGGGATTTTCCTTCTCTCTGTTTTGCACTTGCGACCGGTGTGGGCAAGACGCGGTTGATGGGGGCATTTGCAGCCTTCCTGTTCTTGACGGAACGCTCTCGAAATTTCTTTGTACTTGCACCAAATACGACGATCTACAACAAGCTGATCCAAGACTTCACGCCAGGAACTCCGAAATACGTGTTCAAAGGCATATCCGAGCTGGCTCAAGACCCACCAATCTTGGTAACCGGCGACAACTGGGATAGTGGTCGCGGCGTTCAGGGGGGGGACCTATTTGGCAATACGCCGATTATCAATATTTTCAATGTGGACAAGATCAACAAGGACAAAGGCCGAATAAAGAAGCTGCATGAATATATTGGTGAATCTTATTTCGAATATCTCGCTGGGTTACCTGATCTCGTCTTGATGATGGATGAGGCACACCGCTATCGCGCTAAGGCTGGCATGAGGGCTGTTGCGGAGCTGAAACCGGTTCTTGGTCTGGAATTGACGGCGACACCGAAAACCGTTGGCACTAATTCTCAACCATTCAAGAATGTCATTATCGATTATGGCCTTGGTAATGCCATGGTCGACGGTTTTGTCAAAGAGCCGGCGGTGGCAACGCGGGCAAATTTTGATCCATCCTTAGTAACGCCAGAGCAGCTTGAACAAATCAAGCTTGAAGATGGAATTCATTATCATGAACATGTGAAGGTGGAACTGGATATTTATGCCCGCGAAAGCGGCAAGCTCAAGATCCATCCGTTTATGCTTGTCGTTGCGCTAGATACGACGCATGCAAAAGCATTGCGTGAGCAGATTGAAAGCGATGGATTTTTTGGTGGACGCTATAAAGACAAAGTTTTGGAAGTCCATTCGGCGCAGACTGGTGTGGAAAGTGATGAAGCCTCAGAACGTCTCGTGGCGCTTGAGCACGACGGACAGACCGATGTCGTTATTCATGTAAACAAGTTGAAAGAAGGTTGGGACGTCAACAATCTTTATACAATCGTTCCTTTACGAGCTTCTGCCTCAGATATTTTGACAGAGCAAACTCTCGGGCGTGGTCTTCGTTTGCCCTATGGGCTGCGTACGGGCGTTGAAGCCGTCGATACACTTACGGTCATTGCCCATGACCGCTTTGACGAGGTGATCCGCCGGGCGCGCGAAGATGACTCGCCCTTTGCCATCAAGAAAATTTCCATTGGCGACGATGCCGACATATCTGGTTCTGGCGCGAACGTTCTGGAATCCCCTACTGTGCTCGACAGCATTTTGACAGGATCGAATGCCGGTATGGAAGGGCTTTCAGACGTTGAACAAGAGTCATACGTATTTGAAACGCCGAGGGAGATGGAGGCCGCCCAGATCGCAATTGAACTTATTCAAAACCAATTTGAACGTAAATTAAAGCGTGGAGTTGGGCAGTTGAATGAGCCTGAAGTAAGAAAAGAGATAGCGGCGGCGGTGAAGAAAATCATGAAGCCCGCTCAAGGGGAGCTTGAGGGCGTAACTGAAGAGTTGGACTGCGATAAGATTGTTGAAGTCGTTACCGCTAAGATAGTAGAGCTGACCATCGAGATCCCAGAAATCGTTGTCATTCCAACTCGTGAAGTGACATTCGGATATAAGGATTTCGATCTTGAAGGGCTTGAGGCCATATCCAAGCAACCCATTTCCGACGAAATTATGATTACCAATATGCGGACCGATGCCCGCAGTTTTCTTGCTCGTACATTCGAGGGTGTCGGCGAGGATGTGATGGAAAACTATGTCGTCCGTCACCTTATCGATTTTCCGCAGGTAGATTATGACGGTCAAGCCGACCTCTTGTACAAACTGGCTGGACAGATGGTTGAGCGCATTCGCTCCTACCTGAGCGTACCGGAAGATGTTGAAAATGTTTGCCTGGTGCATGGCAAGGAATTGGCGCGTTTCATCTTCGAACAAATGAAAGCGCACTATTGGGAAACCCCAACAGATTACCGCGCCACCATATCTCGTGGCTTTCAGGTGCTTCGGCCCCAAGTATTCAATGTCTCTGATCCATCGAAGGTCAAAGATTTCAAGCGACCTGTCATGCCGCTTGGGGATACGAAGAAGCACGTCTTCATGGGCTTTCAGAAATGTTGCTATCCGTTCCAGAAATTTGATTCAGATGATGAACGTCGCTTCGGAGTTCTTATAGATTCAGATCACGAAACAAGTGTGACACGCTGGATGAAGCCGGGGGCTAAGCAATTCCAGATCGAGTACCTCGCAGGCAGAGGGTATGAGCCGGATTTTGTCGTCGAGACAGAAACTGAAAAGCTAATTGTCGAGATCAAAGCTCGCAAAGACATGACCGATGAAGTCGTTTTGGCAAAAGCGAAAGCTGCGTGTGAATGGGTCGGACACGCAAATTTTCATGCAAAAGAGAATGGCGGGAAGAAATGGTTGTACGCCCTTGTACCACATGATGACATTAAGGAGAGTTCAACCTTGTTAGGTCTGATGGCCGCACATAGGAGGGTTTGAATGTTTCTTTCGAAAAGTGCCAAATGACTGATGTAGAACCAGACAAAAGTGTTCTTGAGCTGATTTATGATTGGTCCGTTGATCAATCACTCTGGAAACGTGATGCATTGAGACGAATTCTACAAGGCGAAAACATAACTGATGACGTTATTAGGGAGTTAGTTGGAACGCTAAGGCAAGAGAAGAGTAGTGACGGGGATAAATCAATAAAGGTTCAAACTCTAGAAAAGGCGCATCTTCCTAATACTCCAAAAGGCGGTGAAGATGTCCGATTGATCAAAATTTCTGATACTTCCAATGTTAATAGGTTGGCATCGGGGCAGTCGCTCGAGTTTGAAGCTTTTGGCATTACCGTTATCTTTGGAAATAATGGATCTGGCAAATCAGGGTATACACGAATTTTAAAAAACGCCTGTACAGCGCGTCATCGTCCAACGATTTTACCGAATATTTATGATGACAGCGACGATATTTCACCTTCATCTTCCGTTATCACTTTTAGTATTGGTGATGGTGAAGATCAAAAAGAAAATTGGAATAACTCTGAACTGCCTCACCCTGTTTTGTCTGCAGTGAGTGTTTTTGACCGAGAATGTGCCGAAATTCACATTGGAAAGCCTAGTGAGGTCGCTTTCCGTCCCCTAGGACTTGATATACCCGAGAAGCTTGTAGATATTTTGAAGCAAGTGGAGAATGAACTCAAATCAACTTTTGATAAACACTTAAGTTCTCAAAACGCGATTTTCAGAAAACCAACTTGGAAAGAAAATACTGTTGTTGGAAAATTCATAAATGGGCTTTCTGGAAATAGTGTCCATGATGAATTTAGCCTTCTGGCTGAGTTTTCTGATATAGACAAACAAAGGATTGCAGATCTCAAGGAACTGGTGGTTCAAGATGCAATAAAAGCGTCAAAAGAACTTCAGAATAAAATGGAAGGAATTTCTAGACTTGAGGAGTGTGTTACTGATCTACAGAATCATTATTCTGATGAAAATTGGACAAAACTTGAAACTGCTATTCAGCTTCGTACAACCAGTAGAAGTGCGGCAACACTCGTAGCAAACGAGACCTTTGATAGCTCGCCACTCCAAGGTGTTGGAAAGGCCGAGTGGCAAATTCTATGGGAGGCTGCAAGAAAGTTTTCTGTAGAAGCTGCCTATCCAGAAAAAAAATTCCCCAACCTTGAAGACGAAGCATTATGCGTTCTTTGTCTGCAACCTTATTCAAAGGATGCGAAGGTGAGGCTCGGTGCCTTCGATGCATTTGTAAAAGGCGACGTCGAAGCCACCGCCAAAATGTCGGAAGTAGAACTGGATACGTTAAGCATCTCCTTAAGACACGCGTTAGTAAGTTCAAGGAATTACAAAGGTGATCTTGAGTCCTTAAAACTGGAGTCGACTGTTGTACATTCTTCGCTCTACCGGTTTTTGGCAAGTGCTCGCAGTCGTCAAAAGAGCTTCAATAAAAAATTGCGTCAGAATTCTACGGATATTTCTCTGTTTGAATTTGCGGATAGTCCCATGCAAGCGATGAAGAACATCAAATTTAGACTGAAGAAAATGCAGGAAGAGTATCAGGCTGCGTCTACAGAAGAAGGGGCCGCTAAACTTCAGCAGGAATATGATGATCTAATCGATAAGAAATGGGCATCAGAAAACCTTGATGTTATCAATGAGGAAATTACACGGTTAAAAGAACTGTCATTCATCGAGCTTTGTTTGAAAGATACTAAATCTACAGCAGCTACAAAATTGGGAAATAAACTTGCTGACGAAGCTATTACACCTCAACTCAGGGATAACTTTCTAAAAGAAATCAATAACCTCGTACGGAACAAATTTAGAGTAGAAGTTGTTCGTTCTGGCGGAAAAGCTGGCGCACCGAAATACAAGGTTCAGCTTGTGCGAAGCCCCAATAAGGCCGTGCCGGATATATTGAGCGAAGGAGAGCAAACATGTGTCGCCATCGCCTCATTTTTTTCGGAATTGTCCACTTCAGATCATAAATCCACTTTGGTTTTCGACGATCCAATTTCCTCGTTGGATCACCGCTGGCGTGTGCGAGCAGCTGAAAGGTTGGCGGAAGAAGCAAATCAACGACAGGTAATTATTTTCACCCATGATCTAATATTCCTGAATGACATAGATGAAGCGGCTAGTAATTTTGGGGTGCCCTTTGCGTCACGACATATCAAGTCAACTCCAGATAGTGTCGGAATAGTCGACAATAATTTGCCATGGGATGGTATGAAAATATCAGAACGAATAGATGCGATGGAGAAGTCTGCACGCAAAATCAGATCTGAAAGAAATTCGTTGGATGATGAAGCTTACAAAAGGGCAGCTAGAGAATTTTATGGCAATTTAAGGGCTTCATGGGAGCGTGCGCTGGAAGAAGTTGCTCTATCTCATACTGTTATGAGGCATCGAGATTATATCAATTCGAAGAATGTCAAAAACCTTGCTGTTCTAAATCAAGAAATTTGTAAATCTTGGGGTGAAAATTTTGGCAAATGCTGCGATTTCATAGACGCGCATGACACTTCTCGAGGTCGCGCACAAGAATTACCGGAACCAGACGAATTACTTCAAGATATCGAAACATTAAAGCAATGGGTTTTAGGGTTGAAAGAGGCGCATAAAAAATTGTGAATGGCATGAACCTATGTCCAAATAATTCTAATGCTGGGTGATTCAAAGTAACATCGTTTCAGTTATGGAGAACGCGACATTACAAATTAGGATAATATAGAATGAGATTACTCCACTATTTTGTTAGTTTACGATCCGAAATCATTGAAATCATTAGTGGCGTTGATAATGCAAAATCATTTTTTAGCTGGGATGACACTAAACCAAATTACAGCATTAAAAGCGATTTGGAGCAATTGTTTCAAAAGCATATACGAAGAGTAGAGGAATTCGGGTTCTATATCGTGCTTAGACATACACCTTGCGGTAAGATTGAGCATCACAAACATCCAGACGGTGAATATGTTGTGGAAAACATCGGTGAAAAACAAATAGCTTTCCGCGATCCAAGTTTTGATTGGCAAGAACAATTGGCAGGTATTTTTCAAGATATACCGTGCCCATGCACTGACAGCACACAAAGTCTCCCTCACCATGTTTGTTATGAATTAGCGTTCAGTAAGTCGGCTGACAAAAAATCATGTCAAGCAATGGAAAAAATTTTTGAAGATTTAATTATAGCAATAGAAAATTCCGCAGATAAAAAACCTAGATCGGGCATCCGCGAACTATTACTTCGTATAGTGCTTAAGCTTAATGATGAAATCTTAGGAGAAACAATGGACTCTCGCATTTCCAAACTACTAAACGGCAGTAAATATTAGAGAAAATTAGATTTTCTACTCGTGTTTGAAACTAAAAATGTGCCCGTTTTGATTTAGCTCGCGGATCATCGCTTCTGGGCATTGATTACTTGTACCTTTGCGGTTTCTCAGTTCTCGCATAATATGTTCGAATTCATTGCGAATGTTCGTGGAGAATATACCTGGATCGTCTGTAGATAGAACAACTCGCATTTTCTCGTCCCCCTCTCCGGGGTCAATCCAGCGAAAGATGTGGTGTTCATAGTACGATTGGTAGAACGAGATTCTGAGATTGCTAGTTGGTAATACTTCTAAAACGACTTGCTTTGAGTTCACAAGACGCTGAACATTCTGTTGTAGAAGGAGTAATGCATCTGCAGGTAGGAAGTCTGTATCAATGCTAATTAATTTTCTTGCTTTGGCGGCAAATTGTGCTTCGTGGTATCGACGAAATATTTCATATGCCATTGGTATCTCAAATCTTTTGTCACGAAGGAATTGCCATTCACCCCACATCCCGTCATCTAATCCTGGGGGGAAATTTTTCATGGCATCATCAAAAAATAGAGGGTCAAGTTTTCGGAGTTCCCACGCTCTGTAGAAAGTTGAAGGATCAGTTCTTAAGCTGGCATCCCCATACAGAATTTCACAGAGACGCCCAATTTCACTGTCAATTTTCCCAAGTAAAGCAGTGCCGGTTGTCTCTTGTTGTAATACCTGTCTAGCATAAACAAGGTCATCGAACCAATCACCTTGCCTCACAGTGATCTTTTTAGGTAATGAAGATAACCATAATTCGGGACTAATCCCAATCGCAGTAGCGTGCCCGATACGGTCACCGTTACATAAATCCAGGAAACGTACGGCTTCGTCTACAGCACGAACACCACCAATTAGATTTTCGAAATCTTCTCCAGCATGATATGTGAAGTTTGTAACGCCATCCCTGCGACAGGCCCTATATAGGGGAGCAAAAGTTTCGGGGGGGGCATCAAGTTCATTTCCCGCAGCATCGATGCCGCGAAAATAGTGCTGCAAGATATTACTCTGTTTGCATGCCTGTCGAAAAATTCGCCATTGCTTGAAATGATCCATACGCTGCTGGTAATGGCGGCAATCATTTAAACTACGGGCACTATATCGGTCACTTTTCTTGATAAAATGAATAACAAGCCCCAACTCCATTCGAGTGTTTTGTTCGATCTTTGGTTGAGAATACAACGAAAATTTTGGATAAGAGGGAATGTTTTCCTCGTCATTACCCCTGTTATCTTGTTGGTAGGCTTGGTACCCACCTAAGACGTTTGAGAGTAGGTTTATCAGTTTTTTCGGATTGCTTTTCGGGGCAATTCTCCCTTCGACATATACTAAATTTGTAGGGTTACCTTCCCCTATCTGATGAAAACGATCGCGGTATTTCTTTTCAGAATCTTCTCGGACCTCATTGTCCGTAAATTTTTGAAACTGATCAAAACCCATCTGTTCGGCACTTTGTACGCACATTGGTACAAATAGGGCGTTCCAGCACAGCAGATAAGCGTGAAATAAATGAGCAAGATCGTCATTCTCATCTTTTTGGAGATGATCGAAGATCATAACAAGCATCAAAATTTCATCAATGCGGCTTGATCCTGATATAACCTTTGGGGACATTCCAGAGTACATTAACTCAGGCAGAGGGTGACGGCTAATGTTATTTGTTTCTTCTGGGGGATAGCTGTTAAAATAGGCATCTGAAAAAGTATTTGAGGTATATTTCTTATGTGAGCCCGTTATGTACCCTGCGAGGGCAATACGTATCCTCCTCGCGACTTTTATCCGATTAAGAAAATGCAAATGGTTCAATTGTGGATCAATTTGAGATAATAATTCTGCAACCTTTTCTTTATCGCGGCCCTTCAGGAACTGGCTGCCAAAGCGGTCAAAGTTTTCCAGAGTATGGAGCCAAACCTTGTCAACTTCCGTTGTACCATTCAGATGAACATGCAAATCGACTAGTCCGGTATTTCGGACCATGTCACCCAAAATGGGGTTATAAACCCCTAGAATGGTAGAATAACGGAATTGCGCGAGGCCAGCAGTGCGAATATATGTCCTAATGCCCTGAAAACTTGGTTTAGGGGCACCATATTTTCGGTAAAGGCTAAACGCTATTATGGGTAAAGGAGAGAGCCTTGAAAGTTCATCCTGCCAGTCAGAGAATCTATCGTGTTGAACATAGATTTTTCTATTGTGAAATTCCAAAAATGTGTCCGAAAAGGTTTCAAGCGTCTTAAGTAGGATAGCGGAGATACTCTTCGCGTTCCCTTCGAATACCCGCTCGCGTTCATTTTTAAAAAAATGGTCAGGTCTTTTAAAGTCAGTGGCTCGTTCTCTAACAAATGCCTGCTGGAGGATTTTTTTTGCGCTGGGGGTTTCGCCGTCCATATAAATATTCAGAATAGATGTATCCCGCAAAATTTGCCGTATTACTCGCATCACAGGGAACCTCAGTTCTCGTCTTCAGTAGATTGGGGTTGCATATTTTTAGGCTTGCGAAGACGCATTCTTAAATTGATCGTTGGAACAGAATTTAATATAGAATATAGGTTTGGGAACGTGGCAAATAGCCGCTGTTGTTTTATGCCAATTGAAAATTTCGTTGTGTATAGGGTGCCTTTAAAGTCTCCATTTTTTAAATAGCGCGTCCAAACAGAGGTGTCCTGTTCATCTTCGGGATTTATGTAGGCGCCCCATAATGGACAACTAAACATATGTTGGAAAAAAGGAAGAGCATCAGTATGTTCCTTGATTCTTTTATCATAAGCATTCAGGTTTGTTATAAAAGGAATGTCAGTAGTGAGTGGATTTCTAAGGTTTATACCTACATGTTCATTTGATGCACGTAACTCCTCCACCAAAATAGCGTTTAAATATGCGATAATCATTCGATGCATTAGATGCCCGAGAAACATACGGTCATTTGTTAATTCGTCTGTCATGGAATCTAGGGTGAGGTGTAACCGGGTCCAAATTGCGGCGTGAACCTTAGGCGTTAGAAAAATGGGAGGTTCCGATGTTATCCATTTGGCGATTTCGGTAATTAGATTCTCTTCATTGCTTACCTCTCCACTGGAATCTAAATTATTTCCATCCGTACTGTCGTCTTCAATTGATATATCTTCATCATCAGATATGACTACTCCTTCTCCCCGTCCAGCCCAGGGAGGAGTTGGATATCCGCGAATGGGCGACAGTTCATTTAATAGTCTGTGAATTTCTGAGTTGAGGGCATTGCCCGTACCTTTGAGACCGGCGAACTGAGTGATAACTCCAATTAGATTATAGATGGAATATAACGAGCCTTTAACGCCAATACTGGTCGACAAGTGGCTTGCTGGTAGGCTTACAATCTGCTGCATCCTGCCAGATAGTCTATCCGGTAAGGCCTCAATAGTATTATACCAAGTCCCTTTGAGGTGAGATGGTTGTTTGAGGTCGGTTTTATCCGTGATTTCTGTTCGTAGAGTGCTTAGGTAGTTAGTGAGATAGCTAGGTATATCTGCAGGATCTTTTTTGTTAATCGCATTGGATAGAGCCGCTGCTGATTTTGGAATAGGATGTATATCATACATCCTTGAGATAACGGGAATAGTTATTCTGCGAAGTAGTCGCACAACTCCATATCTCATGGCTTTAAGCCGTCTTTGTTTGTCTGGATTAGTCTCTAGGTAATCATCATTGAGCAATGGGGCTGCTCGGCGGGCTATCTGGGATGGGGCTTCTTCAGAATCCAAGCGAAGGAAAGGTAGAGCTTTGGCTCTATTTTTTTCGTCAACCAAATTGGCTTCAAAAATTTCTCTTGGTAGACAAATACGGAGGCCAAATTCTAAGGAAAGACCAACATTGTTACGCAATTCTTGAGTTAGGAGGGTGCCAATTGTTAGTAGCGCCAAATTCAGATCATCGTCACGATGCCCTATCCAGAAATTGTGCCGTTCAATCCACAGATTATTTTTTTCAAGAAAACCTGCTAATATAGTAAGTCGGTGCCGTCCACTGAAATCCGACAACGACCCACTGGAAATGTTGTATCGACCTAATACGTCGATGAAAATATCAGCGAAACTTCGAGCAAATTTTTGACCGATTTCTATGCTGCTTCCTTTGCTCGTCTTTAACCGATGATAGGCACCCATAATCTGTAGTGCGCTTCGTGTAGGTTGCCGTAATATAAGTCTTCTTAGTTCTAATTGTTCCGTAGCCAGCCGAAAACCCATTGTATTTTCAAATAGCTCAGAAAGATAATCATCCAAGGGTCGTTCAATGTCAGATAGAATGGTAGTTTGTGTATTAGAAAAATTTTGAATTTTGTCTAGTGACGCCAATTCGATGCGATGATTGCTGCGTAAAATTTTAAGTAGATATTGTCCTTGAATGTGATCAATCATACTCAGGACATTGTGACTCCGATCATACCCATCAGTGCTGTTGCGGTCCTTTCTTTCAGGTACCATAGGGTCCCGATCCAGAAACTGTTTGTCAAAGTTTTTCCATGCTTCGTTACGGACTAGCATAGAATATAAATCGATATCTCCTGAAAGAATTATTATCAACTTTGGGCTGGTGAGGTACCGACGCAGCATTTCTAACACCGGCCAACCACGCTTGAAGTCCGTATCAACATCATCTATTGCCAAAACGAATGCAGTCTTATTTGGAGAGATGAGCTCTAGGCTGTCTTTAATAAAATCATGGAAATTGCGCTCTAGATTCAAACTACTTCCAGCCTCTGATAAGCCGCGTTCAAGGATATAGTTGGGGTCGTCCCACGCTTCGCCTGTGGCGGATTCAGAGCCGACACCATCAAGTAATGACAGGCCTTCTGCTAGTTTTTTGAGGGAGGTGCACCAATCGCGATATTTTCTAGTTGGACGACCATCTAGTGCGGTGGCATTTTCCCCTGCGTAATATTGTTCTACTTTTCTTCGAACAATATTGAGTACTAGTATAAATAAATTTTCCTTATTTTCTATCAATGTGGGATCAATACACCCAAGAGGAATTACTTTCTCGCTAATTTTTTGAAGTTTTGGAAAAATATCGGTTTCTTGTGGAGATTGTAGCAATGTGAGGGTGTTAAGAATAAATGTGGTTTTTCCACTACCGCGCTCGCCCTGTATGGTTATTGTGTCGTGGCGACGATCAAAGAAAAAACTAGATTCATGATTATGATTTTCGTCGGCTCTGGGCTGACTTTTTAGTATTTCATCCACACGGTCGAGGAGCGAATTTAAAGCACGTACATGGATGAATTCGCCCTTTTTAAGTTTTCGGACATCAAACCGATTGTTTAGATCGATTTGTATTTTTGTCCCAACCTCGGAGTTTTTGTTTTCCATCATGCTCGGTATCCTTGCTTATAGACTGACTAGAACATCCTATGTCACAATTCTCCTACGGTACAAGCTTATTGCTGCTTTCTCGATATTTGTATGTGCTGTTAACTTCTGAATAACTTCAGTTTTTTGAGCGTTGTGGAAGGCATTGTTATCTATTCGACCTCTGTGTGGAACATTGTGCTGCGGACCATGATGGAAGTCATAGTTCGATGCCCCAACAAATTAACGAGCGTTATTATAGGAAAACCGTTAGACGGTGAAATAAATTGAAGGATCTCTGAAGGTGTTGTCGCATTAGCTTATTGTAAGCGCAGAGATTTCCAAGCAATAAATTACAGGCAGTTTTGCCTGCGCGTGTACAAACGATAGATGCTTCGATATGACATTCCTTGAGTCTGGTTCGGCTGATTAAATGACGTTAAAAGTAAAAGTTATTGTATGTGACTAAGTAAATATTTAGAAATCCTTGGGCGGACCCCGGTGACTTAAATTTTTGTATTTTTCGCTCTCTTCAACGACCTGGAAGAAGTGAACTTTCGGCTCGGTTGTTCGGTCCCTTGTCGTCAATATGCTTAGCAGTTAATCCTAAAGCTCGAAATGCCTTGTGCTAAGATTTCAGCTTATCCGTTACAACCCGTGGTACAAAGCCTTGTTTCTTCAAAAGCTTCCGCAATAGTTTTAAGACGGCCTTGGCATTTCGTTTTGACTGTACAAGGAAATCCAGGACTTGGCCTTCACTATCTACCGCCCGGCATAGGAAATAGCGCTTTTCTTGTATAACAATGACCATCTCATCCAGATGCCAAATATCGTTGGGAATACGGCGAGACGATCTCAGGTTTTAGGTAATGGGAGCTCCAAATTTGAGGAGCCAACGTCGAACCGTTTCATAGGAGATATCCAACCCACGCTCAGCAAGAAGATCTTCAACGCCCCGATAGCGCAGAGAAAAACGAGCATATAACTAAACAGCATGTTGAATGATGTGGGATGGGAAACGATGCCGTGAATATGAAATTTTTGCATCGAGGGAAATTAGACTAGTGCTGAGAGCTGAGCTATAAAGTTAACGTGACAACGCCGGTTTTTTTGCTAGTGGTTGGGTCTGAACTCTGAACAGCAAGTAAAGATGGTTGCGTGCCCCCGCAACCAAAAAATTACCCTCTAAGTCAATGGCTTGGAGGGTTTTTGCGTTAACGAAAATTGCGATGAATTGGTGTAGGGCCACTTGTAAAACGACACATAGAACTTGTTAACGGGTATCACATTAACAGTGCTGATAACCGAAATCATGAGATGATAATTTGGCAGGTTTTGCGTAGTGGGAGCTCTAAACTTGTGGAACCAACGTCGAGCCGTTTCGTCGGAAATATCCAAACCTCGTTATTATTTGTGGTGAAAATCGAGTCTTTTTCTGAGATCAAAGCGAAAGCATCACGAGTTCTCCTGTTACTCAGTTGCTGTAATTATTTTCGTACATTGGCGTGAGTTGAAATTTATTTCCTAGTATGAATTAAATCTTATTGACAGAATGGCTTTGATTAAACTAGGGTTCATTTGTGAAATAAAAAACATTAAATGAAATTAATTTCACTAAAGGGAGGAGTCAATTCATAGGATTGCTCCGTAAAAATGAGAATAAGGGAGGGCCTTATGAAGCCTTTAAGTGTGAAAAGTCTATTGGCAGTGGCCGTCACTGCCATGTCATTGACAGCGTTAAATTCAACAGCCGTAGTTGCTGCTGAGAGTAAATTTACATGTAAGCCTGGTGAAACATACATAATGAACGTGATGGTTTCTGGGCATCCGTACTGGGTTCCGGTGTTTGAGGGTTTCAAACAAGCGGGGCAGGCGATGGGCTGTAAGGTGATTTTTTCAGGAACGCCTGACTATGACATTACAAAGCAAATTGCATCATTTGAACAGGATTTGGCAAAACAGCCTGCTGGTATCCTGTTGCACCCCATGAACGCAGACCCTTTTATTGAGCCTATTAACCGGGCAATTGAGAATGGCACGACAGTTGTCACTTTCGCTGCAGACTCTCCAAATTCAAACCGTGTTTCCTATATTACATCCGATAACTTGGCTGAAGCCAAGTACGCTGCGGACGAGATCGCTGGACTGATGGGTGAAAAGGGTAAGTATGCCGTATTGGAAAACCCGGGCCAAAGTAATCATGACTTACGTGTTACCGCTTTTATTGCCTATATGGAAAAGCATTACCCTGACATGAAGCTGGCTGGACGTCAGGCGACAAATCAGGATGCGTCAAAGGCCTACACGGCTGTCTCTTCAATGCTGCAGGCTAATCCCGATTTAGGCGCGCTCTGGATCCCGGAAGCTGGATCAGCGGAAGGTGCGGTTCAAGCGGTTTTAGAGGCAAAAGCAAAAGTCATTATTATGCATGCAGATATTAGTCCTGTAACCCGTGAGCATATTAAAGCGGGTAACATCCATAAAGCATTGAGCCCTAATCAGGGCATGCAGGGTTATATGGGATTTATTCTGACTTTTATGGCAAAGCATCCTCAGCTTATTGATCCTTTCAACGATTATAAGCGGTCAGGTTTCAATCCAATGGGCGTTCCATTTGTTGATAATGGTTTTGCTGTTGTTACGAAGGAAAACGCAGATGATTTTGATCTCGGCGCCTATATGAAAGGTCGCTAAGGTTATAAATTAGTTGTGTTAATATTAGCCGATATTTGTCTGTGGAGTGAATTCTAAACTCCTGGTTTATTCCACAGGCAACGGGCTGATCTGAGTTGGTCATAAGAGAGTCGTAACAATGGTTGAAAATACGGTCCTTAAAATTACAAACATCTCCAAATCCTTTGGAGCGACCAAAGCACTACAAGGTGTCAATTTTGACCTGAGAAAGGGAGAAATACACGCCCTTGCAGGAGAAAATGGTGCCGGAAAATCGACTTTAATGAATATTATCGATGGAATTTTGCAGCCGGACACCGGTGAAATTTCAATCAACGGCACCGTGATGACAATCTCTTCACCAGCGCAAGCCCAGAAGGTGGGGATTGGGTTCGTTCATCAGGAAATTGCATTGTGTCCTGAGATTTCGGTGGCAGAAAATATTTTCATGGCGCAGACGAATGCCAGCAAATCTTTCTTGATGAACTATCATGACCTTCATAAAAAAGCGGTGGAGGTGTTTGCCCAGCTAAGCCCGATAAATCCAGCCACACTTGTTCGAGACCTTTCCATTTCCAACCAACAATTGGTTGAAATTGCAAAAGCCTTAACTTTGGATTGCAAGATTCTAATCCTGGATGAACCGACGGCTGCGCTGACAGAAAAAGAAGCACAAGTATTGTTTCGCATTATGCGTGAGTTGGCGAGAAAAGGTATTTCAATCATTTATATCTCTCATCGAATGGTGGAGATTTTTGAAAATTGTGATCGGGTTACCGTATTTCGCGATGGTCATTATGTCACCACGAACGATGTAAGCGAAATTACAGCGGACGATGTTGTTCGTAATATGGTTGGGCGGGTTATTGATCAATTGTATCCGGCCAAATTAAATCCGAACGAAAAGCCCGGCGATGTCGTTTTAAAGGCGGAGAATTTTAGTGAAGCTAGCCGATATACCAATATAAATTTCGAGGTACGAAGAGGTGAAGTCGTCGGTTTTGCAGGCCTGATAGGTTCTGGGCGAAGTGAAATCGCGAAAGGCATCTGTGGCTTGGAGGGAAACGTGCTTTCAGGGAACGTCATGATTGAAGGTCACAAAGTACAGATAAGAAATTATCAAGATAGCATTCAACACGGCATGGTTTACCTATCGGAAGATCGCAAAGGTGACGGTGTGTTTTTGGATCTTTCAATTGCCACCAATATCTCCGCTTTGGCGGTTGAACAGGTCTCTTCTTCAATTGGAATGATTAACAAGGGGCGAGAGTTTAGTCAGGCGCGGCGACTTGCAAATAGACTGAATTTAAAACGGGGACATATTAGTTACCCGGTTTCATCGTTGAGCGGCGGCAATCAGCAAAAGGTTGCACTTGCGAAAATGCTTTCGATCAACCCCAAGGTTATTTTTCTGGATGAACCCACGCGGGGTGTCGATGTGGGTGCAAAATCAGAAATTCACAAAATTTTGCGAGAACTCGCTAACGAAGGGGTGGGTATAATTGTTATTTCGTCTGAACTGCCGGAATTAATCGGATTGTGTGATCGGGTTTTGGTTATTCGCGAAGGGCAGTTTAGCGGTGAAGTGGCCGGAGATGCCATGACAGAAGAAAATATTATGCATTTGGCTTCAATTGCGCAGGACGCAATTCAATCCGAAATTAAAGAACAGAGGAAGCACGCATGAGCAATTCAGAGACTGCTCTTAACGTAAATCAAGAAATCCGCCAGGACACTCGTTTAATTGCCAAGTTGAAACGGGTAATTGCCATGAGAGAAACGGGACTAGTGCTCATCATATTGGCACTTTTTATTGTGATGTCCTTTGCCTCTCCATATTTCCTGACGTGGCTGAACATGCGTGCCATGGCGATGGCTTTTGCTGTTGAGGGTATTGTTGTTGTTGGCATGTGCATTTTGCTGATCGCAGGAGGGATTGATTTATCGGTTGGATCCGTCGTGACCTTTGCAATGGTTTTAGGGGGTTGGTTGTTTTTACAAGGTATTGATCCCTGGACGGCTTCAGCTATTGCGATCGTGATGTGCTCTGCAATCGGTGCAACCATGGGCTTTTGTGTGACGAAAATTGGGTTGCACCATTTTATCGTGTCATTAGCGTTTATGGTGATCATCCGCGGTGTTTGTCTTCTCTTAACGCAAGGGCGCCCCCTTGGTTTGTTTACGCTTCCTTCGGAATTTAAGTTTCTTGGACAAGGATCAATTGGTGTTGTGCCGTTTGTCATTATTCTTTTTCTTGTGGTCGTAATTGCGTTTGATTTTTTGCTCCGGCGGTCAACGATGTTTCGAAAAGTATTTTACACAGGAAGTAATGAAAAAGCGGCTGCATATTCGGGCATTCGCACCAAAAAAGTGGTTTTTCTCTCAACCGTTTTATGTTCAACCCTGTGCGGAGTGGCTGGTGTTATCTACATGGCGCGTTTTGCCTCCGCTCCTCCTTATTTTGGCTTGGGGATGGAACTGAATGTAATCGCGGCAGCCGTCATTGGTGGTGCGAGCCTGAAAGGTGGTTCCGGAACAATTCTTGGCGCAATATTAGGTGTCGTTTTGCTGTCAGTTGTAACCAGTTCGTTAGCATTGTTAGATGTGTCCACTTATTGGCAAGACATCATCCGGGGCTCAATATTGTTGGCAGCCGTTATTTTTGATCACTACATGAATAAGAAAAAAGCGATTTCTGTATGACCGAAGCGATAAAAAAACAAGTCATCCCTGCGAATGATGTCAATGGTTATGAAGCGGCGCGTCAAATCCACCGAGTTCTTGTGATGCATTTCATTGAAGGGCTCAAGCAATCTGAAATTGCGGGCAAACTTGATCTCTCAACGGCCAAAGTTAATCGGTTGATTAAACAGGGACGAAGCATGGGGATGGTGGAAATTAATATTAAATCGCCTGTACAGCCCATGGTTGACATCGAAAATCGTCTTCGATCTATCAGTAATTTAAAAGAGATTGTAGTGACCCCGACGATTTCCGATAACCCTGAAGTTGTTCTTAATGCGGTGGGGGAGTCAGCTGCCAGATTGTTGCTCGAAAATCTGAAAGACGGTGACACAATTTGTATTTCTGGCGGTAAGGGCGTTAGTGCGGTTGTTGAAGCTTTAAACCCGTCACGGACATATGACATTGAAGTTGTTCCGGTGACGGGCTGCGTTCAGGGCAAGCATTATACGGACGTCAATCATGTGGCGACGATGATGGCTGAAAAGTTAGGTGGTCGGGCCTATCAAATTCATGCTCCCCTTTTCGCTGAAACCAAAGAGCAAAAAGAAATGTTAATGGAGATGCGCTCTGTCAAAGAAATCTTCGATCGGGCGAGAAATGCAAATATTGCAGTCGTTGGTGTTGGATCGATTTTAACAAATGATTCAAGCTATTATGACCTGCATCCTTTCGCAAAAGAAGATCAGGACGAGATACGGAAATCCGGCGCGTGCGGAGAATTGCTGGCACATCTATTGGATGTCGAAGGCGCCTTATGTCGGTATGAACTAAACTCACGTTTGGTTGCACTTAATCCAAATGACTTGGGTGCCATCCCCCTGACAGTTGGCGTCGCTTCTGGCGCCAATAAAGTCGAACCGCTTTGCGCGATAACGCGCGGCAAATATTTAAATGCGCTTGTGCTGGACGAAGAGACAGCAAATGGCGTTTTGGAAATTCTGTAAGAGGACCTGTTAAATGACGACACAAATGATAACCCGCGAAATAGGAACTTCTGGAATTAAGGCCTCTGCCGTAGGTCTGGGAACTTGGGCGATCGGCGGATGGATGTGGGGTGGAACTGAAGAAGCACAATCCGTGAATGCCATACAGGCTGCTATTGATCATGGCGTTAGCTTAATTGATACGGCGCCGGCTTATGGAATGGGAAAATCCGAAGAACTGGTCGGGCAAGCGATCCAGGGCCGCCGCGACAAAGTTATCCTCTCAACAAAATGCGGGCTTGTTTGGCATACTTCCGAAGGGAACCACTTCTTTGATCAAGCCGGTAAGCCTGTTCATCGATACCTCGGTGCACAATCTATTGTGTATGAGGTCGAACAAAGCCTGAAACGACTAAAAACCGACTATATTGATCATTACATAACCCATTGGCAGGATCCGACAACATCAATTGACGAGACAATGGAAGTCCTGCTCAAACTTAAAGAACAAGGTAAAATTAGGTCTATTGGGGCAAGCAATCTGTCCGCAGATAATCTTAAAGATTATATCGCGGCGGGGCAGTTGGATGCCATTCAGGAATGTTACAGTATGATTGATCGGGGCATTGAGACAACATTGCTACCGATTAGCGTGAAGAACAACGTTTCTTGTTTGAGTTATTCCTCTCTCGCTCTTGGATTATTGAGCGGAAAAATGGGGCCGGATCGGACATTTGACGGGGATGATCAACGTAAGGATAATCCGCGCTTCAGCAAGGAGAACCGGATAAAGATTGCGAGCCTTTTTGAGGAAATTCAATCCATTGCTGATACATACTCCGTTTCTATTGCCCAGTTAGTGATTGCTTGGACAATATCAAGGCCAGGTATCACATTTTCGCTTTGTGGCGCCCGCAATCCAGCTCAAGCGATTGAGAATGCAAAGGCTGGAGCATTGGGTTTGAATACGATGGACACTCAGAAAATTAACGATGCGGTCGATAAGTATTTGAAAGATCTAGACAGTTAATCGACACAGAAAAGAGAATTTAATTTAACGCGGGGGATTCTGCGAACGCGGCCCCTTACCTAATTTTGAGAAACCTGATGACACAAAAAAACAGAAAAGGCCGGATAGAAGCGCTGAAGAAGGAAAATGCGCCGACGGTTTTGATCGTTGGGGGCGGTATCAACGGAATTAGTTTGTACCGTGAACTTGCGCTTCAGGGTGTTCGTGTTGTGATGGTTGAACGCAGTGACTTCTGTGTTGGGGCAAGTTCGGCGCTGTCTCGGATGGTTCACGGTGGCTTGCGTTATATGGAACAAGGTGATTTCAAACTTGTGCGCGAAGCCTTGCGTGAGCGAGATTTATTGCTGAAAAATGCTCCGCATTATGTGTTCCCCCTGCCAACGACAGTCCCGGTTTTTGGAGTTTTCTCAGGAGTGTTGGGCGCTGTTCAGAAATTCCTTGGGGGAACGGGGAAACCAAGTCGTCGCGGCGCTCTCATTATCAAAGTTGGCTTGACGCTTTACGATTTTTTTACGCGCCAAGATCGTACGTTACCCACACATAGCTTTCAAGGGCGGAAACGCACGTTAGCCAGATGGCCGTTATTCGCCAAAAGCGTGAAGATGAGCGCAACCTATCATGATGCCTGGATTAGTTATCCAGAGCGGTTGGGGTTGGAGTTAATTGTAGATACAGAACACGCTGAGCCGTCTGCTTTGGCTTTTAACTATATGGAAGCGCAGGAATTCAAAGAAGGTCAGATTATCCTTAAAGACCTGATTGAGGATCAGGAGATTTTTGTCGCCCCAGATTTTGTTGTTAATGCTACAGGCGCATGGGTTGATTTCACAAACGGTCGACTGCGCGGGACACAAGCTGAGAGTGCTAAGAATAAAACAAATTTTGTCGGTGGCACAAAGGGATCTCATTTGATTGTTCAGCATCAAGAGCTTTACGACGCTTTGGATGACCATATGGTTTACTACGAAAATCAGGAAGGACGGGTCTGCATTTTATTTCGATATTTTGATAACGTCTTAATCGGGTCTACTGATTTAAAGGTTGAGGATCCAGAAGATGTTCGCTGCGAGCAAGAGGAAACGAGTTATATTCTAGCGTCTTTAAAACATGTCTTTCCAGATATAGAGGTCACTGACGCGCAAATACTTTACAGATTTAGTGGCGTAAGGCCTTTGGTCAATAGTAACAGTCAAGTGACTGGGCAAATTTCTCGAGAGCATTATTGCGAAATACTACCGACAAATGCAGATATTCCTTTTCCAATCATTAGTCTTATCGGTGGAAAATGGACAACTTTTCGGGCTTTTGGTGAGCAGACTTCAAATCAAATTTTGCAGATGATGGGGGCAAGATCCAAAATTTCTACTGAGAATTTACCCATTGGTGGGGGTAAAGACTATCCAGCTAAAAATCAATCGATTGAGGATTGGATCGAAAAGAATTTTAAGGCGTCGGGCCTTTCAAAAAACCGATTTCGGACTCTATTTTCCCGGTATGGAACCAAAATATTTGAAGTGATTGAAACTCTAAAACTGGGAGAAGAGCTCCCGCTTGAATTTCACTCAGAATATAGCCGCGGCGAAATAATTCATCTTATTCGCAATGAATTTGTGGAGACGTTAGGGGATATCATCTTTAGGCGAACTTCTCTTGCAATTAGCGGGGAGGCCAATTTGCCGTTGATCGATGAAATCAATGAAATTCTGGGAGACGAAAAGTCCTGGAATGACGAAATGAAAAAAGATCAAAGAGATCAGCTCTTGTCCCGGTTTAGTCACTTTCACGGTGTGAGTGAAGTGGTTTTGAGAAATCGAAAAATTTCATAGGAGACGATAATGTATATGACGAAAAAAGTTCGAATGAACAGGCTGTTTGGGAACGGAAAATGTCTTGATGTCGCAATTGATCACGGGGTTTGCAACGAACCCAGTTTTCTAGGTGGCCTTGAAGATATTAGCGGGGTTGTAAAGCAGCTTATTGAAGCCGCACCTGATGCTATTCAGATGAATTATGGGCAGTCGGACGTATTGCAAAGCGTTGATGGAAAAAACAAACCGGCTTTGGTGATGCGTATTGATATGGGTAATCCGTATAATAAAGACCGCCATCGGGTTATGTGGTCTCAATTGCAAAATTTAGATGAGCCCATTATTGGCGCATTGCAAATGGACGCAGCGGCAGTTGTTGTGAATTTATTCATGTTACCGGATGAGCCGGATCTGTTTCGTGAATGTGTTGAGAATATTTCACGCGTTCGGGCCGACTGTGAAAAATATGGCATGCCCTTGATGATCGAACCGTTGGTTATGCAGCCCAACAGCGAAAAAGGCGGTTATTTGGTTGACGGCGACACAGAGAAGGTTGTTACGCTCGTCCGTCTGGCCCGTGAAATGGGAGCGGATATCATCAAGGCGGATCCGACGGATAAAACCGAAGATTTCCACAAGGTAATCCAAGCAGCTCGTTGTCCTGTGTTGGTCCGCGGCGGTGGGCGCGAAGATCTGCGTGCAGTCTTTGCAAAATCCTACCAATTGATGCAGCAGGGGGCGAAGGGAATGGTTTACGGGAGAAATATCTATCAGCACGATAATCCAAAGAAGGTTGTGGATGCGCTGATGGCCATGATCCACACTGGTGCGAGTGATGCTGAGGCATGGGATATTTACAATCAGTAGATTGCGAATAAGGGTATAGATTATGGGGAAATATCTACTGGGGCTTGACGCTGGAAACACAGTCATCAAGGCGGTCTTGTTTGATTTAGAAGGCAATCAAATTGCCGTGTCTCAGGAGAATGGTGCAACGCTGACACCGCAGCCAGGTCATGTTGAGCGAGATCTGAATGAGCTTTGGTCTCAGTCAGGTCTCGCCATCAGATCGTGCTTGGAAAAAGCGGCCATTGATCCAAAAGAAATTGCGGGCATTGGCTGTGCAGGGCATGGCAATGGCCTATATCTGTTGGATCAGGAACAGAAACCTCTTCTGGCCATCCAATCTTTGGATAACCGCGCCGCTGCAATTGCAGAAAACCTCGATCATCTGGTGGGTGATCGTTTGTATGATCTATGCCTGCAACGACCATGGTCGTCTCAAACACCAACATTACTCGCCTGGGTCAAGCAGTATAAACCCGATCTATATGCCAAAATAGGGACTGTGTTTCTATGCAAGGATTATGTTAATTATAAGCTGACCAACGTTATTAGCTCCGATAAATCTGATATGGCAGGCTGCGGCTTTGTTCAAATGCCAAATTGCAGTTATTCTGATGAGCTTCTTGAGGTTTATGGCCTAGCGGATGCTAAAAATTTTCTGCCCTCTTTATTTCATTCAGCTGAGATCGTCGGAGAGGTTTCGGCGGGCGCGGCAGCACATACTGGATTGTTCGAGGGTACACCTGTTATTGCAGGTGCTTTTGATGTTGTCGCCAGCGCTCTTGGTTCAGGCACTGTGGAAACGGGGCAGGCCTCCGTAATTGTTGGCACTTGGAGTATCAATCAGGTCATCGTTGAGGAACTAGCGCTTGATGGTGATATTTTCATGTGCTGTGCTTTTGATGAAAATCGATTTTTGGAAATTGAATCAAGCGCAACATCTGCCGTAAATCTGGAATGGTTTGTTCATGAACTGATGGGATCAGACGTTGACCGCCTAAAAGAAACAAATCAGACCGTATTTGATCTGTGCAATGAGCTGATTGCGACTGTAGATTTAGTGCCGGATCTCCCGTTTTTTCACCCCTATATTTACAGCGGTGCGACCAGCAGTACACACAAAGGTGGGTTTTATGGATTGTGTGGATGGCAAGGACGTCCACATATGCTTTACAGTTTGTTTGAAGGCGTTGCCTTTGGTCATAAACAACATATTGAAAAGCTTTTTCGAAACGGTATTGATATCAAATCAATTATTCTGTCAGGCGGTGGTTCGCGCAGTTTAATTTGGCCGCAACTATTTGCTGATGTTTTGGGGGTGGAAGTCTCCGTTGCCAAAGCAGAAGAAACGGGCGCATTGGGAAGTGCTATCGCGGCAGGTGTTGGTGTCGGGGTGTTGAAGGACTACGCAGATGGCGTAAAGAAAATGACTAATTTGAAGAAAATCTACCAACCCAATACGGAAAAAGCGCAATTCTATTCGGATCGATATGCTCGGTTTTTGAAAATTGCCGATGCAATGGCATCTGTATGGGAAAATTAAGTCAAGATTGAAACCATTTCAACAATCGGCACAACAGCAATTAAGCTCGAAAAGAAGTAACCAGGACAGAATTTTATGGATGCGTTTGACTATATAATTGTGGGTGCTGGCTCAGGCGGTTGTGTGCTTGCCAATCGATTAAGTGAAGATCCATCTGTGAAGGTGTTGTTGATCGAGGCGGGGGGCAGCGATAATCAGTTTTGGGTTCATGTCCCAGTGGGGTACCTATACTGTATGGGGAACCCGAATACGGATTGGTGTTACGAGACCGAAAAAGAAGAAGGCCTGAATGGTCGTTCTCTCAATTATCCTCGTGGCAAAGTTTTGGGTGGATGCTCCTCCATAAATGGAATGATATATATGCGCGGGCAGGCCCGCGATTATGATCAATGGCGTCAGCTTGGAAACACCGGCTGGGGCTGGGATGATGTGCTGCCATTATTTAAAAAATCTGAACGTCACATTGGCGGTGAAAATGAGTTTCACGGTGCCTCTGGTGAATTACGTGTTGAGCAGCAGCGGCTGAGTTGGCCTATTCTGGATGCGGTTCAGCAAGCCGCCCAGGAAATGGGGATTGAACCAACAGACGATTTTAATCGGGGAGATAATGAAGGCGCTGGTTATTTTCCTGTAAATCAAAAAAATGGAGTGCGCTGGAACGCACGTAAAGCCTTTCTGGATCCAGCAAAAGGCCGCAAAAACCTCAAAGTTGTCACAAAAGCACAGGTTGAAAAGCTCACGATGGAGGGCCGAAAAGTTCGGGGCGTTGTCTATCGGCAGGGAAGCAGATCTGTTGAAGTGAGTGTCCGTAGAGAAGTCATTCTATGCGCTGGTGCCATCGGTACTCCGCAAATTCTACAATTATCGGGCATTGGTCCGGGGCAACTGCTTGCTGATCTTGATATTCCTGTGGTTCATGAATTGAATGGGGTGGGGGAGAACCTTCAAGATCATTTGCAAATTCGAACTATTTTTAAAATTCAGGGCGCGGAAACTTTAAACGATCGCTTTCACACGATGAAAGGCAAACTCTCAATCGCAGCGGAATATTTATTTAACCGTTCTGGTCCAATGGCAATGGCGCCTAGTCAACTGGGCCTTTTTTCAAAATCGTCCCCAGATTTTGAAACCGCAAATATTGAATATCATGTTCAGCCACTGTCTCTTGAAAAGTTCGGTGAACCCTTGCATGACTTTCCAGCGATTACAGTGTCTGTATGTAATTTACGCCCCGAAAGCCGGGGAACATCACACATTACATCGGCTGACTTTCTTACAAGTCCGGCGATTAAACCCAATTATCTGACCACAGCGGCAGACAAACAGGTCGCTGCAGATAGTATTACCCATGCCCGCAAGCTAATGGCGACAAATCGGATGCGTGAATTTAACCCAATGGAGATCAAGCCGGGGCCTCATGTCGTTGACAGGGACGAACTCTCAAAAGTTGCCGGTGACATTGCCACCACAATTTTTCACCCGGTGGGAACGGCTAAAATGGGTCGTGACGATCGTGCTGTTGTTTCAGATCGGTTAAAGGTTCATGGAATTGAAAAATTACGGATTGCAGATGCTTCAATTATGCCGACCATTCCCTCCGGCAATACCCACGCACCTGTCACTATGATTGCAGAAAAAGCAGCGCAAATGATTATTCAAGACTGAACACATTTAGAGACACTAAGCTTTATAAAAGCTTGGCGTGTTCCCACTAATTTTTGAAGTTTTCCTGTTAGGTTTCAAGCCTCTCCGAATTACTCACGTGTTGATAGTAAATAGCAAATAAAGATGGTTGCGCGCCCCCGCAACCAAGAAAACAAGGGTCCCATTAGGGGCCCTTTTTTATTGGTTGTGTGGTCTGTGGATCTGACACCTTAAGGAAAGCCGATAAGGCTTTCCGAGGTTCGCGGCCGAAGGACGCTACGGAGCAAAGCGACGCTAAATCCTACCCCCGCAACCAAATTTACTTGCTCAAGGTCGTTCGGTGTAAAGCCAGCGGCCTTTTTGCTTGTCTGGCACAGGCTCAAAATCCCCGCAATGTCACCGCGAAGCTCAACTTTGAGCTCACCGTCTTCTGGAACCATGACAATTGCTTCCACTAAGGTGCGCAGGATATCCGCCGCTTCCACTTTATTGTCTGACGTCAAGCCAAAGAATATGAAGAGGGACACAGCTGCATCGCCTTCACCTAAAGAGATACGGAATGGGTAAAGAGGGTTGCCACAATCTGATGACCGCATGCTGTTTCAAATTGTCACAGAACTTTGATCTAGTGATGTCATTCTCCTTGCCCCATTTTAAGGACTAAACGGCCTAAAAATTTAGAGATTTCAATACTTTTGCATCGGCGGAGATTAGATTTTTAATTTTTTTCCATCAAGCGAATGTCATGAAATCGTATTTTTAATTAGAATTTTAATAAAATATTTAATTTACTAAATTAATGCTTTTGGGAAAAGGGTGTGATTGGAGAGTTCTTAGCCTAATTCCGCGAAGACAATACTTTTCTCTATGCCTCTCTCAATTGTAACAGGGCTGACTTACCCATAAAGCCGACTTTAGTTTATAGGATTGACAATGAAACATCTTAAAAATTTAAAAATTTCACATAAAATCTATGGGGGCTTTGCGGTCGTGGTGGGTTTGCTTTTAGTGAACGCTATTGTTTCTTCAATATATCTATCATCAAGCAATTCGGGTTTTGGTAGTTATCGAGGGTATGCCCTTGAGACTAATCAGTCAGGAAGAGTGCAGGCAAATGTTTTACTGACCCGAGTTTATGCAAAAGATTACATCACAAACCCAAAAGAAGAAACCGTGGCGAAAGTTCGCGAAAGAGCTAGCGCTTCTTTGGAGCTGGCAGAAGAACTTTTGTCGCTCACGCAATCGCCTGAAAATAAGGCATTGGCAGAGAAGATTGTTGATGAACTTAAAGAGTATCAGGCTGCCTTCGAGGTCGTTACCAAGCATCAGGCCGATCGCAATCAATACGTCAATGGAACTTTGAACGTCGTTGGACCGCAAATGGAGAAAAAGCTTACTGAAGTTATGTTGAGTGCATATAAAGACGACGACGCTGAAGCTGCCTACAATGCCGGCATTGTCATGCGTAACCTACTTCTTGCGCGTCTCTATGTATATCGATTTTTAACAGACAATGAAGAGAGCAGTCATCAGCGGGCCTCCCAGGAATTAGTGGCTATGGATGAGAGTTTGGCGGTTCTACTTGATAAGCTGCAAAATCCCAATCGCAGGGCATTAACAAATGACGTTACAAAGCTCCTCAATGAGTATGAAAGCGCCTTTAAGGCTGTCATCGGCTCAATTAATTCACGAAATG
The DNA here is from genome assembly GCA_034669685.1 of Sneathiella sp. Classification (GTDB taxonomy): domain Bacteria; phylum Pseudomonadota; class Alphaproteobacteria; order Sneathiellales; family Sneathiellaceae; genus Sneathiella. The sequence goes on from JAXMOU010000001.1 coordinate 67,075, forward strand.
ACTTAATTAGAAACACTCTCGATGTGATTGGTCCCAGCATCGCTTACGAAGTTGAGGATATGAAACTGCGCGTAAAAGCAGAGCAGGATCGCATCGGTCCGCTTCTTTCATCAGACATGAATGCCGCAGTGTACATAAATATTACTATTGCGGTTATTTCGTTGGCATTCGGAGTTCTGGCGGCAGTTGTTATTAGCAGGGCTATTTCAAGTCCAATGACTAAGATGACGAATACCATGAATACTTTAGCTAACGGAAACACCGATATAGAGGTACCCGCGCAAGGTCAAAAAGATGAGATTGGGTCTATGGCAAAGGCTGTTCATTTCTTTAAAGATAATATGATTGAACGAGAACGGCTGGAAAAAGAAACTAAGAAGAGAGAGCAGGAAGAGGCTGAGCGAGCACGTGAGGCTCAGGCGAAAGAAGAAGCACGCTTAGAAAACGAGCGGGAAAGAGAGCGGAATGAAGCAGAGGCACAAAGAAAAAGAGGCGAGCTGATATCATCTCTTACAAATTCTTTTGAAACAAAGATGACGACCCTCTTGTCTACTCTAACAGGGTCAGCAACTGAATTACAGTCAACGGCCAATAGTCTCGTCGATACTGCAGATGGGTCAAAAAATCTAGCTACAGCGGTTGCGTCGGCAGCACATGAAGCTTCTACGAATACACAGACGGTTGCATCTGCTGCGGAAGAACTGACTTCCTCAATTCGTGAAATTAGCAGGCAAACCAGTCAAGCCGCAGAGATTTCAGAAAGTGCGGTTTCTGAAGCTGAGCATTCTAGTCGAACGGTCAATGAACTTGCCGAGGCTTCTAAGAAGATTAGTGACGTTATTGATCTCATTAACGACATTGCGGGTCAAACAAATTTACTTGCACTTAACGCTACGATTGAAGCTGCGCGGGCAGGGGATGCAGGTAAAGGCTTTGCCGTAGTGGCATCTGAAGTGAAAAGCCTCGCCAATCAAACGGCTAAAGCTACCGAAGAAATTTCTCTTCAAATCAGCCAAATGCAATCGTCAACGGATGTTACGGTTGGGGCAATTGAAAAAATTGGAAAAGTTATCGAGTCAATACGAGGTACAACTACTGGAATTTCTTCTGCAGTGGAGCAACAATCAGCGGCAACAAATGAAATCTCTCAAAATGTACAGGAAGCATCTAAAGGCACAAATGAGGTTTCAGAAAAAATTGAACTTGTTTCTGCAAAATCCCAAGAGACAGGCGTTGCGGCAGATCAAGTCCTTTCAGCTTCTCAGACGCTGGACCAGTTATCTCGTGAGTTAAAAGATGACATTGAGAAATTCTTGACGGAAATTCAGGCGGCTTAATGAGCATGGCCCTGTCCATTTTTTTAAGACAAGTCCATACTGAGGGGAATTCCTGGCTCGAGGAGTGCATCTAAGTGCGGTGCCAAGACCACAATCCTTTCCTCATTGGGAAGGCGTTCCAAACTTTCTTGAACGGAGTTGCAAAAAGACGCCAATGACTGCTCACTCACGATGACGACGGGGCATGGTAGGAGATTGGGCTAAAAGCCTTGTCACAGCCGTGGCGTTCATCCCGAGCTGCCAACAGCTTTCCGCACCCGCCGAACTAGGAAACATCCGTCATGGTTTCCAGCAATTACAACGGAACGCCATCTAACTCATTTTAATGGCGTGCTGGCCTCGGGCGCGGCTGATGGTATCTTCAATAAACTTGGTCTTAGCATCGGCGTACTCGTTCATATCATTCCAGTCTGCCGCGCTCAATTCTCGCTTCAGGATCGCGTATTGATCGCGCGCAGTCGGGTTGGACCGGAGGTAGTTTCGGAACAACAAGTAACGCTCGATCTCACCGGAAGCCGGCGGATAAATATGGATGTGCACATTGCGCTCTGGAGTTCGGAACATGCGGTCTTCATCGAAATCCGGTTCGCGCACGCGGAGTTCATAACCGGAACTTACCATGCCTGGCATATAAAGTTCTTCGCGCGATGGGTCGGCGACAACCATCAGCATGTCGATAACTGGCTTCGCGGCGAGACCCTCCACCGATGTAGAGCCGATGTGCTCGATCTGGAGGGCCACGTCGCCCAACGCATCTTTGATGCGTTGGGCATGATCCTGAAACAAGGATGACCAATCAGGAGAATGGGCAACGATCGCGATGGCGCGTTTTTCTGGCCCACCGATCAGCCCGACTTCCCAGGTCCCACTCGTTCCGCTAGGCATTCGCAATCCCCTCTAGTTCACACGTACAATTTGAGCATGTCCACTGTATCACGGCTCCGACGCGTATTGAAACCCTCATCGTATGTATCCGGAAACAGAAAGCGGCTCCGTTGTTTCTAACAAAACACTAACTTCAAAATGGAGCAAGTTATTGGGAGAGCGTCAGGCTTTCCGAGGTTCGCGGACGAAGGACGCTACGGAGCTAAGCGACGCTAAATTCTACCCCCGCAACCAAATTAAGCGACGTAACTTCAATAAGTTACGACGTTTTTTTTGTAGGGCAAAGGGGTTAGGGCGAAGTGAGCCTTGAGGAAAAAAACCTCGCCTCATAACTTCAATCTGGATCAAGTTATGGGCAGAGGGGGCGCTGTCACATTAAATCGCGATAGGCGCTGAGAAGCCTCAGAAACTTTTTTAGTCAGCTGAACTTGCATATTCCCAAATGCCAAATGCTTTAGTGCGACATTTCTTGAGGTGAGATCGATTGATTAAGTGACGTTGAAGATAAAAGCTATTGTAGGTGGCTGATTGGATATTAAGAAACCTTTGAGCGGAACCCGGTGACTTAAACCGCTGCATTTTTCGTTCTCTTCGCCGGATAGGAAGATGTGAATTCTCGGCTCGATTGTTCGCTGTTCTATTATCAATATGCTCGGCGGTTAAGCCTAATATTCGGAATGCCTTGCGATATGATTTCAGTTTATCTGTGACGATTTTCGTCGGCGCAAAGCCTTGCTTTTTCAATAATTTTCTCATCAGTTTTAAGGCGGCTTTGGCGTCTCGCGTTGGTTGTACGAGGAAATCCAGGACTTCTCCTTCACTATCAACCGCGCGCCACAAAAAATGGTGCTTTCCTCGAATAACGATGACCATTTCATCCAAGTGCCAAATATCATTGGGAGTAGGGCGGGTGGATCTCAGGTTGCGGGCAACTGGTTCGCCAAATTTGAAAAACCATCTACGAACGGTTTCGTAGGAAATATCCAAACCTCGTTCGGCCAACAGATCTTCAACATCTCGGTAGCTCAGCGTAAAACGAGCATACAACCAAACAGCATGTTGAATGATGTGCGGCGGGAAACGATGCCGTGAATAAGAAATCTTTTGCATCGGGGGAAATTAGACTAATGCCGACTAATGAGCGACAAAGTGAATGTGACAACCTCGCAGCGAATATCGGACTAAACCGGATCCACCAGGTTCGAACTGTCTCGTAACTGACATCAATCCCGCGCTCATGCAGTAGGTCTTCGACCTGCCGTAAAGATAGAGGGTAACGGACATACATCATGACGGCGAGGTGGATGACCTCTGGAGATGTTTTGAAATAGCGGAAAGGGTTTTTCATGCCGAAAGCGTAAGTCTGGCATTTCTGTCTCACAAGGGATTTTCCTCTGACAATGCCAGGTGTTGTTATTAGCGGCCCCTTTACCCAAATTCCCGGACGATATGAAAGGGGATTTATTGGAATTCGTAATACCCGTTTCATTTTCATTATCGAACTGATCGCCACCGGAATTTCGTCTGCTTTATGGCAGGCCCCTTCAAATTTGAGAGGCTTGGTCGGTAAGGGCTTGGACAACGGCATTGGTTGTTCCCTGAATGTGGCTTTCAATAAGCTGGACGATTTTCTCTACATTCCGGTCCATTGCCGCATCAAAAATAGCTTTATGCTCCATATGTATATCGCGTGAAGTGACCGTTTTCATACGAGAGAAGCGACGGTAGCGTTCATGTTGATCGAACATGAGCTTTCGCATCCTGAGCAACCACTTGGACTGGCAACCTCCGACAAGGGCCTCGTGAAATTGGTGGTTGTAGGTTTCCCATTCGCTCATTTCATCAATGCCCTGGTTATTTCGAAGCTCAACTCGCTTCAAGCGATGAAAACTGGTCACAATAGCGTCTTCCCATTGGTCGTCGCCATTGGGCACGGAAAGGCGCAAGGCCTGTGTTTCCAGTATTTTTCGCATCTGACCGATATCAAGAGCGTCAGCAATGGAGATCGGAGCTACTAGAAAACCGCGTTGGCCTTCCATCGTGACAAGATGATCACCGGAGAGGCGCGAGAGTGCTTCTCTGAGGGGACCAGAGCCCAAATCATACCTTGTCCGCAACAGATCAATCTTCAGCTTCATGCCCGGCGGCAGATCACCTGACACGATGTCCTCGCGTATGCGGCGATATGCTGTTTCCGTGATGGTTTTTGCCTGGGGACGCGTTTTTGTCGCTGTACCCGCGTTATTTTTCATAGCTCACCTTGCAAAACTGATCCCCCCTTAGCTTTCAAAAAATAGCTGTTGCTTTTAAAAAAATCAATATTATTGTTGACATGAATAAAAAATAAATATTTTTATAAAAATCAATAATTAATAAAAATCTCTAGAAAATTTCCATATGTTGGAAAGGTGTCGTGTGTCAATGAGTCAGATTTCTGAAAAAGAAGTCGGAAGCAAGCCTGGATCCTACAGTCGGCGTTCAGATTATGCGCGGCGGGTCAGTAATAGAATTGCTCAGGTAGAAGCGCCTGCTGCAGGCGTGCTGATTGCAATCGTCTTCGCGCTGTTGATCGCGAACGTGGTGACGCGGGCTATGACAATGCCGGTTTACTGGATTGATGAATTGGCAATCTATACGATGATCTGGTCTGCCTTTGTTGGTGCTTCACTCTGCCTGAATAAAAAATCCCATATCGCCGTTACGTTATTGCCAGACATGCTACCAGCCCGTATTGCGGACGTGTTCCTGGCTGGAGTCAATTTGTTGTTAATCGCTTTTTTTATGGTTTTCGCACATGTTCTTTGGCGCTGGTTTGATCCCGTAACGGTGATGACATCTGAAAGCCTGAACGCCTTTTCTCAAGCGACATTCAATTTCATTTATGACGAACCAACCACAACGATCGGAATGCGCAAAATCTGGTTCTGGTTAATATTACCCGTCTTTTGTCTGACAGGTTTTCTTCATTCATTCGCTAATCTGCTGGACGTTATAGCTCGGCTCAAGCGGGGAGAGGGTTGATGCTGGTCGCTTCTTCTTTCGTCGGTTTGGTCCTCGCGGGATTACCAATTGCCTTTGTGTTGGCACTGACGGCTTTCATTTATATCGCGGCAACCGGAAATTTTATGTTGTTGCAATCTTACGGGCAGCAAATGTTTGGCGGTCTGGAAAATTATGGATTGCTGGCTCTTCCTTTGTTCATTTTGCTTGGGGAATTTATGAACGCTGGCGGAATTGGGCGCCGCCTCATGAATTTTGCTTTGGCATTTTTGGGATCAGTAAAGGGTGGGCTGGCCTATGTGAACCTCATCTCAAATATGATGATGGCCTCAATTTTGGGGTCCACCGTCGCGCAGATCACCATTATGTCCCGGCTCGCTGTCCCGGAAATGGAAAGGGCCGGATACCCCCGCGATGTGTCCGTTGCCATCACCGCTGCGGGAGGATTATTGGCACCCATAATCCCGCCCTCCATGCTCTTCATTATTTTTGGAGTAACCGCCCAAATTCCAATAGGGGACCTGTTCATTTCCGGGATTGTCCCGGGGTTGATGATGTTTGGTATGTTTATTGTGGTGATTGCTTTTCTCGGGCGGCGATACGCCTTTCCCCGGTCGGCCTCATCAAGTTGGACCGAAAGGTTTCATGCGCTGAAAGATGCGTTGCCAGCGACACTCATTCCAATTCTGATCATTGGCTCTATTCTGGGCGGGATCGCAACTCCGACGGAGGCGGCGGCGATCGCAACACTGGCTGCAATTTTTGTGGGTATGGTTATCTACCGTGAATTGTCGTTTGCCGATTTTGGTCCCGCATTTGTGAATGCCGCCCGCAACGCAGCTGTGGTTCTGTTCCTGATTGCCGCTGCGCAGGTTTTCAGTTGGGTCATTACGTTCGAAAATGTTCCCGCCGCCGTTGCAACCTGGCTTCAATCCATCACGACATCACCGGTTCTGTTTTTGTTGATGCTGAATTTACTTTTGTTGTGTCTTGGTATGATAACGGATCCCATTCCGGCGCTTATTCTGATTGTTCCTGTGTTTCTGCCCGTCGCCACCGATGTATATGGGATCGATGCCTATCAGTTTGGCGTAATCGTATGTCTTAATCTGACACTTGGGTTGTTGACTCCGCCCGTGGGCACCGGATTGTTCACGGCTGCCTTAATGGGGGAAGTAAAAGCAGAACGCATAGCCTTTTTAATCATTCCTTTCCTTGCCGCTGTCGCGGTCGTGTTGTTGTTGATCGTATTTTTCCCTTGGCTGGCAACCGGGTTGAAGGGGATTGTCGGATGAATGAGCAGGAAACACGTATTCTCGTCGTTGGCGGGGGGCTGATCGGGTGTGGTTGGGCCGCCACTTTTGCAGCAGCCGGATTAAAGACAGCTGTACTCGATCCAAATTCTGCGGTTGAAGAGGTACTCGCAAAAACACATGATGCCGCTCTGAACGTTTTGCAGCAGCTGGGTTTAGTCGCTGCCGAACCTTTGCAGCCAAGTTTTATAACATCGCTTGATAAACTGCCGTTCGAGCCAACCTTTGTTCAAGAGGCGTTGCCCGAGCAGCTTGGCTTAAAGAAGCGGGTTTTTGCAGAACTTGAAAATAAACTGCCAGCTGATGTTGTGATCGCCTCCAGCTCTTCGGGAATTCCACCAACTCACCTACAAGCCGGCATGCAACACCCAGAGCGACTGGTGATAGGGCATCCCTGCAACCCACCTTATTTGATGCCAGTGGTAGAGCTTTGCGCCGGAAAAAATACAAATACCGCGTCGATGGATAAGGCCAAAGCCGTTTACGAGCAGCTTGGCAAGACTGTTTTAGTGATGAAACGGGAAGCCCCGGGGCATTTAGTCAACCGGTTGCAAGCTGCGCTTTGGCGTGAAGCCGTTCATTTGGTGGCCGAAGATATTGCCTCTATGGAGGATGTGGAACGCGCAGTGACTGAAGGTCTTGCGGCGCGCTGGACAGTCATGGGTCCTAGCATGATTTTTCATCTGGCAGGTGGCCAGTCCGGTATTGGCAAGTTCCTCGAAGATCTAGGAGATGATGTTGAGAGATGGTGGGACAGTCTAGGCACACCGCAATTGGATGAAGGAACCCGCGCAGCTTTGATTTCGGGAATGAACGATTTTACCAAGGGGCGGCCCGTAACTGATTTCACGCGCCGCCGTGATCAAGTCGTTCCAACAATTATGAAGACGATTAAACAAGAAAAAAACACCAACTAAACCATTACCTTTTTTGGGAGGAAAACATGAAATTTATAAAATCACTTTTACCTGTCGCCATGCTGGCTGCAACAACTTTAAGCGGGATGTCTGCGTCTGCTGAAGAATTTCGAATGGGCTTGATTACCCCACCGCCGCATCAATGGACAAAAACCGCTCATATCGCCTCAGATGAGATTAAGGCGAAGACGGACGGGCGTGTGGAAATCCTTATATTTCCAAGTGGTCAGTTAGGCAATGAAGCGCAGATGCTTCAGCAATTGCAAAGCGGGGTTATGGATTTTGCTTTTTTCACGCTGGGTGAGTTTGCAAATCGCGATCCAAATTACGGCATCTTCCTGGCCCCTTATATTGCGAAAGATGTCGCTGATGCACAGGCCTTGCTTAAAGGTGAGACAGCAACCAAGTTATTGGAGCAGCTCAACCGCTTTGGCCTTGTCGGATTTGGTTATGGTATGGCCGGCATGCGGCAAATTGTGATGGCCAATGACGTCAATTCAATCGAAGATCTAGTGGACCGAAAAATTCGGACTATTCCTTTTGCGCCTGAACTTGATTTTTGGAAAAAGGTCGGCGCGGCACCAACGCCAATGCCGCTTCCTGCGCTTTATGACGCATTTGCAAATGGTCAGGTCGACGGTATGCAGATTGATTTCGAAGGCACCTGGAACAGTAAATACTACTCACATGCAGGTGTAATACTCGAATCTAATCATATGATGTTCCCCATGATTGCTGTTGGCTCTGCACGGAAATGGGCAGCGCTTGGCGAAAAGGATCGTGAGGTCATCATGTCCGTAATGAAAGCTCAGCTGGATGAACTTGTCGCTTCCTACGCGGGAATTGATGCCAACTATCTAGAGCAACTGAAAGGTACGTCAGTTCCTGTTAAATCCATTAACCGTGACTTCTTTGGTGCGGCCATTGAAAAATGGTACGTTGAATGGCGCGCGAAAGCACCGCTTCTCGTTGATCTCGAAAAAGAAGCTTCAAGGCTCTGACATAGATTGGCTGGCCGGTTAGCTCTTGTAGCTAATCGGCATTTCACTTAGGAGGAAACAGGTAGAATGGAAATTGAGGAACTTCGTTATATTCGACTGGCAACAGATAGTCTGGATCAGGATACGGCGTTTGCTTGCGATATCTTGGGTTTGCAGCTGGCTGATAAGACGGACGAGGATAGCTATCTCCGATCAGATGCTCGTGCCTGTTCCCTCTGCTACAGTGCCGCCGATAAAGTTGATGCTATTGCGCTGACCGTCGGGAAAAATGAAGATCTCGCTGACGTGAAAACCCAGCTCTTGTCTTTTGGGATTGACGCGGAACCTATAGATGCAGCTGGTTGCACGGTTCGGAAAATAAAGGCAGGGCTCGTTTGCGCAGCGCCCAATGGGGTTAAAATAGAGTTTGTTTGGCGACCGCTAACGTCAGGGTGGCGTTATCATGGTTCGCGGGACGCGGGCATCACTGAATTGCAATCTGTGCAATTGGCATGCACGGATATTGCCTCTAACGAGCGATTTTGGACCGAAATTCTGGGCGGTGTTGTATCCGACTGGGTGGGGGACACGGCGTATATTCGTTTTGACGGGTTCCATCACCGGGTCGCTCTCTATCCGTCGAAAAATGATGGCATTCTAGGTGTTGATTTTGCGGCCGAGGGGATCAACAACATAATGCAGAATTTCTATTTTCTGAACAGTCGGCAGGTTCCCGTTGTTCAGGGCCCCGGATGCCAGACGGCGAGCGGTAAAATGTTTGTCACCGCAAAAGGTCCGCGCGGCATTCTATATTCCTACAGTACCGGCATGGCCGAAGGCGCGGCTGTCACGGACCGAATTGCCCGGCAATTTGCAAATGAGCCGCTCTCTCATTGTTCTTGGGGATCTGAAACGGTTCAGCCCGAATTCTTGGGTCGGGAATAGGAGAAAGCCATGATTGATTTGAAAGACATCACCTATTGCCGTCTTGGGACCAAGGATTTAGAAAGCGCGGAATGGTTTGCCGTGAATATTCTTGGGCTTGAAGTGGCAGAGCGGCGCAAGAGCGCACTTTATTTTAAGTCGGACTCGCGGGCGCATACGCTGTGTTATTTTGAAGGTGATCCTGCGGATCAGGCCACAGCATTTGAATTGGGATCTTATGCGGACATTGACGCAGCGGCACAAACTTTGGATCAACTTGGTTATAAAGTTCATCGGGGTTCGGCAGCGGAATGCAGTTCTCGAATGGTTCGGGATTTTATTCGCTTTCGCGATCCAACAGGGAATGTAATCGAATTCGTTTGGCGCCCTGAAATGTCGGGTCGCCGCTACCACGGGACGCGAGATGCCGGAATTACTGGTTTTAGCCATGTGGGGCTGTGTACCACTGATCCGGAGCGGGATGAAGCGTTTTGGACGCAAGTTTGCAACGCACGCGTTTCAGATCATATTGGCGAAGCCCCTTTGATGCGGATCAACGAAATCCATCATACGATTGCACTTTTCCCGTTTACGGGACCGGGTATCCAGCACATTAATCATCAGGTGGAAGGGACTGCGGACATTCAGAGATCGTTGAATTTGATCCGGGAGAAAAAGGTCAATATCACCTTCGGCCCGGGACGCCATCCAACGTCATCTGCTCAGTTTCTATATTTCAGCGGCCCTGATGGAATGACTTTCGAATATTCGACAGGTGTTTGCGAAATCCATGACGAGCCTGCTTGGCGGGATCGACAGTTTCCGTTTGAACCTACAGGTTTCTGTCAATGGGGCTCGAAACCCAATATCGCGGCATTTCAGGACTAAATTGTTAATAGGTAAGGAATAATCCCAAGTATGACTGAAACAAAAGTACGCATAGCAGCGAGAGCGCTGGGGCGACATGGGCTGGTTCATGCATATGGCCATTGTTCGGCCCGACTGGATGCTGAAAATTTTCTGGTATGCCCGTCCAAGCCCATGGGACTGACTGAGATTGGCGATAAATGCTTAAACGTTCCTGTTGACGGTCCATTGCCGGGTGGGGTGCTGGGGGAAGTCCGCTTGCATCAGCAAATTTATAAGAACCGCCCCGAAGCGGGTGGGGTCGTTCGGTTTATGTCCCCCAATATGATGGCGCTGGCAGCCCTTGGCTGTGTTCCAAAACCCCGGCATGGGTTTGGAACCTATTTTGCCCCCGGTGTCGGCTTGTGGAACGATCCACAACTGGTTCGGGATGATGAAAAAGCGGTTGGTGTTTATGCGGCTATGGGGGAAAGCAATGCCGTTATGATGCGGGGAAATGGCGCTGTTACAATGGGGCCATCTCTTGAAGAAGCTGTTGTCATGGCGTGGTACCTGGAAGATGCCTGCCGGGTGGAATTGGAAGCCCTGCGATGCGGTTTTGCCGAAACGGCTCCCCTTATTTCCGACGAAGAATGCAAAGCGCGGGCAACGCGCGCTGGACTGATAATCGAGCGGATGTGGGATTTCCTGACACATGGTGATCCGGAAAACAACACTCCCTCAACCCTTTGAAAAGGTAGAAATACGTGAAACAGATAAATAATTTTATTAATGGACAGTTTGTTGCTGGTAGCGGCGAGCCGTTTGAAAACCGTTACCCGGCAACAGGCGAGGTTATTTCCGTTGTCAACGCCGCTGGTAAAGATGATGTGGATGCAGCTGTTTCTGCTGCGAAAAACGCGATGAACGGCCCTTGGGGGCGAATGAGTGTTCCTGAGCGGATTACGCTTCTTCGAAAACTGGCAGATGGTATTCAGGCACGGTTTGACGAATTTCTTGAAGCGGAAGTTCTGGATACAGGCAAACCGGTTTCTATTGCATCGCATATCGATATTCCGCGCGGCGCGGCTAACTTTAATGTTTTTGCGGATCAAATAGCGACAACTGGATCTGAAGCGTTTGAAATGCCCACACCTGATGGTGCCGGGGCCCTTAATTATTCAGTTCGATTACCACGCGGCGTGATCGGCGTTGTGTGCCCATGGAACTTGCCGCTCCTGCTGATGACCTGGAAGGTAGCACCAGCACTGGCTTGCGGCAACACCGTTGTTGTCAAACCTTCTGAGGAAACACCCTCGACGGCGACGCTTTTGGGTGAAGTTATGAAGTCCGTTGGTATCCCAGAAGGCGTATATAATGTGGTGCATGGATTTGGTGCCGGCAGCGCAGGTGAATTCCTGACCAATCACCCGGATGTGGATGCGCTTACCTTTACGGGTGAAACTAAAACCGGGGAAGCCATTATGAAGGCGGCCTCGCGGGGTGTTCGGCCCGTATCGTTGGAGCTTGGCGGAAAAAATCCGGGTCTGGTATTTAACGATGCAGATCTAGAGCAAACGCTGGAAGGATTGGCCCGTTCGTGTTTTGTGAATACGGGGCAGGTTTGCCTTGGAACTGAACGGCTGTATGTGCAGCGCGGCATTTTTGATCAGGTGGTTGAGGGGCTCGCGAAAAAAGCAAAATCATACAGCTTTGGCGATCCGTTCGATAAAGGGACCGATATGGGGCCTCTGATTAGCAAAAAACATAGGAATAAAGTCCAGTCTTATTATGAGAAAGCCCGTGGGGATGGTGCGACTTTAATTGCGGGCGGCGGTGTCCCTAAAGTCAATGGATTTGATAATGGATACTGGATCGAACCCACAATCTGGACAGGTTTGCCTGAAACCGCAGCGGCGATAACCGATGAAGTCTTTGGACCCTGCACGCATCTCACGCCTTTCGATACGGAAGAGGAAGCCATTGCACTTGCCAATAATTCTCCTTATGGCCTAGCGACATCCATCTGGACGACCAACCTCTCGCGGGCTCATCGGGTTGCAGGGAAGGTCGATGCAGGTCTTTCTTGGGTGAACTGCTGGTTTCTCCGGGATCTGCGGACACCTTTTGGGGGCTCTAAAAGCTCAGGAATTGGCCGTGAAGGGGGCGTTCATTCCCTCGAATTTTATACGGAACTGCGCAATGTCTGCGTCAAACTCTAGGAAATGGAAATCAAAACATGCTGACTGAACAGGAACGGCTGGACGCCATCAATATGCTGAAAGAAGCGCATCGCACAAAAATTCAAAGTGAGCGCCTTTCCGCTAAATTTCCCAATATCGAGATTGAGGATTCGTATGCCATTTCATCTGCTTTAGCTGCGGATAAGAAGAAATCGGGGATCAACATTGTTGGTCATAAAATTGGTCTGACGTCAAAAGCGATGCAGGCGTCTTCCAAGATTGATGAGCCTGATTACGGCTATGTCTTTAGCGACGGAATCTTTCAGGACGGTGTCAAACTTAACCATGCTGATTTCTGCGTTCCGCGTGTAGAACCTGAACTGACGTTTATTTTAAAAGAACCGCTTAAGGGGCCAAATGTCGGATTGGTAGATGTGCTGCGGGCAACCGAGTATGTTGTTCCCTCTATCGAAGTTATCGATGCGCGGGTTCAGGAACCTCGGAAAATCTTTGATACTGTTGCTGATAACGGTGCGGGAGCAGCTCTTATTCTAGGCGGTCGTCCTGTTCGCCCGGAAGACATCGATCTACGCTGGGTGGGTGCAATTTTCTATCGCAATTCGGAAATTGAAGAAACGGGTATTGCCGCGGGTGTCCTCGGTCATCCTGCCATGGCTGTGGCATGGCTTGCCAACAAGCTTGCGCCTTTTGATATTACACTGGAGCCTGGCCACATGATGTTGTCTGGATCTTTTACGCGGCCTGTTTGGGCTAATCAGGGCGATACGCTCCACGCGGATTTTGGCCCGCTTGGTAGCGTTGCCGTTCAGTTTGTGTGAGGCTTATTATGTTACCTCTTGAAAATACGTTCAAAAAACGTCTTCTAGCTGGGGAAAAGTTAATCGGGTTGTGGTCCAGTCTTTGCAGTCCTTTGGCGGCTGAAGCCCTTGCCGATTCCGGTTTTGACTGGATGCTGGTTGACACCGAACACTCTCCCATTGATGTGGCGGGTGTTATGCCTATTTTGCAGGCGGCCTCTCATGGAACGGCTAATCTTGCCGTTCGTCCGGCATGGAACGATAAGGTTCTGATTAAACGTCTTTTAGACATTGGGGCGCAGACCCTATTAGTGCCGTTTATTGAAACGCCCAAGGAAGCCGAAGCTGCGGTTGAAGCTGCGCATTATCCAGGGGCGGGAATTCGCGGCGTTGCAGGGAGTACACGTGCGAGCCGCTTTGGCCGGGCAAAAGACTATTTTAGCGTGGCGAACCAGGAAATTTGTCTACTGGTTCAAATCGAAACCGGTCAAGCTCTTGCTCAGTTGACGGAAATAGCGGCTGTGGAGGGGGTTGATGGTGTGTTCATTGGACCTTCTGATTTAGCGGCTTCTATGGGGCATCTTGGAAATCCGGCACACCCGGACGTACAGGAGGCCTTAAAATCGGCCGTGAATACTCTGAACTCTATGGGTAAGCCTGCAGGAATTCTAGCGACCACGGCTATTGATGCGAAACGCTATCGGGAGTGGGGGTACAATTTTGTCGCTGCTGGCGTGGACATGGGGCTTCTAATTAAGGCTGCGGATAGCTTGGCTGCGGATATGAAGGCAGACTAAATTTGTTGCCGGGGAATTCTGTTGCCCGGTTTCACGCACTTAACGCTTCTGTATATTGACCGAACAGCGAAAAGCCAATAACAGCAAGTAAAGATGGTTGCGAGCCCCCGCAACCAAATAAATAAGGGTCCCTCTCGGGGCCCTTTTTTATTGGCTGTGTGGTCTGTGGATCTGACACCTTAAGGAAAGCCAATAAGGCTTTCCGAGGTTCGCGGCCGAAGGACGCTACGGAGCAAAGCGACGCTAAATCCTACCCCCGCAACCAAATTAAACTAAAAATATATATTAAATCAGTAGCTTAACGCCGCAGGTCAAAACACCCGCAACCATCTTAAATTGCTCTGATCTTCGAAGGTTAGCGATGGCTTCTACTCTTGAGTAGAGCGGTTGTGCTCATTGCAAGTGACCAGCAGGTCGAATTCTTGTGTGATGAAGCTATCTAGACAACGCCAAGTGTCCAGATGAGGTGAAAAATACAGGTGGAGTTGATTAGGACTAACAATGTAGCGTCCGCAACAGTATAATCATCAGCGATGGAAATTTTACGATTTGAAACGGAAGAGCGAACAGGGGATACGATCGGTGAAGTCGCCTATCGGCGTATCCGTTCGCACATTGTGAACGGTAAACTCCTGCCCGATGAGAAGCTCAAACTTGATCGGATGAGGGAAGTTTATGGCGCAAGTGTTACGACGTTGCGCGAAATCTTAAATCGGCTTGCTGTTGAGGAGCTCGTTACCGCGGAGGGACAGAGAGGGTTTCGGGTTGCGGGGATCAGTGGTGCCGAATTTGGGGAGCTAGCAGCACTTCGAACGTTGCTCGAAACACATGCATTAAGGATGTCAATCGCGCAAGGCGATCTGGAGTGGGAGGCGTCGGTTGTTGCCGCGCATTATAAGCTGTCTGTTGTCGAGCGAAACCTTATCTCTGACAAGTGGGATGATGTGGATCAATGGGTCTCTTGCGACTGGGGGTTCCACCACGCGATGATTGCAGCCAGTGACAGACCCGTTCTCATGAAAACACACTCCTCAATTTTTGACAGGTTCGCACGCTATCACATGCTGGTACGTGATTTTCGAGGGCAGGCCGTTGCCGAGGATCACACGGCATTAAGGGATTTTGTGATCGCTCGGAACGCCGATGCAGCAGTTGATCTGTTGACCCAGCATATTCGTAGTGGGGTCGATCATGTTATGAGTTTTGGTCGGTTCGGTTGAGGCAAGGGATCAACTCCTTGCCAGTTCTGCCAGTTTGCGGATTGCAAACTCGTAGCCTCGAATTCCGAACCCTTCGATTTTTGCTGAAGCAGCCTTAGAAACGTATGACAAATGCCGAAATTCGTCGCGTCGAAATAGCGGGGAAATATGGACTTCAATAATAGGCCTGTCATAAATCAACAAGCTATCGAGGATGGCGATGGATGTTGAGGTGAAACCAGCTGGATTGATCAGTAAACCAGCTGTTGTTCCTCGACCCTGTTTGATCCAACCCATAATTTCGGACTCAATGTCACTTTGGCGGAAATCGATCTCTACACCTTCATCCGACGCGGCTTTGGAACAGAGTTTTTCAACATCAGCAAGGGTGTCATAGCCATAAACTTCAGGTTGGCGGGTACCGAGCATGTCCAGATTTGGGCCATTAATAATCAAGATAGTGTTGGTCATTTATTCTCCAGTTAGGTTAGCCCTTATATCCATACAGCCGCGGGAGCCATAGGACGATGTCGGGTGCAAAGGTGATGATGGCGAGGCCCGCAATTAGAATAGCGAGGAATGGTAGGAGATGGCGTATCGTGTCACGGATTGGGGAGCGGGTGATCGATGTCACGACAAAGAGTAGTAAGCCATAGGGGGGCGTGGCCAAGCCGATCATTGTATTGACAACGACGATGACGCCAAAATGTATCGGATCGATGCCCAGTGCGACCGCAGAGGGTAAGAAGATTGGGACAATTACCAACAAGATTGCGTTCGCTTCCAACAGGCACCCCAGCAGTAGTAACAGTACATTGACCATGAGCAGGAACGACAGGCGCGTTAGTTCCTGATCACCAAGAACGTCCCGGATTACATTGGGGACCTGCTCAATCGTTACGACATAGTTGAATGCCAAAGCGCCTGCGATCAGGAAGCCAACACTTGCTGTGGAGCGGGCGCTGCTACACACAGTTTCATATGTTTGGCGTATCGAGACTGAGCGATATAAAATGGTCGATACAAGGAACGCGTACAGGGCCGCCAGCGCCGCGGCTTCAGTTGGGGTTGTTATGCCACCATAGATGCCGACCAACAGGATCACGGGCATTAATAACGCCGGAACTGCGCGAAGGGTTATTCGTGGCAACTCTCGCAAGGGTACAGGTTCTTCCACCGGATAGTTATAGATGCGGGCTTGCCATGCGTTCATCCCCATCAGCATCACACCAAGAATGAGGCCAGGTACAACGCCGCCAAGAAAAAGGAAGCCGATTGAGGTGTCTGAAACCAGCGCAAACAGGACCATCGGGATCGACGGCGGAATGATGGGCCCAATAATGGCGGAAGCTGCGGTGATTGCACCGGCGTAGGCCCCCGGGTATTTGCCGTCTTTGGTCATAAGGTTGATAATGATCCGACCCATTCCAACCGCATCGGCAATTGCGGAACCAGACATACCAGAAAAGATCAGCGATGAGACGACATTGACGTGTCCGAGACCGCCGCGGAACCGACCAACCAGTGCGCGGCAGAAATCAAGTAGTTTGTCTGACAGGGAGCCGACGTTCATTAGATCGGCCGCAAAAATAAAAAGTGGAATTGCAAGCAATACATAAGAACCGTAAAGGCCGGTTAGCATTTGCTCGAAAGCAATTGACATGTCCTGCCCCTGCAACAGTAGGTAGAAGACTGAGGATGCAAGCATTGCATGTCCAATCGGTAATCCGATTATGGCAGTCAGCATTATTACGGCGACGCAGGCGCCAAATTCCCAACTCATTCGGTGAAATCCTTGCGGGGGCCTACAACAGTTTCTGTTTTGGGGTGTTTAAGCCCGGAGGCAGATGTCCAAAAGATCCAGAGATAACGCAGGATTGAAACAACCGAGAACACGATTGCTATTGAATAGACCCAGTTAAAACGAATATCGAGATAGGAGGTTTTTTGAATCTTCATGAAGGTTACGAAATCCCATAATGCGGGCAGAGACCAGACATAAATACCGACAAGAAAGATTGAAAACAGGGTGCGGAACTTTCGGCGTAATTTGGGCGTTACAGTTCCATAAATGATGTCAAATCGGATTTCATCCTCTTCGCGTGCAGAGACTGACTGCCCCCAGAGCAGGATCCAAAGCCAGGCAATCACACAGACTTCAACCGTCCATCCAACAGGGTTGTTCATGACATAACGCATGAAGACCTGAATAATGAAGCAAAGGAACATGGCTGCTAATAGAATAGCCGGGACCGCTTCGGCTAACACGTGGGCCAAGGTCTTCAGACGGTAATAGGGTGACATCAGTAATTTCCGCATTAGTGAGTGGCCTGCGAACGGCAGGCCACTCATTTCTAAAGGTAATGGTTACTATTTAGCCAAGGCATTAATTGCTTCTATCATGCCATTTGGCCAGCTTTTTGCAAAATCAGACGCAAGGTACTTTTTCTGTGCGTAATCACGGAAAGCGATCCGGTCTGGTTCATAAACTTGCAGCCCTTCGTCTTTGAAGAATTGCACCAGTTCCGCTTCGCGGTCCAGGTGACGCTGAGTGCTTTTGTCGATAGCCGTGTCGATAGCCGTTTGCAGGGCTTTTTTCTGCTCAGGTGTGAAGTCATTCCATATTTTTGTACTTATCGCCAATACGTCAAAACCAACCAAGTGACCTGTGAGAACAATCTGCTTTGTTACCTCATAAAATTTCATATTGTAATCGTTGGGAAGCGGATTGTCCTGGCCATCAATCGCGCCGGTCTGAAGCGCGGTATAAACTTCGGCATAGGCGAGTGGTGTCGGATTTGCGCCAATGGATTCTCCCAGAAACTGCCATGCGTCGCCGCCTGGCATCCGTAGGGTGACACCGTTAAGGTCTTCAGGCTTCATGATTTTCTTTTCGGGCGCAAGGTTCACTTGCCGCGTTCCGAAATACACCGGCGCCAGAACATGTATGCCAGCGTCCTCTGATAATTTAAGAAGTTGCTTGCCAACGTCACTACTAAAGGTGGCTTTAAGGTGGGCAGCATCACTAAACAAATAGGCAGATGTGACAATGGACCATTCCGGGATCTGCTCGGCAATGGATTGCGGGGCGATCAGTCCCATCTCAAGGTTACCCCTTTGAATTGATGTCAATTCTGTGCCCTGCTTGACCAGTGTAGCGCCGTTGAAGACCTGCATGTCAAAATGGTCAGATACAGCTGCAGCGATCTCGGCAAAGGCTTCAGCGCGTATATCGTTTTCAGAGACGACTGAGCTGAGGCGTAACGTCGGTTTATCTTGTGCAAGAGCGGTGTTGCCAGCACCTGCTAGTGCAGCGGTGGCCGCGAGTGTTGCCGCGAATGCGGTTCGGCGAATGAAATGTGTCATGGTTTCCTCCCTTATGACGGCTTTTGATTAGTCAGGTTTTATATTTTTTTACACTACAAAATAAAAAATGTCCTATATTTTTGAAAATTCATTTATTCAATTACGCAACAGGCACCTCTTTTGATCTTTGGAAGCGCTTTTGGGACGCAATCCGAAAAGGTGCGTTCGGCGCGCCATAGCCGGAATAGTTGCTGCGGCGTTCAATGACCTCAAAGAACATATTTCCGGCAAACGGTTGGGAGTAGAGCTGGAAGAACTCTCCTGTCTCATCTGCGTCATATAGAATGTTTGCAGCTCGCATCTTTGCCATTGTGTCAGGCGGGATATCATATCGAGCGGTGAGATCATCAAAATAGTTGGGTGAGAGTGTTAGTGCTGGAAACCCCATAGACTGAAGAGCTTCGGCGGTTGCGAAAATGTCGTCGGTGGCAAACGCAATATGCTGTACCGTCGCACCCGCTCCCTCTGACAAGAAAGACCCAGCCAGCGTCCGATGTGTTTCAGCGCCATTGAGTGTAATGCGGAAGTTGCCGGTCTTAGTTGATAAAGCCCGGCTACGCACAAGCCCGTCTGGATCTACGACATCGAGCATGGGTGCCTTCTGCATGTCGAAAATACTGGTATAGAAGAGGGACCAAGACAACATTTCATCATAGGTCATCGTCTGGGCAATGTGATCAATACGGGTTAAACCTGCTCCGGATGCTGTGACGGGCTCAGGTTGAAACTCTACGTCCCACACATCGCCAAGACGGCTGTCATCGATGAAATGCATTACGCTGCCACCAAGGCCCCGAATTGCAGGAATTGGTAATTCTTTTGGCCCTAGCGGTTGAGTGAAAAAATTTGCGCCAAGTGCTGTTGCACGCAATACAGTATCCTCAGCCGACGCAACCGAAAGGCCAATGTCGCAGACGGTAGTTCCCCGCAAGTTCCATGAAGCCGCCGCATGTCCAGAGGTTTCGGCATTCAGTACAATACGAATGTCTCCCTGTTGCCAAAGGGTGACCTGTTTCGCGATATGTAAACCCACACGTTGAAACCCAAGACTTGTGAGAAGTGTTTCGAGAGCTTTCAATCCATCGCCGCGTGTAGCAAATTCAATGAATGCTGTGTCGTGTACGGGTACATGGTCAGGTATTTCTGGTAGATTAAGAAGGGATTCTGGCTCGCGCCTGCGAACGTCGTCCATTAGTGAGATGAGTGAACGATAACCATCTTTGGCAACAGTTTCTGGGCTGCCGCCTCGGAACTGATCGTTGAAAATTTCCAGACTGATAGGGCCAGCATAGCCCGTCGCAATTACAGCACTCATGAAGTCAGTAACCGCTAGATCCCCTTCGCCCGGCATATTGCGAAAGTGGCGGGACCAGTATAGTAGATCCATATTGATTTGCGGGGCATCTGCGAGTTGGACAAAGAATATTTTGTCACCAGGAATACGCCGGATCGTTTCAGGGTCAATGCCGCGCGCTAGCGTGTGAAAACTATCTAGGATCAGCCCGACATTAGGATGATCTGCTCGGCGGACGATCTCCCATGCGTCGCGGTGATCGTTGACATGGCGCCCCCATGCTAAAGCTTCATAGCCAATACGCAAGCCCCGCGCTGCGGCCCGCTCCCCCAGTTCGGAAAAGTCATTGGCGGCTCTGTCGATCCCGCCGAGAGATTGCGGATGCGCTGATGAGCAGACTAATACCAAATCGCAGCCAAGTTCCTGCATGACATCGAACTTGCGTTCCATCCGATCAAAGGCTTTTGCCTTCAGTGGTTGAGGTAGTCCCTCAAAATCGCGGAAGGGTTGGAATAACATAACTTCCAGGTCGGCAGCACGAATTCGATCTCCGACGACACGTGGACTGCGAATGTCTGCGATGAAATCCTGTTCAAAGATCTCAATCCCGTCAAAGCCTGCTGCGGCGATGGCTTCGATTTTCTCTTCAAGGTTACCTGAGATGGAGACCGTTGCTATTCCCGTTTTCATATGCATCTTCTCACGCTGAACCAAGTTTGCGGAAAGTATCCCGCATACGATCGGAGTTAGCAGGGTTTCCAGTGAAAAGTTCAAAAGCGCGAACGGCTTGAAATATTGCCATGTCGGAACCGGATAATATTTTGCATCCAATTTTCCTGGCGGTTTGCAACAGTTCTGTTTCCAATGGAAAATAGATAATATCGGCAACCCATTGTTCTGGTGTTAGCAGTGATACAGGTATTGGGCATCCGGGTATTTTTGACATCCCAATCGGCGTTGCATTGACAATGCCAGTCGCTTCCTGAGCGGCTTCATCAATGTCATCGTAAATCTGAATAACAGTATTTGAATGGATCTGTAATCGTTGCTGAAGGTCTTCCGCTGCCCCCCTGTTCGTGTCGATTAGGATTAGTTTGCGAATGCCCAGATCCAAGAGTGCGGTTGCAACGGCGGCGCCAGCTCCGCCAGCTCCAACCATAAGTGTACAGTCTAGATTTACCCCGCTCATATTCCGGGTAAAACTTTCACGAAAACCCCAATAGTCCGTATTGTGGCCATTTCTTGCACCATCTTTTAGAATTATGGTGTTTACAGCTCCCACTTTCTTTGCCGCATCCGACAGGGTATCAAGATGTTCTATGGCCTGTTTTTTAAAAGGGTAAGTGACGTTTAAGCCTGAATAACCGCCGATTTCGAGCGATCGTAAAATTTGGCCAAAAGGAATATTGGGGTCGGGGAGGAGGTCTACGTCAATCAATTTGTAGATCAACCTCAGATGTTGTGAGCGACCTTCGTCTTCATGCATAGCAGGCGTTCGCGACAATTGTATGCCTCGTCCAACCAATCCAGCTATTACCGGTCGATCAAGTCCCGTCCACTCATTTTGATGAGTGTCTGTTGATGTGAGCAGCTCTGACGCCACTTTAATTCCTCCGCTACCCATGGGTATTTTTGTTTTCCGGTACATTTTATTTTGTACTATTTGGTTAATTGCAATTAGAAATGTACCAATCAGTTAATTGAGTCAAGCAAAATGTTCAGCTTGGTTAATTTTGGAAAACATGATAGTTGGTCTTCATTGACGGAGAACAGTGAATGTCTAAAACGCAACTTGATCGAAATACGGTCTCATTACCCAGACAGGGTTGGAAACAGGATCCTGATGCTGTTAAATCTGACATACTGCGCGTTGCTCTGGCTGAGTTTGCCGAGCAGGGATTTTCGGGAACGAGAATGGATGAAATCTCCGCGAAAACGAAAACGTCCAAGCGCATGATCTACTATTATTTTGGTAATAAGGAAGATCTATATCGTCAAGTTTTGGAAGCGGCGTATCAGGAAGTTCGAGCGGGTGAGGAAAGCCTCGATTTGGATCATATGGCGCCGCAGGAAGCGCTTCGAAAGCTAGTCTCTTTCACATTTGATCATCATTCACGTCATCCCGATTTTATTCGTCTTGTAATGATTGAGAACATTCATCACGGCGATCACCTTAAGCAGTCAAAAGCGATAAAGGATTTGAATGTAACGGCTATTCGAAAGCTTGAAGATATCTATGAAAGAGGGTGCCTTGAAGGCGTCTTCCGGACCGGAATAACACCTCTGGAAATTCATTGGCAAATTAGTGCCCTAAGCTTTTTTAACGTTTCAAACAGATATACTTTTTCAATGATTTTTGGAGATGAACTTTTCTCTAAGTCAGGTCAAAAATCCCTTCGTGAAGGTGTCGTCGAGCTCGTTGCCCGATTTGTTAGTAAGCTAGACTAGGCAGTGTGTTCTTATCCGATTAAAACGCAGATCGGGCCAGTATCACTGTTAATCGAACTATCCCACTGGGGCGCAAATTGAGGGGCGATTACGCTAAAAAACTGCCCCTATAACAGATGCTAATAACTTGATTATCTGCATTTGAGAATAATATTGCAGCAAAATTTGCTTGGGGTGTAGAGGTTTTTTAAACTCAGGTTGCGAATAAAAACAGCAAATAAAGATGGTTGCGAGCCCCCGCAACCAAAACGTCAAAACCCGCCAACAGGCGGGTTTTTGCGTTTTGGATAATCAAAATGTGTTCGATCCGACAAACAAATTAGGCTCAACCGCCGGGAAAGTATGGCACCGCATTGCGAAATAGCCTTAAGGGCAGCGAAGCTAAATCCTATATAAAAAATCAATCTTAAATGTCGTAACTGCTGAAATTGCTGCAAGTAACAGTGCTTGTTATAGAGGCGCAAAATAAATAGGATTTATGATGACTGAAAATATGAATGATGCACCAAAGAAGCTAACTGCTTTTGAAGCAGCGGATTATCTAGACGATGCAGCTGAGGTGGAAGGCTATTTAGAGGATGCGATTAAAGCCGGCGATCCTGACGTTATCAAAGATGCCGAGCAGGTGGTTGCACGGGGGAAGCGTAAAGAGGGATCCGCGTTTCGTAAACGGTTCTGTTCCATTCTGAAGATGGAAAGCTTAATCTAAACTGAATGTTGAAGTTGGGGGGTGAGTTGGGGTTTTTTGTTTTACTATTTCTAATTGGTTATTTGGCGATAGCGTGGATCCTCACAAAATTCTTGTATCGGAGGTTGTCGCGTCCCTTTCTTCGCAGAGGTTTGGTGGGGCTGACCTTCACTATTATGGCTCTTGTGCCGTTTACAGAAATCATTGTTGAGAATATAGCGGTGATTTATTTATGTGATCAACAGGGCGGCGAACATTATCTGGAAAAACCAAAGCCGGAGTATGGGTATTCTCCTCAGACAAGGGGTGGAGTTAAATATGGTTGTGAAGACACCTGCGTGGAGCTGTTGTTACGCAAAGAATATCCTTTCATAGAGCTAGAGTCTGATCAAAACTACACGTATGCATTGCCTGTTGAGGCGGGTATTTACCGATACTACCTGTCTACATATGGGGATGAGAACTGCTCCCTTTATTATGAGGCCCTCTCTAAAGTGAAACTCACCTTTGCAGATATGTTGACAAGTAGCGGTTATTGTCTGGCAGCGAAGAAAGTACCTCAAATTACGGCTGAGATTTCACACAAACGCAGGCAAAGAATTATCGAATTTCCTTTTGGGAGTGTCTCCAATTATACAAAATATTTAGTCCAAAATAATAAAACGGTACTGGCAAAATATGAGCGGTTTAGTCCCACATCACTTGTAACAAATTGGCTTTTCCCGTTTCTGGAAGTGAAGGCGTGTGAAGAAGATTTTTATGGTTACCAGAAATTCCGACCCAACACATATTGGAACAACTGACCTTAAAGGGTTGCTGAGTAAAATGGATCAAAGTGAGTTAAGATGCCCGATTTCAAAGCTTTAGCGACGGCGTTGAGCGCGTCCTCCGACTACCGGGTTCTGAGCCGTGTTGAGCGAAATGTCTCTTTCCACCCTGAAGATGGGCGGCCTAAGCGAAAAGGGTTGCTTGTTGATGTGGAGACAACGGGGTTGGATACAGCGTCGGACGTTATCATAGAGCTGGGCTGTATTTTATTTGAATATGGTCTTGATGGCACCGTTTACCGGATTATCGACGAGTATAACGGCCTAGAAGATCCGCATCAGCCGCTTGATCCCGACATTATAAAGCTAACCGGCATAACCGATGATGAGGTGAAAGATCAATCGTTGGATGAGGCGGAAGTTATCCGGCTAATCGATGCTGCGGACTTCGTGATCGCCCATAACGCGGCCTTTGATCGGCAAATGCTGGAGCGGCGCTTCCCGCAATTCGTCGATAAGCCTTGGGGATGCAGTGTGCGGTCGGTCAACTGGCAGGAGGAGGGGATTGGCTCGGCCAAGCTCGACTACATTCTGTTTAAGCTGGGGAAATTCCATGAAGGGCATCGTGCGGTCGAGGATTGTCATGCGACGTTATTTGTTTTAAGCGCAGAGCTTCCCGAGAGTAAAACCACTGCGTTTGCGCAGATACTCCAACAGGCGCGCGAGCCTGACCGGCGGGTCTTTGCCTATAATGCCAGCTTTGAGACTAAGGATTTGCTCAAGTCGCGCGGATACAAATGGTCCGACGGCAGTGAGGGGAAAGTAAAATCCTGGTACATTGATGTGTCTTCTGACAAGTTAGATGCGGAAATTGCGTTTTTATTGGATGGAGTGGTCCCAGGCGGGAGTGTGCCCGTTTTAGCGCTTGAACCTAAGGATATCTACACGGATAGGGTCTTGACGTTGCCATCCGATGATCAGTGGTTATCGCTTGCTTAAATATTGTTTGGTTTTTTCTCAACGTTAGCTTTTGAAAAATAACAGCCACAAACTGTTGTCCTGTCAGGGTCAACGAAACTGAAATTGTTTTCTGTATTGGGATGGTGATGTTTTTATATTCCGCAGGAATGCACGTCTCATACGTTCATCATCCTGAAAGCCGCACTTCGCCGCAACCGTCTTGATGCTGTTATCGGTCGTCGTCAAAAGTTCACGCGCCGCGTCCAATCGAATTTCTTCGATAGCCTTTGCCGGTGATGTCCCCATAGTTTGCGTATATCGCCGGGAAAAATTCCGTGAACTCATTCCGCACTCGCGGGCCATATCATCAACGGAGATCGTTTGCTGAATATTTTCAATAATCCAATCATGCAATTGGGAAAACCGTCCTTTGATATCACGCGCCTGCCTGTCTAACTCTAGACTAAATTGTGACTGCCCACCGGACCGAACCATCGGCGTAACCAGTGAACGTGCCATCTCAATAGCTGCAGGTTTTCCCAAATCCTCTTCAACAATTGCTAAAGCCATATCAATACCAGCAGTGATGCCAGCAGACGTCCAAATGTTCCCGTCTTTAATGTATATTGGGTCAATTTCCACTTTAATGGCGGAGTACACGGCTGCGAGGTGATCACAATCTTCCCAATGCGTTACAGCGCGTCGACCATCAAGCAACCCCGCGGCGGCAAGAATAAACGCGCCAGAGCAAACAGAGCAAACCCGTATAGATCGGTCGGCTAATTGCCTGACCTGATTGATAAATGGCTGATCAAGTGATGCATCAATTGCGCCGTCACCCCCGACGACCACAAGCGTATGAATGGGCGTGTTTTTAGGGTCATTAATCCACTGTATGAGGGGCTCACTATCAATCTGTAAGATTGTGTTGGTTTTAATGCGTGTGCCAGAAAGTGAGGCAATTTTTGTTTGGTACGCAGGAGCGGAAAGAGTGTTTTTGCGCGCATGAGTGAAAACCTGAAGTGGGCCAACAAGATCGAGAAGCACAATGTCTGGGTACACAATGAACAGAATATTCATCGGGTCTGTCTTATCAGGAGATGTGTTGGCATAAAATGAGGTCATATTGTCATTTATGCCAAAACTATAAATGTTAGTCTACTGAGAATAACTGAAAAGGAGAGGATAATGTTGAAATTGAAACCCAATTGCGAATGTTGTGACGTGGATCTATCAGCAGACAGTCAAGATGCACGTAGTTGCTCTTTTGAATGCACATTTTGTAAAAACTGTGCTGAAAATGTCTTTCATGGCATTTGTCCCAATTGCGGCGGAGAACTTCTTCGTCGGCCGATACGACCGGCGCAGTATCTGGTTAAATATCCAGCATCCACGGAACGATTTGTAAAAGATCACCCTGAATGTGCTCACCTGAAACCTTGATGACTGGAAGCCTTTGTTATGAAAACTCTTGCAGCCCTAGTTTTTCCCGGTTTTGAAACACTCGACTACTTTGGACCGATCGAGATGTTGGGTGGATTTAGAGACGAGATCAAGATCATAACGGTCGCAAAAACAAGCGATCCGGTGCCAAGTGTCCATGGGCAGAAGATCGTAGTCGACAGACTTCTATCTGAAGAGAATGACTATGATCTGTTGCTCATTCCCGGCGGCAGTTCCGCATTGAGTGAAAGTGAAGATGAAGAACTAATGCAGTGGGTCAAAGATGTGTCTGCAAATGCAGAGCGGGTGATGGCGGTCTGCACTGGAACTGTACTTTTAGGGATGACGGGCCTTCTGGATGGTCGTAAAGCAACGACCAACAAACTCGATTTCACCAAGACGGTCCATCTTGCGCCAAATGTGGAATGGGTGAAAGAGGCAAGATGGGTTGAAGATGGCAAGTTTTTTACGTCTTCTGGTGTTTCCGCGGGAATGGACATGGCGTTAGCCGTAATGGCAGATCTGTTTGGAATTGGCATAGCGGATAAAATAGCGAGAGGCTGTGAGTATGAATGGCACAAGGACGCCAGTCGAGATCCCTTTGCAAAATTAGCGGGGCTGATCTGAGGTAACCAGTCTTTCAGGCTTGTCACTTTAACTCCCAGCAAGCGTGAAGTAACATTAGTGTATTAGAAAGGCTGGAGATAAGGTTTTAGCCTATCTGCAGCCTTTCCTCTCGATGATCTTGATAGGAAATCTTTATGCGTTAAGTAAGGCTAACCTAACGAAGGGGCACCAGCCATCAGGTTGATGTGACCTCGCCCTTTCTGCTCTTCTTCCGTTCACAAAACCGCTTACATCGCTTTAACATTTTCAAGGAAGACTTCAACACGCTGGCGGAGATCATCGGAACGATCCGTAAGGTCAGTTGCGACATCTAACAGGGACGATGAGTCCTTGCCAGTTTTGCCAGCGGCAGCCTGAACGCCGGAGATGTTAGAGGAGACCTCTCTTGTCGCCGCAGATTGCTCTTCCACCGCGCTTGAAATCACCGTGCTGATTTGACTGACTTGATCCACAACTTCGGCAATTTTTTTAATGGTGCTGGCCGTGGTGTGACTAACGGTTTGGATATCCGAGATTTGGGATCGGATTTCTTCGGTTGCTTTGGCGGTTTCATTGGCCAAGGCTTTCACTTCTGCAGCGACAACGGCAAAGCCTTTACCAGCCTCCCCGGCGCGCGCAGATTCAATGCTTGCGTTCAAGGCTAATAGATTGGTCTGCTCGGCAATATCTGAAATAATGGCCGTCACTTCCCCGATTTTTGTTGCGGTGTCAACAAGTTGACTGACCAAGGCTTCCGAGCGGGTAACTTCATCAACAGCTTCATTCACAACCCGTACAGAATTGACAACCTGACCCGAGATTTCATTCACCGAAACCGAAAGTTCCTCCGTTGCAGAGGCAACAGCGCTAGATTGTTGGCTGTTTTCATCGGCGGTGGACGATAAGGATTGGGCTGTCGACTGCACCTGGACCGAAGCAGCGGCAACGCGCTGCACAAGTGACTGCACATTGACCTCGAAATCATTCGCCAGTCTTCGGTTCTCTTCTTTGCGGGGGGTCAGGTCAGTTGCAAATTTGATCACCTTGACCGGTTTTCCGTCGTTATCAAAAACCGGATTGTAAGACGCTTCAATCCAGACTTCCTTTCCGCCTTTGCCAAATCGTTGATATTGTGCCGCCTGAAACTCACCTTTGTTCAGGTTTGCCCAAAATTCCTTATAAGCCGGACTTTCAGCATTTTCCGGAGTTGTAAAAATACTATGATGTTTGCCTTGAACTTCACTGAGCTGGTACCCCATCAGGGTGAGGAAATTTTCATTGGCAGAAAGGATCGTTCCATCCATCTCGAATTCGATCATCGCCTGAGAGCGGGAAATCGCTTCATAGATACTTTTTAGGGCGGCGGCTTCATTTACCTTCGCTGTGATGTCAGTGGCAAATTTAACAACTTTGATCGGTTTTCCATTCTGATCAAAAACGGGATTGTAGGATGCTTCAATCCAGACTTCCTTGCCGCCCTTGCCAATCCGCTTGAATTGGGCAGCCTGAAACTCCCCTCTATTTAAAGCGGCCCAGAATTCCTGGTATTCTGCACTCTGCGCGAAATCTTTGGGGGTAAATATGCTGTGATTTTTGCCTTGAATCTCCGGAAGTTTATAATCCATCAGCGAAAGAAAGTTTTCATTGGCAGTTACGATCGTTCCATCCAGTGTAAACTCGATCACGGCCTGAGAGCGGGAAATTGCTTCATAGATGCTTTTTGTCTCGGACGCTTCATTCGCTTTGGCGGTGATATCGGTTGCAAATTTAACAACTTTGAGTGGTTTGCCTTTTCTATCAAAAATTGGATTGTATGAGGCTTCGATCCAGACCTCTTTGCCGCCTTTGCCGATCCGTTTGAACTGTGCGACTTGAAATTCGCCTCTTTTCAAAGCATCCCAAAATTCCTTATAGGCGTCACTCTGAGCGAAGCCTGCTGGCACGAACATGCTGTGGTGCTTACCTTCAATTTCAGGGAGATCATAGCCTAGCAGATCCAGAAAATTTTTGTTCGCGGTAAGGACGTTTCCTTCCATATCGAACTCAATCATCGCCTGTGATCGGGAAATTCCTTGATAAATACTTTTATAATTAAAATGCAGCATACAAACCTCTCCGGCTAAAAATCGAACTGCTACTTTAAGTTAAAATATATAAAATTATGTTAATATTAGAATATGCTAGATTAGATGTCCGGGATGAGTTTACTTTTCAAGCTGGGCTTAATTCAAACATAACAATACCTTTTGTCAGCACCGAAAAAACGCATCTATTTTTGGAGATCCAGAAATGTTGATCCCGTGATACGCAATTAGTTCTAAAGCGGAAGCTGTGTTGTGTATTTCAATTCGTCGAGCAAAACAGAACTCTGGATTTCCTGAACTCCGGGTAAAAGCACCAGCTGGTCACGTAGGAGCGTGTGGAAATGATCCATGTCACGTACCACAACGCGAACATTGAAATCGTAGTCGCCAAGCATGAGTTGAACCACCTGCACCTCGGGAATTCGCAGGACGGCCTGCTGGAACTGTTCAAAAGACTTGCGGCCATGAGACGTCAGCTTGATACGCACCAGGATGATCGCGTTAAACCCCAGTTTCTTACGGTCGAGGATGACGGTTTTTCCAAGAATTATTCCGTTTTCGGTGAGTCTGGAGACACGCCGAGAGCAGGGGGACTGTGATAGGCCGATCCGTTCAGCGATTTCTGTGACCGAGAGCGTACCATCCGACTGCATGACGCGCAGGATATGTCGGTCAACGTCATCGATATTGTGCATAAAATATCCTTATTTTTAGAAAATTAGTTATATGAATTGCTCAAATTATGGAAAATAACGGTAATAAAACAAGAATAATTCCCAAGTTTTTGCATAATATATCTAATAAAATTGAGTTGGGTGCGATAGATGTCCAACCCCGAACATGCAAGGCAAATCTGCGGCACCAAGACTCTCGTTGAAAGATAAATATTGCTGGAGGGGCAGTGATGAAGACGACAAATTCCTGTGCGCCAAGATCTTATGCAAAGGGAATCCTCATGATGTGTGCGGGGGTGGCTTGTTTAAGTGCAAATGATGCGATCGCGAAAACGCTGACATCTGACTATTCCCCCTTGCAGATCCTTTTCCTGCGGAACGTAATTGCGTTGCCTTTCACCGTTGTTATCGCGTTACTTATGGGTGGTACTTCGTCCCTGCGGTCTCACCGACCTCTCGCGCATTTGCTGCGGGGCACACTGTGGATCGTTGCGACGATGTTGTTTTTTACTAGTTTCATCTATCTTGGTTTGGCAGAAGCTACAGCGCTGATTTTCGCTGCCCCCTTCTTCATTACTTTGATTTCGGCTTTATTCCTGAAGGAAGAGGTTGGCCGGCGGCGCTGGTTGGCCGTGCTGGCAGGTTTTCTTGGCGTTCTTGTGATTATTCGACCCGGTGGGGCGACCTTCCAATTGATCTCGCTGCTTCCTGTTGTGACGGCATTTGTCTACGCTCTGTTGATGCTGAGCGCCCGTTGGCTTGATGCACGCGAGAGTGTATGGACACTGCTTGTTTACCTGACAGGTACCAGTACTCTATTGAGCGCGTTGATAGTACCTTTCTTCTGGGCGCCGGTGCATGCTGAGGATCTCTGGCTTTTTGCGGGGATCGCCATATTTGGTACCGCGGGGATGACGATTATGACACAGGCTTTCCGTCTCGCCCCGGCCGTCGTCGTAGCTCCGTTTGACTATACAGGCCTTCTCTGGGCCACGCTTTTCGGGTGGCTTATCTGGCGAGAGAGCCCGGACTCGATGATGATGCTCGGTGCGTCGATCATCATTGCAAGCGGTGTGTTCACGATTTTTCAGGAGAGGAGAAAAAGCAGCCTGTGAACTCATTTGATGGGCTCTCAAAATACCAATAATCTGCTCTTCGCCAAATCGTGATCGTTTCATTATTTGTCTCCTTTTCTAAGAAACAGGCTAACTCGGAATTGTTGTCAGACCAGTGGCTGAGTGTTAGATGAAAGCTAACAAACGGAGGCATAATGGATTATTTGAGTATAAATAAAGAAGCATGGGATAAAAGAACCAAGGTACACGTGGAATCGAAATTCTATGACGTTGAATCATATAAGAACGGCAGATGTTCCTTAAATCCAATTGAGCTGAAACAAGTCGGAAATGTGCACGGAAAGTCCCTATTGCATCTCCAATGTCATTTTGGTCAAGATACCTTGTCTTGGGCACGCTTAGGCGCAGAAGTCACAGGTATGGATTTATCTGCTGATGCCATTAAACAAGCGAATTCCCTGAAGCAGGCTATGGGTTTAAAAGCGGATTTTATTGAAAGTGATGTCGTTCAGTTTGGCAATGAAAATAAGAAACAATTCGATATCGTATTTACATCATATGGTGTGTTGAGTTGGCTACCAGAGCTTGCGAATTGGGCGCAGACCATTGCCAAATCACTCAAAGTTGGCGGCGAGTTCCACCTAGTCGAATTCCATACGTTTAATGATTTACTATCCGGCTACACGTATTTTTCAAAGAGTGAACCTGACGTTGAAGAAGAAGGCACTTATACAGAAAACTGTGATGGGGAAAAATCTACGACGGTTACCTGGTCTCATCCAATAAGTGAAGTTATAAACTCCTTAATCGATGCGGGTTTAAAAATTGAGTCTTTCACCGAGCATCCATACAGCCCCTATAACTGCTTTGAGGGGTTGGAGTCAGTCCCCAACTTGGGGTACCAAATGCTGTATAAAGATCAGCAGGTTCCTTTGATATATGCCATCAAAGCGCGAAAACTGCGATAAGATCATATTGACATCATTCCGAGGCAAAGTTACGTTCATTCGATGTTGAAAATGCTTTCCAAAACCACCACGACCACCACCACCCAATATGGGCGGGGCGTCGTCGTGTGAGCTAATCAGGCTTTTCAATACACAACAACCCGCCGCTGACGCGGGTTTTTTGTTGTCCTGCGTCCGGACCCCCACCAGACAAGGATTTCAAAAATGGAAAATAATGATCACCGTATTCTCGCCCGCCGACTTGATCTCTACCACATGGAAGAAGACGCACCGGGTATGATTTACTGGCACCCCGCAGGATGGCAGCTTTATCGCGTTATCGAAGATTTTGTTCGCGGCCATATGCGGCGCCGGGGATATCAGGAAGTGCGCAGTCCCATGCTCTTGCCACGGGCTCTGTGGGAAAAATCGGGGCATTGGGAAAAATTTGGGGAGAACATGTTTTCTCTGGAACGCGGAGAGGGTCGGGATATGGCGCTCAAGCCCATGAGCTGTCCGTGCCATTTACAAATTTTCAACGCGGACCTTCGATCCTGGCGGGATCTGCCCATGCGCCTGTCAGAGTTTGGCATCTGTCATCGGGATGAGCCATCGGGGGCCATGCATGGATTGTTGCGTACCCGAGGTTTTGAGCAGGATGACGCGCATGTCATTTGCCGTCCCGAACAGGTTGAGGTTGAGGTGGCACGCTTTGTTGGCCTGCTTGAGGAGGTCTATGCCGCATTGGGTTTCCCTGATTATGAGGTCGCTTTGTCGCTTCGACCGCAAAAGCGGGCGGGTTCTGAAGAGGATTGGGATCGGGCTGAGGCACAGTTGTTGCAGGCTGCCCGCGCCGCCGGGCTAGAGCCTTCCTTGCTGCCTGGCGAAGGCGCATTTTACGGTCCAAAGCTGGAGTTCGCCCTTAAGGACCTTGCGGGAAGATCGTGGCAGTGCGGCACAATCCAATTGGATATGGTGCTGCCTGCCAGGTTGGAGGCATCCTATATTGGTGAAGATGGAGAGCCGCACGTGCCGGTCATGCTGCACCATGCCGTACTTGGCTCTATCGGGCGCTTTATTGGGATTTTACTTGAGCAGTGGGCGGGGCATCTGCCCCTTTGGCTGGCCCCCATACAGGTCGCAGTGCTACCGATCAGCGATAGCCAGCGGGACACAGTCTTAAAGGTGGCAAGTGACATCGAATGCGCTGGTTTCCGTCCTGTTGTATTTGATCAGAACGAAAGCCTGTCAAGGCGCCTATTAAGGGTCCATGAGCAATTCATACCAGCCCGTATGGTGATCGGAAAACGGGAGGCCGCATCGGATACAGTTATGCTGTCCCTAAATGGAGAGGAGAATTCTTTAACGTTTGAAGAGGCACTCGCGCGTTTGCAGGCATCTCTGACGCAAAAATGACAGCGTTTTCGCGATAACTCATATCACGCGAAAACGCCTCAACTTTCTGGGGATGTTCTTTTATGTGAGAAGGCATCCCCGGATTTATCAAATTTTTGCCTAGTCGCTCAGTTCGCGCATTTTGACGTCAACGGTTAGTGTTTCTATGCCGCCGCCTTTATAGATTGTTCCTGCGGTTGGTGTCGCATCGCGGTAGTTGCGTCCGCAGGCGACGCGAATATGATCCTGTTTAACGGCGCACCCATTTGTTGGGTCGTATCCCCGCCAGCCGACAAAAGGCAGATAGGCTTCTGCCCAGGCATGTGACGCATCAGACTGGATTTTATTGGCGTAGTTTGCGCCCGTATAGATATATCCCATGCGATATCGGGCGGGAATGCCCAATAACCGCGCCATGCATATGAAAAGATTGGCAAAATCCTGACAAACACCTTGACGCGATGTGTAAACTTCAAAGGGGGTGGTTGCCAGAGAGGTGCTTCCGGAAACATATGTATAATCCCGGTAGATGCTGTTGTTCATATCTTCAATTGTATTGAGCAGATGGTAATCGTTCCGCTCAACGAAACTCATTGCATAATCGGTTAGTTCCATTAGCTGAGATTCAGGAAGTTCAGAGGGCAACAGATAGGGCATCATCATTTGGCGCTGCCACGGCATCCAAACCAAAGGGATCGACGTTTGACGGCGAGACAAGCTGTGATCGTCGGGGGGCGTTGCAAAGACTTTAACGATACTGGTAGCCTCAACCGAAAGCCGGGTATAGGGCTGATCAATAATGGCGTGGATCGCTTGATTGCCAAAGACATCCTCATATTGAATTTCTTCGGCTTCGGAGGTGATCACCAACTTTGATTGCACGACTTCCTGCGTCAGGTCATCTGTCGGCTGCAATCGGAACGCATGCGTGCTGTGTTCCACGGCTTCAGTATATTCGTAATGGGTGTTGTGCGTTATTTCATAAAGGCGATAATTTAAGGGGGTGCCCTCCCGGGTTTGCGTGATTGCCCGGGCGTTGAGGACGTGTCCCTGTGATTGTTCAACCTGTGACTGAACCATAAAGGATTGCGTCGGTTGGGCTTCAGGTTGTATTTGCAGAGGCATTTGCGGCAGATTTAAAGCGGGCTGCTGATGCTCGGGGGCACTATCCCAAATGATGGCGCCCCGCCGGACAATCAACATTTGCCCCGGTTGCATTTGCATCCATTGTCCGCCTGTGAACGGTGTCGAACTTATGATGAAGGCTGTGCGATAGGTATCGCGTGGATCACTCAAACTGATTTTTACGGCTTCAGATGAATAAAGTTCCTGATTGTTCGGCGGCTGAATGCGGGCGTGATACATCTGTTTTGGGGATTGCGTGCCGTGGAAACAGACAATGCTATCTCCATCGGTAAAATACATATCGGCACTGCCAAGCGCATCAAACTTTTGAAACCATGAATGAAGCTCGAACGGGTTAATGTCTGCAATTTTCCGCGCACTTCCTTCCTGAATCCGGGTGAGCAGATTGCAAAAAGCCAGCTCAGAGTCTGTGTTCCCCATCGGCTCCAACAGGCGCGAATTGCTACCATGTAGTTTTTCAAGCTCTACTTTGTCCAGATCGCCATTATGGGTGAATAGCCAGTCCCGGCCGGCAAAACTGCGTGAAAACGGTTGGGCTTGAGTATGGTTATAGCCTTTGCCAGCACCGCGGACTTTGAAGAAAAAAACAGTAGAGCGAAAGTTTGCCCAATCAGTGATTGCGTCAACCAATACCTGCTTACCCCGTGCTTCAGGGTCTTTTGTAACCATGGCTGAGGAATGGTCTTCTGGATATAAGGCGAACCCCCAACCGTGAGAGTGGGTCCCAACTGTGGTATCCGAGAGGCTGATATTGATCGAAGGAGATCCTTTGCTATCGAGACTGATAGCTAAAATATCGCTCGTAAGCGGTGGGATCGTGAACAAGTTAGCTCCTGAACCTAAATTTATAATACGTGTGTCTTGGGCAATTGTAGCATATGCTGATCCTTGAAAGACATTAAAATTAGAGGTTTTTTGTAATGAGCATTACTGTTGCGCTGCATCATGTTACCCACTACAGCTATAATCGTCTTGTAACACTTGGCATGCAAACGGTTCGCTTAAGGCCAGCGCCACATGTTCGCTCACATATTCAATCTTACTCCCTCAAAATTCAACCGAAGAACCATTTTATCAATTGGCAACAAGATCCGTTTGGCAATTTTCAGGCAAAGGTGGTTTTTCCTGAACCAATTAAAGAATTTAAAATTGCTGTTGATCTGATAACTGAAATCCGGGTGTTTAACCCGTTTGATTTCTTTTTGGAAAAATCTGCTGAAAACTTTCCCGTAGCCTACACCAAAGAGCAGAAGGAAGAGCTGGCGCCCTATCTGGAAATCAAGGAGAAGGACGCAGATTTATTGAACTGGATTAAGGGGGTCGACCAAAAAGAGCAGGGTATTATCGACTTTCTTGTGGCTATTAATCAGAAGCTCAATTCTTCGCTAAATTATACCGTTCGCATGGAACCGGGTGTTCAGTCCTGTCAGGAAACTTTGACACTAGGCAGTGGCTCTTGCCGTGATATGGCTTGGGTACTTTGTCAGGCGCTTCGCCATCTGGGACTTGCCACACGTTTTGCCTCTGGTTATCTCATCCAACTTGCCGCGGACGTAAAATCATTGGATGGTCCTTCTGGTACAGAAGTTGACTTTACGGATCTGCATGCATGGACCGAAGTGTATCTTCCCGGCGCCGGGTGGGTTGGTCTTGATCCAACATCCGGGCTGTTGACCGGCGAGGGGCATATTCCGCTTTGCTGTACGCCCAATCCCTCAAGCGCAGCGCCAATTACCGGAACCCTGGAGCAGGGGGTGGAGGCTACTCTTAAGCATGAAATGACGATCAAGCGAATGATTGAAGCACCACGTGTGACGAAACCTTTCAGCGAAGAGCAATGGCAGGCGATAGATGCGTTAGGTAGCAAGGTCGAAAAAGACCTACAAGATCAGGATGTTCGTTTGACAATGGGCGGTGAGCCGACTTTCGTATCGCTTGATGATCGTGAAGACAACGCTTGGCACTATGGGGCGTTGGGCGGCGATAAAAAATCTCTTGGTAAGGACATGCTCTATCGGTTGCGCGAACAGTTTGCATCCGGCGGTTTGCCAATGTTTACACAAGGAAAATGGTATCCGGGCGAAATTCTGCCCCGGTGGGCAATGCCTTGCTTCTGGCGGAAGGATGGAGAGGCAATTTGGCAGGAAACAAAGTATCTTGCTGATCCAGACAAATCACTGAAACATACGCTTGAAACTGCAGAAAAGTTTATAACGGAGCTGGGTAAACAGCTGGGTATTCCGGCGTCCTACGTTTTGCCTGCACGTGAAGACACACCCTATTATCTATGGAAAGAGCGCAAACTTCCTCTTCAAGACGAAATGATGGAAGCTAATGTGTATGAAAAGGCGGAGCGCGAACGTCTTCAAAATTTGATGGACCAGGATCTAAATGATCCTGTGGGCTATGTCCTGCCTTTACATTATTCTCATCGACGGCACCGCTGGATCAGTAATAAATGGCAATTCAAAAGCTCACATATGGTGCTGCTGACCGGGGATTCCCCAATTGGGCTGCGTTTACCATTGTCCAGTTTGCCTGCGCCCAAAGAGGCAAAAGAGGAAATTTGCCCAGAACGCAGCGCCTTTGAGGTAACAGAAAATCTGCCAGCACGATCCAAACTTGCGAAGACGCTTTCGACATATAGCAAGGCAACGGACGAAGTTTTTGCAGATGATCCGAATGGGCTAATTTACTCTGCGTTATGTGCTGAAGTGCGCGGTGGGGTGTTACACCTGTTTTTGCCACCTGTCGCTTGGGCGGAGCATTTTCTAGAGCTTGTCTCAGCGATTGAAACGGTCTCCATTCGTCTGAAAACTCCGGTCGTGTTGGAAGGATATACGCCGCCTGCGGATGGTCGTATTTCACATTTCAGCGTCACGCCAGATCCAGGTGTGATAGAGGTGAATGTCCAGCCCGCAGCGAATTGGGAAGAGCTTAAAACGATTAGCAATGTTGTTTATAGCGAAGCCCGGTTGGCGCGGCTTTCCACTGAAAAATTTATGCTCGATGGTCGGCGCATAGGCACAGGGGGCGGCAACCATATTGTGCTGGGTTCAGCAAATCCCTCAGACAGTCCCTTTTTACGTCGCCCCGATATTTTGCGATCCTTCATAACCTTCTGGCAGAACCATCCGTCTTTATCTTATCTGTTTGCGGGGCAATATATTGGGCCAACCAGTCAGTCGCCGCGTATCGATGAAGCAAGGCATGATGCGCTGTATGAATTGGAGATCGCTTTTCAGCAAATTCCGGAAACCGGTGATGTGCCGCCGTGGTTGGTGGATCGCTTGTTTCGCAATCTGCTTGTCGATTTGACGGGGAATACCCATCGAGCTGAATTCTGTATCGACAAGCTCTACAGCCCTGATAGTGATCGAGGCCGGCTAGGGCTGCTGGAAATGCGGGGCTTTGAAATGACGCCACATCCGCAAATGAATTTGTTGCAAAACTTGCTACTGCGCATTTGCGTTGCCCATTTTTGGAAAACGCCAAATACGGGCAAGATGGTGCGTTGGGGAACGCGATTGCATGATAAATTTATGCTTCCGCACTACCTGAAAGAAGATTTCCATGATGTGCTGGATGTGTTTAGCGCGGCTGGTTACGAACTAAAAGCTGAATGGTTTGCACCGTTCTTTGCGTTTCGCTTTCCCGAATGCGGAAGCACACAGGTGGGGGATGTGACCTTGTCGTTGCATACCGCGTTAGAGCCTTGGCCCGTGATGGGGGAGGAGCCGGCTGGTGGTGGTGTTAGCCGCGCGGTGGACGTTACTGTTGAGCGGGTTCAGGTCAGGGTAAAAGGATTGGTCGAGGGCCGCCAAATTGTGACCTGTAATGGAAGGCGTGTGCCGTTATCACCAACAGCCGAAAATGGAATTCAAGTCGCCGGGGTGCGCTTTAAGGCGTGGTCTCAGCCTTCCAGTTTGCATCCGAATTTACCAAAAGATGTGCCTTTGATATTCGATGTGATTGACGTCCCTCAGAAGCGTTCACTGGGGGGCTGTACCTATCACGTCTCTCACCCCGGAGGGCGCAGTCATGAGACCTTCCCGGTAAATGACAATGAGGCGGAAGGTCGCCGACTGGCTCGTTTTGAAGCTATGGGACATACCCCGGGCAGCATCGAGATACCCCCTTTGGAGGTCAATCCGGAATTTCCCCACACGCTGGATCTGCGCTTCAAGCCTTAATGGATAAAGGGCGAATGACGTTTTCCAAAGGCGGAAAGCTTGATTGAGGCTGCGCGGGGTCTTGATGAAGGTTTGTGCTGTTTGATAACGATTAGCGCTTGATCACCTTTCAGCAGCTGTATTTGAAATCACCACCTGCATCTTGCGCGATTATTCTTCTGTGAATGATCCCCAAGGGCGTTTGCGCGCCTTTTGTCCCCTTTTTTGAAACCGGGGAGTGTCAGCACATCAGTTTTCGGGTTGTGAGAGCCGATTTATTCAGGTAATAAATGAAATGTAATAACATAACATTTTGTTCGAGGCTGTTTATGAGCTTATTTGGTAAGGCCATTCCGGTGACGGTTTTGACCGGTTTTCTGGGGAGTGGCAAGACGACACTTCTGGCTAATCTGCTGAGCCGCCCTGATTTTCAAAATACGGCTGTCATCATCAATGAGTTTGGAGACGTAGGCCTTGATCATGGTTTGATCGATCAAAGTGACGAAACGGTTCTTGAGCTTCAAAATGGTTGTATTTGCTGTACCATTCGCGAAGATTTGCAACAGTCGATGGGTAAGCTGATTACAGATATGCAAAGCGGTCGGATTAATCCCATCGAACGGGTTGTTATTGAGACAACCGGTCTTGCGGACCCGATCCCTATCTTACAAACAATTATTCTGGACCCTGAGTTATACAGGGTATTTGAGCTAGGCGGTATTATTACCGTAGTGGATGGCGTAAACGCAGGGGATACTTTGGCACGCTATGAAGAGGCACGCCGGCAGGTGATGGTGGCTGACAGTCTGGCAATATCGAAATCCGATCTGATCAATCCAGAACAATTAACAAAACTGACTGAAATTCTAACGAACCAAAATCCGCTTGCCGATATCTGGCATGTCGATCAGGGGCGATTGCAACCGGGCTGGTCTTCCGGATCATCACCGGCACCCGTTGCGATGATATCCTCTCCGGTTCAGAACTGGATGAATGCGGACACCGAAGCACACATCC
Source organism: Sneathiella sp. (assembly GCA_034669685.1). Classification (GTDB taxonomy): domain Bacteria; phylum Pseudomonadota; class Alphaproteobacteria; order Sneathiellales; family Sneathiellaceae; genus Sneathiella. Next base: position 106,357 of record JAXMOU010000001.1, read on the forward strand.
ACACGCAAGGACATCATCTTCATCAACATTCACATGCTGATCATTCGGTTAATCGCCATGGAGCAGATATAGAAGCGTTTTCCCTGGTTGTTGAACATCCCATCAGTTCAATCGCTTTCAGCTTTTTTATCGATATGGTTTCAGCCGAAATGGGTCCAGATCTTTTGCGGGTTAAGGGGCTTGTTAATCTAGCGGGCGAAATTAGGCCCGCCCTTATTCAGGGGGCGCAGCAAGTTTTTCACCCAGTTCGCTGGCTGGATATCTGGCCCGATAATGATACCCGAACACGCATTGTTTTTATCACCCGTCTGGATGTCAAAGATCGTATTCGAACATTGTTCAATGCCTTGACATCGGCGACATCACTTACCACCGAGAGTCAGTTATAATTTGCCTTGGAAATGCAATGTTATAACGTAATTAAAAGAAAGTTAGTCTGTTGAAAAAATCAATTCTATTCAGTATTTCCCATCTACCGCTCCTTTTGCTTTTTGCTGCAGGAACCGCATATGGCGCTGGTCAGAGCCATGATCATTCGCACGATCACAATCACGGCCATGGTCACGATCATGGTCATGGCCATTCTCACGATCACGGATCAACCGAGGCGGACAATGGATTTTATGCCCATGTTCATGTGACCGTGCATGGGGACAGTATTATTGATGCGGAGGAAGCGGACGAAGAATTCAATGAAGCCTACAGTCATTCTCATTTGGATATGGGGTATCGTTTTGGAGGCGGCTTCTCTGTAAATACCACCATCAAACTTGAAGGTGAGGCAAGTGGTCATGATCATGGACACGGCGGTGGTGGCGGCGGAGAACCAGATGGTTCAGACAAATTTTTTGAGGATCACCCTCTATTGGTAGAGACCCTTACGGTTAATTATGACACCCAATATGTTTCGGTTTTTGCCGGAAAGTTTAATCCGGTAATTGGTTTTGATTATCACCGTTTCCCGGGGATATATGGTTATCAGTCCATAGAAGAATACGCTGTCCGTGAACGCATTGGTTTCGGTGGAGCTCTAAAACTGCCAACAAGTGATTTTGGCTCTCATCAATTGGATTTCAGCACATTCTTTGCTGACACCACTATTTTAAGTGACTCCCTTTTATACGAAAGAGGGCAAACGGATCTGAACGATGGAGGTCTTTCCAATACAGAAGATTTCTCTTCATTTAGCTTGTCTCTTGGGGGACGCGGTATTCCTGTTTTGACGGACGCGCTAGGAACAGGTTTGTCCTATCGGTTCGGTTATGCCCGACAGGCAGAAGGCGAAGGCGGGGAAGCCGCGGAAACACGTTTTTCAACATCCCTTGGCTATCGGTATCAGTTTACTAACAGTTTCGGTGCCGAATTGCTGGGTGAGCATATGAATATTCGTCATCTTGGCGGTGAAGCAGCCCATGACAGAAGTTACACCACAGCTGGTGCGCGTCTGGACTATAATCAGTGGAACCTTGGGAGCACATATACCTTCATCAAAAATGATGCTGATGAGGCGGACGAAGATATTAACGGAAATGTGTTTCAGGTATCCGTGGGTTATACCTTCCTGAACGGGTTCGAAGTTGGTGTTGGCTACAAGCGCGCTGATGAAGAGGACGAGGTGACTGAACGGGTTGGTTTCCTCGTGGGATATTCGTATGAATTCTAATCTGCGAACTTCACCACATCTGGAAGACGTGATAGGAGATCAGCTCGGAGCCAGTCCGGTGCGAGTGATAGAAGAGGTTAGCCAGTTCAACCTTATTCGCCAGCAGGCTACCTCACTGATCCTCTGGCAGCGTGAAATTCCGAACGAAGTGCAGACGTGGCTTTCGAAATTGACGCAGGCGCCGGTGGAGGATATTCGCTTCACAGTCAAGCCTGAGGCGTTTGAGGAAGTCTTCAACCCCATACTGGCAAACCTGCCGCTTCCAAAAGGCAGGGGAGCTCTCTGGTTTATTGAGGATATGAGCACTTTGGTTCGTACTTTTGCCGAAGTTACCGGTACGGCCTGCGTTGAGGTGCGCCTGGAATGGATTGATAGTGATGGCTGCTGGAAATTCCATAAGGATTACGTAGCGTATCGTTTGGTGGCAACCTATGACGGGACAGGAACGGAGTGGGTGCCACCTGCATACGCGCGTCAGGCCCTAGCGCATCAACGAAGCTATTCTGGACCTTTAGAGAAAATGCTAGCTGGTGATGTGGCGATCTTTAAAGGATGTCGCAACAATCCCGACGATGGTATCGTTCACCGTTCGCCGGCGCTGAGTAAAAAGGGTGGCAAACGACTTTTTCTATGTTTGAATGCGGCCCGAAATCCAAATTAAAATGGATTAATAGTGCGACCTAAAAACATGTTTTAAATCATGTTTTCGGGTCGTACCCACTCGTTAAACTGCTCTGCACTGACAAATTTCAACTGCAGAGCAGCTTCTTTTAAGGTTAGATTTTCTGCGTGGGCTTTCAGGGCAATTTTGGCAGCTTTATCGTAGCCTATATGTGGCGTCAGGGCGGTCACCAGCATAAGGGACTGTTCCATTAATTCCTGAATACGATCCTCATTGGCGCTAATGCCAATCACACAATTGCTGGTGAAGCTATTCAGGGCATCTGCCATCAGCTGAATTGATTGCAGCAGGTTGTAAATGATGACGGGTTTAAACGCATTTAGTTCGAAATGGCCATTTGAACCGGCGATCGTGACGGTTACATGATTACCCATAACCTGGGCGCAAACCTGCGTTAAAGCTTCACATTGGGTTGGGTTGACTTTCCCAGGCATAATTGAAGAACCCGGCTCATTCGCTGGAAGCGTAAGCTCATTAAAGCCACACCTTGGGCCGCTTGCAAGAAAGCGAATGTCATTTGCTATTTTCATACAGCTGACAGCAAGGGTGTTCAGGACGCCAGAGAATTCAACAGCTGCATCATGCGCTGCAATTGCTTCAAATTTGTTGGTAGCAGATTTGAAGGGCAGGCCTGTCATTTTAGCAATTTCATCTGAAAAGAGGGAGCCAAATTCGGGGGAGGTGTTAAGGCCCGTCCCAACAGCTGTTCCGCCTTGCGCTAATTCATAGATCTGCGGAAGGGAATTGTTGATGCGAGAAAGGCCTAATTCAATCTGTCGTACATAGCCGGAAAATTCTTGCCCCAGTGTTATCGGAGTAGCATCCTGCGTGTGCGTTCGACCTATTTTAATAATATGATTAAATGCGCTCACCTTCTTTAAGAGAGTTTCGTGAAGATAAGTGAGGGCTGGAATGAGTGAATTTTCGACTTCTGTTGCGATTGCAATTGACATGACTGTTGGAAAGGTATCGTTGGAGCTTTGCCCCAGATTGACATGATCTTGCGGGTGAACCGGTATCTTGCTGCCCAGCTTTCCTCCAAGCAGTTCAATGGCACGATTAGCGATCACTTCATTTGCGTTCATGTTGGTTTGAGTGCCGGAGCCTGTTTGCCAAACGACCAAGGGAAAGTGAGCATCCAGTTTCCCTTCCATCACCTCTTCAGCCGCAGAGAGAATGGCTTGGCTTAGCTGCGTATCCAAAGCACCCAACTGCATATTTGTTCGGGCCGCCGCCATTTTTTGCATGCCCAGTGCCCTAATAATGGGGATTGGCATTTTTTCACTGCCAATTTTGAAGTTTTCCAGTGATCGTTGAGTTTGCGCACCCCAGTATTTGTCGGAAGGAACCTCGACGTCTCCCAAAGAGTCACTTTCTATTCTTTTGCTCGCCATGGCGACCTCCCCCTATATCAGATGCTTTTTCCTTAACTGCTATTTAGGTAGAGGACGACTGGATTTCGACTGGTTTTAATTTTTGCCCTTAATTGCGTGTCCTTGAAGATGTCTTAAATCAATTTAAATCAAAGGCTTGTGTTGGTTTTTTTATGTTTTGAGGGAGAATGATCGGCGGGTAATTGACCGTGGGTGGATTTTCTATCGGCAAATCCGATCGGTCATGACCGCTGCGGCTGTGCGGTTGTCCACACCGAGTTTTTGAAAAACCTGCTCCAGATGCTTGTTGACGGTACGGGAACTGATATTCAATATTTCGCCAATGTCCCGGTTTGTTTTCCCGCGGGACAACCAAATTAAAATTTCGGCCTCCCGTGCGGTTAGGTTGAACGCATCGATTAAAGCCTTCTGTGGGTTCGAATTAGAGAGCTTTTCGATGGATAGCAATATCTCTTTCGATGGACGAATTCCCAACAGCATAATTTCAAATAAATTGTCTTGATGTCCAAAGTGTATCGGATTGGTTTGCGATAGAGGCGTGCTGGGAAGTTTGGAAAACCAGTCCAGTATCTCCGGTGCAGAAAGACGGTTTTTGCTATCCAGAAACTCAGGAAGGCTGGCAATTAGTTTTTTGGCTTCCGGCGAAGTCCAGATCAAATGCCCATCCTGCGTAAAGGCCATAATGGGCCTTCCATCAGCATCTAACGCATTTTGGGCACTTTCTATGAGCTTGGCATTGGTCAAATGAACTGTGAGCCGGGCAATTAGTTCATCTGGATTAACGGGCTTGGTGACGTAATCGACACCCCCAACTTCCAGCCCTCTTAAAATGTGCTCCGGCTCGCTTAATCCCGTCATGAAAATAATGGGGGCCTGGATCATATCGGGGCCAGATTTAAGGCGCGCACAAGTCTCAAAACCATCCAGACCGGGCATTAATGCGTCCATCAACACGACATCGGGTTGAATTCGTTTTGTAAGCTCCAAAGCAGTCAGACCGTCTCTGGCGACCAGCACTGTCATACCAGCTTCCTCAATTGCTGTCGCGACCATTGAGAGGGATTCCGGGCTGTCATCGACAACAAGAACGATTTGGCGGGGATTGTCAGCTTCAGACAAAATCATCTACAGGTGCCTCCAGATCTTGAATTAATCCTGGTAAATCATACTCAGACAGGCGTTTACGATAGAGCGCTAAACTGGGGGTTAGTTTAGGATCTTCAATTTCCAGCATGTCCAGATGCTGACGAATAGCGGATGCATTGCCGATCCTGGCATAAGAAATGATCTGCTCTATATCTGCCGTCGCCAGCGGCTGCGCGTTGGCCGCCGAAATGGGGTGGTGGATATCTTTAGTCCAATCCAGCTTAAGAAGGGTTCTGATTTGCTCGAGCAGGATTGTTAAACTTACCGGTTTGGCAATAAATGCATCATGAAGAACATCTTCGGGTCCATTCTTTGTATTACGCCCTTCAAGGGCATGGGCGGACACCATAATGATTGGGGTGGCTCGATGGACACCACGACGAAGTCTGGCCGCAAATTCCCATCCAGAAATTTCAGGTAAATCGATATCTAAAAGAAACAAATCTGGGGTCGCCATGGATAGCATTTCATTGGCCACATCCAGCCCTGATGCGAGATATAATTTAAATCCTAAGGGGGCGAGGAGGGTTTCCATCAATCGAAGATGATCCGTTTCATCATCTAAAACCAAAATACTGCGCCTTGGGCCGGAATATCCCGTGATCCGCGTCTCTTCAGTTTCACGGGTTTGGTTGGTTCTGAACACAGTGGGAAGCATCATTCGTAAGCTGAATGTACTGCCTTTGCCGTAAACGCTCTCCGTCTGAATTTCACCGCCCATCATCTCCACTAATAGTTTGGTGATTGTGAGGCCCAAGCCGGTTCCGCGGATGCGGTTTACGCCCGCGCGTTCGAAAGGCTTCCAAATCTGTTCCAGTTTGTTTTCAGGAATCCCAATACCGGTATCTTTAACTTCAAAATGGGCAACTTCATTTCGATAATGAAGCGTAAGCTTAACCTCACCTACTTCAGTGTAACGAATGGCATTGGATAGCAGGTTCATTAAAATTTGGCGCAACCGTTTTTCATCTGTTGCGATCCATTCCGGGAGCTTGCTGGTGACGTCATACGTCAGCTTAAGGCCTTTTTCTGCCGCTTGCATTTCGAAGATACTAACGAGTTGTGACATGAAGGTCGCAAACTTGACGTGGTCACGGTAAATTTCAATTCGTCCTGCTTCAATCTTTGAGATATCCAGCAAACCTTCGATCAAACCTGATAGATGCTCCGCAGATCTTCGAATAATGGATACAGCCTCTTTTCGGTTGGGAGGGGTGTTAGGGTCTTTGTATAGGATTTGAGCATACCCAAATATGGCATTGAGCGGTGTGCGGAGCTCATGACTTAATCCCATCATATATCGGCTTTTTGCCTGATTAGCGGCTTCCGCCTTATCGCGGGCATCCTGCAATTTTGCATCGGTTCGTTCGTGAGCCCGGATTTCACGCATGAGCCGCTGGGTTTGTAGGCTGGACTCCTGCCGGGCGGCTTTCTGGCTTTCATGCGCGAGTACAAACAACCATACCGAAACACCTACAATAAAGAGAAGACTGCAAAAGATCAGACTTAACACCAGATCGAAAGAAGGTGACTGCGCCTCGGCCCGGATAATCCAGAGCAACCCCCCAATTAACCCTGAAAGGATAAGCGTAGCGATTATGAATTGTGCCATTCTGGTTTGTAGAAGGGCGACGGCCTTGGCTGGAAGCAACCAATTGAGGAAAACCTGAGTCTGTTGATCAAGTCTAGCCGAGGGTTTACAGGCATCCCGGCAAACGGAATCCAGTGAACAGCAGAGCGAGCAAATGGGCCCGTCATAAAAGGGACAGTCTGTCATGTCCTCTGCATCGAAACGATACTCGCAGACGCAGCAAACATGCATGTTTTCCGGTAAAGTGATGGCAGTTCTGGCAATGTAATATCGTCCCTTTGTTGCGTAAGCGATTACGGGCGCCAACAGGACAGCCGTAAACAGGGCAATGAAGGATGAGAGGGACATGGCAACCGGGCCAAATGCGCCTGAGTAAGCGAGGAAGGACGCGATGCAGGCACCGCCCATGGCACCAAGCCCCACGGGATTAATGTCATATAAATGGGCCCGGCGAAATTCGATGTGTTTGGGGCTAAAACCAAGCGGTTTATTGATGACTAAATCTGAAACAATTGCCCCAATCCAGGCCAGTGCAACATGAGAATAGAAAGCAAGTGTAGTTTCTAGTGCGCCAAAAACACCCAGTTCCATCAGCATAAGTGCAATTGCGACATTAAACACCATCCAAACAACACGTCCCGGATGGCTATGGGTGAGGCGCGAGAAAAAATTGGACCAGGCTATGGAACCAGCATAGGCGTTGGTGACATTAATTTTAAGCTGGCTCAGGATTACAAAAGCACCGGTTAGGGTGAGGACAAGGACCGGGTTTTCAATCACATGGCTGAAGGCCGCGAAATACATTTGGGTGGGATCGCTGGCATTTTCGGGGCTAATTCCTTTTGAAATTGCAAATGTGAGCAGATACGAGCCCGCCAGCATTTTTCCAACCCCAAGAATAGTCCAGCCGGGACCGGCACATAGCATCGATGTCCACCATTTTTTCCGTTCGGCAGCAGTTTTCGGTTCCGGTAAAAATCGCAGGAAATCGACTTGCTCGCCGATTTGCGCCACAAGTGAAAATACGACGCCAGATGCAGCACCCAGCATTAATAGGGTCATGCCTTGCCCTTCAGCGGGACCAATTCCCTGAAAGGTAATCCAGTTGTCATCGTCATGTCCGACAGCCGCCAACAGTACAAAGGGCAGGATATGCAGAACAATCCATAGCGGCTGTGTCCAGGCTTGAAATTTGGAAATCTTGGTGAAGCCGTGTGTTACCAGTGGAATAACAACAAGAGCATTCAGGATATAGCCAATGCCGATGGGAATACCAAAGCACAGATCCAGAGCAAAGCTTAGGATCGCCGCTTCAAGTGCAAAGAATATGAATGTAAAGGATGCGTAGATAAGCGATGTTATTGTCGATCCAATATAGCCAAACCCGGCGCCCCGGGTCAGCAGATCAATATCGACACCATATTTCGCGGCGTAGTAACTAATGGGCACACCCGTTAGAAATAGAATTACACCCACAAGCATGATCGCTGTTATTGCGGTGTCAAAGCCATAGCGAAGGGTAATCGCGCCTCCGATAGCTTCAAGGGCTAGAAAGGAGATGGAGCCAAGTGCAGTGTTTGTAACGCGCAAATTTGACCAACGTCTTGCACGACGGGCTGTAAAACGAAGTGCAAAATCTTCCAACGTTTCGTTTGCAACCCATTGGTTATAACGACGACGTTCTCGCATAACACCAAAAACAGACTTCATACCTGGTTTCCCGTCGTTTTGACTAAACCGTCAACACTAAAAGGCGCTCCAGATGAGGCGTTTTCTCCCGGTCATTCTATAGAGCTTGCTTATTTATTCGTTGCTAAATTTATGCCCTGTCAAAAGACGCAATCATATACGTTAAACAACGTATGTTGCATTGCAACAATTTTCTCCAGAATTTTTGAACAAGCAGCGATGACCGCTGTTGAGAAAAGCTATCAGGCAGGTTCATAGGAGGCAATAATGTCCGACACACCAAACAAACCCAAAAAGCCAATGGAAGCTTCGCGCCGCGCAGTGCTCATGGGCGGCACAATGCTCACAGCATCTCTTTTCGCGCCGAAATTTCTTAGTGCAAGTGATTATCCAACATCAGCAGTCAACACAACGGGGCTAGCCGTAACAGATGATGACGTCACAATTGGTATTCTGCATTCGATTACAGGAACAATGGCAATCTCCGAAACAGGTTCCGTACAAGCCGAGAAGCTTGCAATTGAGCAAATTAATGCACAAGGCGGAATTCTAGGTCGTAAGATTAAATATATTCAGGAAGATGGGGCGTCCGATTGGCCAACTTTTGCAGAGAAAGCCAAGAAGCTTCTGGTTAATGATAAAGTCGCTTCTGTCATGGGGTGTTGGACATCAGCCAGCCGTAAAGCCGTATTGCCAGTATTCGAGCAATATAATGGCTTCCTCTACTATCCAACTTTCTACGAAGGGTTGGAGCAGTCACCAAACGTAATTTATACTGGGCAAGAAGCCACTCAGCAGATTATTGCGGGTATTGATTGGGTTACCAAAACTAAAGGAGCCAAATCATTCTACCTATTGGGTTCAGATTACATCTGGCCGCGCACCTCTAATAAAATTGCTCGGAAACACATTGAAAAACTCGGCCTTAAGGTTGTGGGTGAAGAATATTATCCACTTGGGCATACGCAGTTTAACTCTGTTATCAACAAGATCCGCTTGAAGAAACCAGACGTGATTTATGCGATTGTTGTAGGTGGCTCTAACGTTGCCTTTTACAAGCAACTTAAAGCAGCCGGTATCGATATGACAAAAGAGAAACCGCTTCTGTTGACGATCTCTGTTACCGAGGATGAGATCCGCGGCATCGGCGGCGAAAATATCGAGGGCGCATATGCCTGCATGAAATATTTCCAAAGCCTGGATAATGAAAACAACATCGCATTTGTGAAAGAGTTCCAGAAAATGTGGGGCGATGACATGGTCATTGGCGATGTGACCCAGGCGGCTTATCTGGGGCCATGGCTGTGGAAAGCTGCTGTTGAAAAAGCCGGCTCCTTCGACATCGACAAGGTCCGGGCAGCGAGCCCCGGTATCGAACTGACATCTGCCCCGGAAGGTTATGTCAAAGTCCATGAAAATCATCACCTTTGGTCTAAAACCCGCGTTGGGCACGCCAAAAAAGATGGTCAGTACGAAGTCGTATATGAAACGGCAGATCTGGTTGAACCAGATCCATTCCCAGAAGGGTACCAATAATCTCAATTGGGATCAGGTCCTCACCTCTTAGGTGAGGGCCAACCCATTTGGGTGGATCAACCAACATTCTGGATCATTGTCGATAGGAGACGCATTATGTTTGCTGAGTATTCGATGAGCGAGCTCGGGGCAATCTTCGCCATGCAAGGCTTTGCCGGCCTGATTTTATTTTCTGTTTTCGTCCTCATGGCGCTGGGACTGGCAATTATTTTTGGTCAGATGGGCGTAATTAATATGGCCCATGGTGAATTTATGATTTTGGGTGCTTATGTCACCTACCTGACATCAAACCTGTTCGCTGAATATATTCCCGCTCTTTTCGATATCTACTTCTTTGTCGCGATGGTGTTGGCCTTCATTGTTTCTGGCTCGCTGGGGATGCTGGTCGAATGGGGATTGATCCGGCATCTTTATAAACGCCCATTGGATACGCTGTTGGCGACTTGGGGGCTGAGCCTTATTTTGCAACAGATTTATAGGTCGGTCTTTGGGGCCCGTGAAGTGGGGGTTACCATTCCAGACTGGATTATGGGATCACTCCCCATTACCGATATGATTGAAGTTCCCATAAATGGCATTTTCGTGATGGTTTTGGCCATTGGTATTTCTGTGGCCGTGTATGTGATGATGTTTCGCTCATCCTGGGGCAAGCAGGTGCGTGCAGTGACACAAAACCGTGTTATGGCGGGTGCTGTTGGCATTAACACAGAGCGAACTGACCGATTAACGTTTGGCATCGGATGCGGTGTTGCTGGCGTCGCGGGATCTGCTTTTACCATGATCGGATCTACCGGTCCCACAGCAGGTCAGCTTTATATCGTGGATACCTTCCTGGTTGTTGTTTTTGGTGGGGCCGCGAGCCTTTTGGGTACCATTGCATCTGCATTTTCAATCTCACAAGCACAATCAATTATGGAGTTCTTCCTGTCAGGCTCCATGGCAAAGGTTCTCACCTTGCTAACTGTAGTCGGCATTCTAATGCTGCGTCCACAAGGCCTGTTTGCCTTGAAACTTCGTAAGTGAGGGTGACAAGATGATTTTTAAGAATAGTCGATTTTTCACGTCTTCTGAACTGGCCGGACTTGCCATCTTAGCCCTTCTTATATTCGTCGTATTGCCAGTTGGCCTTGACGCCTTTCGCTTAAATCTGTTTGGCAAATACCTGACATATGGGTTCGTCGCGCTGGGACTGGTGTTGTGCTGGGGCGCAGGCGGTATTCTGAGTTTGGGGCAAGGGGTGTTTTTCGGGCTTGGCGGTTACTGCATGGCCATGTTCCTGAAACTGGAGGCCTCGACACCGGAAGCCACAAAAATTCAGTCAACACCCGGTATCCCTGACTTTATGGATTGGAACCAGATCACAGAACTTCCCATCTGGTGGGAGCCGTTCAACAGTCTCACCTTTAGTTTGATCGCTGTTGTCTTAGTGCCCGTGTTCTTTGCTTTTATTATCGGTGTCGCTATGTTCCGCCGCCGGGTAGGGGGCGTGTATTTTGCCATTATAACGCAGGCTATCGCCGCGATCCTGACGATCCTGATTATCGGGCAGCAGGGTTATACCGGTGGGGTGAACGGGATTACAGATCTGCGCACCTTAAAAGGTTGGGATATTCGGACAGATGAAGCCAAGGTAATCCTGTATTTTGTGAACGGTATACTGTTATTCGGCTGTATTCTAATCGCGCATTTCATTCGCCGATCAAAACTTGGCCGTATTCTAATCGCCATGCGCGATCAGGAAGACCGGGTCCGTTTCTCAGGCTATGACGTTGCTAATTTCAAGATTTTCGTGTTTTGCGCTGGGGCTGCGTTTGCATCCATTGGGGGTGCCATGTTTACCCTGCAGGTTGGCTTCATGTCGCCAAGCTTCGTCGGCATCGTTCCCTCCATTGAAATGGTGATTTTCTGTGCCGTCGGCGGACGGTTATCTCTGCTGGGGGCGGTATATGGCGCACTGTTGGTGAATTTGGCCAAAACGACCTTCTCAGAACTGTTTCCTGAACTTTGGCTATTTGGGCTTGGGGCGTTGTTTATCGCAGTTGTTCTGGCGTTTCCAAATGGTTTGGCGGGCCTTTACGAGGAACATGTCGCGCCCAGAGTTGAAGCGCTCCTGAAAAAATGGAGCAAGAAGGATCTCGATAAACCAGAGAAATCTGATCCATTAAACGCTGCGGCTGAATAGGGGAGAGTGACGATGAATGCACGACCAGATTTCCTTCTAACTGTTGAAAAACTGACGGTTTCCTTTGATGGTTTTAAAGCTGTTGATGATCTCAGCTTCTATGTGGAGCCAAACGAATGCCGGGTCATTATCGGACCAAATGGCGCAGGTAAAACAACCGTACTGGATCTAATTTGTGGGCGAACCAAAGCCACTTCGGGCAAAGTTGAGTTTAAAAACCAAGAGCTTTTGAAAATGCGCGAAGACCAGATCGTGCATGCGGGGGTTGGTCGTAAATTTCAAACCCCGTCCGTATATGAAGATCTGACTGTTTTTGAAAATCTTGAGATTTCTTATCCAAAAGGCCACGGGGTTTTCGGGGCACTTGCATTCCGCCGGGATGACGCCGTTAAGTCACGCATCGACGAGATTGCAAAAACCGTCTTCTTAAATGAATTGCTTGATGAAAAAGCCGCTTTTTTGAGCCATGGGCAGAAGCAGTGGCTGGAAATTGGGATGCTGCTTATTCAGGACCCAGAGCTTCTCATGCTTGATGAACCCGTTGCGGGAATGTCGGTCGCTGAGCGCAAGAAAACCGCTGAACTTCTCAATCGCATTATCAAAGATCGATCAGTCATTGTGATCGAGCATGACATGAAGTTCGTTGAGGATATCGCCACGAGGGTCACCGTTCTGCATCAGGGAAAGGTCCTTTCCGAAGGATCCATGGCCCATGTGCAGGCGGATCCAAAAGTTGTTGAAGTTTATCTCGGACACTAAGGAGAGAATGATGTTAGCAGTTGATAATCTCCGCTCAGCTTACGGGGAATCCGAAGTTCTTCATGGTTTGAATTTTACCGTAAAGCCCGGCGAAATTGTTGCCATTATGGGCCGAAACGGGATGGGCAAAACGACCCTGATGAAAACCTTGATGGGTGTCGTACCGACAAAAGAAGGGTCGGTCGATATTGATGGCCAATCGATCCAGGATTTAAAATCTTATGAACGGGTTGCCAGCGGTATGGCGTATGTGCCGCAAGGGCGGCAAATTTTTTCCTCCATGACAGTCGAAGAGAATGTCGAGACTGGCTTGACGGTAACAGGCAAGAAAACCGTAAGCGCAGACATTTATGAGCTTTTTCCTGTTTTGCTGGAAATGAAATCAAGACGAGGGGGCAATCTCTCAGGGGGACAGCAGCAACAGTTGGCAATCGCACGGGCGCTTGCTTCGGATCCCAAGGTTTTGTTGCTCGATGAGCCTACCGAGGGCATTCAGCCGTCCATCATTCGTGAAATGGCCCGCACGCTTCGTAAAATCCGGGACGAGCGGGGCCTTTCGATTATCGTTTCTGAACAAGTATTGAGCTTCGCGCTGGATGTCGCGGATCGGGTTCTTGTGATTGAAAATGGCGAATTTGTTCATGAGGCGCCGCGCGACGGCATCGATGAAGAAAAAGTCTCCAAGTTTTTGTCCGTCTAACCATTAAGCACCGACCCAACACAGGAGGGATCATGACTGATACAATTATTGAAGTGAACCTGAGCGACAGCCCGCTCACAAACGAGAAAATCCATAACCGCTGGCACCCAGACATTCCCATCGCCGTCTGGGTAAAGCCTGGTGATGATTTTAAGGTTGAAACCTATGACTGGACCGGTGGACAGATCAAAAACAATGATGATGCGTCAGATGTTCGCGATGTTGAACTGGCGCAGGTCCATTACCTTTCTGGCCCGATTGGCGTTGAAGGTGCTGAACCGGGGGATCTTCTGGTTGTTGATATTCTGGACATCGGTACAAAAGAAGAGAGCCTTTGGGGATTTAACGGTTTCTTCTCCAAGCAAAATGGCGGGGGCTTTCTGACAGATCATTTCCCAGAAGCACAGAAATCGATCTGGGACTTCGAAGGGATGTTCACCAAATCGCGGCATGTTCCGGGCGTTCGATATGCAGGCTTAATTCATCCAGGCCTAATCGGTTGCCTGCCCGATCGTAAAATGCTGGATATGTGGAACACCCGTGAAAAAGCACTTGTGGACACAGATCCGGAACGCATTCCGGAGCTTGCGACTTTGCCAGATGGCGGCCCCACAGCCCATATGGGTAAGATGACCGGAGAGGCCAAAGCGAAAGCCGCCGCCGAAGCCGCTCGTACCGTCCCACCACGGGAACACGGCGGTAACTGTGATATTAAAGACCTTTCGCGCGGTTCAAAAATCTATTTCCCCGTATATGTTGACGGCGCCGGTTTGTCCGTTGGCGATCTGCATTTTAGTCAGGGAGACGGGGAGATCACATTCTGCGGTGCAATCGAAATGGCAGGTTGGCTGCACTTGAAGGTTGAACTGATTAAGGGCGGCGTCAAGAAATACGGTGTTAAAAATCCACTCTTCCGACCCTCACCAATCGCGCCGAAATATGATGACTATCTGATTTTTGAAGGTATTTCTGTCGATGAAGCTGGTAAGCAGCATTATCTGGATGTGCACATCGCTTATCGTCAGGCCTGTTTGAATGCAATCGAGTATCTGAAGAAATTCGGATATACCGGAGCGCAGGCCTACGCCATCTTGGGAACAGCGCCGGTGCAGGGGCATATATCAGGCGTGGTGGATATTCCAAATGCCTGCGCCACCCTTTGGCTGCCCACAGATATCTTTGAATTTGATATGATGCCAAACGCAGATGGCCCAACTAAATATCTGGATGGTTCCATTGATGTGCCTTTGGCGCCGGATCTCTAAACCATTTTCTAGAAATTTGATCAGGCGGGGTAATTCCCGCCTGCAGGGAGAATTAATATGCCACTCTATCAATATTACTGCCATGAATGTGGGCCCTTCAAAGAACTCGTATCCATTTCCGATTATGACAAAGATGCCAGTTGTCCCAGTTGTGGAGAGAATTCACCGCGCATGATATCAAGTCCGAAACTGGCCATACTGGATGGCGGGGTTCGTCACGCCCATGAGACGAATGAGCGCAGTTCCCATGAACCCAAAAGATCGGCGCATGGTCCCGGCTGCGGCTGCTGTTCAGGCGGGGGTAAGAAAATCAATTCGGGCACTTTATATCGTCCGGATGGATCTAAAAGTTTTCCCAAAAAGCGACCCTGGATGATTTCCCATTGAGAACCCAGCAACCAAATTAAGAAAGCCCGACCTTATAGCAGGTCGGGCTTTCTTGTGCTTGGGCCAGGATGAAGAGTGGGGGTAGGAACGATCTTCATCCTGGCCCAATTTTAAATAAAGTTCAGATTGTTATAGGTAACGTAGCGGCGCCAGGTTTTGAAATCACTAATATCTGTAGCGCCAGCAGCGCCTTGGGCTTCACAAATAAAGCCTTTAACTACGGTGCCATTGTTCAGGGATAAAGTGCCAAGGCCAAGCGGCGCCGGTATGCTTTCAAGAAAACCACCGATTTCCGTTTTTGGAAGCGTCCAAATTTCAAGCTCGATCTCGCTTCCCTGTCCAGTTTCGGTTCGCACCAGACCTGGACGGTTAGGAGGACCACCGGCAAGTGCATAGAATTGGTAATCACTGGCTGTTGTGGCTGTTCTTATAAACCGGCCCCCGCGAGAGGTTAATTCTGTGTTGAGTGGTAAACCCGACATATGGGCCCCACAGACAGCGATTTCGATTTCAGTATCAGAAATTGCATGTTGCACGGTTGACGGAGCTGGAACAGTCCATTCAGTTGCGCCCATTTTAGGTTGAGTTTGTTTTTGAATTTCAATCCCTATTGAAGCGATTTCAGCGTCCTTGCCTGCTGCAGCTAACAGCGTCAGGCTGCCCGGACGGCCATCAGACCTGAAATTCATGGGAACCGCCAGTGCGCACATATCCATCAAGTTCACGAAATTGGTGTAGGTTCCAAAGTTTGAATTTGGAGTAACCGGATCCTGTTCCAGATCTTCAACAGAATAGAATGTTGGGATAGTTGGAACGCACATGAAGTCCAATGGTTCCAGTAGGGGTTCGGCCAAGCGCTTTAAATCTTCCAGCTTGTAAATTCCGCGAAACACATCTGCAGACGAAAAATTTTCAGCCGCAGAAATGATTTTGCGTGTAACCGGGAAAATGGCTTCTGGATTGGTTTTCAGCATCTCTTCGATGGTGGTATATCGTTCCGCGACCCAGGCACCTTCATACAGCATGTGGGCAACGTTATAAAAGGGCGTGAAATCAATTTCAACGATTTCAGCTCCCAAAGATTTAAGTGTCTCTATGCCCTGATGGAAAGAGGATTCCTGAATTTTATCTCCAAAAAACTCAATTGTTTTTTCATCGGGAATACCAACTCTGAAACTTGGAGGAAGAGCCGATAATGGTTTCGCCAAAATGTGTTTTGAATAGCTGTCATTGGTGTCGTAGCTACAACCAACTTCAAAAACTTTATAGGCATCCTCAACCGTAAGCGCAAAAACAGATACGGTGTCTAAGGTGCGGCAAGCTGGAACAACGCCCGAGGCGGAAAAGGCACCCAGTGTTGGTTTTAGACCGACGATGTTATTGAGGGCGGCGGGAATACGGCCTGAGCCCGCTGTATCTGTGCCAAGAGAGAAGCAGGCAAAGCCATGGGCCACAGACACAGCGGAACCAGATGAAGATCCACCCGGTACAATGGAAGGATCAACAGCATTTTTAGGGGGCTGATAGGGAGAACGGACACCGACTAGGCCAGTTGCGAACTGATCCAGATTGGTTTTCCCGATGAGAAGAGCGCCAGCGTCAATCAGGCATTTGACAATGAAAGCATCTTCCTCTGCCTCATAGAGATAGGCGGGGCAGGCGGCCGTGGTTGGCCGTCCTTTAGCATCAATATTATCTTTGATGACAAAGGGAATACCCCATAGAGGTTTGCTGTCATCAAAAGAGCCAAGTTTCCGGGCTGCTTCAAGGACATCTTTCTTGTCTAGCAAATGAATGAAAATTCCAGGATCATTGACAGCGTCAATCCGCTCATAAACCAGATCAACAATTTTGGTTGCGGTCGTACCATCTCGATAAGCAGCATGAATTGCCGGAATGGTAAAGGGGAGGTTTTTCATCGAGGTTCCTTTGGTCGTTAAGCGGCTGTTTGATCGGCTGGGGGTTTCGGTGCTGTAGAGAGCAGCGTCCGGGTATATTCTGAGGCTGGGGTATTCATGACGGTTTCAGTCGGGCCCTGTTCGACAATTTCACCGTCTCTCATGACAATCACATGGTCGCTTAAGAGACGAACAACCTGAAGGTCATGGCTCACGAACAGAAAGCTCATGCCAAGCTTTGCCCGAAGATCTGCAAGGAGGTTAAGAACAACCGCTTGAATAGATACATCAAGGGCGGCGGTCGGCTCATCCAAAATCAGGAATTTCGGGTTGACGGAAATGGCCCGTGCTATGCCAACACGGGCTTTTTGCCCGCCAGAAAGCTGATGTGGAAAACGATCTAGCAGGTGAACTGGCAAGCCAACAAGCAGCGCGAGTTCTTCAACCTTGCTATCCAAAGCTTTGCCTTTCATGTTCATCAGACGTTTCAGCGGGTCCGCAATGCAGTGCCGGGCCGTGTAGCGGGGATTAAGGCTATCCGTCGCATCCTGAAAAACCATTTGAATATCGGTTCGCCGGGGATCTTTGGCAAAATTCTTGGCAGGAACATCTGTGAGGTCCGTTCCGCTGAACAGAATTTGCCCTGAACTGCTGTCCAATAAACGGGCCAGCATGGAAGATACAGTGGATTTACCGCAGCCGGACTCGCCAACCAAACCGACGGTCTGGCCTTCAAAAATTGTGAAGGAAATTCCTTTAACCGCGTTTACCGGCCCTGACTTCCCTTGGTAGGTTTTTCGAAGCTCCCTAACTTGGAGAAGCGGAACATCGCTAATCTGCCGAGGCGGTAGGGGGGCTGCGTTCGAAACGGGCAGCAAGTCTCGAATTGACGCCCCTCTGGTCGGGGTGGCTTTGACCAGTTTCTGGGTGTAGGGGTGAACTGGTTTTGTAAAGATATCGTGCGGTGTTCCCTGTTCAACGATTTCACCATTTTTCATGACAGAAATCTGATCGCAATATTCGGTTGCCAGTCCAAGATCATGGGTAATCAGGAGCGCACTCATTTGCCGCTCCCTTATCAACTCCATGACAAGGTCCATGACGGCTTTTTGAGTTGTGATATCCAGCCCTGTCGTCGGTTCGTCGGCGATTAGAAGTCTTGGATTGCAGGCAAGGGCAATGGCAATCACCACGCGTTGGCACATCCCGCCGGATAATTCGAACGGATAGGCATCATAACGCTCTTCGGCATTCCTGATTTTTACGGCCTTTAAGGCTTCGATTGCTTTCGCTTTGGCCGTGTAGCGCGTTGCCTGGGAATGCTGCCGCAGAACATCTTCGATTTGGTGGCCGATTTTGCGGATTGGGTTGAGGGCTGCACGCGGGTTTTGGAAAATCATCGAGATTTCACGTCCGCGGATTTCACCCATATCCTGTTCACTGGCTCGCCGTAGATCAATCCCGCTATAGGTGATTTCCCCTTGTGTGATGGAGCCACCTGAATCCAAGATACGCATCAATGCATATGAGGTTACCGATTTACCTGACCCGGATTCCCCGACAACGCCCAGAATTTTACCTTTTGCAACTTCCAGATTGACACCGCGAACCGCATTGACAGTTCCGTTGCGTGTTTTGAAAGATACATTGAGATCTTTGATCTTGAGCATGTTCAGCTCCTTTGCCGTGGGTCAACGATATCTCGAAGACCATCACCTAAAAGGTTGAAGGTGAAGACTGCCAGCATTAGCCAAAGTCCTGGAAATACGGCAAGCCACCACTCACCTGAAACGATGAAATTAGCACCTTCGGCGACCATAATTCCCCATTCAGGGGTTGGAGGGCGAACGCCTAGCCCAATGAAACTGAGGCCAGCGGCATTCAGGATCGCCCAGCCGAGGTTTAAGGAAACCTGTACCATCATTGGCGGTAATGTGTTGGGATAGATGTGCAGCGCTAGGACCCGAAGATCCGAATTTCCAGAGAGTTTGGCGGCGTGCACAAAACCAGCGTTACGGCGGATATTGACTTCGGCTCTGACAAGGCGGGCGTAGAATGGCACATTGATGATTGCCGTTGCATACACAATGTTTTCGACCGTATTTCCAAGCGCGGCAACAATCCCCATCGCGAGAACAAAAATGGGGAATGCCATGATTGTATCTAATGTGCGGCTTAAAATTATATCAAGCTTTCCGCCCCAATATCCGGCAACGCATCCCAACAAGGATCCGATAACAAAGGACAGGGCGACAGCTGAAACCGCGATAAACAGGTCAAGACGGGTTGCCGTTATCACGCGGCTGAATACATCACGGCCAAGCGGGTCAGTTCCAAACCAGTGATCGAGGCTGGGAGGTTGCAGGACACGATCTGCATTAGAGGCAAGGGGATCATATGGGGCAAGGTGCTCCCCCATAAGGGCTGAGAGAATAAAAAAGCCCAGCATCAGGAAGGCCAGAAGCGTTACCGGATTTCCTTTCAGCACATAAAGCGTATGGGAAAGGGCCCCGGATTTTTGTGCATTCGCTGACACGCTGTTCTCGTGGGTCACTGTCATTTTGAATCAAATCCAATACGGGGGTCAATAAGGCTATAAGTCAAATCGATCACTAGGTTGAGTGTTACAAACAACAAAGCCATTGAGAGGACAAACCCCTGAACTGCGGCATAGTCTGAAACAACGAGAGCTTCGACGGCATAAGAGCCAATTCCCGGCCAGGCAAAGACCTTTTCAACCAAGACATTTGCCCCAAGCGAGAAGGAGAAAACCATCCCAAGCGTTGTAACAACTGGTAACAAGGCGTTTCGAAAGGCATATCCATAGGTGACGCGGGACTCGTTCAATCCTGCGGCTCTCGCTGTTCGGATAAAGTCCGACGATAGGGCACTTAGCATTGATGCCCGGGTCATACGTGCGATTGGGGCAAGGGTGAATAGTGCCAGTGTAACCGCCGGTAGGATTAGTTGCTTGAAGGCTGCAAACCAGGTTTCCCAATCTCCGGCAAGAGCCGCGTCAATGAGATAAAAACCTGTAACACTATCGGGTTCGATAAAGGCGAAATCTAACCGACCCAGAGGGGATGGGGCAATTTCTAAAAGGTAGTAGAAGATATAAACGAGGGCAATCCCGGTAAAGAATGTAGGTAATGAGACACCTGCTGTTACAAGGATACGGCAGAGCTGATCACTTAAAGATCCTGGCTTTTTAGCGGCCATGACACCCAACGGAATAGCAATGGCACAAGACAGGATGAGGGCCGTCAAGGTAAGTTCAAGAGAGGCGGGAAGCCTGTTGGTCAGATCATCAATTACCGGCTGACCGCTGGAAATGGATTGGCCAAAATCTCCCTGAACCAGGTCAATAACATAATTAAGGAACTGTTGCGGCAGGGGCTTGTCGAGCCCCATGGATTCTCGGATCTGAGCGATAGAGGCCTCGTCTGCGGCCGCTCCGGCAAAATAGACAGCAGGATCTCCGGGGAGCGCACGCGTCAACAGGAAACTGATGACAACGACGCCAATAACAACCGGGATAGCTTGAACCAATCTCATCAGAATGGCGCGCAAACGAGGAGACATTGGCTTATGTTCCTTTCAGAGGACGAACGTCTAGCTGACGGTGGAACCAGAATTCGTAGTCTTTGGCACCATTGGCAGCAACGTTTAAGGCCGGTTGCCACAGAGGGATACGCGGAAGATCCTCAAAAGCAATTTCAAACATCCGCATGATATTTGGTGCATATTTTGGATCATCCATTGGCATATGTAAGGTTTCATCTACCAACGTTTCAATTTCTGGATTCATATAGTTGGATGAATTGAACAAATGACCTTTTTTGTATGCCCAGAAGAAATAGTAATCCGGTGTGTTGAGCCAGCCGCCGAAATTTTCAAGATGAAGCGGAAGCTTTTTCTCGACAAGGGCAGCTGTACGCCAATTTGCACCCGGAATTTTTTCAATTTCTGTTGTAATTCCAATTTTCGCCAGATTTTCCTGAATTAAAAGCGCTGTTGGCTCCATCCAGTCTGAAAGGCCGAGGCTGATGGAAAAGGGGACAGAGAAGCCACTGGCGAAGCCGGACTGGGCCATAAGCTCTTTGGCTTTATCCAGGTCAGTGAAGTAGGGCGATTTACGCGGCCATTGAATTGAATCAATTTTTTCCGGACCGCCCCAAAGCGGGGCACCGCGTCCATAGGCCGCTGTTTGGAAAATCTCTTCATATGGAATGGCGTAAGCGACAGCTTTACGTACATTGGGATCCTGAAAAGGCTCGAATGTGTAGTTAAGTCCAACGCAGTGCATGCAGTTTTCAATTGGCGTGGAATAAACATCCACTTTATCTGCTAGCTCTTTGGCATCTTTGTTTGGAATGTTGAAAGAGAGCTGAACATTGCCTTTTTCAATTAGCGCACGGCGTGTTGCAGGGCTTGGAACTTCTCTGACGATTACGCGTTTGGCGGCAGGTAAAGGACCGCCAACCCAGTCATCGTTACGCTCATAAACCAATTGTTCGCCGGGCATCCATTTTGCAACTTTGAAGGCTCCGGAACCGGCAGGTGTTTTGTGGAGGAATTCGGTTGCCCAAGGATCGTTTTCGGTCGCATGTGCTTTTGCCACTTTTGAGTTGATGACAAAGGGAACCGGAACGGCAAGATCAGGGAGCGTTAGTTTGGAGGCTTGCGCAAGTGTAATGACAAATGTTTCGTCATCAATCGCTTCAAACTGCTCAGGTTTTACGAGACCACCAGCTTTCATTTGCACGCTTGGGAAACCGCCCACAGACACAGCCCGGTCAAACGACCATTTTACATCATGTGCCGTAACTTTGGTGCCATCCCAAAATTTTGCGTTTGGTTTCAGTTTGAAGGTGAGTTTTAAGCCATCTTCAGAAATGGTCCAGCTTTCGGCCAGCTCTGGTTCGATCTTTGAATAATCATAAGACAAACCAGCACCCGGAACTTCTTTGGTGCCAAAAGAGACAAGACGGTCATAACAGTTGACGGCGACTTGGTAACTGGCCCGGTTTGTTCCTTTTCTATGTAAGTCCAGACTATTGATCGTTTGTCCGGTTACCGCCACGATCACATCTTTATTCGCGGCCTGAACAGGCATGATTTTCAAAAGGGGGAGAGAGGATGCGCCCAATACCCCACCTGACATTTTTAGGAAGTTTCGTCTCGAAGTGGATAGAGTCATTTGATTTCCTTTCAACGCACAAAAAACAGAAATGGGGAATATCACTATGCTGAGAAAAAGGGTGCCTCTATCTTAGCTGCAAAACAAATGCTATAAATTCACAAAAGTGGTGCATTTTATGCACCGGTAGGAAAAGGCATTTAAAAATGAAGCACTTACAGACTTTCTTTTTGATCGAGGCAGTAAATAGAGCTGGCTCAATTCGGAAGGCGGCGGAGGATATGAACCTCACGGCTTCGGCATTGAACAGACGGATTCAGCGTTTCGAAGCAGAATTTGGGTCACAAATCTTCGAACGATTGCCAAGAGGGGTCCGCCTAAACCCGGCTGGTGAATTGGTCATTCAGCATATTCGAAGTCAGGTTTCTGAGTTGGAACGGGTTCAAAACCAAGTGGCCGATCTATCAGGTGAGCGAAGAGGGCATATCTCAATTGCTTGTTCGCAAGCGTTGTTACCCTATTTTCTCCCCGCAGAAATCGCCAGATACCGTGAAGAGCATCCGGGCGTCAGCTTTTCCGTAAATGTAAGGGACAGGGCGCAAGCCGAGCAGGACCTGGGTACTTTTGCGAGTGATCTAGCGCTTGTGTTTGAACCTGTTCATCTGGTGGATTTTGAAATTCTGTGCTCGATTCCGCAACCGGTTACAGTTTTAATGGCGCCAGATCATCCGCTCGCAACGAAGGAAGAGCTTCGACTGCGGGATTGTCTCGATTACGATCATATTTTGCCCTCACAACATATAGCTGTGCGCCACATGATTGAGACATCGGCTCATCGCCTTTCGCGCACCACAGCACCGGTTGTTGAAACAGATTCCTTTGAATTTATCCGTCATTATGTATTGCAGGAAAAATGTTTGGGTTTTCAAATTCCGATCGGATTGAAGGAAGATCCGGCCCGTCCCATGGTCTACAAAAAAATATCCAGCAAAGATATCCCGATAGGCCATCTGTTTCTGGGGCAGTTAAAGGGGCGAACCCTGCCGGTTGCGCCCGCCCGTTTTGCTCTTCGTCTCACCGCTATCTTGGAAAACGGGCTGGAAAACGGGGTGTAATGTTCAAAACCGAACCAGGTTTTTGTTAGCTTGGAATTTCTTCATTGACGCCATCCATCAATTCTTCAAGCAGGCTTTTAAGGCGCGTGATTTTTTCAGGGCCTAGATTGGCATAGAATGCATCGTTGTATTTATTGACATGTTTGCTAAGGCGCGCATGCAGTTCAAGGCCCTGATCGGTTATGAAAACCAGAATACGGCGTTGGTCTAATGGGTCGGGAAGCCGGTGAACCAGACCTTTAGCAACCATTCGGTCTAACATCTTGGTCAATGCCGGGTGGTTCATCAAAACAATATCAGCAAGGTCGCCCATTGAGCGTCCTGCTTCATCGCTAATGACGTCAAGGATTCGCCAATGCTCAACCTGAACACCTTCATTTTTTAGGATTTTATCCAGCCCCAAATGAACATTCCGATGTGCTTGCGCAAGTAGATAAGGGACGTAATCCTTTATGGAAGAAGGCTTTTTGCTGTCTTTCCCAGAGGCCGACATCGATTGGAATCCTATAAATTGCATTTCTATATCTCTGCCGTATACTTAAATTGGAAAGTAATTTATTTCAAGTACTGGGAGCAAGTATTCGAGATTTAATGGGAAGTATTATGTTGGGGGACATATATCCATCAGTGGATGCAGCGGGTAGATCGGCTTTTCTTTTTGGAAACTGGTCCAGGGATATGGTTGAGGAGTCGCGGAATTTTTTATTCGGGCGGCAAAAATATCGAATTGGCCTTTTTGTGCCATTAAGTGGTTCTGCCGGGATATGGGGGCCTTCCAGCATAGCGAGCGCCGAAGTGGCCATTGCTGAACTGAACAATACCTGCGGAATTCGCGATCTTGAAGTTGAACTTGTTCTGGTCGATGCGGCATTTGAGAATAATGAAGAGCTTTATTTCCGTACCAATGAATTAATTGAAACGGGGCAAATTCAAGCCATCGTCGGCATGCATATCAGTGCTGTTCGTCAAAAGTTGGTGAAGGTGGTCGCTGGGCGAGTACCTTATGTCTATACCGCCCTTTATGAAGGAGGGGAGACAGCGCCGGGTGTTTACACCATCGGTGAGACGCCAGAATGTCAACTGGGCCCTGCCATTCAAAGTTTGACAGATAAACATCATATCCATAACTGGGCTTTGATCGGCAACGAATATGTCTGGCCGCGTGCCTCCCATGCTTATGCCAAGCGCTATATTAAAGCGCTGGGTGGATCAGTGAGTATGGAAAGTTACCTGCAAATTGGAAAAGGCGTCAATTTTCGTCTGATGGAACAGCTTAGCCGCTCTAATGCGGATGGGTTGCTGTTGTCCCTCGTAGGACAGGATGCCATTGATTTTAACCGAGCATTTGGCGAGCTTGGGTTAGATCGTAAAATGGTCCGCCTTTCCTGTGCAATTGAAGAAAATGGGCTGCTGGCCATAGGGTCTGAAAACCTGAAGCGGCTCTATTCGTCCGCCTCCTATTTTTCCACCCTGAACACACCTGCAAATAACGCTTTTAAAGAACGATATTATAATCTCCACGGAATGCGAGCGCCGATGCTTAATTTTATCGGGCAGTCCCTTTACGAGGGAGTTCATTTCCTGTCCTGCCTGACCGAAAACACACCGGAGGAAGAAGAGGGGCTGAGACTCTCTCCATCCATTCCGCTGAGGTATCGAAGCGCTAGAAGTGCGACATATGTGAATAACAGGCGCAATAGTTTGCCGATTTATCTGGCAAGAGCTGACGGCTACAGTTTTTCTTTGGTTGATAATCTCTTTTAATTTTCAATGAGTTAAAAAATAATTCCACATTCTGAAGGCGTATATTTTTCAAATTTATTTGAAATGGAAAATAAATTACTTGAATTGGAAAATAAAATAAGTACGCTTTCCCTGTCGATGGGTATTCGCCCATGTATCTAATAGGGGAGGCTAAGAGTGGTTTGGATTGTCGGTATCATCGCTGCAATCATCCTGGTGGTGATCGGAATTCTGTTCCTCAATAGGTTTTACGTAAAATCGACACGTGAAAATGCACTGGTTAGAACGGGCGCGGGCGGACAGAAGGTTGTCATTGACGGGGGATGTTTTGCGCTGCCGATCCTGCATCGGGTCCAAAAAGTAACGATGCGCACGGCACCAGTTGAAATTGCCCTGTCCAGCGGCCAGTCGGTGATCACATCCGATAAAATGCGTGTAGATGTGGAAATGGAATTTCATGTCCGTGTTGATCCCACCACAAAAGGGGTTGCGACCGCCGCGCAGGCACTTGGAATGAAATCAAGCCGCATTGAAGAACTCAAAGAACTTATTGATGGTAAGCTGATTAATGCCATTCGTTCCGTCGGTGCCACCAAAACACTTGAAGAGTTGCACACGGCGCGGGGACAATATTCCCGCGAAATCGCCGAAGAGGTCGCGGCTAGCATTTCCAACAGTGGTTTATTGCTGGACTCTGTTTCGCTGCAGCGACTGGATCAAACCCCGTTTGCCGGATTGGATGAACAGAACTTTTTTAACGCTGTTGGTATGCGGCGTCTTTCCGAAGTTGTGGCTCAAAGCCGCAAGGAGCGGGTAAAGATTGAGGCTGAAGCTGATATCGCGGTGCGACAAAGCCAGCTAGAAGAAAGCCAAAGCCGATTTGAAATTGAACGTCTTCAGCGGCAAGCTGAAATTGACTCCCGGCAACAGATCGAACTGATGAGCGCCCGGTCTGAAGCCGAAATCGCCAGAATCCGGTCCGAGACTGCACGTCAGGTGAGCGAAGCAGAATTGCAGGACAATCAGAAAATCAAACAGGCTGAAATTGATCGCGACCTTTCTTTGCGGGAATGGGAAATGCAGGCGCTTCTGAAAGTGGAAGAAGTAAAGGTCAATAACGCAATTCAGCTGAAAGCCAAGCGAACAGAAGAGCTGGGGGCTGAGGTTACCTTTGAACAAGCGCGAACCAAAGTGATTGAAGCGCAGGAAAATCTGCAAACACAGAAAGACATTGTTGTCGCAGAACGGGTTCGCAAGCTTGCCCAGATCAAATCAGAGCAGGAAAGCGAACTTGAAGACTCCCGTGTAAAATCGCAGGTACAGACGTTGATGAAAACGGCGAAAGCCGAAGCAGACGCCGTATCTGTCAGGGCGCAGGCTGAGAAAGACAAACTCAAAGCAGAAGCCGAAGGCCGTGCAGCCATAATTCAGGCTGAGAATTCTTTGAGTGAGTTGCAGATTGAAATGCAAATCGAAATGCATCGACTGAATAAGTTGCCAGAAATTGCGACACAGATGATGAAACCAGTTGAGAAGATTGACTCCATACGGATCAACCATATCGGCGGTTTCGGGGGCGATGGAGATAACTCCGGGGGGGGATCCTCATCGCCCTTTAATCAGGCAATGCAATCGGTGCTCGGCATGGCGGTGCAATTGCCTGCCATGAAAAATCTCGGTGCAGAAATTGGAATGGATTTTGATGCCAGTTTGGCAACTCGTTTATCGGATTCCATTGGCCGATCAAAATTCTCGAGCGAAGAACCCTCCGCTGGAGAAAAAGATACTCGTCAACAGGGAGATCAAAAATGACAGTAAGCAGAAGACATTTTATGGCAGGTGCTGCAGCAATAGGGGCCGCTGCAACCTGTAATCCAACATCACTTTTTGCCGCAGATACGATTAAGTTTGGCTCAATTTTGGACCAGTCCGGACCGTTTGATGCTTATGGTAAGCCAATGGATATGGCCATGCGCCTCGCCATAGATGAAATCAATGAAGGGGGCGGGTTGCTGGGCAGACAAGTCGAGGTTTCCTCCTATGACACACAGTCTGACATGGCGCTTTATACTCAATACGGGCAAAAACTTGTACGTCAGGACAAGGTAGATGTCGTGCACGGGGGTATTCTTTCTGCCTCTCGTGAGGCCATTCGCCAAACTATGCGGAAAAGCAAAACGCTATATTTCTATAACGTTCTGTATGAAGGCGGTGTTTGTGACCGAAATATATTTATCAATGGCGTGACACCCTCTCAACAGGTTGAAGTGCTGGTACCCTATGCGGTTAAAAAATGGGGCAAGAAAATCTATGTCCTCGCGGCTGACTATAACTATGGTCAAATCACCGCAAATTGGGTGAAGAAATACGCGGCTGACGCAGGTGCAACGGTTGTCGAAGTAGACTTTTTCCCATTAGACGTTGCCGATTTTGGATCGACCATCGCGAAAATTCAGGCGGCTGCACCTGACATGATTGTCTCTGCTCTGGTGGGCGGTGCGCATCTTTCATTCTATCGTCAGTGGGCTGCCGCTGGAATGAATAAGAAAATTCCGCTCGCTTCCACCACGCTTGGTGTGGGGAATGAGCATAAGGTTCTGTCCGCAGAGGAAGGGGATGGTTTCCTGGTCGCATATAACTATGCACCGACACTTGAAACGCCTGTCGCCAAAGACTTTCATGCGAAATGGGCTGCCAAATATGGTGATACCAGTTTGATCCATGAAATTGCTGTTTCCAATTATCAGGGTGTCCAGCTTTGGGCTGAAGGTGTGCGCAAAGCCGGAAGTGTCGATCATGACGCAATGGTAACAGCACTTGAGCAGGGTCTATCAATTGAGGGGCCGGGCGGTAAGGTGAGTATCGATCCACAAACCCATCATGCAACGCTTGATGTACACGTGATGGAATTCAAAAACCAGAACATGGAAGTGTTGGAAAGTTTCAGCCAGCGTCCGCCTTTGGATACACAAGGGGTTTGTAACCTTAAAGAAAATCCAAACGACAATACGCAGTACGAAATCAAAATCTGATCTACTGGAATTTTCCAGCATTAGGGTGTTGGAAATTTAAGCATATCGTCCCGGCCAGCCTGGCCGGGAGGGTTGCTGCGTCACAACTGTTTGAGAGTTTAGGGAACCAAAATGGATTTAGCTGCAATTATATTTGTTGAAACGGCCTATGCTGTTGCCAGCTTGGTTCTGATCAGTATTGGCCTCGCCGTCGTTTTTGGAATGATGCGGGTCATTAATCTGGCCCACGGGGAATTTATGATGATGGGCGGTTACGCCGCCATTGTCGCCGTGAAAGCCGGAGTTCCTATCTATTTGGCCATTCTAGTGGTCGCCCCCTTAATTGTGGGGATCATTGGCCTTGCTGTTGAGCGACTGGTAATCCGACATTTGTATGGCCGATTGGTTGACTCCATGTTGGCAACCTGGGGGTTGAGCCTGTTATTCGTCGGACTTGCCACCATGATTTTTGGCAATACAACAACAGGTATTTCAACTCCGATTAGCGGTTTTCAGCTCGGCGATTATCAAGTGAATGGGTACAATCTATTTGTGATTGTCCTTGTGATCCTTTTGGTGATTGCCGGCTATCTTCTGCTTAAAAAAACACGGCTTGGTTTGGTTGCCAGAGGGACCATGCAGGGACCGGAGATGGCCGCTGCGCTTGGCTATAATCCGGAACGCATTTACATGCTGACCTTTATGGCTGGCTCAGCTCTCTCCGGATTGGCCGGGGCCGTGCTAGCCCCCCTCGTTGGGCTCGTCCCAAGTACAGGGGCTGCTTATATCGCCAAGGCTTTTATTGCGGTGATCGCCGGTGGCCCTTCCATCATTGCAGGGCTTCTGTCCAGTTCGACCGTGTTTGGTGTGATCAATCAAATATTTACGTTCTCAATTTCGCCCATTGTTGGTGAGATTGCCCTTCTTGTCGCGGCGATTGTTTTACTGCGCTTAATGCCACAAGGCATTACAAGCCGGATCTTCAAAGGAAAAATGTAATGCGAGGCAGTTGGTTAAAAGTTTTCGCAGGTCTGATCGGAGCCGCGCTCCTGTTATTCCTGATCCTGCCTTTGGTGATTGAAACCTACACACTGACCCTTCTGGTTGTTTATGGAATGCTGGGCCTTAGCCTTGGTTTGGTTTGGGGTTTCGGTGGAATACTCTGTTTTGGTCAGGCCGCCTTTTTCGGACTTGGAGCTTATAGTTATGCCATTGCCGCCATTAATTTTGGCGAAAGCACGGTTCCGTTTTTGATTGGTATTTTCATTCCAATGGCGGTGGCTTTCCTGCTTGGATTGATGATGTTTTATGGACGCCTTGGTAGTGTTTACTTGGGCGTTATTACGCTGGTCTTTACCTTGATACTCTATCGGTTCATGAATTCCACTGCTGGCCCGGAATATGCCATTGGTTCGGCGCGACTGGGCGGATTTAATGGTATCCCGGGGTTTCAAACACTGAATATACCGGGGGACCCGAACGCTTACTTGTGGGGCGATCAGCTTTATTATGTTTCGGCTGTTCTTCTTATCTTTGTGTATGTGTTCCTGCACTGGCTTTTAAAGACCCCATTTGGCCGGGTGTCGGTCGCCATTCGAGAAAATGAGTCCCGCGTGGAATTGATGGGATACGATATTCGTATACGCAAATCTTTTCTGTTTGCACTTGGGGGGGGTATCGCCGGATTATCGGGGGTGCTGTACGCCAGTTGGGCGGAAATCGTGACCCCTGGTCTGTTCAGTTTGGGACAATCGGCCGAGGTGATTATCTGGTGCATCGTTGGCGGGCTTGGGACATTGGGTGGTCCCATCCTTGGCGGAATGTTGATCGGCCTTTTGAAATTCTATCTGGGGCAGCAGTCCGTTATCGATAACGCAGTATTCTTGGGACTGGTTTTGATCCTGTCGGTTCTGTTCCTGCCCAATGGCGTACTCCCCTTATTGCAACGTCTTGCAAATCGCGTGTTTGGACGAAAAACCCGTGGAGGTCGCCGCCGTCGCCGTGGCCGCCAAAGCGACGAAAAGCAGGGAGTATCTCATGGCTAATCTTGTTTTGGAAGCAACCGGACTCACTATGCGTTTTGGCGGTGTTACTGCGGTCAGCAATGTGGATTTCAAACTGGAAGATCGGGAATTACGATGCCTGATTGGTCCAAATGGTGCCGGGAAAAGTACGTTCTTCAAATGCCTTACTGGCATGCTTAAGCCGACCTCTGGCGAGATTTATATCGGTGAGGAAGAGACAACAGGTTGGGATCCGCACCGGATCGCCAGTCTTGGCGTTGCGACAAAAACGCAGGTGCCAAGTGTGATGGACGGATTAACCGCTGAAGAGAATATTTGGCTATCGGCCAGACGTTTTCACGACACCAAAGGGGCCAATCAGCGAACGGCTGAAGTCATCGAAGAATTAAAACTCGGCGTGATCGCCCGCAAAACGCTGGATCATCTTGCACATGGAGAGCGGCAACGGGTTGAGCTTGGGATTGTAACTGCGGCCGATCCCTGGCTTGTGCTTTTGGATGAGCCGGCCGCCGGTTTGACCGGTGAGGAAGTTTCCGAAATGTCCGAATTGATAAATCGTCTCAATCAAAAAGCGGCGGTCATTATCGTCGAGCATGACATGCAGTTTATCCGTTCGATTGCCCGCAAGGTAACCGTTTTCAATCGCGGCGAGGTGCTTATGGAAGATGATGTGGAAGTTGTTCTTTCCGATCCTATCGTTCGCGATGTGTATATAGGAAAAAGGGCCTGAAAATGAGCAAAGCATCTCCTGTTTTACAAGTAAGCAGTCTTTCAGGTGGGTACGGAAAAGTTCCAATCCTCAAAGGGATTAATCTGGAAGTTGGCCAGAATGAGATTGTGGGAATTTTGGGCCATAATGGAATGGGCAAGACAACTTTGCTGAAAACCATTGCGGGCTTTCTAACCCCAACCGCAGGAACGATTAAGTACCAGGATGTGGACGTTACGCGCAAGAAATCTCATTGGCGCGCGCAGGAAGGTTTGGGATATGTGCCGCAGGGGCGGGGCATCTTTCCAAACTTGAGCGTTCGCGAAAATCTGCTTTTTGCCTAC
Source organism: Sneathiella sp. (assembly GCA_034669685.1). Classification (GTDB taxonomy): domain Bacteria; phylum Pseudomonadota; class Alphaproteobacteria; order Sneathiellales; family Sneathiellaceae; genus Sneathiella. The sequence continues at coordinate 137,335 of JAXMOU010000001.1, forward strand.
CAGCAGATTTCCGACAAGGGCGAAGAAGATATGCTGGAGGAGGTGCTGCAGCTGTTCCCGCGTCTTGAAAGATTGCTTGATCGCGAAGGCGGCGCCCTTTCCGGTGGGGAGCAACAGCTCCTGTCCTTGGCGCGGTGCCTGATGGGCTCTCCCAATTGCATTCTGCTTGATGAACCAACTGAGGGAATCCAGCCGTCAATTATCGATGAGATTATTGATACCCTGCATGACATTCGAAAAAGCTGGGGGCTTAGTATTTTACTGGTCGAACAGAATTTCGATTTCATTGCCGAGCTCTCGAACCGTGTACTGGTTCTGGAAAAGGGAACGATCATCGCAGAGCTGAGTGAAGCAGATCTTCAGGATCAAGCCAAAATTAGTGGCTTTCTGGGATTTGGCGCCGCACGCAAAACCGGAATTAATGTCACGTCGAGTGCCAAACCAGCAGCTGCCACGTCCCCTTCGTTTGCTACGCAGTCAAACATGCCTGCAAGCAGGGTTACCCCTTCAACTGAAACGACAACAACAGACTTACCTTCTTACAGATTGGAACAGGTGGGACATATGAGTGTAAAGCGTCCATCTTTGGAAAAAATGCGAAATATGGCCCAGCGTATGGGCTTTTCAATGAACGATGAAGAGCTGGTTTCTTATCTCGCGGTTATGGAACCATATATTCAAGCCTATGACCGTTTGGATACAGAACCTGATTATCTACCTGAAGTGCGTTACCCCCGCACGCCTGGGTATCGTCCAAGCGTTTCTGAAAATCCGCTCAATGCGTGGTATTACAAGACAAATATCCAAGGGGCCATGTCAGGGCCATTGGCGGGAAAACGAATTGCAGTAAAGGACAATATCTGTGTCGCTGGCGTTCCCATGATGAACGGGTCGGCCATTATGGAAGGCTATACACCGGAGATTGATGCGACCGTCATTACCCGCATACTGGATGCTGGTGGTACCATTGCCGGAAAAGCGCATTGCGAGAATTTATGCCTTTCGGGTGGCAGCCATACCAATGCGACCGGACCAATCCACAATCCCTATAAACATGGCTATATGGCGGGCGGCTCTTCAGGCGGATCCGCAGCACTGGTTGCAGCCGGTGAAGTGGATATGGCGCTGGCCGCAGATCAGGGGGGATCCATTCGTATCCCGGCGAGCAACTGCGGGGTTTATGGTATGAAAGCGACCCACGGGTTGGTTCCCTACACAGGTGTTATGTCAATTGAACAGACCATCGATCATGTGGGGCCTGTAACAAATAACGTTGCGGATAACGCGCTCTTCCTTGAAGTGCTAGCCGGTGAAGATAAGCTAGATCCGCGACAGTATAAACCACGGACTTTCCATTACACCGATGCCCTTGGCAAAGGGGTGCATGGGATGCGGATTGGTGTGCTGAAAGAAGGTTTCTTCCGCGAAGAAAGTGATGCAGATGTTGATCAGAAAGTACTGAAAGCTGCAGATCAACTTCGCCGCCTTGGCGCTCAGGTAGAAGAGGTTTCCATCCCAGAGCATAATCAGGCACCAGATTACTGGACGGCTATTACCGTGGAAGGGCTTCAGGATCTGATGATGTGGGGGAATAGTTCTGGCACCAATTACAAAGGCATGTATCTACCCAGTATGGTGGATCATTTTGGAAATTGGCAAAATCGTTCAGATGAACTTTCGGCAAGTTTGAAAGTCTGCATGTTTCTTGGGGAGTATTTCCAGACCAACTATCGCGGACGCTATTACGCAAAGGCACAGAACCTGATGCGTAAAATCCGAAAATCTTATGAAGCGATGTTTAAGAGTTATGATATCATCCTGATGCCGACGGTTCCTATGAAGCCGCAACAGATTCCGCCCTCAGATGCGCCTGTTGCGCTTTATGTTCAGCGGGCATTTGAGATGATCGGGAATACGGCGCCTTTTAATGCTACTGGATATCCAGCCATGTCCGTGCCTTGCGGCCTCAGTGAAGGGCTGCCGATTGGCATGATGCTAGTTGGGGACCATTACAATGAGATGTCCATTTACAGGGCAGCGCACGCCTTTGAACAATCAGGCGACTGGCGGAACTTTTAACAGCGGCAAGACAAAAAGCTGGAGGCGGTGTGTGATGAGTAAATTAACAGAAACCATGGCAGGTGATTTATCAAAAAGCCTTTTTTCGTCAGCGGCGCTGGTGGAGGACGAGCTTGAATATTCGCTCGCTCCGGAAAACGGTCGATCTTATGTATCCGGGGGCCGGCGGGAGCCGTTGAAATATACGACTATCCCGGAAATGCTTGCAGAGACGGTGGCCCGTGTCGGTCACCGTGAAGCCGCTGTTTTTGCTGAGACAGGAAAGCGGCTAACCTATTATGATCTGGACCGCGAAGTCGATGCACTGGCCTGTGGCTTTCTGGCGCTGGGGCTGGAAAAAGGGGATCGGATCGGGATTTGGTCTCCAAACCGGATGGAATGGCTGTTAGTTCAGTTTGCAACGGCACGGATCGGACTGGTTCTGGTTACCATTAACCCAGCTTACCGTCTGTCAGAGTTGGAATACGCGCTCAATAAAGTTGAATGCAAAGCCTTGGTGACGGCTTCCAGTTTCAAGTCGTCCGATTATCTGGAAATGATCCGCTCTCTCGCGCCCGAGATTGATACGTCTGAACCAGGCCGGTTGATGTCGGCACGTTTGCCACATCTGAAAAACGTAATCAAGATGGGTGGTCCTGATATGCCCGGTTTTTTCGATTTTAACGCCGTTTGTAAGTTGGGGGGTATCGCCCAGCAGTTGCGCCTAGATGGTATTACGGCGTCTCTATCTCCAGATGATCCGGTCAATATTCAATTCACGAGCGGGACGACCGGATCGCCTAAAGGCGCCACGCTCAGTCATTTCAATATCGTCAATAACGCGCATTTTGTAACCCAGACATTGCAGCTCACCGAACAGGATAAGTTATGTATTCCGGTTCCGCTTTACCATTGTTTTGGCATGGTGATGGGAACGTTGGGCTGCGTGACAAAAGGGGCCTGCATGGTATTCCCGGGTCAGGCGTTTGATCCGCTGGATACCCTAGAAACGGTTGGTAAAGAACGATGCACCGCACTTTACGGAGTGCCAACCATGTTTGTTGCCATGCTGGAACACCCGCGCTTTGAAGAGATGGATCTGAGCAGTCTTCGTACTGGCATTATGGCAGGCGCGCCCTGTCCGCTTGAGGTTATGAAACGGGTTATTGCCAAGATGTATATGTCGCAAGTCACCATTGCCTATGGCATGACTGAGACAAGTCCGGTTTCCTTTCAAAGCCACGTTGATGACAGCCTTGAGCGCCGGGTTGGCACCGTGGGCCGCGTTCATCCGCATGTAGAGGTTAAAATCGTCGATGAAAACGGCCAGATTGTCCCTGTTGGTGTTGAAGGTGAGCTATTAACACGTGGCTATTCTGTCATGCAGGAATACTGGAATGACCCTGAGAAAACAGAGGATGCACTGTTAAATGGGGGATGGATGCAAACCGGTGATTTGGCAATTCTGGATGAAGAGGGCTATTGCCAGATTTCGGGTCGCAAGAAAGATATGATTATCCGCGGCGGGGAAAATATTTATCCAAAAGAAATCGAAGATTTTCTCTACAATCATCCAAAAGTTCAGGAAGTTCAGGTTTTTGGCGTTCCTAGCGAAAAATTTGGCGAAGAAGTGGCGGCCTGGATTGTGCCCGTTTCAGACCAAGTGATCACGGAAGAAGACATCCGGCAGTTTTGCGATGGGAAAATAGCTCACTATAAAATTCCCCGTTATGTCCGGATGAAGAGCGAACTTCCCATGACGGTAACGGGTAAGCCCCAAAAATTTATCATGCGCGATGAAATGCAGAAGGAACTTCAATAGCAAACCACCAACCTAATTTCACGGTTTTGGCCGATTTCTATTATCAAGGTTCGTTTTGTGTTCAGCCTAAAGCGGACAAGAAAACAAATATCCGAGTTGAAGCCAAAGTGAATAATCGCTATCAACGATAAACAACGCTGACAGGGTTGAATTTTCGCTCAATCACAGTATTGAGGAGATCGATTATTCTAATTTGGGATTTTGACAAGGAACGTTTGAAGGTAAAATGACTCAAAGCACAGCTTTAGAGAGCCTGCCGATTTTTATCATAAATAGAGCAAAAGATACGGCTCGGCGCAAAGTTATGTCTGAACGACTTGATCTTCTGGGCCTTAACTATCAGTTTTTTGAAGCTGTGGATGGACATTCCTTCGATGTCCATAGTGTACCTGAATATGATGGTAAACGTCGTAGGCAGTATTTTGGCCGTGATTTGACGGCCGGAGAAGTCGGGTGCCTATTATCACATCGTGCTGTTTATAAAATGATGGTAAACGAGAATATCAATCGTGCTCTCATTCTTGAGGATGATACCATTTTTCAGCCGAACTTTCCTCAAGTGCTCACTGCAATTTTAGAAGAAGATATCCAATGGGATATTCTCAGGTTTCTGAACGCGAGTAAAATTCTTAAAAGCCCGCATCGCTTGCAAAGATCTCTTTCAACTGGACATAACCTATATTCCGTTCAAGCAACTCCCGGTGGAGCCTTTGCATATATGCTGACAAAACACGCTGCAGAGAGATTGTTGGAACATACGAAAAAAAATTGGCTGCCTATTGATATGATGCATGGTTGGAACTGGGTAACAAAATTGCATGTGCTGACAATGCTGCCGTCTCCTGTTGTTGCCGATTTCGACGTGGAATCCACCATTGGCGGGCAACGTTTTGATAAAACACTCAACGTCTCAGGGTGGGTGAAATGTTTGTTTCCACTTTATAGGATGTGGTTCAAATTCAGCTCAGGTGTGGGAAAGCGCTACGCTTATCATTTTATGTCAGTTCGAAAATAGTGATTTCCAGGTACATAAATAGTCCCTAATTTTCTCTGGTTTCAACGATCTTAAATCACAGCCTCTGGATTCTTTATACCCGACTGTTTGATTTAATTTCTGGGCTCGCCTTTTTATATGAAAAGATCGATCCTTCGACGTTACTTGCCCGCAAAAAAATATGAGGCCCATAGACTTAGAAAGTGAATGCTTTCTGGGGTGCCGCCATGTGGGTGAGCATGGGGCCGTGCAGTGCATTTGTTTGGCACATGCTAAAAGGGTTAGCGTATTCGAGAAATTCAAAGAACTTTCCAGCAAAAATATTTCACAAATATCCAGTCAATCTGTCTTCTAGAGTGACCGTTCCATAGATGGCGGGCAAACTTAAAAGTAGATTTAAAACTCTACTTTGTCGGTTTTGCACGTGTGTGGCGTTCTGTTAAATCGGCTGGAGTTTAGAAAAATGGCTATCGATAAGAGTAGTAAGCAGTTTGTATCTATTGAATCTGAAAATACTAAAGTTGCTTATGAGTCTGGCTCTATTGTTAGAGTTCCGTTTTCATCTGTCGATGAGGTTGTATTTACACAAGATGCAAGCAGTCTGGTTGTCGCTTCTCTGGACGGCGCCCGTACAGTCAAATTGGAAAACTTTTTTGTTGCTAAGGACGACGTTCCTTCTCCGGTAATTGAGCTTGGGGAAAATGGAGCCCTTTTGACCATAGATGAGATTATTTCTAACCTTGATGATTTTAATCCCGAGGAAATTGCGCCTGCGGCTGGTCCCGGTGCAGGCGGCGGCGGTGCGAGCTTCTCAAGTTATCGAGATGATGCCATTGGTGAGGGTATTGGTATCGGTGATTTGTTGGCACCAACGGATTTAACCTTTTCGTCAAATTCGCTGTTAGAAGAGGCGTCTGGCGGCGTGGCTGAGGGCTCGATTGTTGATACAGATGATACCCCAAGTTTGATTATAGGAGATGCCAGCGCAGATGAGGGAGATGGACTTGTATTTGACGTATCTTTATCCACTGAAAGCGGAGTGGACATTGTCCTGAATTTGACCGCTTCAGCCCCGGGTTCAGCAACCGCCGGAACGGATTATGAAACCAATAATTTCGAAGTTTCAACAGATGGCGGTTTAACATGGGGCCCCGCAGGCGGCGATGTTGGAAACCAGATCACATTTGATGCTGGGACAACGGAACTGAAAGTTCGTATTGATACAACGTCAGATGAAAATTACGAAGGTGATGAAACCCTGACTCTCACTGCAACGAAAGCAGCGGGAAGTGGGGAGGTAACAACCTCGGATACGGGTACTGGTACGATCATTGATGATGATTTTGGTTTGCCGCAAGCTCAGGATGATAATCCTGATTGTATCGTGGAGCCAGCTCCGCCGCATGCCGTCTTCATAATGGATACATCCGCTAGTATGAGTTCTTCAGAGCTTCAGTTGATGGAAGATGCGCTGAAAGACCTTGCCGCGGACGTTTTTGGTAATAATTCTGGGGCTAAAATTACATTAATTGAGTTTGATAGTGATGCAAATTACCTAGGTAAAGGAACCTTCACGTCACTCAATGAGGTGTTAGATGCACTTAATGATTTGAGCGGAATGTCTAGTGGATCGACCAATTATGAAGAGGCCTTGGATTTGGCGCGGGATGTTGAATTTGAAGCCGGGTCTCAGAAATCCATTTACTTCCTGTCTGATGGTGACCCTTATGGCGGAAATACAAGTGAAGGCATTGCTAACTTTAATGACTGGGTGAATAACGATCTGGGGGGTGCAGATGTTTATTCTATTGGTATCGGCGTCGGTACAGGGAATACATATCTGGGCCAAATCGACAACACAGCTTCGGATAATGATCCAGGAGCTGGATATAATGTTGTTGCGAATGCCGGTGAACTATCCGGTAGCCTGGAATATTCTGGCGCAGTAAGCGGAAATCTATTGGACAATGACAGCAGCGGTCCCGATGGATATGCAGGTCAGCCCATTCAGTCTATCGAATTTGAGGGTGTTACTTACGATCTGGATAGCGTGGGAAGTAATGTCGTCGTCGACGGTACAGAAATAACCTTAGATACTGAGCATGGCCGCCTGACTATTGATTTAGCCAATGGTGAATATGATTATTTTGTGGACGGCGAAATTACCGAAGATGTCACTGAGGTTATCACTTACACGATTGAAGATGCCACAGGTGACGTTTCTTCTGCTGATTTGACGATTTGTGTCAAAGATAACTTTACAGATCTAGGCGCCGTTACAGGTGTCGTCAGTGAGGCCGGATTAGATGGCAATGAAGTTATGGCTGCTGGCACGGATGCCGCGAGTGACACTGAAATTTTCAATGGCGATCTTGGATTTGAAAATGGGCCGGCTTTGAACTTTAGCTGGTCGACCACAGTTTCGGCTGTTGACCCTGAGACAGATACGTCAGAATCTTTGAAATCCGATGGCGATACAATTGAGTACCGTCTAGAAGATGGAGGCCTAACACTGGTAGGTTTCGTTTCCGATAGCGGAAACGGAGCTAACGCGGGTGAGGACATATTCAAGATTGAGTTAACCGACACTGGGAGTGGTGACTATCGGTATACGCAATTGGGGCCCATTGATCATCCGGACACGGGCGAGAGTGGATCTGCGGATGCACTGGATGTTTCGTTTGAATTTAGCGGAACGAATTATGGTGGTAGCGTCAAAATAACTGTTGAAGATGATGCGCCAACAGGTGGACAACAATCGCATTCAGGTGAAGTTTCGCTATTGGATTATAGCGTCGCTATTAGCATTGATATTTCAACGAGTATGAATAACCGCCATGACAGTAATGGCGATGGTAATGTCAATAGCAACGATAATACGCGATTGGATACTGCCAAGGAGTCTGCCATTGATTTGGCGACAGAGCTTTTCAATGCTGGTGACGATGTGGCGATTTCGCTTTCGGTGTTCGCTGACGGTAGTTATGTAATTGGAACCTATACAGATTTGGTATCTTTCACAGCTGCTGTTCAGACGATTGATGATGCTGATAGTGACTGGGCCGATGATCGGAATATTTCAAACAGCACCAATTATAATGATGCGATGTCTGCACTGGAGCAGGGATTGCAACCAATGATAAATGCCGGGCAATCGGCAGGTACGCAAAAACTAGCCTACTTCCTGTCAGATGGGGAACATAATGAGTCCAGATACGACAGCGATGACTGGCAGGATTTTGTTTCGGCAAATGGAATTAATGCTTATGCGGTTGCAGTGGGCGGTGACATTTCAAATCCGACAAGCAACGGATATATGAAAGGCATGTCCTTTGATCCTGAAAATGCATCGGATGGCTCTGCGAATATATTGGTTGTGGATGATCCAAATGATCTAACGGTTACGCTGACAAATACTATTCATAACGCGATTTCGGGAAACGTTTTCGAAGGGCCTGGTAGCGGAGCAGGAGGGGCCGATGGGCACGGCGGTATTTTTGAGGTTATGGTATTTGGTGAATTGTATACTTCCGCCTCGGATGAAGTGACTGGAACTGTTTTGGAAGTTACAGATAGCAACGGTCATAGCTTTATTCTGGATTTGGAAAATGGTGATTATCAATTCAGGGCCGCGGATGGAGCATCCGATGTTGATACGGTTATCAATTATAAATTTGAGGATAATGACGGAGATCAAGTGTCAGGATCAATCGATATTGATGTTGATGTCGTTGCAAATGCACCTGAAGCCTATGACAATGTAACCTACGTACAAACGTCTCTGATGACGGGTGCGCAAAGCCAAATCTTGGAGGATTTCTCAAACAGAAATGGCTTTGATATTGTTGGTAAAGGTGGCCGAAGTAATGGCAAAGGTTGGATTAATACATCGTCTCAAGGTAATGGTGCGGAGCTCACGCATGACTTAGAAGATGAATTGGATATTCCAGATGGTACCATTAAGGCCATCTCGGGTCTTAGTTCTGTAAAAGAGGGTTCGGCTATCGTTTTGGATAGTTTTGCAGCTAATACGGGCGATGTGATATCGTTTGATTGGCGCTATGAAGCTGCTGACCGGGCGGACGACTCTTTCTACATTCTTAAAAATACCGAAACGGGGGCTTTGCAAACCGGTTTAATCCATGGAGGAAATGATCGCTCTGGTTCGCTCGATATTACTGTCGAAGGCAGCGGCACGTTTGAATTGATCATCGGTATCGTGGATCAGGTTGATAGATATGATACTTCTCGCCTCGAAATTGATAATGTAAAACTGCAAACCGCTGGCCTCGAAGAGAATGTTGTATCGGGTAATGTCTTATCTGATCCAATGAATGATCCCTCTAGCAGTGATGCGTGGGGCGCAACCGATTTGGTCGAGTTTGGGACAACGATCACAACAGTAACCCATGATAGCCAATCCTATAATGTCGGGTCTGGAATTGTGATTGAGACTGCGTTGGGAGGTTCGTTGAAATTCAATGCCGATGGATCCTACGAATATACGGCGCCGACGGGCATTACGGGTGTTCAATCAGAGGAATTCGATTACACATTGCGGGACATTAGTGGAGATGAAGCGCAAGCGACCTTGACCATTAATGTTGTTGAAGACGATATTCTGATGAACCTGACTATCACAGGGGATGCGACCGAAAACACATTGAACGGTGGCTCATTGGATAATGTTATTCTTGGAATGGCCGATAACGATATTTTGAATGGCAATGGCGGTAATGATTACCTGAACGGCGGGACTGGCGATGATACACTTTCTGGCGGCGATGATGCAGACCGTTTTGTGTATCAAAGCGTTTCTGATGGTATCGATTTGATTACTGATTTTGACGTATTGGAGGGAGATCAAATTTCTTTGGACTCGTTATTCGATGAAATGGGTATCTCTGGTGGAGACAACAGGGCGGCGCTCATTGAAATTAGTGATCAAGGAAGTAATCAGGAACTGACAATTCAAGGTGTCGATGACTTCAAGATTGTCTTAGAGAATTCGTCAAGTTTGACCCTTGGGGACGCCGGTACCTTTACTGAAAGCGATTTGCAAGGTATGAAAATTGTTGTCGATGAAAGCTGATTTCGGAAACAGGATTGTTCGAAATGTCTGATTAAAGCTGATGCTTGGGCACTGCTAGAGGCATAAGACCGCTGGCAGTGCCTTTGTATTTCAGGCTCTCAAAAGATAGCGCCACCCGCATTCAGGGGGCTACGCGCCGCCGAACACTGATTTCAGGATATCTGTTGTCCGGGCGACCGGGTTGTTGCGAATAGCGGCTTCTTCCGTTGCCAGATAGAGAAACAAACCTTCAAGTGCGAGTTTCGTCGCATGCTCGGTGAGGTCTGATTGAATATTGGGAACCAAGGGATATTTTTTATATTCGCTGACTAATTTATTATAGGCCGTAATTGCCCCTACATCTTGTAAGGATTGGTCAATGACTGGACGGACCGTATCCATTAAATCGCTGGTCGCAACTTTTCGAAAATATTGTGTCGCCGCGTCATCTGGTCCGTCATATATTTTTCGCGCATCTTCCAATGTCATATCAGAAATTGCTTTCAGGATTAATTCCTTGGCCTTTGGCGCGGCGGCCTCGGCACCTTCATTGAGTTTGACTTCAACTTCGTCTGCTAATGACGATAGCCCGGCTTTGCGCAAATAGGTTTGTGCTTTTTGCATCGTCTTGGGCAATGGAATGTGTATGGCTGGATCATTCTCATATCCACCATCAGCGCCAATTTGCCCCACAACGCGTTCGGTACCCACTTTCAGCGCTTCTTTTAACCCTTCTGTGATTTGCGACAGGCCTAAACCATTTGTCGAACTGCTCTGCGAATTCTCTGCAGGCGCGACTGCCTTATTCACTGTATCTTTCAAGCTTTTCAAGAAATCAGCGTTTGCAGGGGCCGCCGCGGCGGAGACGGAGAGCAAAATGGCAAAGGCTTTGGTAATTTGGGGTTTCATGCTTATTCCTTAAGTCGCTATTTTCAGCGTTTCAAAATTCCATAAGATTGTGTCAAAATAGGGCTGGATCCACTGTAAACTGAGACTAAATCTACACATCAACTAATTTAACAGAATTGTGGTCGAGCAAGTCTTGCAAAATTGTGGGGTGATCTGCAAATATTTCGGCAGAAAAAGGCGTCTCTAAAGTCAGTTGATTGACGAGGAAAAGGTCTGAAAAGGCTAGCTCAAATGAATGATTTCCTATAGAAACACTATATTTTTGCGGTGTCTTGAGCGGCGTGAACATGATCTTCACAGATGGTGGTTTGACGATTTGGGCGCCGCCGCTGATAAGCTCTTCTGCTGTATCCTGTAAATTATCACCCTCATATTCATCAATATCATCATAGGCCTGCAGGGGGGCGCTGAAATACTGGGTTACCCATTTGCCAAAATAATCCTGATCGAAAATATTGGTCATGAAAGTTTTTAAATCTTCAATATGGCCTGCGGCGACTTCGAATGGGGCGGCACTTTCGGTGAGGTTTTGGCCTAGATACCTTGGAATTTCAGGGTGATGTTCTTCGACATAATGGCCAAACTCGATAAGCATTTCGGAGAGGGTTGGTCCAAGAAAACCTACAGAATAGGTGAGGGAGGGTTTTAAACTGATCCCTTCATGGGCAAAGCACGCAGGAATATAAATTACGTCGCCTTCGGTGACGGTAATCTCCTCGCCCTCAAAAGCGGTTTTTAGAATTTTGAGAGAGGCATTGTCCACGTAAACTTCATTTTGGATGGCTTCACTTGCAACCTTCCAGCGTCTTTCCCCTTTTCCCTGTACCAGAAAGACATGATAGCTGTCCGTGTGGGCGCCGACGGTGCCGCCTGTGGGAGAAAAGCTGACCATAATATCATCGAGCAGCCAGCGGGGGCAGAAATTGAAATGTTTCAGAAGCACCGCTGTCTCAGGATGATATAGATCGGTGTTCTGTACCAGCAGGCTCCAGTCCTCTTCGCCCAATTCATTGAAGACCGCTTCTTCGAAAGGGCCTTGATCACAGGTCCAGTCGCTTTGCTTTTTGCCCTTTCGGACAAGGCGGGATTTAACCTCTTCTTCCATGGCAAGTCCGGCCAGATGATTTTCATCAATCAGGGATTCAGTGACTTCCTTTGGGATCAGGCCGCGAACAACAAATGGCTTTTTGTTCCAAAAGACGCGAAAAAATTCTTCGGTTGTTGGCAGGGCGTCGAGAATAAGAGACATGGCTAAAGGTCTGTGCATAAGTAAAAGACGTTAGATAAACGCAACGAAGGGCAGAGTAAAGACGGTTTAATGAGATGATATGTTGAACGAACGCAGTCTTGATGCTAATCACTCCCCAGTTTTTCGCTATCTTTGACCTACTTATGTGAAGATGGGGAAGCAGCAGAATAACAGGTGTAAATGCCTCCTTCTCAATGAAGGCGCATTTTCTGGAAAGAATAGCCAAATGGAAATCACGGTAAATTTTTTGGACAATCTTCGGCTTGAAGCCAAGTTTGATGATTTTACGGTCATTACTGATCAACCTGTCCGCTATAAAGGCGATGGAACCGCGCCAAGTCCGTTTGACTATTTTCTGGCCTCCTCTGCCCTTTGTGCGGCTTACTTTATCAAGGTGTATTGTCTGTCGCGTGATATTCCCACGGATGATATTCGGGTGTCGCAGAACAACATCATCGATCCGGAAAACAGGTATAATCAAACTTTCCAAATCCAGGTCGAATTACCCGATAATATTTCTGAAAAGGATCGGTTGGGTATCTTGAGATCGGCGGATCGCTGCACCGTGAAAAAAGTCATCCAGCAGGGTCCTGAATTCATCATTGATCCCGTGGACGATCTGAATGACACGCCGTTGCTACAAGACTACGCAGGGGAGGGATCAACAATGATTGTTGGTAAAGACCTTCCTTTGGAGCAGACAATTGCGAATATGACGTCGATCCTGTCTGATATTGGGATTAAAATTGAAATTGCCTCCTGGCGGAATATCGTACCAAATATCTGGTCGCTGAACATCCGCGAAGCAGCCTCCCCCATGTGTTTTACCAATGGCAAGGGATCAACACGGGAAAGCGCTCTTTGTTCAGCTTTGGGCGAATATATCGAACGGATGAGCTGTAATTTCTTCTATAACGACTATTATTTCGGTGAAGAAATCGCAAATAGTGAATTTGTTCATTACCCCAATGAAAAATGGTTTAAACCCGGCCCTGATGATGCCCTGCCAGCGGGATTGCTCGATGACAGATGTCTGGCACTTTATAACCCGAACAATGAGCTCAAGGCCTCTCATTTAATTGATACAAATTCGGGGCTGGTCGCTCGTGGTATCTGTGCCTTGCCTTTTACACGCAGCTCTGATCAGGAAACGGTCTATTTCCCGTCAAACCTGATCGAAAATCTGTTTGTCAGCAATGGCATGAGCGCGGGCAATAATTTGAACGAGGCAAAGGTGCAATGCCTCTCTGAGATATTTGAACGGGCGATTAAACGGCAAATTATTGAACAAGAGATTGTTTTGCCTGATGTGCCTAAAGAAGTTCTGGCAAGATATCCCTCTATTTTGGCGGGGGTCGAGGAGCTTGAAAATAAGGGCTTCCCGGTTCTGATCAAGGATGCCTCATTGGGCGGCAAATTCCCTGTGATGAGTGTTACCCTGATGAACCCCAAAACCGGCGGTGTTTTCGCCTCTTTCGGTGCGCATCCCAGTTTTGAAGTGGCATTGGAGCGTTCTCTTACCGAGCTGTTGCAGGGGCGTAGCTTCGAAGGGCTCAATGATGTGCCGCCGCCAACGTTTAATAGCCACGCGGTGAGTGAGCCGAACAACTTTGTGGAACATTTCATTGATTCAACCGGTCTTGTCTCGTGGAAATTCTTTAGCGCGAAAGCGGACTATGAATTCTGTGATTGGGATTTCAGCGGCACAACCGAAGCCGAAAATGAAAATTTGATGGCAATCCTCGCTGACCTTGGGAAAGAGGTTTATGTCGCCACCTATGAAGATTTTGGTTCCGCGGCCTGCCGCATACTGGTGCCCGGCTATTCCGAGATCTATCCAGCTGATGACCTGATTTGGGATAATACCAATAAAGCGCTGCTATTTCGGGAGGATATCCTAAATATTCACTCTTTAAGTGACGCTGAACTGGAGGATTTACTGGACCGCTTTGATGAGGTGCAACTGGATCATTATACGCTTATTTCCGACTTGATCGGCATCGTATTTGATGAAAATACGGTTTGGGGTCGTTTGGATATTGGCGAACTGAAAATACTGATCTATGTCGCCTTGCAACGATATGAAGAGGCGAATGAAATCATCATCGATTTCCTGAACTTTAATGACAATACTGTGGAACGGATATTGTTTTACCGGGCTTTGAGCGCGGTGCTCGAAATCGCAATGGATGATGAATTGGATATTGACGATTATTTGCCGAACCTCACGCGAATGTTTGGCTCTGCCGTCATGACAAGCGTCGTGGATTCCGTGAATGGGGACATTCGCTTTTCTGGACTAACCAAGACAAGCATGAAGCTTGAAGGTTTGGATAAACACCAGAAACTGATTGAAAGCTACAAAAAATTACATACTGCGCGGGGTAAGTAATCCGCAGCTGTTGTCAAATTTTTCGGCAAAGCGCGTTTAGCTTCTGACTGTTCGTTATGACGACTTTTTTGCGGCTGCTTTTAACAAATCCTTCCTGTTCCCAAGCACTAAGAAGCCTGGATACAGTGTGAAGTGTGGTGCCTGTCATTTCAGATATATCCTGCCGGGAAAGCGGCATGTCGATTAGAATGCCATCGTCCACTTCTTTTCCGGTTTGGGTCATCAGTTTGATTAAGGCCAAGGCGACACGCTGTTCAACCTGTTCTGTTGCCAATTCGATAACGCGGTCCTGAATATCAAGAAGTCGGTCGCCAACCGCTTTGTTGACGCTTTTTACAAACGACGGATAACGCTGGATCGTGTCTTCCCACATTCGGGTTGGCCATGCCAGAGCAACGCAATCGACTGCTGCAACCGCCGTCGCGGGATATTTAACCTGCCCAACCGCTTTCGCAATACCGAAAATATCGTTATTGGAAATATAACGAATGATCACCTGTTCGCCTGAGGGGGTTGTCCGGACCACTCTGATATGTCCGTCCAGCAGGAGGAAGAAGGAGTGCGCCTCTTCACCTTCCGAGAAAAAAGCTTTGTTTTGTGGCATTCTGATCGCCCGGCTTTGCGCGATGAACTCAGACAGTTCCCGACGCGAAAAATCAGAAAAATTAGTGAGATGAGAAATAAGCGCAACGTCTAACACAATTAGAAACCTTGTTTTTATTTGAGCAAACGCAACGTTCGCAAATTCAGCAAATGATAGCACTTGCTTATCTTAAAGTGAAACGAAGCAAAAGAATAGAAAATGCGTATCAATCCCTTTGGGGCTGGGCTTTCTAGATTTTGCCTTCAATGCGCTCATGAGAAGACGTTTTAATTGAAAGTGACATGCTTGTGGCCATCCCTCGCCTTAATGAATATTCAGGACCACCGTTGTTAAGTTACGGCTTTCGGCCCTTTTTTTTGCTGGCGTCACTCTATGCGGCCATATCGATCGTGTTGTGGATACCTCAGTTTTACGGGTTTCTGTCGCTTGATAGCGCTTTTGCACCAGTGGACTGGCATATTCATGAACTGTTTTTCGGGTTTGTTGCTGCCGTTATTACAGGATTTCTGTTTACGGCTGTTCCCAATTGGACAGGCCGTATGCCCATACAGGGGATACCCTTGCTTTGGCTTGTTGCCGTGTGGATAGCAGGCCGGATTGCAATGGCTTTCTCTGCGCATTTGGGATGGCTTGCGGTGATGATGATTGATGCAGCTTTTTTGATGTGTGTGTGGGTTGTAATCGCAATTGAAATTTTTTCAGGGCGGAACTGGCGAAATTTAAAGGTATTGATACCCTTAACGGTGCTTTTAGCGGCGAATTTCGCTTTTCATCTTGAAGTTTACTCTGAAGGCGTCAGCGATGTGAGCCGCCGGATTGCTATGACATCCGTTGTTGCCTTTATTCTTTTGATTGGCGGCCGAATTATTCCCAGTTTTACCCGAAACTGGCTGGTAAAACATAATCCAGGGCGACTGCCAAATCCGTTTGGGACATATGAAAAGATAAATCTGGCCGTTGCCATTATTACACTGGTGATCTGGTGTATTAGTCCGGATGGAACATGGACGGGGATATTCTTTTATGCGGCTGCATTTTTGCTGATTGGGCAGTTGGCCCGCTGGGCAGGAGATCGCACTTTTTCAGAAATTCTGGTTCTGGTACTGCACGTCAGCTATTTGTTCCTTGTGGTTGGGTATTTGCTTTTTGGTACCGCAATTCTTTTTCCAGATTTTTTGCCGCAAATTAGCGGCTACCATGCACTTGGTGTTGGTGCGATTGGTGGCATGACATTGTCTGTGATGTTACGCGCAACGAAAGGTCATACAGCGCAGCCTTTGACTGCGGATTTTGGTGATAAAGTGATTTTTGCCGCTATCGGAATTGCTGCAAGTCTTAGAATAATTGCGACACTTCACCCGGACCTGAGTGAGGTACTTATGCTCATTTCAGGTGTTGCCTGGGCAGGGGCGTTTTTGGGTTTTGCCATTATTTATTTCCCACTTTTTGCAAAAAATGCACGTCAGGTTCGCATTAGTTGACTTAATATTATGAAAATCTAATTTATAAAAGTGAAATAATTTGAGCGCGGTTGTTTTCGATTAAATTACATTAGTTTTTTGACTTAGCAAGAGATCAACAAAAGGGGGAAGCCAGTGTCTAACATTCAATCTGAAGAGCGTGGTAAAGGCCGGAAACAGGAAGTTTTACTTTTCCTTTTTCTCTCAGCAATTCTGATACCTGTTTTGACATTTATTCTCGTCGCTGGTTATGGGTTCGCCATATGGATGACCCAGATTTTGACAGGGCCACCAACAGGTTGACGTTATGAAACCAGAACCTAAAACCCAAATGTCGCGGCGGGAGTTATTTCAAGGATTCCGAAAAAAATCAATGCCTGCGGCCAAGTGCAAACCTGAAATTCTCCCTTGGTCTTTTGATCGTTCAATTCTTGAAAATTGCACGGGGTGCGGTGACTGCGTAGCAACCTGCCCGGAGAGCATTATTAGGATCAGTGAAAACAATCGCGCAACCGTGGATTTCCAGCAAGGGGAATGTATTTTCTGCGGCGAATGCGCAGATGTTTGCCGCGAAGATGTGTTTTTGTCGCAGGAGAGCCGCAAAGACATCCCCCCTTGGCAGGCCCAGATTACCATTGCAAAGACCTGCCTGGCTTTTGAAGGAATTGTTTGCCAGGTTTGCCGGGATCAATGTCTGGAAAGGGTGATTTCTTTTCCGCCCATTATGGGGGCAACGGCGCTTCCAAAGCTGGATGTGGATAGTTGCACAGGGTGCGGGGCTTGCGTGTCTTCCTGCCCAACAGCAGCGATTACCATTCAAATTCAAAACGCAGAAACCAACCATCCAAAAATCATGAAAGTGGGGGCATAACCGATGCAAGAGAGATTGTTCATTGCGAGCTTTGTCGCGCATATCAGACCAGAGCATCTGCCTGCGGCCCGGGAGGCCTTTCTGACAACACCATTTGTTGAAGTGCCCGCTACAGACGAAAACGGAAAGCTTGTGGTGGTTATTGATGCGCCAAGCGAGCCGGAGTTATTGGATGCGGCCGAAAAGATGAGAGGCATGAAGGGCGTGCTGTCTCTACTGCCTGTCTATCAGCATGCTGAATAAACATAAGTAATTATTATAAAGAATGATGAGGAAACTGGGCTATGAAGTTTTCAAGACGAGACTACATTAAAGCAAATGCAGCAACCCTTGCCGCCAGTGTCGCTGGTATCAAAATGGCGGAAGCGGCCAATGTTGTGACGGAACGTGAAGCGACAGAGTTGAAATGGTCAAAAGCCGCATGCCGTTTTTGCGGGACGGGCTGCAGTGTAATGGTAGCGACCAAGAATAATAAAGTGGTCGCAACACATGGGGATATCCATGCTGAAGTAAACCGGGGCCTGAATTGCGTTAAAGGTTATTTCCTATCCAAAATTATGTATGGCAAGGATCGATTGACTACGCCATTGATGCGGATGATAAACGGAAAGTACGCTAAAGAAGGTGAGTTTACGCCCGTTAGTTGGGACGTCGCGTTGGACACAATGGCGGATAAATTTCGCGAGGCTGTAAAAAAGAATGGCCCAACCACTGTTGGAATGTTTGGGTCGGGGCAGTGGACAGTATGGGAAGGCTACGCTGCGTCCAAGCTGATGAAAGCGGGGCTTGGGAGCAATAACATCGATCCCAATGCCCGCCATTGTATGGCATCTGCTGTGGGTGGTTTTATGCGAACCTTTGGTATGGATGAGCCGATGGGTTGTTATGATGATATTGAAGCCACGGACACGTTCGTCCTGTGGGGATCCAATATGGCGGAAATGCATCCTATCCTGTGGACGCGCTTAACGGATCGTCGGTTGTCCGCGCCAAATACAAAAGTTGCGGTGCTTTCAACCTTTGAACATCGCTGCTTTGATCTTGCTGATATACCAATTGTTTTTCATCCGCAGTCTGATCTGGCAATTTTGAACTTTATTGCCAATTACATTATTCAAAATGACAAAGTGAATAAAGATTTCGTTGGTAAACATGTTAACTTCCGTAAAGGAAACGCGGATATCGGATATGGGCTGCGCCCTGAGCATCCGTTGGAACAAAAGGCTAAAAATTCAGATAAAGTTGGGGGGTCAACGAAAATTGACTTTGAAGAATTCAAAGCATTTGTAGCTGAATATACCGTCGAAAAAGCGTCTGAGATTTCGGGTGTCCCCGAAAGCAAGCTGATTGAATTAGCAGAACTATATGCGGACCCCAACCGCAAAGTGGTGTCTTTTTGGACCATGGGTTTCAATCAACATACACGGGGTGTTTGGGCGAATAACTTAATTTACAATATTCATTTGCTGACCGGTAAAATTGCGGAACCAGGCAATTCCCCGTTTTCCCTGACTGGCCAGCCATCGGCTTGTGGCACGGCGCGCGAAGTGGGAACATTTTCGCATCGCTTGCCAGCGGATTTGGTGGTGACGAACCCTGAACACCGGGCCACAGCGGAAAAGATCTGGAAAATTCCATCAGGGATTATCCCACCCAAACCCGGTTACCATGCAGCTTTGCAAAACCGGATGCTCAAAGACGGTAAAATCAACGCTTACTGGGTAATGTGCAACAACAACATGCAGGCCGCAGCTAATCTAAATGAAGAGGGTTTCCCTGGTTACCGAAATCCAGAAGCATTTGTCGTTGTCTCTGATCCTTATCCAACGGTTACGGCGCAGGCCGCCGATCTGATTTTGCCAACTGCCATGTGGGTTGAAAAAGAAGGGGCGTATGGAAATGCCGAACGACGTACGCAGTTCTGGCATCAACTGGTTGATGCACCCGAAGGGGCGAAGTCTGACCTGTGGCAAATCGTTGAATTTTCCAAACGCCTGACAACGGATGATATCTGGCCAAAAGAAATCCTGGATGCAAATCCTGACTATAAAGGCAAAACGCTGTATCAGGTTTTGTTCGCAAACGGATCTGTTGACCGCTTTCCGTTGGAAGAGACGAGTAAAGAGTATTCAAATGCAGAGTCTCAGGCATTTGGTTTTTATATCCAAAAAGGCTTGTTCGAAGAGTATGCCGCTTTTGGAAGAGGGCATGGACATGATCTGGCTCCCTTTGAAATGTACCACAAGGCGAGGGGGCTAAGATGGCCTGTTGTCGATGGCAAAGAGACCCGTTGGCGATACCGTGAAGGGTATGATCCCTACGTTACTGCAGGCCGTGAAGTCGAATTTTACGGTAAGCCAGATGGAAGGGCACTGATCTTTGCGCTGCCCTATGAACCCGCAGCGGAATCTCCAGATGAAGAATATGATATGTGGCTGAGTACGGGGCGGGTGCTTGAGCACTGGCATTCCGGATCAATGACCCAGCGTGTTCCCGAATTGTATAAAGCATTTCCCGATGCGGTTGTCTTTATGCATCCCGAAGATGCCCGCTCTAGAGGGTTGCGGCGGGGACAGGAGGTCAAAGTTGTTTCAAGGCGCGGTGAAATCGTCAGCAGAATTGAAACGCGAGGGCGGAACAAGCCTCCTGTGGGATTGGTCTTTGTACCTTGGTTCGATGCAAGTCAGCTCATCAATAAAGTGACACTGGATGCGACAGACCCAATTTCCAAACAAACCGATTATAAGAAATGCGCAGTTAAAATTGTCGCAACAGGGAGGGCATAAAAATGAAATTGAAATATTTGAGCGTAGCAGCCTCTCTTGTGCTTGTCGCTTTGGCAGGGGCGGCTGTGGCTGACGGGATCGCAACATTGCGCGGCGGGAAAGAAATCCAGGAGACGCCTGATGCTCCGGCAATTGGGAAAACTGAAAACAAGGATCTGCGCCGAGTTCGCAACTATCCTGAACAACCCCCAACCATCCCGCATGATATCCGGGATTATGAGGTGACGAGAAACGCTAACAAATGCCTGTCCTGCCATAGCCGAACACGTACAGGAGATAGTCAGGCTCCGATGGTGAGTGTGACCCATTTTATGGATCGTGATTTTCAGGTGCTCGCGACAATTTCACCGCGTCGCTATTTCTGTAATCAATGTCATGTTCCCCAATTGGATGTGAAGCCACTTGTTGAAAACACATTTGAGGATGTGGAAGATCTAATCAAACGTGAGGCTAAGGGGAATGACTAATCCAATCAAAAAAGGCTGGTCACTTCTGACAGCAATTTGGCGGGGGGCAACACGTCCCGCCAAATATTTATCAATTGGGTTTTTAACGCTTGGCGGTTTTGTGGCCGGGGTTGTTTTCTGGGGTGGCTTTAATACAGCGCTGGAACTGACAAACACCGAAGAATTTTGCATTAGTTGCCATGAAATGCGGGAAAACGTTTTTGCAGAACTGAAATCCACAATTCATTATTCCAACAGATCCGGTGTCCGCGCAACATGCCCTGATTGCCATGTGCCGCATAACTGGACGGATAAAATTGCCCGAAAGATGCAGGCGTCTAAAGAAGTCTACGGCAAGATTTTCGGAACCATTAATACGCGCGAGAAATTTCTGGATTATCGCAGAACACTTGCCGGTCATGAATGGGATAGGTTGAAAGCAAATGACTCATTGGAATGTCGGAACTGCCATAGTGAGGAAAGTATGGACATAACGGCTCAAAGTACGCGCGCTGGAAAGGCCCATCAAACGTTTCTGTTTACGGGTGAGAAAACCTGTATCGATTGCCACAAAGGAATTGCCCATGATTTACCTGATATGACAGGTGTTCCTGGCTGGGAGTAATCGTCTGGAAAAGGGCAAATCGCAAGTTAATCATTACGATAAATACAACATTGTATGGGTAACTTCCGGATGCTTCCTGCGGAACAGTATCTGACGACGCACATGAGCCGTCAGATACTGTAATGGCAGGTTAATCGACCAATCGCCCATCTGCATGGAAGAAGGGGTGAGGGCCATCGAACTGACCTACGTAGCTAATATGACTGGCGATGTTACAGGCTTCATCAATGTAGAAAAGACGAACGCCAACTGGATCTAACGTCCAGGAGGATGGGCCTTTAGGATCCAGATCTAACGTGACCGCATGGGCAGTATTGGGGGCAATACTAACCCCAATCCCATTTATCGTCGTTTCAATTGCCCGGTGCACGTGACCACAGGCGATATGTTTGACTTGAGGATGATTTTTGAGCAAGGCGAACAGATCATCTGCATTGGTCAGGTTTTGAACATCCATATGCGTAATCCCAACCTTGAACGGCGGGTGATGCATAAACAGAAGGGTTGGCTTGTCCGGGTTTTCCGACAATGTTTGTTCCAGCCAGTCCAGTCTTTCACGGCAGAGAAAGCCATAAGGCTTTTCGTTCGTGACAGTATCCAGACCGATTAGACGGATGGGAAAATTTTCAACCACATACTGCATAAAGTTGCCGCAGCTTTGGATCGAGGGCAAGTCCGCAAATGCGGCCTTGAAATTATCCCGCGCATCATGATTGCCCGGTACCGGGTACCAAGGCATCTCAATTTCATCAAGGAGCGGCCGCAGCGTTTCAAATTCGGCTGGGCGTCCCATATCCGTCAAGTCACCGGTTACCAGAACCGCATCCACAGCCGGGCTGATTTTGTTGATATGGTCAATCGCAGCCTTTAAATAGGCCACCGTATCCACTTTGCCATAAGCCAGTTTTCCGCCAGCCTTGATGTGCGGATCGGTGATTTGTGCAAGGATCATCTATTGGCGCTCCTTAGGCTAGTTCTTGAGGGGCGATCAGATCAGCCTCGTCAATACGGATATGGATATCACTGCCGATGACCAGATCCTCGCGAAGTGCCGTTTCAACGATGAATTCGCCTTCGGTAATCCCCTCCAAAATCAGGCGTGTCCGATCTCCAAGGAAGAAGGATCCCGCCAGAGTTCCAACATGGGTCGCTTCAGCAGGTTCAACAAGTCGAACATTTTCCGGGCGGCATAGTTTGTTACTTCCCGGCAGGCTATTGATCGTGCCAATGAAATCAGCCACGAAGTTTGAAACCGGCCGGTAGTAAATGTCGCGCGGGGAGCCGATTTGTTCAATCTGTCCCTTACTCATGACGACAATTCGATCCCCAAGCGCCATTGCTTCAGCTTGGTCATGGGTGACGTAAATCGCCGTAATATTGAGCCTGCGCAGCAGACCATCAATTTCCATCCGCAAGCGATCTCTAAGCAAAGCATCCAATGCAGTCAACGGTTCGTCCAATAGCAGGATCCGCGGGCGAACTGCGATAGCCCGTGCCAGAGCAACCCGTTGTCGCTGACCGCCAGAGAGTTGATCAATACGGCGATCCGCAAGGTCAGTGATCTGCATCATTTCGAGCATTTCCTTAACCCGTTGATCAATCACATCTTTGGGATCTTTTCGCACTTTCAGTCCATAGCCAACATTTTCGGCAACGGACATATTTGGAAACAGCGCGTAGGATTGGAAAACCATACCCACATTGCGGTGTTCAATCGTTTTATCCGTGACGTCTTCGCCGTTGAAAAGGATTTTTCCGCCTTTATCAGGGGCTTCAAGCCCTGCGATAATGCGGAGAAGGGTCGTTTTGCCGCAACCTGATGGGCCAAGCAGGACAACAGTCTCTCCGCCTTCAATCTCAAGGTTAATTGGCGTTAGGGCTTGGGTTCCGTCGGCAAAAGTTTTCGCGCAACCGGAAATGCTCACAGAGGTGGTTTTAGGTGTGTCAGTCATGATTATTTAGTCGTCCTGCTTGCAAGAGTCTGTTTTGGTTTTTGCAGTTGCTTCTTTTTTTTGGGTTTGCTGCCTGAGGCCATTTGCATGGCGATGAGCAGCGGCACGATCATTACGAAGAAGACCAGCGTATAGGCGCTGGCTACCTCCAGCCGCATTGAGGCATAGCTGTCAGCAAGTCCCACAGGTAAGGTTTTAGTTAGTGGGGTATGGAGCATCCAGGTCAGATTAAATTCCCCAATTGAAAGGGTCACCACCATTAGCGAACCGGCAAGAATACCGGGTTTGGCGTTGGGAATGATAATCTGGAAAAGGCGTTGGCGGAATGAGGCACCAAGGCTTGCAGCGCCTTCTTCCAGTTCGGTGAAGTTAATACTGGAGAGAACGGCAAGGATCGAGCGGACCATAAATGGCAGGGTGTAAAGGACGTGCCCAACCAGAATGAACAGCCAGCTTGCCCGGAAATCGCGAAATCCGCCATAGGTCATGATCAGGGCAAGCGCGATGGCAAGGCCCGGAATGGCAACCGGCAGAGTAATGAACTCTTCGATCATTCGCGCGGGTCTACCGCCAAGACGTGCCAATACATACGCCATCGGAATACCAATGATCAGCGTTACAATCAGGCAGGTAATGGCAATAAAAAAGGATAGGAAAATTGTATCAGCGTAAAGCCCCCAGACCTCAATAATCCAGCGGAAGGTTAAACCGCTTTCTAGACCTTTAAAGAAATTTACGGTCACCCCTGCCAAGGCTGACAGGATCACCGGAATGATCAAAAAGGCGCAGATCAAAAGGGTAAAGGCGAGTTGTAGATTGAACATCCATTTGCGTTTCATAATTCTCTCCCTTTAACCTGATGCCGCGACAGTGGAACCTGACAGGCTCCGCGCAATGAAAAGTGCCACCCAGGTGATCAGGCCCAGCACGATGGATAGGCTGGCCGCGCCGGCGAAATTGGCGTTGAGCGTAAACTCTGTGTAAATCGTCATCGGCAAAACATCGATATTTGTTGCCAGCGTAAAGGCGGTTCCAAAGGCCCCCATGGACGTTGCAAAACAAATAGCTCC
The DNA here is from genome assembly GCA_034669685.1 of Sneathiella sp. Lineage (GTDB taxonomy): Bacteria > Pseudomonadota > Alphaproteobacteria > Sneathiellales > Sneathiellaceae > Sneathiella. The sequence continues at coordinate 161,644 of JAXMOU010000001.1, forward strand.
GGATGCGATGAGACCAGGACGCAGAGCGGGCAGAAGAATGTCGCGGATAACGCGCCATTGGGAAGCGCCAAGGGAGCGGGCCGCTTCTTCCAGTGACAGGTCCAGTTTTTCTGCGGTTGCCATAATGGTTAGCATCACCCGCGGAATGGAGAAATACAGATAGCCCAGAAACAGGCCGGCAATGGAATAGGCAAAAACGACTTTATCACCTGTCAGGCTTTTCGTGACGGCACCAATAAGACCTTGCCGTCCAGCCAGAAGAATGATGAGAAAGCCGATCACCACGCCTGGAAAGGCGAGGGGGAACGTCAATAGCGAGATGAGGGTTTCACGTCCCCAAAAGCGATTGCGGACAAGGAACAGGCCGACAACTGTCGAAATGGCGATGGCAACCAGCGTTACAAAGGCAGAAAGCAGCACGGTTGCGATCATGCTTTCCAAATGCCGGGGCTTTGTAAAGATGGACGCGTATGCAGCAATTCCTTCCTCTCCTGAGGCACCGACGATGATCAGTTGCACGATCGGAATGAGAAAAAAGGCCAGTAGAATAACGGCCGCTGGGATCGATAGAATGATCAGGTTGGAAACAGTTTTTTTATTCATAGCGAGCTTTTATAAAAGTTGGGGGCAAAAGGTTTCAGAAAACCCTTTACCCCCTTTGGAGAATGATTAGCGGACTTCGTTCAAGTAACGCTGTTTAAAGTTATTTTGAACGGCAGCCATTTTGGAATAATCAACTGGCTTAGAGCGAGCATATTCGCTGTCTGGCAGGAATTTCGCGGCTGCTTCTTTTGAAAGAGCAGAGGCGCGAACTGGACGGAGGTAAGCATTGGCCCATACTTTCTGACCATCATCAGACATGATGAAATCAAGGATTTTTTTGCCTTTTTCAGGGTTTGGACCGTTTTTCACCAAGCTCATAACGTAAGGAACGACAACAGTTCCCTCAGCAGGAATTACAAATTTCACGTTGGCTTTGTCTTTGTAAAGCGCGCGGTAAGCATTGAAGTCATAATCCAGAAGGATCGGGATTTCACCTGAAAGAACACGGGCGTAAGAGGTTTGCTTTGGAACGATTGGATCGTTTTCAGCCAGTTTCTTGAAGTATTCAATACCCGGTGTGAAATCATCGAGTGAGCCGCCCATTGCCCGGTTTACGGCAACTGCGCCTGCATAACCGACAAATGCGGATGAAGGGTCGAGATATCCGACCATACCGTTATATTCAGGCTTCAACAGATCGGCCCAAGATGTTGGTACGGGTGCGCCTTCCAGGGCGTCGACATTTACAAAGAAGCCAATTGTGCCAGAATGGATTGTGAACCATTTCCCATCTGGATCTTTCAAACCCTCTGGAATTTCATCAAAATTGGCTGGTTTATAAGGCTCCACGACATCTTTTTCACCGGCCTGAATGCCGAACGATACGCCGTAGTAGGCGACATCTGCGACTGGGCTGGCTTTCTCGGCGAGCAACTGGGACAGAGTCTGACCAGAATTTTTGTTGTCATGAGGGATATCATATCCCAATTTTTCCTTGATTAATTCAAGTTGCGAAGCCCAATCAGCCCACTGCGGGGGGCAATTGTAGCAGATTGCATCTGCTGCTTGAACTTGAGTGGCAGCTGCGCTAACCATAAGTGCAGCGCTTAAAAAAGTCGTTTTCAGAACTTTCCTGATCATGTTGTAGGTCTCCTGCGATTAGGTTGGGTAAGTTTTGGAGAGGCGGCGGGGGTAAGCTTGCCGGCTGGTCCCGCCGAATCTCCGTTTCGAAAGGTATGGGGATGAAGTCGTTTTGAGGACGGTTCTTTTCCCATCAACCGGGCCAGCAAATAGCGGGCGGCGGCTGATCCCATTTCCTGCGATGGTTGAACGATTGTCGCTAGGGTAGGATAAAGGTGGCTTCCGACAGATATTCCGTCAAAGCCAATAACTGATATGTCTTGGGGCACTTCAAAGCCGTGCTGGCGCAAGTATCCAATGACGGAAATGGCCAGTAAATCGTTAGAACAAAACAGGGCTGTCGGTGCGGTTTCAAGATCGCTATAGATACGATCCAGATTATCGACAAGCGCGCGGCCTTCATGGTCGACTTCTGCTATGACCGGATCTGCAAGCCCTTTGCTGCGGGCGCCAAAGACAAAGCCGTTCCGCCGGGCCAATGCGCGGTCCGAGGCATTAAAGTTTCCTGAAATCATGCCCAGCCGTGTATGTCCCAAACGAATGAATTCTTCCGCGACTTCTTTACCAGCTTCGACATTATTTACTGTAACCGTTGGACAATCTTCAAATGGTTGATTGTAGATCAGGACAAAGGGCACATTTGAATTTCTCAGAAGAGATAGGGCAGGGCTCGTTGCGGGATCCGCAACAGTTAGAACAACACCATCAACCCGGTTTTCCAGAAGTTTACCGACGACAAGAGCTTCTTCGCCGGGAGCATAGTTCGTTGAGGCGAGCATGAGGGTATAGCCTTCATCCCGGGTGACATCCGTTATACCCGCAACAGCATCCGCAAAAACCGGATTAGAGATAGAAGGTATGACAACGCCGAGTGTCCGCGTTGAGGCGGTTGATAGACTGCGGCCAACGGCATTTGGACGAAATCCCAGTTCCTCAATCGCTAAACGAACTTTTTCTGCTGTTTGGGGGCGCAGGTTTGATGCCCCATTTACGAAACGTGAAACCGTGGCAACAGACACATTTGCGCGATCAGCAACATCTCGAATAGTCGAGCTCATATCTCCTCCCTAGGTTTAAGTTTCTCTTTCTTGTTGCGACAGATTTTACGGCTGTATTTCGCAAATGTAAACGGTTACATTTTTAATTTTTTGTGACAGATCTATGTCTGTTCAGAGACTCTGAAAAAGATAAACTGCAAATCAACCTTTGAACTTAAATGAAAATAAGCGGGTAAGATTGATTTAAAAAACTTTTATAAACGACTGGAAATAATATTGTTTTACTGAATTGCTCCAGCGCCCTTGGCAGGGCTCTGATTGAGTCTGCCAAGGGCTTGGAGAGTAAGTGTAAGCTACCAACTGTGAGGTTTAGACGTGTCAAACACGGCTAAGGCTCACTGGAACAAATAATTGGGTAACCACAGGGCAATTGGCGGGAAGATGACGATGATCAGCAATCCCGATAATTCCACCAAAGTATAGGGACCAACGGACCAATAAATATCCTTCATGGTCACCTCGGGTGGCGCGACGGAGCGCAGGTAAAACAGGTTGAACCCAAAGGGCGGGGTCATATACCCAATCTCCATCATGATCACAAACAAAATGCCAAACCAAACTGGATCAAATCCATGTGCTGCCACAAGTGGCAGGAATACCGGTAGGGTGATTAGCATAATGCCAACTGGATCCAGAACCATCCCAAGTAACAGCAGGACAAACATCATAAAGGCCAGCGCCCCCCATTTTCCGCCCGGAATTTGTGCGGTCAGATGGGTGATGAATTCTTCTGCTCCCATGGCGGTATAGGCCATGGAATAGGCATGGGCCGCAAATACGATCCAGGTAATGATCGTTGTCAGGCGAAAGGTCCGAAGGGAGGCCTCGGAAATAATTTTCCACGATAATTTGCGATTAACAGCACTGGCAACCAATGCGCCGAAGACGCCAACAGCAGCGGCTTCGGTTACCGTTGCAAAGCCTCCGAAGATAGCACCAAGCACAATAAAGATAATAAATATTGGCAGGAAAATTGATTTCAGCGCATTGAGTTTCTCCGCCCAGCTTGCCCGCTCTTCGGGAGGTAGGGACGGGCCCATTCGCGGTTGGAGCCAGCAGCGGATACCGATGTATAGTGATACTAAGGCAAATAATAAAAGGCCCGGAAAAACACCGGCGGCGAATAGTTTACCCACTGATACTTCGGTGATCAGGGCGTAGAGAACCATCAGGATGGAAGGCGGGATCAAAATGCCCCAGCCACCGCCTGCGTTAATTGCCCCCAGTGCCAGCCGCTTGTCATATCCGCGGTTTAGCATTTGTGGTAGGGCAATTGTTCCCATGGTCACAACGGCTGCGCCGGAAATGCCTGACATGGCAGCAAAGATCGTACAGATACCAACGGTACCGATCGCAAGGCCGCCGCGCACGCCGCCCCACCATAAATGCATCATGCGATATAGATCATGGGCAACACCACTTCGTTCGAGCAGGAGCGCCATAAAGACATAAAGCGGGATAGCAATGAGAGATGATGTTTCCATCAGATCCCACATTTTCGACGCGATTAGGTAAAAGGCGATAGGGCCTTGTTCGAAATATAAAAATACGATGGAGAGGCCACCCAGCACAAAAGCCAGTGGAACACCCAGCATAATAAACACAAACAAAAGACCAAAGAAGAGAAGGGTTAGAACCTCAATACTTAGGAAATCATACATTATACGGTTTCCTTTTCGCTTGTGTCATCGTCTTGCAAGGGCCCGAAAGCGCTTTCGTCCACCTCTATGTCCATCAGGATCATGATATCGGCAATTAATTTCACAATCCCCTGCAGTAACAACAGGGTTGCTGAGACAAAGATCATTGTTTTGGACGGCCAAAGGGGAGGGCGCCAGGTGGTTTCATAGCTGACTTCCAGCCGGGAAATACTGTCATAGGCCATCGAATAACTTTCCGTCAGAAGTACGGACAGGAACAGGAAAAATAGGATAGAGGTGGCAATATCGGTGACCGCTTTTTTCTTGGGGGAAAAGCTGCCATAGAACAAATCCACATTCACGTGATCACGGCGCGCCAAGAGATAGCCACCGCCAATTATTGCATAGACCCCAAACACCATTTTGGAGGCGAGTGAGGACCAAGACACGGGACTTTGTGTGATATAGCGCATCACAACGTCACTCAGTAACAGAATGAATAGAATAAGTACGGCGTAACTGGCAACACGACCGATCCAGGCGTTTGTTGACGTTACCGCGCGGGCGAATGCGGTTAGGGCACCCATTTAACCCCTCCTTTTATTATTGGTTACGTTGCTTATCCAGCAACTTCAAATAGCTAGATTTTCAACAAATTTAGTCAGAAAACCCGCCCGAACTCTTATGACGCAATGGCCAAAGAGTTCGGAAAAGTTTTGGATCTAAGTTCGTTGAAATGAAAGGACGTAAAGCCCTTACACGTAACCCATGCCTTTAAGGAAACTGACAAGCATGTCAGTGGCTTTGGTCGCATTACCGCCTTTTGCACTTTCCTCTTTCAAAATTGCGCCGGAGGCTTCAGAGAATTTCTTCAGCACATCATCTGGGAACTGCGCGATTTTGATGTTTTGTTCTGCCTGACCTTTAGAGAGGGCCAGTTTTTCTTTGTATTGATATTCCGTGGTTCGTTTCCAAAACCGCAAATCAAGCAGGTTAAAGAATTCGGCTCTCAAATCTGGTGACAGAGCATCAACCGCGTTCTGGTTCATGATCAGCGTATCCATAGCGAGACCCATAGTTGGTTTCATATGGAATTTCGCCACTTCCCAAAGGCTCATGGACATTGCGCCTTGCGCTGCGCCCCAATGAGCGCCATCAACCACACCACTGGCGAGACTTGAATAAAGCTCAGGTCCGGCAATATTTTGTGTAGATGCGCCAGCTGCTTCCAGGAATTTCAGATAACTGCCAGAAGAGCGAAGTTTCAGGGTAGAGAAGTCCTCAAGTGAATTCACAGGTTTGGAGACAACAAGTTCCGTTGGATAGATTTTCTCTGCCCGGCTGACCACCCCATATTTGGCCAAATCTTCGTTGAATAAGGCTTCAAAACCCATATTTTTAAGGAAATGAGAGAATTCCCAAGGTTCGCGGAAAGTGCCAGGAACGCCAAGGGCAAGGCCAGCGGTGACCGCTTCGCCCTGAATGTAGCCGGGGGAAATTGTTCCCATTTCAACAACACCTTTACGGACGATGTTGAAGATTTCGCCGCCTTTGGCAAATTCACCAGCGCCAAAGAGTTGAAGTTCAAATTGACCTTCTGTATTTGCCTTCAGCTCATCGGCAATTAATTGAAGACTATCTCCGAAAGAGGAGGAGGCTTTGGGCCAATGGGATTGAACTTTCCAAGTGACCTTTTCTGCGGCAGCTGCTTTACCAATTAAAACCGGGGTTGCTATTACGGCTGCCCCACCAGCTAATGCATGGCGGCGACTAATATTCTTGATTTCTTGTGTCATGATTTTCCTCCCAATGTGCGATCATGTGGCTGCCTGTTACAGCCGTTGTTTTCATTTGTTTTTTGGCGCAACAATTTTCTTTTTATAAAAAAATATACTTAAGTTAAGGGCGTGTTTTTCGATCTTCTGTGTCTTTATAGGTGCCCAGTTTTTGTATATTTTCGGAATATGATATAGCATGAAAAGCGGATTTACAAGCCTGTACAAACAAGCACTTAAAGGATGAAAGAATTGAGCAATAGGCTTTAAACGTATTGCGAGAATATGGCCGCAATCACGGTATCATGTGTCCATGAGGCGCAAGTGTTTGGGACTTGTGTTGCGGATGAGTGGGCCGAAGGTTTCTATTGGATTTGCTGGCTCCAGGACGCCCCGGCAAATTCTTTTGCAAGGTGATCAATAAGGGCGCGAACGCGAGCCGTAAGATGACGGTTTTGGGGGTAGAGTGCATGAACGCCGTATCCATGGGGTAATAAGTCAAACCCTTTGAGTATTTGAACAAGGTTACCCGCGGCCAATTCGTCTTCGACGGCATAGAGTGGGGCGCGGGTTATGCCGAGCCCGCCACGCGCCAGCCGAACGAGTGCAGCAGGCGAATTTGCCCGTAAATTCCCGTCCAGCCGAACTGCCAGTTCCTCGCGGTTGCCGGCATCAAAACGCCACACGGAACTATCCCCCCGATAATCGTTTAGCAGGCATTCATGTGTTTTGAGGGCTCGTGGATCGCTCGGCACGCCATTTCGCTCAATATAGTCTGGAGAGGCGACCAGAATGATGGGCATATTTGCCAATTTTCGCGCCATAAGAGTTGAATCTGCGAGTACCCCGATGCGAACAGCCAGATCAAATCCTTCCTCCACCACAGCAACCCGATAGTCAGATAAGATGAGATCGATGAAGACGTCAGGATTTTGCTTCATAAACAATGTAAGCGCATCGGCCAGTTTTGTGCTTCCAAACCCAGTGGGCGCGGTAAGGCGAATATTACCAGCTAAAACTTGCTGTTGTTCCAAAACAGCCGCGTCCAGTTCATCCACTTGTTCGAGGATGGGTAGACATCTTTCCAGATATGCCGTTCCCGCATCAGTAATTGTCACGCTTCGGGTTGTTCGATTAAATAGCTGGGTTCGAAGACGCGTTTCCAGATGCTGAACATACTTGCTGACCAGTTTTGTTGATATTCCTAAGCGCATCCCAGCCTTGGTAAATGAGCCTTCTTGCGCAACAGCAACAAAGGCTTTCATCGTTTCGATTTTATCCATGTCTGATGTAGCTCTGTATGAATTCAAATATTGTGTACATATTGTTCACAATATTTGAATAATCAAGCATATTATCCATCAGTTTGAAAGGTGACATATATCATTTTGTTAGTTCAACGCTTTGGCCTTTCGTGAAGGCCCGCACGCTTCAAAAAAGGAAAATATTATGTCACAAGCTATTAAAATATATTCATTCCCCCTTTCAGGGCATTCGCACCGTGTTCAATTGTTTGCCAGTCTAACAGGCATTAATCATGAACTGATACCAGTTGATCTGGCACAGGGAGAGCACAAACAAGCCCCGTATTTGGCAATCAACCCTTTTGCACAGGTGCCTGCGATTAAAGATGGGGAGGTTGTTGTTGCCGACTCCAACGCGATCCTAGTTTATCTGGCCCGGAAATACGCACCTGACTGGATTTCGACCGATCCTGTGATCGAAGCTGAAATTCAGAAATTTCTATCGCTTGCCGCAGGTGAAATTGCCTTTGGACCGGCATCTGCGCGTTTGATCACGGTATTTGGTGCGGATCTGGATGTCAAAAGAACCCAAGCAATTGCCTATGGTGTTCTGGATAAACTGGAACGCCATCTATCTGGTAAAACATGGTTGGTTGCGGAGCGTCCAAGCATAGCTGATATCGCGCTCTATAGTTATGTAGCCCATGCACCCGAAGGCAACGTCTCGCTTGATGATTACCCCAACATTCGTGAGTTTTTATCTCGAATTGAAGGATTGCCGGGTTTTATCCCGATGCCAGCCAGCAAAGCAGGCCTCGCTGCTTAAGCCCTTTTGCGGTTGTTTAGATCTTAATCGTCATCCCGTATTTACTATCGAAGAAGGTTGTGTCTTATGAATGCTAAAAAGGTTCAGACCCCGGAAGGTTCTCCTTTTCACGAAGGTGAATTAGCGGCTCAGGAAAAGACTGGTGCAAGTTCAGTAAAAGATTGGGCGAGTGCTTTCATTCGTCCATATCTGCGTGAACAGCATCAGGCTTTTTTCACCGCGCAACCTTTTTTGATTGTTTCAGCCCGCGATGAGGCAGGGTGGCCCTGGGCTACGTTGATTTCTGGTCCGGATGGGTTCGTCACGTCTCCAGATCATAAACGCTTGCGCCTTGGCGGTCACCCAGTGAAAGGGGATGCGCTGGCAGGGTGCTTGTCCACTGGCGCTGAACTTGGCGTTATTGGTATCGAGTTGGCAACCCGCCGCCGAAATCGGGTGAATGGAACGGTTTCGGAGCAGGACGAGGCCGGTTTCACGTTATCGGTTACACAATCTTTTGGTAACTGCCCCCAATATATTCACGAACGCGGCTGGTTCCGCGCAGCGGATGAGGCAGAGCCGGTTTCCAAGCGGTATACAGAGCTTTCAGCAATGCATCAGAAATGGATTAATTCTGCAGATACGCTGTTTATAGCAAGTGGGCACAGTACGGTAACTGGCGGCGGCATGGATGCATCCCATCGCGGCGGCGAGCCCGGATTTGCCAAAGTGGTTGGCCGTCATCAGTTGATTTTGCCAGATTACGCCGGAAACAACTTTTTCAACACCATTGGGAATTTGATCAAGGATCCGCGTGCGGGTCTGCTTTTCATCGACTTTGAAACAGGAAGCCTTTTGCAGGTGACCGGCACAATTTCTATCGACTGGGATTCTGATGAAATTGCAAAATTCCCGGGTGCAAATCGGTTGCTGAAGATGGAGATTTCTGAAATCAATCACCTCACAAACGCGACGGATTTGCGGTGGGATGCAAGTGTAGCGGCGAGCCGACCGTTTAAAGTAGAGGAAATACAGAAAAGCAGTGACGATACTGTTTCAGTCTTATTGACACCTGCTGATGGTGGGGATCTTTTTCGCTTTAAAGCCGGACAATCTCTGTCTGTCGCTATTCAAATGGCAGGGCAGGCTGCCCCCATTAAGCGGGACTACTCTATCTCCTCGGCGCCAGAGGATGGTCTTCATCGCATTACTGTTAGGAAAGAGCCGGGCGGAGTGATGTCGGGTTATATCCATGAAAATCTCAAAGTCGGAGATTTGCTAAGCGTGGGCCTGCCCGCCGGGGATTTCTTTGTAAATAACGCAGCCACACCGGTCTGTTTGATCAGTGCCGGTTCGGGAATAACCCCGATGATGAGCATATTACGTCATCTTGCCTTCAGTCATGCAACGCGGCCATTGCTATTTATACATGGTAGCCGCAATCGCAAATCGCATGCTTTAGTGGATGAAATGGAGGTGCTCATTGACAGTAATCCGAATTTTGAGCGCCATATTGCCTACAGCGATCCCCTTCCTGAAGATCAATTAGGGGAGACGTATAATAGTAAAGGGCGATTGACGGAAGACACGCTTGCCACTCTTTGGCAAGGAGAGGATGCGGATTACTTTCTTTGTGGTCCGGAGGGCTTTGTCAGCGATGTCCATGCTGTCTTGCGCAAATTAGGAACCCCCGAACCTCAAATCCATCTCGAGACATTTAATCTTAAATAAAATCTAAAAGGACAATAATTTATGCGTAAACGGTCAGCCTTCCATAAATTGGCAGGGGGCGGTCAGCGGCCTGTTCGACTTCCGTTGACAACCAGTTTGGTTGCGGGGCTTGGTGCCTTGATTGCAATTGGCGCACTTTCTTATTTGACGCAAGTGACAAATGCCCCGACGTTGATGGCTCCTTTCGGGGCGTCCTGCTTTTTGCTATTTGCGTTGCCAGACAGCCCGCTTGCGCAGCCGCGTCATCTTGTCTTTGGGCATATGATTGCTATGACAATTGGAATTTTGATCGCCCAGAATGTTGGGACGGGATGGGTGGAAATGGCGTTTGCCGTGGGATTGGCGGTTGCAGTAATGCAGGTTACGGGGACGGGGCACGCGCCTGCTGGAGCTAATCCAATCATTGCACTTACCGTGGCACCTGATTGGAATTTTTTGTTTTTTCCAACAGCAATTGGCGTTGCCATATTGTTGGTAGTAGCGCTCCTATTCAACAACCTTCGATCAGGTGTTCGCTACCCTGTTTACTGGTGATCAAGCGTTGAACCCAATATCGGCAACACACCTAAAATAAGTATAAAAATTTAGATAGACAAATAAAGCATAAAAGGGAAAAGCGTAAATATTTTATATGTTTACTTGCTTTTAGCTTTGTTTTTCTGACCACTTATTAGAGGGCTTCACCAAACGGGAAAAAGCCTGACGGAAAACCGTCAGGCGTTCGTTCTTTAAGCCGCGTTTGTCAGGCGGGAATGGAACAGCGGGCTGTTACCAATACCTTTGAGTGTTTTAGCACCCGCGAGAACACCGAGATCGACAAGGGGTTCCAGAATAACAACGAGCATATAGCTTGCGCCGAAGGTTGCGATTGAAGTGAGGTTTTCGGCGCCAAATCCATGGCCATAGATTGCCCAGAACGCAACCCATGCAACAATTCCGCCCTGATAAGCGGTTGAAAGTGCAAGTGCTTGTGAATATTTCAGATCAACATAGGCCGTATGCGGGGCAATAATCCGTTTTGCCAGCATATTGATGCCAAGCAAAGGTACGATCAATGTTGTGATGTTCATGCCATATTGCGGCAGATCGAATGGTGCAAACAGAAGACCCTGAAGCAGGAGGCCTGCAATAAGTCCGATCGCTGCGGGAGCGGCACCGAAGAGAAGGAGAAGTGTAGATCCAAGGATCAGATGAACTTCCGAGACGCCAACCGGATAATGGGGCAGAAGCTCAAAGAAGCCAAAGACAAGCGCTGTGGTTGCGATACTTCGAATGATCAAAGGGGCAATGCCACTGCCATCTTTGATGGCTTTAACCACAAAATTTGCTGTAATTGCCGCCGCAGCAGCACCAGTTGCGTAGCTCAAAACAATTTTTGCGCCATCAACGACACCAGGTTCAATATGCATGTTTTCTCCTTCTCGCACCCACCGTGCGAATGTAATAGGTTATGGCAATTGCCGGTTTGATGGCAGGTTTCCTGGCTTACGATTATTGCCGTTCCGCCTTCCCAGTCTTTTGGACCAGTGGCATGGTGGTTTGGCAATCGTCTACAGTTGCGGAGGGCAGCCACGGCATCGGTTCCTGATGGATACGCCTTACCGTGTTCCCTTTTACATCTTCAAAAGTACGTTGGCTTTCGAAGAACCATCTGCGGCCAAACTAATCTTATGGTCCTGTAAAAGCAATCACCGAATGAAAATCGCGGTCCATAATTCAGGGTAGAGCCAGGCCAATAACAACAAAATCCCCGGCCAGTTGGCCGAGGATTTTGGTCGAAACCTTGTTTAGGAAATCGATATAGGGTTTTGTTATCTCTATATATTTTTATGATTTTTTCTTTTTGAATACTGGCTTCAGCCGCATATACATCCCGAAACCGGTGACGGCTGCTACGCTGAAGAGGAAAAACACAACCAAGGCGTCGCGGCCTACTCTGCCTGACCAAGGGACAATAAAGTCCCATTTATGCATCCAGGAAAAGACATATCTTTCAAACTGTGTGCTGGTCGTCATTCGATCAACCAGAATACCGGACACAGGATCAATATAGATAAGATCATCAGGTGCGTCGGCAAATATGATTTTCCAGACCGGTAGGCGTTTGTTCCGAAAATCATATTCGGGCCCAAAACGTGTTACCAAATTTGCCTGTACGCTAATATCTGCCGGTTTTTCAAGTAGTGTTCTGGCGTAATGGATTGCCATATCCTTATCTGTCAGAGGTTTTTCCTTGCCGTGACTAACCGCGACATAAAGCGCTCCTTTTTCCATTGGTAATCCATCAAAATGTTGACGCAGGGTGACGACTTCATCGGCGACTTTTGCAGGAATACCAAGGCGGTAATAGAGCGTGTTTTTGGGGCCTTCGACAAGGCTCATGGCGTTGAAAGATATTGAAGCGTATGCATCAATCCAGGAGGCATCCCGATTGAACTGAACGGCCGAGAGTGATAGTGGGCTTTCCAGCCCTTTGTCTGGTCCGTCTCCTTCAAGGGAAGACATGATTAAATGAAAGCTGCCACTTGTACTAATCGCCAGCAGGGGAAGCCAGATGACATAGGCGAGATATCGATGAAAACGGCGTGATTTTTGGATGATTTTGCGTCTTTTCATCAAAAATACAAGTGCCGTTCCCGTAAGGGCAATTCCGATAATCGAGACCAGCAATATGATCATGGCGATCAGGCGTAGATATTCCTGATCATCAAGCCAGTTCCACGTATGCAGGCGTTGAAATATTGTTTGTAAAGACGACTTCCAGTCATTAGACATGCTGGCCATCGCGCTTGTTTCTGTGTGGACAAAAACGGTCCTGTTGTCTTGGGTGTCGAAAGTAATCTTAAACACAGGTAGCAGGCGATTTACCCAAGGATATGCGTTTGAAAATTCTTGTATCACCTCGACATTTGTTATCGGGGTTTCTTGTAGTCCAGCGTAAAACCGGGCGAGCCAGATGGCCTGCGTTTTATCGAAATCGATCAGCTCCGTCCGGCTTTTGGGATCAAAGTAACGTTTCGGTCCGGTTTTTGTTTGGGAGATCTGTAGGAGTGGTCCGCTTTCACCCGGAACAATTTTGGCAATTGAAGCCGCCTCGATATTATGCTTTGCCAAAATAGCGGGAATGGCTGCGATATCGCCACTGCTGATTGTTGTTTGCGGCGGATAGAATGAGGTCGCGCGTGGTCCAGTCCATATCATCAGTGGATGCATGAAGGCGGAAAACACAAAAAGGGATAGAGCGACTGCGCCAATCCATATCAAATACCGATGAATATTGACGCTCGTTTTCAAAAGCTGTTTTGTCTTTTTAATCATGGGAGCATTTCCTGCCCCAACACACTAGATGTTTGGTATTGGGGCAGTCTTTCAAATGTTAGAATTTCGCACGTAGGCCAAGAAATGCGCGTCTGCCTTCACCGGGGTAATAGACCGCTGTATTTCCTGATCCATCGATGATGGTGCTGAAGGTTGAGATATAGCGTTTGTTCAACAGATTCCGCGCATCCAGATATACTGAAATATTGTCTGTGAAATTGTATCCTGCGGATAGATTGAACAGCATATAGCCGGGAGTTTGGATGTCATTTTCGAAATCAACATCCGCATTGCCTGAAATCTCGATATTAGGCGCGATAAACCATTTACCGTTGTGATCATATTTAAGTTCACTTTGATAAAAATGTTTGGCAATACCGGGAATGTCGTTGTTCCCGAACTGATCGTCCCCTTCAAAGTAGAAATCTGAATAGGTATAGCTATTGCGCCAGACAAGACTATCGCCATCCGTTAGGAGGTCTTTGGCAACTTCAAGGCCGAACCCCAGTTCTAGTCCCTGATGAATGGTTTTGTCCGCATTAAAGGTGCTGGCTGGAATACCGCCGCCTGTCGTGTATTGAAGCATTTCATCTCTCAACCACGCTCTATACAGCGATGCATCCCACGAGAAAACGCCGGATTTACCGCGTGTTCCAATTTCCGCTGTCCACGCTTTTTGCGAGTCCACGGGCGTAAAGCCAACGGTTCCCGATTGCGTTAGCTCAGAAAAAGTTGGAGCTTCATCGCTGTAGCTGACGTTGGCGAATACCTGAATGTCGTCTGTCGGTTCATATAACAGGCCCAGTTTAGGATTCACTGAGTTATAGGTTTTGCTGTCGCTCTCGCTGGGGTCAAAATGATCCTCAATTTTGCGGCGGGCTGATGTCAACTGAACACCTGTGACAACCGCAACCGTTGGGACGACGTAAAAGGCATTTTCACCATAAAGGACAATATCACTTGCCGTTTGATCTCGATCTGCCGTTTTCGCGCCGCGATAGCCGCCCACATTGGCATACACATCGGCATCATTTATGCCATATTGAAGGTTTAAACCAACACGATAGCGATTTTTGTGGCCCGCTAAATCAGCGCTTCCGCTGAATTGAGTGAAGACCCCCATGTCTTTACTTTGCTGATCGATAACGCCGGCAAACGGCGTAATGGGATGAAACAGATCCTTGATGTTAAGATAGGCCCCGACATCGAATTGTTCATCGTCTCCAAAAATCACAGAGGTTTTATTCGCAAGCCTCAAGGATTGAATATCTCGTTGATAGTCATATGTCTTTACAGATGCTTGGACGGACTTTGGATCATTTAAAGCGGCGTCCCGGTCGATACTGCTGGCCAGCTCCTGATTAATTTCATTGGCACCGATGTAGAAACGGGTCTCAATATTATCGGTGAGTTTGATACCAAAGTTACTATTGAATTTCAGGTTTTTCTGGTCTTCATGAGAGCGATAGCCAGAGCTGGACGTACCTGAGACACTGGCATAGGCATCATAATTTTCACTGGCTAAGCCAGCCTGTAAATTTGCGCGGTAAGTGGCATAGGATCCGAAATTTAAATTCAATTGATAGCCAGGATCCGTGCGACCTGTTTTACTGACCGTATTGATAGCGCCTCCCAGTGATGTACCACCGTACTGGAGTGCATTGCCGCCTTTATAAACTTCAATTCGCTGGGTGATTTCTGTATCAAGCTCCTGAAAATCAGCAGAGCCGTCGGCGAGGTTAAACGGGATACCATCCAAGGTCAGTTTCAGACCGCGCATATGATAACCGCGTGATAGCCCTGATCCGCGGATACTCACGCGAACTTCTTCGCCAAACCGTTTTTTTGCACTGACACCAGGCACCATCGACAGGGTGTCTTCATAATTGACGGTATATTTATTCTCGATTTCACTGCCTTTAACGATGTCAACGCCGCCGGGAGTTTGGTTAATAATTTTCTGGGCTTCGTTATTATCGGGAACGGTTATTGAACCGCCGGTTTCCCCGGTTGTTGTAACGACTATTTCTTTTTCTGTAGTTGTTGTTGTCTGCGCGTAGGCAGGTAACGCGGTCAGCGCAGCCACGCTGACGCCCAGCATTAAAAATCGGGTATTCATTTCGCCTCACAATTTTCTATGTCCGACAGCTGTTGGCCATCGGATGTTGATTAATTTCTGATTGTTAGAAAATTAGAGAGATAGAGGAGGGGCCCGGCTTAAAGCTCCGCGGATGCGAAACACATCAACGGGATGCTCTTCAGTTATAGGCTGAATTTTGATTGCTGCATGAATGAATGCAGTAGGAAGAATGATGGCGTCGAGCCCGATTAGTGCCGCTGTTGTCCCAAATGTCGGTAATGTACATAGGGCACATTGTGGGCGCGGTTTCGAAGATGGGGTGGTTTCATCTCCGGCAATGTCACTCCAGCTAACCCATTTGTAGCCGCTCGGTGTACAAATCAGAAAACGTTCCCCAACAACAGATTGCAAAGCCGCAATTGAAGGGTCGTTCTGGGCAGGATTAGGTGATGTTGTCGCGAGTGAAATCGAGGGTAGGATCGCGTTTACAAGAAACGCGAAAAGCAGCATCAGCGATAGATTTTTGCGAACCCTATTTTTCAACATGGCTACCCTAATAGACATTTAATCTAGAACATACAAGTCTAGAAAACGGCGCTTTTTACATTAGGTTTTTTATGTATTTGCCTTCGTTGTTTTACTTAATATTGTAGCTCACAGGGTATTTGAACGTCATCGTTTTGTCTGTGTAGCTTTTGGGAAAAGGCGCAAAAGGGGCAGATTTTTTGACCATTTTCAAAGTCGCATCATCCAGTAAGTGATATCCAGATGACTTGGAAATGTACAGGTCTAACAGGCTCCCGTCTGCGGCTAGAATAAAAGTGATTAAAACCGTGCCTTGCTGCTTTCGAATTTTTGCCCGGCGTGGATAGCTTTTATGTTTAGCAAGCTTTTCACTGATCAACGCGCGGTAGGAACTGACCGCGTCCGAGCCGCTGGCGCTGCCTTGCGCGCTACCTGCTTGCTGTGCAGCTGCTCCAGTTTGCTGGTTTAATTGCTGGTTACGATTGTCGCGTCCTGTTGGTACTGTTTTGCTGACTGTAGACGCTGGCGCTGGCGTTGGCTGTGGTTTTACCGTTTCTTCTTTTTTAGGGATCGGTGGTTTTTCAGGTGCCGGTTTTGGCGCTGGTTTCGGTTTTGGCTGTGGAATAGGCTTTTTAACCGGTTTTTCAATCGGTTTTGGTTTTTTCTCTATTTTCTTGACCGGCTTGGGAGCTTCAACTTGTTGTTCAACCAGTGCCTTTTTCTGAACCACTTTCGGGGTAACTGGTGGCGTTGGCTCCGGCTCTTTGCGAACAGGCTCCTGTTTTACTTCCGGTTCTGGAACTGGCTCTGGACGGGGCGGGGGGGCTGCCTGTTGTGGACGCGAACCCAGCGTTATTAAAACCCCGCCTTTTGGCATGGCGAGCGTTTCATAGTCCCTCGATAAACCCACAAGTAAAAAGATTCCCAGGATATGTAGCCCAAGAGAGACCAGAAAAAAAGTTGGAATGCGGGACGCAATAGTAGTCATTCGTCCGCTCCATTATCAACAGTTACCAGCCGGATGTTTTGAACACCGCCAGAAGTCATGGCCTCTAGAATTTCGATCAAACGATCTGCATCAAGTTCCTTGTGGGCTACCAGCTTAATCACTGGTTTTGTGTCGCTATTTCCCTCCAGTTCACTGGACAGAATTACAATGAGTTGATCCAGTGAGGTAGGCTCTTTTCGATAGTCAATTTTACCGTCTCTCGCAATTTCTACGATGTTAGGATGCGGCGGTACAATGGGACGCTCTTTGGTTTGCGCGGGCAGGATATGTTCTGAAAGTGGCGTTGCAACTGTTCCCACAACAAGAAAGAAAATCAGCATGAGAAACACCACATTGATCAAGGTGATGGTGTTTTCAGGCAGGTCTCGTTTTTTCGGTTGGGATTTAAGTTTCATATTATCTGGCCAAGGAAACCGAGTTGAGATCAGTTTTCTGCAATCGTTCCATGATGGCAACAATCCGCTGGACATTCATTTTGTCTTTGGGCGCCAGAATCACGCTCTTCTTCCCTTTATTCGTAAGATCTCCAACATGCTGCTCAAGATCTTCGGCGCCCACAAGAGTGCCATCAATGTCGAAAGATCCATTTTCCATTGCCAATATGAAAACGGGCTTAGTTGCATTAGGATCTGTTTGACCTTTCGTCGCGGCAGAGAGGTCAAATTCAGTAAATTTTGTGAAAGTGGACGTCAGCATAAAGAAAAGCAACAGCAGAAAAATCACATCGATGAGTGAAGTGAGCCCGATAATATTTTTCCGCTTTTCCCTTTTACGAAGGTGCATGTTCTGTATCCAACGAACCGAGCGAAGGTGACTTTTGCTGATCTATTGCTATCGATGTAATATCTCCAGTCAGTAGAGACGTCACCATGCTTTCAATGGATTGGGTTTCCCGGTCAATGAGTGCATCAAACCAACCTGCAATCATGGAGGTTGGGATTGCGAGTGCCAACCCGGCGGCAGTGGTCATTAATGCGACCCAAATGCCGCCTGCAAGTGCGGAGGGATCAATATTTGCTCCAGCAGCTTGCAGTGCCTGAAATGCTTCAATCATGCCCAAAATGGTACCGAACAGCCCTAAAAGAGGGGCAATCTGCGAGGTCATTTCTAAAAGGCGCAATCCTTGCCGAGCTTTTGCCAACTCGTCTGAGGCCACGCGGTCAATGTCCTCTCTGACAAGGTCCTGTTGGTCTGGCGCGTGATATAAGCCTTGCATGGCGTGGAAGACTGTTTTTCCAACGGGGCTTTTTTCAGATCGAAGCAATTGAATTGCGGGCAGCTTTTTATTTTGCTTCCAAAGCTGCAAAGCATTTCGAACACGGGTGTGTCTGCCGGCGCCATAACGGGAAAAGACCCAAAGCCGATTTAAAATAGTGGAAAGGGTGATCACCGAAAGGACCGCCAAGATGGCGATAACTGGTCCGCCTTTGTCATAAAGAGATAAAATATAATCAACCATGTTCTTGCCTTGCAAAGGGTATTGGTATGGCAGGTATACACCAAGACCAATCGGATTTGTCAAGGCTTGGTCGCTGAGTGCGCTGAAGTGTCACTTCATTTGGTATAAAACGACTTTGGGGTTTTATTCTCTTGGGTAAACCTGCTCATTTTGGGGAAATTTCATGCCCAATGTTCTCCTGGATGACACTTTGTTGCGTTGCAGGGCCTTCTTCAGTAGGTTGATTTTAATTGCACTAATTGATTTCACGAAAGCAGCGTCATGCAAATTGCTATTTTGACATTTGAGGGATTTAACGAACTGGATTCCTTTATTGCCTCAGGAATTCTGAACCGGAATAGATCCGAGGGCTGGAAGGCGTTTATTACGTGCCCGTCTGAAAAGGTGACCTCCATGAATGGTGTGACTGTTCAAGCCGAAAAGCCTCTGGAGTTTGCCGCAGAAGCGGATGCTGTTTTGATTGGAAGTGGCATGTTGACCCGTGAAATTGCTAAAGATACATCGATCTTGTCCCGTTTAAAGCTCGATCCGGATCGTCAGCTCATTGGGGCGCAATGCTCGGGGACGTTATTGCTCTCAAAATTGGGCTTGCTTGGCGATATTCCAGCCTGTACCGATCTCACGACCAAGCCGTGGGTTGTGGAGGCCGGTGTTGAGGTGCTGGATCAATCCTTTTTTGCCCGCGGTAACATTGCCACAGCCGGGGGATGCCTCGCTTCGCAATATTTAGCCGCATGGTTCCTTACAAAAGGTGGATCTGAACAGGATGCAAGAGACGCGCTGCATTATGTCGCACCCGTTGGCCAAAAAGAAGAGTATGTAAACCGGGCAATGCAAAGCATTGGTGATTATCTTTAATGGCGGCGACAATTGAATTTGTAAATCACGCTTCTGTTCTGGTCTCGCATGGATCCATTGGGGTTCTTACAGATCCTTGGTATTCTGGCCCCGTATTTCATAAAGGCTGGTCTTTACTGTATGAAAATGAAGAAGAGGATATCGCGGAACTTTTGAGGCGAACCACTCATATATGGGTCAGTCACGAGCATCCAGATCATTTCTCACCGCCCTTTTTTATGAAGTACAGAAATCTTATTTTGTCGCTGGATATCAAAATACTGTTTCAATCGACGAAAGACGGTCGCGTAACTGATTTTCTAAGGCAAAAAGGATTTCCCGTTATTGAAGTGCGTGAAGGGGAATGTGTTTCATTATCTGCAGACTTTGAGCTTCGTATCGCCAAAAGTGACCTTTATGATTCAGCTCTGCTCATGAAAGTTGCGGGGATAAATGTTTTTAACTTAAACGATTGTCCGCTGCACGATGACGATAATCTGAAAACTTTTGTTGAAAAATATGGAACCTGTGACGTTCTTTTAACGCAATTTAGTTATGCCGCCTGGAAGGGCGGACGAAATAATAGCGCCTGGCGTAACCGTGCTGCAAAATCAAAACTAAATGCAATGCGACTACAGTTTAGATATTTAAAGCCGAAGGTCTGCATCCCTTTCGCCAGTTTCGTTTATTTTTCCAATAAACTGAACGACTATATGAACGATGAGGTAAATACTCCTCATAAGGTGGCGGAAGCTTTGAAAAATGAAATTCCTGAAGTCATATTTTTAAAGCCGGGGGAGGCACAGGCTTTATCCAATTTGGAGGGGAGAGAGGATAGCCAAAACTGGTGGCAACGGGCTTTTGAACAGTCGGCGGCATTGCCTAAAATTGCCTATGAAGAAAGTGTTCAGATCGCAGATCTTAAAGTGGGTTTTGATATTTACCAGCAAAGAATATTTTCAAAAAATTCCAAATTTTTCATGTGGTTATCCCACAAAATTCTTCCAATACATCCGTTTGGCGTGACGACAATTTATCTTGCTGATCTGAGCAAAAGCGTCTCAATTGATATGCTGGGAATATTGTCAGAAACAACAGTGACAGCTCATGTTGAGATGCATTCAGCATCGCTGGACTTCATGTTCAGAAATGATTTTGGTTTTGATACGCTATTTGTAAATGGCTGTTTTGAAGAAGCCTCTGATGATGGGTTTTCGCGATTTGCAAAATGCTTTGCAATTGGGAACCTGAATGCGATGGGGTTGTATGTTGGGCCGGCTATTCTCAAACGCCTTGATGTTATTTTCTTGCTCCTGCGTAAGATGGGGACCGTCCGGCGCAATATGGCAAAGTCCTGAAAAAGATGATTTAAAATTTACATTTCTTCCGGTGAAATGCGCCTTGAGTTTGCGGGCCACCGATTTGGATTTCAGCTTTACTCCAGCGGGCAATCGTATTAGCGTTTCTTTGTTCAATAATAAAATGAATAAAAAATAGGATTGGTTTTGCAGCGACGAAACCAAGTTGGGAAAATCAAATAACTCATTGATTTAATGTGTGTTAGTGAAGTTTTGGATGAGTGGATTTTGGGGTCATGCCCCGTAATCGATGATCCCGTTTTAAGCTGTATATAGCAATTTTCTATTGAGCGTCTCAGTACAGAAGTAATGGCCATTTCATGTGGTAGATAACCTGTCATTTGGTGATGGTTGTAAAAACAATAATAAACAGGGGAGTGAAAAATGAAAAAGTGGATTAGTGCAGTTGCGCTAAGTTTAATGGCTGTTCAGGCCATGGCCGCAGACTACGGAAAACCTGAACTTTTGTTGCCGCCCTCATCCTTTGCCGGTGTGCATGGACTTGCTGTGGATAAAGACGGCAGTCTGTTTGCAGGCTCAGTCGTTGGAAATTCGATCTGGAAGGTGAATACGGTTAGCGGGGCTACTGAGAAATATATCGGTGGTCCAGAAGGACAAGCTGATGATATCGCGATTGGCCCCAATGGGGAAATTGTTTGGACCTCATTTATGCAAGGTGTTTTACGCACACAGATCGGCGACAGGGGTGCGATTAAAGATATTGCATCGGGACTACCTGGCATTAACTCGGTGAATTTTGACATGAAATCCGGCCGGTTATATGCGTCTCAAGTATTTCTGGGAGATGCGATCTACGAATTTGACATCACCGGCGAAACTAAGCCTCGCAAAATTGCTGAAGGTATGGGGGGCTTTAACGGCTTTGAAGTCGGCAAAGACGGCTTGATCTATGGCCCACTCTGGTTCAAAGGGCAGGTTGCCAGCATTAACCCGGATACTGGGGAGCTGAAAGTCGTCGCCGATGGGTTTGCTATTCCAGCCGCGGTCAATTTCGATTCAAAAGGAAAGCTTTGGGTTGTTGACACAAAGCGCGGTGAACTGGTTCAGGTTGATCCCGCAACCGGAACAAAAATGCAAACCATAGCTTTGAAGACATCGCTCGATAATCTGGCAATTAACGGCAAGGATCAGATTTATGTCTCGAACATGGCCGACAATTCCATCACACAGGTGAATGCCAATACAGGTGAAGTCAGTCCGCTTGTGACGGGACATGCTGCGGTACCGGGCGGCCTTAAAGTTTCTGAAGATGGAAAAACCTTGTATTTTGCGGATGTATTTAGCCTGCGATCCATCGACACAATGACAGGGAAGGTGGTTGATCACCGCCGAATGCAGGAAAGCGATTTGGAATATCCTTTTGCCATAGGATTATCTGAAAAATATGTTTTAGGCGCATCCTGGTTCACTGGAACCGTGCAGGTGTTTAACCGCAAAGATATGACGACAAAAGCCATGGTTCATGGCCTGAAAGCACCAACAGATGCGGTTGAGCTTGCTGACGGAACCCTGCTGATCACCGAGATCGGGAGCGGTAGCCTCGTTCAGGCAAGCGGCGATAATTGGCATGATCTGAAGCCAGTCGTCACGGGCCTGCAAGGACCGGCTCAGTTGATACTGGCGAAAGACGGCTTTGTATATGTGAGTGAAGCTGCGGGACGAATTTTGAAAATAAACCCTGCAGATTGGAGCATGACGGTTGTTATCCAAGGGTTGGCTTTGCCCGAAGGACTCGCCCAAATGCCAAATGGTAACCTGCTGGTTGCAGAAGCTGCAGCCGGTCGGTTGAGCGAAATAGACCTTGCCACCGGTAAAAGTCGCATTTTAGTCGAAGGCTTGCCCGTTGGTCTTGGTGCAAGTCCCGGAACGCCCCCAACATATGTGCCAACGGGGGTTGCGGTTGATGCGAGCGGTGTAATCTACGTTTCATCGGATCTGAATAACGCGATTTATCGTATCTCACCAAAATAATCTAAGGACCCAAGTGATAAACCCGGCAGTTTTATGCTGCCGGGTTTGTTGTGCGCCTGACGGCTCGCTTATAAGCCCCGTGCTGCACAGCCCATCGAAATACGGGGGCGATGACATGAATGGTTGTTTTGCCTAACGTGCGGCGGATTGGGGAGACGTGGGGATACAGCTCTCGCGCAAATGGCGGCAATAAATCGAGTGCAGCCACCATGGCTTGCCGCGCAAAAAGCCTTGATGGGAGCTGGCCAACTGTTGGATGATATAAAAGATCAAAAACCTCGCGGGTTCTGTCATTCAAGACAAGTTTTCCGCTCATGTTTTTCAGATATTGATCGATATCTGCTTTACTTTTCGGAACATCCTTCGCACCAAGACGCTCTGCTACAATCGCATATTCAGCGAAATACTGATCTTGCTCAATGCTGGATAAAGCAGGTTTCAAATATATGTTTCGAGCGCATAGAAAGCTTCGCGCTTCCGCCACATGCACCCAGGTAAGGAGTGCCGGATCCATGGCGCTATAGAAGTGGCCGTCGGGTGTTGTGCCGTTCACCTGTGCATGAATGGAGCGAACCTTGGCAATGAGTTTTTCAGCATCTGCAGTGTTTGCAAAAGTTGTCCCGCCAACAAATTGCGCCGTTCGTCCAAGCCGGCCCAGCATATCATTGCGAAAATTGGAATGATCCCAGACCCCGGCAAGGGCAAGCGGGTGGAGCATTTGCAATAGAAGTGCTGAGAAACCGCCAACGATCATAGAGGAAAAATCACGATGGACATTCCAGCAGGCACTTTGCGGGCCAAATAGTCCTGGATCCCCTTTGGGATTGTCATAGTCAATCGCGCCGGGGGTAATTCCCGAATGGGAAAGGATTTCAAGTTCTATGCGACGACGAAGGGAGGTAATAGGTGATTTCATGCAGATATCTTAAGGATTTATACCCAAAAGTCGCCCTTTAAAGAGACGGTAAAATTTATTTTTCAAAAAAATAAAAAACTTTTGAACCCATTTCAGACCCGCCACGACCTACTGGTATCGAAATCAAAACTTGAGGGTTAAACTGATGAAAAAATCTACTGTTGCTACACTACTTTCCGCTGTTGTTGTTTCTCTGGTTGCTGCCAATGCAATGGCTGCAAATCCAAATGGTCCAAAACCAAAATGTCCACTTGGCCAGCTACCGGTTCTGGAAGACGGTTCTTACCACTGTGAAGATGCAAAAATTAAAAGCAACGCTTCACCTTCAACCAGAAGCACATCTGTTGGCGGTAGCCGATTGATAAAAGCAAAAATCGCACTGCCAGATTACACAATTACAGGTGCAAAACGCAAAATGGGCACAACAGCGACATTTATTGTAACTGTTAAAAATGCAGGCACTAAAGCGGCTCCACAAGGTGTCCTGTTTGGTCAACATTTCCTGAAAAACAACCAGTCCTGGGGCGCGGATGCCATTATCCCGCCGCTCAACGCAGGTCAAAGTAAAAAAGTTCAAATCACTGTTCCGCCAACCGATTATGAGCGCGGCGATCGCATGATTTTCACAGCCGATTACTTCAAAAGTCTTGTTGAAAGCAACGAAAACAACAATTCAAAAGCAATCAATTATAACTAAACTCTGATCACTCTCCCCGTTCAGAGGAAAAGCCCGGTATGAAAATACCGGGCTCTTTTTTAAGGTTTAAACCAATCCAATAACCTTCGGATAACCTGTCATTTTAAGGGGGTGAGTTCAATCAGCGCCCCGTTTTTACTGTCAGTGAGTATCATTATGGCACCCTCTGGTGTGACATCAACATCTCGAATTCGGCCGCGTCCCGTCAGGTATCGTGCCTCACCAATGACAGTGTCATTTTGCAACTTTAATCGGACCAGCGATTGACTGGCGAGACCGCCAATAAGGATGCTGTCTTTCCAATCCGGAAAAAGGGGACCGTTATAAAAAGTCATACCGCTAGGCGCAATGACAGGGTCCCAGTAATATATGGGCTGTTCCATGCCGGTCTTGGCGGTAAGTCCTTGTCCGATGGGGGAGCCGCTATAATCCTCGCCATAGGTAATGATGGGCCAGCCGTAGTTACGGCCTTTCATCGGTCGGTTGAGTTCATCGCCGCCGCGCGGTCCATGTTCAACCGTCCATAAATGGCCATCTGGTGATAGGGCTGCGGCTTGCAGATTGCGATGGCCATAGGACCAGATTTCCGGCTTGCCGCCGACAATGTCTGGATTTCCCGGTGCAGCGCCGCCCATGGGATTAATTCGGAGAATTTTGCCGATATGTGTTGTGATATCCTGCGCCAACTGGCGGGGTTCGGGGGAGGATCGCTCTCCCGTGGTGACAAACAAAGCGCCGCTTTGATCAAACACCAATCGCGAGCCAAAATGATAGGTGGATTTCCAACCTGGCATCTGCCTGAAAATAACCCTGACATCGGTCAGTGTCGTGTCATCATGAGATAAAACACCTGTCGCAACAGACGTGCCATTTACACCACCGCCGCGCGGTTCGGCGTAACTCCACCAAACCCGGCGGGTGGAATTAAAATCATCGCGAATAACCACATCAAGCAGTCCGCCCTGGCCGCGTGCATCCACATCGGGTAATCCGGAAATTGGTGGTGATAAAGTTCCATCTGCTGAAACAATGCGAAGGCGCCCGGGGCGTTCTGTCACTAACCAGCGACCATCGGGCAACTGATCCATGCCCCAAGGGGTTACAAGACCGTTTGCGATGGTTTTTCGGTTTAGTTCAATTCCGTTATCTGCCAGGAACGGTGCGCGGGTTTGCCCCTTAAACGCTGGGGTTTGATTTGGGGAATTCGGCGCTCGATCATTGAAATCGGCGCTATATGCAGTACCGGACAGCATAAAAAGAAATATGAATGAACTTACTATTTGTCGCATGTCAAACCTCTGTCTATTAGGTTTACCAATATAGCGTGCAATCAGGGAATAGTCTGATCTTTAAGTGATTAAACGGATTTTGTTGTCAGAAGGGCATTCATTCCTGCGGCGCAAAATACAATAAGATCATCAATACTAGCTTCTGGGGCCTCGGGGCTTAGGGTTTCAATACGCCAGGTTGAATTGAAAAAAGCCAGCATCGCAGCGACGGAATAAATTTGACCAGTCGCTGCCTTGTGTTGCGCGGCATTTGGATAAAGTTTCAGGATTTCCTTGATATATATATGGGTTGTTGGGTCAAAGCATTCGGCGGCTAAATCTTGCCAGTGCACATCTGCGGATACGTGGGCGACCAACCTTCCATATGAAAACCAGTGATTTCCTTCTGCTTGGATCAGCTTGGCATAGGCCCCAAAAAAGCAGGTCAGGATTTTTTCGAGCGTTAGATTCTGATCCGCTTTTAACTTCTCCAGATCTTGCAGACGGATGGTCGCCAGTTCTTCAGCGCGCCGGCGAACGGTCTGACAAAACAGTTCTTCCTTGTTTATGCCATGGTGCTGAACCAGACCTACAGGTACGCCTGCCAAGGTTGCTATTTCACGCAAAGACGATCCGTTAAAACCTTGTTCAGAAAAAACTTTTTCCGATGCATCCAGAATCCGTTTCCGGGTTTCCAGAGAGCGGGCAGAGGGAGCTCTTTTACGAATGGCACTCATGTTTTTTACAGTCCAAAAAATAGGGGTTGCCTTATTTTGTACAATTGTTCAATCTAAGTTGCAACAGGGAGAACACATGAATAATAAAATTAAAAGGTTCGCTCTGATCGGAGCAGGACCAATGGGTTTGGCCATGGCCAAAGTCCTTAAAGAACTGGATATTCCGTTTCAGGGATTTGAACTTCATTCGGATGTGGGTGGGCTATGGGATATAGAGGGCCCGAAATCCACCATGTATGAAACGGCGCATTTGATCTCATCGAAAAAGATGACGGAATTCAGCGATTATCCCATGCGGGCAGATATCGCGGAATATCCCTCTCATCGGGATCTGAAAGATTATTTCAGCGCTTTTGCACGTCAATTTGGACTTTATGAGCATTATCATTTTAATGCCGAAGTCTTGTCGGCGATCCCGCTGGGAGATTCCGGAGAGGGGTGGACAGTTCGCTGGCGGGATGCTGAGGGAGAGCATGAAGCGGAATTTGCTGGTGTTCTGATCGCCAATGGAACGTTGTCTGAGCCAAACTTGCCAGAATTTAAAGGGAATTTTGACGGCGAATTTATTCATTCAAGCCAATATCGTTATCCCACTCAATTTAAAGAGAAGCGGGTTCTGGTGATTGGCGCCGGGAACTCAGGCTGTGACATTGCTGTGGATGCCATTCATCACGGAATTAAATGTGATCTGTCTATGCGCCGGGGGTATTATTTTGTACCCAAATATGTATTTGGAAAGCCTGCGGATACATTGGGCGGCCTGATTAAACTTCCCATGTGGCTTAAGCGTCGAATTGATGGTTTGATCTTAAGCTGGTTTGTCGGAAACCCGCAAAAATATGGATTTCCCAAACCGGATTACAAGCTCTATGAAAGCCATCCCGTAGTGAATTCTCTAGTGCTGTATCATGCGGGCCATGGTGACATTCAAATTCGCGCCGATATTGACCATTTCAACGGTAAGACGGTGCATTTCAAGGATGGTAGTCAAAGCGACTATGACATGATCTTAGCGGCAACCGGTTACAAGCTGCATTATCCCTTTATCAAAAAGGATCTTCTGAACTGGCAAGGGGATGCGCCGCATTTGTATTTGAATGCAATTCACCCCGATCGCGACGATCTTTTCGTGCTGGGGATGGTTGAGGCAAGCGGTCTTGGTTGGCAGGGTCGATATGAACAGGCCGAAATGGTGGGCCGTTATATCAAAGGCTTGCAGTCACAAACAGCGGGCGCAAAGGCGCTGCAGGCCGAAAAGGCGTCCAACTTTGAACGGGCAACCGGCGGTATGAATTATCTGAAGCTTCCGCGAATGGCCTACTACGTTGATAAGGCAACCTATCGGAAATCTGTGACAGATTGGGTCAAGCGCCTGAAAGAGGGGGCGTCATGACCGAAATTGACAGCATAACCCTGAATTTTAGTCCGGGATCGCTTATGTTGCTGAATGCGGTTCTGGCCGTAGTTATGTTCACCATCGCGCTTGATTTAACCCCAGATGATTTCCGCCGATTGCGGCGTTCTCCCAAACCTTTACTGGTTGGAATGGTCTCTCAATTTGTTGTGCTGCCTATTTTGACTTTTGCTTTGGTCTGGATTGCGCAGCCACGCCCTTCAATCGCGCTTGGTCTTATTCTGGTTGCGGCCTGTCCGGGGGGGAATATTTCCAACTTCATTACGCATCGGGCAGGGGGGAACGCCGCTTTGTCGGTTTCCATGACAGGGATTGCAACGATCGCCGCCATTTTTCTAACGCCAATCAATATTGCTTTTTGGGGCGGCTTATATCCGCCAACACGCCGAATATTACAGCAGACAGAAGTGGATCCCGTGCAAATTGCGATAACAGTCAGTCTGATGCTGGTTTTGCCATTGATACTGGGGGTTCAGCTTAACATGCGCCGCCCGGATATTGTGCGGCGGTTACGAAGACCCCTGCAATGGATTGCGATGGGAATTTTTATCAGCTTTGTCATTATTGCATTGGCTGTAAATTGGACTTTCTTTGTGCAGTTTGCAGGGGCGGTCGCTGTATTGGTCATTGTACATAACACGCTCGCCCTCGGCGGCGGGTGGATAACGGCCACTATTGCCGGGTTGAGTTCCTATGATCGGCGTGCCGTTACCATTGAAACGGGTATTCAGAATTCGGCTTTGGGACTGGTTTTGATCTTTGCCTTTTTCGATGGTCTTGGCGGTATGGCGGTGGTGGCCGCCTTTTGGGGAATATGGCACGCTGTTTCTGGCCTTGGTCTTGCCGCGCTCTTCTCCCGGCGGGTGGCACAAAGATGACGAAAAATCCTATCATGTTAATTACAGGTGCGGCTGGTATGGTCGGTCAGGCATTGCTGTCTGAACTATCTGGGCAGTCCAACATTGGCCGGATTATTGCCACTGACGTTACAAAACCGGCATTCCTGCCAACAGGCGCTGAATTTCGCAAACTGGATGTGACATCCGATGATGTGGAAACGGTCATATCCGAGATGCAGCCAGATGTGATTGTTCATCTGGCATCCATTGTCACGCCGCCCAAGGGCATGGATCTCGGTTTTGCATATCAGGTTGATGTGGAGGGAAGCCGCAGAATTCTTCAGGCAGCCATTGAGCATAAGGTCAAACGCCTTGTGGTGACGTCCTCCGGGGCAGCTTATGGATATCATGAAAGTAATCCGGTTCCGCTCACCGAAGGCGATCGTTTGCGCGGTAATCCTGAATTTGCATATTCCCATCATAAGCGCTTGGTGGAGGAAATGCTGGCAGAGGCACGGCAATCAACACCGGAACTGGGACAGGTGATTTTGCGGGTGGGTACAATCCTTGGGGCAGGAACTGAAAATCAAATTACAGCGCTTTTTCGCCGGAAAAGATTGCTGGCTATTATAGGCTCGGAAAGCCCTTTTGTTTTTATCTGGACCAAGGACTTGGCCAAAATACTTGTGCGGGCCGCAACAGATGGTCCCTTGGGCATATTCAATGTGGCAGGCGATGGGGCCATGGGGATTAGTGAACTGGCGGCTGTACTTAAAAAACCGGTACTGCGGCTGCCTGCATGGGTTTTGAAATTGGCACTCGCAATTGCGAAGCCGTTGAAATTAACCCGCTATGGACCAGAGCAGGTTCGGTTCTTGCAGTTCCGTCCTGTTCTGGATAATCACAGGCTTAAAGCTGAATTTGGTTATTCACCAGAGTTGAACAGCCGGGAAGTCTTTGATTTGTGGCGGCGGGATGCAGGGTTATGAAAACAGCGATTATCACCGGCGGGGCGGGCGGCCTTGGCCGGGCTTTAACCACGCAATTGCAGGCACGGGGATGGCAGGTCATTGCAATGGATCTGGATATCAGTGCACTTGAACAAAGTGACACCCTTTGGCCAATTGAATGCGATTTGACAGATAACGTAGGTTTAAAAAATGCTGTGGATGGTATTTTAAGGCAGTTTAGTAAAATTGACCTCGTGATCTATAACGCAGGCGTGACGCATATTGGCGCGTTCGGTGACAGTGATGATGCAAGTCATCGAAAGGTTTTTGAAATCAATTACTTTTCCGCTGTTTCGTTAGCGCGACAGCTTTTGCCGGTTCTTCGGAAAAGTCAGGGAACACATTTGGCAATTTCATCTGTTGCGGGATTTGCACCACTTTATCATCGGACAGCTTACGCGGCGTCCAAACATGCACTGGAAGGTTTCTTTAAGTCTCTGAAATCCGAAGAAAAAGCCTATGACGTGAGCGTGGCTATTGCATCGCCGTCATTTGTTGCCACCAATATTGGGAATGCGGATCGTCAGGCGGATGGTATTGCCCGGCCGGGATCGGCCGATGATGGCAAGGATTACATGACAGCAGAGGAGGCTGCCGCCGAAATTCTGGCGGGGCTGGATAAAGGACATTCGCGTATTTTGGTTGGCCGGGTTGCCCGGCTTTCCTGGTGGATTAACAGGCTTTTCCCCGCGCTTTATTATCGATTGATGGAAAAACAGATCTCAGGCGAGAAAAAATGAATTACTTCTGCACGATCATAAAATTATCAAAAAATTCTGCCAGTTCAGTGTAACCCTCAAACGGGAGGATATTTGCGACATGTTGGTCCGGGCGGACAAGGACCAGACAGCCTTGGCGGCGATCAATACCGCGCATCTGGAAAATATCCTGTCCGCTTTTTACATCCGCACAAAACATCTTCTCGTAATCGTAAAGCCCATACTTTCCTTTCTGAGGTTTTAAAAAGGCGGGCATGTCGTCGAATGCCAAATCCCGGTGGTAATCCTGAAAAACAGCCCGTACGTCAAGGAATGCATCTATGTCGGCGTTTTTTGGCGTGTATTTCACGACGGGTGAAGTATCGGCTGATCCCAGAAACGCCCCTAATTTTTGAATAGCCGCTGATTTTTGCGTCGGATCTTCGTCGGGGCAAAAGGCAAACAGCCGCCAGCGACCATCTGCTTTGACCGTATGCCCCAGTTGAACGGGTTTGGCGTCCCCTAAACAGACAACGGGGGCTGAATGAAAACGGGTGCCAATTTCAAATCCGGAAGCAAGCTGCTGGTGGTTAGCTTCCGCAGAAATGATTGAGGGGTGATATTGGATTGCGGTTCCGGCGGTAAAGCGTCCATGTTTCACAAAATAGGCCTGAAACTCTTTGGGATCCACACTGTCATCATCGCCGCTATCTTTTGTTTTGGTCGGTGCGCTGAACATTTTGGCAAATTCCCGGTCAAAATCGATCAGCTCTTTGGCAACGCCCTGCCGTTCAGCAGAGTAAGTGTGCAGAAGCTTGGGATGCGCAGAGCCCGAGAGAACTGCCGCCAGCTTCCATCCCAGGTTAAAGCTATCGCGCATGGAAACATTCATGCCTTGACCCGCTTTGGGGCTATGGGTGTGGCAGGCATCGCCCGCAATAAAACAATGGGGGAAGCGGGTTTCAATATCCGCATCGGGAACATCATCAAATTTGTCGCAAAGTCTCTGCCCAATTTCATAAACGGACCACCAGGCAACTTCTTTGACATCCAGGGAATAGGGGTGGAGGATCCGCGTAGCGGCTTTAATCAAATGATCCGACGTAATGTTTCGGCTGGCAACGCGCTCATTTTCATTGAGCTTATCCAGCTCGATGTAAAAACGCACCATATAGCCGCCTTCACGCGGGATAATCAGCATGTTGCCTTCATTCGCGGACTGGATCACGGTTTTCAGGCGGATATCGGGAAAGTCTGTTGTGGCTAGAATGTCCATAACACCCCATGCCTGATTGGCTGAATCTCCGTGTAACTCCCGCTTCATGAATTTACGAACTTTACTGCGTGCGCCGTCACAGCCGACAATATAGCGGGCCTTTACGGTTTCGAGTTGTCCTTTACCCGTCTCTGAGACGACTTCAAAGGTGGCGGTTACGGGCGCGCTTTCATTTTCGGGGTCTAGTTTTAGGTCTGTTAGGCTGCGGCTGTATACGGGTTCCAGGCGGGAGGGCGCGTTTCGCATAACATCTAAAAAGAAATCATGAACTCTTGCCTGATTAAGGATCACATGGGGAAATTCAGAGAGGCCTTCTTCCGTGTCCTGAATTTTATTGCTCCGCGTAATATTGGCGCGGTTATTGTCCGACGGCTTCCAGAACGTGGTTTCATTCACCCAGTAAGCTTCTTTCAAGACCCGCTCACTAAAACCAAAGGCTTCGAACATTTCTACGGTGCGGCAGGCGATGCCGTCCGCTTGTCCCAGTTGAAGCGGGCCGTCTTTCTGTTCAGCGATACAGGTTTTGATATGGGGGAATGCGGCGAGCTGCGCTGCAAGCGTAAGACCGGCCGGACCACAGCCGACAATCAGAACATCAACTTCTGTTGGTAGATGTTTCAGTTGTCCGGGCTTCACGTGATCTGCTGCTTTGGCAATATGGGGATCTCCGGGAGTATAGCCGTTCAGATGGTATTGCATGAGGTCCAACGCTTTCAGTCTGGATGGTGAGCACACGTATTTGATCTATTTATTATTAATCAGTATACTGATTATCAGCAAGCGGTCAATAAGTATGCTGATTAATAATATACGTGGGTTAAAAGGTTTGCTAGGGTTTGGATCTTAAAGCTCAGATCAACGATGTAAGGAATTTACAGTGCCGAAGAAGGCGTCCTTTGACAAACTATATGAAATGCCCGGCCATTTAATCCGCCGTTGTCATCAGATTTCGGTCGGGATTTTTCATGATCTTTGTGGGGAGTTTGATATGACCCCCATTCAATTTGCGTTGATGTGGGGCATTCGTGGCAACCCAGGGGTTGATCAGGTGCAGCTATCGCGTCTGATCGGAGTCGACAGAACCACAATTGGCAATGTTATTTTGCGATTAGAAAAGCGGGGGGCCTTGAAACGAAGTCCTGATGCGAGGGATCGACGGGTCAAACGGCTATCGCTGACACCGTCTGGAGAGCAACTGTTGATGACTGCGCTCCCCTCTGTGCAGAGCGTTCAGGATCAATTTCTGGCACCACTTGAGGAGGCAGAACGGATCGAGCTTATCCGTCTTCTGACCAAAGCGGTTAGTTTGAATAATGAGAATAGCCGCGCGCCTACATCGCCCCAGATGACAGAAAATAAGTGAACGTAATGTCACTTTAAGAGAGGCTATCTCGTTAAAAGATTAGATATCAAATTATCTGATTTTTGGGGATGGTATGATCAATTCAAAAACAGCTATCGTTTTGGGGACCATGTTTATACTGGGGCTCAGTCACAGCTATATGTTCGGGAACTCACCTCATCAAAGTATTCTCGGTCAATTGCCGCGCCAGTTTGAAAATATTGTCACTGAAGGCGTGTTTCTGTTAATGACACACTGCTCAACCCCTACAGTTCAGCCGTATAAAGCTTCACCTTTATCCCACCATGAGAAAACGGAGTGACCGTGGCATGGAAGGGAAGGCGGGTTGCGGTCGCCAATTTATGGGAATTGGTCACCAGCCCCACACGCCATCCCGGAAATTTTTTGCGTAATGCTTCTCCAAGGGATTGATAGAGCGGTAGCAGTTGCTTTTCTTCCCCGATTCGAACGCCATATGGGGGATTGATAATGACCAAACCAGCAGGGCCATCCGGTGGGGTCAACTGGGTAACTGTTTGCCGCCCGAAATGTGTAAGGTGGTCCACATCTGAACGTTTTGCATTTGCAAGGCTACGTTCAATCGCGCCAGCGTCCCGGTCGAACCCATAAAAGACTGCTTCCGGGCTTTTTAGCTGGACTGTTGATTTCAGTTTTTCAAAACGTGCCGCCTTAAAGGTCGCCAGCTTTTCAAAAGCAAATGTGCGGCTACGGCCCGGGTATAAGCCAGATGCGATTTCAGCCGCTTCAATTACAAAGGTGCCTGATCCACACATGGGATCAATCACCGGCTCTTTGCCGTCAAATTTACAAATGCGGAGCATCAGGGATGCCATGGTTTCGCGCATGGGCGCCTTGTTCAGGGCTTCCTTGTGGCCGCGGATATGCAAACCCTCGCCGGAGCTATCAATACTGATGGTGCATTCATCTTCAACAAAACGGACTTTGATGCAGATTTCTGCATCCGCCGAAATGGGTGCGCCCAGTTCTTCTGTGATTGCCCGTTCAATGCGCTGGGCTGCGGCTTTTTTATGATAAATACGTGATTTGTGGCTGGTAACATCCACGCGAACAGGAACATCGGGGCGCAATGTTTCGCCCCAGTCAAATCGCCGGGCGCGTTTGTCGAGCTGCGCCAAATGCACTGCATGAAAAGAGCCAATGCGAACCAGTACCTTGCTGGGACCCCGCAGGACTAAATTTGCCCGCCAGACATCTTCCCAACTGCCTTTTATAAGCACGCCACCTTTTATGCTTTGGGCATCAGTGAAGCCATTTTCCTTGGCTTCTAAAAGCAGGGCACGTTCCAGTCCCGGAATTGTGACCAGCAGTATCTCATTGGATTTTTGATTTATCATGCAGCATATCTAAAGGGTTGCTGCCCCGGCGTCGATGTTTTTTGAAAGATGAGGCTATTTCCTTAGCGGTTTGCTCACGTAGGCTCACTTTAAGTTGATCAGAGTTCATGCGAAAAATCATCAAATTTAGTTAGAGTAAGTTTTGCAAACGGAGTGTTTGTGTGAGCCGTCGAACGGTAAAAATGTTTATAAATATTGGAGACTATTATGAGCACAAAATTGGCAATGAATTCAATGATGATCGCAGCCGCAATGACTGCAGGCCTTGCAATGGCGTCCAGCCAGCAAGCTAAAGCTGACGAAATGGAAAAATGCTATGGCGTTGCTTTGAAAGGCCAAAACGGCTGTAAAGCTGGCGCTGGAACGACTTGCGCGGGAACATCTACAATGGACTACCAGGGTAATGCCTGGAAGCTGGTTCCAAAAGGAACATGTACTTCCATGGAAACACCAAAAGGAATGGGCAGCCTAGAGCCTAAGTGAGCTTGATAAATATGCCAGACATTTCTTCTTATCTTGGGGTTTCCCTGAAAGCAGAACATGTTTTTGAAATACTGGATCTCAAACCAGCGCTGGGCTGGTTTGAGGTGCATACCGAAAACTATATGAATGCGGGAGGGCCTAATCACCATTATCTATCCAAGATACAGGCTGGTTATGACCTCTCCTTTCATGGAGTTGGGCTGTCCATCGGCTCTGACGAGGGGATTGATAGGGGGCATCTGGCCCGCGTAAAGCAGACAATTGACCGCTATCAGCCCTTTCTCACCTCTGAACATATGTCCTGGTCCTCATTCCATGGGCAGTATATGGCCGACCTATTGCCTGTCCGATATGACACGAACGTGCTCAAGAGCATGATCGATCAGATCAGTCTGATACAGGATACGCTGAAAAGGCCAATTTTGGTTGAAAATCCATCCCAGTATTTGTGGGGAGAAAAATCTGAATTTACCGAACCTGCTTTTATGAACGAGCTTGTTCAGCGTGCCGGTTGCGGTATTTTGCTGGATGTTAATAATGTCTATGTCTCGGCCACCAATTTAGGGTTTGATGCCAAGGCTTATCTAGCTGAACTAGACGTTGGGCCTGTTGGCGAAATTCATCTGGCAGGACACGCTGTTAAAGAGTTCCAGGGCGAGATGATCCTGATTGATGATCATGGGGATCGGGTTTGCGATGCTGTATGGGATTTATATGACAGCGTGATTGCACGAACCAAGGCGGTTCCAACGCTTATCGAGTGGGATAGCAACATTCCCGCGTTTTCTGTGTTTATGGAAGAAGCAGAAAAGGCCGCCAGAATTATGGCAAAATATACGGAGGATGTCCATGCGCGTGCATCCTGAGTTTCGCCAAGAGCTTCATGCTTTTGTTGTGCAGTCTGCCGCGACCGATACCACCGATCGCCGCATGATATATCGCAACAACTACTTCTTTGCCCTGTGCGAAGCCTTGTCGGCAACATATCCCGTTATCGAAAAGCTGGTGGGCGAGCCTTTTTTCCGGGCTATGTCAAAAGAATTTATCTTGCAAAACCCACCAGATAATCCGGTGCTTGCAGAATATGGGGCTAAATTTCCGGCATTCCTAACCCATTTCCCACCGGTTGCTGAATTACCCTATCTTCCAGATGTTGCCCAATTGGAATGGGATCGGCAGCAAGCCAATATCGCCGCCGACGGAAAACTGTTGGATCTGGCCGTATTGCTGCTGGAAAAGCCTGAGACACTATCCGAAGCCCGGTTTAACTTTATCCCCTCAACTCACATGCTGGCTGTCCGGTGGCCCGTGCTTGAAATATGGCAGGCCAATCAGGACGAGCAAGTTCGAGAAACTCAATTGGTTGAGCAGGATCGGGCTGTAATGATTTGGCGGCCCCATTTATCCGTTCAAATGACTTATGTGGATCTGTCACAACACCACTTTATGCAAGCATTAATGCGTGGGGCCAGTGTTGCCGATGCATTTATGCAGACCGCAGGGCATTATCCCGATTTTGACTTAAGTGAGATGATCCGAAAGCTTGTTTCACTGGATTGTCTGGCAAATGATGTTTTTTAAGGACTGAATTTCTAATGATTGTAACTCTTTATGGACGGGTTTCCAGTTTCCTTGATAAGTTTAGTATGGATGTTGCGCTTTTATGTGCGCGACTGGCGATTGCCCCGGTTTTCTGGTGGTCTGGCCGCACAAAAGTGGATGGTTTTTCGGTAACACCAGAAGCAATTGCTTTATTTCAGTATGAATATGAATTGCCCCTTATTTCGCCCGCTCTAGCTGCTCATCTCGCGGCACTCGCGGAACATTTACTTCCCATTTTACTTGTCATTGGATTAACGACCCGGCTGGGTGCAGCTGGCCTTTTGGCGATGACAGTGGTCATTCAGGTGTTTGTATATCCCGATGCCTGGCGGGTTCATATTCTTTGGATGTCTGTTCTGCTCTTTATTCTGGTCCGCGGACCGGGAAAATATGCGCTGGACCACCTTATATTCAAGGATAAAAAATAGGGTAGGGGTGTTGGTGTCTTCTTAAACCAGCAACTCCTTTTTAAATTCTTTACACCGCTTCAAAATTGATAGATTTCACCTTTTTTTGGACTGAAGATTAAATTTTAAATTTTAAAGGGAATGTAATCTTAATCTTCAGAACCAATTCAAATGGCTGAATCATGCCATTTTTCCCCCAATATCTCATATTAATATTTCAAAATTAACAAACTTAAGGTTAATTTTCTGTTGTAATTGCAATTAAGAGTCATTATCAACTAACTCGTCTTTAGTTAATAATGATTATTAAGAGCGTTTAAGTTTTTTCGCATATCCGCTGAGAATTTAGACGTTTGCGTATTTAGTGGGGAGTGGAACCTTTGATTAAATTTACGATGAAAATTATGCTGATATATGGATGTTCGACGATTGCTTTGACCCATGCTCATGCGCAATCAAAGGAACCCTTAAATATTATTCCCACCTCATCTGAGGAAAAGGCAGAAGCATCAACGTTTGAGGAAGATGCGCTCGTTACGACCTTGCAGCCCGTCACAGTGACTGCGGATCGAAAGAAAAAGGCCTTGATGGACGTGCCCGCGAACGTGACAACAGTTACGCGCGATGAGCTTGACCGGCGCATGGATAATTTGACTGAAGATGTCTTTCGGTATGAGCCGGGAATAGAAGTTCCCCGTCAAAGCTCCGGAGCAGATCCATTCTCAAGTTCAGGGGGTATTACTATTCGCGGGGTTGGGGGGAACAGGACGCAGGTTTTGGTAGACGGCAATCGCACCGTTGAACGGATTACGGATTCAACCCGTGATATTGTCGACTCATCGAACGTTAAAGCTGTTGAAGTGGTTCGTGGGCCCGCATCTGTATTGTGGGGAAGTGACGGGCTCGGCGGAACCGTAAATTTTGTGACCAAGGATCCGATTGATTACCTCGGGGGAGATAAGACGACCGGTGGTTCCGCCAATTTCAATTATGATACGCTGGATGACTCCTATACGGAATCTGTGACAGGCGCCGCCCGATTAAGTTCAAAAGTTCAGGCGCTGATTGCCGTAACCCGTAGGGATGCGAATGAGATAGAGCTGAGCAATGCCCGAAGCGGGGCTGGCGCCGTGCAAAATTGCACGCGTAATCCTGAAGCAACGCCCTGTAATAAATATGATCCTGCTGACATTGAATCCAACAATATACTTGGGAAGTTGATCTGGAACCCTACTAGTGAAAATCAGTTCCGTCTATCTGCGGAATATTTTACCCGCGATACACAAGTTGATCAGAATTCGGTCCTTGGAGATGATGGGACTGGAACAATCCACAGCTATAAACATTTACAAGAGATGCAGCGGTGGCGGGTTTCTCTGGATCAGGATTGGGCGCCTGCCTACGACTGGCTTGACCGGGTGAAGTGGCAACTGTCTTATTCGCCGCAAACAGTTGACCGACTGGGCAATCGTCTTCGAACGGTAACAGCATCAACTGAACTGGAACGCCGCCTGTCTGATCAGGATTATACGGAGACTTTCATCGAAGCCGATTTCCAGTTGGAGTCGTCCTTTGATTTAGGGCCGACAACCCATGCATTGACCTATGGTTTTGATGGGGACATTGCGTTTACGGATTATAACCGCCTTGATACAACATATAACCTGACAACGGATACGGTTTCGACGGCGGCAGCTGGCGGATTTAACTTTGCAGATGCAACAACACTCCGGGCAGATGGGTATCTGCAGGATGAGATTGGGTTCTTTGATGGTCGGTTGAAATTGATACCGGGTGCACGGCTGGCACATTATTCAATCGATCCCAAAACGGATTCCGATTATCAGCTGGTTCCGGGGGCTGAACCCAAAAAGATCAGCAAAACAGATTTGCAAATGAAGCTTGGCGCCATTTTTGAGCTGACTAATACCTATTCCTTATATGGCCAGTATTCCCAAGGCTTCAAAATGCCAACTGCGCAGCAACTTTTCCAATCTCTGGATAGCTTGCCATCCTTTGCGCTTGTTCCAAATCCGAATTTAAAGCCTGAAACGGTCGATAGTTTCGAATTGGGGTTCCGGGGTAACTATGGGAAGCAGGGATATTTCTCCGTCAATGGTTTTTACGCTAAATATAAAAACTTCATTCAGAATTTTGTCACGGCAGACCCTTTAGATTATGGATTGCCCGCAGGTTCATTCGTACTCACTTATGATAACGCAGATGAGATGGAAATTTACGGCATTGAAGCATCTGCAGGTTTTCAGATATCGCAGGATTTCTCAACGCGGATTGCACTGTCTTATCAGGATGCGACAATCACTAACGACGGTGTTGAAGATGTTTATAACGGGGCATTGCCATTTCAGGCGGTTACCGGTCTTCGCTACAACAACAAAGATCACGGCGTGGATGTAGAACTTATCGGTACATTTCAAGCTGGTGCGCCAGACGTGGCGGATAGTTCTTCGGAGTATAAACCAGCCGGATTTGCAGTGTTCGATTTGGTCAGTTCGTGGGAAGCTGTTCCAAACCTAACGCTTCGAGCGGGTCTCTATAACATCTTTGACACGCGTTATTTTGCGGCTGAAACACGAGGCTTTACGATAAACGGGAGTGACGCAACAAAAGCGACAAATCCAATTGAATTACAAACGGCACCGGGACGTAGCCTGAAAGTAGGGGTCTCTTACACCTTCTAAGTCACCACCTATGCGAGGCTCGTCTGAAAGCGGGCCTCGTTTTCTGTTTGTATATTTTCCCCTATTAAATTTAAATTGGAGGAGTTCATCGAATGTATCTCCTGTTCAAGCATCTTTGGAAGATTTTGCGGCTGTTCGGTTTGAACTGGGACAGTCGGTTTTGTGTTTTTCTATATGCATGTGTTCTGTCTCTTGAGCTTAGTACAATTCTCGTTTCCGTGCGAATGATCCAGTGGACTGCTGATTTTTACAGCGCCCTGGAAGAGTTTGACGGGGACGCTGCTCTTTTTCAGGTTGGTGTTTTTGGGCTGCTGGTTCTGATCTACACTTCTATTCGCGTTTCAGCAAATTACCTGAAGAAGTTTCTTGTGATGAACTGGCGGCAAAATCTGACGCAGCGGGTGCTCGATAACTGGTTGAGCGATACCGTTTACTGGCGACTGCAAAACGGTTTTTCTGGAACGGTTATTGATAATCCAGATCAACGAATTGCCGATGATTGCCGGTTGTTTGTGGAAGAGTTTGTTGATGAAACATTGTCTTTAATTAGCTCTGTTACGGGTCTTTTTTCCTATGTTTATGTGCTTTGGTCGTTATCCGATTTTGCGTTGCCGCTCGGATTTATCGGTCTCGATATGGAGATCCCCAGGTACATGGTTTTCTCAGCCTTTATCTATGTTCTGTTGGCCAGCTGTCTGGCGCATGGCTTGGGGTATCGGCTTAAAGGTCTCTACTTTCAGCAGCAGAAAAAAGAAGCTGATTTTCGGTTTTCCATGGTGCGGTTTCGCGAGAACAGCGACTCCATTGCCATGGGGCAGGCGACAACGGCAGAACGGAAACGTTTTGACAATCGTTTTGCGGCAATTGTATCCAACTGGCGGGCCCTTATTTTCCAAGAATTTTTATTCGGCTGCTTTAATACCCCGTACTTTTATACAGTGTTGCGTATTCCCTTGTTGCTGGCACTGCCAGCGTTCTTTGCCGGCTATGTCAAGCTGGGTGGCTTAATGCAGCTGGCCGGGGCATTTCAACGTGTTGTGACAACATTGTCCTATTTTATTTTCGCCTACAAACGGCTCTCAAAACTGGCAGCAACCACAACCCGACTGGGTGAGATGTTGTTCTCAATTGAGGCCTGTTCCGGACCACATAAGGGTCCACAGGTCATGCGCACAAATAATCCCGGCATTGCAGTTTCGGCGCTATCTTTGCAAACTCCCCAGGGAAGCCCGCTGAATTTACCGCGCACTATTTCATTTGCGGCAGGTGAGCATGTTTGGATTTCTGGACCCTCTGGACTTGGAAAAACGACTTTGTTCAAGGCCATTACCGGGATTTGGCCCTTTGGCAATGGCGTTATTCATGTGCCTCAAGATCATCAGTTCAGCGTTATCTCCCAGAAAAGCAACTTTCCCGATGCGCCGCTTTCCGAATGCGCCTGTTATCCCGAAAATCCGTCTGGCTTAGAAACTGATGAGCTTTGCCGGTATTTAAGGCTGGTGGGATTACGCGGTCTTGCCGCACGGCTTCAGCAGGGCGAGGATACTGGGATTGAGGGCTTGTCTGGCGGCGAACGTCAACGGCTTGCCTTTGTAGCCTTATTGATCCGCAAACCGGAATGGGTGTTCCTTGATGAAGCCACCAGTGCCATTGATATGGCGACAGAGCAGGAACTCTTTACGCAGCTACAAAAAGAACTGCCGAATACGACTTTCATCATGATTGCACATCGTGAACCCAAGGGGTTCATCGATTTACGGCATCTTCGTTTTGGTGACGAAGAAAGCAATGCCGCATAAATGGGCCTTGATTGGCCGAGATTGAAATGGGAACCTTCCCCCAACAGGAGAATATGTTAAATGTCGGATTTTTATAACCACGCCCGCGCCACCTGGATTGATCCAGACACGGGAAATCAATTCAATCATGGGAATTTGATGCGTGAAATGGCGGCGCAGAATGTTGTGTTGCTGGGGGAGACCCATGATCAGTATGACATCCACCGATGGCAATTGGCTGTTACCACGGCTATTCATGCATTCAATCAAAATATTGCCGTGGGATTTGAAATGTTTCCCCGCTCTGTCCAGCCTGTTCTGGATGAATGGATTGCGGGGGCGCTGGATGAAGCCGCATTTTTGGAAAAAGTCGACTGGAAGACCTGTTGGGGCTTTCCAAAAGAGCTTTATATGCCAATCTTTGATTTTTGCCGCGAATTTGGGGTGCCCATGATCGCCCTGAACTGTTACCGCGCTCTTGTAACCCGGGTTGGTAAAGAAGGGTGGGAGGCGATAGCAGAAGAAGATCGGGATGGCCTGACCCCTTCAAAACCGGCCGCCCCAGCATATCGGGACTATCTGTTTGATCTGGTCAGTGGGTTTAATGCTGGGGTAACGGAGCCTTCACCCGAGCGAGAAGCAAAACGAAATCGTTTTGTCCGCGCGCAGCAAACATGGGACCGTGCTTTTGCTTGTAATATTGCCCGGGCGCGAGAGTGTAATAATCCACCACTGGTGATCGGTATCATTGGGCGGGGGCATCTGGAATATGGTCATGGCACTCCGTATCAACTTGAAGATTTGGGAATAGATAAAGTCTCTGTTTTGCTTCCTTCGCGGGATGCATCGCCGCGTGGGGACGAATTGAAGGGAATTTGTCGGGCCCTGTTTCGCTTGCCCGACAAGGGGGAAAATGAAACCCGCTAAATGACAAAAGAAA
The DNA here is from genome assembly GCA_034669685.1 of Sneathiella sp. Classification (GTDB taxonomy): domain Bacteria; phylum Pseudomonadota; class Alphaproteobacteria; order Sneathiellales; family Sneathiellaceae; genus Sneathiella. Next base: position 203,643 of record JAXMOU010000001.1, read on the forward strand.
TTTAAATCCTATTTGTCGCTGCCTATTGACTTTGTAGGATGATTGTCCTAATTATTTTTTTTAGGACAATCATCCTAAACGACGAAATGGGAAGAAATGATGACCCAATTAGGGACAAGGGACCGAATTGTTGCAGCGGCAGATGATCTTTTTTATCGGCAAGGGTTCGAGGCAACATCATTCGCCGATATTGCCGCAGCAGTGAAAATTTCACGTGGCAACTTCTATTATCATTTCAAAACGAAGGATGAAATTCTTGATGCTGTAATCGAAAAGCGGTTTGCCGACCGGGAAACGATGCTTGCAGGGTGGGAGGTCGAGGGAAAAACGCCACAGGACCGAATTGAGAGTTTCATTAATATTCTGATCAAAAATCAATCCAAAATCATGCTTTACGGCTGTCCGGTGGGAACGCTTAGCAGTGAACTTGTTAAACTTGATCACTCTGCGAAAGAGGGGGCAAACAGCATTTTAACGCTGTTTCGAACGTGGCTTGCTCGTCAGTTTTCTGCTGCGGGATGCATGGAATTATCAGATCAATATGCAATGCACGTGCTTGCGCGAAGCCAAGGTGTTGCAACCCTTGCAAGCGCGTTTAAGGACGAAGGTTTTGTAAATGCGGAAGTGCAGCTCGTGACCCGCTGGGTCCAAGAAAAAATTAGTAGCCATGCGAGTGAATAAATTTTTATTTTCAAAAAATGAGGGAGATCTTCATGTTTGTCATATTGCTTAAATTTTCAGATAAAAGTAAAGCGCCAGCTCTGATGTCAGAACATAATGAATGGTTACAGAAGGGCTTTGAAGATGGATTGTTCTTAATGTCCGGGAGTTTGCAGCCCGGATTAGGTGGAACCATTTTCGCTCATAGCATCGACCGGAGTGAATTAGAGCAGCGGGTTCAGGCTGATCCATTTGTCGCGGAGGGGGTTGTGACTACTGAAATACTTGAAATTTCACCCACGCGTTTTGATGATCGAATGGCGTTTTTAGCTTCGTAAACTTTAGGGTTTTTTAAAGATTTTTATCTATATTTATACGAATTATAGGCTTCCTATAATTTAGCAATTGTCGTAGTCGTCATGTGTTATATTTAGGAAAATTACTTTTAAGTGGCTAAATGAAGCCTGATTGAAGGTATGCAAATTACACAGTGACATTGCGGGATTATGAACGACAAAATTTCGAACATAAATTTCATCGAACACTTCCAGCATGGTATTGCCATTTTTGATGATGAATTGAATCTTGCCGCCTATAACCAAAAAGCTCTTATCCTAGTTGGTCTTTCTACCGATAACGCAAAAATCGGTACGCCGTTAATGGATTATGTTCGATATTTTGTTTCCATAAGCGACAAACCGGATAAAGAACAGCTTATTCAGACCCATATCGAGCATATTGCAAACCGTGATAATTATACGATTGAGCAAAGGATGCCAGATGGGGGCGTTCTGTATCGTCATTTTGAGTTTTTGGAAGACGGTGGTCTTGTTATGACCATCACTGACATTACCGACCTAACCGATGCACAGATAAAACTCGAAAACGCAAATGCGGCTCTTGAAGATATAAACCTTAAACAAGAGCAAGAAATTAAAGACATCAGAAGTGAGCTGGAAACACGTAATCAAATTCTAGAAGTCATTGTCAATAATTTGAGCGATGGTGTTTCACTTCTCGGTAACGATCGAAAACTGCTCCTTGCGAACAAGAAATTTGCAGATCTTCTTGAACTCCCGGACTATCTCATTCAACCCGGTATCGATGCGGATGAAATCTATGCTTATCAAGCGTCGCAAGGTGATTTTGGAGAATCCCCAACAGGAGATCTAATTAGTGAAATTCGGGAATTTGCATTCAAACCAGAAGGCAGTGAGCGTGAGCGAAAGTTGGCTTCTGGCCGGAGCATCAAGATTACGCGAACGCCTGTTGAAAGTGGTTTGGTTTCGACAGTCACGGATATATCGACACTAAAGCAGGCGCAAAGTGAAATCGAAAAAGCAAACAAAGCTCTTGCCAATGCATTGGAAACTCAAAGTGAAGAGTTAAGTCAACAGCGTGCGTTGGCGGATCGATTGCTGGCTGCAATGAATTCTGTCGATATGCGTATATTGTTGTTTGACAAAGATGAAAAGCTGGTCTTTGCGAATGATCAGTATGCGTTAAAAAATCCGCTAGCTGCTGAGTTTTTAACGCCGGGAATTAGCTATGAAGAGTTTATTCGAAATGCCGTTTACGCAGGTTTATATCCTGATGCGATTGGCAAAGAGGAAGAGTTTATCCAATTTCGTATTCGAAACCGCCAAGAGAATACTCATTCAACCCTAACACTGAAAACTGCGGATAATGAGTGGATACAGGTTACTGAGCAACGCTTGGCAGACGGATCCATGATGGCGTTTGCGACGGATATCACGGTGCTCAAAGAAGCAGAGCTGGAACTGGAACGGAGCGAAGAGAGATTTCGTGATTTTGCCGAAGATGGGGCGGATTGGTTCTGGGAAATGGATGAGTCTCTTCAATTCACGTTTGTCATGGGTAAAGTGGCGGAGACACTGGGCATTACCCCTGAGTCCATGATCGGAAAGACCCGGAATGAAGTTCATGCATTTGATAATTTGACGGAACAGGGGAACTGGAATGAATATCTGGATGAAGTTGATGACGAAATTTCGTTCAAAAGCCCAACCTTGACCGCCATGCGCCCGGATGGGAGTCTGCGCTATATAACGACCACGGGTAAACCCTTCTATGATGCTAACGGTGACTTTAAAGGGTATCGAGGCGTTGGCCGTGATATAACCGATCTGACGCGGGCTGAAGAAGCGCTCCGTCGGTCCCAGAAAATGGAGGCCGTTGGCCAGTTGTCGGGTGGAATTGCTCATGATTTCAATAACTTGCTTGGCATAATTTTTGGAAATCTTGAATTGCTCGGCGAAAAAATTTCTGACAGGCCGGATTTAACTCAGTTCGTGGATAACGCTCTTAAAAGTGCGGGGCGCGCTGCCGAGCTCACGCGAAAACTTCTAGGCTTTTCACGGCACCAAAATGGCGATATTTCAACTGTTTCGGTAAATGAGGTGGTCTCAAACCTGAATACATTGATTGAACGCTCGTTGACGGCAAGCATATCTGTGGATCTTGATCTAGCCGATCAAATCTGGGACGTTTCTATAAACGTTGGGGATTTTGAGGACGCGCTGCTGAACCTGGCGCTGAATGCCAGGGATGCAATGCCATCTGGTGGCCAGTTGGTGATTAAAACTCGGAATGAAACATTTACAGATGAACTGGGCCAGCAGCTCGTCGACCTTGTTCCCGGTGATTATGTCGTTCTGACAATCGCCGATACTGGAATCGGAATGAACAAGGAAGTTCGTGAACGTGTATTTGAACCATTTTACACGACAAAAGAAATGGGTAAGGGGACCGGGCTTGGGCTGAGCATGGTGTTTGGGTTTGTGAAAAGGTCTCGTGGGTATATCAATCTGACGTCTGAAGTTGGACAAGGAAGCAGCTTCTCGATTTATTTGCCCGCTTCCGTTAAAGAGGAAGAGACCGGTTCTGCGCTAAATAACGACATTTCAATACCGCGTGGTCAGGAAGAATGTATCCTGTTGGTTGATGATGAGGCAGATTTGCTGGAAGTCACACGAACAGTTTTAACGTCATTGGGTTATACAGTTTTGACAGCGGACACCCCAGAGGCTGCACTGGGTATCCTTTCTACTCATAAACACGTGGATCTTCTCTTCAGCGATGTCATTCTACCCGGTGATATTGATGGCATGGAACTCGTGGTTGAGGCACGTAAAGTGCAGCCAGAGCTGAAGAGTTTGCTCACAAGTGGTTATGCGGCCGACGTGCAGGCCGAGAAAGAAAGTCTTCAAAATCTAGCGCTTGCCAAGGACGAGCATTGCCGATTATTGATGAAGCCTTATACCCGCTCGGAATTGGCAGTCGCCATTCGCGATGCACTTGAAGTGGATGTGTGATTATCAGTTTCCGGCAGTTTTGAAATGCCGGTTAGGCATCCAAGACCAATAAGAGTTTCTTTAATCGCCAAATCAAGGGGCGTGGTAAATTCTTCGCCTAGAAATTCGATGAGTTTTGCATTGCTGAGTTGAAGAGGATGTTGCCATAAGTACCGCATTTCCATAACTTCTCGCGACGTTTCGTGAAAAGGAGTGGCAAGCCGGAGCATCCACCATGGAAAAGATCTTATTTGGGGCTCTTTACCAGTTTCTGTTAAGAGGACTTTTTGAATGGTTTTGGGGATCTGGTTCCCATCTTCATCCCAATGACCCCCCATATGAAATCGAGCGAATGACTCAAGCTCATCACGTTTTTTGAGCAGCTTGCATGCAATGCGGGCAACATCAGGAAGATAGGCCCATTGATGGCCTATTCCTTGCGCTGCGGGGTTCCAGATCGTTTTTATTATGTTGTTGGGTTTGATCAAACCTTGCGACAACCAGTTATTCGCAGCATTTGGTCCGAAAAAATCACCAGCCCTTAGAATAATTGCTCGGCCACCGATGCTGGCAAAATTTTGCAGTCGGTTTTCCATCTCTACACGGATGGCGCCTTTTCGTGTTTTGGGGTGTTGGGGGGCGTTTTCTGATACGAGAGGAAATACTTCTGGGCCATAGTTATATACGGTGCCAGGTAGCAGGATGCAGGAATTGTAAAGTCGGGCGGCTGCGATAGAATTGTCCAGCATGGGCAGCACTAATCCCGACCAGTTTTTATATCCCGGAGGATTAACAGCGTGAATTATAACCGCGCAGCCACGGGCTGCTGACACGACATCTTTTTGAACAAGGGCATCACCTTTAATCCAGGAAATGCCGTCTTTTTGAATTTCGTTAAAAGCCAAACTCCGGTTTAACGCCCGTATGCGCCATCCATCTTCTTTCAATTGATGCATAATTGTGCTGCCAACGCCTCCTGTTGCGCCGAGTATGAGTGCGGTCGGTTTCATCCTAATTACCTCCAGATTTGTCGGGTCTCTGTAAGCAAGTTATCGAATGAAGTGGTTGAAGAAAATTGACTACTTAATAATAGATATTATACATTTTTGTATGACTGAAAATATTGGCTGGGAACTCTACCGTACTTTTTTAAGTGTTTTGCACGAAGGCTCCTTATCGGCAGCCGCTCGGAAATTGGGTGTAACCCAACCCACTGCTGGACGGCATATTGATGTATTGGAGAAGTCCTTAAGTCTGACGCTGTTTATCAGGTCGCAAGAAGGGTTGCAGCCAACAGAGGCGGCCCTCGCTCTTCAAACCCTTGCTGAAGAAATGTCCAGTACCGCAGCCGCGTTGAAGCGTGCAGCGAGTGCCCAAGGAGAGGGGGTTCGCGGTGTCGTGCGTGTTACGGCCAGTGAAATCATTGGAGTTGAAGTCCTGCCATCTATATTAGCCGGTATTTGTGATGAGCATAGTGATTTAAAGCTTGAGTTGACCCTGTCAAACCAGCCGCAAGATCTCCTTCATCGGGAAGCTGATATCGCTATACGTATGTTTAAACCGCAACAAACGCAGTTACTTGCCCAAAAGGTAGGTGAGGTGAAGTTGGGCGCATTTGCCCATGTGGATTATGTAACGCGACGCGGACGACCACAATCGCCAGCAGACCTTGCCAATCATATCTTAATTGGCTTTGATCAAAGTAGCGCATACATCAGGTCGGCACTGAAGCAAGTACCTCAATTCTATACCCGTAACCGCTTTTCGCTCGCCGCTGATAATGATCTGGCGCAGCTTGCATTAATTAGAAACGGGGCAGGTATCGGTATTTGCCAGGTGCCACTCGCACACCGGGATGGGAAACTGATCCGACTGCTTCGGTCAGATATCGACATTGGTATGGATATTTGGGTAACAATGCATGAGGACTTGAGGCATAGCTCCGCTTATCGGGTTGTATTTGATATCCTTGTTGATGGGTTGAGGCAATATAAGGCGTTGAAGGTTGATAAGGTGGATTGAACGACCAGAAGCGTTTTACCTCTTTATCGAATGGTGCTAGGGTCCGCGGCATCATTTTATTCGGGTTATAGGTTGAGAATTGGTATGAGTATTATTGTGAAGATTAGTTGTCTGGATCGCCCGGGCATAGTTGCAGCGCTTGCAAACAAGTTAAGCGAATTGGGGTGCAACATCTTGGAAAGTTCGCAATTTTTTCAACCTGATCCGGGACACAAACGCGAAGAGGGCATTGGCCGCTTTTTCATGCGTCTGGAAAGTAGTCTTGGAAATTCCTCTACAGTGGGGATCGATCAGGCTTTAAATGAATTTCGGGAAAAATTTACGGCAAATGTCACCGTGACCGAGAAACAGCGGGTTGTACCAACAATTCTGATGGTGTCGAAATTTGATCACTGTCTTCAGGATATTCTGTACCGGGTTGCGACGGACATGTTGCCTTTGAATATCGTTGCTGTTGTCTCTAATCACGAATTTACCCGCGAAACAGTGGAGCGGGCCAAGATCCCGTTCTATCACTGGCCGGTTACAAAAGAGAACAAGGCCGAACAGGAAGTAAAACTGGACGATCTGGTTGAAAAAACGGGAGCTGAACTGGTTATTCTTGCCCGTTACATGCAAATTCTTTCAGACACTTTTAGTGCCCGGCATTTTGGTAAGATTATTAATATTCACCATTCATTCCTGCCAGCCTTTAAGGGGGCGAAGCCCTATCATCGGGCTTGGGATCGGGGCGTAAAGCATATTGGGGCAACTGCGCATTATGTCACCCCGGATCTGGATGAGGGACCAATTATTGAACAGGGGACAGAACGGGTCAGTCACGCCTGCGACGCAGATGAACTTGTTCGCCGGGGACGGGACATCGAAGCACGGGTGTTATCGCGCGCCATTCGCCTGCATGCGGAGCAACGAGTTTTTATTAACGACAACCGAACCGTAGTCTTTGAAGAATAGACCATTAGCCGAAAAAAAAAGCCGGCGCTGTTTAGCGCCGGCTTTCTCATGCATGTTGGTTGGTTAAGCAGACTTAACTGATTTCAGGAACTCGACAACCTGATCCTGCAATCCTCGTGACTGCTCAGAGAGTAGTTCAGCTGCGGTCAGAACTTCATTCGCTGCAACTCCAGTTGCTCCAGAGGACTCGCGGACAGAGCTAATGTTCTGCGTTACATCGCCACTTGAATGAGCTGCGGATTGCGCATTGCGGCTGATTTCCGCAGTGGCAGCACCTTGCTGTTCAACAGCAGAAGCAATTGCAGTTCCAATCTGGTTGATTTCCCGAATTGTTTCAGAAATATCCTTGATCGCGTCTGTCGTTGACTGGGTTTCAGTCTGCAAAGAGGTGATCTGGTTGGAGATTTCTTCGGTTGCCCGAGCTGTTTGATTGGCAAGGCTTTTCACTTCAGAGGCCACAACAGCAAACCCTTTACCGGCTTCACCTGCGCGGGCTGCTTCGATCGTGGCGTTTAGTGCCAGAAGGTTCGTTTGACCGGCAATGTCATTGATAAGTGTAATCACTTCGACAATCTTACCAGCAGCGGACTGTAGTGAATCCATTGCTTTTCCAGTGCCTTCAGCCTGATCAACCGCGCGTGACGTAATGCTTGCTGAACGGCTGACCTGTGATGAAATTTCCCGAATAGAGCTGGAAAGTTCTTCCGTGGCTGAAGCCACAGCCTGAACGCTGGTTGAAGCTTCCTCTGATGCGTTTGCGACAAGGTTTGATCTCTCGCTTGCATCATTTGCGTTCTTGCTCATGTTCTGTGCAGTTGAACGCATTTGCTCGGATGAAGCGGAAACAGTGGTAACAATACCCTGAACACTATTTTCAAAAGTTTCTGCAAGTTCAAGCATTGCTTTGCGACGATCAGCTTCTGCAATTTTGCCTGCTTCTTGTTGCTGTTCAATCTCACGGCGTTTAGCTTCTTGACGCACCTCTTCCAGCTTCTTCTCTTCTTCAAGTTGCTGAAGGCGCATCTCTTCCTGTTCAGCTGCCATACGGTCCATTTCAATGGCATTTTCGCGGAATTGAGCAAGAGCTAGAGAGAGTTTGCCGATCTCATCACCACGATCGGTACCCGTAATTTCAAAATCCTTGTCACCACCGGCAAGACGTTGCACGTTTTCGGTTACTGTTTGGAGAGGGGCAACAATGCCACGGGAGATAACAAATGAAATCGCAATAATTGCGGCAAATACGACAAGGCCCGCTGCAATAAGCTGGAACATATAGTTATTACGAGCTGCCACCAAATCATCAGTGTACAAACCTGTTACAACAACCCAATTCCAAGGTTTGTATAATTCAACATAGGAGGTCTTTCTCGAAGCTTCTTCTTCACCAGGGCGAGCATAATGATAATCAACGAAACCACTTCCGTTCGTGGTTGCCTTATCGATCATTTCTTTAAAGAAGAGCTTGCCAGTGTCATCCTCTTGGGCCATGCGAGACGTTCCAATGTTCTTCTTAGAGAACGGATGCATCACCAACATGCCTTTGTCATTTGAGATAAAAACATAATCGCTTCCATTATAGCGGATGCCTTCAATCGCGTTCATCGCTTCCGCTTTTGCGTCGTTCATCGACATTTTACCGTCTTCAGCCAGCTTGTTGTAGCGAGCAGAAATTGCAATCGCGCTATGCACGATATTTTGTAAGGCATCCCGACGATCGTTTGTTAGGACGGTGTCGATTGAGTTAACACCGAAGCCACCGATAATAAGCAGTGCAACCAATGATGCACAGACTAATGCCAGTAATTTTTTGCTAATGTTGACATTTTTAAGCATTGTTTTACTCCAAACTAAGCTGAATAGGCGTGAAGATAAATTTAATGCCTTAAGAAACGGTAAATTCTGCATCCCATCTTCAAACTTTAATAGAAATTTTAACCACTTTTTTGCTGATCTTTAATATTAGATTTTTATGTTTATCTGTTAAAGCTAGAGTTGTGCAAAGCATTTCCATTGTGTAGGGTTGATTTACAATTTTTGCGAGCTATTCAAATCTGGGGTTGAAAATGAAAATAATTAGAAACTTGGCGCTCTTATCGCTGATCATTTTGGTAAGTGGTTGTGCCTTGTCCCGCAGTGTCGTCGAACTGCCAAAGACAGCGGAAATTGACAATCCGACAAGCGGCCCTGCCGTGAAATTTGTATCAATTGAAGATAAACGCGTTTTTGCTGTCGATCCGAAAATTCCGGAAATCCCCTCAATTTCTGAAAATGAAATTAATAATGCTGCTATTCAAGCGCGCGCTATTGCACGCAAACGCAATGGCTATGGCGCGGGAAGTGGAGATGTATTGCTTCCAGAGAATCAGACAGTAGAAAGCCTTTGGGAAAAGGAATTGGTAAACACATTCAGAGAGGCCGGCTATCGTGTTGTTGGACCGACTGATTCCGATTATGGAATTGCAATACCGGTTACCATTGAAATTCACCAATATTGGTCTTGGGCAAAATTGGGGTTTATGCAGTTGCATATAGGCAATATTTCTGAAATCCGAATAGTTGGGGACCTTGGTAAGACTTTAAATAAGCAGGTAATTTTAAACAACTATGAAAGCCCGAGCTTAGCATTAGCAACTGATGGAGATTGGATCGAAGCATCTCATAACGGTCTTAAAGCATTGATGCTAAAAGTAAAAAATTATCTGAAATCTTAGAGCTACGTCTCGATTTTTGAAAAATGGCGCTCAATCAAATGGGCGCCATTTTTTTGGATCGGGTAATCTGTTGAAGAAGTTACCATACTAACGAGAGTGTCCGGTCTGGGGCAGTAGGGATAACTGTTCATGGCAGCAGTCTTGGATGCCGCACTTCTGAATTTGAATAGGGCTTCTGAATGAGTCCAGTATTTCAAAAAATCGATTTCATTTTCGATTTTGAGGTTTGGGCAGGGCAGATCCAGAAAATCGATCATGTTCTGCCAGGGGCGAGATTTTTTTGTTTCTTCAATATCGATACCGATTGGCAATTCACTCACGGCAACAGCCAACCAGTTTGGGCTATGAGAAAAGCTGACATGATAGGTTGATATGTCATCCGTCGTGGCCATTCGTGCTTGATTGGTGTTAACGATAAAGCGCCATGTTTTAAATGGCTTTTTCGTAATGGAGCTTAATAACAGTCGCGCTAGATTGCGTGACGTAATTGTATCTCGGCGGCGGTCCGGATTGTTAAACTTGGAAGCGTAGATGTCGTCATGAACTGTTGTAAAATTCAACAGTTCTGCAGAATTCTGGGCGTTTCTTTTGTTCAGAAGCGAAAAATAATCTTGTTTCATGACGCTTTACTATCTATCTTCTGCACCCATTCCCGTTGACGTTAAGTCAACTTTTCAGTGTAGATTTTACGTGTTCCTTGGGGGGCTTGAATGACAATGAGTACCATAGTTTCAAATCGATTTGTGTCCAGAGTATTTGTAATTTTAATTGCGGCACTAACACTCGCCGCCTGTGTGAGTAAGCCGATATACAATGTCGAAAACCGGGCATTCAATACAGAAGAAATTATTCCGCTAGAGGTCGTTGAAAAACGTATTCGTATTATCGGCGCCGAGCGGGGATGGGGCTTTAAAGTTGTAGCACCGGGCCATATGATTGGAAGTGTTGGAACCTCTAAGCATAATGCGAAAGTAGATTTGACTTTTAGTCAGAAAGCTTTCTCGATCAAATATCTCGAAAGCCATAATTTGAAAGCGACTGATGGGACAATCCATCACCGGTATAATCGTTGGATAGAATTGCTTGAGCATGATTTGGTGACAAAAATGGGCTTGATGTCACTCAATTAAAGCTTGGAAGGTTTGTATCCATGCGAGTTCAGGTCGAAAGTTGGGATATGTGGCGGGCGTCTGATACGGACGAAGCTTCTGCACAGCATGCCGCAAGTATCCCAGCTGCGACCCGCAGGCGGCTGAACAATTTTGGCCGCAGCGCAGGGGGGCTTGCTGCTGATAAACTCGATAGGACGCCTTTAATTGTTTTTGCGTCCCGGTATGGCGACGCAGCGCGATCTGTGGGGATTTTGGAAGAAATTGCGAAAGGAGAGGAAATCTCTCCCATGCATTTCAGTTTGTCCGTGCATAATGCCGTTTGCGGAATTCTTTCAATCGCTTGGAAATTGGAGGAGATGCAAAGTGTTATCGCGGCTGGCGGTGATACATTTGCAATGGGGGTTACAGAAAGTCTCTCATTGCTTAATGCTTTTCCAGACAGGCAAGTGTTGTTCCTTTATGTGGAATATCCTTTGCCAGACGTCTTCGCAGCGTTTGGGGAACCTGTAACTAAAGCAGAAGCTTTTGCGTTGTTGTTAAGTCAAAATAAAGAAAATGACGGTGCAATTGACCTCGAAATAACGTTAAATGATCAACAGTGTGATAGTGGTGCCGATTTATTGAGAGATTTCGAAGCCGTCTTAAAGGGCGTGCAGGTCAAAGCACATTTGGGTGCGAAGTCTTTGGGGTGGGAAGTATCAAGAGATGTTGCGTAAGTTAGATTGGGGATGGCGGCTGTTTGTAACAGGTATCGCCTTCACGCTTTTTGGATTGGGGGGACTGACGATGACAGTTCTATATTTCCCAATTCTCAGTTTAATTATTCAAGATAAAGATCGGCGCGCGGCATTAGTTCAAGCGACAATTCACCAGTGCTTTCGTTTTTATTTGGCTATCATAGAGACCATCGGTGTTTGTGATATCAATGTTCAAAACCGTGAGTATTTAAAAGGGGTGAGGGGAACCCTGATTATCGCAAATCATCCGTCCTTATTGGATACTGTTATTCTGATGGGGCAGATGAAACGTGCCCAGTGCATTGTGAAGCATGAATTATGGAATAACTTTTTTCTGGGCGGTGTAATGCGGGCTGCGAATTATATTCGCAATGACGAGGACCCGACAAAGCTAATAGAAGATTGTGTTCGGGTGCTTAAAAAAGGGGAAAACCTGATCATTTTTCCCGAAGGAACACGGACTCCACCTGGAAAAACGCTTGGTAAGCTCCAGCGGGGTGTTGCAAACGTGTTACTCAATAGTGAGGCACCGGTATTGCCAGTGATCATCCATTGCAATCATACGACCTTGGCAAAAGGGGAGCCTTGGTACCGTATTCCGCCAACCCGTCTGGCGTTTAACATCCGGTTTTCCAAGCCACGAATTACAGAGCGATCAGATGGACAAAGTGAAGTTCAGCATTCTTTGCAGACACGGCGCATGACCGCCGCTATTAAGGAGATGTTGGAAGCGCAGATAGTGAGTGAAAATGTTGTATAGAGAGATTAAAGAACTAATTATTAGTTCGCTTGAGCTTGAGGATATCTCAGCTGAGGATATTGGGGACGAGGAAGCGTTGTTTGGCGAAGGTTTAGGGCTGGATTCCATTGACGCACTTGAACTTGGCGTCGCATTGCAGAAAAAATATGGAATTAAAATCGATAACAAAAAAGATGAACTGACGGACCATTTCGCCAATGTGAAGAGCTTGGCAGCGTTCATCGAAAATCTCCAAACTCAAGGCAAAAGCGCATGACCAGAGAAGAAGTCGAGCTTAAACTGAGAGAGTTTTTAGTAGATCTTTTCGAAGTAGATGAAGACTTGATAAAACCGGACGCACTTCTTGCGGAAGATCTGGATTTAGATAGCATTGACGCCGTTGATCTGATTGTAAACTTTCAGGATCTGATTGGTAAAAAAATTCAGGCAGAAGATTTTAAATCCGTTCGCACCGTATCTGACGTTGTAGATCAGATTTATAACGTTGTCTCCAAACCATAAGAAAGCCCTGATCGCAGTTGCGACAGTCATTGGGCTGGGCTATCCCTTTTTGGTATATTTTGGGCTTAGCTGGTTTTCGTCCAAAATTTTGATCGGGGTTGTTTTAAGTGTTTTGGTGGTACGTGTGGTTATAATGCGTAGCACTTTACCCGCCTCTCGTTTGCTCATCTGGCCGGCGGTCCTTGCAATTGGTGTTATGGCAATTGGTGCCGCCGTTCAAAGCCAAGTGGCGATCAAGCTTTATCCCGTTGTAATCAGTTTCGCGCTATGTGCTGCTTTTACAGGATCTGTAATAAAACCGCCGTCTGTTGTCGAGATTATTGCGCGATTGCGTGAACCTGATTTGCCGCAAAGTGGTGTGATATATACCCGGCGGGTGACAATGGTTTGGGCCGGTTATTTTCTGTTAAATGGGTTGATTGCAACTTGGACAGCCATTTACGGTACAATCGAGCAATGGACCCTATACAATGGGTTCATTTCCTATTGTTTGACAGGATGTTTGTTCGCAGGGGAATTTTTAGTGCGGAAGCGCTTGAGGGCTAAAGGTAATTAATGTCTGCTCGTCCAATGACAAGTTTAAAAGAGATTTGGTCAACTGCAAATGTCAATGCGTCGGCCGCCATTGAGCCAGATGGTCAATTTTCCGCACGCCGTGATCTATTCGCTATGGCAGCCTCTCTTTTACCCAGCATTGCAAATAAACGAGTCGCAGTGTTCTGCAATTCTTCGCGTTTTGAAGTAATTGCTTTATTGGCGGCTATGCGCGGTGCTTCAAAAATTATTCTACCGCCCACAGATCAAATCGAAGCCTTGAAAGAGATTTCCGGCGCTTTTGACGTGATTTTAACCGACATGGATATTTGTGCGTCGATTTCTCATCTGAATATTTCCGGTGTCACAGGTTTAGAAAATCTGGACGATGATTTGTGTTCATATGAGATTGATCTGACAAAAGAAGTCATCTTTTTTACCTCTGGATCAACCGGAAAGCCTAAAGAAATTGTCAAGCATCTGTATCAGCTGGATAATGAAGTTCAGGTGTGGGAGCAAATGATTGGTCAAGAGGTTGGCGCCGCAGAAATTCATGCAACGGTAAGCCATCAGCATATTTATGGACTGTTGTTTCGTATTTTATGGCCGCTTTGTACCTATCGGCCCTTCCTTGCGCATACCCATGCCCGGTGGGAAGATGTGGCTGCGAGTGTTGCAAGCGAGCGGCCTTATCTATTGTTTTCAAGCCCAACTCATCTATCACGCTTGGATCCTTTAGAGGCGGGGGATGTCCATTTATCACCGATCTATACTTTTTCGTCTGGTGGCATTCTTCCATCAGAATTTGCTGCGAAAGCGGGTCAGTTATTGGGCGGCCCCATCCTTGAAATTTACGGGAGCACGGAAACAGGTGGCATTGCGCGACGTTTTAATTCAGGCCAGAACGAAAGCTGGACCCCTTTACCGACAATTGGCACGGCAACGGACGATCGTGACTGTTTAAAAGTAACCTCTTCGTTTTTGGCGGATGCGGGCACGCCCTTTCAGACAGAGGATTTGGTTGTGTTTGACGAAAAAGGCAATTTTATTCTCAAAGGTCGGGCGGATCGGATTGTAAAGATCGAAGGAAAGCGTGTTTCTTTGCCGCGCGTGGAAGAATTACTTGGAAAACACGACTGGGTTCAAGATGTATTCACGAAACACCTGGACGGGGATCATCCAGTAATCGGTGCTGTGGTGGAGCTAACCCGTGAAGGCTTGGCCTATCAGCAGGCCCATGGCCGATTTAGAACTGGGCGCGAACTGCGTAAATACTTGGCGCAATTTGAAGATGCTGTCACGGGGCCGCGGCGGTGGCGCTTTGTTAGCGCAATGCCGCGCAATGCGCAGGGGAAAATGAGTGCGGCGGATGTGGATCGGTTATTCGCATCCAATACCAATGCCGATCAAACTTCATTTATAGAAACAGGTCGTGTTGTTGATGAGAACCGGGTCCTCATAACCTTCAAACTCCCCAAAGATCTGGTGTATTTCAAAGGACACTTTACCGATGCTCCTTTACTTCCCGGTGTCGTACAGCTGCATTGGGCAGTCGAACAGTGTGGGGCTGTTTATGGGATCAAGGATCAGCCGCAAGCTGTTGAGAAATTGAAATTCAAGCATTTCATCTTCCCTGATAATGAAGTAACACTGGAACTGACCCGATTAAACAATAATAAGATCAGATTTCAGTATGTAAGCGATAAAACGTCTTCGAGCGTAGGTTTAGAGCATAGCTCGGGTGTATTGAATTTCGGAGCGCTCGAATGACGGAGTTTTCCTGTTGCGCTGTTATCCCAACGCTTAATCATTACAAGGTGTTAGGGCGCGTTGTTAATGAACTAATGGCGCATGATCTTCAGATCATTATTGTCGATGATGGCTCTGATGAGGTGGCCGCAAAAGAGATCGCAGCTTTGCAGGATCAGAGCGGCGGGGTCATCGTCCTTCGTCATGAACAAAATAGGGGAAAAGGTGCTGCTTTTGAAACGGGGCTTAAAAAGTCTTTATCACTTGGTTTCAGCCACGCATTGCAGGTAGATGCTGATGGTCAGCATGACCTGGCTGATATCCCCAAATTGATAGCGGCAGCACGAAAAGAGCCAGGTTGTCTTGTGACCGCGAAACCGGTTTATGATGACAGCATGCCTTTGGGACGCCGTATCGGTCGTTGGGTTACCCATGTCTGGGTCTGGATTGAAACTTTATCCTTTATGATTACGGATAGCATGTGCGGCTATCGGGTATATCCTGTTGCAGCGACACTTGATGTTATAAGGTCAGAAACCATCGGCAAGCGGATGGATTTTGATACATCCATTATGGTTCATCTGTACTGGCGCGGGCTTGATGTAATTGAAATACCTTCCCGCGTAATTTACCCAGAAGAAAACACCTCAAATTTTGACGTCCTTAATGACAATATCCGGATCACCAAAATGCATACACGCTTGGTCATTTGTATGCTTTGGCGATTACTTACCCTTCAGTCGCGAAACAGCCAACCAAAGCCAACGCAAGCGACGCAAGGTGATCGTCGACACTGGTCAGATATAGAAGAGGCGGGTGCTTTTTGGGGGCTTAAATTTCTCGCAACGGTATTCCAAATAGCGGGACGCAGGGTTTGCCTGATTGTGATGTACCCCATTTTATTGTTTTTCTATTTATTCTTACCCACACAACGAAATGCTATCCATAAATTTCTGTTGCGGGTATCTGCGTTAAGCGGTTTCGAAAAGCCGGGTTTCTGGACCGGATTTCAGAACTTTGTCGGTTTTGGCGGGGCTGCACTTGATAAAATTGCGGGATGGAACGGGGACATAAAGCCCGAACAGATCAAAATGCCAGCGGGTATGGACACACTTTTCGATCTTGATCCAGATAAAAAAGGGGCGATTTTATATGTGTCCCATTTGGGTAATGTCGAGGTTATTCGGGCCCTTGCCAGTTTGAACCTGCCCCGTGCAATTACAGTTTTGGTACACACTAAACATGCGATGCATTTCAATCGAGTTATGGAGCGATTTAATCCAAAATCCCGTTTAAAACTGGTTGAAGTGACTGACATAAATCCGAATGTAGCCTTCGATCTGAAAAACAAAATAGAACAGGGGGAATGGGTCGTCATTGCCGCTGATCGGCCACCGGTTAATAGCCGGGGTAATATTGTTTGGGCGCCGTTTTTGGGGCATCCTACGCCTTTTGCGATTGGGCCTTATGTTCTGGCCCATATTTTGGAGCGACCAGTTTATATGGTGGCCTGCGTGCGAAAACGGGGTGAGTTTCTGGTCGAATGGGCGGAATTGAGCCAGAAAATTACATTGCCTCGTAAAGCACGGCAGGAAATTGCAGCTCAATGGGCAGGCCGGTACGCCAATTGGCTAGAGAAACTTGCCCTAAAATATCCGCACCAATGGTATAATTTTTTCGATTTCTGGGCTTCGCCAAAGGATTGGGACCAATGATTACGAAAACGGGCATTAAGGCTGAAGTCGAGATCAAAATACAATTCTATCACTTGGACCCCATGGAAATTGTCTGGCATGGCAACTATCCACGTTTTCTGGAAAAGGCGAGATGCGCCTTGCTGGATAAAATTGGCTATAATTACGAAGAAATGCGAGCCTCCGGATATGCTTGGCCAATTGTAGATATGCGGATTAAATATGTTCGTCCCGCAATTTTCAAACAGAATATTATCGTTAGCGCTGAACTGATTGAATTCGAAAATCGCATGGTGATTGATTACCGCATCCGCGACGCTGAAAGCGGCGAGACTTTGACCAAAGCGAGAACCAAAATGGTTGCTCTGGAAATTACCAGCGGCGAAATGCAGTTTGAATCTCCTGCCATCTTTTTGCAAAAAGTGGAAGGGTTTCTGTAATGCGGATTTTCACTCTTTTAATGCTCCTATGCCTTGTTCCGATTGATTTGTCGGCGGCGGAGCGAATTGGTCCTGTGCCTATTGGCAGCGAAAAGAACATCAGTGGTGATTTCACTCAAAAAAGGGTTTTAACCGGTTTCGATCAACCCTTTATCACAACGGGGCAATTTTATCTGCTCCCTAAAAAAGGTCTGGCATGGATTGTTCAGGAACCTTTTGCCAGTCAATTAATCATGACCGATCATAACATTGTTCAAGTTGTGAATGGTGTGGCTGCTCAAATGGAGGGGGCTGATCGCGTCGCAAAGATCATCATGAATATGATCCATCCCGTGTTAGTTGGTGACTGGAAGTCATTGCAGCAAGATTTTGATATTAAAGAACAATCTATTGTCAAGAAAACCTTGGAATGGCGGGTTGTTTTAATGCCAAAACACGACGCGCTGACAGCAACGCTGGCAAAATTGATTGTAACGGGCCGGGATAAGACCGAGGCTTTGACAATCCTTAAACCAAATGGGGACCGCGACGAAATACAGTTTTCCGCGCAGAAGGTAGTTGATGAGCCACCAGCGAAAGCACTGGAGCTGTTTCAGATTAGCGAGGTGAAGTGAAATCGTGAAACGGGCTGCTTTCATTTGGATGGTTTCACTGGCGTTGCTTTTGCTGGGGGCGGGGATTTCGCTATGGACCGGGCAAACCCGAATGGTCTCCGACATTACATCGTTATTTCCGCAAGAACATGAAACCTCGCTGGAAGCACTGGCGCTTGAACAGTCGGGTGATCAGCTTTCCCGCAATATTGTTGTTCTGCTGGGTCATTCCCAAGAGTTTGTGGTCCGTGACGCACAAAGCAGGTTGAAAGCTGATCTGGTAAAAATTGACCATATCCGTATAAAGGATATCTCCCGCAAATCATTAGAAAATTTACAAAACCTTCAGGCTGGCGCTATTGGATCACTGGCGAGTTGGGATGATTATACTGCGTTGAAAAAGGGCGACGGCATGCCCTTGATCCAGCGGGCGCTTGGCGCTTTCTATTTGCCCGGTAGTTTGATCAATTCAGATCAGATCCATCAGGATCCCCTTGGGCTTTACCAACGGTTTCTATTCCAAATGTCAAAAACCATGGGGCAGACAACGTTCAACGGTGAAGATGGTAATTTCTATGGCCAAATTGTAGTAACGCTGAGCTCGGAGAAACCCGAAAACGTCAATGCGGTAGACCTTCTTGCGAGCATTGATTTGGCGCTGCAAAAACTTCAATCAAACGTGCCGGATCTGCAACTCTATGTCATTGGCTCGCCCTATTATGCACGGGCGATCGCCGAAATTTCAAAATCAGAGGCCACGACGATAACGGGCTTTGCAATTGCTGGTATTCTGATTTTATTGCTGCTCGCTTTTCGGTCGGTGCAGTCAATTGTCGGGGCAGTGATTACGATCTCTAGCGGGGTGCTATGCGGAGCGGGGGCGACCGTACTGATTTTTGGTACGGTGCATGTGATTGCAATAGCCTTTGGGTCAACTTTGGTTGGTGTCGTGGTCGACTATGCCATTCATTTTTATTTTTTACGTCGCGCTGATGAAAATGCCCACCAAACGGCTGGTCGCATTAGATCAGGGTTATTCATGGCAATTGGAACGACAGTTGCCGGTTTCTGTGCATTGTTGTTTGTGGATGTCGATGTACTTCGTCAAATCGCCATTTACTCTGTGTTCGGTGTTCTGGGGGCGGGGGCAAGTGTATTGATCGTATTGCCCGTTGTTCCGGGCGCTGCTTCTACAAAGAATAAACCGCTACAGCCAACCTCGAAAATGCGCCTCTTTCACTATCGATGGATGACCCCTAAACGGGTTCCGATCATGGCGGCACTCGCTGTTATTCTCCTTGTCTTGATCGGTTTTGGTCGGTTGCCCAGCGACGATACGGTTCAGAATTTACGCGTCAACACGCCCCAACTATCGAAAGCCGAAAATTTGATTGCCCGGGTGGGCGGCACTGCGCATACACGCTTGCTTTTGATTAAAGGAACGTCGGATCAGGAAATCCTGCAACGCGAAGACCAGTTGAAGAAATATCTAAGCCAAAATGCTGCCGGTACGTCAATGCTGGGTGTCTCCAGCATCATTCCATCCGCCGCACGGCAATCCGAAACATGCCGCTTATCACGGGCGTTGTTAAAAACTGATGCGGCCCAACCCTTACTGAAACTTATCTCCCATCGGGTGGAAGCCTGCGGTGTTTTGAAACTGACCGATACATCCTGGTCCCAATTGCCAGACTTTGTTCAGCAACTGCGGGTAAATGGTCCCGAGGGGCAGGCTCATATGGTTCTACTCAGCGGCGTTGGGCCCGGTCTTGACATTCAGGGCTTAACGGATAAATTGCCTTTTATCTCAGAGTTAAATGTCGCATCACATTATCAGGATGGCTTTAGCAAGATGCGCCAGCGCGCGACAATTGCACTTGTCATTGGTATGTTCGTGATGGTGGTCGTGTTCATGTTGACATTTGGGCTTCGCCGGGGGCTTAGTGCTGTGATTGTCCCTGTATTTGCGGCCCTAAGTGCTTTAACTGTTGCCGCATTTTTGGGGAGCGGCCTGACCCTTTTCTCGGTCATGGCCGGATTTCTGGTTTTTGCCCTTGGTGCTGATTATAGCCTGTTTCAACTGGCCGCCCATGAAGATGATGAAGATCGTGCCTATTTTGCAGTTGGGCTGTCGTCTTTAAGCACACTTCTGGTTTTTGCCCTGTTGTCGGGGTCTGCCATTCCTGTATTGCAATCCATGGGAGTTGTCGTTGTCGTTGGCGTTTCGATTGCGTGGTTGATTGCGCCTGTTGCCTGTACAAAGTTTGAAGGAGAGAGCGTTTGACATCTGTAAGCACGAGCGGGCAAACCCCAGAATATGATGTCGCAATTATTGGCGCGGGACCTTCAGGCGCACTGGCTGCAAAACTTTTATGTGATATTGGTTTGTCTGCCCTCATACTGGAGGGCGCGCAGTTCCCACGGTTTAGTATTGGTGAAAGTTTGCTCCCTAACTGCTTGAGTATTCTTGAAAAAGCGAACCTGCTGCGCCCGGTAGTCGAGGCCGGATTTCAATATAAAAACGGAGCAGCGTTTGAGCGTGGGTCTGAAAAACGGACGATTGATTTTCGGAATAATTTTGATGACGCCTGGGGCACGGCTTATCAGGTTCAACGGGCTGAATTTGATCAGATATTGGCAGATAACGCAGAAAAAGCAGGGGCTGAAGTGCAATATGGGTGCCGGGTAACGGACGCCGATTTGCAATCGGGAAATTGCACACTTACCTATCAGGATGCACAGAAAAACGCGCAAAAGATTACCTCGCGATTTGTGCTCGATGCCAGTGGATATGGTCGTGTTTTACCAAGGTTACTGAACTTGGAAACACCCTCTAATTTGCCGGCAAGGTCCGTTCTGTTTACGCATATGGCTGATCGAATTTCCGATCCAGAATTTGATCGAAATAAAATTTTGATCATGGTTCACCCAAAACGGAAAGATGTTTGGTATTGGCTTATTCCCTTCTCAAATGGGACTTCTTCTGTTGGGGTGGTTTTTACGCCGGACAATTCGGCTAACGCAGATCACGAAGCCCAATTTGCTGATTTGCTTACAGAAACACGAATTGGGGAGCTTTTGAAATCTGCAACGCCGACGCGGGATATCGGCACAATTTCAGGCTACTCCTGTAATGTATCTGCTTTGCATGGTTCCGGTTATGCGCTCCTTGGTAATGCCGCAGAATTTCTGGATCCGGTCTTTTCCTCCGGGGTCACCATTGCCCTGCATTCAGCGGAGCTGGCTGTGCCGCAAATTGTTCGGGAGTTGAACGGAGAAACGCCACAATGGGAGGAGGCGTTTGCCAAACCACTGAAGCGGGGCGTAGATGTTTTTCGAATTTTTGTTGAGGCTTGGTATGATGGAAGCCTGCAGGATATAATTTTGAAACATCCAGAAGGGGATCTTGAAATTAGCCGGATGATGGTTTCCATCTTAAGCGGGTATGCATGGTCTGACAAAAGCCCACTGGTGCAAAAACCAGAACGATACCTCAAACTATTAAAGGCCGTATGCAAATGAGAGTATATGCTGCCTTATGCTTATTCCTCCTGATCTTGGCTGGCTGCACCACAGCGCCTTTGCCGCGCGCGCATCTGGATCAGAAGACCGAATATGAACTACCCGCCAATCCTTGGGAAGGGCCGCGTCTTAACGCCTTCCAGCAGCTGAGCATTCAATTCAAAGAGAAAGCATTATTTTTACAAGCCTTCATTGCGCTTGCGCCCGGACAGGCCAAGATTACGCTTTTGGATATGTCGGGCCGTCGGGCATTGGACATAAATTGGCAACAGGATGAAGTGCAGATTTATCGCGCGGATTGGTTGCCGGATGCAGCACGTGCTGAAGAGGTGTTGGCCCGGCTTGTGCTAGCCTATTGGCCCGCAGAAATCGCTCGTACGGGCCTGCCAGTGGGAACAGTTTTGCGAATTGAGGCAGCCCGGCGTTTGGTCGAGAATACGTCAGGTACAGTTCTCTTAATCACATCTGATGGCGAAAACCCGTGGATGAGCAAAACGGTTATTGACCAACCTGATTCTGCTTTTCGCTTGACCATATCCTCGCGTTTGAAGGATGTAGAGTAATGACGACATCTCTATATTTAAATGCACTGGGTATCATTAGCGCACTGGGCGATGGCAAATCGGCGACTTACCGCAATTTGATTGCGGGGGATCAGTCCAATGTTATTCGAAGCGATAACTGGACGCCTGGAGCCGTTGAATGTTTAGGTGTCATACCATCGGCGTTACCAGATCTGCCAACGGATGACGTCCGTTTTAAATCCCGCAACAATCAGGTTTTATATAAAGCCGCACTTGAAATTGAACCTGATATCAAAGCGGCAATTGATAGATATGGCCCGCATCGGGTTGGTGTAATTATCGGCTCCAGCACGTCGGGGATTGCGGAGAGTGAGCAGGCAATGCGGGCACTGTTTAAGGATGGAGCATTTCCCCCTCACTATCATTTTTCGCAGCAGGAAATTGGATCACCTTCTGAATTTATGGCGGCCGTGTACGGTGTGAAAGGACCCGTTTATTCTGTCTCTTCAGCTTGTGCGTCCGGCGGAAAAGCCTTTGCCGCTGCAGGGCGTCTTATTCAGGCAAACATTTGCGATGCGGTGATTGTTGGTGGTGCCGATACTCTTTGTACGATGACCGTTGGCGGCTTTCGAAGTCTGCAGGCCCTATCTGACGAGATTTGTAATCCGATGAGCAAAAATCGGTCCGGAACAAACATTGGCGAAGGTGCTGCAGTTTTTGTCATGACAAAAGAGCCGGGTCAAATTCGCTTCATGGGGGCGGGGGAGAGTTCAGATGCACATCATATCAGCGCACCAGAACCCAGCGGTAAAGGCGCTGAAGCTGCGATGCGCCGCGCCCTTGAACAGGCCCAATTGGACCCCTCGCAGATTACCTATTTAAATATGCATGGCACGGCAACTGGCCTGAACGATAGTATGGAAGCGGCGGCTATTTCACGGATTTTCAATCCCGATTTAAAAGTCAGCTCCAGCAAGCCAATGACGGGTCATACGCTTGGCGCCGCAGGGGCAATTGAAGCGGCTTTCCTGTGGTTAAGCTTAAACAACGCAACGACAGAAGTGTCGCTAATCCCGCATCTATGGGATGGGGTCGTTGATGAGGAACTGCCGACTTTATCGCTTGCCGCAAAGAATGAAACGTTGCCAGTATCGGGCCCGCTCATGATGATGAGCAATTCCTTTGCTTTTGGCGGTAGTAATGTCTCCGTTATTTTAGGTCGGGAGGGATAAATATGTTTGATGGTCATATTTCTGATTTGCTTCCCCATGACCCGCCAATGGTCTTGTTGGATCGATATGTTTCATCGGGAGAGATGGAACTGATTGCCGAAGTCGATATTGCCAGCGACACAATGTTTTGCCAGCAGGGAAAAGGGGTTCCCGCCTATGTTGGCGTTGAGTATATCGCGCAAGCCATCAGCGCATTTAATGGCTTGACCGACTGGAAGTCAGGTGGGAAGGTTCGGCCCGGGTTTTTGCTGGGAAGCCGAAAAGTTGACTTACTGACGAATTATTTTCCGATCGGATCAACCCTGACCGTTGTGGTTCAAATGTCATTTAATGACGGTGAAATGGTCGTTTTCGATGGTCAGATATTTCAGGACGATACATTGATCGTCAAGGCACGGTTGAATGCATATCAGCCTGAAAACCCAGAAGAATTTATAAAATCTGCGCAAGAACAGTACGGTTAGAATAATGTCAGGATTAAATAATCAATGAAGTCAGAAAGCATTTTGGTCACCGGCGCCAGCAAGGGGATAGGGCGGGCAATTGCACTTCGTCTGGCAAAAGATGGGTATCAGATCGCGGTGCATTACGGCCGGGACCAAACCGGCGCAGAGGAAACCTTATCTTCTATTCGGCAGTTGGGCAGTGATGGACGCCTGATCAGTTTTGATATTGCAGACCGTGACGCCTGCCGCAATGAACTTGAACAGGATATCGCTACGCACGGCGCGTATTATGGGGTGATCTTGAACGCAGGAATTACCCGCGATAACGCATTTCCAGCCTTAGAAGATGCCGATTGGGATGATGTAATCGATACCAATCTGGGCGGATTTTATAACGTGATGAAGCCTGTAATGATGCCAATGATCCGCCGCCGTGCGCCCGGACGCGTTGTCGTCATGACGTCTGTTGCCGGAATTACGGGTAACCGCGGACAATCCAACTACGCGGCGACGAAAGCCGGACTGGTTGGGGCGGCAAAGTCATTGGCCATTGAAGTGGCCAAGCGAAAAATTACCGTCAACTGTGTGGCGCCGGGGGTCATTGAAACGCAAATGACAACGGATATTCCTGATTTTGTCCGCGAACAAATTCCGATGCAGCGTTTCGGCGCACCCGAAGAAGTGGCCGGAGTTGTTGCATTCTTATGTTCAGATGAAGCCTCTTACATGACGCGGCAGGTCATCTCTGTGAACGGGGGCATGGTATGAGCCGTAGAGTTGTTGTTACAGGTATGGCCGGGGTTACATCCTTGGGGCAAAGTTGGTCTGAAATCAAAAGTAAAATGCAAAAGGGCGAAACCGGAATTCGCTATATGGCGGATTGGGAACGATACCAAGATATCGGTACCCGGCTGGCTGGTCCGGTCGAAGGGTTTTCTTTACCCAAACATTATAACCGCAAAGTACTGCGCAGCATGGGACCCGTGTCGCGTATGGCCGTTTATGCAACGGAGCGGGCCCTGGAACAGGCAGGACTGCTCGGCGATGACATGCTCAAAGAAGGGCGGGTTGGAACCGCCTATGGATCTTCTTTCGGCAGTACAGAGCCGGTTAAATCTTTCGCCCGGTTGATGGAAACTGGAGAGGCGCGCGGATTGACCGCAACAAGCTATATCCAAATGATGAGCCATACGGCAGCGGTCAATATTGGCGTGTATTTTGGCCTCACGGGTCGAATTATTCCGACCTCTTCCGCCTGCACCTCAGGCAGTATGGCAATTGGCTACGCATATGAAGCGATTAAAGGCGGTCAACAGGATGTAATGATTGCAGGTGGCGCGGAAGAGCTTTGTCCCACTATGGCGGCTGTTTTTGATACCCTGTTTGCGACGAGCCAGAAAAATGATACGCCCGAACTCTCCCCGCGACCCTATGATGTGGACCGCGACGGCCTTGTCATCGGAGAGGGGAGCGGAACTCTTGTGCTGGAAGAGCGCGAAAGCGCTTTGGCGCGCGGCGCGACGATATATGCCGAAATTCATGGATTTGGGACCAATTCTGATGGCAAGCATATTACTCAGCCTTCCCCTGATACCATGCAAAAGGCATTGGAAATGGCGCTTGCAGATAGCGGTATTCCCGCATCTGAAATTCAATTGATTAACGGGCATGGAACTGCGACCAATCAGGGCGATATTGCCGAATGCAAAGCCACAACAGCATTATTTAACGATCAGGTGCCGTTTCACTCTCTGAAAGGATATTTCGGTCATACGCTGGGCGGGTGCGGCGCAATTGAAGCGTGGTTAGGTATCGAATCTATGCGTGATGGATGGGTGCCCGCAACGGCGAATCTTGAAAATGTTGACCCTAATTGCACAGGTCTTGATCATATTATGGGTCAGGGAAGGGCGTTGGATTTCGATATTTTTATGAGCAATAATTTTGCTTTTGGCGGTATCAATACATCTCTGATTATTGGAACTCATTCTTGAGCCTGCCAAAATAACCCCTTTGTAAGATTAGCAAAATTTCATTCGACACCGCAGGAATGGTCCTGCGGTGGCGGAAAATGGTTGCTGTTTATCTTGTCATATCTGCGTCATATTTAGAGATTATAAAAACAAACAGTCTTGACTGTTTTTATAAATATACCTAGGGTTTTGCCTTCATTAAGTTCATGGGAGGTTCTAATGAAGACTGAAATCAAGGGATATATGGGATATCTCAAAGGATATGTACTTGGCGCTGCTGTTATTGGGTGCCTGCAATTATCAACAGTTGGTGGATCACTCTCTTTTGCAGAGGCGCAAGAGAAATGGGATCTGGCAAATGCCTACGGTGCGACCAGTATTCATGGCGAAGGGGATATGGTTTTCGCTAAAGAACTGGCGGAACTGACAAACGGAGATATCAAGGTTACCGTTCATCCGGGCGGATCACTTGGGTATAAATCTGCTGACCATTTTGATGCCGTCAGTGATGGAGCCGTACAAATAGCTGATACGCCAGCGGGCTTTATGGGGGGTGTCGATCCCATTGTTTTGCTGTCGTCTCTACCGTTCTTGGTAAAATCCGTGGATGATGCCAAAGTTCTGCTGGATGTTGCCTTTGCGGAATATGAAAAATTCTTCGATGAGAATGGGCAGAAGCTCTTATATGCATCTCCTTGGCCGGCATCAGGGATTTGGTCCAAGTCTCCTGTCAAGGAAGTTGCCAATCTTAAAGACCTGAAAATTAGGACCTACGATCCCGGAGGAACCAATACGTTTAAAGAAATCGGTGCTGCTCCAATACAGCTCGCTTGGGCGGATATTGTTCCTCAATTGGCGACGGGCGGCATTTCTTCCGTCTTAACGTCGGCAGAGGGCGGCGTATCGCAAAAATTTGTGGAGCACACACCTTATTTCACCGAAATCAATTATGCATTGCCACTTAACTTTGTTCACATGAACAAAGACGTGTTTGAAGCGTTAAGTGCAGATCAGCAGGCCGCGGTTGAAAAAGCGGCAGCAAAAGCATCTGCCCGTAACTGGGCCGAGGTTGTTAGCCGTACAAAACGTAATTATGACCTTGTTGCAAAAGATGGCGGCACGTTGATCCTGACCGGGACCGATAGCCTGCTGGATGGCCTGTCTAATGCGGGGCAAGTCGCGCTCAATGACTGGTTAAAGAAAACGGGTCCACGCGGGCAAGCGATTATCGACGCCTACAAAGCGCGCCAATAATAGTCGTTTTCCATATGGCGAAAATGCCTGAGAAGCGGGTTGGAGAAATCACTCACCAACCCGCTCCAGATATCGGAGTTAGGGTATGTTAGGTCAAATTACAGATCGGCTGAGCCAAAGTGCGGCACTGCTTGCCTGCGTAATTCTGGTGTGCATGGTTCTACTGATCCTTCTGGAAATCATATTGCGGAGTGCGTTTAGCTCTTCGACCTATGTTTTGGATGAATTCGTCGGTTATGGCGTGGCAGCGATGACTTTTTTATCCTTTGCTGCAGCTTTGAAAGATGGGGTTTTTATTAGGGTGGAACTTGTGCTTGGGCGTTTGGCGCCCGCGCCGCGCCGCATAATCGAAGTGATCTCGTGCCTCCTCGGAGGGGGATTATTTGTGATTTTGACCTATCATTTTGGAAAACTGGTTTTTCGAAATTTTGATCATCATGTGGTGAGCAATTCCATTGCGGCCATACCCCTATGGATTCCGCAAAGTTTCGTTCTCGTAGGGCTTGTTCTTCTAATTTTGCAGTTCATCTCATTGGCCTTTCAAATTGCAATGGGCGCACCCTTCAAAGGGCATGACGGTATTAGTGGAGGCGGCGGTCATGGATGAAATTGGCGCTACGCTCATCGTTCTTTGTCTTATTTTCCTTTTTCTCGGAAGTGGGATCTGGGTCTTCGTCGGATTGATCCTGGTCTCCTTTACTGTCCAATTCTTTGTTCTGGATTTTCCGCTGGTTCGCATTGGCTCCATCGCTAGTAAAATCATGCTTCGAAGTGCCAGTTCGTGGGAACTTGCGGCAATCCCCATGTTTATCTGGATGGGGGACATTATCTTCCGTACCGATATATCGCAGCGTCTGTTCAATGGGTTGGCGCCATTGGTTGCGCGCATTCCGGGGCGTTTGCTACACGTTAATATCGTCGGCTGCACTCTGTTTGCAGCTGTCAGCGGGTCGAGCACGGCAACCACCGCAACAGTCGGACGGATTTCCCTGGAGGAGCTTTCCAAACGTAAATATGATCCGTTGCTTTCTGTCGGATCGCTGGCCGGGGCTGGCAGTTTGGGGCTCCTCATTCCGCCGTCAATTGTGATGATTGTGTATGGCATCTTGGCAGAGGTTTCCATCGTTTCTTTGTTCGCTGCAGGCGTTTTGCCGGGGCTGATGGTGGCGCTATTATATTCCACTTATATTGCCTTGCGCGCAAAGTTTGATCCCAAAATTGCGGCGCAAATGGCCACGCAAGAGCGACTGCCCATTCGTGTTGCCGATTTTTTGAACCTGCTCCCCATTGTGATTTTAATTGGGGTGGTATTGGGGGCGATCTATTCAGGGATTGCAACACCTTCCGAAGCTGCAGCCATTGGTGTTCTTGCGGCCTTGATTATTGCCGGGGTAACCAAGCAAGTCACACTGGAGCTTTTTACGGACTCTCTGGTCAGTGCTGTCAAAATGTCAGCCATGGTGATTTCTCTGGTCATTGCGGCGGCGCTGCTCTCGACAACAATGGGATATCTGCATCTGCCGCAATCGGTTGCGACGATGATCGGTGGTCTTGATCTGTCACCCTATGCGTTGATGGCGGTTCTGGCGCTGTTCTATGTTTTGTTGGGACTGTTCTTGGAAGGAATTTCAATTACGGTAATGAGCTTGCCTATCACCTTACCCTTGGTCGTACAGGCAGGCTTTGATCCAATGTGGTTCGGCGTATTCCTGATTTTAATGGTGGAACTTGCAACGATTACACCGCCGGTTGGGTTTAATCTGTTTGTCCTGCAAGGCTTGACCGATATGCCCATTAGCCGGGTTGCCAAGGCGTCACTTCCTTTTTTCTTGCTGCTGTGTCTGGGAGTTGTCCTTTTAACGGCTTTTCCCCAAATCGCTTTGTGGCTTCCTAATTTAATCAGAGGGTCCGCCTAATGAATGCCTATTTGGAACAATTGGTTGAAGTTGTCGCAACTGAACCCCGGCAAGAACAGGTTTTTGCCTGCGCAGATGAGGTGCTGGCCCATCTGATCGGGCATAAGCTTTTCACAATTTTGGGGTATGAGCCCGCTCAACATCTGGTCTCACGGCTTTACAGCAATAATCCGAGAAGTTTCCCCATCGGGGGATATAAACTTTTGGGTAGTACAATTTGGGGCCAGAAAGTCTTGATTGAGGGAAAAGTCCTCATCGGTAAAAACCGGGATGAGCTGAAGCAGATATTCCCCGATCATGAGCTGATTATAAGTCTAGGACTTGGTTCCACCTTAAATATTCCAGTGCGAATAGGCGGACATACGCTTGGTATGCTCAACCTCTTGCACGAAGAAAATTATTACACCTCGGAAAAATTGAAACACGCCAGTAGTGTTGCGGCCATTTTAGCGCCGGTTTTTTCCGGGGGATCTGAAGTTTTGTATAAGCGTAGCGTGGGAGAATAACGTGTCTGCACCGAGTATAACCCTATTGAATGCCAATGTTCTGGATGTTCGAAACGGGGAGTTAATTGGCCTTCGAAATCTGTATGTCGAAAAGGGTCGGATTGTGGAAATTTCAGAGGGAACTGTTCCAAGCGGCGAACTGACCCTTGATGTTGGTGGACGGACCTTGATGCCCGGTCTATGCGATGCGCATGTACATGTGGTCGCTTCGACAGCCAGTTTCCCTGATCTTGAAAAATGGTCTCCAAGCTATGTTGCTGCCCGTTCAGGACAGATTTTGTCGGGCATGTTAATGCGCGGCTTTACCACCGTTCGCGATTGCGGCGGTGCAGATTATGGACTGGTCAAATCAGTCGAAGAGGGATATCTGATCGGGCCCCGTGTCTTATTCTGCGGTCACGCGATTTCCCAGACCGGCGGGCATGGCGACATGCGCGGACCTGGTGAACACTGGGAATCCTGCACCTGCTGCGCTGGCTTGGGCCGTATTGTTGATGGCGTTACAGAAGTGCGCAGGGCGTGCCGCGATGAAATTCGAAAAGGCGCACATTTTATCAAGATTATGGCTTCTGGCGGTGTCTCGTCTCCAACGGACCGGATTGGCAATACTCAATACTCGCTTGAAGAAATTGGCGCAGCGGTCGAAGAAGCTGAAGCCGCCGAAACCTACGTTGCCGCTCATGTTTACACGGCCCGCGCGGCTAATCGGGCGCTTGAACTGGGGGTTCGCTCCATTGAGCATGGCAACATGATCGATGACAGTACGATCGATCTGCTTTTGGAAAAGGGCGCGTTTTTGGTGCCAACCATGTCCACGCATGAAGCGTTGCAGACGGAAGGCATCCAAAACGGGCTGTCTGAAAGCATGCATGCCAAGGTTCATGACGTTGTGGTTGCAGGTTATGAAACCCATGCTCACGCAAGCTCACGCGGCGTGAAAATGGTCTTCGGAACGGACCTTCTTGGGGCTATGCATGCGCACCAACTCACTGAATTTAAAATCAGAAGCCGGTTTCAAACACCGGATCAGTTGATCCGTTCTGCCACATTAACCGCTGCAGAACTCTTCCAGATGGAGGGGGCACTTGGTGAGGTTATTGAAGGGGCGTTTGCAGATCTGATTATTGTCGACGGAAATCCGCTTGATGATATCGGGGTCCTGCAGGATCCCGATCGATATTTAAAAGCCGTGATCAAAGAAGGTCAAATTTTCAAGAACGCGCTTTAGCAGCAGCCGAAGCGTTTTAAGGTGTTAAACAGTAGTGAAACAAGGAGTAATATTTATGGGAAAGATAACAAAATCAGGTTTATTGGCGGCGACAATTGCCGCCTTTGCCGGAATGGTGTCGCACGCCTCCGCCGACAGCTTTAAGGCAAATACATTTTTTCCAGATCAACATCCATTGGCAAAATACGGCTATGTGGAATGGGCCAAGAAAGTTGAAGAACTCTCAAACGGTGATCTAAAGGCAAAAGTCTTCACAGGAACTGTGTTGTTGCCCGCACGTTCAGGTATGTCAGGGGTTCGCGACGGTATCGTGAATGTTGGCTATCACGCCGCAACTTATACGCCTGCTGAACTGCCAATCACCAATGCAATTCAGGAAATGGGACTGAATTACAGCGATCCTTTGGTTATGATTTCAGCGGCGACTGACTTTAATATGAATAATCCACAGGCGAAGGCGCAATGGCAAAAAGCCGGGATCGTTTTTGGCGGTGGTTATAGTACACCCTCTTATAACCTGATGTGCCGCGAGCCAGTTAAAACACTTGCCGATCTAAAAGGCAAACGGCTTCGGACTGCTGGTGCCGCGATGTCCCGTTGGGTTGAAACTGTTGGAGCAGTACCCGTCAATGTTCCTTCCAGTGAAATGTATCAGGGCGTTGAAAAAGGAACGCTTGATTGCGCGGTGAACGTTGCGTCTGATTTGAAATCCAGAAGTCTTTGGGATGTGGCCAAATACACAACAATGGCGCCTCTGGGTTTATATTGGTCAGGTCCAATGTGGGGCTTTAACCAGAAATTCTGGAGCGAGTTGACAACAGAACAGCGTAAAATCTTCTTTAAAGCAAATGCGTCAGCCATGGCCGATCTTTATGTGGGATATGCAGCGTCTGTTGATACGGCACTTAAAGAAGCGGCAGATCACGGCGTCACCGTTTTTGAACCCAGTGCGGATATGCTGACTTCCATCAAGGAATTCGCAAATGCCAATCTGACTGAAATCTATAAAAAAGGGCGCGAAAAATACGGTCTTGAAAATCCAGAAGAAATTCTGGGTGAATTTGATAAGACTGTTAAAAAATGGGATGCGCTTTATGCCAACGTAGATCGCAGCGACGCTGCCGCGATTGAAGCCATTATCACAGCAAATATTTTTGATAAATTGGATCCCGCTACTTACGGCGTGAAATAATTTTGAACAAATAGGGAGGGGTTACCCCTCCCGCTTTGTGAAAGACAGATTGTTCATTATAAAGGCTTTTGGAACGGAGTGTCTTTTATAGAAGGTCAACATGAATAGCATTGATAAGCCGAATAAACAGGCAGAACGATCTCTTAGAATGCGGGAACGCGTGTTGAATGCCACATTGGATTGTATCTATGAAGATGGCATGCAAAACGCATCCACGACGGAAATTGTGAAACGGGCAGGGGTCTCGCGTGGGGCCATGCTTCATCATTTTCCCTCTAAGGAAGTTTTGATTGCAGCTGCGGTTGAAAAGTTGCTCGACGATGAGATCCGCTACATCCGCGAAGAGGCCAGTGCTTATTCCCGTCATGAAAAATCGATTGATGACTTTGTTGATTTTCTTTGGACCCGCTTTTCCGGTCGCCTGTTCATGGTGACAATGGATTTTCTGTCCAGTGCGCGAACCGATGACAAGTTACAGGAAGCCGTGATCCCGGTCAGTCTTCACTTCCATGAAGGTATGAATGAGATCTGGTCCCAGTTTTTCCATTATGAGAAATCATCTGTGGAAAAAGTGCAGCTGCTTCTGAATACAACGCTTTGTTTGATGCGGGGAATGGGGGTGCAAACCGTTATCCGCAAAGATCAGGAGTATTTCGACGGTATTCGAAATTACTGGAAATCAATTTTGCACAGCTTGCTCGATGAAGATCCACCTAAAAGGTAAGTGAGAGGTCACATGATAGATCCGAAACCGCCATCCCACCCAATTGAAAACAGTATTATTTTAGTAACGCGTACCATGATGGTGATATGTTGTGCGTTTCTAGTCTTGATGATGTTGCATGTTGGTGCTGACATCCTCCTCAAAATTCTTTTCAATTCTCCGATTACAGGCACGCTTGAGACTGTTTCTTATTATTATATGGTCAGCCTTGTTTTCCTTGCGCTTCCCTTTGTTGAGCTTCGCAATGAACATGTTTCGGTCGACTTGTTTTTTCAAAAATTTCCCAGAAAACTGCAGATAATCGTATATGTGCTGGGAACCCTTTTAGCCGCCTTTTATTACGGTATGTTTAGCTACATCACGTTGCGCGATGCGATCATCGCGACAAACCAGCAGGAAACTGTGATGGCGAACTTCCTGTTCTATGTATGGCCCAGCCGTTGGGCATTGCCCTTGGGCAGTGGATTACTGGTTTTGATGCTTTTGCTCAATAGCGTGCGTGCAGCGCTGCGCGGAAGACTTCCAGACACGTCAAATAGTGAAATGGAGGCCGTAGCATGAGTTCGGGAGCGATTGGCATTATCGGGATCGTTGTAACCCTGTTATTAATGGGCCTACGGGTACCTATTGCGGTGGCACTTGGTGGTGTATCTATTGCGGGTATCATTTGGATGCTCGATTTTCAGGCGGGCTTTGGCATTATTTCCAGCGTCCCCTTTAATTTCATAGGCAATTGGGCGCTAACTGCTGTACCGATGTTCTTGCTGATGGGCTACATCTGCACGACAACTGGCATGACAAATGGTTTGTTTCGCGCCATGCGAATATTTCTATCGCGTCTTCCTGGTGGTCTCGCCGTAACAGGTGTTGCTGCCAGTGCTCTGTTTGCTTCGGCGTCAGGTTCCAGTGTTGCGACTGCATCCGCCATGGCCCGTATTGCGGTGCCGGAGATGCTGTCTCATAAGTATGATAAGGGACTTGCCAGTGGCGTTATTGCGGCCTCGGGAACTTTGGGCTCGTTGATCCCGCCCAGTATCCTGATGGTGCTTTATGGCATTTATGCCGAGGTTTCAATCGGGGCGCTGTTCGTCGCTGGTTTTTTACCGGGACTGGTTTCCGCGCTTCTCTACATCGGTATGATTGTAATCCGCTGCCACCTGAACCCTGCGCTTTACGGCGGGAAACCGGATCAGAAAGAGCGTTTCACTACACGTGAAAAACTGTCGGCGCTTCGCGAGGTCTGGCCACTTCCGATCCTTATTTTTGCAGTTCTGGGCGGTATTTTCACCGGCCTGTTCTCACCAACAGAGGCGGGGGCTGTCGGCGCAATTGTTGCGGCCCTGATTGCAGCGGTTCGCGGACAGCTTTCGCTTAAAAGCTTCAAGGATGCGGTGGTGTTCGCCGTGATCGGTACCAGCAGTATTTTTGCCATTCTCATTGGCACACTGTTTTTTACCCGCTTCCTGGTATTGAGCGGCTTGCCAACAGACTTGGCAGATGCCGTGCTGGCGCTGACCGGGGGAAACCCTTACCTGATCATTCTCGGTGTTGCGGTGATTTATGTCGTACTGGGTATGTTCGTTGAATCCATTGGCTTGATGTTGCTGACGCTTCCCATAATTTTACCGTTGGTAAATGGGGCGGATATGAACCTGATCTGGTTTGGTATTATCGTCATCAAATTGCTGGAAATTGGCCTTGTGACCCCACCAATTGGATTGAACGTTTATGTGATTAAAGGGGCGTTGGGATCAACTGTTTCCCTGCAACAAATATTCAAGGGTGTGACCTGGTTCATTGTGATGGACGTGGTCGCTCTGTTGATGATTGTGTACATACCGCAAATGTCTCTTTTCCTGCCAACGGTTATGTGGGACTAAACGACACTTCCAGCACTTGGTCTCCTTATGCGGATAGGGAGACCATTTTCGTTTTTTCTAACTTATTCGCCGCAATTTTTTAAACATGAGGGTATCCATTGGGCTGCCCTCATGTTTAATTATGTCGCTGATTAGCTGTATGCTTGAGAGCAAGCAAAAGTGAATTGCGCGTAGTTGGTTTTAATATCGTCCCGGCCCAGTCCACATTTGATGATTTTAGCGTTTTCTTGCTGGTGACGTCAGCAGTCCAGGCGTAAATTGGAATCTGGCTTTTGGCACCAGGCATTTTTTTAATAATCCGCGCTGCTGAAACCCCATCCAGAACAGGCATGTGCAAATCCATCAGAATAACATCTGCAGAATGATCTTTTGTCCACTCAATGGCTTCTTGTCCGTTGCGGACTTTGTAAATTGAACATTCCATATCGTCGAGCATGGTCTCCAGCACATCCAGATTGGTTTCGACATCATCAACAGCCAATACCGATAAACCCAGCCGTGCGTTTCCGTAGGTCGGGTTATCATTGCCCAACAGGGACAGGCTTTTGTGCAGTTTAGTCAAATCACGGAAAACAAAAGTCGCCGAGAATGTGCTGCCTTGATCAATTTTACTGATAACGCTGACATCGCCACCCATTAACCGGGATAGATGACGGGATATGGGCAGGCCGAGTCCTGTGCCCCCAAAATCCCGGGCAATTGAGCTGTCAGATTGAGCGAACGGGTCAAAGATCTGTTCAATTCGGTCTTTTTCAATGCCAATTCCGCTATCTTCGATGAGAACTTCCAGTGCAAGCATGTCATGATCGATTGAGGTCGCGGTGGTTTGAACGGTAACTTTGCCGCCTTTGGAAAATTTTATGGCATTGTCCAATAGGTTAAAGACAACCTGCCGCATTCGCATGGCATCCCCAAAAACCGTGTAGTTCATATCGTTGCGGAAAACTTTCAATGTGACATTGTTTTCCAGTGCTTTAACCTCAAAAGTCGAGGCAATATTGTCGATTTCTTCGGCTAATAGGAAGGGTGCTTCCGACAAATCGAACTGTTTGGCTTCGATTTTAGCAAAATCTAGCAAGTCGTTGATTAAGCGCAGTAAATCCCGGCCCGCGCTGCCAATGCTTCGGGCATAGGCTTTAATTTTTTCGGGATTCATATTTTTATTTGTCGTTCCCAGTTCGACAAATTCGGCAAATCCGATAACGGCATTCAAGGGGGTTCGAAGTTCATGGCTCATGTTGGCCAGAAAATCTGATTTGGCGCGGTTTGCTTCTTCTGCCTCTTGTTTCGCAATTTTAAGGCGTTCTTCAGCCAAAATTTGATCTGTTAAATCGGTTCGAATAGAGACGTAGCGGGTAGGTTTGTTTTTCTCGTTCATAACCGGAATGATGGTCGCCCAAACCCAGTAAAATTCCTTGCCGCCTTTTTTCAGGTTTTTCAGTTTTCCGTTCCAAGTTTTCCCGTTGGCAATGGTTTTCCACAACTCTTCATACATGAAGGCGGAGTGTTCGCCGGATTTCAAAATTCTGTGGTTTTGGCCGATTAACTCTTCGCGTTCATATCCACTGATTTCGCAAAACTTGTCGTTCACATATGTAATGTTTCCTTTTACATCTGCGATGCTGACGATGGCATGTTCATCCAGTGCTGATTTTTGAAACTCCAACTCTCGCAATTGTTCAGTGAGCCGTACCTCTAACGCCTGCTTCGACTCTGTTAGATCCAGTTGATCAAGCATCAGTTCAGTTATATCGCTGACAATACCTAAAAGGCGGATGGGCTTTCCGTCCTTGTCTCGGATTGCCATACCTCTGCATCGAACCCAGACCGTTGATTTGTTTGCGTGATGATAGCGGACAATCTGATCAAAGGGGTGCTCTGGATTTTCCTTATGCAGTTCCAGGTTCGTAAGGATTGTTTCCAGATCCTGCGGAAAGATGAGATCCTGCCACTCAGAGGCGAGATGTGCTTTTGTAGAGGGATCAAAACCCAGCAAATTCCAAAAGCCTTCGTTCATCCATCTGTTTTCTGGCTTTTCCAGATCCCAAACCCAGACACCATCCAAAACCGACTGTTGCAGAAAATCAAAAATTTCTGGGTGTGACGATGTTCTGTTATTCAGTTCAGATTCAAGATAATGAATCTTTTTCGAACTATTTTGAGTGTTGCTGTTTGTCAATTTTTCAACCTCGCCTTACAAAGATAATCACTGCGTTTTGATTGACCAAACCGTTACGGATAAAAGACCGATTTGGACCATATTTTTTTGAAGTTAAAAATGTTCGCACTCTTATACGTTAGTTATAATTCTAAAGTATCAATATAAAATATTAGTAATAAGTTAATATTAAAAAAGAATTACCTTAGACTTTGACCCGTTATTGGGGTGAGCAAAGCCGCTTGGTTTCTGCGGGGTGTGTTGATTTCCGTTTGAGGAATTCGATAGCAATAAGTCCCTGTTTTTGTATTATGTTTCCAGCAAACAAAAAAGCTTGAGGGGTGTGATGGCGCATTTTTGGACAAAGTTGTTAAAGCCCAGTGGGTGGATCGCCAAACTGTTGGTTGTCCTGTTTGTTGCCCTGTTCTTTTCGCTGGGATATTCGGAGAAACTGGAGCCGATAAAGGCACTTCTCGATTCCAAAGCGCTATCACTTGAACTGGGCGATGTAAGCGTCTCTGTCTATATGGTCGTTAAAGGTCTGTTGGTGACGATCATTTTATTCTGGCTCACGGGAATTGTTTCAGAATTCGGTGAGACTCGCATTCGCAGAATACGAGGCATTAAAACCAGTAACAAAGCGCTGATCATTAAGGTTTTCCAGATCGGGGTCTATTTCCTGGCCTTTATATTCATTCTGGATTTGATGGGAATAGATTTAACGACACTGGCTATTTTTAGTGGTGCTGTTGGCATCGGCATCGGTTTTGGATTGCAGAAAATCACCTCCAATTTTATCAGTGGCTTGATCCTGCTGTTTGAAAAATCTGTTGAAGAAAATGACCTTGTGGAGATGGGGGACGGAACGGCGGGTTTTGTACGTCATACCGGCGCCCGCTATACGTTGATCGAAGATTTTGATGGAAAAGAAGTAATGGTCCCAAATGAGGATTTCATTACTGGCCGGGTTACCAACTGGACCTTCAGTAACACAAAAGGGCGTATTGATATCGATTTGGGTGTCTCATATGACTGCGATATCGAACTGGCACGCAATCTGATTTTAGAAGCTGCTAAAGAACATCCAA
Organism: Sneathiella sp.; assembly: GCA_034669685.1. Classification (GTDB taxonomy): domain Bacteria; phylum Pseudomonadota; class Alphaproteobacteria; order Sneathiellales; family Sneathiellaceae; genus Sneathiella. The sequence continues at coordinate 241,070 of JAXMOU010000001.1, forward strand.
GATGTAGCATTGATCCCGAGCCTAAGTGTTTCCTCAGAGAGTTCGCCGATAGCTCCGTTAATTTTCTGCTGTATATGTGGGTGGATGATGTCACAGAGGGGCGATACGAGCCTAAAAGTGATGTCATGCGGGCCATTTGGCGAAAATTTAAAGAAAATAACATCGCTATACCTTATCCACAGCGCGATTTGCATATCGTCAGTGACCAAAGGCCTCAAAAATGACAATGGAACATATTCTTCTCGCATATGGGTTTGATGGTCAGGGTGCGGGTAAAAAACTGACCGGAGATGATATTAGCCGTGAAATCAAGGATGATCGGCTGGCCTGGGTTCATCTGGATGCCAATCATCCTCACACGCATGATTGGCTTGAAAAAGAAATCGCCTATCTTGATCCCTTTATTATTGAAGCGTTGCTGGCCGAAGAAACCCGGCCCCGCATGACACAGATTAACGATGGGGTTCTACTCATTCTACGTGGGGTCAATCTGAATGAGAATGCCGACCCTGAAGATATGGTTTCCATTCGTTTATATGTGGATAGCCACCGGATTGTCAGTGTACGCCGTCGGCGGTTGAAAGCTGTTTGGGATATTGCCGAGCGTTTGGATGAGGGAAGGGGGCCAAAGAACAGCGGGGAATTTATCTGTCAGCTCGTGAGCCGCCTGTTTGAGCGCATGCAGCCAGTTTTGACTGCCCTTGATGAAGCAACCGATGATGTGGAAGAAGGGCTGCTTGAAGAAGCGGATAATGAACAGCGTGAAGCGATTGTCGATGTCCGAAAAAAAGCAATTATTTTTCGCCGTTATATGACCCCGCAGCGCGATGCGATTAGCCAGCTGCGAATGTCTGATATCTCATGGTTTAGTGATCGCGACAAACGTCATCTTCAAGAAGCGTTGAACCATATAACTCGCTATGTCGAAGATCTGGATACTATTCGCGAACGGGCACAGATCGTAAAGGATGAGCTTGCCAATAACTTGGCCAATAAATTGAACCGAAACATGTATGTCTTATCGGTTATTGCTGCTGTTTTTCTACCCCTTGGATTTTTAACAGGGCTGCTGGGGGTTAATGTTGGGGGGATTCCAGGGGCTGAGAATGACATGTCATTCTGGATTTTCACCGCGATCCTGATTGCACTGGTTTGCGGGCAGGTATATCTGTTTAAAAAACTGAAATGGTTTTAAGTCTAAATTAAAATGCACATCCCCTGTTTTTGAAACGCTAAAAAGCAAAAAAACAGGGGACGGTTTTGGGCTTATTTATGGGCGATCGGCTTGTCCGTAAACATAATATCTTTCAATTCTTTGTCGAATACCGGATCTTTGCGGCGGATCCATTCCAGTGTCATCGCAGCATGCTCTTTTTCTTCATCCCGGTTATGTTCAAGAATTGCTTTTAGCTCGGGGTCCTTGCAGGCATCCACGCGTTGATTGTACCAATCAACGGCTTCTAATTCTTCCATAAGAGATACGATTGCCCGGTGCATATCCCGGGTTTCATCAGATAATTCCTCAATCGGCTCGTGGTAACCTTCATTGGACATATTGCTAGCTCCTGTTTTCAGACTTCAGACCTTTACATATAGGTTAAGTTTACAGGTAAATAACAACCTCCCTCAATGTTTTTGATTAATTTTTCAAAAAAATGATGTTGTTCTTCATTACCCTGTCTTGATTTTAGAGGCTTAAGCTTTTTATAATTAAGAAATTTTTTGGGCTCAGGCCATTGTGGGGGTGAAGATGTTATCCAAGATGACAAGGCTAATGGCCGTGCTACTTTTAACCTTGTTATCAGGGTGCTTTGTTTCTTCGGATAAAGAGCTGATTACTGCGACAACCGATCCCGGTTTCCCCAAACAGCCATTTTCAATTCAGCTGGATAAGGGGGCTTTAATCGCCGGCACCAACGGATTGCTCTCTGTAGAACGTCGCGGTGATCATTTTGTGATGCAGGATGCTTTAACTGTGCGTCTGTCCGACTATGCAACTAAAACGACAGCTTCCAGAAGAAAAATTAAATTCAAAAAGTTGCCCAACGCCCGAAACCTCTATATCGCGCAGGATGTCACCTCGGGAAATATCTCCTATTTTTTGACCAAGTTTGAACGCGGTGGCTTTTGGGTCTCCCAGATGAAGCTATCCGTTAACGATCTGGCCACCGCATCGAAGAATGGGTTGACCTTTGTCGGCGAGAAAAGCGTTTCAGTGAAAAACTATGGGCAGGTTGTAGAGTATGCGCGGTACTGGAATACTCTAAAGGGAGAAAATTGGAATCCTGAACAAAATGGAATCTTCTACTACAAAATTATAACCAACCAGTCCACGGCTTCTGCCTTACTGGATGACTATGCGGATTTGGCCTGTTTGGCCGCAGCCGGACACCCCGAAGATCCTGAAGTTCGTAAGTTATCCGCTCCGGCAAACCGGGGTGTGCAGCTTCAGAATATTAAAGACAAGGATGTAAAAACATATTGCCAGCATGGTTTTGATGCCGACGCCAAACAATCGGTGAAATATGCTTTGGCCCGCGGTTTGTTTCAAATTGGCAAGTATACAGGCACTCGGGAAAATCCCGGTTCCTTGGACATTGCCCGTGAGCTTATGGGTCAAAAATATCCACTCGCCTATGTTTTGCTGTCGGATGCGTATGTTCAGGGACGCGGTGTTAAAAAAGATTTTCAAAAGGCCAAACAGATATTGAACTCAGCCCCGGTAAATGATCCCAATATTCAGTATATGAAAGCGATGTATAGCCATTATGGCACCTTTGGTGCGAAAGATGACAAGCTATCTTTGGGCTATGCCTTGCAGGCAAGCAATCAGGGCCACGGGTCAGCGACCACATGGATTGGCAAAATTTATGCGAATGGCTGGGGCGTTAAGCCCGACGATAAAAAAGCATTTAGCTATTTTTCAAAAGCAGCAGCTATCGGAAATGCTGAGGGCGCCCTTGAAACAGGTAAAGCCCATTATTTTGGAAAAGGGGTGCCGCGAAATTATGGGAAAGCCTTTCCTTATATGAAAGAGGCGGCTGATCAGAAGAATGGAGAAGCCCTTTATTTTCTCGGTTTTATGTACCGCTATGGTCAAGGGGTGAAAGAAAACCGTAAGAAAGCGATGAGTACTTTTATCTCGGCAGTCAGTGCCGGCAACCAGCTGTCAAAATATGAATATGCAGAAATGTATTACGACAATCTGGATAAAGCCCCTCGTGATAAAAAATATCATGCTTGGCTGGTTGAAGGCGCTGATAAAAAGCGCAGGACATCCCAATTTATTTTGGGAAAACGCTATCTTTTGGGAAAGGATGTTGAAAAATCGATCCCCAAAGGATTGGTGCTATTAGACCGGGCCAGTCAGCAAGGCCTATGGAAGGCTACAAACTATCTGGCGTCTCTGTATGAAACGGGAACGCACGTTAAAAAGGATTTAGCGGAAGCGCGGAAACTGTATAGCAAAAGTGCACTTTCAGGCAGCCTTGTGGGCCAACGGAAAATGGCGTCTTTGTATGAAAAAGGTGTCGGGGTACCCGTAAACGCGAAAGAGGCCCAAAAATGGTATCAAATGGCAGCAGAAAAGGGGGATGCCAATTCACAGTTGAAGCTGGGAACCCTGTTGGAAGATAGCGCCGCCTCTGAAGCGCTTGCCTGGTATCAAAAAGCCCATGCGAGTGGGAATTCTGAGGCTTCCTGGCGCATGGGGCGGCTTTATGATAGCGGTAAGCTTGGTTCTAAAGACCTCAAATCGGCGGCGAAATATTATCGGGCATCTGCCGATCGGGGGAATTCTGAAGGTAAGCTCAGATATGGATATGTTCTGGCATCGGGACTTGGGGTTGTTCAGGATAAAAGTGGCGCAAAGAAGTATTATGAGCAGGCCGCAAATGCGGGTTATGCGCGCGCAATGTATTTCCTGGGCTTGGGACAGAAAAATGGTTTCTTTGGCGCAAAGAATAATGCTGATGCCGAAAAATGGTTGAGCAGAGCGCTTTCAAAAGGAGTAAGTGAAGCGAAAGTCCCCCTTGATCAATTGCGCGGTCAGAAATCCAGTTCATTGCAACAATATGAAGAGCGAGCCGCGCAGGGCGATGTAACCGCGCAATATAACGCTGGTTATACCTATCTGCTTAAATTGAATAATGCTGATAAAGCGGAAACCTTCTTTGCCAAGGCGGCCCAAAGCGGTAACCTTTGGTCGCAATATTATTTGGGTGTCATCCATGGGGATCAAAAAGCCTATCCCCAGCATTGGGCGCCGCAACAGGCTTTGATGTGGCTGTACACGGCGGAGCGGACAGGACTGCGGGATGGTAAAAAGGTTGATGTTATTGTTCAAAAATATCAACAGATCGAGCAGTCAGCATCCTCCAGTGTGCGAATTAAGGCAACCGAAAGTGCACGCGAATGCTTTTCCTCTAATTATCAGAATTGTCGCTAAGCCGGTTCAAAATGTCCATTAGAGGGATGTTTTCAGCACGGCTGCCAATTTATGCTTGCAGGAAACTCCATACATAGAAATGATGGGGCAAATTTAGGCTTCCGCCGAGAGGGGAAGCTATGTCGTGTATTATGTTTAAATGAGAGTCGTATTATGAGTGTATCAGTAGCGGTTATTGGGTTGGGCATTATGGGGCAGCGTATGCTGAGTAGTATGGCTGAGCATGATGAATATGCCCTGACCGTTGCCTGGGATCCGGATGAAAGCGTCTGCGCCAAAATCAAATCCCAATATGCACCCATTGAAATCGCTGACAGTGCACATGCGGCCATAGCGCGCGCGGACGTGGACGTGGTTTATATTGCAAGTCCGCCCAAATCACATCGTGAATATGCAATCGCAGCCGCGCAGGCGGGCAAAGTTGTTTTCTGTGAAAAGCCGTTGGGCGTTGATTTGCCAGACAGTCAATCCCTTGTGGAGGCAGTTGAGGCAACAGGCGTTGCCAATACAGTGAACTTTCCATTTGCAGATTCCGCAGCCATTAATCTGATTGATACGAAAATCAAGGATGGCACGGTTGGAGACGTGATCGGTGTCGACCTTCGGCTTCATTTCTCGCGGTGGCCGCGGGGCTGGCAGCATGCCGCCTCTTGGCTGTCTGAGCGGGCGGAAGGGGGCTACGTTCGCGAAGTCGGTTCTCATTATGTTTATTTGATCGAAAAGCTTTTTGGTAAAGCAACCTTAAAAGATGCCTCCGTACAATATCAGGCTGATCCGAAATTATGTGAAACTCATTTCACTGCAAATCTGGCCTGCGGGACTATTCCGGTCTCCTTTGCTGGGGGATCCGGTGGGGTAGGCCCAGACCGGGTTGAATTCACGGTTTGGGGGAGCCAGAAAACCTACAGGCTTTGGGATTGGGTCAATGTTAAATCTACAGATGGGGGCGATTGGGTCGAAGAATTAACCGATATCGCGGACAAACGCGTAGACGGATACATGCGGATGCTGGATAGCTTTCATGCCCTGGCGAAGGGGCAGACACATCAGTTGCCGCCGCTTCGTGCAGCGTTATCTGTTCAAGAAACGATCGAAGATATTTTGCAAGCGAGTCGTAAATAAATCTCTGGTATGGATTTGTTAATTTACATCCTCTAAATTAGGCTCGGTTAATTACGTGTGGGTATTAATGTGAGTGATCTGACGCTGGAGATGACAGAAGATGCCGTGTCGAATTTATTAAAGCTGTCAGGCGATTTCTTCTGGGAAGTAGATGAGCAGTTTTTCCTTGTTTTTGAAGCGAATAGCGATAAATTTTTCGGTGGTTCTACCCTTGGAAAGCCGTTGCAGGATATTGTCTGCGCGCGCACTGAATCCATGGTGGATTGGGAAAAATTTCAATCCGCTTTGGCGTCAACATCCGCTTTGGCAAATATCAGGCTAAACCTCCAAACCTCTCACGGAAAAATCCCCGTTGAGGGGAGTTTTGAGCCGGTCAAGCGAGCGAATGGCACGACAGGTTTGCGAGGTGTTTTCAAGGATATTCGCGAGCAGATCCGACTTGAAAGCCAGCGAAATCTCGCCGAGGATCGTTTCAATGCGCTATTTGACGCCAGCCCTGGTTTGATATCAATAGCGGATATTTCCGCCCGGCGTTACGTTGATGTGAACTCGACATTTTGTGAATTTCACAACAAAGGGAAATCTCAATTTATCGGTCGACCCTCTTTTGCCCTCTCAGATGAATTTGAAACTTCCGTTTTCCGAGATATTGCTGAAAAACTTCTCATGGGAGAAGAAATTGAAGAGCAGTTTATTTCTTTGGAAAATCATGAAGGTCAACTCAGATCATTGAGATCGATCCCGATTATCCTGAGTTATGAAGATGGACCCAAGTTACTCATCATTTCCACTGATATTACGGCAGAAAAGGAATTTGAGAAAAACAATCGTATTTTGTCCATTGCGCTTGAAACAATGCAGCATGGAATCTCGTTGTTTAACGAAGATCTTGAACTTGTTTTATGTAACGATCGGTATCTGGATCTACTCGAATTTCCAAAGGAATTTGGTAAGCAGGGAACGCCTTTTGAAACAGTAATGCGCTTTAACGCCGAGCGTGGTGAATATGGCCCCGGAGATGTTGAGGAGCTTATCCGCGAGCGCATAAAGCTGGCTGAAAAGTTTGATCCGCACAAATTTGAACGAACACGAAGCAATGGGACGACCATTGAAGTAGAGGGCCGCCATGTGCCCGGTGTGGGATTTATTACCACATACAGTGATATTACCGATCGGGTTCGTGCAGAAAAGGAAATTCGCGAGAGCGAGCAACTCTTGCGTGAAGTTGTCCACGCGCTGCCATTCGCGTTTAGTCTTTGGGATAACTCAGGGACGCGTGTTCTTGGAAACTATGTGTGGCAGGAGTGGTATCCAGAATATTCGAGTATTATGCCCGGAAACGGCGGCACATTTCACGGTTTGGTGAATGACTTTATCGATAAGAATTTAATCGATATCGGCAATTTAAATCGGGAGGAATATGTTGAAGGGCGCTTTCGGAATTTGATGAATACTGAAAAAACCACGTCGGAAGTGAGCAAAATCGGCGATAAATGGCTGCATATGATCAATAAAAAGGTCGGCACAAAATATGTGGCCTCCGTTCGCTTTGACATGACCGAGCAGCATCAACAGCAAGAGCAATTGCGCCAGGCCCAGAAAATGGAAGCTGTGGGACAGCTGACAGGCGGGATTGCCCATGATTTCAATAATATCTTATCCGTTATTCTGGGGAACGCCGAGTTGCTGAACGAATTGCTTGCAGACGGTCCCAATTCGTCACTGGAACGTTTGCAGGCCATATCCCGGGCTGCGAGCAGAGGGGCAGAGCTGACGCAGCAACTATTGTCTTTTTCACGCAAGCTGGAACTGCGCCCAATCGAAACTTGCCTGAACGATACAATTGAGCAAATGAATATCCTGCTAAAAAGTACAATTGGCGAAAGCGTTAAATTGGAAATCACCAAACAGGAAGATTTATGGAATTGTCATATCGATCAGGGACAGTTTGAAAACAGTCTTCTGAATATGTGTATTAACGCCCGAGACGCGATTCAGGGCAGTGGGCGCGTATGTTTGAAAACTGAGAATACGACGCTGACCAACCGATTATTTTCCTATGAAAATCAGGTCGTGTCTGGAGATTTTATCAAATTAAGTGTGATGGACACCGGATCGGGAATTCGCGCAGAAGATATCGAACAGGTGTTTGAACCCTTTTTCACCACGAAGGAAGTGGGTAAGGGAAGCGGTCTTGGATTAAGTATGGTTTTTGGATTTGTCCGGCAATCTGGCGGTCATATTTCAGTCAGAAGCAAGGTCGGCTATGGAACGCGCTTCCATATTTATTTGCCCCGGGTCTAAAAACGCTTTTTCGGCATTCTTTTGAACCTGCGCCATCAGGCGGATCAGTGTACATACTTCTTCGTGCGACATGCCTTCAAGTAATTGACTTTCAAGGGCTTTAATCATCGGGATCAGTTGTATATAGGTTCTTCGGCCTTCATCCGTTAGTCGTAGCACGGCTTTGCGTTTGTCTTCACCATCGATATCCCGTTTCAAATAACCACGCTTTTGCAGGCCCTTGATTGCCCGGCTGACATTGACCTTATCAATGCTGGAACGATCCACAATTTCGGTGGCAGACAAAACACCATAGGGACCCAAAACGGCCATGGTTCGCCATTCAGAAACGGATAGATCGAACTGCGAGCCATAGACCCTTGAGACGGATCCGCTGACAGCCCGATAATAAACGCGAACAAGATAGGGAAAGAATTTATGCAGGGAGAAATCATCCTGCGTTATTTCGGTATGGCCCTGTTTTGAAGGGCTATCGAGTGTTGTTTGGTCCATTGGTTCACTTTATTTACGTTTGATACTAATAGCAAGGTGGCTTTCAAATCGGGGGGCGCCGTACCTCTATCAGGGTAAAAGCCATTTTGGCGATGTTCTTTTGAAAAGTGCGGCGAGATCGGTGAAAAATTCCTTGACTTGGTTTCATCTGTAACTAACCTGTTTGGGGAAACAGATCCAATAGCATGGGGCCACAAAATAAAAATTAGCCTCACTAGATCTGATTGTGCTCCAGGGAGGCGGCATGAAGAAAATATTTGAAGTACCACTGTATTCATATCGCCGTCATCCAGATCAGGATGCTGCAGATAAAGACCGAAAAACAGTTATTGTCATTGGCGCCGGTCCCGTTGGGCTGGCGGCGGCCATTGATCTGGCGCAGCAGGGGGTAGATGTCGTTGTCCTTGATGATAATGACAAGGTCAGCTTCGGTTCGCGCGCCATCTGCTTTGCCAAACGCCCTTTGGAAATTCTGGATCGTTTGGGGTGCGGGGATGCTTGTGTTGAAAAAGGGGTAACTTGGGATACCGGCAAGGTTTTCTTTGATAAACGTCAGGTTTACCAGTTCAATCTGCTGCCCGAAGACAACCACAAACGTCCAGCCTTTATAAATTTACAGCAATATTATATCGAAGAGTATCTGGTAAAACGCGTGCATGAACTGGCAGATGCTGGAAACGCAATTGAAATCAGGGGAAAAAACAAGGTCGTTGCCGTCACGGATCACGGCGATCATGTTTCACTTGATGTTGAAACACCGGATGGCACCTATCAGCTCGATTGTGATTGGCTGATTGCCTGCGACGGTGCGACGTCGCCAACCCGCTCACTGATGGGGCTGGATTTTGTGGGCCGTGTATTCGAAGACAACTTTCTGATCGCCGATGTGGTGATGGATGCGCCGTTCCCAACGGAACGCTGGTTCTGGTTTGACCCACCCTTTAACCGTGGACAATCAGCGCTGTTGCATAAGCAGCCCGATAATGTGTGGCGGATTGATTTACAATTGGGTTGGGATATCGACCGGGAAAAAGAAATGGATCCCGACCGCGTGAAAAGCCGTTTGCGAACCATGTTGGGCGATGAAGTGTCGTTCGAGCTGGAGTGGGTCTCCATCTATACGTTCCAATGCCGCCGAATGCAGAAATTCCGCCACAATCGGGTGCTGTTTGCGGGCGACTCTGCGCATCAGGTGTCGCCATTTGGTGCGCGCGGTGCCAATAGCGGGTTTGCGGATACGGATAACCTGTGCTGGAAATTAAAACTGGTCATAGACGGAAAGGCACCGGAAAGCCTTCTGGATAGCTATGATCAGGAACGAGTCCATGGGGCGGACGAAAATATTCTCAATTCGTCTCGATCAACAGATTTCATCACGCCAAAGTCTGAAGTGAGCCGCCTGTTTCGAAATGCAGTTCTTGATCTTTCGGAAAAAGCAGAATTTGCGCGACCTTTGGTCAATTCCGGCCGTTTGTCGATCCCCTGCACCTATGATGGGTCAGTGCTGAATGGTCCCGATCATCCAAAGATGCCAGAACGCTCCCGACCCGGATCACCAGCGGTGGACGCTCCCTTGGGTGAGGGATGGTTGATGGATCAACTGGGTAACCGCTTCCAGTTGCTCTTTATGAACACAACAGCGCCGGAGGATATTGCGGCGGGGGATGTGCGGGTTGAAATGTTGAATGTCCCTTTGAATGACGAGGTCAAGGCTCGATACTTGGGGGACGCAGAAAGTGCCGTATATCTGATCCGGCCTGATCAGCACGTGGCAGCGCGATGGGATCACTTCAATGAGGATGCGGTTCTGAAGAGCCTGAACCGCGCGATGGGGTTAGGTTAAGGATATGAGCAAACTGAATACGACACCGAATATTGAAAATCCCGATGGCTTTTACGAAGAGCTCCTTAAATTGCACGAAGGGATGAGTGAGGCAGATAGCCATGCCCTGAATGCACGTCTGGTTTTGATCCTTGCCAATCATATTGGATCGCGGGATGTCTTGACCCAGGCGATGGAACTGGCCAGAGACGCGAACTGATGATGCACACCATGAATAAAGGGTTACTGGATTAAACCGATGATTCAGCATATATTAAGCGGCAAGACCGCGACTTTGTCCCTTTTGGAGACAGGTAGAACGTTATGAGATCATTGAATGTCCAACCGCTGATGGTGGGCGCAGTACTTGGGAAAACAGTCAGGGGAATACCGGGCGCACCGCCGCTTGCAATTTGATTAACCGAAAATATTGAAATCAAATTTTGCAGGAGAAACCTGATGACTGACTTGTTTGAAAACCCTCTAGGTCTGGATGGCTTTGAATTTGTGGAATGGGCGTCGCCCACCCCCAATGTTTTGGAACCCCTATTTGAAAAAATGGGCTTCACCAAAATAGCGGTTCATCGCTCAAAAGACGTTACGCTCTACCGTCAGGGAGAGATTAACTACATCATTAACAATGAAAAAGGCAGCCAGGCCGCTTACTTCGCCGAAGAACATGGTCCAAGCGCTTGTGGCCTCGCGTTTCGGGTGAAAGACGCGCATAAGGCCTATGAACTGGCGCTTTCAAAAGGTGCGCAGCCGATCGAAATCCCAACGGGGCCGATGGAGCTACGCCTTCCTGCCGTTAAGGGCATTGGCGGTGCGCCGCTTTATCTGATCGATCGCTATGGCGATGAAAGTTCGATCTATGACATCGACTTTAACTATCTGGACGGCGTGGATCGCAATCCAAAAGGCTGCGGTTTTAACGTTATCGATCATTTGACCCATAATGTCTATCGTGGACGGATGGATTTCTGGGCAAATTTCTATGAACGGATTTTTGGTTTCCGTGAAATTCGCTATTTCGATATCAAGGGCGAATACACTGGACTGACGTCAAAAGCCATGACGTCCCCATGCGGTAAAATCCGCATTCCGCTGAACGAAGAGTCGTCCAAAGGCGGCGGACAGATCGAAGAGTTTTTGATGGCTTATAATGGCGAGGGGATCCAGCATGTGGCCTTGTCTTGCGATAATCTCATTGGCTGTCTGGATGATCTCAAATCAAATGGTGTTCCGTTCATGACGCCGCCGCCGGATACCTATTATGAAATGCTCGAAGAACGGCTTCCAGGACACGGCGAAGATGTTGATGCGCTGAAATCGCGGGGGATCTTGCTGGATGGCTCAACCACCGAAGGTGATCCCCGGCTGTTGCTACAGATCTTCTCGGACACTTTGGTTGGACCCGTCTTCTTTGAATTTATTCAGCGGAAAAAAGAAGAAGGGTTTGGGGAGGGCAATTTCAAAGCCCTGTTTGAAAGCATTGAACGTGATCAGCTGGCGCGTGGGGTAGTCGGCGGGAACGCTTAATCGTTACTTAAATTGAGTGTAAAAAAGCCCGGTCAAACTGACCGGGCTTTTCGTTGACAAAGGTTCCGTGTTTAAGCGGCGGATTTTGCCGCTTTGCGTTTGCGTGCCCAACCCACAAGGCCCATGGCTGCGAGGCCCGCACCATAGAGCGGAAGTGCGGCAGGCAAAGGGACTGCAGACACTTCAAAGTCCGCTGTGAAGCTTTTATTCCCATTGTTGAAATAGAAATTATCCACATACCCCAGCTCGTTTGGTGTTCCGCTACCAATGCCGAAGATGATTGAAGTGATTATTGCATCTTGCATGGAGTCGAGCAGGGTTGCCCATTCCAGTATTGTCTCATCAAAATCGATACCACTTGTGCCATAAAGGGTCGTGTGCCAGAAATTGCCACTGTCGCCGGTAACAGCAACATTGTGCCACGTGTCATAAGCGCCGACGCCGCCATTGTAGTGTGGTTCATAAATGAAAGTAGCGTAGCCATCACCATTAGTGTCGGTGAAGTCTAAAACTTCAAATTTCAGGGCAGGGGTGATCGTTGAACTGGGCCCGCCTGAGGCTTGGTAATAGTCATATCCCATGCTACCGCCGTTCAAAAAGTCGCCAATGGTCCCAAAATTTCCCTGAATTTTGACTTCGGCTTTACTTGTGCCGGACCCGTTCGGTGGAGTTCCTGTTGCATCGGTGCTGAGCTCGAGAACGCCAGTACCAGCCGGTGCGTTGGTTTCAAGGTTGCCGCCTTGGCCTGTCACATCAATAATCTGGCCATTCCCGCCGTTACTGGAATTGTTTGTCCAGCTGCCCGGATTACCCAGTGATGTAATGGTCTCCGCTGATGCGGTTGCCGCGAAGCTCAATAGAAGGGCGGATGCCACCCCTAAACTTACCCGGTTAATTGTCATTCTAATCCCCGTTATTTATATTTTAGCACTGCGAGAATTCGCAGCGGTTTATACGTGTACATACCTAAAATATTAACAAAATTTTAACTATATTCAACCATGTCCTCTTTTCATTGGTGCTGCGCGCTTAGGGTAAGACGGGATCGAATTGGCATCTCCGAAAAGAACCTTAGTATCTTGTTTTCCTATTAACCATCTAACCCATTGGCAAAGTTGCTCAATTCATGAAATTTTTTCAGGTTAGAGATTCACTTCGATATATTGGGCCGGTTAAAAATCTTTATTTGATAGTTTCATGGCACATAGCGTAACGAGGGTATATTTCAGCAAATTACTAACTTACAGAAAATTAGTTTTTTATGATTCTCTTTAAAGTTTTGTTGTGGGTGGGCCTCTTTAGCAGGCGTTCCAATGTGCGTGGGGCTGCCATCCGATGATTTTGTAGGGGTTATGATCCCCATCGTTGAGGTAATAGCCCTCGCGAATGGTCTCGAAATCAACGGTTTTTGCAATGCCGGGTAGTTGGTAAATCCGCCGGGCATAGGCCCATAGATTGGGATATTCGATTAGTCGCTTATAGCTACACCTGAAATGGGTGTAATAGACCGCGTCAAACCGAACAAGGATCGCAAATAGATAAAGATCGCTAAGTGTGATGTGATCTCCATGTACATAAACCCGTTTATCCAGCATGACTTCAAGCAGTTGAAGTGTCTCAAAAACTGATGAAACAGCCGCCTCATAGGCCGATTGCTTGCGGGCAAGTCCAGCTTTATAGACAGCATTACCAAGATTTTCATAGAGCACCTGATTAAAACCTTCAATCTCGCGATGTAGCTCCGCTGGATATAACAGTGAGATCTCTCCGACCTGATCAAGGGCTTTGACAATTTGATCAGACTCGTTGCTGATGATCTGATTGTACCGGGTATCCAGAAGCAGCGGAACGGTTGCGCGGCCTGTAAAGTTCGGATCGGTCGCTGTGTAGATTTCATGCACATGGCGCGGGCCCACGCCATGTGCATGGGTCAAAGGGCCGACAGGAAGTAGGCCATATCCTTCAACCCGGGAACCACCGGCAATATGAACCGGAATATGACCGGTTAATTGCCGGAGCGTGAGGGTCAGCGTCACCCGGTGTGACCAGGGGCAGCTCTTTGAGGCGACGAGGACAAAGTCAGAAGGGGTGGTTTTCAGCCGCTGAATAACATCCCTTGGGATGGGGCCGTTAAATTTAACGGCGCGGCGGGTAGGTGCCCCAGACTCAAAATCCTTATCAGATGAATGACACCAGTGTCCGTTTATAATCATTCCCATAGTAATCTCCTTAATTGCCTTGCAGGCTAACAGGAGTGGGCGAAAAAAGATGGTTTAAAAAAAGATAATTATGGTCTATTAAATAGACCATGAAAAATTTGCCTTTGAATATGCTTCGCGCTTTCGGTGCTGTCTATGAAACCGGTGGGGTTCGCTCCGCTGCGCGTCGGTTGGGCGTGACGCATTCTTCGGTCAGTAAATTTTTAAACGAACTCGAAGACTGGATCGGCGTGCGCCTGATTGAACGGCAAGGCACGAACCGAATAACGGGCTTCACCCGCGAAGGAGATGTTCTCGGCCGTAGCGTTATAAATTCATTGTCTGATATTCAACAGGTTGTGACGTCTATATCTGAAAGTCGCCGCCAGAATGCCGTCGTAATTGAAACGACTCCGTCATTTGCGGCCCGGTGGTTTTTTCCCAAACTGGGTGCCTTCGAACAGGCTTTTCCCAATATTGAATTGTCTATTATCGTTGAACAACGGGTCCGAAAGCCTCATGAACAGGAAGCGGATATTTCAATTCGGTTGGGGGCTGGTCCGTGGGATGGTCTGTATTGTAGACCATTGATGGACGACGCGCTATACCCGGTGATGCGAGAGGACTATTGGAAGAAGCACGGAGGAGGAAAAACGCCTGACCTGACCCTGTTGCGGGAAATGCGATTGTTTCATGATCGAAACCCCAGTGCGTCTTGGGGCATTTGGGCTGCCTATATGCAGTTGGAGGGGGTGAGTTTGATGCAGGGGCCGCGATATTCATCTTTGGATTTAAGCCTGAGAGGAGCCGAGCAGGGATTGGGTGTTGCGCTTGCCCGCCATCAGTTTGTCGCTGACGCGCTCGAATCCGGCGCGCTGATCGCTCCCTTTGAAAATGCGGTTATGCCATTGCCGGAATCAATCTGGATCGTTCGTCCCGGTCACGGACAGCCAAGCGCAGCGACGCAGAATGTGATGGACTGGTTGATCCAGCAGGCAGAAACCAATCCCGTTACGTTGTAGTGCTTGTGGACTGAATATTCTCTGCTGCGCGTTTGCGCATTAAATCGCAACTAACGCCTTCTGTTCGGGGCAAGTCCAGCGATATCAGTTCCATGGGGAGCCGTTTGCCTATTTGACAACATGGGCTTCACCAGAATGAATTGTGAATGGATTTGTTTTTCTGGCCTTCTGCCAAAATGAAATCTCCCACTTTGACGTTTCTGACGCCGAAGTGGGAGATAATTGCGAAAAGATAGCAAAGCCGCAGCACTGCTAAATATCTGATCGTTTACCTTTATTCTGCAGCGTGTCGCATTCCTATCTCGGAATCTTTAATTGCAGCGATGCGCCTCTTCATTTCGCTAAAGGGAATAAGCTGCTCATTAATTTCATCCCAAATTGCAAGTTTGGTGCAGGTCAAAGCTTCGATCCAGCCCATTTGCCGCGGAACACACAGGTGGGGGTTTTCCTTGAAACAGGCCCTGAGGTTATAATTGGGAATGGACGGCAGAAGGTGGTGGATATGGTGAATACCAATATCGGCAGAAATCCAGCGCAGAACGGGGGGCAGGTTGACAACCGTGCTACCTTCAAGCGCGGCCTTCATATAATCCCAGTTTTCCTGACGTTCCCAATAGGCATCGTGATAGGAATGCTGCACATAGAATAACCAGAAACCAATAGCCGATGCGACCCAGACGGGAAGCGCATAAATGATGATGAAATCAAGCAATCCATATGAAAAATGAATACCAATGGCTGCTAGGACAATCATCGCGTTCGTCTTATGAACACTGCGTAAATAGGTTGGATTTAAATTATTATGCAGGATCGGAAAGCGTTGCTTGAACACAAAATGTAAAAAACCGCCAATCCCAAAAAGGAAGAACGGATTTCGAATTAAACGGTAGAAAACTTTATCCCAGCGAGACAACGCATTATATTCTTCGATCGTCTTTGTTTCGATATCGCCGGTGCCGCGCTTGTCCAGATTACCCGTTGTCGCGTGATGAACTGCGTGGGACGCGCGCCAATATTGATAAGGGGTAAATGTTAAAAACGCAAAAACCGCACCGACCATGTCATTGGCCTTGCGACTTTTCAGCAGGCTGCCATGACCGCAATCATGCTGCAGGGTGAACAGCCGCACCAGCATCAATCCTGTTGGGATCGATAGCAGGGCGTTGATCCACATATGTTCTGTTCCAAGATAAAGCATGGTTGCCAGCAAAACAGCAAAGACCAGAAAACTGGTAATGCACTGGTAAATGCCTTTTAAATTACTGGATTTTGCATATGGCCGTACAATTGACAGGGCTTCCTTTAAGGAATGCTGTTTGACGGATAATAAGTTTTTCGTTGCCTGCAGTTTACTATTTTGCGGCGGTACGTTTTTGCAGGCGGAACTTTCGGCCATGCTACCTCTCGAATATTTCTACTAATTAGGTCTTTAAACCCCAAATTTGCGACCGAATATGACCTATAAAAAAGGTAGGCGCAATATAATTGAACCACATCGTTGAAATGTGAACATAAGAAAAAATCTAATTTACACTTTCGATAAGCGGTTATGGGGGCAATTTTTAAGTCGGTATTATGTCCTTAATATCTTAATTCTTCATTTAAGATCGAAACAGTTCGCATAAAAAGTGGCTGTTGCCGGCCAGTCGGAAAAAATACCTTTAATTCCAACATCTTTGTGCAAGACGTTTAGCAATACATATGTATCACCATCATCGGAAACAACCGGCGTGATGGATTTATAATACCAGCCACCGCCTTTTTGAAGCGGTCCGCTTCGCTCTAATGTCCAGGTAATCAGCTCCAGTCCCGCGGCCTTTGCTTCGATTGCATAGGATGACGGAACTATTTGATCATCTTTCGTGGTGACCAGCATCCAAAGCGGTGGGGCCAGATAGTTCACGCCTTGCGCTTTCAGCTCTTGCATCGAGGGCGAGAAGGTTGCCGGATTGTTGGGATCGATCCCGTCGCGGTAGCGCGCGTCCAGATAAACAGCCTGTTTGCCAAATTCTGGTTCGGCCTCGATCCAGTATAGAACATCTTCCAGATGAAAGGACTGTGGCCAGACTTTTGCGGGATCAATTCCGGCGGACCGATAGTCATCGATCATCTTCTGGGCATAGTCAGCCCGGCTAAAACCATCAAATGGCATCTGGACCGTTGGCTCTTTCAACTCTGGTGTGAATTGCACATCCAGTGACTTGAACAGGGCGATGCTTTCGGCGTGGCTCAACACTTGCTCACCGTCCGGCGCTCCCAGATTTTGCCGCCACTTTGGCATGCCATCCAGATAGTCGGCGACTGTGGTCGCTTTATTGTTAGCGCCTTCCATTTTGCCTTTCAGGCTTTTGAACTCTGCCAGTGTAATGTCACTGGTTTTGCATTCTGCTTCTGCTTTCTTGCCATTTTTGGCAGGCGTGAAGGGCTGGCTGCATTTCTGGCCAAGTTCAGTGGCAACAATGTTTGTCGTATAATGCAGATCATTTTGCGAATGCCGACAGACAAGTTCTTTGTCCTTGGTGAAGGTTACATCACATTCAACAATACCGGCGCCCATTTTTGCCGCGGCTATATAGGATGCTTTTGTATGCTCAGGATAGCCAAGTGCTGCGCCGCGATGTCCAATTGAAAAGCTGCTTTTAACAAGGGGATTACCAATGCAGGATTGCAGTTTGCTTTTCAGCGGACTGTCTTTCATCTGAGAAATAATTTCAGCCGGGCGATCTTTTGCATCGAAAGCAGTGGCGGCCGTGCTAATGGGGACTAATGCCAACGACAGGCAGAGGAGGCGGCAAAATGAGTTGGTCAACATCAGATGATTTTCCATTCGCAGTGCAATGTAGGTCATACCGTAGGTGCATAACGGATTGCGGGCAATAGATAGATTGACTGACCGAAAAATGTCATACTGAATAACAAGCGAAGCAGCCGCCTTTGAGCAGACTCTATTGTTTGATTTAAAAATATTCTGGAAGTTGGTCAGCTTTCATACCATAATGCGCTGCAATTTGCTGCAAAACTCCCGCCAAGAGGAAAAAATAATGAATGATAATAAAGCTTTAGAAGGTTTAGTCGTAGCGGACTTCAGTCAGGGCGTGGCTGGACCTTATTCTGGAATGATGTTGGCGCAGGCCGGTGCGACGGTGAACAAGGTTGAACCTCACGCGGGCGACTGGGCGCGGACACTTGGAACCGCATATGGAGATCATTGCGCGCATTCCGTTGTTGTTAATCTGGGAAAGAAGTCTCTTGCCCTGGATTTGAAAACCGAAGACGGGTTGAAGCTGGCCAAGAAAATTGCCAGTGAAGCCGATGTGGTTCTGGAATCTTTTCGCCCCGGCGTAATGAAGAAATTCGGTCTGGATTACGACAGTGTTAAAAAGACCAATGAAAAAGTCATCTATTTGTCCGTTACGGGTTTTGGTCAGGAAGGTCCCTATAACGATCGTCCGGTAACCGATAGTGCCATTCAGGGCTTTTCAGGCTGGATGTCAATTACCCGCGATGAAAACGGTCTTCCGATGAAATGCGGTATGGTGGTCATTGACTTCCTGACGGGTCTTTTTGCCTATCAAAGCATTTTGAAAGCTATCATTTCGCGCAGCATTAAAGGCAAGGGTACATATATCGATTGTAGCCTGATGCAGGCTGCAGCAGCTTTCCAAAGCGCCAAAATTGTGGAACATCACCTGGAAGGCGGCAAGCCAAGCCTGCTGTATGTCCCGGCTGCGACCATGCAATCTGCGGATGGTTATATTGGCATTGCGGTAATGCGCGAAGCACATTATGCGTCTTTGTGTAATGCCATGGGGCGTCCAGATCTGATTGATCATCCCGACTATGACAGCCGGGAAAAACGTTTGGCGAATGAAGCACCCTTGATGAAAGAAATTCGCGCCGAGTTTTTGAAGAAAACAACGGCTGAATGGGCGGCTATGTTGAAAGAGGGCGGTGTTATTCACAGTCCGATCAACACCTACAGCGAATATTTGGAGAATGAACAATCTCAGGCTGTAGATAGCTATCATTGGATCAATCAGGACGGTGTTGGTAAAGTGCCGCTGCCTCGTATTCCGGGTTTTGACGGCTTCACTGAAGGCGATCCGATGGCCTACAGCCCTCATATTGGTGAAAACTCAGATGAAGTTCTTAAATTCTACGGCTTGTCAGATGAAGAGATCAAATCACTGAAGGACAGCGGTGCAGTCCCAGCCGCTTAATCTGACCTAAGAGTCTGATTTATAATGCGGATCACAGACTTCTCTTTTGTGTTTATTGTCGATCCTCAGTAGGGTGTAAATCGGGCATATCCCGATTACACCGACGGTGAGGGGGATAATGCCCAAATATCCCCAACTTGTTTTGGGGCCAAACAGCGCCAATGAGAGTATGACCAGGCCGAGTATTACTCTAAATACTCTGTCAGCAGTATTCTCATTGCTCTTCATTATATTCTCCATATTACATGCAACAATATGGAGAATATACTAGGTTGATCAAATATTAAAGATTGAAAATTGTGAATACTTACTAATATTTGAACTCATTGATATATTGGGTTTTATTTGCTCCCATATCCACCACCACCAGGTGTTTTGATCACAATCACATCTTCAACCCCAACTTCTGTTTCATCATTTCCTTTAAGAATCTCGATTGAACCACTGGCGCGGATCACCGAATTCTCGCCGCGAAGGCCGGGGGAGCCGCCTTCAAGGCCATAAGGATCTGTATTTCTGTGAAGCGACAGGAACGTGACGGTCATTGGCTCCAAAAAGCGCATTCGGCGGATCGCTCCGTCGCCACCTTTAAATTGACCCGCACCGCCGGAGCCCCGGCGAATTGAAAACTCTTCAACCCGAACCGGGAAGCGCCATTCCAGAACTTCCGGATCGGTCATGCGGGTATTGGTCATGTGACTGTGCACTGCACTGGTTCCCGGATGATCGGGACCGGCACCCGTGCCCCCGCAAATGGTTTCATAATTTTGCAGACGGTCATTGCCATAGAGGAAATTATTCATAGTACCTTGCGCCGATGCCAGCACACCAAGCGCCCCATAAAGGCAGTCTGTGACGCATTGGGACACTTCAGTGTTCCCGGAAATCACCGCTGCGGGATATTTGGGATCCAGCATCGAACCTTCGGGCACAATAATATTGATCGGTTTCAGGCAGCCTTCATTGAGCGGAATTTCATCCTCCACCAAGGTTCTGAAAACATATAGAACCGCTGCTTTGCTGATGGCTTTTGGCGCATTGTAGTTACCTTTGGCCTGCGGCGATGTACCGGTGAAATCAACTGTGGCGCTGCGATTTTCTTTGTCTACCGTAATGGCCACCTTGATCACCGCACCCGTATCCAGATGATAGGTGAACGAGCCATCTTTCAGCACATCCAGAACCCGGCGAACCGTTTCTTCTGCATTGTCCTGCACATGCCCCATATAGGCGGCGACAACTTCAATGCTAAAATGGGCGATCATCTTGCGCAACTCGCGAATGCCAGTTTCATTGGCCGCGATCTGGGCCGTCAGGTCGGCGATATTCTGATCCACATTTCGGCACGGATATTTTCCGCTTGAAAGCATGGCGCGGGTTTCCGCTTCGTGAAATTGCCCGTTAGATGCCAGCAGGAAGTTGTCAATCAGGACGCCTTCCTCTTCAATATGGGTGCTGTCGGGCGGGGATGAGCCTGGGGTCCGTCCACCAATATCGGCGTGATGGCCGCGTGAACCGACGTAAAAAATAATATTTTCTCCAGCATCATCAAACACCGGCGAGATCACCGTCACATCGGGAAGATGCGTGCCGCCGTTATAGGGGGCGTTCAAGGCGTAAAAATCTCCGGGTTTCATCTTGCCCGCATTCTCGCGGATCACCACCTTGATGCTTTCGCCCATGGATCCCAAATGCACCGGCATATGCGGGGCATTGGCAACAAGATTTCCGTCGGTGTCAAAAATCGCGCAGGAGAAATCGAGGCGTTCCTTGATATTCACTGATTGCGAGGTGTTGGAAAGGGTCGCGCCCATCTGTTCGGCGATGGACATAAACAGATTGTTGAAAACCTCCAGCATAACCGGATCGGCTTTGGTGCCAATGGCTTCAGTTTTGGGGCGGGCGACAACACGATCAAGGATCAGATGTTCGCGCTCGTTCAAATAGGCTTGCCATCCTTGCTCCACAACAATTGTGCCGGTCTTTTCAATGACGATGGCGGGGCCTTTGACTTTCTGGCCCGGCGACAGCGCGTCGCGGTCATAAAGGGGAACCGGTTGCCAATCATTTTGGGTATATAGCGAGACCGTATCCAGTGCCGTTGGGGCAGGGACATCGGCTGGAATATCAAACGCCGGATCTTCAACAGAATCTGTTAGTCCGATGGCTTCTACCGAAATGGCTTCGATAATCAGCCCGCGATCTTCGGCGATAAAGCCAAAACGTTGCAGGTGGTTGGCCTCAAATCTCGCCTTCATTTGATCAGGGCTTTGCAAATCAACCAGCATGGCTGAATCTGTCCCTTCATATTTCAAATGAACCTTCACCGCATGGGTAATATGATCGCTCTCAACCCCTTGCGCGGCGACTTCTGCAGCGGCTTCGCTTGACAGGGAAAGGCTCAGGTCCCGGCATAAATTTTCTGCATCATTCGTAAACGGTTTTTCAACCTGAACCTCACGCATGGCCCGAATATCGGCAAGGCCCATGCCATAGGCAGACAGAACTCCGGAAAATGGATGCAGGAAGACCTTGGTCATGCCAAGGGCATCAGCCACAAGACAGGCATGTTGGCCGCCCGCACCGCCAAAGCAGTTCAGTGTGTAGGTCGTTACGTCATAGCCGCGCTGAACAGAAATTTCCTTGATGGCGTTGGCCATATTCTCAACTGCAATGCGCAAGAATCCTTCGGCAACTTCTTCTGGCGTTTGCAGCGCGTCGCCGGTCGCATCGGCAATTTCTTGGGCCAATGCCGAAAATTTCGCGCGAACGGCTGCGGCATCCAACGGCTCATTGGCGTCGGGGCCAAAGACATGGGGAAAATGTTCAGGCTGAATTTTACCCAGCATCACATTACAATCGGTAACCGCAAGCGGTCCACCGCGACGATAGCTGGTCGGACCCGGATTTGCCCCGGCTGATTCCGGGCCAACCCGATAGCGCGCGCCATCAAATGTCAGTAGCGATCCACCGCCGGCGGCAACGGTATGGATATGCATCATGGGCGCGCGCATGCGAACCCCGGCCACAACTGTCTCGAAACTGCGTTCATATTCGCCGTCGAAATGGGTGACATCGGTTGATGTGCCGCCCATATCAAAGCCGATTAATTTGGTATAGCCACTCATGGCCGCGGTCCGGGTCATTCCAACAACACCGCCGGCAGGTCCCGACAGGATTGCATCTTTCCCCTGAAACAGACCGGCATCGGTCAGACCGCCATTGGATTGCATGAACATCAAACGGGTAACGCTGTCCTCAGTGGTGCCCAGCTCCTCGGCCACCTGATTAACATAACGGCTGAGGATAGGGGACAGGTAGGCATCCACAACGGTGGTGTCGCCGCGGCTGACCAGTTTCATGAGCGGACTTGTCTGATGGCTTGTGGAAACTTGCGTGAAGCCAATGTCGCGGGCCATTGCGGCGACTTGTAATTCATGTTCGTGATAGCGATAGCCATGCAGGAAAGCGATCGCAACGGCGCGAATGCCATCTTCAAAAGCCTCTTTAAGCTGGGGCTTTAATATTTCCAGATCAATGGGGGTAATCACCTTACCGTGGGCGTCCATTCGCTCATCGGCTTCAATCACTCGTTCATATAAAAGTTCGGGCAGGACGATGTGTCTTGCAAACAGTTTGGGGCGGTTTTGATAGCCAATGCGCAGCGCATCCCCAAATCCGCGGGTGGTCACATATAATGTGCGATCACCGGCCCGCTCCAGCAGGGCATTTGTCGCAACCGTCGTTCCCATTTTGACATAGCTAACCGTGTTGTCGGGAATCGGCGCGCCCGCGGGCAAATCCAGAAGATCGCGAATTCCCTGAACGGCGGCGTCTTTATATTGTTCCGGGTTTTCAGATAAAAGCTTATGGGAGACGAGTGTCCCATCCGGTTTCTTTGCCACGATATCGGTAAAGGTCCCGCCGCGATCTACCCAAAACTGCCACATTATTTTTATCTCCCAATTAATGCGATTTCCTAGACGCTAAAATAACGTTGACAAAACGTCAACGTATTTATATCGTTTTTTTGTGATTAATAATCCAACGACAGGGAGTCGGACATGAAAACAGTAAAATTACTCGCCGCAGGCTTTGCATTCGCAGCCGGCGTTGCAATCTCGGGAACCGCGGTCGCTGAAAGCTGGGATATGCCAACACCATATCCTGACAAGACATTCCACACTGTAAATATCGCTGAATTTGCAAAAGACGTCGAAGCCGCCACTGACGGCGCTTTGACAATTAAACTACATACAGCCGGTTCTTTGTATAAACATCCTGAAATCAGCAAAGCCGTTCGCGGTGGTCAGGTGCCAGCAGGTGAATTCTTCCTCTCATTGCTGACAAATGAACATGCCGCCTTTGGTGCCGATAGTCAGCCGTTCCTGGCAACAAACTATGACGATGCCAAGAAACTCTGGGCCGCGCAGAAACCAATCGTTACAAAATTGATGGACAAACAGGGCATGATGCCACTCTTCTCTGTCCCTTGGCCACCACAGGGTCTGTATACAAAGAAAGAGATCAAAACGGTTGATGACCTGAAAGGTCTGAAATTCCGCACATATAATGCGACCCTTGAAAAATTCGCAAATCTGGCGGGCGCTGCCCCAACACAGATCGAAGCGCCAGACATCGCGCAGGCTTTCTCAACGGGCCGTGTTGAAGCGATGATCACATCACCTTCGACAGGTGCAAACTCCAAAGCCTGGGATTTCATCTCGCATTACACGGATATTCAGGCATGGGTTCCTAAAAACATTGTAGTTGTGAACAAGCGTGCGTTCCGCAAGCTCGACAAATCCGTTCAGGATGCGGTTCTGGCAGCGGCTGCGAAAGCCGAAGCACGGGGCTGGGAAATGAGCATGGCTGAAACAGCCGCTAAAGTGAAAATTCTCAAAGACAATGGCGTGACGATTGTTGAACCTTCTGCTGAACTGATGGCGGGTTTGAAAAAAATCGGTGCGACAATGCTGGAAGACTGGTCAAAAGCGGCTGGCCCTGAAGGCGAAGAGATCCTAAAAGCTTACAAGTAAGCAATCTATGAGGTGGCCTTGTGCCACCTCTTTTTTTATCGCACAGCGGTGGGAGTTACGTTATGCGAGCCATTCTCAATGGACTATATAAAGCCGCCGGCATTGCCGCAGCTTTCTTTATTCTGGCAATTTGTGTGGTCGTTATGGCCCAGGTTGTCCTTAATCTGGTTGATCGCCTTGCCGGTATTTTCTTTGATACCGCCATTGGTTTAACGATCCCATCCTATGCCGATTTTACCGGCTTCTTTCTGGCGGCCTCCTCATTTCTGGCACTCGCCTATACTTTGCGGGAAGGCGGACATATCCGTGTCACCTTACTGCTGCAAAAATTACCACACAGGGTTCAGCATTTTTTTGAAATCTGGTGCTTGGCACTGGTCTCGGCTGTTACCCTCTATTTTACCTATTACACCGGATCGCTTGTCTTTGAATCCTGGTCTTATAACGATATGTCATCAGGTATGGTTGCGGTTCCCATCTGGATCCCACAATCGGCGGTTCTGCTGGGTCTGGCCGTTCTCTCTATTGCCCTCATTGATGAACTGGTAACGGTTTTGAGCGGCGGAGATGCCAGCTATGAAGGTAAAGATGAAAATCTGCTGGATGGCGCTGCCGGGGGAGAGGGATAATGTCTGAACTTGGTATGACTTTCATTTTGCTCCTCGCCCTGTTTGCCCTTTTGGGCAGTGGGGTCTGGGTTGCCTTTTCCCTGCTGGCTGTGGGTATGCTCGGCATGGCTATGTTCAGCGGCGCGCCGCTGGGCGATGTTTTGGCAACAACCGTTTGGGGCGCCAGCAATTCATGGGCGCTTGCAGCCCTTCCGCTTTTTATCTGGATGGGGGAAATCCTGTTTAGATCGCGCCTGTCCCAAGACATGTTTACGGGGCTATCGCCCTGGATGAGCCGCATGCCCGGAAAATTACTGCATGTAAATATTATCGGCTGCGGAATTTTCGCGGCGGTGTCGGGCTCCTCTGCGGCCACGGCGGCGACCATTGGCAAGCTATCTATTCCTGAACTTTCCAAACGGAAATATCCCGAACAAATGGTCATCGGTACACTTGCCGGTTCGGCGACTCTGGGCCTCCTGATCCCGCCCTCAATCATCCTGATCGTTTATGGGGTTGCCACTGAACAGTCCATCGCACGTCTGTTTGTGGCGGGCGTGGTACCGGGATTGCTTCTGGTATCCTTGTTTGTCGGTTTTGTCATGGTCTGGTCAATGCTTAATCGTGATGCCATTCCAGCGGAGGAAAAACGCTATACCTTGCGCGAGAAAATCTATGCTTCGCGCAGCCTGATTCCGGTCATCCTGCTTATTGTCGGGGTTATGGGGTCTATCTATGCCGGTATTGCTTCGCCAACAGATGCGGCAGCGGTCGGTGTTGTTCTGGCGCTGCTTCTCTCCTGGTACACGGGCTCCCTCAATAAAGAGACGTTTTTCCAAGGATTGATGGGGGCGACCAAAACCTCCTGCATGATCGCTTTCATTTTGGCCGGGGCGGCGTTCCTGACCATTTCCATGGGGTTCACCGGTATTCCAAAAATGCTGGCGACATGGATTGGCGGCATGAACCTTTCGGAAAAAGAACTTCTGTTTGCACTCACCATTTTCTTTGTAGTGCTGGGCTGTTTTCTGGATGGAATCTCGGTCGTGGTGTTGACCACATCCGTGATTATGCCCATGGTCGAACAGGCGGGCATTGATCCGCTGTGGTTTGGTATTTACATCGTTGTCGTCGTTGAAATGTCTCAAATAACACCGCCGGTCGGCTTTAATCTGTTTGTGCTGCAATCCTTGACGGGGCGAAATATTTTAAATGTCGCAAAAGCCGCACTGCCATTTTTCCTTCTCATGTTTGTGGCCCTTGCCGCTATCGTTTGGGTGCCGGAACTGGTAACATTCCTGCCAAACAATATGTAAGGTTGCTTAAAAGTTGGGAGTAGACAATGAACGAAGAAGAAACCCCGCATATCGTATCCTCTGAACATCTGGCATCCGAAAACGGATGGCAGATGAGCGAGCTGGAATACGGCATGATCATGGCCTATAACGCCTTTAATCGGTGGATGGTTCGCTGCATGAACGCGGTCGGCTATAGCGATTTTAACGGGCTGGATATTCTGGTGCTGCATAATGTTAATCATCGGGGCCGCGAAAAACGATTGGTTGATGTCGGGTTTATGCTCAATATGGAAGATAATCACACCATCAATTATTCCATGAAAAAGCTGGTTAAGGCGGAACTGATTGCTGGCACCAAGCGTGGCAAGGAAATGTTCTACAAAACCACGGAAAAAGGACAGGACGTTTGTCAGGAATACCGCAAAATCCGCGAAGTCTGTCTGGTTCAGTCGGCGGCCTCAACCGATCGTAACTTCGAAGAGATTAGCAAGTCGGCAACTGTGCTGCGCAGTGTTTCCGGTCTCTATGATCAAGCAGCGCGGGCGGCGGCTTCAATCTAGTTCAAAAATGTCTTTGGCAATCTGACCTGTTCCTTATACGGTTTCAAATAAGATATCGATAGGAACAGGACGGAACTTTTTCTGCTATTAGTCAGGCAATGACCATCAAACGCATTCGCAAACCAGCCTTAATTATCCTCTCCATTATCATGCTAACGGGTATCCTTGGCGCGATCGGATGGGGGCAACGGATTTCCATCGCCCAATCGCTTGGCGTTTATGTCCTGCGTGATCTGGGCTTTTCGCAAGCGGATTTAACCGTCCGAAGCGTTGAGACAGATGGTCTGGTCGTTGAAAATATTCAATTTGGTTCGGTGATAACGGCTGAAAAGGTCAATGTGCGCTACTCCCCCTCGCAGCTGCTAAAAGGGCAGGTGGACAGTGTAATCATTGATCAGTTGCAGGTGGACATCACCCATCCGGATCACCCTACCTTTCAGCAGATACAGGACCTGACAGCAGGACCGGGCGATGACAGCAGCTCTCCCGTGCTGCCAGCTTTAAAAATAAACAGTTTTAAAATTATTGAAGAGCAGCCGGACCGAAGCATAAACTTGCAAGGACGCGCTGAAATCACCCCAGAATTAAATCTGGATTTACGGGCGCTGTTAAATGTGACGCTGAAACTCCCCGGCGGTGATGTGCTTTTGGAAAATGGGCAGATTACCGGGCAGGGATCTCTATCTGATTTAACTGGATCGTTGCAATTGCACGAAGTGGGATTGCGGCAACGGGGCGATACGCCGGGCTTCACCCCGCTAGAAATCAGCGCCAGCGGCACGCTCGCTGATCTGCAGCTCCAGTTCAAAACACAGGTGAATACACAAAGCGGAACGGCCCTCCTGCAAAGCGAGGGCACGTTTGATATTCAGGACGGGCAGGGGCAGGCCCGCTATGAAATTGCAAATCTGGTTTTCAGCGCGCAAGGATTGCAACCCAAGCATCTGGCGCCTGCACTTGATCAAATCCCGCTGCTTGATGCGCAGGTAGACAGCACAGGAACCGTTTCCTATGCCAATGAAGAAGCGACATTGACTGCGAACACCAAGCTCACGAATTTAAGACTTCAACAGGCGGGTGCCACGTTAAGCGCGGCAAGCTTTGACGCGGATGTATCGGGAACGATCCTCACGGGGAGCCTGAAAAGCGACATCAAAGGGAACTTTAAAATTCCGGCGCTCAAAATGGCGCTGAACGATCCCAAGGTGACGGCATCGGGCCTGATTGGCGGTAACATCGCGGCGTCGTGGGAGCAAGGCGGCACGCCAACCGCATCAGCCACCCTCAATGTACGAAATTTTGGGGCGGGTATGGATGGCATCGCGCTAAAGAATGGGCGGTTTGATGTAAGCGCGAATGACATTCACCCGGACCAGCCACTTGATGTGAAACTTGCAAGTTTCACGTCTGATGTTTCGGCAGAGGGGCGGGACGTGGCAATCACCGCAAAGGCGATTGAGATACATCTTGCCGAAAACCTGAAGGAAGCACAGGTCAAATCACCGAAAATCAGCATCACACCGGGAAATGGAGCGATTATCAAACCGCGCATTGACGTGGCGATTGAGGGGACGGTATCGCCTGATAAGCTGTCTGCGGCCGCCGATTTGTCGGGTGATCTTCTGGGGAAATTTGCCACCGTAAAAACCAGGTATGATCTGGTCAAGGGGCAAGGAAGTGCGGCGCTATCCCTGTCGCAAATCCCATTTTCGGATGAGGGCATTACCCTTGCCGATCTGCTGCAAGACGCGCCTGCAACGTTAAAACTGAACGGATCCGTTGGCGCGGAAATATCCCTTGATCTTAAAGGATCGGATTTTGATGGATCAGGGCAGGTACGGCTGGTTGACTTGACCGTGGAACAGGAAGGCGTTCGTTTGGCGGGGCTTAACGGCGACCTTCAGCTTGATGGTCTTAATCCACTTCAAACGGCACCGGCGCAGAAAATTACGGCCAGTCTTTTAGATGCAGGGATTATTATTTCAAAACCCAGCCTGACATTCTCGGTCGTGCAGAAAAACCAGCAACCGGTTCTTCAAATTGACCGCATGGTTATGGAAC
This sequence comes from Sneathiella sp., assembly GCA_034669685.1. GTDB lineage: Bacteria > Pseudomonadota > Alphaproteobacteria > Sneathiellales > Sneathiellaceae > Sneathiella. The sequence goes on from JAXMOU010000001.1 coordinate 269,802, forward strand.
TTTTTGGCGGGGGCGCGGAAATTCGGGATACGGTTATTGATCCTTTTGCTGACACCAACAAAGTGGAAATTCTCCTTAGCAGTTTGTCGCTCAAGGAATTATTGGCCCTTGGCGATCTGGAAGATGTGGCAGCCTCGGGCAGTCTTCGCGGGAAAATCCCGCTGGAATTTGATGGGGAAACCCTGATTGTGAGGGACGGCTTGTTGGAAGCCGAAGGGCCCGGAACCCTGACGGTTCGCTCTGATGCGGCGCGGCAAGCCTTATCGTCGGGCGGCGCACAGACGAAACTGCTGTTTGATATTCTGGAAAACTTCAACTACGGCGAACTGTCGCTGGCGATCAGCAAGCCCGCCACGGGGGAGGATGTGGTCACCCTGCATACCAAAGGGTCAAACCCGGATGTTGAAAATAGTCGACCCGTCATTTTGAATGTCAATCTTTCGACAAATTTGGATCGCATATTCAATACGTTGCTCGATGGCTATCGCTTGTCGGAAAAAGCGCTGCGTGCTACGCTGCGCACAAGAGATAAATGAACAGGGAACTCGTTTTGCAAATACCGAACCTAATTAAGGCCTTGTTGCTAACAAGCTGTAGTGTGTTTGTTCTTCAAGCCTGCACGCCAACCGTCAAGGTTGAGGCGCCGTCAGAACCGATTACAATTAATCTGAACATTAAGCTTGATGCCGAAGTCAGATTAAAAATCGAAGAAAAAGCAAAAGAAGATATCGAAGCTAATCCGGGGATTTTCTAGGATGAAGAAATCAATTTTGGGTAATCACATGAACCGCAGGATGCTGTTGACTGGCCTTGGCGCCGCTGTTCTTTCTCTCAGCTTGCTGACGATTACACCGGCTTATGCCGATGACCTTGATGATCTGCGCGCCTCCGGCGCCGTTGGCGAAGCTTTCGATGGTTATGCCCGTGCGCGCGCGGGGTCGGCCAAAGATTTTGTCAGTGACGTTAATGCCAAGCGCAAAGATATCTACGCCAAACGCGCCAAAAAAGAAGGCGTGAGCACCGATCAGGTTGGCCGCGTCTATGCCGCGCAAATTATCAAGAAAGCGCCCAAGGGCACTTGGCTACTGGCTGAGGATGGGTCCTGGTCCCAGAAATAAGGATTTGCGATAATCCACCGATTAAAGCCCGCATTGATGCGGGCTTTTTTATGTGACTTGCATTTGGCTGTTAGATCCGTACGCTTTGGAGGAGGAGAAAAACGCCATGACCCAGCATAAAAATGCCCCCGGCTTTGAGAAACACCCCGATCATAAACTGGTGATCTCGCCCGATCCCCGATTTTTGGAAGTTGTTTTTGCCGGAACCGTGATTGCACGCTCCGGCAAGGTTCAGTTGCTGGAAGAGGGAAATTATCCACCGCGCCTGTATTTTCCGCTGAGCGATGTGAAAACTGAATTTTTAACGGCTGTGGACACCAGCACTTATTGCCCGTTTAAAGGCGACGCCCGCTATTGGCAGGTAAAAGTGGGGGATGTGGAAATGTCAGATGGGGCGTGGGGATATGATGATCCCTATCAGGAATGCGCTGAAATCGCCGATCATGTCTGCTTTTATCTTGAAAAAAGCCCTTTCGAACTCAACGCTTAGAAAAGCGAAGCGGCCGAAAGGGCGTGCTTTTTAAAGGTCGCCTGTCAGTTTGGCAAGCGCCTGAACCAATATCCCGAAATCTTTCTGGATCTGATCGAAACGATCTGTTTTCTCAAATGTTTTTTCGTCCATATACAGATCGCGGCGAATTTCGATCTGCAGGCTATGACGGTTGTCGGCCGGATCGCTATACGCGCGAACCAGTTCAACACCGGCATAAGGTTCGTTCACGGCAACCTGATATCCCATACCTTCAAGGGTGGCTTTGGTCACTTCCACGACTTTTGGGTCGCAAGTGGTTCCGCGGCGGTCCCCCAAACAGAATTCAGGCCGCTGAACGCCGGGGCCTTCTTTTGAACTCTCGTTGCTCATTTCCGGCATTGAATGGCAATTGATATGAATATATTTGCCAAACTTGCCGTGCACTTCATCCAGAGCCGATTGCAGGCACGCGTGATAGGGTTTCCAGTAACCTTCGATGCGGTTTCGAACTTCATCCAGGCTCAGCTTACGGTCATAAATATTGTCGTTTAACTGATTTACCCGCCAGATCAGGCCAATACCCATAGCGGCTTTCTCGCTGTCGCTGACAACGCCGTCCCAGACACCATCGATAAAGCTGGTATCAATTTCATTAAGACCCCGGTTGACATCGATATAGCTTCTGGGGAATTCAGCCCCCATCAATGTCGCCCCAAAGCTTGGCGCATCCGCATACAGCTCGTGGATATAGGTATCCTCGGCGCGCCGCAGCACTTGAAAATCCGAAACATAATCAAAATCATCGGGATAGCTTGTGCCGCTGTGGGGACTGTCCAATACCAACGGAACAGCATCTGTGGTTGGCGTTTTCAGGAATAAAACGCCGGTTTTATTGATATCTTGCATACTCTAACTCTCGTTCAAATGGCAGGCTGACTGATGTCCGGGAACTATTTCCCGCAAAACCGGAACCTCTTGGCGGCATCGGTCTGTGGCAAATGGGCAGCGAGGATGAAAGTGACAACCTTGCGGGGGATCAAGCGGGGAAGGGATTTCCCCCTTGATTGGGGTAAATTCTGAATGCCGGGTTTCCAACCTTGGAATTTCCCGAAGCAATGCCTGAGTATAGGGATGATTGGGATTGGCAAACAGCTCTTCGGCTGTGGCGGTTTCCACCACCCGTCCCAGATACATGATCACAATCCGATCTGAAATATGTTCAACGACGCCCAAATCATGGGAAATGAACAGATAGGTCAAATCCAGCTCGGACCGCAGTTCCATAAACAGGTTCAGGATTTGCGCCTGAATAGATACGTCAAGGGCCGCAACCGCTTCATCGCAAACAATGAAATCGGGTTGCACGGCAAGCGCACGGGCAATGCCAATCCGTTGGCGCTGTCCACCTGAAAACTGATGGGGATAGCGCCGTTTATAATCGGGATCAAGACCGCATCGGGTCATGATCCGATCCAGATAGGCATCAAATCCGGCCTTATCGACCAGCTTGTGATACAGCGGTGCTTCACCCAGTATTTCCTGAACCCGCAGCCTTGGATTGAGCGAGGCAAAGGGATCCTGAAAGATCATCTGGATTTTAAGCGCTGTCTCACGCGCATCTGCGCCCGATTGATCGGCGACATTGATGCCTTTGTACAGAATATCGCCTCCGGTGGGCGGCAGGATGCCCGCGACCATACGGCCAAGCGTGGATTTACCGCAACCGGACTCGCCGACCAGACTAACCACTTCGCCTTTGTTCACGGTGATGGATACATTATCCACCGCATGAACAACTTCTTCGCGGATATTCTGCCCCAGTTTCTGGGCAATCTTGCCCGCAAGATCCAGCGGCTTGACGAATTTCTTGGACAGGTTCCGGATTTCAAGAACCGGATTGTTCTGACGTTGATCAGTCATGGTTCAGAACCTCCTCTGCGCGGTGGCATCGGACCAGCCGTCCATCGCCGCAGGTTGTAATGTCGGGGGACGTCTCGCAAATGGGCGCTGCATACGGGCAGCGCATGCGAAACGCGCAGCCTTTTGGCAGGTTCAGCAATGACGGCGTCATGCCCGGAATTTGGGTGAGGGGGGAACCCCGTTTGTTGCGGCTTGGCACCGATCCGATCAGGCCTTCTGTATAAGGGTGCAACGGTTTATCCAGCACATTATCCACTTTGCCAGACTCAACCACTTTGCCCGCATACATCACGCAGATATTATCGGCAAGACCTGCCACGACGGTCAGGTCATGGGTAATCCATACCAGCGACGTGCCCGTCTCACGGCACAGCTTTTGCGTTTCAAACAAAATCTGCGCCTGAATGGTCACATCAAGGGCCGTTGTCGGTTCATCCGCAATGATCAGGTCGGGTTTGTTCAGCAGTGCGATGGCAAAGGCCACCCGTTGCCGCATTCCACCCGAAAACTGATGCGGATAGGATTTAAGCCGCTCATCAGGCGAGGGAATACCCACTTGGCCAAGCGCATCTCGGGCCCGCATCAGCGCGTCTTTCTTGCTGATATTTTCATGGGCGCGGATGGCTTCCACCATCTGCGTATCCACCCGCAAAACCGGGTTCAGGGTCATCATTGGATCCTGAAACACCATGGAAATGCGCGAACCGCGGATTTTGCGGTACTGCTCTTCGGAATATTTCGTGAGATCATCACCCTTGAACAGGATCTTGCCGCCGGTCACTTTGCCCGGTTGATCCACAAGGCCCAATATCGAAAAGCCCGTTACGGATTTACCGGATCCAGACTCGCCCACCAATCCCAAAACTTCGCCGCGTTTAACGGTAAAGCTGACGTCGTTTACTGCGTTTACCACACCGGCTTTGGTAAAGAATTGTGTGTTCAGGTTCTCAACCTGCAATGTTGCTTGTGACTGGCTCATTTTTGCAACCTCGGATTCAGAACATCACGCAGCTGGTCGCCGACCAGATTAATACTGACAATGGTGATCAGCAGGGCAAGACCGGGATAGAAACTCACCCAGTAGTCACCGCTCAGCATGTAGTCAAAGCCGTTCTTGATCAGCAGTCCAAGTGACGGTTCGGTGATCGGTACACCAATTCCCAAAAAGGACAGGGTCGCTTCCAGTGAAATTGCATGGGCAACCTGCACGGTTCCCACCACAATCAGCGGCGGGGTACAGTTGGGCATTAAATGTTTAAACACGATGCGTTTGTGATCAATGGCAAGGCAGGTGGCCGCTTCGATATATTCTTTACGCCGCTCGACCAGGGCCGTGCTTCGAATAGTGCGCGCGTAATAGGCCCACTGAACCGCGACAAGGGCAATGATGACCTTATCCACACCCTGTCCCAATGCGGAAACTAAAATCAGGGCGATCAGGATGGCGGGAAAGCTTAGCTGCAGATCGGCGATCCGCATAATGATCGTATCCACTTTGCCGCCAAAGTAAGCACCGATCAGGCCAAGGGCACCGCCAATAAACAGGGCGATTACCGTGGACAGGGCGCCAACGGCAAGACTGGTACGCAGACCATAGAAAATACCTGAAAGCAGATCACGTCCCTGATCGTCCGTTCCCAGCCAATAGGTGATGGACCCGGTTGAGCCGGGGGCCAGACGGCCATCCATAAAGTCGATCTGTGTCAGATCATAGGGGTTTTGTGGGGTGATCCACGGGGCGAGTACCGCCGCCAGGACCAACAGAACAAAAACGATTAGGCCGCCGACAGCCAATTTCTTCTCGGCAAAATCAGAGATGAAGCGGCGAAGCGGGGTTACCGCTTTTACGTTGGTTGTTACATCTGTCATCAGTTTGACCCTCCCAAACGAACACGGGGATCAAGAATGGAGTAGAGAATATCAACAATAAAATTGATCATAATAAACATGGTCACGGTCAGTAGCAGATAGGCGACCACAACCGGGCGGTCCAGATGGGAAATACTGTCAATCAGCAGTTTACCAATTCCGGGCCAGGCAAAAACGGTTTCGGTCACAACGGCAAAGGCAATCACGTTACCCAGCTCAAGACCCAGAACGGTAATCACCGGGATCATAATGTTTTTCAGCACATGAACCCCGATAATCCGGGTATTGGTAAGTCCTTTTGCGCGGGCAAATTTGACATAGTCCTGAAGCAGGACTTCTTTCGTGCCTGATCGTGCCAGCCGGATAACCAGCGACATTTTAAACAGCGCCAGATTAAGCGCAGGTAGGAATAAATGTGAAAGGCCGTCCCATGTTAGAAAACTGACGGGAACACCGAATAAATCAACGGTCTCCCCCCGGCCAGAGGCGGGAAGCCAACCAAAGGTAACAGAAAATATCATAATGAATATAAGGCCAACCCAGAAGGTTGGTAGACTAAAGCCCAGTATGGAGCCCGTCATAATGGTCTTTCCAATGAAACTATCATCTTTCAGACCGGCAATCATCCCCAGCGGAACCCCAAACAGCACCGCAAGACCGACCGCCAGAAATGCCAGCTCAAGTGTTGCAGGCAATCTCGACATAATGATTTCAATAGCGGGTACGTTATGGACAAAGGAGTTTCCTAAATCCCCATACACTGCATTTGAAATAAAGGACGTATATTGTTCCCACATGGGCTTGTCGAGGCCGAGGCGGGCGATAGTGGCTTCCTGCTCTGCGATATCGGCTTCTGGATTGATCAGAATATCGACGGGATTGCCAATGGCGAAGACACCAGCAAAGACGATAATCGACATCACAAACAGAACAATAACACTTTGGGACAGCCGGCGAATTGTAAAGGCTAGCACCAGTTTCTCCTAAACTCAGAAAATCGGGCCACAGTCTTCTGCGGCCCGATAGGTTACTTGATACTTATTTTGCAGTCTGAATGCCCATGGCCAATGTGTATTGGTCCGCGCGGGCTTTGTAGCTCAGGCCTTTTCGAAGGGCCCAGGTTGTCACCTCAAAATGCAGCGGAAGGATTGCGTAATCTTCCATTGCGATGCGGCTACCTTCTTGCAAAATGGCTTCGCGTTTGGCGTCATCAACCGTTTTCAAAGCGGTGAGAATTTTCTCATCCACAACTGGGTTGCTGTAGCGACCGCGGTTTGTGCCACCAAGACCGGTTTCTTTACTGCGGGTTCCGACAAGTGCTTTAAGCGGGTTGGACATTTCACCTGTTCCGGCGCCCCAGCCTGCCAGATAAACAGAGAACTCGTATTTGTTACGGGTTTTAAAGAAAACGCTCTTCGTCATTGCATTTACGGATGTTTTTACGCCGACACGTGTGAACATCTGGGCAATAACCTGGGCAACCTTTGCATCATTGATGTAACGGTCATTTGGCGTTCCTAGCACAAGCTCAAATCCATCAGGATAGCCTGCTTCAGCGAGAAGTTTCTTCGCGCCTTCTGGATCATATGCTTCAGGTTTTGCACCAGGATTGGTGCCAAAGAAACCTTGTGGCAGCAATTCACCTGCGGCAACGGCAACGCCGCCCATGATTTTTGCAACGATCGCTTCGCGGTTGATGGCTTTAGACAGGGCTTGGCGAACGCGTTTATCCAACAGTGGATTTTTTTCGCATTCGTTATCAGCGCAATACCCTTCGCCTTCATATTTGGCGTCTGGTTTGCCTGTGCCTTTAATACCTGGTGTTGCTGGACCGAACTGATCCATATGCAGGTAAATCACACGGTTTGACAGACCTTGGGCGAGGACGAAATCGTCATTGCCTTGCAATTTGTCCAGATCCTGTGTTGGCGGTGCGGCAATCATGTCAACGTCACCGGAGAGCAACGCGGCCATACGGGCAGCCGCATTGGTGATTGGTTTCATGGTGACAGTGTCCCATTCAACTTTTTCACCCCAATAGTTGTCATTCTTTTCAAGAACCAGACGATCGCCTTTGATGAATTCTTTAAAGATAAACGGCCCTGTGCCAATGCTGGCTTTACCGCTATTGAAATCAACCGTGCTTGGGAATGTCGTAATTCCGCAGGTTTCTTTGTCATACTTGATGTCGCCGGTTACGCCATTGCCTTCAGCAGACAGGACGCCCCAGTTTGCAAACAATGTTGGCAAAAGCGGCGAGGGACCATCGGTGTGAACAATCAGTGTATGGTCATCTGGTGTTTCAAAGCTGGCGATCGCATCGGTAAAGCTTGCAAAGTTTGACGGGCTGTTTGGTACATTTGGGACCCGGCAAGCGGAAAAGATAACATCGCGAGCCGTAAAGTCAGTTCCGTCATGGAACTTCACGCCTTTACGAAGTTTAAATTCCCAGGTTGTTTCGCCAGTTGGCTTCCACGATTCGGCAAGCAATGGCACTGGTTGTTGGGACTCGTCCTGTCCAACCAGCGATTCAAAGATATGCCGACGCAGCGCGTTGTTTGGCGCCAGATTATGGTAATGTGGATCAATTGCGCTTGGCTCTGCAGCCATGCCCATCGTGAGATCAGCAGCATTCGCTGCAACTGGCATGGCAAAAGCAACAGCAAGTGCTGAGGCGGCCAGGCCAAAGTTTTTCAATTTCATATGTAGCTCCCTGTCATTAGAGAAAACCCGGCTCCTCCCTTCATTCAGGGCGCTCATAGAGCCAAGGTTTTGATCAATCCCTAAATTGATCTGAACGAGACTGTAGACATCTTATACTTATATGTATAGTCTTTTTTAAAACCTATTCATTTAATGAATAGATATTAGTTTTGGGGAATGTGCTTACAATGATAAATTTGGCCAGCGGCCTAAATTTCCGGCAACTGGAAATTTTCAATGCTGTCGTGGAAGAGGGGTCCACAACGCGTTCGGCTATCCGGCTGGGAATGTCACAGCCGGCGGTGAGTCGGAATGTGAATCAGCTTGAAAAAGATCTGGAAATTGAACTTTTTAACCGCGAAGGCGGGCGTCTGGTGCCAACCGAGGCGGCGCTGCGTCTGCATGCCGCTGCAAAGGAAGCCTTTGACGGGATCGAACAGGTTGTTAAATCCACGCGGAATAAAGAAGGCCTGACAACGGGCCATATCCTGATCGCTGCGGTGCCAAGTCTGAGTATGAGCATGCTGCCTCAGGCGGTGAAAAGCTTTCTGGGCAAATATCCCGATGTCAAAATCACGATTGAAACCCGCACCAGCCGCAGTTCCATGGAAATGGTGGCCGATCAGCGTGTGGATACAGCGCTTGTCTCGTTGCCCATTTCACATCCGGGACTTCGAACTGAATTATTGGTGAACCCTAAAGCCGTTTGCGTGCTGCCCAAAGGTCATGCCCTGGCAGCGAAGAAATCCATAACGATCGAAGACTTAAAAGACGAAGATCTCATCCCGCTATCACGGGCGCATCCCTCGCGGCATCGCATCGAAGAGCTGTTTTCAGCCGCCGGTGTCGTGCCGAAAGTGCGTCTTGAAACTTCCACCATTGAAATGGCTTGCCTGCTGGTGGAAGAGGGGCTTGGGGTTACAATTGTAAATGAAATTACGGCGGAACGTCACTTGCAGCATGGGGTCGTCATTCGTCCCTTTAACTATGAGATGAATTATTCCTATGCATTTGCCTTCCCGGCAAGCCAGCCGCCGTCAGAGCTCACTCGAATTTTTGCCACTTACCTGAAAAAACACGTGGCAACCCTTGTGGGCAATGTATGACGTCCCCCTTTAATGTTGATGTAAATGGAAAGAAACAATGACTGATAAAGAAATGCCGGAATTTGATGTTGAACTTCAGGCCCCGGACATCAGTGCCTATAAGGCCGGTAATACAGGGATTGACTATGTCACAACGTTCGATTCTGGAAAACCTGGCCCGCATGTGGTTATCAGCGCGGTTGTTCATGGCAATGAACTGTGCGGTGCGATTGCAGTGGATCATTTGTTCAAGCAAAATGTCCGCCCGCTCAAAGGCAAGCTAACGCTGGCCTTTATGAATGTGGGTGCATTTTTAAGCTTTGATCCCAAAGATCCGACAAAATCCCGTTTTCTGGACGAAGATTTCAACCGCGTCTGGACACCTGAAATTCTCGACGGGCCGCGCGATAGCCGCGAACTGAAACGTGCGCGTGAAGTGCGCCCGATCGTTGAGCAGGCAGACTATCTGTTTGATATTCATTCCATGCTGATCTCGCCAGATCCATTAATGATGGCCGGTCCGATTTTAAAAGGTCGCGAATTCGCCCAGAAAATCGGTCTGCCGAAATATGTAATCACTGACTGGGGTCATCCAGATGGAACACGCATGCGCGACTATGTGGAATTTGTTGATCCAAAATCGCAAAAGAATTCATTGCTAATCGAGTGCGGCACCCATTGGGCTCAGGAAACGGCGGATCTGGCCATTAAATCTGTCTACCGTCTGCTCGATGTGTTCGAAATGATCCCAAAAGAGCTGGCAGAAAAATTTGGCCCAACAGCCGAAGATCTTCCCGAGCAGGTTTTCGTGGAAGTCAGCGGCCCATATACAGTTCAAACAGATAACTTTGAATATGCGGAAGCCTATGAAGGCATGGAAGTTATTCACGAAGAGGGAACAGTCATTGGTTATGATGACAAGACTCCCGTGAAGACACCCTATGATAATTGTGTACTGATCATGCCATCGGTCAACATCAAGAAAGGCTTTAGCGCCCTTCGCTGGGGAAAAATCGTCTGATTTTTCTCAATCAGGCTGGGTTTGCAATCTAACCTCGGCTAAACTGAAAGCTGGACAGGAAATCTAAATCTGTCCGGCTTTTTTTTGTGGGAGAGAGAAACCGTGACCTTAATGGAACTGCTGCCAAAGGATTTACCCCGCGCCATTCGCTGGGAAAATGGGGCGCTGTATTTGCTGGATCAGACGCGTCTGCCCGCGCAGGCCGTCATGGAAAAGCAGGAAACGGTGGAGCAGGTCTGGGCGTCAATCAAGGCCTTAAAAGTCCGCGGTGCACCGGCCATCGGGATTGCCGCCGCTTATGGGTTATGTGTGGCGCTTGAAAAATTTCAAAATCTGAACAGCGCCGACTTTATTCAAAAGACCGCTGAAATGGGTGCATATCTGGATAGTGCGCGGCCAACTGCCGTCAATCTGGGCTGGGCCATGCGCCGCATGATTGCGCTGGCGCGAACGCTCTCGTCGAACGCTGCCCCTGAAATTTTCGCGGCACTTGTCGCCGAAGCTCAAATCATTCACGAAGAAGACATTCAATTGTGTTTGGGCATGGGGCGGAACGGGCTGCCGCTGATCAGGCCGGGCATGGGAATATTGACCCATTGCAACGCGGGGTCGCTGGCAACCTCTGAACTTGGAACCGCAACGGCGCCCATGTATATGGCCCATCAGGCCGGAGTTGAATTTCGCGTCTATGCCGATGAAACAAGGCCGCTTCTTCAAGGGGCGCGTCTCACCGCGTGGGAGTTGCAGCAGGCGGGGCTGGATGTCACCCTGATCACCGATAATATGGCCGCGCATCTAATGTCGCAGGGGCTGATTGATATGGTCATTACGGGCACCGACCGGGTCGCGGCCAACGGCGACGTCGCCAATAAAATTGGCACGCTCGGCGTTGCCATCCTTGCCAATCATTTCAACATTCCTTTTTACGTGGCCTGTCCATCCTCCACCATTGATCTGGAATGCCCAACCGGCGCGGATATCCCCATCGAAGAACGCGACCCTGATGAGGTCACAAGTTTGGGCGGTGTTCGTACCGCACCCGACGGCATCAAGGTCCGCAACCCCGCATTCGATGTAACTCCAAACTCACTATTAACCGGTTTATTAACCGAAAAAGGAATTATTGGCGCGCCTTATACTCAGCGGTTACAGGCCATTTTTGGGGAATGTGATTGATGAACTTACGCTCACAACTCCTTGAAACAGCAAGAGAAATGAATTCGGTGGGGCTTAATCAGGGCGCCGCCGGGAATGTCAGTGTGCGCGATGGGGATGGCTTTCTGATCACGCCTACGGGTATGGAATATGATCAATGCACACAGGATGACATGGTGCATATGACGCTGGGCGGGGTGATTACGGGCCACCGCAAACCTTCCAGCGAATGGCGCTTTCACCATGATCTATATCGGGATCGCCCGGAAATCGGCGCAGTCGTTCATGTGCATTCGTCCTTCGCCACCACAATGGCCTGTATGGGTAAAGACATTCCGCCGTTTCATTATATGATTGCGGTTGCGGGCGGAAAAACAATCCGCTGCACACCATATTTTACATTTGGTTCCAGTGAGTTAAGTGACGCTGTTCAAGTTGCAATGAAAGATAGAAAAGCCTGCCTGCTGGGCAATCACGGTCTGCTGGCGACAGGTCCTGATTTGCCCAAAGCCCTCGCCATGGCGGTTGAGGTGGAAGAGCTGTGCAAGATCTATTGGCAGACCCTGCAGCTAGGGGGTGGCCATATCCTCAATGATGTCCAGATGGACGAAATTTTGGAAAAATTCAAAAGCTATGGCCAGTTTGCTGAAGAGAAAGAAAACAGCTAAGCGTGTTGAAAAATATCATAAAATAATAAGAAGGAAGATATAATGAGCGATCAGAAGACGCAATTACTGGTGGGATCTCCCGCATCGCCCTACACCCGTAAAATGACGGCCTTGTTGCGTTATCGTCGCATTCCCTATCAATTGCTCCTCACCGAAGCGGATGAGGTCAATGATCTGCCGCGTCCAAAAGTGCGCCTGCTGCCAACCTTTTACTTTGAACAAGCCGATGGCTCGCTGGCCCCCGCGGTGGATAGTTCGCCGCTCATTCGCCGCTTTGAAGAAACGCATTTGGACCGCTCGGTGATCCCCAATGATCCCGCTTTGGAATTTCTGGATTTCCTGCTTGAAGATTTCGCCGATGAATGGCTGACCAAGGCAATGTTTCACTATCGCTGGCATTATCAAGCTGACATCGAAAAGGCGGGTTCAGTCCTGCCCAGATGGCGCAGCGTTAATCCGGCCAGTGACACGGATCTGGCAAAATGGCGCAAAGAGTTTTCACAGCGGCAAATCTCCCGCCTGTATGTGGTTGGCTCAAACGATGTTACCGCCCCGGTGATTGAGGCCAGCTACCAGCGATATCTAGCCGCGTTTAACAAACATCTGGAGCAGCATATGTTCCTGTTCGGCGCACGCCCCTCAGCCGCTGATTTTGGTGCGCATGGTCAGCTTACACAACTGGCGAAATTTGATCCGACACCGGCAAAATTAACGGAAACAACAGCTCCGCGGGTTTATGCCTGGGTTGATATGATGGAGGATCTCTCCGGCTTAACGGCGGCAGAGGTGGGCTGGTATAGCCGCGCGGATATACCGACTAGCTTGATGGACATCCTGAAAGAGGTCGGGCGGGGCTACGTGCCGGTGATGCTGGCCAACGCTGCGGCGCTCAGCGAGGGAAAAACCCAAGTCGAAACCGAGGTTGATGGTCAGAAATGGACCCAGCAGGCTTTTCCCTATCAGGGGAAATGCCTGCAATGGCTGCGCGAAAAATTCAATAATCTGGCAGATGCCGATCAAGCTTTTGTAGCCGATATTCTGGACGCATCCGGATGCTTGCCACTGGTGCGTGTCTAAAGTGGGTTTCAATGTAGCTCCATTGCGTGGATATCGGGCTTAAGGCTTTGAATATAGGAATTCTGGGCTAAATGTCATTGTGACACATCGCTGCATGATAGATAGTTCGGCCTCTATCGAAGCATTTTATGTCTGACTTGAACTATGGTTTTTGCGCAAATGACCCTATAGAATGATATGCCCAGTTGTTTGGTATCCATCAAATGTGCGCTCCACATAATAAAAAGAATAGAAAGGTGGCTGAGCCATGAAGATCAAGATTGAAACGCCGCCATGGAGGGAATTGGGGTATTTAATCCTGTTGGCCCTGCTGTGGGGATCTTCCTATCTATTCCTGAAAATTGCCGTGACGGAAATTCCGCCAATCAGTCTGATTGCCTATCGGGTGACCGGTGCGGCGGTGTTTTTGCTGATTGTAATTTCGGTGCGCCGGGAAAAGCTGCCGCGGGATAAGCAAACCTGGAAAATGCTGCTGATACAGGCTTTCCTGAACAGTTTCGGGGCGTGGGTATTGCTGGCGTGGGGCCAGCAATATGTCGATAGTGCGCTGACCAGCGTGCTCAACTCTACATCGCCCATCTTTGTGTTTTTATTCACCTTTTTTATTACCCGTCACGAATCTACCAGTGTGATCAAGCTTTGCGGCGCGCTGCTTGGGCTGGCGGGGGTTATCCTGATCGTCGGGGTCGAAGCCCTGCAAGGGCTGGGCGAGCAGGTGGCCGGGCAGCTCGCGGCGGTTGTTGCAGCTGCGCTTTACGGCGGCGCGGCGATTTATGGCAAGCGCTTTGGTCATCTATCGGCCAGTGTAACCGCCACAGGCACGATGATCTGGTCGGCGATTGTCCTGATCCCGATCTGTCTGGTGCTGGAACAGCCATGGACCCTGACTCCTTCTTTGAAAGCAATGGCATCTGCAACGGCGCTGTCCATTCTATGTACCGGTTGCGCCTTGTTGCTGTATTTCCGTCTGGTGAAAACACTGGGCTCTCTTGGGGCGGCCAGTCAGGCATATTTGCGCGCCGGTTTTGGTGTGATGCTAGGGGTGATGTTTCTGGGCGAACATATCACCTTGGTCATGGCGCTTGGCATTGGCGCGGCCATAACCGGTGTGGTGCTGATCAATCTGCCGCGCCGGATAAAATCGATCACTGTTAAGCCCTAGGGCCTTGGCGGCCAGGGAGTGGAATTTTTACGGAAATTTTGGTATCCTGACCCCACCGCTGATCAAGATTTGGACGGATAATGGACGCTCAAAAACCAGAAAATTGGACCGAAAAAGGGGCGCCTTGGATAAAGTTTCTAGTCCCCTTGATCTTTTCATTGGCCGGATTGCTCATCTGGGTTTTCTGGGGCGGTTGGGGCGGCCTGTTTGTGTTCATCGGCCTGTTTCTTATTGGCTCAATGATCGGCTCCCGCCTGTTCAAACGATGGGCAAGCGAGGCACAGGTCAAGGCCGACCTTCGCGCCAGATTGAAGAATGATTAATCCGCGTGTCAGCTAACCTTGTAATCCTTTAAATCCGTATTTCGCGTCATGCTCCAGTAATCCACTAACCGCCACGGCGAATTGGTGACAACGCGGCCTTTGCTGTTTTGATACCAGCTGTTCACGCCCGGGTGGGTCCACACCATGCTATTATGCTCCGCATCCACCTTGGCGTTATAGGTTGCGTGAACATCGGGCCGCACTTCAATCTCCCGGTAGCCTTTCTCAATCATCCGCATCAGGCAGCGGGTGATGTAGCGCGATTGACATTCAATATGGAAAATCAGGCTACCGCCATGGGCAAGGTTGGTGTTGGGCCCATAAAACATAAAGAAATTGGGAAAATCGGTCGTTGTCATGCCCATATAGGCGCGGGGATCTTCTCCCCATTGCTGATGGATAGAGGTGCCGCTACGGCCTTTGATATCCAGTGATCCCAGCAAATTGCCAGCATTAAATCCGGTGGCAAATATAATCACATCGGCCGCGTGGAAATCACCATTGCTATCCAGAATGCCGCGCGGGGTGATTTCCTCAACACCGGCGGTTGCCAGCGCCACATTGTCCCGTTGCAGCATCTCGCACCAATGATTATCGATCAGCATACGCTTGGCAAACGGGGGATAGTCTGGCACCACTTTTTGCAAAAGATCTTCGCGTCCGTTCAGCGCATCAGACAGGTTCTGGATATACATCTGGCGGTGGCGGGCATTTTCCGCGTTCAGGGACTGGTTAAATTCGGGCCAGTTTGGATCACTATGCAGCGACTCCCAGATGCCATCGCCATAGCTCCAGAACAGGCGAAAGCGGTACCAGTTCTGATAAAACGGAATATGTTTAAGAAGCCATTTCTTGTCGTCACTAACGCTTCGGTGATAATCGGGTAAAATTCGGATCCAATGGGGCGTGCGTTGTAGGATGGTCAGGCTTTGAGCTTCTTTTGCCACTTCAGGACAAAGCTGCATGGCCGACGCACCTGTGCCCACAACCACCACCTTTTTGCCTTTAAGTGTCACATCATGCCGCCAGTTGGCCGAATGAAATGCGGGGCCGTCAAAAGAGTCCAATCCTTTGAAGTTCGGTACTTTCGCACGGTTTAACTGACCCACAGCGCTGATCAGGAACGGGCAATTAAGGGTCTGTATGGCGCCTGTCGGGGTTTGAATTTGCAAATCCCAGGCGCGGTTTTTCTCGTCATAGGTGGCGTCTTTCAGCTGATGTTCAAAATGAACATGCTCTAAAATGCCGTGTTTCGCCGCCACCTGTTTGATATAGCCGAAAATCTCATCGCGTTTTGAATAATAACCCGACCAGTCGGCATTTGGCTCAAACGAAAATGAATAAAAATGATTGGGCGTATCCACGCCGCAGGCAGGATAGGTATTTTCATACCAGGTGCCACCAATGCTGTCGTTTTTCTCATAAATAGTGAAGGGAATACCCGCTTTTTTAAGGTGAATGCCTGCGCTAATTCCCGACAGACCCGCCCCAATGATCACAACATGGTTTTTTTCAAGCGTTTCGGGGCTGGGATCATTTGCCCAATTGATATGGGTTTCCAGTGAATTGATAAATCCCATATCTTCCATAAACATGGGGACATATTCATCGCCAACCGGCTCGCCTACATAAATCGACAGCATGCGTTGCAGGGTTTCCGGATCGGGCATCTCTGCCATTTCCCGCTTTCCATCGCGAATATCGCGCAAAAATTCAAACGCCTGTGCTTTCAGGCTTTCTTGAAATTCGGGCGGCATATGGCGAACCCCGTCCAGACTTTTTGACGGTAAATGGGGGCCTTGCAGCAAAGTCATATCACCGCTCATCTGGCAGAGCGTCAGGAGCAGGGTTGGAAAGTTGGCGCCCTCTAGCGCGTCTTTAAGCTCGGAATCCGTAACACCGCTCAGCATTTGCTCAGTCATTGAGTGACCTTTTTGTTATTTATTTTCCCTTTGCTCTTTAGGATACCGAATATTAGGGCCGTTTGGAAACTACATTTTGTTGATATACGAAATTCCTAAGGCTAAGCTGGCATATCCAAAAGGGCAAAACAGCCTATAAATAATAATAAAAGGGGGATGCTTATGGGGGAATTTTCGGGAAAAGTTGTCTTGATCACGGGCGGTGCATCTGGCATCGGCCGGGCAACCGCATTGCAGTTTCTGGCCGAAGGGGCATCGGTCATGATCACCGATGTCAACACGGCGGCCGGGGATCGCCTGATCGCGGAGCAGGGGGAGCGGCCCGATTTCGCTTTTCAACCCCTTGATGTCACCAGCGAAGAAGACTGGCAAGCGGCCGTCGCCGCGCTCAACGCCAAATTTGGTCCCATGGATGTACTGGTCAATTGCGCCGGTGTGTCCTTTTCTGACCCCCTCGAAGACATGACCCTTGATCGCTGGCGCTTGCAGCAGGCGGTCAATGTGGACGGCACGTTCCTGGGTGTTAAATATGCCATCAAGGAAATGAAGGCGCGCAAAGGCGCCATTGTGAATATTGCCTCCATTGCCTCTGACGTGGGGATATTTGCGGCGGTGGGCTATTGCGCGACAAAAGGCGCGGTGAAAACCTTTACCAAAGCTGCCGCTCTCTATTGCGCGCAGTATAAATACGATATTCGCGTCAACGCGATCCAGCCCGGCTATATCGAAACCGCCATGGTTACCGATGTTCTGAACCTGCATCCGCAAAAAGAGGTGCTTGAAAACAAGATCAAGAAAATGCATCCCATGGGCCATTTTGGCGAACCTGATGATATCGCTGCGGGTATCCTGTTTGCCGCATCGGAAAAAGCCAAATTCATGACCGGGGCCTCTATCCCCATTGACGGTGGCTATCTGGCGCAATAAAACCTTAAGGTAAAAGTCCTTCCGCCAGCGGAGTTTCCGTATATGAGTATGAGTGATCGGGGTGCAGTCTGGTGTCTCGCGTTTGGGCAGACCTTGGTCTGGGCAGGCACCTATTATCTGTTCCCGGCCTTAATTGTTCGGTGGGAAAGCTATTTTGGCTGGTCGCGATCTGAACTGACGGTGGCGCTAACCATTGCCATTTTGACGTCTGCCTTTTGCGCCCCGATTTCAGGGCGGCTCATTGATAAGGGGCTCGGCCCCTATCTGCTCTTCACCGGGGCTTTTGTTGGCGGTCTGATGGTCGCGGGGCTTTATTTCGTTGAAACGCTGCCCGTCTTTTACGGGGTCTGGTTCTGCATCGGAATCTGCATGGCTTTCGCCCTGTATGAACCCTGTTTTGCCTTTGTCATTCGGGTGAAGGGGGTTGATGCCAAACGGTTCATCACACTCATCACACTGGTTGCCGGATTTGCCAGCACCGTCTCTTTTCCTGTGGCGCATCATCTCTCTGATCGTTTTGACTGGCAAACCTCAATCTGGGCATTTGTCATAATGGTCTCGGGGATTGGCGCGCCGTTGATGTGGATTGGCGCGCGTAGCCTGCAACCCCATCCCAGCGCGCTCGCAGCGATGGAAGAAACGGCGCAAGCTGTGGGCCGGGCACGCTATGGCTTTTTAGCCTGGCCAAAATTCTGGCTGATTGCTGCCGCTGTCACCTTGCTGGCCATGACCCACGCCACCTTGATCAATCATCTGCTTTTACTGCTCAAAGATCGGCAAATTGACGCCGGAACTGCGGTTTTGGCAGCCTCGTTTATGGGGCCAATGCAGGTGTTCGGGCGGGTGGTCGCCACTGTATTTGAACGTTTCTTCTCAAATTCGGTGTTGATGGGGTTGTGTTTTGTTTTCTCCATTTCCGCTATCGGCGCGCTGATGCTCGCTGCTCAAGTGCCGGCTTTTCTGGCCGTCTTCATCATCTTGCAAGGCAGCGGCATTGGGGTGAGCAGTATTATGAAACCCGTTTTATCTCGGGAAATCCTTGGCGGCGAAAATTTTGGAATCAAATCTGGCGCGCAGGCCGTACCCTATTTTATTGGTCATGCCTTCGCAGCGCTAATTGGCTCTTTATTATGGAGCGTAGGTGGGTATGATCTGGTTCTGAAATCACTTCTTCTCCTCCTTGGTGTAGGTTTCGTGGCCTTGTTGCTGGCCATAAAGCTCAATAAAACCAGTGAAGAGCAAACAACTTGAATGTAACCGTGCTCACTTGCCCGGTTGCCGCTGCTGAAATAACTTCTATAATAAACGATCATTCCAAATAGAAAAATAAAGCCATGACAAAGAAGTCGACTCCCTTGTTCAACCCCATTTTGATTGCGGGTTGTATTATTCTGATGACCGGATTTTCCATCCGGGCCAGTTTTGGCGTGTTCCAGATTCCGATTGCTGAGGAATTTAGCTGGCTGCGTTCAGAATTTTCTTTGGCTATCGCCATTCAGAATCTGGCGTGGGGAGTTGGGCAACCCCTCTTCGCCGCACTCGCAGAAAAAGTGGGGGAGCGAAAAGCCATCTTCCTGGGCGCAGTGACCTATGCGGTTGGTCTTGTTTTTAGCAGTTATGCGATCACGCCAATTGAACATCAGTTTTATGAAATTCTGGTGGGCTTTGGGATTGCGGGTACCGGTTTTGGGGTCATTCTGGCCGTTGTCGGCCGGGCCGCTTCCGATGAAAACCGCTCGCTCACCCTGGGGATTGCAACTGCGGCGGGCTCTGCCGGTCAAATCATCGGCCCGCCTGCGGCCAGCTTCCTGCTGGAAACCATGAACTGGTCTTCTGTCTTCCTGATTTTCGCAGCGACGATCATGGTTGCAATGGTGGCGCTTCCTTTCATCAAGGCATCTGGTCCTGCCGCGCCATCGAATGTTATCGAAGAAAGCATGGGCGCAGTTCTTCGCAAAGCCTTCTTTGATCCCAATTACATCATGATCTTTCTGGGCTTCTTTTCCTGTGGCTTTCAGTTGGGCTTTGTGACCGCGCATTTTCCGGCCTTCATCGCCGAAGCCTGCGCGGCCATTCCGACGAACAGTGTGCTGCAAAGTATGGGGGTGAGCACAACAACCGCCCTTGGTGCGCTTGCCATTGCACTGATTGGCCTGACCAATATTGTCGGCTCAATTGCCTCGGGTGCATTGGGGGCTAAATACAGCAAGAAATATATCCTGTCCCTGATCTATGTGGGGCGGACAATCGCCTGCGTTCTGTTTATCACCTTCCCAATGACACCAACGTCCGTAATTCTGTTCTCGCTCGTAATGGGCTCTTTGTGGCTGGCAACCGTGCCGCCTACATCTGGTCTGGTTGCCCAGATTTACGGTCTGAAATATATGGGAACGCTATACGGGATTGTGTTCTTCTCGCATCAACTGGGTTCCTTCCTTGGCGTTTGGCTCGGCGGGACCCTTTATGATCAGTTTGGAACATATGATCTGGTCTGGTGGGTCGGCATTGGTGTCGGCGCCTTCTCGGCAATCATTCACCTGCCGGTGAACGAACGACCCTACGCCAACAGATTAGCAACACAACGCCTTTAATTATCGGAATACGATAGAAAAATTCCCCCTTCGCGGTCTGTCCCTTTTATAATCCGGGTCAGAAAGAGGAGGGGGAATGTCATTTTTAAAGCTGAAAAGATTCCGATTGCTGCGCGGTCCCAACCTGGCGGCCAGCGTGCCGGGTGCTGTTTGCCGTCTGCAAATTGACACGGGCCAGATCGCGGACCCGCAAAACTACCTTCAGGCCTTCGATCAGCTCGTCGCGGATCAGGTTTCAGGCAGCAGCGCGGCGGATGTGTATCGCACCGCTGATGCGGAGAGCTCTTTTCCCGTTCAAATTACCACCCGGATGGCGTCACTTGCCCTGCAATTACAGCAAAGGCTGGGATCAAACGTGGAGGTGTTCAGATGCAACGATCTGAAAGATGGGATTCACGTCGATTTTTTTCTATCCTTCGAATATGCCGGTGTTGTTCAGCGGGTTATCCAGTTCGTGCTTAATCTGGCCCGTCGGCTGCAGACAGCAGATGGTGACATGCCGGCTTACGTCGCGACTGAACTTAAAAACCTTCACCGGGCCAATAACGTTTTGTCGCCGCGCCTCGAAACGTGCATGATTATCCGCGCGATTGAAAAGCGCGGCATTCCCTGGAAATTTTTGCTGGGCTCTAACCAGTTTATGAAAATAGGATATGGCGCGCGGCAGAAAGTCTTTCAAAGTCAAATTTTGGATAACGAAGGGCATGTCAGTTTCAAAATGACGGATGACAAGGGGATGACCTCTGCCATGCTCAATGAAGTTGGGCTGCCCGGCACTCATTTTAAAAGCGGTCTTAACTTAAACGAAGCCCAGAAATTTGCGTCGGAAATTGGCTATCCGGTTGTGGTCAAGCCACTGGTCGGGATGCAGGGATATGGCGTCACGCCCAATATTCAAAACGCGGCCGAACTGGACGCCGCCTACAAAGCCGCGATCAAACATAATCCAAAGGTCATTGTTGAAAAACATGTCCGCGGGGATGACCACCGGATGCTGGTGATTGACGGAAAATACATGGGTTGCACAAAACGCAGTATTACGCGCCTCGCCGGGGACGGCAAACGCAGTGTTCAGCAGTTGGTGGATGAAGTGAACCAGCAACCCTTTCGCAATCGGATACCCAGCAGTCCCAAATATCAAATCACCCGTCAGAAAATCATCACTCAAACTTTGGAAAAACAGGGATATAACTGGAACAGTGTCCCGCCAAAGGGGGCGGAAATCGCCATGCATATTGTCCCCAATATCAGTCAGGGCGGAACCCTTGAGACGATTGAGGATGTTCACCCGGCCAATATTGAAATGGCGGAGCGCGCGGCCCGCCTATTTGGGCTTAAAGTCGCTGGTGTGGATTACCTCACGGAGGATATCACCCTCCCTTATTGGCAGAGCGGCGGGGCCATTTGCGAGGTGAATGCCAGACCCGCACTGGATGTGATGAAGGGCGGCGAAGAAGCGCATATGGAATTTCTAGGCCGTACGGTTTTTGAAATCAGCTGCCCGCCCAATAAAGATATGGAACTGCCTGTCATTGTTATTGTCGGGCGGGATGAAACCTTTGGCGATGCGCTCAAAACACAATTGCAGAGTGCGGGTTTAAAAGTTGGGCAAAAGCGGTTTGACGGCGCGCATATCGGTTTGGCACTGCCTGTCTTTGCTGATAACCCACAAAAAGCGGTGGATGCCACTCTTTGGGACGCCGCCATTGACGCCGCCATTATTCACGAAAGTGGTTTGCGCCTTCGCCGATATGGTCTTGGGTTTGAAATCTTCTCCGATCTGGTGCTGACCGAAGTTCCGCAAATTGACGGGCGGCAGTATCCGGAAATACTGACCCTGTTACTTAAAACGGTAACCCGTCAGGCCTATTATATAGAGGGCAGGGCTGATGTTGAAGCGTGGATGGATCAATTGCCTCAGGCGTTAAAGTCAAAACTGATCGGCATTTCGCCAGATGCCTTGCCGGCAGAATTGGCCTCCCATATTCGCGCCCGTCACGCCAGAGACTAAGGCATCGGCACACATTCATTTTAACCTTGACGCGGATGCCGTTGCACCTAAGCTGTCTGACAGATTTATAGCCGCGCAGGCAATGCATTTGGGAGATTACAGACGATGAGTTTAGCAGGAAAAGTTGCGATTGTAACGGGCTCTACCAGCGGAATTGGCTTGGGCATGGCGATCAAATTTGCCAGTTTGGGCGCACAGGTCGTGATCAATGGTTTAGGCGATCCCGCGCAAATCGAAGATGCAAAAAAAGCTGTCAGCGACGCGGGCTCTTGCGCCGCCCATTACAACGGCGCCGATATGCGCGACGCGGATGCCATCGCCGCTATGGTGAAGGAGGCGGAAGAGAAATTCGGCTCTGTTGATATTCTGGTGAATAACGCGGGCATTCAGCACACTGCAACTGTTGATAGCTTTCCGCGCGGTCGCTGGGATGACATCATTGCAATCAATCTTTCAAGCGCCTTTCACGCCACTGCGGCGGCTTTGCCGGGCATGCAAAGCCGCAACTATGGCCGCATCATTAACATCGCCTCCGTTCATGGTCTGGTCGCCTCCGTTGAAAAATCGGCCTATGTGGCTGCCAAGCATGGCATTATCGGCCTGACCAAAGTCACCGCGCTTGAAAATGCCCAGCAGCAGATCACCTGCAACGCCATTTGCCCCGGTTGGGTGCGAACCCCGCTGGTTGAAAAACAGATCGAGGACCGGGCGACAAAAGACGGCCTTGAAGTCGAAGAAGCCGCCCGGCAATTGCTCGCCTCCAAAGAGCCTTCATTGCGGTTCACCACCCCCGAACAGCTGGCCGAAGCCGCCGTATTTCTTTGCAGTGACGCGGCGTCAAATATGACCGGCACGCAGATTACAATGGATGGGGGCTGGACAGCTCAATAATAGGCTGTCCGCCGGGCGCCGTGCCTTGACAGCAGGGGCTTAATTTGAAAAACTTAATTTAAAATCAGCCGTCTGGGCTGTTCAAAAAAATATACCGCAGAAAGGTATCCCCGATGATCAAAGTCCACCACCTCAACGATTCACGCTCGCAGCGGATCCTCTGGTTGCTCGAAGAATTGGGACAGGAATATGAAGTTGTTCGCTATGAACGGGATGCCACAACGCGCCTCGCGCCGCCAGAATTGCTGGCAAAGCATCCGCTGGGAAAATCCCCTCTGATCGAAGATGACGGTTTTTTAATTCATGAAACCGGAGCGATTGTCGAGTTTCTGGTCGGTAAATATGACGATGGCAAACTGGCGCCAACCGATAAAGGGAGCGTCCTTCATGTACGCTATTTGGAATGGATGCATTATGCGGAAGGTTCGGCCATGCTGCCGATCCTCCTTCGGATGTATACGGCCCGCCTTGGGGATGCCGGGGCCCCGTTGCACCCACGCATTGAAAGCGAACTGGCAAATCATTTTGGCTATGTGAACCAGTCACTTCCCACGGATTATTTCCTGGGGGATAGCTTAACCGCTGCTGATATTATGATGTCCTTTCCACTCGAAGCGATGAATATGGGCGGGGGATTGGCCCCATACCCAAATCTGGAAGCCTTTGTGAAGCGCATTCAGGCGCTGCCAACCTATAAACGGGCCTTGGCGCGCGGCGGTGAATATTCTTTTGCCAAGGTGTGAGACGAAACCATGATTGATATTACAGGTCATTCATCTGCGGACGTGCCCGCCAGCTGGACCCACGCCACTGAATATGTCGCCAGTGACGATCCCGATGTTGCCGCTTTCGCAGCCAAAGCCCTTGCCAAATTACCGGCCGGTGCGACCGATACGGACAAAGCCATTTGCCTGTTCAATGCGGTGCGCGATGACATTCGGTATGATCCTTATCAAATCGGTTTTGATGATCAGGAATATAAAGCGGGTTATGTGGCCAATTTGCCCGCCGCCTTCTGTGTGCCCAAAGCGATTTTGCTGACCGCCTGTTTGCGGCATGTGGGTATTGCTGCCGGGGTGGGGTTTGCCGATGTTAAAAACCACCTGAATTCGCCAAAACTGGCTGAATTGATGGAAACGGATCTGTTCATGTATCACGGCTATACGGCGCTGCGTCTGGGCGATCACTGCTTTAAGGTTACGCCTACCTTTAACCGCGAACTTTGCGAACGCTTTGGGGTGCAGGCCATTGAATTTGACGGCAAATCCGATGCCCTGTTTCATGAATATGACGCGGAAAAGCGCCAGCATATGGAATATGTCAAAGACCGGGGAATTTTTGAAGATCCGCCTATGCCGGATATCATCAAAGATCTGGGCCAACTTTATGCAAAAATGAAAAGCGTCTATGAGGGACATTCCCAAAAAGAGGAAGATCCAGACTTCGCCGCCTGATCTTGCTGGAGCCTACCCCCCGTGACAGCCTCTTTAACCCGATTACTGACAGAGGTGAGAGCCTGCCGCGTGTGTGCGCCACATTTAGCGGCGGGATGCCGTCCTGTTGTTCAGGCATCGCGCGATGCGCGTCTTTTAATTGTCGGGCAGGCGCCGGGCAGGCGGGTTCATGAAAGCGGTATTCCCTTTGATGATCCCAGCGGCGATCGTCTGCGGGGGTGGATGGGCATCGACCGGGAAACCTTTTATAATCCCGCCTTGGTCAATATCGTCCCCATGGGCTTTTGTTATCCGGGAACAGGTCAATCCGGGGATCTGCCACCGCGACCTGAATGTGCGGATCTTTGGCGCGACAAGCTGATGGCGCAGATGGCTTCTGTAGAACTAACGCTTGTCATTGGCGCCTACGCGATTGACTGGCATATCGGCGCAGATAAACGCAAAACACTTACGGAGACGGTCAAGGCCTGGCGGGAGTTCTGGCCACAAAAACTGGTTTTGCCGCATCCATCGCCGCGCAACAATATCTGGCTGCGGCGAAACCCCTGGTTTGAAGTTGAAATACTGCCCCTTCTCAAAGACCGGGTTCACGCTATACTGGGCGCATAAGAAAACACTATAGGGAAGAGAAAAATGACATCCACGGATAAAGTCCTGATCGAAAAAACCGGGGCTATTACGACTGTCACCATCAATCGCCCGGACTGCCGCAACGCGGTGGATTATGAAACGGGCGAACTATTGCTCGCAGCGTTTGAAGCCTTTGATGAAGATGACAGCCAGTCGGTTGCCATTCTGACCGGCGCCGGGCCCTATTTTTGCGCCGGATTTGATTTGAAATCCCTCGCGGGCGAAGAGCTGAATTACAATCCCGGTGCGGATGGGATTATGGGGCCAACCCGCCGACTTTTATCCAAACCGGTGATCGCCGCGGTTGAGGGGTATGCCGTTGCTGGTGGCCTTGAACTGGCGCTTTGGTGTGATATGCGTGTTGCGGCCAGCAGCGCCAAATTCGGGGTGTTCTGCCGCCGTTGGGGCGTACCGCTAATCGATGGGGGAACAGTTCGCCTGCCGCGCCTGATCGGTCATAGCCGTGCGTTGGATATGATCCTTACCGGGCGTGAAGTGGACGCAGAGGAGGCCTTGTCCTTTGGTCTTGCAAACCGGGTGGTCGCAGATGGAACGGCTTATGACGAAGCCCTGAAGCTTGCCGAAAGCCTTTGTGCCTTCCCGCAGGCCTGTATGCAGGCAGATCGCATGTCTTCTTATGTTCAGTGGAGCATGGACCCGATAGAGGCGGTCTTTAACGAAGCCCGCGAAGGCTCTAAACCCCTCTATGAAGAGTCGCAAATTGGCGCGGAGCGTTTTTCAGAAGGGTTGGGCCGCGGCGGCGATTTTTCAAAAATCTGACCGCAGCAAACCCATCATCTACATCAGTTCTTCAAGTACAGCGCGCATGTTATCAGGGACGGGGACCGGTTTGTTGGTTTCCCGTTCCACATACACATGAATAAAATGTCCTTCCGCGGCGGCTTGATCATCATTGTCTTTAAACAGGCCCAGCTCGTAGCGCACCGATGAATTGCCCATATGGGCAACCTTTAATCCGGCATGCACCAGATCGGGAAAAACGATACTTTTGGCATAGCGGCACTGGGTTTCAACAACCAGCCCAACAATCGGGCTTTTTTGAATATCCAGAATACCCGCATGGACCAGAAACTGGTTCACGGTGGTGTCAAAATAGCTGTAATACTGCACATTATTGACATGACCATAGGCGTCATTGTCCATCCAGCGGGTCGGGATCGCCTGAAAATGACGATAATCTGAGCGCAAGCTCATCTCTTTACGGTTACTCATGAAATTACAGGGCTTTCTGATAAATGAGAAACGCGTCATTGCGGTTCACGTCGCGGGGATTATTAACGAGCAGACGGGTCTGTTCCATCGCCGCATCGGCAAGCCTGTCCAAATCTTCTTCCTTGATCCCAACCTCTCTCAAGGTGGTCTCAAGACCCAGATCAGCGCTTAAATTTGCGAGTCTGTCGATAAACTCCTGACAGGTCGCCTGCGTCCCTTTGCCTGTATCAATGTCTGGGAATACCAGCGGGGCCAGCTCAGCATAGGCGGCCGCGCATTCAGGAGCGTTAAAGCGCATCACTTCGGGCAGCACAAGCGCGTTGGAAAGTCCGTGCGGCACATGAAAGATCCCGCCAATGGGATAGGCGAGGGCGTGAACCGCAGCTACCGGGGAATTGGCAAATGCCTGCCCGGCAAGGCATGCGCCCAGCAACATGTTCGAACGCGCTTCGGTATTCTTGCCATCTTTCACCGCGGTGGTGATATTAGCCCCTAGCAGGCGCAGGGCTTCTTTACCCAAGGTTGCCGACATCGGATTGTTATTGGCCCCTTTGGATGTGTAGGCTTCAATGGCGTGAACCATCGCATCAATTCCGGTTGCTGCCGTCACATGGGGGGGAAGTCCCAGCGTCAGCTCTGCGTCAAGTACCGCCACATCGGGCAATAGCTTGGCGGAAACAACGCCTTTTTTGGTCTCGGCGCCAACCGTGATGATTGAAATCGGGGTCACTTCTGATCCGGTGCCAGCGGTTGTTGGAATTTGAACCAGCGGCAACCGGCTGCCCTTGATCATTTCAATCCCGTAAATATCGTCTAGCGTTTCTTCGCCTTTGGCCAGCAACGCCACCAGTTTCGCCACATCCATTGACGATCCACCGCCAAACCCTATGATCACATCGGCCCGGTGATTGACCGCCACCTCCGTTGCGTCCAGCACGATGGCTTCGCGCGGGTCGGCTTCCACCTTGTCATAAATAGCAAGGTCAAGCCCGGCGGCCTTGATCGCGTCAATAGCGCCTTGATGCAGGCCCAGTTTGATAATGCCGGGATCCGTGACCAGCAGAGCCCGTTTTCCCATCTCGCCTATCAGTGATCCCAATTCTGACATCGCGCCAGGTTTACAAATTAACCGGGGGGTGGTGTTGAAATTAAATGCGCCCATATCGCTCTTCTTTTTTAGTTTATTCTTTCATCAAACCTATAGATTTTAAGGGCTTGCGGGAACCGGTTTTTTGAAAAAAATAATATGCACCCCTAAAGCGCGATATCCTCATAAAAGGAGAGGACAAATAGCAGCGGCTGTTTTATTCTCTTCTGCACCATACTTTGCAAGACTGCATAGGGAGGCGCGCAGATGGACCTGTCAGAAATTCTTACATTTGTTTTTGTGGCGACTTTGCTGGTCATGTCGCCGGGCCCCAATGGGGTTCTCATTGCCAAAACGGTGCCCACATCAGGCCGGACCGCAGGCTTTGCCAATATCGCCGGTTTTGTAACGGGCTTTTACCTGCACGGGACTTTATCCGTGCTTGGAATATCCATCATTCTGGTGCAATCAGCCGTCGCCTTTACCATCGTTAAATATTTAGGTGCTGCCTATCTCTGCTGGATCGGGATCAAGGCGCTCTATGCGGCCTATAAGGGGATTGATGACGGGGCAAAAGTGGCACCGGCTAAGCGCGAACGCACGTTGCTTAAAGCCTATCTGGAAGGGCTTTTGACCAATGCATTGAACCCCAAAGTCTCCATGTTTTATCTCGCAGCCTTTCCGCAGTTTATCTCCGCCGGTCAAAACACCGCCGGATCAGCCTTTCTACTTGTTTTCCTGCATTCGGTAATCGCAACCCTCTGGTTCGGCGCGATGACCCTGCTTTTATCGCGTTTGAGTGGCCTCGCTCGAAAGGGAAGTTTTCAGCGCGGGCTGAAAGCCGTAACGGGTATTGTGTTTGTCGGTTTTGGGCTCAAACTGGCGACCTTTACGCGCAACGCATAAAATTTCGAATCTCTAATTCTGGATTGCGAATACCCCGTAGATGCGTTCATTCGTGGGCGCGTTTTCGGGGAATGGTAGCGCAGCCGCTCATTATTAGCCGTTGATGTCGAATTAAATCTGAATTTTGCCGCCAATATCATAGTCAATTGGATATAACCCAAATCGTATATCTTTGAGGCTGGTGATCGGAAAATTCTCTATATACTAAGGTGTAATATAGGCCCATATGGCCTAATTTTTAGCTGATTTTTCAATAGTTATTTATTAATTTTCTAATTTAATAAATTTCATTAACTAATTGATTTTAAATAAAGAAATAGGCTGAATTTCAGATTATAATTTAACTTTTTCTTAATTAGCTATTCCCAATCTTCTTTAATGTCGTGAGCGGTCCGGGGGATCTGCTCGGTATTTTTGGACTGAGGGGGAGGCTGGAATGGAGTACGAGGGAAAAGAGGTTTTTTTTAAGCGAAATGACTTAATCGTCAGCAAGACAGATACAAAGGGAATTATTACATACGCCAATCATACATTTTTGGATATCGCTGGATATACAGAGGCAGAAGTTATTGGCCAGTCCCATAACATCATACGCCACCCGAATATGCCGCGCGGTGTGTTTGAGGTGTTTTGGGAAACGTTAAAACAGGGCCGCGAGATTTTTGCTTATGTGGTCAATGCAACAAAAAATGGGGATCATTACTGGGTCATCGCACATGTGACACCCAGTTACCTGCAGGGACAGGTTATCGGATATCATTCCACGCGCCGCGTTCCCGATGGCAGCGTGATCAAATCAGTTATAGAGCCGCTCTATGATGACTTAAACCGTCTGGAGAGAGGCATTGAAAATCGCAAACAGGCGATTGCCGCGTCGACTGATCGACTGGCTGAAATTTTATCCAAGCGGAGAGCCACCTATGATGAATTTATTTCAGAACTTATGTTGGGGAGGGTTGTCGCGTGAATATGCAATTAGATACACAGGTCTTATTGCCTGAAACCGTCAAGGCGCCCCGTCTCCTGGAAATGCTGGCTGTTACAACTGAAGTTGCCGAGGGTAATTTTGAAAAACGGATTGTCAACATTCCGGTAGAAGAGGGAATTGAACGTCAACTTTGCCTGAAGATCAATGAAATGATCGACCGGGCTGATGCGTATGTTCGGGAGTCCACAGCCTGTCTGGATTATATGGCTGAGAATAAATATTTCCGCCGGATTGCCCCGGAAGGATTGCAAGGGGATTTTGGCCGCGCGGCGCAAAAAATTAACACTGCCGCAGATGGTGTTGCGCGCAAAATTACGGAATTTTCCGCAACTGTGGAAACCATTTCAGCAGCGGCAAACCAGCTTAACGCCAGCTCACAAAGTATGGGCGCATTGGTTCAGGAAGCCTCTGTCAAATCGCGGACGGTTGCTGCCGCCGCGGAAGAAGCGGGAACAAACACCCAGATGGTGGCATCCGCCGCAGAGCAGCTCAGCGCGTCAGTCGAAGAGATTAACCGGCAGGTTGCAACGTCGGCGAATATGGCCACTGAAACCGTTGAGCAATCGACAGAAGTCACTCAAATGATGGAAAAACTCTCCGGTGCCTCCCATCGGATTGGCGATGTGGTCAACCTGATTAATAATATTGCCAGCCAAACTAAATTATTAGCCCTGAATGCCACGATTGAAGCGGCCAGAGCGGGTGACGCAGGTAAGGAATTTGCTGTGGTTGCCGGTGAAGTTAAAAGCCTGTCCACACAGACGGAAAAAGCCACGGGAGATATCCGTGCGCAGGTTCAGGAAATTCAATCAGTTGCCAGCGACGCGGTAAACGCGATCTCGCAAATTTCAGGATCTATTCATAATCTGAACGATGTGTCCTCCAAAATTGCATCCGCGGTCGAAGAACAGGGCGCGGCCACCCGTGAAATATCGCGAAATGTGAACGAAGCGGCTACCGGAGTTGCCGAGGTTACGACCAATGTGACAATCGTCAGCGACACAGTCTCGAAAGTAACAATCAGCTCAGGCGAAGTTACAGAAGTGGCTCGGGATTTAAAAAAACAAGCTGATTATCTGGGAGGTGTCCTTAAACTCTAGCAAGGGTAAAGTGGGGTTGTTCTGGGGAGCAGCCCCCTTCATTTTTTTAAATGGACTGATCTCAATCAAAGTTTTTCTAATTTTACGGGTTACTATCGACGTCGGTTTCATCATTCAGGGAGGTCTGAAATGTCTGATGTCATAAAATATCTTTGTGATGCTCACCGGAAAATGGATGTGGCACTGCGCGCGCTTGATAGTGAGGTTCATAACTTTGAAGAAGGCGAGACGCTTGACTATGGTTTGGTCACCACCGCGCTAGAATATTTACGCCGTACAACCTATCTCAATCACCACGATGTCGAAGACGAAATCTATCGCCGTATCCTCAAAAAGGACCCGAAGGCGGAAAAAACGCTTCAGAACACGCTTATGGATCATGAAAAGCTCGCATTTCTGGCGGGCGCTTTATTTGATGCCATTGCCAATGTGGAAAGTGATAATGAGCTTCCCCGGTTTTGGCTGGTCTCTGTCGCCAAGGAATATTTAAACGCTGAATGGCGTCATATTCGCAGCGAAGAACGGTCTCTGTATCCCGCCGCGAAAAAGGTTCTGGACGATCAGGACTGGCTGGAAATCAGCGCCAAGCTGGACCGCAAAGCGAATATGGATTTTGTTCGCACTGAATTTGATGAGCTTGATGATATGTATCAGGACATTCAGGAGTGGAACCATCCGCATGACCGGGTGCCCACTGCGGGCTGAAGGGGTGTTGCCAACAATAGGGTGCAGGGAATAGGGATCTAATCTTTCGCCAGATCAAATTTTCCATACAAAAACGGCGACCCGAAAGTCGCCGTTTGTAAATACTCTGATTGCCCCGGTCTGTTTAAGAGGCTTTGACTTTGCGGCGTTTCAGAAGGCCAAGTCCGAAAAGAGCTGCACCAAACAGGGGGAGTGCTGCTGGTAGGGGAACCGTGGATAGGGTGACACCTGATCCAACGCCCCATTCTTCAAATCCGGCATCCGCGCGCAGGAAACTCGAATATAAAACGATATTTGAATTTCCGCTCTGATCAAAGAGTGAGTCTCTTAAAAGGAAAAACAGGTCAGGCCGACCGCTTCCGCTGCCAATGTAATCATAATCCAGAACAACGGTGGCATCGTCGCCTGCATCCATATTGTAAATTTCTTTGGTGTAGGAGCCAAAATCGTAATTTAGATTTGCCCCGCCGGAATCTTCCAGATTTGGGTTGACCTCAGGCGTGCCTGTAATGGTGTTCGTTGTTTCGAAAATCCGCAGACCGGTCAGATCGATCTGGCTTGGGGCACCGGCAGTTTCATTGATATCCAGCATGAAAACGCGCCATCCGCCAACAAGCTGAACATCGGAAAGCTTGATCGAATTCGTTTGAGCGCCAGACTTCTCATCGAATTCCATATCTTTCTGTTTGCGATCACTATTATAGCCTTGTTGCGCGCCCGTTGCGTTCTTATTCTTTTCCTGAATACCAAGGAACGCGTCAAAGGTTCCTGTTCCCGAAACAATGTCGGAAAGGGCTTGGCTTGTAATGAAGCGTCCGTCATTAATGGAAATTTCGCCGCCAGCCAGCAGGTCACTATATGTCGTCGCGGCTTGGGCAGAACTTGAAATTGTGGCTGCGCCAATGAGCGTCGCAACGCTAAAACCCAATATTTTCAATGTTAATTTAGAGATATTGGAAGACATTTGGATACTCCTAATAAACAACTCGCAAACAACGCGTCGGCCACATTTCAGGATCCCGACGGTAAATTAAATTATTGGAGCGGTTTTACGTCAAATTTTCTCTAATATAAAAGAAAATTAATAAGAATGATTGGCAACAATCGATTGATATCCGTGCTTTCCAGGTAGAATTTACCCTGAAATTGGCAGAAATTGCGGCTTGCTATAGTTAATTTTTAAAAACGCAGATTTTGAACTTTTATGTCTTTGATGTGGTTTGGGGACCGAAAATAATTGTCGGGGGCGCGCTATCGTTGCTTATGTATTATTTTTTACTGCCATTAAGCGATTGATTCGTTAAAACACCGTCCTTTTGGCAGCATTCTGCGCATTCAAACCTGTTGAACAGATCACAAGATAAAGCCCCGGCAAGCATCGGGGCAACGCTTAAAGTTGTCGGCGCGGCGCGTTTACGCGTTGAGCATCGTGCCAATCCTCCTGTATCCAGTAAGGGGCATTGCTCACGGGTAGGGGGGGGATATCGCGGATCATGTCAGCAGCTTTTTCGGCCACCATGATGGTTGGCGCATTCAGGTTGCCATTTGTAATCGTTGGGAAAATTGAGCTGTCCACCACCCGCAGCCTCTCAATGCCGCGGACCCGGCATTCACTGTCCAGCACGGCCATGGGGTCTTCATCACTGCCGATTTTACAAGTGCAGGACGGATGATAGGCGCTTTCTACATTCGCGCGAACCCAGGCGTCAATTTCAGCGTTGCTTTGAACATCGGGGCCGGGCTGAATTTCTTCCCCGCGGTAGGGATCAAATGCTTCTTGGTGGAATATCTCCCGGCTCAGGCGGATCACCCGCCGCCAGTCTTCAACGTCGCGGCTTTCGCTCAGGTAATTAAACAGGATCTCCGGTTTTGCACTCGGATCGGCTGACGTGATCATCACATGGCCGCGGCTGGCCGGTTTGTTGGGACCCACATGAACCTGAAATCCGTGCCCGTCAAATGCTGTTCGCCCGTCATAGCGCATGGCTGCGGGGAGGAAATGATACTGAATATCCGGCCATTTAAGGCCGGCGCGGGAGCGGATAAAGGCACAGGATTCAAAATGATTGGTCGCCCCCAGTCCATCTTTAAACAACAGCCATCTGGCGCCGATCAGGGCCTTGCTCAGCCAGCCCAGCTTGCTGTTCAGTGTAATCGGCTGGTAGCATCGGAACTGAAAATAAACTTCCAGATGATCCTGTAAATTCTGGCCCACACCCGGCAAATCATGGTGCGGGGTGACGCCCGCTTTTTTAAGGGCCTCAGCGGGGCCAATGCCTGATCGCTGTAAAATCGTGGGTGAACCGATGGAACCCGCCGACAGAATGATTTCTGTCTTTGCGGAAATTGTCTGGGCCGCGCCATTTTGCTGGACGGTAACCGATACGGCTTTTTTGCCTTCTAAATTCACACGCTCCACCAAGCATCCGGTCAAAACGGTCAGGTTGGCTCTATTTTTAATCGGATCAAGATAGGCATGGGCGGAGGAGGCGCGTTTGCCGCCATCCACTGTCATATGCATGGGGCCAAAGCCTTCCTGGCAAAATCCGTTGTAATCGTCGGTAACCGGATAACCTGCTTCCGCGCCCGCATCAATAAATGCCTGATAAAGCGGATTTAGGGACATGTCGTTGCCATTGTTCACCGATACGGGTCCATCCCCGCCGCGATAGGCATCTTCGCCTTTCATCCAACTTTCCGCCCGCTTGAAATAGGGGAGCACATTTTTATAGCCCCAGCCTTTGGCGCCATTCTCTTCCCATTGCTCAAAATCGCAGGCGTGCCCGCGCACATACACCATGCCGTTAATGGACGACGAACCCCCTAAAACTTTCCCGCGGGGACAATCAAGCTGGCGGCCATCCAGTGCAGGCTCATCCACCGATGAAAAACCCCAGTTAAACCGGTCCATATTCATCGGGATGGAAAGGGCGGTCGGCATCTTGACGAAAATATTATGATCACTGCCACCAAATTCGATCAGACAGACACTCGATTTTCCGTCTTCGCTCAGGCGGTTTGCCAAAACACAGCCTGCAGATCCGGCGCCGATAACGATATAATCAAATTCCATTTTTCATCTCGATACTGAACGATTTCGGGGGGAGAAGAGATTTGTTTAGCATGACTTAACTGCAAATCAAATCAGGCAAGACAGGGGCTGCTAAGAATGCGCCGTTTTCTTGGTGGTGGTCAATACAGCTTCAACTGTATCCATATTCTGATCGCCCCATTCACACATGCTGCGCATGGATTCAATCAGACTATGACCAAGCGGTGTCAGGCTGTAGTCAACCCGCGGCGGAACCTCCTGATAGTCGGTGCGGGTAACAATCCCATGCGCCTGAAGCTCTTTCAATTGCTGGATCAGCATTTTGTCGCTGACGCCGCGCACCTCTCGCTTAAGGGCACCATAACGCTTTGGTTCTGTTTTGAGGAAATACAGGATCAAAGGTTTCCATTTGCCGCCGACCACTCGAAGCGTTGCATCAAGGCCGCAGATAAAAGGGTCAATTGTTACGTTTTTTGTGTCCATACACCATACTTACCAAAAGGTGCATACTTGTCAAAAAGAAACTACAGAATACGTTCAGATCATTCACAAAATTAGGAGAATGATTATGGGTAAACTTGAAGGAAAAATAGCCGTCATTACAGGGGGCGCCAGCGGAATTGGTCTTGCCACAGCAAAACGATTTATCGATGAAGGGGCGATTGTGTATATTTTTGGGCGTCGGCAAGATGTTCTGGATACGGCTTTGAAAGAACTTGGGTCGAACGCGCGCGGCATTCGCGGCGATATAACGAATTTGGAACATCTTGATCAATTGTTTGAGGTCGTTAAAGCAGAGCAAAAGCACATCGATATTCTCGTTGCGAATGCCGGGGTTGGGGATTTTGCGCCGCTCGGTCAAATAACACCTGAACATCTGGCTTGGACTTTCGACATCAATGTAAAAGGCACCTTATTTACGGTCCAAAAAGCGCTACCGCTGCTGCGCAAAGGGGCCTCCATTATTTTAACCGGGTCGACTGTTGGCGTAACAGGAACGCCTGCGATGAGCGTCTATAGCGCCTCAAAAGCAGCAGTTCGCAACCTTGCCAGAAGCTGGGCCCTTGATCTAAAGGGGACGGGTATTCGTGTGAATGTCCTCTCTCCGGGCGCAACTGAAACGCAAAAAGTTATGGACATGTTTGAAAGCACCGGTATGGGGGATGCGATTACAGCAGATTTTGCTGAT
This sequence comes from Sneathiella sp., assembly GCA_034669685.1. Classification (GTDB taxonomy): domain Bacteria; phylum Pseudomonadota; class Alphaproteobacteria; order Sneathiellales; family Sneathiellaceae; genus Sneathiella. The sequence continues at coordinate 305,061 of JAXMOU010000001.1, forward strand.
AAAACCCCGCTTGGGAGACTTGCAGATCCTTCTGAAACCGCTGCTGTGATGGCTTTCCTTGCCTCAGATGACAGTAGTTTCATGACGGGAAGTGAAATCTTTGTAGATGGGGGATATGCGCAGATTTAAAAACAGGCGGGACGCCAATTATCGGGCGTCCCGCCTATTGAAATAGGCTGCTTATTATCGACAGAAAGGATTTTTATATTAATTTATTAGTAATAAAGGATGTATAAAATTATCTCTTTATGATTGCGTATTTATCGGATAATTACGCGGTTCTATAGCCTGCGAGGAGCCTTTCATTGAAAGAACCGGCGGTACCGGATTTTGAAGAGCAGCGCTTGGAAGCATTACAGAAGCTTCGGTTGTGGAAAACGGTACCCGACGATGGCTTCGATCGGATTACCCGGCTTGTTCGTCGTTTCATGAATGCATCTGTCGCGCAGATTAATCTGGTTTCGAAAGATACCGTATGGGCGAAATCGTCGGTCGGGGATCTGCCCGCAGAATGTCCCCGCAAAGAGAGCTTCTGTTCCCAGACCATTTTGGAAAATGATATTTTTTGCCTCACGAATATTGGCGAAAATCCTGATTACTGCGAGAACGCTTACCAGATAAACGGCAAGAAGCCCCAATTTTATGTGGGTGTCCCGTTATATGCTCAGGGCGGCTTAAAGGTTGGAACGCTCTGTGTGTTTGATACAAATAACAGAACCCTTCAACCCGAAGAGTATGAGGCGCTGCAGGACTTTGCGCTTACCATTCAACAGCAGTTTAACCTGTCAAATCTCGAGCGCGATGGAAAGTTCCTGGTATCCCAGACCTTGCGGTTGAACACATTGCTCGATGCTCTGGCAGATGGCATTGTAACCATTGATAATGAAGGCAAAATTGAAAGCCTGAATAAATCCGCGGCTGATATTTTTGGGTATTCAGCCTCTGAACTAATTGGTGAAAAATTCCTTCTTTTAATGCCGGATCTGGGGGGCGGGGGCTGGGATGGCTATCTTGCCATATTGCTGGGCTCTGAAAAATCATTTGAACCGGCTGAAAAACCGGATCTGCTGGGGCTTCGTAAAGATGGCACGTTTTTCCCCATGGAATTAAATGTTCGCGAGATGAATTTGGATGGCCGGCGTTCCTACACGGGTGTTATCCGCGACATTACAGACCGAAAAGCGGTTGAAGATGAAATTTTGGAAGGACAGCAAATTCTGGAAGCAACCAAGGAGAATGTGCCGTCAGGTTTGACCGTTTTTGACCAGAATTTGCGCCTGAAAGTCATCAATTCTCAGGTCCAGAGCCTTCTGGACCTTCCAGAAGAGGCTTTGAAGTTGGGCACGCGATTTCAACAGCTCGCGACCCACATGTTTAATCGAGGTGATTTTGGGCACTGGACCCAAAAAAACCGGGACAAACAGCTTAGACGCCTGCTTGAAAATCCAAAAGAGCAAAGGTTTGTCCATATTGCCCATCTTGACCGATATATTGAAATTAATAGCCGCAGGATGCCCGGCGGGGGCTTTATTTCAACCTATATCGATATCACATCACGCCTCAAGAACGAGGAGAAACTCGAAGCCCTTCTCAAACAGGCCAATGACGCCAATCAGGCCAAAACCAACTTCCTGTCAACCATTAGCCATGAAATTCGCACGCCGCTCAATGGGGTGATAGGCATGGCGCATATGCTCAAAGAAACCAGCCTGACAGAGGATCAGCAACAAATGCTTCAAACGGTTTTGCATTCTGGCAATACGCTGCTGTCCCTGATCAATGACGTGTTGGATATGAACAAGATTGAATCGGGCAATCTTGAAATTGAAAATATCTTTTGTGATTTAACCGAAATCGTAAATTCGGTGAAGGCCCCGTTCGAAGTTCAGGCATCGCAAAAAGGCATAGACCTGCAGGTGAGCATAAAGCCGGATATTGCCACCCACGTGTATTCGGATCCAACGCGATTGCGTCAGATTTTGATGAATTTGCTGAGCAACGCGATGAAATTCACTGAAAAGGGCCATATTGTTTTGGCGATTAAGTCCGTAAAAGCTTCAGGGACCAATCCACAGGTAACCCAGATTTCCGTCTCTGATACGGGTGTTGGGATCTCCGAAGATCGGCTTGAAGCCATCTTTCATTCCTTCTCACAGGCCGATAATACCATCAATCGGCGCTTTGGCGGAACCGGTCTGGGGCTTTCGATCGTTCGAAGCCTTGTTCGCCTGATGCACGGTGAAATTCAGGTTTCCAGTGTCAAAGGGCAGGGATCAACCTTTACCGTTGAGCTGCCCTTTAAGGTGGCGACCGCTGACGTCATCACCGAAGAAGAGATCCGCATGGAAGCAGCGGAGGTGATCGAAATTGGCAGTTTAAATGTTCTGGTCGTCGAAGACACCCCGATGAACGCTATGATCACTTGCTCCTTCCTCAAATCCTTGGGGCATCAATCCGAAGTCGCTGAAAATGGCCAGATAGCGCTTGATAAGCTGGCGCAATCACCTTTCGATCTCATCCTGATGGATGTTCATATGCCGGTTATGGACGGAATTGAAGCGACCAAGCGGATCCGCAAAAAAAGATCAGAAAATGCACTTCCCATCATTGGGGTGACCGCCGAGGCATTTGCTGATCGGCATGCTGTTATGAAAGAAATCGGGATGAACGAAGTCATCACCAAACCCTTTACAAAGGAACAGCTCAAAAAAGTCACATCCCCCTTCTTCACGCATAAGGCCGAAAGGACAGACGCCGAGCCGGAGGACGATACCCTGGGCTTGCTCGGCGGGACAAAACGCTTTCCCATTGGCAGCGACGCCAAGATGGATGACTTTTTTGATCAGCTCGGCCCTGATGTCACCTATTCGCTCATTGCGAAAAGCCCCGAAGCCGTCAAAACAGAACTTAAAACCCTGCAGGAAGGCCTGGATGCGCGCGATAGCACGGTTGTTTATCGCGCCGCCCATACGATTGCGGGCGTTGCCAGCTCCATGTGTGCTGAACGTCTGGTCGAGCAGGCGACAATTTTCCAGCAAAATGCGGAAAACCTGCCCGAAATTGAAAAGTCTTTAATCGCCTTCGAAAAAACAGCGGAAGAAACCTTTAAATGGTGGTCTGGCAAAATTAAAGTGTCTGGCTAAGCGCAATCGCACTTCACTTTAAAAATCCGGGGCGCGAAGGTCTGACAAGGCTCAGACCCAAACCCCGGTTAGCTTACACCTGCTTTACGGGCTTCTTGGCCAGATGCTCATCAACCATTTCGTGAAAGTGAACGATTGCTTTTTCAAAATGGCCAAAGGTGAAATGGGTGTTGCCCTGTGACTGGATGCCCAGTTGGATCGCCCGCGCGGCCACCCGGTCTTCTTCAATTCCTGAACTTTTGACAAACTCCGCATCCCGTTTGGCAACGTCCAGCTCAACGGGGGTGCCATCCGATTTTAAATTGCGCATCCGATACACAATAGATTTTGTCTCGGTTGGGGAAATGGGCTCCAGCACAATCAATTGGGTATGGTTGGACAGCATGGACACATGACAGTTGGGAAATAGCTGATACACATAGGTTGCCATGCCATTGATATGGCGGTTCTCTTTGGGGATATCGCGCAGTTTATTGATCCGGCGGAACGGGAAAATGATCCGGGAGTTGGGACCAAAATTTTCCACAACTGTAATATTATCAAGGCCATAGGGATAGAAAGTCCGATTGTGCAGGCTCTTGATATGATATCCCTCCATCGAGGTTTCCGCGATAAGCTTCCAGTTGGCTTCATCCGTAATTTCCGTTTGGTCGAATAAATCCTGATCGGGGTGCAGCATATCGGGCAGGGCGGCCATTGCACCTGTTGAAAGGGGGGCCTCCTGCGTGACAAAAACCAATCCGTTTCGCTCTTCAGCCTTCACTTCAATCAGGCCATGTTCGGCCAGCTCAACGCCGGGAAACCCTTCTTGGCCGGGAATGAATTTCAAGGCGCCATCCAATCCATATGTCCATGCATGATAGGGGCAGACAAAGGCCCGCGAACAACCCGTTCCATCGGCAACGGCCATGCCGCGGTGGCGGCAACTGTTGCGAAAGGCGCGAACAACATTATCTTCACCGCGCACCACCACCAGCGGGGTCAGTGCCGCCGTGCGCGCAACGAATGATCCTACCTTTGGCAGCGCTGCTGAAGGGCAAAAGGGAACGGGCAGTCGGCGCAGCATGTCAATTTCAGCCTGAAATCGCTCCTCTGACTGATAATTTTCAACAGGCTCCCGCCAGACACGTTCTCCAAGGTCCGTTGTTTTATTGTCAATATGGCTAAACACACGCTCGATAACTTCGCTATCATTCAGGATCATGCCCATGATTTTTCACTCCCTTTATTATCCTTGTTTTTGGTTTGTATATGGGATGGGTTCAGCCCCACGGTGCGCAGGCACACGTTCAGTATTTCAGAGTTGAGGGCGATTAAATCGCCTGTCTGACCCCGGATTTCCGGATCAAGGCATTTGATCAGGGTCATTTTTAACCCGCCAAACAGGATGTTTGCCGTAATCTGGGGCTGTTGGTCGGGAAATGCACCGCTTTGAACGCCATCGTGAATAATCTTCTCGAAACAGGCGGTAAATTCATTCTGGTAGCGAATTTTCTGCGCTTCCATTTTTGGGTTTAGCGGCTCTGCAATCTGGGCGTAGGCCTTCACCCGGCCGCGCAGCGCCCGGCCCACATAAACCATCACCACCTCGATAAAGCGATCCGCCGCGCTCTTGTCTGAATTGGCAATTTCGGTCAGATACGCCAGCTCTTCGTCGGCAATCTGGCTATAAATCACCATGTTCAGTTCGGTAATATCCTTGAAATAGGTGTAAAGCGTTCCCGTGGCCACATTGGCATTTTTGGCAACCGCCGTGACGGTGCAGTTTTTCCAGCCGCCGATTTGAACCAGCTCCCGGCCAGACGCAATTAACAGCTCCCGCGTCTTTTGCATCTTTTCAAGAACATAGACTGATTTTTGATAGGCCATTGGCTTAGTACCTTAACGTTATACGGGCGGCGGTGGGCCGGGGCGCGCCATTTCCTATTTCTGAAACCCGTTTCATTATATGCATCCCTTATACAAGAAAAATATGAAATGGACCAGATACTATTTTTGAAATTCATTTCAATTTATGGGCCGCCTTCTGAAATTTGACTGGGACGGGACACCAATTGCAGGGGGCGAGCGCCCGAAATTAAAACCGTGATCGGTCTCAATATGCCGCTTGCAGCAGAATAAATCGGGAATTTGCTTTCTTTAAATCCTGATCTTGTGTTTTATAACAGATACATAAGATACATTGACTTCAGGAAATGAATTGTAATGAAAGTGACAGTAGTCGGCGGCGCCACCATTGATGTGATCGCCACCATCGACCCCAGCGATATTGAAAGCGTCACCATGAGCAACGCCGCGCATTCCTATCTGATGATGGAGCAGGGCGCCAAGGTGGAAGCCACCCATATCGATACGCAAATGGGCGGCGGCGCAACAAATGCCTCTGTTTCCATGGCGCGGCTGGGCGCTGACGTGCATACCGTTCTGATGCTGGGCAATGACCGGGACGCGGAACATGTGATCGACCGGTTAAAGTCGGAAAATGTCGATGTGGCTTATGTGATGCGCCACGCCAGTGAGCCCACGGGAAAATCGGTGATCATCTGCTCGCACGATCGCAACGCCGGTGTGTTTGTTAATCGTGGCTCCAACACCTGCCTGTCGGCGGCGGACATCACACCCAAAATGTTCAAAGGCGCGGATCTGGTTTATGTCTCAACGCTCAGCGCCCAGTCAGCGGATGCTTTTCCGCATATTGTCAAACTGGCCAAAGAAGCAGGGGCATTCGTTATCTGTAACCCCGGTATTCGCCAAATCCGTCAGCGTAAAGAACAGGTGCTGGAAGCGCTGCAATGGGTGGATCTGATTGCCATTAACCGCGATGAAGCCTCGGCTTTGGCCCAGGGGTATGTGCAAATGGTGGCCAAGCTGGACGACGCTGGCGACGACGTGCCCGATCTAATCCGGCAGGGCATTGGCGAAAAAGATGCGCCTATTCGTCTAGCGGATCTGTCGCAAAAAGTATCAAGTCTGGGCTGCCGCTATCTGGTGGTTACCAATGGCGCCGAAGGGGCGTATCTGGCCGAAGGCTCCACCGTGTATTTCTGCCCAACGATTGAGGCAAAACTGGAAAGCACCATCGGCGCCGGGGATGCGTTCAATTCCACGCTCTCGCACGCGCTTGTCAGCGGAAAATCGATCGAGGATGCGATGAAACTTGCGGTCACCAATGCGGCCTCCGTCGCGGGTTTTGTTGACGCGCAAACCGGCCTTCTGAAAAGCGAAGAACTTGAAAGCCGTAAACCCGAACTGTCAGTGTATCGCAGCGCTTAAAGCTTGCTGGTCATGCGAAAGCCTTCGGGGTAGTACATTTTTAAAGTGGTGATGGCATCGCCATACATGCGGGTTGTGCGCTCGATCAGGAACAGCGGCGCGCCTTCGTCTGTCTCCAGCAGGCTGGCCACTTTTGCAGTGGCGGCGCAGGCGGAAAAGCTGATGTCACCGTCGGAATAGGGGACTTCCTGCACCAGCCATTCATTGGGGCTGATCGCTTCGAAATCAGCGGTGGCAGCCGCTGGTGCCGCTGCGGGATTGATCCAGCGTTCTTCATACATAAACGGTTTGCCGTCTGACAGATGCAAGGTATTCAGATGCAGCAGGCTTTTGGCGGTGGTGTTCAGCCGCGCGGCAACCGACGCGGGCGCGGTCGCCATTTCATTGAGCAGAATATGGTGGGCATAGGCACCGCCGCGCCCCTCAACCTCTTTTCGAACAATCGGGATTTCCAATGTGGTGCGCGCACTGGGCAGCGGGGTGACGATGGTCCCGCGTTTGCGGCGGCGCTCAACCAACCCTTCATCGGCCAATTGGCGCAGGGCCCGGTTCACCGTTGTGCGCGAACAGCCAAATTCAATGGCCAGTTCGGCCTCACCGGGAATGACAATGCCGGGCGACCATTCACCGGAATGAATACGGCCGAGCAGATTGGTGCGAACGGATTGATGGGTAATGGGTGTTTTCATAAGCTGATTATAAATCCGGTTGGGTTTTAATTTTTTTCATCATAGCAACTCGGTCATAATGCCCAAGCAAACTTTTCATCTCTTCTGCAAGGACCGTTTGCAGCTCGGCCCAATCATTGCCGGGTTGAAATTCAACGAAACCGAAATTTTTGTAAAACGGCGCGTTGAAAGGAACATCTTTAAACGTTGTCAGCGTCATAGCGGTGTAACCGCGGGTTTGTGCCTCTGTAACGGCCCGCTGCAATAACTGCTTGCCAATTCCGTTTCCGGCGACTTCATGGGCAACGGATATTTCTTTTAAATGGGCCTGCCCGCTGAGTTCGGTGATAAGGCAAAAGCCGACAACCTGCGCGCGCTCTGCGGCAACCAGCACAAAGGCAGAGGCGGGGAGCTGTCGATAATATTCAGCCGGGGTTGGCGGCATATCGGCCACGTCCGGCAGGCCAGCTGTTCTAAATGCCTGCGCCGCCGCTACCTCGACAATCGGTAGGCTGTCAAAATCTCCCGTCGCAGCATTACGTATAACTATATTCGTCATCAAAAAACGTCATTTCCCAATTCTGAACAGACTGTATCAGATGCAATGAACAAATCCGGTTGACTTTTATGTATACACATATAATCATAAATTATGCTCATAATGCTAGGGATAGTCTAACAGTAAAGCTTTAAAAATAGCCAGAGCTATAGCTTACCGGGGAAGCGCACTCCTCTTGAGGGACGTAACGGACACGCCCGTTTGGGGCACACGCAAGGAGATCAGAAATGAAACGCAGGGATTTTATCAAAACAGCTGGCGTGGGCGCCGCTGCCGCAACAGCCGCTTTTGCCACACCGGCAATTGCCCAGGGCAAAATGCAATGGAAAATGGTCACAGCATGGCCCAAAAACCTTCCCGGACCGGGCGTCGCCGCGCAGAAACTGGCTGACCGGATTGAAGCGCTCTCCGGTGGGCGGATTGAAGTGAAATTATTTGCCGCTGGCGAACTGGTACCGGGCCGCGGTGTATTTGATGCCGTTAGTCAGGGAACCGCCGATCTGTATCACGCGGTTCCGGCTTATTGGGGCTCAAAATCCAAAGGCATCCTGATGTTCGGCTCGCAGCCTTTTGGCCTTCGCGCGGACGAGCAGGTTGGCTGGCTCACCCACGGCGGCGGACAGGAACTGTATGACGAAATCTATGGCCGCTTTGGCCTGAAGCCTTTCCTTTGTGGTAACTCCGGTCCGCAGTGGCAGGGCTGGTTTAAAAAAGACATTAACACGGTTGATGATCTGAAAGGCCTGCGCTTTAGAACAACCGGTTTGGCGTCTGAAATGTGCTCCAAACTGGGCATGTCTGTTCAGGCAATGGGCGGCCGGGCGATGTTCCAGGCGCTGCAATCGGGCGCGCTTGATGCGGGTGAATTTATCGGCCCCTGGACCGATAGTGCGCTTGGCTTCTATCAGGTTGCTAAAAACTATTACTGGCCGGGTGTTGGCGAGCCTTCCTCTGCCGAAGAATGCGCGGTAAATGCCAGTGTTTACAACGAGTTGCCAGACGATCTTAAACAGGCTGTCTCTTATGCCTGCGAAAGTCTCTACAACCCTGTATGGACCGAATACACAACCAAGCATGCGCTTGCCTTGACCAAACTGGTCGAAGAGCAGGGCGTTCAGGTTAAGAAACTTCCCGACGATGTGATCAAAGCCATGGGCAATGCCGCTGGTGAAGTGATTGCCGAGCTGCGCGAGGATGAAGACGAGCTGGTTCGACGGATCGTGGAAAGCTTCCTCAGCTATCGTTCTTCCATTGCCAACTACATGAAATATGCCGATAACGGGCAAATGAACGCACGGGCGATGGACTACAAGTATTAATTGGTGTTTTATGTAAGGCGGGCTCAGACAGAGCCCGCTTTTTTTATGGCTGGGGATCCATTATGGAGACTTTTGCAAAAGCATTGGACCAGATAAATAGCGGTGTTGGCAGCGTCATTCGCTGGTCCGCTTTATTGATGGTCCTGCTGCAATTTTTTATTGTTGTTTTGCGCTATGTTTTTGGCGTCAGCTTTATTTTCCTGAACGAAGGTATTCTCTATCTGCACGGCACCCTATTTATGCTGGGCGCGGGCTATACCTATCTGGTGGATGCCCATGTGCGCGTGGATATTTTCTATGCTAAATTTGGCACCCGCGGGAAAGCGAAAATCGATCTGTTTGGGCATTTCGCCTTTTTATTCCCGGCCATGATTATCCTGCTTTACTGGACCTGGCCAACGGTGCAAACCTCATGGGCGATCTGGGAAGGGCCCATATCTGTGGGCGGCATTCCCGCCTCATTCCTGCTGAAATCCCTGATCCCGGGATTTTGCGGCCTGATCCTGATCCAAGGGGTATCAACCTTGCTGAAAGACCTGCTTCGCGTGAAGGGGGAGGCGGTATGACACTCCCCTTGGATTTATTGATGTTTGCCGCCCTGATTGGCGGTATTTTGCTGGGCTATCCCGTCTCCTTCACCATCGCAGGCGTTGCCACCCTTTTTGCGGGGCTTGGCTGGGCCATGGGCGTGTTTGATATCTCGCTGATGGGCGCACTTGGCCAGCGGGTGTTTGGCTTGCTGACCAATGATGTGCTGATTGCCATTCCGCTGTTCGTCTTTATGGGCGTGATCCTGGAAAAAAGCCGCATTGCCGAAGATTTGCTGGAAACCATGGGCCGCCTGTTTGGTAAATTGCGCGGGGGCCTTGGGGTTTCCGTTGTGCTGGTGGGGGCGCTGCTCGCGGCCTCAACCGGCATTGTTGGCGCGACGGTTGTTGCCATGGGCATGATTGCGCTGCCGACCATGCTGCGCAATGGCTACAGCCCTAAACTGGCGTCAGGCATTGTCTGCACGTCGGGCACCTTGGGCCAGATTATTCCGCCCTCCACCTTGCTGATTATTCTCTCCGATGTGATGTCCAATGCGTTTCAGCAGGCCCAGTTCGAACAGGGCAAATTCACCATTGAAACCATTTCGGTGGGTCAGATTTTTGCAGCCGCCCTGATCCCCGGCCTTGTGCTGGTGGGGATTTATATCCTCTATTTGCTTATCCGGGCCTGGCTGATCCCCAGTGACGCGCCCGCGATGAAGGAAGAGGTTATTGCCCCAAGCCTGAGTGAAATATTCGGGGCCATTGTCCCGCCGATTGTTCTGATCCTTGCGGTGCTGGGTGCTATTCTGGGCGGCGTTGCAACGCCCAGCGAAGCGGCCTCGGTTGGCGCCGTTGGCGCGGTGTTGATGGCGGGCATTCGAAAAGGGGTCTCGCCAGCTTTCATCATGACAGGCGGCATTGCCTTGCTGGTGCTGGCGGTCCTGTCGGGTCTTTATCCGGTTCGCTTGCAGCGCTCGGACACCGGCATGTTCGAGGTGATCATGGCAGGCCTCTATATTCTGCTCAGCCTATGGGGCGCGGGGGCAATTGGTCTCTCCTTAAAGCGGATATTTGCCGCCGATATTTTAAAACCGGCGCTGACCTCCACCATGACGGTGACGGCGATGATTTTCGCGACCATCCTGACCGCCAGTGTCTTCTCGCTGGTGTTTGTTGGCCTCGGCGGGGAAGATCGCCTTGCAGATATCCTCAAATCCATGCCAGGCGGCGCAAACGGCGCTCTCATCTTCTGCATGCTGATTATCTTTGTGCTGGGCTTCTTCCTCGATTTCGTGGAAATTACCGTGATCCTGCTGCCGCTGATCGCACCGGCGCTGATCCTGATGGGGCACGATCCCATGTGGCTCGCCGTTCTCATCGCGATTAACCTGCAAACCTCCTTCCTGACCCCGCCCTTCGGCTTTTCGCTGTTCTACCTGCGCGGCGCGGCGCCCAAGGAAGTCACGACCGGGCATATCTATCTGGGGGTCATCCCCTTTATCGGCCTGCAGATCCTTGGCGTCGGCGTCATCTGGTTCTGGCCCGACATCGCGACGTACCTGCCCAAGTTAATCTACTGATTTCAAAAGGCCCCGGGTAAAATCGGGGCCTTTTGTTTTCGCAAGTGTTCAGGCTAGTATGAGGGTGGACAATATTCGCTTAGGGTTGAAAAGTTTTAAGTACGAAGCTTTAGAAAAAATCTGTAGAGCTAAAAACAAAGCTCTTTAATCCGCACCAGATGGACAGGGAATGCAATTGTGAAGGGGACGTGAATTGAGCCGTTTTAAGTCTATATTTTTGCTTCTTAGTCTTCTTGTCGTGACCCTTTCCGCTTGTAGTTCAGGAATTTCTTTTCTGAAACAGCGGAGTGCTCGTGGATTTATAGAGGTCCTTAAAGCTTCTGACGAACGAGAAATGTATATACGTATCGACAATCCATTTTTGTCTTTTGATGGTCGATTTATGGCCGTTGATTTCAAAATGGCGTCTCTTGAGGGGCGTGAAGATGGTACTTTGACACGACAGGTTGCAGTTTACGATTTTGAAAAAAATGAATTTGAAATTATCTCTCCATTTGGTGAAGAAATTGGCGTTCATTCTCCTAGTTTTAATTTGAAAGCGGATAAGCTGGTGATGGTCAGCGAATGCTTTAAACGAAACGTTTGTGACGCGCGGATAATTGGCAATCAGATCGTTGTGTATAACTTAAATACCAAATCAATCGCCTGGGTCTCTAATAACGCCAATCCGTCCAACAATTATAAAAAAGTAAAACTGCGGTTAAAAAATGAAGTTCATAAAGAAAAAATAAATGAGGAGGCTGCGGGTCATGTTGTTCGCGGATATCCAGTGTTTGGAATAAACGATGACGAGATTTACAATGTTGTCGGTCCCTCCCACCTATCTCACATATATTTTAAGGTTCAACTTAATGGGGATTTTAATTTAAAAAAATTCCAAAAGATAAAAAATAATCCCGAAGTGTGGCGGAATGAACTTCTGATAAACGCGCCTGATCAACGTGGTGTTTTTATCGGAGGAGGTCGATTGTCTGCCACTGAAGATGGCCGGGTACTGCTTCCTGTCGGATATAGGATTAATGAAATTGAGGGTCCATTGACTAAAAAGACAATCAGTTCCTTTTTTTACAATGCGGAAACAGACAGAATAGAAATTGCATTTGATGAAACAAATTCTCCTGAATTTATCAGTTCGAACAGGAGGCTTTCATCAAGGCGCCTTAATCGGCAAGTTGTAAGTCGGGATGGCTCAAAGATTTTATCTCAAGGGGCTTATGCAAGAACACTGCTTTTACATGAGAATGGATCGTTTCGCAGAATTCTGAACTCTGAAGATATAATGCTCTCAAAATTTGCTGATATGCATATTTCGGGAGATGGCAAGTGGGCAGTTGTCTTCCCGCCGGGGCTATTTTATGACGATAATGATGATTTACGGTTCTTCTGGCGTTTAAATCTTGAAACAGGGGAACGCCAAAAACTGCCACTTCGTATTCCATTAAAAGAAAAAATACGCCAATATTTTAAAGCTAAAACAGGGGTATCAAATGGGTAAGTTGCTGGGAAACTGGACGATTTATAAAACTATCAAAGAAGCAAATTACTGGAAGCTTTAAAATTGAGAATGGGGCCGTCAAGGCGTGGATCCTTTGTAATACCGAAACTAAAAATTGTGGAGCGAGTATGAAGTTTCAAGATCGTATTTGGATCACTTATCGGATCAATCCCTTGGAAATAAATGAAATGGCCGTGTTTTGGAAAGGGTTCCTATCCGTTTATTTGCCGGCAATAATATTGGGGGCTAATTAACCATGCAAGGTTCCGTTCTTATCAATAATGGGTTTTTCGAAAACAATACGATTAAAAGTTTGAGTACGGGCCTCAAACTTGGGCTGGGTTCTCAAGTCAAAATAGCAAATATTTATGAGAGCCAAAGTGGTCGAATAGAAACTTTTAGTGAAGTTAAAAACTGATCTGTCATCTGGTTCTGGCCCGATATCGCGACGTATCTGCCCAAGTTAATCTACTGATTTCAAAAGGCCCCGGGTAAAAGCGGGGCCTTTTGTTTTAGCAAGTATTCAGGCTAGTATGAGGGTGGACAATATTCGCTTAGATACGTGTAGCGGGAAAGTAGGGGAGTGGTGATGAGATTTTCTTTTATATTCGTATTGTTGGTCGCTTTAAGTTCGATTTTTATTGGTGAGGCATCAGCAGCGATTGACTGTGATGTAACGGGAGAGAAGCGGCAAAAATTTCTTCGGGACTATTCGAGTTTGTATACTGGAGAGGATAAACCTCTTTGGAGGTGTCCAGCTTATGACGACATTGATCCCGGATTTTTAAACGCGACTTTAAACGGAGTTCGTTTTCGAATTAGGAGACACTCGGTTATGTATCCAGGTGTTTATGAAGCAGACGGCCCAGTAGGGGAAATAAGGGTTACACCTACTGTATTAAATGACCCATGGGTACAATGGGGAATTCGTATGATTTATTTTGATGGGATTACTTTCTTTAGCTTGCAGCAACCAAAGTTTTGCATAGAGGGCTTTTGCCTCATTAGGGCTGAAGCCCGAATGATAAACATAATCTCCTACTTAGTGAACGACTCAGAAAACGTTATCTATAAGGATCCGGATATTGATCAAGTAAAATTGTATCAAAAAATAATAGAGAACTCTCAAAATATGGACATCCGAAGGCCAGAAGAAGCGTATCTAACTGGATCAAAAATTTATGAGAAAAAAGATGTATCGATAATTCGTCTAAAGAAAAATAACAAATTGTCCCGCTTAATCGCCTGCAATAAGCAAAAAAAAGAATGTTATTGGGCCGCACAACACGAAGGTCGTTATTGGGCTTTACTTGGAATTAGTGAGATCGGGATTCAACGAGTGTTGGAGTTAATACCAAAAATAGAAGACCATGTTTTATCTAGATTGATAGTGAGATAAAACATGGAAGACGCGAGGTATTTGCCCAAGTTAATCTACTGATTTCAAAAGGCCCCGGGTAAAAGCGGGTCCTTTTGTTTTCGCAAGTGTTCAGGCTAATATGAGGGTGGATAATACTCGTTTAGATACGTGTAGCGGGAAAGTGGAGTGGTGATGATCAATGATGCTCTTGTTTGGTCTTTGTTTTTTGTTTGTAAATATTGTGTATTCGGTAGGGATATACAGTGAAATGCAACAATTCTTGTCGATAAGGGAGCTGATTGATGTTCTATTTCAGTTCTTAGATAGATACTCTGAATTATGCAATTACTCTAATATCAATGATTGTGCGCATCATAACTCTATTTTAGATAGCATAAACAGGTTTCAAATTTTTTCTGGATTGATCCTTGTTCTATTCCTGTTTCCCTTCAGCTTTCTTAAAAATGTACGAAGTCAAGTTCTACTTAAAGGTAGCCTTTCTAAGCCTTTTTTTGATAGCTCAATCGCTCATCATCAAATGCTTGTCATGCTTGTTTTCTTTATCTTATTTTTCTTTGTTTTAACGTGGTTATTTCCTAATGTTGAGGGACATCGTTGGTTTGTAAGAGCCATTAGCCAACTTTATGTTATCAACGGCGGTTTTTGGGGTGTGACCCTAGACTTTGTTTTTTATTTTGCGGCGTTTACGTGCCTTTATAATGCACTACACGTTATCGTTAGCTGGCTTCGATTTTCACTGCGAGGGGACGAGTAGATGGGAGAACATCACTTTTATTTGAAGGCTGCCCTTAGAAAGCCCAAAGCTTCCTTCTGAATAGCCCCTAAATTTGTAGACACCTTGGTCCTTAAAATGAGGCATGGAGATTAACATGTCTAAATCAAAGTTCAGTGAAGATTTCAATCGCGATGCGGTTCATCAGATTACAGTGCGCGGCTATCCGGCGAGTGATGTTTCTAAGTGATCAGGCGTCAGCACCCATTCCTTATATCTTTGGGTATAGGAGTTTTCTGAAGCATCTGATGTTGACAGCAAAGAGGATGCCGCACAACACGAAGGTCGTTATTGGGCTTTACTTGGAATTAGTGAGATCGGGATTCAACGAGTGTTGGAGTTAATACCAAAAATAGAAGACCATGTTTTATCTAGATTGATAGTGAGATAAAACATGGAAGACGCGAGGTATCTGCCTAAGTTAATCTACTGATTTCAAAAGGCCCCGGGTAAAAGCGGGGCCTTTTGTTTTAGGAATTGCTCCGCTGAAAGCTCTGGGCTAAGTTGAGTCTTCAAAGCAAGAAGGATAATAAAAATGAGAGCTTTAGAAGGTATTCGTGTATTGGATTTGTCTCGTGTTCTGGCTGGTCCCATGTGCGCACAAACCCTTGGAGACCTTGGGGCAGAAGTCATCAAAATTGAAAATGTCGGCGGCGGCGATGATACCCGGACAATGGGTGTTCCCGTGCATGGAAATGACACCAGTTTCTTTAACGCGGTCAACCGCAACAAGAAAAGCATCGCGCTTGATCTGGGCAGTGAAGAGGGGCAGAAAATTGCCGCTGAAATCGCTGCGACCTGCGACGTGGTTATTGAAAATTTCAAGCTGGGCGGGACCGCCAAATTCGGTCTTGATTATGAAACCCTGTCCAAAAAGAACGACAAGTTGATTTACTGCTCCATCTCCGGTTATGGCCGCGAGGGGGAATTTAGCCACCGGCTGGGTTATGATCTGGTTGTTCAGGGCGAGGCCGGGCTGATGTTCTCAAACGGTGAAGCCGAGCAGGAACCTTTGCGCTTTGGATTGGCAATTGTCGATCTGGTCACCGGTCATCAGGCGGCGCAGGCCTGTCTTGCCGCATTGTTTGCGCGGGAACGCACGGGCCGGGGGCAAACCATTGACATTTGCCTGTTTGACACGGGCCTTGCGCTGCTCGCCTATCACGCCAACAACAGCATGTGGCTGGATAAAGAGCCGCCGCGCCTTGGCAATGCCAACCCTTATGTGGCGCCTTATGGCCTGTTTAAAGTATCCGATGGCTATGTCATTCTGGCGATTGCCAATGACGGGCAGTATCGCCGATTGGCCAATGATATTCTGGGGGCACCGGAATTGATCGATGATCCGCGTTTTGTGACCAATCAGCTCCGCGCGAAAAATGCGGCGGTGTTGCAAGAAGAAATGCAACCGCTTTTGGATCGGATGACCCGGGCCGAGCTGTGCAAGGCTCTTGTAACCCATAAATTACCGGGCGGTGAAGTGCGCACGGTTCTGGAAGCCTTGCGCTCCGCCGAAGCCGCGGCGCGCGGCATGGTGCATCAGATACAGCATCCCCATGCGGGGGAAGTGTCCCTGATCGGTAGTCCGCTGCGCTTTAGCGAGTCCGGTGTGCCGCCCGTTAATCGTCCGCCGTCTTTGGGCGAGAATTCAGCCGAAGTCCTGCGGGACATGGGCCGTGATGACGCGCAAATCGCCGATCTTTTGGCACGCGGCATTATTCAGGAGCCGTCCTGATCGTTAAATCAGGGGATGGCCGCTACTTTGGGTGCTGATAAATAACAGAACCCCAAGGGCCGTAATAAAAAGCCCGCCTGCGAATGTGACGCCAAACGCCGCATAGCGCAGCAGCGGGCTTTCCTGTTTTGCCGACAGCTTGCGGGCGGCTTTTCGAAAATGCACCGCTAAAAAAGCAAGGGCGCTAACGGTCATTGCGGTGCCAAGGGAAATGGCCAGCACCGAAAAAATCCCGGCCCAGCGCAGCCCCAGACTTTCGGCAAAAATCAGCACGAGCAACGATCCGGTACAAGGCCGGATGCCAATGGACAGAATGATCGAGGCGGTATCACGAAGGCGCATTTTCCCGCTGAGCAGCGCCGGGTCCGGCGCGTGATTATGCCCGCAATCGGGGCAGGCATCATGGGCATGATCGTGCCCGTGCGTATGATCATGATCGTGAGCGTGGTCATGGCTATGCCCCTGGGTGTGGGCCGCGGCGCTGAGCAGGGTTTTGTCCGTCTGGCTTAAGCGGTAGAACCGCAAGCCCGAGGTGATCGCCCGCTTCATTAAAAGTACGCCCAGAATGGCAATCAGACCATAACTCGCCAGTTCCAGATAAGGCACTGCATCGGCCGCTTGCCGCCGGGTCCAGCCCAGCAGATGAACCGCCCCCAGCACCAGAACAAGCGCGGTAATCCCCTGCATCAGCGCGGCGAGGAAGGCAAGCGCGATCCCGCGTTTGAGCGCCGCTTCGTTGCTCAGCAGATAGGTGCCAATAACCGCTTTGCCGTGACCGGGACCGGCCGCGTGAAATATACCGTAGAAAAAACTGAGGCTGATCATGCCATACAGCGCCGCCATGCCGCCGTCTTTGAGCGCTTTAAGACCGTCGGCCAGCTCGCGAAAATAGGCGCTTTGCTGGGTTTGTATATAAAGGCTGAGGCGGGTAAGCGCATCGATTTCCGCGCTCATCGCGAGGGTAGGAGACAGGCAGAGGAGGGCCGCCAGCATTAGAGAGGCTGCCGCGCTGCTGCGGATCAATTTTATTTGCATTTCAGGCTCACCCATTCCGCAAAAAATTCACCCAGAGCGAAATCCGGCTTCTCGGTTTTATCAAGGCCGAGGGCCATCATGCTCATATCTTCAGGGGGCGTGGGCGGTATCAGCCGCGCGGTGCAGCGCTCTTTCATCGCGCCGCCAATGGTGATTGCCGGGGCTTTGTTGTCATGCAGGATTTCGATGTAATAACTGGGGTCATAAATCGCGTAAGTGACGGCTTTACCGCTCACATCAACCGGGGTTTTCAAATCCACCTGAAACTTCATCCAAAGGCGGTGTTGCATAACCCCCGTAGCATATTGATCCACTGGCTTGATGGGCGCGGCCTGATCGTCAATGCGCAGGTCCGTGTAGTAGTTATATTCGGCCAGATTGGCCAGGTTGCCTTTGGCCAGTTCGTTAAGGGCGGCCTGCGACGGCGTGCCATCCTCATTTTTGGGGATTTCCTCCATGATGAAGGCGGAATAGAAATCACCAAAAACCCAACTGAGCTCGAGGCCCGTCAGCTCCCCCCTGTCATTAAACAGGGGGCTGCTTTTCAGATCGATCCACACATGCGGATGCGCGCGAGCAAGGGGGGCGTTGATACTGATCAGGGTGAAAAGGGCGAGGGCAGCAAAAATGCGGGTCATGAAGGCCTGTGCAATATAAAAACGGTGTTGTGTTATAAAATAACATTAAACGCGAGAATTACCATTCTTAAAAGAAAAATGCGGATATTTTATGGCCTGCCGATCTTTCAGGGCTGCGGCCAGAGGGTCAGGCCAAAATTTGGAAAAGGAGTGCTTAATCAATCTGTTGGCCAATTTATTTATCCAGTGTCTTTAATTTGTAACGGACCCGCCATATTGAATATGCGGATTTTTAGTATATATGGTTTTGTAACAGGGGAGACCACAACAGATGCCAAAAAAACTCACGCTGATGCGTCATGCGAAATCCAGTTGGGCCGATTATTCGCAAAGCGATATGGAGCGTCCGCTGGCCCCGCGCGGCAAGAAGAATGCCCCCCAAATGGGACGCTATTTATATGCCAATGATTTGCATCCGGATCTGGTGCTCTGCTCCCCGGCGCAGCGCACGCGTGAGACATTGGCCCGCCTGCAAACGGCCTTTCCCAAACCGCTCAACATCCGTTTTGACAAATCCATCTATTCCGCCGGGATGGGGCATGGGTTGATCAGCCTGCTGCACAGTTTAAAAAGTGAATTTGATCATGTGATGATCGTGGGCCATAACCCGGCCATGCAGGAATTGGCGCTGTCCATGGTGAACTGGCAGACCGGCGATGAAAACACCCACCAGAAAATCCGGAACAAATTCTCAACCGGCTCGGTCATCAGCATGGAATTTGACGGCGATAGCTGGACAAATACGGGTCTTGGACAAGGAACCTTCACCCACTTCATGGCGCCAAAATTGTTGGGGTGAGGGGGAACTTGTTCAGTTTATAGTTTTTAAGGTTTCAACGTCTTAAGGGTATTGAGGAGGTAATAACTTTCTGACGTGCATTTTTTACATTGATGTTTTCAAGCTCATGAATAAATGCTTCCGAAATTGGCCATGGATTACTATTTGGGCCAATTATGATTTTATCCAAAAGGTCAGGTATTGTCGCTCCATTGAAATTTATCTCAGGATGATCCTTTAGTGCGAGTTTATAGATTTTTTGTGGTAAGCCATTAATTGTTTCCACATTATCTTCTACGTTACCGGATGGGTAAATTGTTGGTGAGTAAATGAGCCTCCATTCTTTTTCTTCTTTAAAGCCTGGGTGTTTGATTGTCAGAATACTTGAATGTAGAAGCATGTAAACGCGATCAAATACTTCCTCGGAATCTAAGCCTTTAATATAATCGAAATTGTTCTCTAAGCTGCAAATTACCTTTTCAAAATTGAGCTTAAAAGAACCTCTGTTTTCGTATTGGACTGGAAAAATAAAGGCGTTGTAGGGATTCGCGTCACCCAGTAATACTTCTGGATTTAAAACCATCGCAACATTGTTGGTACCGCCATATGCTCGCCACATAGAAAGGCGCCCATACTTATCTTCATCTAGAGCTTTATCTTCACTTCCGTGTTCACTAATTGATAAAATGTAACTTTCAAGAAATCTTTCATTCTGTCGCGTGTCTATTTCATTTGTCAGTCTTTGTAATAAACCTTTTTCGATTGGCTCAAGAAGTTTTGATAATCTGGACATATAACCTTCTTCAAACCAAGCTCCAGATAAACAATCTGTTCCGTGTCGTATTTCAGAAAAATCGTTCATTAAGTTTGCGTTTCGCATCCATATTTTTTGCGTGCGAATAATGTTTAGAGCGGCTTCTGCGCTTGTATAATGAACAAATTTCTTGTTTGAGTCTTTGAAAAGTTCCGCTTGTTTAACGGCAACCGGATTGAATATTTTAAGTTTTTTGTCCATATTTTTTTGTTCACAGTCCGTGAAAATTCGATTGGGATTATTTATTATAGAACACTAACCCAACACTTCATTGCGCAGGATTTTGTTGACGCGGGACTGCCAGCCTTTTCCTGACGCACGGAGGTTTTCGATTAGATCAGCGTCGAGCCGGATTGTGATGGTTTGTTTGGGTGTTTCAATTGGTGGGCGGCCACGGGGGCGAGGGGGTGTGATGCCCAGTTCCTTAAATACATCTTTGCCGGGACGCGCAGATTTCAATTCTTCATCGGTCCAGACAGGATTGTCAGCTTCTTCAGTATAAGGCGTTGCTTTGCCTGACTTTGGTTCTTTGTTGCTCATAGAATTTCGGCTCTCTTTTTCGTGGCAAGCAAACATCAATAATCACGAGGCTTTCATCTTATTTTTAAAGTAGAACATTGCGCCAAACTAATCAATCATGAGAAAAATCTAATGCTTTGCGTATCTCACCCCAAAAAACCTCGCGTGAACATGGGTTCAGCAAGGGGGTAATCAATTTTCGGGGTTAGGGGTCCGCGGTTTAGTTGCGGACGGAATTGAGAGATCACGGGTCAAAAAAACGCCGGTGATACTGGGACTTGATACACACTTGGTACAGGTTTTACGCAACTTTGGTTTCGCATCACCGACGACAGTTTGATTATCGTTGTTCTGCAATTGCCTTGTGTTTGTTTCAGGCTGTTTATGGATTAATCGCCCGCTCTTTTGGAACTGCTGATGCCGGGATTTAATCGGCAGGGATGTTGTGATCCCCATTTCGCCGCACCCGCTGGGTCAGCCTTACATCCCCAGGATGTTGCCATCCTGAACGATTGGACGGCCTGAACGCGGGAGGCTGCCACCCCCCAAACTCTTCTTGAAGACACTTGTATATAAGAAGGCATTTATCGGCTTTCAAGATTTATATGTGAAAAAAATAATGGAACGGCTGGGCCGCTATCGCCGCGCGGCTGTTTTGCTTTTGCCAAAATGGTGTAGAGTGAGGGGACGATGATATCCACGCCCAGAACAGGAAGCCCCATGACGGAGACAAAACAGTTGAGCATTGGCCTTGTTGCCCATGACGCGATGAAGGAAAAACTGGCGAACTGGGTAGAGGCCCACGCGGACAAGCTGCGCCCGCATCACCTGTTTGGCACGGGCACAACGGCGTCGGTGTTATCCAAGCATGTGCCAAGCCTGAATATTACGGCCATGAAGTCCGGGCCGCTGGGCGGGGATCAGCAACTGGGCGCGATGATATGTGATGGCAAGCTGGATATGCTGATCTTCTTTCAGGATGTGATGACCGCGCAGCCCCATGACGTGGATGTGAAAGCGCTGATCCGCATGTCGACGCTATATGACATTCCCATTGCCTGCAACATGGCGACGGCAAATCTGATCGTGCAAAGCCTGTAGTTAATCTGTTTCCGCTGTCGTTGTTTGACCGGGCAGGGTCTGAATTTCCATACCGCCAAGGGGCAGGGTGATAAAGACATTGTCGGGCAGGCCAGCCTCTTTGAGCGCGGCTTTCAGGGCGATTGGGGGCTGGGTTACTTCTTCACTGGTGAGGACAAAGGTGCCCCAATGAATGCCAATGGATTTGTCGGAGCGCACATCTTGATGGATTTGCACGGCATCGGCTGGATTGGCATGGGCATCTTTCATGAACCAACGGGGCTCATACGCGCCAATGGGGATGAAGGACAGGTTGAATGGTCCCAGTTTTTCGCCGATTTCGCGAAATTGCACGTCATTATAGCCCGTGTCGCCGCCAAACCATAAATTCACGCCAGAGCCGCCAAAATTCATGGCCCACGAGCCCCATAGGGTTTTATTGCGATCAAACAGGCCGCGCGCCGACCAATGCTGGGTCGGGGTGAGGGTGAAGGTGATGTCTTTGACGCGAGTTTCCTGCCACCAGTCCAGTTCGGTCACATTGGTGACACCGGATTCAGCCAGCAATGCGGCGTTGCCCAGTGGCACCAGCCAGCGCGCGGAATTGCCGATGGCTTCAATGGTGGCGTTGTCCATATGATCATAATGGTTGTGACTGATGACGATGGCGTCCAGCGGCGGCAGATCCTCCAGGGACAGGGCCGGGTCCGTATAGCGGCGCGGTCCAATGAAGGAGAGCGGGGATGCGCGTTCAGAGAACATGGGGTCGGTTAAGATGGTCAGTCCCCGATATTGAATGAGCAGGGTGGAGTGACCGATCCAGGTGACTTGCAAATCATCCGAAGGTGGTGATTTCAAGCGGGCAAAATCGACGGGGACACGCGGTATGGGCGGCGCTTCTCGCAGGGCATCTTCGTCGGGCCAGTCTTCTGCCAGACGAACGTTAAACAGAAAGTTAAAGAAGCCGCCTTTTTTGGGTCCCTCACCATAAAGATTACGAAATCCGGTATCCGTATGATGGGCCAGCGGCGCCGTTGGATCGAAGGGTTTTGCCTCTTCGGCTGAAGAACAACCGATCAGTAGCGGCAGGATCAGGCCTAAAAAAAGGAGGCTCAAAAGCGGGCGAAAAGCTAAGTTTGATTTCAATTTAGTCAAATTTTTCAATCCCTTACGTCAATCGGCTGGCAATGGAACGTCGGTCGATTTCTATATATAATGGCATATAACCAAATAAATGGGTAGCCGCGGTTCATCCTGTTTGTTGATTACCCAGATAACGAGAATTTAACTAAAATTGAATCTAAAAATTTACGAATTATTTGTGTTTTTTTTACATAAAGGAGAGAGGAGGGGGATTTCTGCTTTGAAGCCCTGATGGTGAAGTCGCTTTTTATGTTCAGTCGGTCCAAGTTCCGAGCTTTGAACTATAAGCCATAATTGAGTGCGGGTTGTTTATGGTTGATGTTCTATCCTGTTTAGTTAACGATCATAATTATAGTCTTTTGGCGCTTGCCGTATTCATTTGTGTGATCGGTTCCACCGTGACCATGCGACTTTACAGCCGGACCCGTTTTACAACAGGTGGAAAACGCATCCACTGGATTTTCCTGTCCGGTGTGACCGGTGGCTGTACAATCTGGACCACCCATTTTGTTGCCATGATCGGATTTACACCGCCTGTTGATCACGGCTATGAACCCGTTTTTACCGCCGTTTCTCTTTTCCTCTCCGTTGGGGTCTGTCTGCTGGGCTTTGCTGTTTCCTCCTGGACTAAAAAATCCTTATTGATTGAAATCGGCGGCGCGATCGTTGGTTTTGGTATTGTGCTGATGCATTATCTGGGGATGCAGGCCTATCAGATCGCGGGCGATATGTATTGGGATCAAACCCTTGTGTTCAGTTCCATTATATTTGGGGTGTTCTTTGGTGCGCTTGCCTTTAACCGCGTTGCCCGTCCTTTGACCCGCTATTGCCGCTATTTTGGCCCTGTAGCACTGATCCTGGCGATCGCCACCATGCATTTCACTGCTATGGGCGCGTTGACAATTGCGCCAAACCCGATGGTTGTAGTCGCGCCTTCGCTGGTTTCGGATGGATCACTTGTGATCGGGGTTGTCGGGTTGATGGCACTTGTTCTGGGATCGGGTTTTTCCATTAACATCCTGGACAATAAACAGAAGGCAGAAGCAGAAGAATATTTCCATCATCTGGCGCAGCATGACGCCCTGACAGGCCTGCCAACTTATGAATTTATGGTTCAAAAGAATTTGAACCGTTGGAATATTGCCGAAGAAAATGCGCTTAAAATTGCCGTGCTACATATCGAGCTGGAAGGATTGCGCGAGATCCGTAATGTTCATGGGCAGGCGGCAAGTGATAACGTTCTTAAATCCATGGCCAACCGCCTGCGCGAACTGACCGGTAAGGACGAATGTATGGCAAAGGGGCGCGGTGACAGCCTGATCATTGCCATGTTCAATGTGAGAAATCGAAAGCAGGTCATGACATTTGTTGACTTGCTGGAAACTGAATTCAAGCAGCCCTTTATCGATGCGGATCTTAATTTTACCGTTGATTTTCGCTGTGGTATTGCCCTGGAAAGTGCAGACAGCAAACACCGAGCCACTTTGTTGGGTCATGCCGAGCTGGCGCTTGCCCGCGCAGAGCATGCGAAGACCCGCAATGTGGTTTTCTATGATCAGAAAATTGATGAAAATAATCGCTCTCGCAGTGCGCTGTCCATGGAGCTGCGCCATGCCATCAAGCGCGATGAGCTGAAACTGTTTTATCAGCCGCAAATTGATGTGGCGTCGGGTAACCTGATCGGCTTTGAAGTTCTGCTGCGTTGGTTCCACCCGGAACGCGGCATGGTGTCGCCAGATGAGTTTATTCCCATTGCCGAGGAAACGGGCCTGATTGTGCCCATTGGCGAGTGGGTGTTACGCGCTGCCTGTGTTGAGGCCGCTAACTGGACAACGCCCTACAAAATTGCGGTGAACGTGGCGACAGCGCAGCTTGCAACGGGCGATTTGCCAATGATTATTCTGGATATTCTGGGCAAAACCGGATTATCGGCAAAGCGGCTGGAGCTGGAAATTACCGAAACCAGTATTATTGATGATCACCATCAAACCCTGAATATTGTGCGCCAGCTCAAGCAGCTTGGTATTTCCATTGCGATGGATGATTTCGGTACGGGCTATTCGTCCCTGTCCATGCTGCAGACCTTCCCCTTTGACAAGATCAAGGTGGACCGGTCATTCATTAGCGGCGTTTCCACGAATGAGCAGTCATCGGCCATTGCCCGCGCCACCATCGTGCTGGCCAAAGGTTTGCGCATGAAGACCCTTGCCGAGGGGGTTGAGGATGCAGATGATCTGGAATTCCTGCGCAATCACGGTTGCGAGGAGGCGCAAGGTTACTATTTTGGCAAACCTGTACCCCTTGATGACATTCGCGCCCTTGTTTATGCGGACCATACGGTGCCGGATGAAGACGAGCCGCAAAAGGTTTTTCAGCTTACCCGCGCCGTCAGCTAAGCTGGTTCTCTATTGAAGATTTCGGGCTGCGGCCGCCCGTTTTACCGAACAGAACTTCATTAGAATTCTTAAAAATTGGCTAAAATTTTATCTAAAAATTTACTGTTTTTTACCAATTCCCAATAAAAATATGTATAAATTATAAGCCTTGGCTTGTGACTATATCCTTTGCTGTGCTGTTTTTTACTGCGATCAGATTTTAAGGTCCGCAAAACAGAAAGCCGTGTTTGGAGTTTGAGTAATTGTTGGTGCGCTTATGTCCTTCGTAACTTTCGAAAATAATCTCAGCTTTATAGCACTGGCTATTGTGATCTGTTTCGTGGGGTCAATTGTGAGTTTGCGACTGTTTGATCGGGGACGTTTGAACAAAAACAGCAAGCGGATACACTGGATTTTTCTGGCGGGCATTACGGGGGGCTGTACGATCTGGACGACCCAGTTCGTTGCGATGGTTGGTTTAGCTCCCCAAATCAAATATGGCTTTGAACCCGTTACGACGGCTATTTCTCTTTTCGTGACAATCGGAATGTGCTTGCTGGGGTTTACTGTTTCTGCGTGGACCCGAAAATCATTCTGGATTGAAGTCGGAGGGGGCATCGTCGGACTTAGCGCTGTCCTGATGCATCATCTGGGTCATCAGGCCCATCATGTCGCCCGGCATATGGATCTGGATGACAGGCTGGTTGTTATCTCAGCCATATTAGGGGTCTTTTTTGGGGCTTTCGCCTTGAGCCGGGCTGCGCGGCCTGTTCGCAGTTATTGTCGGTATTGCGGTCCAATCTTGCTGGTCCTGGCAATTTTCAGCGTCCATTTTTCCGATCTGTCAGCCCTGGGCATGTCGGCCGATTCATTGGTTGAACAGGTGCCAGGAACGGTGTCTACGACGACGCTATTGGTGTGTGTGATTGGGGTGATGGTGCTTATTCTGGGATCGGGGTTTTCAATCAATATATTGGAAAGCCACCAGAGAGCGGAAACGCAGGAATATTTTCACCGCTTGTCGCAGCATGACGCCGTAACCGGGTTGCCCAGTTATGAATTTATGCAGCATCAGAACAAAGAACTGTTGCGTGAGACAGAAGAAAACGGGCTTCGAATTGCCGTTTTGGCGATCAGGCTTGAAGGATTGCGGGAAATTCGAAAAGTTCAAGGACTGGCAGTCAGCGATCATGTTCTCAACGCAATGATTACGCGGCTTGAGACTTTATTTGGGTACAACGAGGTCATTGCAAAAGGGCGCGGGAATAAACTGATCATCTGCATGTTTAACGTTTGGGATAAGAAACAGGTCAAAAGGTTTGCGCGGCGATTGGAGGTTGAGTTTAGACAACCGTTTCAAGTGGGGGATTTTAAATTCAAAGTCGATTTCCGCTGCGGTGTGGCGTTTCAGAAGGTTGATAGTCGCAAATCTCTTGATTTATTGAGTCATGCCGAGCTGGCGCTTGACCGCGCAGAGCACGCGAAGACATGCGAAATGGTTTTCTATGATCGGAAAATTGACGAAAATCATCTTTCTCGCAGTGCGCTGTCCATGGAGCTGCGCCACGCGATAGAACGTGATGAATTCAAACTTTTCTATCAGCCGCAAATCGATGTGGCGTCCGGTAACCTTATCGGGTTTGAAGTTTTACTTCGCTGGTTCCATCCCGAACGGGGGCTGGTCTCCCCGGATGAATTTATTCCCATTGCCGAAGAGAGCGGGTTGATTATACCCATCGGGGAGTGGGTCTTGCGCACCGCTTGCGCCGAGTCGGCGAAATGGACAATCCCGTATAAAATTGCGGTGAATGTGGCCTCTGCGCAATTGTCCACCAATGAGCTGCCGATAATCAATTTGGATGTTTTGGGTAAAACCGGGCTGGATGCCAAACGGTTGGAAATTGAAATTACGGAAACGAGTATTATTGAAGATCACCGTCATACCCTGAATATCGTGCGTCAGCTAAAACAGCTTGGAATTTCCATTGCGATGGATGATTTCGGAACGGGCTATTCGTCCCTGTCCATGTTGCAAATCTTTCCCTTTGACAAGATCAAGGTGGATCGGTCGTTTATTACCGGGGTTTCCAAAAATGAGCAGTCATCCGACATTGCGCGGGCGACGATCTTTCTGGCCAAAGGTTTGCAGATGAAGACCCTTGCCGAGGGGGTTGAGGATACAGATGATCTGGAATTCCTGCGCAACCACGGTTGCGAGGAAGCCCAAGGTATTACTTTGGCAAGCCTGTACCGCTTGAAGACATTCACGCCCTTGTCTATGCCGATCACAGCACTACCACCGATGAAGAGCCGCAAAAAGTTTTTCAGCTCACCGGGGGGCGGGGTAACCGGTAATGTTGCGGATATTCCTGCGGCCAATATTTAGGTGAGGGGGAGCATGACATGCTGCCTGTAGGCGGGGCGGTCTGAAATTCGGCTCCACCAGTCTTTCAGGGCCGGTAAATCCGGACGATCAAAATCCAGCACGTGCCAGCGATAGGCCGCGCAGCCGAGTGGAATGTCGGCCATGCTGATCTCATCCCCAAGTATATAGGCACTGGATCCGAGATGCTGGTCCAGTATGGTCCATGCCGCCTTGCATTTGGCGATAGCGTCCTCAATTGCGGCTTGATCCCGCTGCGCAGCTTCCGTTCGGATCAATTGCCAAAACAGGGTCGTCATGGAGGGGTGCAATTCGGTGAGATACCAATCCATCCACTGACTGGCATGACCGCGCTTTTGGGCCGTATCCGGATACCAGCTTGCCACCGCGTACTGATCGCAAAGATAGCGCACAATTGCATTGGATTCCCACAAGACAAAATCCCCATCAATCAGCGTCGGAACCTTGCCATTGGGGTTCTTCGCCAGATATACGGGCTGATCATTCCCGCCAAAGGGCCCGCCGATATCATGCCTTTGGACCGCCACGCCCAGCTCGGCCAGACACCACATGACTTTTTGAACATTAACGGAATTTGGCCGTCCCAGAACCTGCAGCATATCGACTCTTTTCATTGGAATTATTATTGAGCTGAGAATACGAAAAATCTGCCCGATCGCAAAGTCGGAATTGAGGCCCGGGTCGGGACGTACAGGTTTTCTAAATTTGTGCTGTGGGAGCTAATGCCCTGCTCGCAAAGCTCTTGCTTGGATCGTTACTTGAGCGCCTCGCGGATCAAGGCTTCAACCTCGGGCGCATCGACTATACTCAGGTGTTTTTCACCTGGCACAATATGGTAGCTGCCCTTGTCGGTCACGGCCCCCATAACCGCTTCGTATTTGTCAGCGACAAAGGCTTCGTCATCACTGCCGACAATCAAGGTAAATTCTGGTAAGGCAGCTACATCTTTGAGGTAGTCGCGGCGCGGCGCATAGCCTGCGTTCAGGCGGTAGGAATAGGCTAATGTTGCCAAGTGTCCATACTTTCCTGTCCGGACAGCTTTTGGCATGTTGAATTGGATAATCGGTAAATGGTTGAGAGCGGTGATCCCGACCATGTTCAACATACTCAGTCCGATGATCCGCCGTGTCATGATGTGAGCCCAGCCACCGGAATTCTGGCGGGTTGTTGGCGCGTTATATTTGAGAAACGGTGCCAGCAGGATCGCCTGATCAATCTTGTCGCCATGAGCGCCACCGGCAAAGCGTATGACAAGACCGCCGCCTGAGGAGTGACCCGCAAGAAACACGGGCTGACCGGGCAAGCGTTCGGCCTCGATCAGGATGGCGATATCATCTTCCATTTGATTGATGTAATCCACATCGCCCCGTCGCTCTGGATTGGCGCCGTGCCCCCGCAAGTCAGGGACAACAACATATGCGGTATCGGACAGATGCGCCGCGAGGCGATGAAATTGCAAGCCAGCCCAGCCAGATCCGTGAACAAGGATCAGCAAAGGCTTGCCGGGCGTTTTATCCCCATAGCGACGCACCGGCATGGCCCAGCCGTCGCCCATTTCAACAGCTGTTTGTTCAGCAGGCATTTCGGAAGGACCAAGCGCAATAGGGCTGGTGAAATCAAGACCGCCTGCGGCGTCGATGTCGGTCAGTTGCTCTGGACGATCTGTGATGATCAGCCCAAGGGCGATCATTGCGGTAATCACGCAGCCAATGGCGATAAATGACAAGATATTCACAATCATATTAATCGTCTTTCACGAAGAAAATGTCATGTACCGTCACATCAAGTACTTTCGCGATTTGCATTGCAAGCAATGCGGACGGGGAAAAAACATGGTTTTCAATTGTATTGATCGTTTTTCGCGAAACGCCAACTTGCTGAGCGAGCGAGGCTTGGGTCAATCCTTTGTGCAGGCGCAATTCTTTAAGCGTATTGCGGAGCTCGGCCATGGATCACCCTCGCAGATTAATGATGCAGAAAGACAGGAGCGGCGCAGCGCCAGTAGCCGTGCCCATTGCGGCAAATGCAGTCGTTGGGGAGACCCAGCCAAGCGCCATGAAAATCCCAAACACGGGATAGAGGCCAATGGCAAACCAGTATGAGAGTTTAACCGCAAGGCCCCATTCCAGCCTGTAGAGTTCATCATGTGCGATACCAGCCTCCCGCAGACCGGCGGCCATGGACGATATCCACATAACAATGGCAGCCGCACACCCAAAAACACCTGGAAGCCAAGGGGACATGGGGTCGGGCGTGTTTGTGGCCAGGGCCAGGACGCTATAGGATGCGCAGACCAAACCAGCCACCCCGAATACCGCAATGCGGATACGCGCGAGCATGTCAGCGGTCATTGCTGCGCCTTTCGCAGTGGATTGTTCTGCCAATAAGAGGGATTTGTATTTGTGCCATTGTCTGCACTCCATGTAACGTTTGGGTTACATGGGTAGCAGAGTGAAAAAGTAACGTCAAGGTTACATGCTGGCTTTTCCAAAGGTCGCGGAGCAACCGAATTGTTTTGAGAACGGGTGAACTGTGTCACCCGTTCTCAAATTTATGGGTTTAGATATGTTTGCGCTCTTCAACGAGGCCCTTGAAGATGCACCAGCACATCACCAGTAGAATAACCGTGAAGGGGAGGCCCGTGGAGATGACCATCGCCTGCAGCGACACAAGGCCGCCGCCGATCAGAAGCGTGATGGCGACCAAACCTTCGAAGGTACACCAGAACACACGCTGCGGCACCGGCGCATCAACCTTGCCGCCCGCTGTGATCGTATCAATCACAAGGCTGCCAGAGTCAGATGATGTTACGAAGAACACGATGACCAGTACGATACCAACAGTTGACGTAATCGAGGCCAGCGGCAGACTGTTGAGCATTGCAAACAACGACAGTTCCGGTTTGTAGGCATCAATTACAGTGGCTTTCACCGCACTGGCATCGATATTTGCGATCATGTCGTTGATGGCGGTACCCCCGAAGACAGACATCCAGAAGATGCAAACCACAGACGGGATAATCAACACGCAGATCAGGAATTCCCGAACCGTGCGGCCACGTGAAACACGCGCAATGAACATACCAACAAAAGGCGACCAGCTGATCCACCACGCCCAATAAAAGGCAGTCCATCCTTCGCGGTAGCCGTCATCCTCACGACCAAATGGGTTGGACAGCGGCACAATTTCCTGCACGTAGGCGACAAGTGTGTTGCCAAAATCAGTGAAGACGGTGACGACGCCTGCAGCGAATACCACAAAGAGCAGAAGGGCAATCGCCACGACCATGTTGATTTCAGACAGGATCTTGACCCCGCCATCAAGCCCCCGAATTACCGAGATCAGCGCCAGAAGGGTGATGCCGATGATCAGCATCACCTGAACGGTTACGTTTGTCGGGATGCCATAGACAAATTCAAGGCCTGCGTTGGCCTGTTGCGCGCCAAGACCGAGCGAGGTTGCAAGGCCGAACAGGGTGGCAAAAACCGCGAAGATATCGATTATGTGACCCCACCAGCCCCAAACACGTTCGCCCAGGATCGGGTAGAACGCAGACCGGATCGAAAGAGGCAGCCCCTTGTTATAGCTAAACAGCGCGAGCGCGAGCGCGACAACCGCATAGATGGCCCAAGGATGTAGTGCCCAGTGATAAGACGTTGCCGCAAGGGCCATACGCTTGGCTTCTGCCACATTGGCTTCAATGAGGGCACCGCCTTCAGTGAACGGGCGCACGGCGCCTAAGGGTTCATCCTCCCATGGGGTGCCGAAGTAATAGGCCGGTTCCAGAACACCGAAGAACATAAGTCCGATCCCCATACCAGCAGCAAAGAGCATGGAAAACCAGCCGATATAGCCATAATCAGGTTCGGCATCTACGCCCCCTAATCGAACGGCGCCGTATGGCGACGCGATGAGAGCGAGGCAGAACAGGACAAAGAAATTAGCTGCTGACAGGAAAAAACCGTCAAAGGTCGAGGTGAGCGCCGGCCTTAGCCATCCAAAGAAATCGCCTGCCTGTTCCGGTGCCATCAACGCGTATATCACGAAGATGACCACCGACAGGCCGGAGATCAGAAAGACCGGGTTGTGAATATCGAGCCCGAAGGGCCCAACCTGTGCTTCGATATTGTCCTGACCAATCTCGTAATCGGTTTCAATAACACCGGACGCGCCATCTGGCGCGGGGATTCCGGCATTGACGTCTTCTTCAGCCATTTTATGGCCTCCTTATACGTTTTATTTTTGATTTTTGCGGTTTGTGTTTAAACGCGCACGACCATTACAGAGCACTTTGCGTGCTGGGCCAGTTTTCCGCCATTGGACGGCCAGATATGATCTATCACATTGGGAACATGACTCGCCATAACGACGAAATCCGCACCGACATCATCGATTGCGTGCAAAAGGGCATCTTCAATTTCGATGGCGGGGTCATGGGCGATGGTGGTATGCGCCGACGCCTGAATGCCGTGCCTGGACGCTTCAGCTTCAGCGAAAGCGGTTAGTTTTTGGTCGAATTCTTTTGGGTTATGCGCCAATTTGTTAGGCGCAGGCGAAGTGACGCCAACATAGGAAATGGGCACGTTATAGTGCTTTGCGAGGTCGGCGGCGCAGTCAAGCGCTGTCCCCAGTTTTTCGACATGTGCCAAATCAACTGGTGCCATTATTCGTTTGAACATATTTCTCCCTTGAGGATGTGGTCTCATGGTCATGAGCCAGACAAACTCGTTTAATTTTCAGAACAGGTCGCTGTTGGACCGTTCGGTCATTGTAGCCTTTTATGAACGGATAAAGCAAATAAGGGGCCATCCGCTGGCGGGACTGACCGCGTTTCAGGGGCTTTTGCGCTTAGAAAAAACTGCAATTGGGGTGGGGATGGGAGCGGGGAGTTTGCCCCTCAAAAGGCAAGACTGAAACCAAGTTGCAGGCCATAGCTTTCATAGCCACCGGTCCCGATACCGTCATAGAAGGTATCCAAAATGAGTTTGCTGCCATTTTCCAGGGTGTAGTTGGTGCCCATCTTTAATCTGGCGCGGCCCCCTTCATATTCCGGTGTGACCAAATCGGCATTACCCGTGCCCCTTGTGGCCGATCCAATTGCGGCAATACCTCCGGTGAGTTCCAGTGCGGTGCGGTCATTTTTCAGTGGAATTTGATGGCGGAAATCCACAGCGAGCTCGAGCTGTCCAACTTCAACCCCCTGCTGTGGGATCAGTATGTCCAGACTATTGGTATAGGATTGTTGTTCATCCGTGGTATAGGTAAGTTGCAGCGACGGTATAACGGTCGTTGCGCTATACGCCAGTTCGCCCGAAAACTTCACCTGCGCCAGCCAGCGTTCCGTTTCGAAACGATCCTCGTAAGTTCCAAAGGGTGACACGTCATTGGTCGTCTGCCCGTACAGTAAACGCCCGTCAAAAAACAGGGGGTGGTTTGGCGCGCGTGCCACGACATAGAAACCGGCCAGCCAGCCCTGACCATCAACCTTTTCCACACCATCTTGCTGGCGAACATAGTCAAGTTCAACCATACCCCCGACCAGCAGCTGGGGCGAAATTGCATAGTGACTGCCAAAGGCGCCAAAGACATATTGTGTTTCGCGCGACGTCTCGTTGGTCCATGATCCATTCAACCTGACCCATAGCGCATTGTCGGTGTCTGTGGCACTGGCGAAGTCAAAGTTGCCCCCCGTATCGTTCATGGCCAGATCAACGCCCCCTGACTTGCCGCCCGATAAGAGCGAGGTTAAGTCGGGTTGGTGGGCAATCAACTGATTGACGCGCGATTGCATGAACTGCGCGATGATCCTTTGGGTTTCCTTGACACCATCGTAGGCAAGGGACAACGCATTTGAGGAGTCCCAGTTTCCAAGCCCTTCGCTGTCTGTAAATGCCCCCCGCTGGACTGAAACGCCGATCTGTCCATCGGTGATTGGACTGAGGGCAATGGTGTAGTTGCTGCCGCTGCCAGTCACTGTTGCAGTGGCATTTGACAGGGTCAGACTCGCGGCGGTGAAGTCAGAACTGTTTTCTGACAGGGTGGCCGTCACCGTATAGTTTCCGCTGCCATCTGGCCCGCTGGGGTTGCTGAGGGTTGCCGTGGGTGCCGTATTGAGCAGGGTTCGGCTGATCGTAACAGTCGTTGCTACTGCGCCGCTAATTTCAGCGAGGTAGCTGTAGCGATTACCATCACTGGTCGATGTCGCTTCAAATGTAACTCCGATATAATCAGCGGGCGCGTAGAACCCGGTAGCACCAGTCTGGGTCAGGGAGTCAACATCGGTAAGCCCGCAGTTTGCTTCCAGATTTGCAGTCGTTATTGCCCCAAAAGCGCCGGATACACCGCCATTGAAAAAGTTTGCGCCCCCGGCGGCCTGAATTAACGTTGAGGCAGCGCCAAGAGGCTGAACGCGTACAGATGCCAACTCACCGGTATTGTGGACGAAGGCTCGCAGACGGCATCCGGCATTCAGGTCTAAATTTCGTTCAATGCGCGTTGCGGCGTCAAAGGCGACTGCGGGGGATGTCAGGATTAGAAGTGTCGAACAGATAAGGGCATGGCAGGCAAGATACGCTTTACGGTTAATCATACTCATTTTACCAAATCCACAACGTTACGAAATGCGGCACACAACAAAGGATGCCACAGGTTCCGACCGCGTTGCCCGGACTCGATCACCGGTAAGAGGGGGTCGAGCATTTTAGTGACGTCGGCCTGATCGCCATAGGTCTTCAAGCTAGGCCAAGTATTTGTATATTTTCCCTCATGTCAATGAAGTAATTGACTTTTTTCGCCCTGCGGAAAACGGGCGCAGGTTTTTGCTCGCGGCTTTGGCAGCGGTGCGCAGGGCGGGGAAGGGATTGAGTTCATATTATCTTGAATGAACCGTAGGTAGATTTCTGATTTGTTTATGGGGATTAGGGGCAGGGAGCGGACGTTTGCTGCGTTCGCAGGTTCGGTGCGGAAGATCCATGTTGATCGAAGATTGGGAAAATGCGGACCTGCATTCGTCGCATATCAATGCACTGGTCGAGTCAGGTGCATGGGCAAGCCTTGAGCAAATGCTGGCTGAGCAACCCACAAGCGTCGTTTTAAATCAGGTTTAGAATAATCGGCAGCCGGTTTAAATATCGGTTGCCGATTAAGCCCGGCCCATGAGCAGCGCGGCGACTGCTCCGCCCGGGCAAATATCCAAAACACCGTTGACAGTGAAGAGGACGCCTATTATTAGGGAAGCAGGCTGTAGACGCCTGCCTCCCGCTGACGCTTTGTCCTGGTTAAGTTCTACGATGAATATCTTTCACTTCTTTGTGCTTATTGCGCGGATGGTAATGCGGGGCCCATCTCGAACTGCGTGATTTTGCTGAAGGTTTGTGAGATATGTCTAACGCTCCTCAAAATACATTTACCCATGGGCCGATTGGCGCCCTGTATGTGAAAACCGCTTTGCCCATCATCTTTGTGATGGGGATGAACGGCCTGCTGTCCGTAGCGGATGCCCTGTTTTTAGGGATTTATGTCGGCCCCGAGGCGCTTGCCGCCGTAACCTTGATGTTTCCCGCCTATATGCTGATCGTGGCGCTATCGACGCTGGTTTCGAACGGGATGTCAAGCCTTCTGGCGCGCCGCCTTGGCGCCGGAGATCACGAGGGCGCGGCCGCTGTATTCGCCGGGGCGCACGGGCTGGCGCTTTTAGTGGGCGTCCTATTGATCCTGTTTTTTGTTTTATGCGGGGAGCAGGTGGCGTTAATGGCCTCCGGTGGGTCCGCAGAATTGACCGAAATGGGGCTGATATATTTGCGCATAACGGTGTTCTTTGCCCCGTTGTTATTTGTGCTGTCGGTGAATTCGGACAGTTTGCGCAATGAAGGGCGCGTTGGTTTTATGGCGGCGATGAGCCTGCTGGTGTCCATTTCCAATATTGGGTTTAACTATGTGCTGATCGCGGTTTTCGAGATGGGGGTCGCCGGATCGGCCTATGGCACGGCGGCTGCGCAAGGGCTGGCGCTTGGGATCATTGTGGCTTTCCGCCTGTTCGGAGAGACCACGCTGCGCCCGGCAACCCTGCGCCGTCATTCCCTGAGACAGCATTGGGGGCGTATTCTGGCGCTCGGCGCGCCGCAAAGTCTGAATTTCATGGGGCTGGCCTTGGGTTCAGCCGCCATCATCACGGCGTTGCAATGGATTGATAGTCCCGCCTATTCGGAGACGGTCTCCGCCTATGGGATCATCACCCGGGTGATCACATTTGCCTTTCTGCCGCT
The DNA here is from genome assembly GCA_034669685.1 of Sneathiella sp. Classification (GTDB taxonomy): domain Bacteria; phylum Pseudomonadota; class Alphaproteobacteria; order Sneathiellales; family Sneathiellaceae; genus Sneathiella. The sequence continues at coordinate 340,569 of JAXMOU010000001.1, forward strand.
TCTGGGGTTATCTTTTGCCATGCAAACGATTACCGGAAACAACTATGGGGCCGGCCTTTGGCAGCGATCGGATGCAAGCCTGCGGATCGCGATTTTGGCGGCGTTTATATATTGCACGCTCGTCCAGATTATCGTGCTGTGCCTGACGCGTGAAATCGGGGCCGCGTTTGTGGAAGAGGCCAAAGTTATCAATGAGGTGGCCCGCATTCTGCCGGTGATGACCTATGTGTTCTTTATGGTGGGCCCGTTGATGATGATCGCCACCTATTTTCAAACCATTGGGGCGGCGATTAAGGCGGCCATCCTGAGTTTATCCAAGATATATCTCTTTGCGATCCCGCTCACCTTTCTGTTTCCGCATCTGTTTGGCGAAATCGGCGTGTGGTACGCGGGGCCAGTGGCTGAGGGGCTGCTGCTGATCGTCACGATTTTGGTGCTGTGGAAAACGGCGCGGGATACCGGTTTAAAATGGGGCCTGTTCCATAAAAAGACGGGAGCCGTGTCATGAGCGCGCAATTGCCGTCAATCCTGCAGGCCAAAGCCCATGCCAAATGCCTGCGAACAAACATGGCGAAAGAGGGGACGATCATCGGACATGCGAAGTCATTGGAGCTGGTCGCCCACCAATTTGGGTACGCCGACTGGAATGCGCTTCGCGCCGCCATTGCGGACAAGCCGCCCCTCCCATGGGCGCCCGGCGATACGGTCAGCGGCACATACCTGCGCCAGCCCTTCACCGGTAAGATCGTGTCCATCGCGGAAATTGAGCTTGAGCCGGGATGGTTTGAGCTGCAAATCCATCTGGACACGGCGGTGGATGTGGTCACGTCCGAGAGATTTTCAAACCTGAGGCGGCGCATTCGCGGCGTGGTCGGCCCCAAAGGATTTTCGCCCGAGCGCACCAGCGACGGACATGTCCATCTTCAGATTGATATGTGATTTGGGGGGCGTGGGTGTTTTGGGGGGAAGGTTCTACAAAATTTTACCGCACTGAGTTAGTCAGCCCGCTTAACATAAAGTGTCGTCGACAACTTATCCTTACGGGTTTTAAACTGCTTAAGACTGCGAACAAGATCGCTTAACTTTTTGCATCCATAAGTGCGTGTATCAAAGTCGGAGTTTGCTGCAATGATGTGCTGGCCCAGAGAGCCTAACGGGTACCATTCATCATCCTGTTCAATTTTCTCCATCGCGCTAATGATCAAGGGAACAGCTTTTTCCGCTGGAAGTATGCTTCCTTTCGCCTGTGTTCCGGCCTTGGTGGGCGCGGGCTCGTCTGCGAGGTTTTCGATAAAAACAAAGCGGTTACACACATTTCGCAGACTTTCAGGCGTTTTCCGCTCACCAATACCAATCACGTTCAAACCCTGTTCGCGTATACGGTTTGCCAGTGCGGTAAAGTCACTGTCAGAGCTAACCAACACAAATCCATCAAAGCGGCCCGTGTGCAAGATATCCATCGCATCAATTACCAAGCCGATATCACTGGCATTCTTGCCTTTCGTATTTGCGGTTTCTTGATGTGCAACCAACCCGTACTTGCGTGCGGTTTCAGCCCAGCCACGCAGGCGCTCACTCGACCAATCGGCATAGACGCGCCGTAACGCAGGCTCACCAAGCGAAGTGATCTCTTTCAGGATGGCGGGCGCAAATTTATCCGGGATGTTGTCGGCATCAATCAGAACGGCATATAGGGGGCGGCTTCGATTAGACATTAGAACTCCTTATAGGCCATCAAAATGGGTATATTCCACTCTAAGTTTCCTCTTTTTTATCCCGCTATCAAGTATTTTTTGGGGCCGAGCGCACCAGCAACGGCCATGTCCATCTTCAGATTGACATGTGATTTGGGGGGGGGGAGGGGGTGTTTGGGGGATGGTAGGGAGAGTTGCAATCCTCTTCTTCGAGCCCTGATCGTCAAACCGGTTGATGAGTTGTGCTAGCGGACTCTCATGATATGAGATGCATTTTCATCATCGGTACGAGAAAATCCGATGGCATCATAAAATTTTGCGGCGTCCTTGTCAGCTGCGCGCAACCTAAAGATATTGAACGTCGCCTTGCTACGATTTACAAGTTCAAGGACGAGCTGTCGTGCCAGCCCCTTTTTCCTTGCATGTTTTAACACGTAAATGTGCCTGAGGCGCCCAATATGCTGGTCTGTATAGGGGTCTTGGTTTATTCCACCGCATCCAACCAGCACATCACCGTAAAATATTCCACAAAAGCATTCCCCCTTTTTTTCAAAGCGATTGTCACCTGACTTGGATTCTTGAATAAGGCGATCCACAAAATCGTAGCCGGATTCTCTGGCTTCAATGGCAAATTCTTCTAGCTGTATTGTGCTTGAACTGATGGGGCGAATTTCAATTTTTGAGGACATCTGATAGACCTAATCATTGCAAATGATGAATATCCAAAAAGTCTCGGTAGCTGTCATTAGGAGTATTTAATCACACTTGATTCAGAATGTCAGCTTTGAAGAAATTCAGGTTTTAAACAAATAAGTTTCGAACGACAGCCAATATCCAACCCCCATCCCGCATATTTAAACCGCACTCACTTTCAATCTTTCCATCTGGACGCGGCGGTGGATGTGGTCACGTCCGAGAGATTTTCAAACCTGAGGCGGCGCATTCGCAGCGTGGTCGGCCCAAAAGGATTTTCGCCCGAGCGCACCAGCGACGGGCATGTCCATCTTCAGATTGATATGTGAGTTTTGGGGGGCGTGGAGAGTGATTTTTAACCTCTGCTCAAGTCAATTTCATTGAAAAATTTGTGTTCAGACTCACAACGAAGTTTATGTAAATGGGGAAAAAGCCAATAACTTCTGGACATACGAACGAAAAAACTGACAGAAGCGGCCAAAACTGTATCCGGTTCTTCAACAATCAAATACTCTACTTTCCTAAACACACTACCCAGAAATGTGAACTCTTCACGATTGACCTTAAACAGTACATTGCTTTTTCGAGCCATAGAATTGCTTATCACTAAACATTTGTTAGTTCCTTGAAACCTATTTTCAAACTTATAGAGTTCTGCATTTATCGCTTGAAGAAAAAGCTCACAGTTTGGGTTTTCTCGGTTTGACAAAGAATATTGGTTGTATACCCCTGTCGCCTGTAAATAGCCTGCACTTGGTTTCACATTATAAAGCTCTACATAGCGAAATTCAGATTTAAAGAGGTAATCCAAGCAAACCTCCCCACAACCCGGAGCTCCTCCTTTTATATTTGACCCCTCCAGTGATGACAGGAAAAGACCTGCATTCTGAGAGGGATGTTCATAAACAAACACTCCAGATTGAGTTCCGCATAAATAATACAGGTACAGATTTGAAGCGGCCACTTGATAAAATGGCCCGAATGCAAAAACAACAACAAGCATCCACTGAACTGAAGCTTTAGCCTTAAAATCAGGTAATTTACGGAACGAAAACTTAACAATTTTCACCAAACCTATGAGGTAAATTGCCACTCCGATAACAACTAAGAAGAACCACACCTCACCACTCCCCGACGGCCATGCCCTGCCCATCTGGCGCAGGTTGAAGCGATTTAACTTTTATATCTTTGAAGGCTTTTTCTTTCAGTACTTGCACGGCGGCACCCGCAGGAGATGCAGATTTGCTGGAAGATTTTTTACAGTTGGCCGATTTTTGGGTCATGATACTTATCCAAAGTCTTTAGCAAGAAAGATTTTCCACAGTTATTACGTCCAACCAACACGGCATATTGTGAGCCTCGAATAACTTCAAGGCTTTTTCAGAAGGGTCAGTAAAGTGCGTTGTTGGCTTTTGGTCGAATTCGTCCATGTTTTTCTCTAATAAGCTAACAGTTTAATAGGTAGCCGCATTGTGCCTCAACGTCCGCTCAGTTACATTTTCTATCATTAAGAGTATTTAATCACACTTGCTTCTAAGAGTCAGCTTTGAAGAAACTCAAAGTGTAAAAAAAACAGTGTTCGAAGGTCGGTTATGGAGCAAAATCCCTCAAACCCCATACCGCGTTTTTAAACGCACTTCGTGTTGATCATTCCATTCGCCCGAGCGCACCCCGCGACGGGCATGTCCATCTTCAGATTGATATGTGATTTTGGGGGTGCGTGCGGGAAGGGGGATTTGGTTGAATCCATGCATCAGGGCGACAATAAGCTGGCTAAATTGATTGGTGTTTCCTAGTCAGAATTCTCTTCTGTTTCACCGTCAGTGCTATCCTTTTCAACCGGCAGGGCTTTGGCGTTGATTTTCACATCAAGTGCTTTTTCGAGGTCGCCGATTTTGAAAGGCAAATCCTCTTTATCTAATAGGCCTGATAATACTTCTTGCAGGCGGATGATGCGTGCTTCATCCATTTGCTTTATGATTGCCTGCATAAACTTCTTTTCTTGTTGAATGACATTAGCAAAATTTGAATCAATTCCTTCAATCATCGGCATGATTATTTTGTCAAACGCAACATTGATATTATGCTGGCTATCGAGTGAGCGGAAGAAAGCAGGACAGCTTTCACTTAATTTGTGTAGCCCAGTTGTGAAGATTGGTTTTTCTTGAATTCGATCAATAACATCACGACAAAGTGCTTTAACAGATTGGGGTGGCAAGCTATCAAACAATGCAGCGCCGCCGCCTGAGAGCGTCACGCCTTCTTCAGTAATACAAGACACCAAATGAGCTAAAAGCGGTTCTTTGATAACTGGAACTTTAGGTTTCCAACCACCATAATTGATACGGTTTTGAGCTAGTAGTAAAAGCTGAGAGTTTTCTTCTAACGCGGTTTGCCAATTTTCTTTTGTTTGTTCACTAAGGGCAGTATCAAGTTTTTCTAGGAAGTTTGGCCAATGTTGTGAGGCGGCCGAGGAAATTAGACTGACGATTTTGAAGTGTTGCAAGGGGTTAACCCCTTCGTATTCTGGATACTTTTTATCAAGAAATGCACCATAATCGATTGCGCCCTTTTTATTCAGCTCGTGGAGACGAATAAAACCGTTTATATAAACAACTTGTTTAAGTGTGACCTTAGGTGGCAAGTCTAGTAGATTCACAGCAATTTTTTGAATAATGGGTTTAGTTGAAGCTTTGTTTCCGGCTAAAAATATATAGTTATGCGCAGCCTTAAACTTCTGTGCGGCCGCGGCAAATTTTGCGGCAAGCTTAGCGTCAAGTTTGTTCTCTTCGAAAATATTGTTAAATGATATCGCTGCTGCTGAGATATTGCCCAGCTGGGGGTGTTGTTGTAACGCAGGAGTATTTGGGACTATCGGATCGTCCCCAATCTTAGCGATCAGCACAGTTAAAAATTCAGTAATGTACTCCGGAGTATCTTCAGTTACGGTATCCCCAAGTATGTGCATGATATGCGCATAAATTGCCCCGTTTTCGATAAGTTTGTTTAACCAATTGTTGAAGTCATCATTTGGAAATCTAGAAGCTACCTTCATGAAAATATTGATTAGCACCTCTGCACCAGCTTTGTCCCCAAATCCTGTTGGTGTGGTCGTATTCAGCTTTTCAGTAATAGAATCGAGTAAATGGCTTAAGTTTTTATAATTAGGTATGCTCTCTATAATTTGGGCAAATGCTGATGGCATTGAGGAGCTTGGTTCTACAATCAAGTTGTTTAAATAAGGTATTGCCCATATAAGTTGTAACAGACCTCCAAAGTCTTTCAATTGTACGTTCTGAGAACTAGCAGCACTGCTGGCAACGCCGTAGACAAACTTATCGCCTCTGGGCAGCAATATCCCCTTTTGTATCGCCGGCCAAAAATCACCACCACGATCACGTTGTTCAACTGCTGACTGAATTTGCTCTATCGCTTTATGCCAATGCGTTCCTTCTTCTTCGGTTCTATCGTCTTCGGCGGCTAACGAGCGCAAAGTCCATTTCGCTAATTCAGTACCAGTTGTTATGAGTAGATCCGCAGAAACATATTTCGGTAAAGAGGTAATTTCTGGATACAAGCTAACATCTTCTGGATCAACCTTCGCTAGGTTTTCTATGTGGTCCGCTAAAGTTGAGAAGGCGGTACGTATATGTTCACTTTGTTGATCCAACTTTGCCAAATTGGAAATGACTATTTGAAATTCAGAAGGAGTTTTCACAATCTCCGAGATGTTTTCATCCAATACACGACCTAACATATTCGGGAAACCGCTACTATTGGCCAATTCCTCAATGAAAACCTTTGAATCCTTACGCGTTATTTCAGTGAATATGGGACCATACAGCGCTACCTCCATTGCGAGGTCTTTAGGCGCAGAATAAGCCATCATGGCGAGGTATTCTTCCAATTCAGCAGCTGAGCAAGCAACACGTGTTTTGTAAGCCCCACTGCTAATCTTACCAATAGTACTAGCGTCACGATTCTTCTGAATCTCAGTCCTATGAGCAACATAAACCGAGATTGCATCGACTGGAATTTCTGCATTCCATTCGACCCATAAGGTACTCACATCATTGATAAAAGAAGATATTTGGCGTGGTGTGCAGGGTTTTCCAGCTAGCGAAAGATTGAAGATACGAGCGGCACGCTCGCTAACGCTATCGTTTATTTGGTCTTCAAGCGCGAAATGGAGTTGGGTTTTGAAGAATTTTTCTGAGTCAGAAATAACTGGTGGAGCTACATGGTGAATGACATCAAATGATTTATGGAACAGCTCTGTTGCATTGAAGTCTTGATCGTCAAATTTGAGCGCATCTTCGATGACATTGTGCGCATAGGGGACGATAGCAGTCAGCACCCGTTCTGGTTCAGAGGTGGCTTCGCGCTGAAGAACAGCTTGAATATCTGACCAAGCTGTCGCGACCTTTTTGTGATGAAGTCGGTCAATATTATCAAAAACAAATATAATACGTCTATTATCGGTTTGTAATAGAGCGAGTATTTCACGAAAGGTTTTTGAGAATTCGGTGTTGCTGGGATCAACATCGCGGATGAGTTTTTTCTCGTAATGTGTGTCTTGCTTTTTTTCTATGAGGCCAGCTAGTTTTTTAAGACTGCCCAAAAACTGTCCAGATTTGTGCCAGAGCACTAAGAATTTAATTATGGCAAAGGCGTATAAAAGCCCCAAAATTAATGCCACAATCAGGGTGCCATTGACTGTTAGCCAATGTTGGAACGCTGTGATGGGGCTGCAGGCATCTGGCATACAGGGAGGAAGTTGGGTTGGTTTAATAGCAAATGGACTAAGCCATGCGTAGATCAACGGTAGGATTGGCAGGATTAAAACAAAAATGGCACCGAGTAAATTAAAGCTGACGTTACTGGATTGCTCGATTTCTTCTTCACGCCCACCAATTTTTTTTGCGTAATCCGCGAGCGCACCTTTTGTGTCGTTGCTTGAGCACAGATTTGAGTTAGCAAGCCCCCATTCAATAAATTTTTCAAGAAATGCGCGGCGAAAAAAGAGACTTTGATTTGCCCAGAGATCAAAAGTCATGACATAAAAAGACTTGTCGCCCTCTTTTTGAAGTAACTGGTCAGCTGCCATGTCGATGATGGAAGATTTTCCTGAACCCCAATTTCCATCAAGCCCGACCGCTGCATCTTTTCCATCTAAATCTTCAATGGTACGAGCTAATGAATACGAAACACGTTCATGCCCTTTGCCAGAAAAACGGTCACTATTAGCGGGTGTATCGAAGATTAGGTTACGAGTTGGTTTTATCATTGTCCTACCTTAATTTCACCTAAGGATAACTCAAAATATGACAAGTGATAAGAGAATTGTTCTGAAAATATTCTATTGCCACAGATGTAGCTAGGCGGTAGGCATGCTGATAATGTGGCATTCCTCGCATTCATGAACCTCCAGCAACAACAGCAACGGGCCGCAACCACCCAACCCCAACCCGCATATTTAAACCACACCACTACCAATCATTCCATTTGCGCCGGGCGGTGGCTGTTCGTAGACTGATCCGAAACACAGCTTGGGTGAAAAATGGATTTGTTTGAACGCGCCGATGATGAATATCAGAACCTGCTGCCGCGCGGCGGCGTGGTGCATTATTATGGGCCGGTGGTGGGCCGCGCGGCGGCGGATGGGTATTTGGCGCGGTTGCAGGCGGAGATCGACTGGCGGCCCGATGAGGCGGTGATGTTTGGCAAGCGGATCATTACCAAGCGCCATGTGGCCTGGTACGGCGATCAGGCGTTTCCCTATCGCTATTCCAAGACGACCAAGACGGCGCTGCCGTGGGTGCCGGTGCTGGCGGAGCTGAAAGCGCTGGCCGAGGCGCGGAGCGGGGAGCGGTATAATTCCTGTTTGGCGAACCTGTATCATGACGGGGCTGAGGGGATGTCGTGGCACAGCGACGCGGAGCCTGAACTGGCGCGGGAGGGGGCGATCGCGTCGTTCAGTTTTGGCGCGGTTCGTAAATTTGCGTTTAAGCATCGCCAGACGAAAGAGACGGTGTCGCTGTTCCTTGATCATGGGAGCCTGCTGGTGATGAAGGGGGCGACCCAGCAAAACTGGCTGCATCAACTGCCCAAGGCGAAAGCCATTCAGACCCCGCGGATCAATCTGACCTTTCGCACCATTGACCCGGCGCAGTGACAGCCCGCGCTTTTTTTTGGGGAAGAGCGTTTTTAAAGGTTTGGGGAAAAACCACAAATTTTACGCAAATTCGCTGAATTGGTCAGAAGCCCACACATTGGGGCGGGGCTTAAATATTGTTGGATTTCCTACAATTTTTGTGGTCATCATGCCAACAAAAATGGTTAATATGTGGAAAAAATCCGCATTATTTTGTTTAAATCCACAAAATACCCCTCAAAATCAGCAAAATCGGTAACCAAATGTTCAGTTAATCGTCAAGTTAGTGTCACGTATCTGTCACGAATTCCATAGTTAATAAATGCTTAAGATTTAGAGCGGTCTGCATTGGGCGGACCTGTTGCGTTTACAAGTGGAGTACAAAAAATGGCGACGACTTTTGGTACAACATCCGGGCTTGGGGTTTCTCCCATCTCGGACACCCTTAACGGAATTATGGGCTATCAGCCTTCGACAAATACACAAGGGTATTTGGTGACTCCGGCCGCGGGCGCGGAAACCATCACCAACTTTACGCTGGTGTATGACATGCTGCTGCCGACGGATGTTGAAGGCGGCTATGGCGGCCTGTTTCAATCAACCCTTGATAATTCAGATGATGCGGACCTGTTTGCGAAAATCCTTTCCGAAGGATCCGCCGGTATCGGAATTTCCCATCAGTATGAAGGCGATCTGACATTGGGAGAATGGCACCGGGTGACATTTACTCTGTCTGACAATGAAGATGGATCCTCCACGCTGGTTAAATACATTGACGGCGTTGAAGTGGGTAATCAGATTGATGAGACCAGCCGCTACAGCATTTCACGGGACGATGGCTTCCTGATCCTGACCGATAATGACGGCGAGACATTTAAAGGATATCTGTCCAGCTTTGCGTTTGTTGACCGTCCGTTGACGGGCACAGAAGTCGCGTCAATGGGCGGCGCAGATGCCGACGGCATTTTTCAATCCAACCCCACCGACGATAACGTGCTTGAATTTGGTTTCGATGGTGAAAGCCTTGAGCCGACAAATGGCGAAGGCACATTTGCGCCGCAGGACACAACACCCGAGCTGGGCACAGCCGAAGAGCTGGGCGTTGCCGACGCGCCAAATGACGCTGGCGTTCTTGTGTTCCCTGCGACAACACCCGCAGGCGGTTACAAAATTGACCTTAATAGCGATGCAGATTTGAACAGTTATTCACTGGTCTTTGATCTGTACACACCAGCGGATGCGGTGAACAGCCAGTTTGCGGGTCTGCTGCAGACAAATGCCAGCAATGGCGACGATGCGGACCTGTTCATGAAATTCTCATCACCAACTTCATTCGGTTTGGGAACAAGCGGCCAGTATGACGGCAGCGGAAGTGTCGATACATGGCACCGGATCGGAGTTACAATCGAAGATCAGGGCGATGGAAATGCAACGCTGACTGCCTATATTGACGGCGCAAAAGTCAACGAAGTAACCGTTGAAGCCGATCGCTATGTTTTGAGCGCAGAAGACGGGTTCCAGATTTTGGCCGATAACGACGGCGAGACAAATAGCGGATATCTCAACAGCTTTGTTGTCTCCGATGAGGTTTTGTCCGAAGAAGATATGGCTGAACTGGGCGGCGCTGCTACAGGCGGTATTTATGATGTTGCCCCAGCAGATGCCATCGTCAGCCAGTTCGATTTTGACGGGGAAACCCTTGAAGCGACATTTGGCGATGCGACCATGGAAGATGTTGCCAACCCAACTGATGGCGGCGGCGAAGAAACACCGGAAGAGCTGAAAATTGCGAACCCGATCAAAGATATGCTGGTCACACCGGATACGGATAATCTGGTTCTGGACCTGACAACCGTATTTGAAGGTGACAACCTGACCTACACCGTTGAGACAACAGATGGTTCGGTTGTGAGCATTGTGTCCAACGAAAATGGTATTCTGGAGCTGGATTTTGACGCACTGGGTTATTCCGACATTCTGGTAACTGCTACCGATGATGAAGGCCACGAAGTCACCGATTGGTTCCGCGCCCGTGTCGCCGGTCCAAACGCTTATACAATCGCGGTGTTGCCAGATACGCAAAACTATACAGATACAGCCTCTATTCAGCCAACGTTCAACCACATGACCCAGTGGCTGGCCGATAATGCGGAAGAGAAAAACCTGACATTCGTGATGAATGTGGGCGACATGACAAACCACAATTCGCCTGCTGAGTGGGCTGTGGCGCAGGAAGCCTATAACATTCTGGATGGTGTTGTGCCATACGCCGTTGTTCCGGGTAACCATGACCAGGCTGGCGGCGCGACAACTTTTGACAGTCTGATTTCCCAGTATTTCCCAATTGATAAATTCTCCGTTGAAAATGGCGGCACTTTGGGCGGTGTTTATGAAGGGGATATGACCAATAACTATCATACCTTTGAAGCACCAGATGGCACCAAATGGCTGGTTATGTCTTTGGAATTTGGAACGCGTGATGACGTGATTTCATGGGCCGAAGGCGTGATCGAGGATCATCTGGATCACCGGGTTATTCTGGCCAACCATTTCTATATGAACTTTCCAGATCGCGGAAATCCGCTTTCAGGTCCACTCTACGGTGAAGGCACAGGCCATAACTACGGCTTGGTCAACAGTGAAGAGGGATCCAGTGACGGGGAAGAAGTTTGGCAGGATCTGCTGAGCAAATATCCAAACATCACCTTTACTTTCAGCGGACATGTTTTCGGCGATGGCGCGGAAACCATGGTCAGCTATACAGATTACGGAACACCTGTGTACCAGATGGTTCTGAACTATCAGAACGGTGTGGATAGCGAAATTGTGTCCAACAACACCGATGGCCGCGGCGGTAACGGCGGTAACGGCGCGATCCGTCTGCTGACGATTGATCCGGATAACGATAAAGTCTGGACAGAGACTTATTTTGTTGAGCATGACGAGTATCTGACAAGCTACCGCGATAAGGAAGAATATGATCGTGACGGTTTGACCGGTAAATACCGCGAACATGAAGAAACCTTTGAAGATATCGATGTTGGAACACCTGGAATTTACGCCAAAGCCAAAGCCGGTGATGATCAGTTTGTTGAAGCCGAAGAAGGGGCCGATACAGCTGCAATCACACTGGATGCCAGCGGCAGCCTGGATCCAAATTCAGAAATCGTATTATACGAATGGCTGGATGAAGATGGCGAAGTGATCGCAACGGGTGAGAGCGCAACTGTTGAATTTGACGGCGGTCGTCATGATCTGATCCTGCGCACGACAGATGTCAACGGCGTGACCAACACCGATGAAATTCGGGTTCTGGTGACAACTGACAACACCCTGATGATGAACAACTTCAACGATGGTAATTTCGACGGCTGGGAAGATAAAAACCAGAATACGGAAGAGCCACTGGATGATGGTATTGAGCTGGGAACACCTGATCAATTGGGTCTGCCAGAGATTGAAGGCGGCGACGCCATTGTCGTTGGTTTCCCTAAATCTACGGATAATCAGGGCTATGGTATCGTTGTTGGGTTTGAGCCTGAAAGCGGTGATAAATTCACACAATATACCTTCATGATCGACATCAACTTCCCTGAACTTGAAGGCACCTATGCCAGCTTCTTCCAAGCGGATTGGGGCAATACGGGCGATGGTGACTTCTTTGTTAAATCAGACGGCGGGGTCGGAATTTCCGGTCAGTATGACGGCCTGATGAGTTTTGATGAATGGCACCGGGTTGGCTTTACAATCGAAGAAACCGAAGATGGCACGTTGATGAAGAAATATATCGACGGTGTTAAAGTCGGTGAACAGTTTGTGGATCCGAACCGTTATGCAATCGATCCGGACAAAGGCTTCCTTGTCCTGACAGATGAAGATGGCGAAGTGTCCAAAGGTCATATGAACAGCCTTATGTTCACGGCTGATGTCCTGAGTGAAGAGAAAATTGCGGAACTTGGCGGCGTTGACGCGGATGGTATCCTGCCAGCAGACGAAGCCGGTGATCGGGCCATTCAGTTTGATTTCGAAGGCGGCTTTGACACCACATACGGCGATGGCGGTATTGTGATTGTTGATCTGGCGGCTGGAGAGGCCAAAGCCACATGGCGGGTTAAAGGTACAGTCGGTAGCCGGGATGAAGATTCAGATCCGGATCTGCCTGCGGCTGAAGGCGCGCTGTATGAATATTCCGACAATCAGGCGTTTCTGGTGTGGAATAATGAAGATGCCCTCAACTGGTCTGATTATTCGGCTGAGGTCACCGTTCTCTCGCAAGATGATGATCAGTTCGGTATGGCGGTCTATTATCAGGACGAAGACAACTACTATAAAGTGGTTCTGGATACCCAGAACAACAGTCGTCAACTGGTCAAGGTGAAAGACGGCGTGGAAACTGTTCTCGCATCGGCAAACGAAGGCTATCCATTTAACGATGAAATGGAGCTGAAAGTGTCAGTTGTGGGCGGCAAAATCTACGTCACACTTGATGGACAAGCCGTGTTTGGTGGTCCGGTTGAAGATGTGACAGACCCACTCACCGGGGGAACGATCGGCCTTATCTCCGTTGGCCAGTATCAGACCATCTTTGATGATGTGGAAGTGACAAAAGCAACCGTGACCGCCGATGCCGGTTTGGATATCGAGGTTGTTGACCTTGATGGCGATCACACCGCAGAAGTGACCCTGGATGCGTCCAGCTCATTTGCAGCCGATGGCGTTGTCTCCTACGAATGGAAAATGGGAGATGAGGTTCTGGGTACAGATGCCGAGCTGGTGGTTGAGATGCCAACAGGTGAACATGATGTGACCCTGATCGTTACCGATGCAAACGGCAAAACCCACGAAGATCTGGTGAAAGTCAGTGTCTTTAACAAGGATCAGGTCAAGCTTGCTGAAGATTTCAACGGCGAGAGCCTCTCTGGCTGGGTGATTGTTGATGAAGGCGAGAAAGGCGATGCGGCCCATTGGGATCTTGCAGATGGTTCTTTGACCCAGACTGCAAATACCTACAGCCGGGAGCTGGCCCCAAATTCTGAAGACGGTGGTCTGTGGCGCAAATACTGGAGCCCACTGGGCGATGGTTGGCACGCACTGCGTAAAGGCACATATGCCCTTTACGATCAGGAAGAGGCTTATAACTGGTCAGATTATGTGGTTGAAACCAACTTTACGGCAGCGGAAGCTGGTGGTGTTGGTATCCTGTTCAACTATCAGGATCCAAACAACTACTACAAACTGGAAATGGACTCAGACGATCGCTTTGTTCAACTGGTTGTGCTGGTTGACGGGATCGAACAGACCCTGATCATTTCCCGGAACCATTTTGCACTGAATGAAGTTCAGAACCTTAAAATTGAGGTGAAAGACAATCAGATCCAGGCCTATCTCAATGGCATGGCCCTGTTTGCAGAACCGATTGAAGATCGCAATATCCTGACTGGAACCGTGGGTCTTTATTCCTGGGGCACCGAAGGCGTCAGCTTTGATGATGTTGTGGTTCGGGAAATCGACGCGCTTGCCAGCGAGCCGGTTGATCAGAACGTCCCAACGGATGGGGATGATACCCTGACAGGCGACGATGATGACAATGTCATCGGCGGAATGGACGGGAACGACTCTATCGAAGGCGGCGACGGGGACGACACACTGAACGGCGGCAACGGCGATGATACGCTGGATGGCGGCGATGATGATGACGTCCTGAACGGTGGCAATGATGACGACGTTCTTGTTGGCGGTGATGATGAGGACATCCTCAACGGCGGTGAGGGCAATGACACCCTTGACGGCGGCGATGATGAAGACACATTGAACGGCGGCAACGGCGACGACAGCCTGAGCGGTGGTGACGACGAAGATCTTCTGAACGGCGGCGCGGGCAATGATACGCTCGACGGCGGCGATGATGAGGATACATTAAACGGCGGTGCCGGTGATGATAGCCTGAACGGCGGTGACGATGAGGATCTTCTGAACGGCGGCACGGGCAATGATACGCTCGTCGGCGGTGATGATGAGGATACATTAAACGGTGGCGACGGCGATGATAGCCTGAGCGGCAGTGAAGATGATGATCTTCTGAACGGCGGCAACGGCGATGATACGCTCATCGGTGATGATGGTGACGACAGCCTGAACGGCGGCGCAGGGAATGATGACCTGAACGGCGGAGAGGATGACGACACCCTTGTTGGCGGTGCCGGTGATGACAGTCTGGACGGTGGTGACGATGAAGATACGCTTATCGGCGGCGCCGGAAATGACACGCTTGCAGGCGGTGAGGGCAATGATAGCCTGAACGGCAATGCGGGTGATGACGATCTGAACGGCGGTGACGGTGAGGATACGCTTATCGGTGGCATCGGAAATGACACACTTGCGGGTGGTGAGGGCAATGACAGCCTGAACGGAAACGCAGGGGATGACAGTCTGAACGGTGGTAACGATGACGATACACTTATCGGCGGCATCGGAAATGACACGCTGAACGGCGACGCAGGCAATGACACACTGAATGGCGGCAATGGGGAAGACCTCCTCAATGGCGGCGGCGGTGACGATAGTCTGGTCGGTGGCAACGATGAGGACACCTTAAACGGTGGCCAGGGCGATGACACATTGGACGGCGGTGAGGATGATGACATCCTGAACGGCAGCAACGGTGATGATAGCCTTGTTGGCGGTGAAGATGACGATATCCTGAACGGTGGTAACGGCAATGACACTTTGGTTGGCGGCGATGACGACGATGTTCTGAACGGCGGCAATGGAAGCGATAGTCTTATCGGCGGAGATGATGACGATACGCTGAACGGCGGCAACGACAGTGATACGCTCGATGGCGGCGATGATGATGATCTTCTGAACGGCGGCAATGGCGATGATTACCTGATCGGTGGGGATGACGATGACATCCTGAACGGTGGCAACGGTAATGATAAGCTGGAAGGCGGCGATGATGACGATGTTCTGAACGGCGGTAACGGTAATGACTTCCTGGATGGCGGCGAAGGGGATGATATCCTGAACGGCGGCAATGGGGATGACGAACTGCGCGGCGGTGAGGATGACGACATCCTGAACGGCGGTAACGGTTCCGATAACATCATCGGCGGAGAAGGGGACGATATCCTTTCCGGCGGTAATGGAAGTGACCTGTTTGTCTTTACGGAAGGACATGATCAGATCCTCGACTTTAACGCCGGTAGCGACAGCATCACATTCGAAGGCTTCGATGCCGCCGATGTGGAGCAGGCCTTTGCCAATGCTGAACAGGTTGACGGTGATCTGGTCCTGTATCTGGACGCGGATCAGGATGACAGTCTGACCATCAAGGATTTCGATCTGGATGATCTGGACGACCTGAATTACAACATCATCTAAGACCTTCGGGTTTAAGGGAAAAGGAGCAGTTTCGGCTGCTCCTTTTTTTATGCGAAAAAACGGTGATTTTGCGGGGAATTGTCATCATAGAGTCACCGAAGTCTGGCTTAAGTAACAGGTCATTGGAAATTCAGTTCCAATATCAGGTTTTTTGTTTAAGTCGTTGAAAGTTTTGCTATGTCACCCGCGCCAGATGGAAAATTATTCAAAACAATCTTTGCCGAAATCAAGCAGGTATTTCTGGCGGTGGGGCTGTTCAGTCTGGTGATCAATCTGTTGATGCTGGTCGGGCCATTTTACATGTTGCAGGTCTATGACCGGGTTTTGGCATCGGGTAGCATTCCAACCCTGATTTTCCTGACCATTGCGGCGGTCGGTTTAACGCTGGCGGGGTCGCTTTTGGAATGGTTGCGCGGGCGATTGCTGATCCGGATGAACGGACGGCTGGAGACCCGGTTGCGCAAGCCGTTATTTTACGGCGTGTTTGCCGCCAGAGCGGGCGGTGCGCCCAACACCACCCAGCCCATCAAGGATTTGGAGACGGTACGCGGGTTTTTAAGCGGAAGCGGGCTTACCACCCTGTTTGATATGCCCTGGACGCCCATTTTTCTGGCGATTATTTTTGTCTTTCATCCGTTGCTGGGGCTAATCGCGACCACCGGTGCGCTATTGCTGTTTGTGTTGACGGTCATCGGTGAGGTGATCACCCGCAAAATGGTGCTGGCCGCATCGAGCCAGTCCACATCCGCGGCCCGGTTTGCTGAAAATGCGCTGCAAAACCGCGAGGTTGTACAGGCAATGGGGATGCTGCCGGGATTGTACGAGCGGTGGAACAGCCGCTATGACGAGGCCCATGCCTATCAAGCAGCATCGGGAGATCGGTCGGGCATTTTGACGGCGGCGGCCAAATTTATCCGGCCCATTTTACAAATTGCGATGCTGGGAACGGGCGCGTATCTGGTGCTCAACCAAATGGCCAGTCCCGGCGTGATGATCGCCGGATCCATCATTATGGGCCGCGCGCTTGCGCCGGTTCAAAGTGCCATCGGCAGTTGGAAAAGCTTTGTGCTTGCGCGGGCGGCTTATAGCCGCGTGAAAAGCTTTTTTGAAGAAAACCCGGCAGATACGCTGCAGAGCAATTTGCCAAAACCGCTGGGTAATCTGGTGATTGAAAAAGCTGTTGCAGCGCCGCCCACAGCCAAGACACCGGTATTGAAGGGCATCTCTTTTCGCGTCGCGGCAGGCGAGAGTATCGGGGTGATTGGCCCCAGTGCATCGGGTAAATCCACATTGGCGCGGGTGCTGGTTGGCGTCTGGCATCCCACATCGGGGAGTGTCCGGCTGGACGGGGTCGATCTTACAAGATGGGATCCCGAAGAGTTAGGGCCGAACATTGGATATTTGCCGCAAGACATTGAATTATTTGACGGAACTGTATCTGAAAATATCTGCCGTTTTGGCAAACCAGATCCCGAAGGCGTGATTGAAGCAGCACGGTTGGCCGGGGTTCATCAACTGATTTTACAACTGGATAACGGGTATGAAACACCCATTGGGCCCGGCGGCAATGCGCTGTCAGGGGGACAGAAACAGCGCATTGCCCTTGCCCGCGCGCTGTATCATCAGCCCGCGCTTGTGGTTCTGGATGAGCCCAATTCCAATCTTGATGCCGAAGGTGAAGAGGCGCTGCGCGCCGCGCTTGAACATTTAAAGGCGCAAGGTACAACCGTTATCGTCATTGCACATCGGCCCTCGATCCTGCAGATGGTGGATAAGATCCTGTTTTTGAAAAATGGCATGATCGATAATTTTGGGACCCGCGAGGAGGTTTTGGGCCAAGTCACACGTCCGGTTGATGTGGCCGCGAAACCAACTGCCAAGACCCAAAAAGCGGCGAAGTCCGCCCCATTGAAAGAGGCCGCGCAATGACAAAGATACTGGACGATGAAAAGCTGAAAATTCCAACAAATACGCGGCCAACGCTAGTGGCGGGGTTGCTGATTATATTTGGTGCGGTCGGCGGATTTGGGGCGTGGTCGGCATTTGCGGAATTGTCCAGTGCGGTGATCGCCCAAGGTACCGTCAAGGTAGATACAAACCGAAAGAAAGTTCAGACCTTATCGGGCGGGGTGGTCAAGCAGCTACGGGTTCGAAACGGCGATAAAGTCGCCATCGGTGAGGTTCTGGTGACACTGGATGAGACGCAGGCTGCCGCGTCACACAAAATCATGCAAAGCAATATGGATACTGTGCGCGCCACCATCGCGCGGCTGCGCGCAGAACGTGATTTGCTGGCAGAGGTGCCGTTCCCCGAAGATTTGCTGGCGAAACGTGATCAGGGCAGTGTGGCAGATATTCTGGAAGGGCAGGAAAAGCTGTTCGCGGCGCGGCGGGAGTCGTTCGATGGGCAGGTTGCCATGATCCGCGAGCGGGTTGGTCAGTTGGGCGAGGAAATTATTGGCGTAAAAGCGCAAGCCAAGTCGAAGCAGCGTCAAATCGAGATTATTGAAGATGAACTGGCGGGGTTGCAGGAGCTTCATAAAAAAGGTTATGCGCCCAAGACACGGGTTCTGGCGCTTGAACGTGAAGCGGCGAACCTGCTGGGAGAGAAGGGCGAGCATGTGGCGTCAATTGCGCGCACAAAACGCCTGATCAGCGAGGCGGAGCTTGAAATTATTCAGACCCGTAAAAGCTTTACGGAATCCGTGGTGTCAGAATTGCAGCAGCGGGAAAGTGAGTTTCTGGATCTGAGCGAGAAGTTAAATGCGACGGCCTTTATGCTGGGGCAAACGGAAATTCGCGCCACCGCCAAAGGCACCGTCGTGGATCTGTCGGTGCATACCGAAGGCGGGGTCTTGCAGCCCGGTCAAACCTTGCTGGAAATTGTGCCCGAAGATGATCATCTGATCGTTGAAGCCAGGGTGATGACAACGGATATTGACAATATCCATCCGAATATGGACGCAGAAGTGCAGTTTACCGCCTTTTCGCAGCGGACGACCCCGAAAATCAAGGGCACGGTTGCCTATGTTTCGGCGGATAGTTTGATTGATAAGGATACGGGCGCGCCGTATTTTCTGGCGCGGATTGCCATTTCAGAAAAAGAAGCCCGGTTTTTAGGGGATGAGCTATTGCTGCCGGGAATGCCCGCCGATGTGTTTATCCTGACCGGGGGAACAACACCGCTGGAATATCTGGTGAAACCGATTGCAGAGACCGCCGCTAAAGCCTGGCGAGAAGGGTAGCACGCCCCGGCAGGCGGCGCACGGGGTTATTCTATTCGGTTGGGGTTTTGTCGATGGCACCGGCGTGCAGAACGGGGGCTGCATCAATATTTGAGGCACCCATCATGTCCGCAACCCGGTTCATGACAGCGGCGATCATGCCCTGTTCCCAATCTTCCAGCTTGTCGAAGCTGGCGGCGAAGCGATCCTGCAGTGCGGCAGGGGCGTCGGTGACGAGCTTGCCGCCCTCTGCCGTGAGGTAGACAAAAACCTGTCGCTTGTCGGTTTGGCCGCGTTCGCGCTTAACAAGCCCGCGGGCTTCCAGCCGGTCAATGAGGGTGCTGACGGTGGCCTGGGATAGATTGACTTCCTTTGCGATACCGCCCGCGGTCATGTCTTTGCCACTGCGCAAAGCCTGCAGTGCCAAAAGTTGGGATGTGGACAGACCTGTTTCACGGGCAAGATTGCGTCCGTTTAAATCTGTCGCCCGCATAATCTGGCGCAGTGCCACGAGCGTTTCATCCAATCGATCCATTTAGGGCCTTTTGCTCATACTCTTCGAAATCAACAATAGTCTGATTTTTACAAAAATTGCGGCCTGTAGACAACTTAATTTCGAAAGCTAAAATTTTATCTATCAAAATATTTGATTATCAAAGTAAATTTGAGTGCTTCCAAAATTAAATACAATATTTAAAATCAATAACTTAGATAAAATAATGCGGATTTATCAATTAATATATTTAGATTAGGGGTTGAAATATACTTTTATACTCAATATGTTTGCGCCGAACATTGTGTTGAACTTAGAGGAATTTCTCCAACAATTTCGAGTCTCGAAGGAAAACGGAGAAAAAAAGTAAATGCGGACTATAAGATCCCATCAGACAAGTAATCAAAAAGACAATTTTTTAATCAAACGACCAGAGCCAACCGATGGCTCAGATGTGAATGAGCTGGTTTCAAACTGCCAGCCGCTGGATGAGAATTCAGTCTATTGCAACCTGCTTCAATGCACCCATTTCTCGCATACATCGGCAATTGCCAAAAATGATGATGAGGTTATGGGGTTTGTGTCGGGCTATACCTTGCCCGAAGATCCAACCCGCCTGTTTATCTGGCAGGTTGCGGTGGATGAAGCGGCGCGGGGGCACGGCCTTGCCAAACGGATGATCCTTGACATCCTGTCACGCTCTGCGTGCGAGCAGGTTGAAGAACTTCACACCACGATTACCCCGAGCAACGAAGCCTCCCAGGCTTTGTTCAGTTCCCTTGCAGATAGTTTGGGGACAGATGCGCAAAACTATATGGTCTTTGACCGCAAGCGCCATCTGAACGATGCCAAGGAAAGTGAGCACTTATGGGTCATTGGCCCGTTCGATAATAAGGCAGAAGCATTGCTCAAAGTGGTCGCGTAATTCGCGACTTCTGCCCTTTTCATTTCGAAATATAGAGAGTTTACAATGACTATTTTTGACCAATTGGAATCAAAAGTCCAAAGCTATGCGCGTTCTTTTCCCGTTGAATTTGCTAAAGCGCAAGGTGCCCACCTGATCACGGAGGATGGCAAATCCTACATCGATTTTCTGGCTGGCGCCGGAAGTTTGAATTATGGTCATAATCACCCTGTGTTAAAAGAAGCCCTTATCGATTATATCGCGGGTGATGGAATTGCCCACGGGCTTGATATGCATACCAGCGCGAAGAAGGATTTCCTGACAAACTTTCAAGAGTTTGTCTTGAAGCCCCGCGATATGGAGTATCGGGTTCAGTTTACAGGCCCAACGGGCGCCAATGCGGTTGAGGCTGCCCTTAAGCTGGCCCGTAAAACAACAGGCCGCAGCAATGTAATCAGTTTTACCAACGGGTTTCATGGGGTGACGCTGGGCGCGTTGGCGGCGACAGGCAATGAACATCACCGCGGCGCATCCGGGGTAACCATGGGCGGCGTCTCTCGCGTGCCATTTGATGGATATCTGGGCGAGGGCGTTGATACGACCGAATATCTGGATAAGCTTTTGGGCGATAGCAGCAGCGGTGTTGATCATCCAGCCGCTGTGATTGTAGAGGCCATTCAGGGCGAGGGCGGCTTGAATGCGGCGCGTAAAAGCTGGCTGCAAAATCTGGAAGCGGTTTGCCGCAAATATGACATTTTGCTGATTGTTGATGATATTCAGGCCGGTTGCGGTCGAAGCGGTGCTTATTTCAGCTTTGAAGAAGCTGGCATCAAGCCAGACATGGTCACCCTGTCTAAATCCCTGTCCGGTTATGGTTTGCCGTTTGCCGTTACGTTGATCCGTCCGGATCTGGACCAATGGTCACCGGGCGAGCATAACGGAACATTTCGCGGTAACAACCATGCGTTCATCACCGCCGCCGCTGCCTTAAAAGAATTTTGGCAGACGAACGATTTCCTGAACGGTGTGAATAAAAACGCCAAGGTTCTGGAAGAGCGTCTAAGCGATATGACGTTGAAATATGGCAAGGGCAGCGCGACAAAACGTGGCCGCGGCATGATGCAGGGTATTGCCTTTGAAAATGGGGAAGTTGCGAGCCGGATTTGCAAAAGCTGTTTTGAAAATGGCCTGATCATTGAGACCAGCGGCGCCGACGGCGAAGTTGTCAAATGTCTGGCACCTTTAAATATTCCAACCGAAACGCTGATTAAAGGGTTGGATATTTTAGAGGATGCGGTGGCCAATGAAGTGCCCGCAACCCATGCCCAGGCTGCTGAATAAGCATTTAAAGATATAGTATTTTAAAGTTAAAAAGAGGAAAATTATGATTGTCCGTACCCTTCAGGCTGCCGAAAAATCAGAGCGCCGCGTTACGTCCGAAACCTGGGAAAGTACCCGTCTTTTATTGAAAGATGACGAGATGGGTTTCTCGTTCCATATCACGACCATTTACGCGGGAACCACAACAGAGATGTGGTATCGCAACCATCTGGAGTCTGTTTATTGTATTTCAGGTGAGGGCGAGATTGAAACGCTGGCCGATGGTAAAGTGTATCAGATTGCCCCGGGCACGGTTTATGCCCTTGATCAGCATGACAAGCATATCCTGCGCGCGCGAACCGAATTAAAATTGGCCTGTGTGTTTAACCCACCGGTTACCGGCCGCGAAGTGCATGACGAGACGGGCGCTTATCCAGCGGATGCGGATGTGAAAGAGATCGCCTAACGGCTCGATCTTCGACCTTGATGCAGCTGTCGCAAATGAACGCAAGCGAGGCCCTTTCAGGCCTTGCTTGCGGCGCGATAAACTTCCTTGCTTTTGAGAAATAGTCACCATGACAAAACCAACTTCGCTTAAAGAGGCTGCTTTTACAAAAGCGGCAAAACATACGGTCCATAAAATTGGCGGCACCTCTATGGATGCGGTTGATGGGGTGTTTGAAAATATCCTGATCGGTAATCGCACGGGGAGCGAGATGTATAACCGTATTTTCGTGGTCTCTGCCTATAGCGGGATGACGGATTTACTGCTTGAGCATAAAAAATCGTCCGAACCCGGTGTATTTGCCCTGTATTCCAATTCAGATAATGAATGGGCGTGGGGGGATGCATTGAGCCGGGTTGCGGTTGCCATGCATGACAAAAACAAAGAATGCTTAACCGATCTGGCCGACCTGGATCTGGCCAATCGCTTTGTCGAAGAGCGGATTGAGGGCGTTCGAAGCTGCCTGATCGATTTGCACCGGCTGTGCTCGTTCGGTCATTTTCAATTGCCCGAGCATTTGGCAACGGTTCGCGAAATGCTGAGCAGTCTGGGTGAAGCCCATAGCGCCTTTAATACCATGTTGTTGCTGAAACGCCGGGGTGTGAACGCGGTATTCGTGGATTTATCAGGATGGCGGGAGAGCCAGTCCCATACGCTGGACGCCCGCATTAGTCAGGCATTTACGGGGATCGATCTGGAGCATCAGTTACCAATTGTCACCGGATACGCCCAGTGCGAAGAAGGCCTGACCGGAATATATGGCCGGGGCTATAGCGAGGTGACCTTTTCACGGATTGCCTGCCTGACCAACGCCAAAGAAGCGATTATCCATAAAGAATTTCATTTGAGCAGCGCGGATCCGAAAATTGTGCCGGCGGCGAATATTCGCCCCATTGGCCAAACCAATTATGATGTGGCCGATCAACTGGCCAATATGGGGATGGAAGCCATTCACCCCAAAGCGGCCAAGGGCCTGCGCCAGCAAAATATTCCGCTGCGTATCCTCAATACTTTTGAGCCGGATCATTCGGGAACCGTTATTTCAGAAGAGGGCAAATCTGTGGAGCCCCGGGTTGAGATTATCACCGGTCTTTCTGCCGTCTATGAGGTGGAGATTTACAATCAGGATATGGTGGGAACGCCCGGCGCATCCAAGCCAGTTCATGAAGCCTTTGCGCGCTACAAACTTTGGACATTGGCCCGTTATATTAACGCCAATACCCTGACGCATTATGTGTCAGCACCGCTTAAGCAGATTAAACGCTGCATTAACGAGCTGAAAGAAACCCATCCATCGGCAACCGTTCGCACGCGAAAAGTGGCTGTTGTCTCGGCGATTGGATCAAATCTGGAGGCGGGGCATTTCTTTGAAAAAGCCATTGCCGCGCTCGCAAAACGGGAGATCCCGCTAATCGCAACGCAAAAGCCGAGCCGTAACGTCGATTTACAGTTCGTTGTCGCGGAAAAGGACTATGAGGCAACCATCGCCTGCCTGCATGAAAGCCTTGTCGAAAGCGAAGCCGCGACAAAGGTGCGAAAGCTTAAGAAGGCCGCGTGATCATCTATGATAGAGCTGCTCTTCTGGGCAGCTCTACTTCAGGGCTGAGTATAGGATCTCAGGCGGTTGCAACAAACGTTTTCAAATGCCGTTCACATGTGGGTTTTGTGCTACTCAAAAAATTTAATTAATTCAAATTTTTCATTCTTATCCACAGTTGAGTTTCTGTTGCACTCTTGAGTTTTGAAGGAGTAGTTATGAGCGTTTTGTACAAATAGTAGAAGAAAGAGACGCATACGGCTGCGACCATCGTCTGCTTGCATTTAAAAACATACAGGAGCTCTTTGCCTGATTTGGTTTTTCAACTAGATTGAATAAGATGAGAAAATTATCAAATGAGCAAAAGCAGAATTTTCAGTCGGAAATTTTACAGCTCAAAATGGAATTGCTAACGATAGAAGGCATGGCGACAGGCGGTAGCTTTGGGCATAGTGCAAACCGAAACAGCGAAAAGATATTGATAGAGAACAAAATCAGACGGTTGGAGCGAGAATTGAACGGGGGGAGTCCTGCAATTATGTATGGCGGTGGCAGAAAGCTAAACCGATTTTTTAGCGCTGTGCTATTGCTGGGATTGATTATTGCTGCACTCTTGGTTTTTGTGAACGGCTTTATCTGACCTAACTCCTTAGGCGTGATAGAGCAGGGGCGTTTAACCCCTGCTTGCCGCGAAGACGCTAAAATATCCTTGGCGATTATAATTTGGATTTTAGTCTGTGGGCAGGTTGGCTCTCTTTGATTGGGTAGCCAGCCTTAACAATCATATTTTTGGCGAGCACATCCATTGGATCAATATAATTGTCAAAATTTTCGAGGCAGTAACCGTATTTGGGTTTAGCCTCTGCATAGGCGAGTGGGATTTCAGTGCAGCCCATAATCACGCAACAGTCGGATGGGTCGAGAGTGCCGTTGCGTTTTATAATGCTCGCAATTGCATTTTCGAAGGTTTCCACAGCTTTTGCCAAGTCTGGCGATTTTCCTTTGACGCCGGTTTCTGAGTTGTAAATGGCCTCCATGACCCTCTCTTGTTCGCGGTCATTGCATATGGTTATTTTCTTCCCATTATAATCTTGGTCATAGATCCCTGTGTCCCTTGTTCCGCTGGTTGATAGCAGGATGATTTCTTTATTCGGAAATTTTTGTTTTATGTGGGTCGCGGTCAATTCGATCATGTTTAATGTTTCGATATTGTCGGCCTTGAGGGGGAGCAGGGACGTTCGAAAATCGTCGAAGATTGGACGTGCATGAAATGTGTTGCAGGGTACGCCGATAACAAATTTACTGTTGTTGTGAATATGCCCGATACAGGCTTTTGAAACCACACGCGCCATTGTGATGCCGGGACTGAGGAGCTCTTTCTCTTGGCTGCTGGCTAAATATTTCGTTCGATCGGCGATATATTGGGAAAAGGAAAGATGAATTAAATTTGGGTGTCCCTGATCCGTCCCATTATTATTCGTCATATCGATGATTTTTCGGTGCAGCAAGGTTCCTGCCGCTGGGCCGACACCGCCGCCGATTACGATGATGTTCTGGTTAGGCATACTAAATACTCCGTTCAAATACTATATACAAAGCACGCATATGGTGTTAAATGGAATTTAATTCAACTAAAAGTAATGTAAGTGAGGTGAAGTGATAATATAAGTTGAGCTGGAGATGCCGCCCAATCCGCATGTGCGGGCGCAAAAAAAAGGCCGCGCCCACAGGGGAGCGCGACCGACAGGAAGGACCTGTGAGGACTAGTTGCCGTAGACCAGATTTGGCAGCCAGAGAGAGATTTCCGGTATATAGGTGACGAGCATCAAGAAGATCACCATCAGAATAATGAAGGGCAAGGTTCCCTGTATGACTTCTTTGATGGGGGCCTTGGTGATTGATGTCAGAACAAAAAGATTTAGGCCGACGGGTGGGGTGAGCAGCCCCAGTTCCAGGTTCACAGTCACCACAACAGCGAAATGGATCGGATCAATCCCCAGAGGTTGCAATAAGGGAAGCACCAGAGGGACCACAACCAGCAGCACCGCGAAATTTTCAAGGAACATGCCGAGGAAGATCATCAGCAGGTTAATGAATAACAGGAATTGCCAGCCGGAAATGTCATATTCAATGACCATGTTGGTCAGGGCATGGGTGAAGCCTGACCCAGTGATCCAATGCCCGAACGCCAGAGCCATCATGATAATGAAGATTATCGTGCCCGCGCGCTTGATGGATTCCACCATGGTTGGGATAATTTCACCCACCGGGCATCCTTTATAGATAAAAACGCTGATCAAAATGGCGACCAATGCCGACAGGGCTGCCGCTTCGGTAACTGTGACAAGGCCGCCATAGATACCGCCCAGAACAATAATTGGCAGGGAAAGGGCCGGAAGGGCATTGATGTTTGTTGTTAAAAATTCTTTGCCCGAGGGCCGCTTGCCGACTTCATATTTATGTTTGCTGGTGTAATAGACACTCCATGCAATGAAGAGGGTGGCCTGGATCAGGCCGGGGATCACACCGGCGAGAAATAATCTTGGGACAGATTGATCGGCGATAATCGCATAGACGATAAATGCCATGCTGGGCGGGATCAGAATGCCAAGTGTGCCAGACGATCCCACAATGCCAGTTGCGAATTTGCGTTCGTATTTATTGGCCATCATCGCGGGAACCAAAATGGTGCCCATAGCCATGGCAGTCGCAACTGAGGAGCCGCAGATCGCTGCAAAAATAGCGGTGGCAACCACGCAGACAACGGCAAGCCCGCCGCGGAAATGTCCCACCCACGCATAGGCACAATCAACCAGTGCCTTGGCAATCCCGCCTTTTTGCATGAAGGTGGCGGCCATTACAAAAAACGGAATGGCCAGAAAGGTGATTGAATTCATGTGGTCCACAACCAGTTGTGGCAGCCCCACGAGCGGTATGCCTTCTTGCCAGAAGAGGAGAATGCTCAAAAAACCCAGGGCAAGGAATATGGGCATTCCGGTGGCCAGTAAGCCAAACAAGCCCGTAAATACACTTGGAAAAAACATGATAAATCCTCATTAATTCCTGCGGTTAATCCGCGTTCTCTAGGTCTATTTCAATAGTCGCCATCGTTTTCTGGTCGAAGACAAAGACATATCTGCCGAGGCGGATGAGGTAGTGCAGAAACATGATGCCGAAAGAAATGGGAACAAAGGCGTAATACAGATAAACAGGAAATTGCAAAGAGCTGTCGCTTCGTTCATCCAGCCGGTAGGCAAATTCGACGATCCCGTAGCCTTTGCCAACCATCACCGTGCAGACAAACAGGCCGATCAGGCAAAAGCCAATTTCCATATATCGCTGGTTCTGCGGTGACACCATTCTGAGGAAAAAATCTGCGTTTACATGTCTGTTTTCAGATACAAGTCGTCCGCCGGACAACATGACCGATGCTGTAATCAAATAAATGACAACTTCTGATGTCCAGTCAGGCAGATAGCTTGCGAAATAGTAGCGCATGAACATTTCTGTCACAGCTAATATGAGTGATATACCAGCGAAGAGGGCGATTAACCCATGTTCAATTGCTGACAATATATTGATTATTTTTGACATCAGCAGTCCTTTCAACGAAATGGGAAACACGCTCTAAAGAGGTGTTTCCCGATACACTTTTTACATTGAAGCCTTTTGGATTGCTGCTTGTGCACGTTCAGAAAATGAAGGATCAATACGTAATTCTTTGGCGACTTTTGGTTGAATTGGCATTAGAGTATCCCGAATTTTCCCCAGATCAGCCGCGGAAGCGTCCGTTACTGCAATGCCATTTTTAATCGCTTCCAAACGCGCATCGTTATCACGTTTTGCCGTAAATTCACGCTGATTATCTACGGTATCATCCCAGGTTGACTGCATTAAACCCTGCAGTTCTTTGGGCAACTTGTTCCAAAGATCTCCGTTAATCATCGGAACATATTGGTGAAATGCGTGGTTATCGACATAAACATATTTAAGGCCGGAATCCCATAGTTTTGCACTGCGAACAGATTCAAAAGCAGTCATGACGCCATCAACCATGCCGGTTTGCAGGGCTTGTGGTACGTCAGGCCAGGAAACTTTAACCGCATTGGCACCCAAGGCCTCATATCGGCGGGCATGGGCTGCACTGCCGGCAATGCGAATGCGCTTGCCCTGATAATCAGCAGGTCCTTTAATGGGATCTGTTTTCATAAAGGTGATCGCACTGCCGATATCGATGAAACGGCCAAGGATTTTAACATTCAATTTCTCTTCAGTTTCCCGAATTAGCTCGCGGCCAATTTCACCGTCCATAACTTTATAAGAAACCTGACGCTCACGCCCAAAGAACATGGGCAGAAACACAATACCGAAATCTGGAATGAATTTCGTCAAATGCCAAGTCCCCGGAACCCCCATGTCCAGAGTTCCTTGCGCCAGAGCTGTTGGAACAGCAGACCCCTTGAATTTTGACGCGCCTTCAAAAACATTTATTTTGAGGCGGCCATCAGATTTTGAATTGAGAAGATCAGCCCAGCGTTTGATGCTGATATTTCTAATGTGGTTGGGACCGGTTTCCAGCGAAACATCAATTTTATAGGTTTCCGCTGCCTGTCCGTTTGATGTCATCAGCATTCCCGCGGCAACGGCGGAAAGGGCTGTTTTAAGAACGAGTCTCCGAATAATCATGAATAACACTCCTTTGTTAGATATCCACCTGTTTTTCCAAAACCGCGTGATGGATGTGTCGGTTTCGGTTTTGATTTGCCTCCGCATTGCGCATGAAGGAGGCGATATGCCGAACGTTTTGCGTGGGAAAATCGGTTAAGCAGCGATAGAGTTCTGCTGCGTGATCTTCAGACAACAAACGGCCTGCGCATTTCATAAATTTATTTTCCAGATCCTGTGGGGAGAACGGGGCATCTATGGTGCCAACGGGTTGCTGAACTTCCTGTTCAAAAACCCGTCCATCGTGATGTCTGATCAGGGTGCGGGCGGGAATATCCCAGATGCTGTTATGCTCTACCGGGTCTGTCTGAACGGTTTGCATGATAACCCGCGGCATAAATTCCCTGACAGCCGGGCGATTGATTGCGGCACTGGTAAAATCATCGAGAGAGAGGCTTTTACCAAAGACCATTGCGGCAACCGCATAATTCATTGAAAAACGGGCTTCATTGACGTTCAGCGGGGTATTAAACCGCAAATTCTTTTTGTTGGAATCTGGAATGAAAGTCCTGATTTCTTCGATATCTTCGGGGGCGAGATCCTGTTTGCGGATGATGTCATACACCGCATCAAGTGTGCGATGGGCACTGGCACAACAGGGCCATCTTTTTTGGGCGAGGCCATGTTCGACAATTGAGAGATTGGCAATTCTGGGATCGTCTGGTTTTGGCGTGCCTTTATACAGGGCCATGAAACCCCAAGGACCATCGAAGGGATTAAGGTTCGCCTCCACGCCCGCAATGGCCAGTTTGGCCGCTGTTATGCCAGCCCTTGAGGCGAGCCCCGCGTGCAGGGGCTTGGTCATGCTGCCAAACTGAATTTTTGATCCGCAGGCCATGCTGGTTGCAAGGCTAATGGCGGATCTGATCGTCGAGATGTCAAGGGTCAGCAGTCTGACACAGGCCGTGGCGGCGCCGATTGCCCCAATCGTTGAAGTCGCGTGCCAGCCGGTTTCATAATGGGCGGGGATCATGTGATACCCCAGCCATGCCTGTATTTCCAGACCCACAATATAAGCGTCGAGCAACTGATCGCCGGTCGCGCCTATTTCTTCGCCAAGTGACAACAGGGCAGGGACCAATACTGCCGAAGCATGGGTGACGGCTGGAATGAAATTGTCATCAAAATCAAGTGCATGAGACGCGGTACCGTTCACCAGAGCCGCATTTTCGGCTGAAAAGGTTTCCATCCGGCCCGCAACTGTACAGACCCCACCGCTTGAGCCGCTTAACCCCCTGAATACCCTTTCAGTAACCGGTTCATTGACCGCGGCCAGAATGCAGGCAATTGTATCAATAAATGCGTTTTGGGCCCGCTCCAACGCTACTGGCGTGGTAATTTTCCCCGTGCTTGAAATCCATTCGGAAATTTCTGCCAGATTATTGGGAAAGGGGGCCAGGGTGCTCATGCATATGCCTTGTCAACGGTCAGTTCATTCATCAAAGCCCGCAAAAATTGGTCACATTTTTTAAGCTCGGAAAGTTCAATGAATTCATCTGGCTGATGGGCCTGAGCAATATCGCCGGGACCGCAAACAACACTTGAATATCCCTGATTTTGAAAGAGGCCCGCTTCGGTCCCATAATTAACCGCCAGATCAGAATTCGACCCGGTGAGCTTTCGGACCAGTTTGCAGGCGGGTGAATTGAAATCCCCTTGAAAGGCCGGGTAATTTACAACCTGTTCACAATGGGCAGAGGCGTTTGAATTGATGGCGTTCATGGGATCATGGGCGATATTTTCAATGAGGTCCGGTAGAACCGTTTTGAAGTAATCGGGATCCGATCCCGGCGGGTAGCGATACTCCACATCAAATTCACAATTTTCGGCAACAATATTGACCGCTTTCCCGCCGCTGATCCGGCCAATATTGACCGTTGGATGGGGGTGTTTGAAACGATCGTCTTCGATCCTGTTTTTCTGAGCTAATTGTGATATCTGGTTGATTTTATGGATAATTTCACCCGCGTAAGAAATTGCATTTACCCCTTCAGGGGCCAGAGAGGAATGCATTGCAGTTCCCTGAAATTTACATTTGAAAACGGTCTTACCCGTGTGCGCAGTGACCGGCTTCATCGATGACGGTTCGCCAATGATACAGGCTTCAACATCCAGATTTTCCGCCGCCATGAAGTCAAGGAGATGCCGAACACCAACACATCCGACTTCTTCGTCATAGGAAAAGGCTAAATGAATGGGCACGGCGAATTGCCGGCGGGTCATTTCAGGGACAGCCGCAAGGACGCAGGCGATGAACCCTTTCATGTCGCAAGTGCCTCTGCCATAGGCTTTATTATCGGCGATATGCAGCTTAAACGGATCCCGGGACCAGTTCTGCCCCTCTACCGGGACGATATCAGTGTGGCCTGACAGAATAATGCCGGGTTTATCACTGCCGCCAATTGTCGCAAACAGGTTTGCTTTGGACTTGTCTTCGTTAAAAACTGATTTTGACTGAATGCCGAATTCGCTCAGGTAAGAGGAAATATAGTCAATCAGCGCGAGGTTTGACCGATAGCTGGTCGTATCAAAGCTGATGAGCTTTTCCAGTATGGCTAATGTCTGGTTGTTTTTGGAATAAGTCATATTATTTGCGGCCATTAAAACCATCGACAGTTGATTAATTAGAATATAAATTATGGTTATTTGATATTTACAATAGAATGAAAACCATAATTGTGAATGTAATAAAAGTGTAACTGAGTTTAGAAAAACTAAAGGCAAAGCATGAAGGAGCAGCTTCCACCGCTGAATGCGCTGCGGTCGTTTGAAATGGCCGGGCGCTATCTGAATGTGACGCGGGCAGCGCAAGAGTTGGGGGTTTCCTCTGGCGCTATCAGCCAGCAGGTCCATGCGTTGGAAAAATGGATTGGATGCCGCCTTTTCAAACGGGGCAATAGAGGTCTGGATTTTACCGAAGCCGGACTTGTCTATTTCGAAGAGATTTCAGAAGCGTTATCCGACATTCGGTTGGCCACGAAACGAGTGGGCCGACCCGAGGTTCGCAAGGGCTTTGAAATTTCAGTGACGGCCTCTTTTGCCATGAAATTCCTGTTGCCCCGCCTTACCGAGTTCAGGATGTTGTGGCCTGACGTGGATATATCTGTGACAACGGTCGAACTGGTCAGCGAATACCACAGCGAAGATGGTGACGTGGGGATCCGCTATGGCATCGCCAAACAGGCGGGTATGTGGTGCCGCGAAGTTTTAAAAGATGAGCTGGTTCTAGTGGCCTCGCCAAATCTTGCGGGGGCGGACGGGCAGCCGGGGGATCTTCAGAAGCTTGATAGATTTCCCCTTCTGATTGACCAGCATCCAAAGGTGATCCGGGATTATCCAACCTGGGAGGATTATTTATCCCAATTGGGGATTACATGGAAACATGAGCTTAATTACCGTGAATTTTCGCAGCAATGGATGGTGATTGAAGCGGCCATAAACGGAGAGGGAATTGCCCTTGCCAAGCAATGTCTTATTCAAAAAGACCTAAAAGAAGGCCGATTGGTTACGCTGTCAGAAAAGCGATTGGCACCCGGTTCGGGATATTATCTTCTGACATTGCCGGAAAATGCCAATGATCCGGTGATTAGAAGCTTTTGGAAATGGCTGCAGGAAAAAGCATCCGAAATTGAACACAGTTAAACAAAAATAAAAAGTCACCTGCTTCCAGAAGAAGCAGATGACCGTTTTCCACATCCACAGAAAATTATAATTTACTGCGCAATTTAGCCGGAACAGGACCGACGTTTTCGCGGGGTTGCAGTGAATTCATTGGCCTGTAAATATTACGCTCATACAAGGGGATTTGGTTGTTGGAGTGCTGACCCTCACCTTCAAATCCACGATATTCGCGAATACCGGGATGGGTAATATTGACGCCATTGGCGGTTCCCTCTGTAAAGGCCACACCGATGTTCAGAGCGCCGCGGTTTCTGAAATGCCGGATCGGGGCGAGCGGCGATTTCCTGAACCCAATTTGAACGTCATTGGCCCCAATTGTATTGGACAAACCAGAATAGGTCGCAATATTTGCCGGGAAATAAGCATTTGTATTCGAGTTGAACGCCTTCAGATCAAACCCCGAATACTGTTTCGTTTTCTCAATGGCGATTTTCAAGCTATCCAACAGGGGGCCGATCCAATTATCGCCGATGAGGTCTGTTTGGAACTGGTCATATTCATATTTGAAGGAACCGTCATTCTGCATGCCAAATAAAAGGGGTTTTGCCATTTTGGAATGAAGTGCATTCAAAATAATACGGCTGTTGATGTGAATGCCATGACTTGTCAGAAAGGTTGGTCTGGGTTTAATGGGACCAGATTGCCTTGGGAAATAAGGTTGTTTTGGTTTCAAGAGTGTTTTCACAAGGTGCGCCTGAAACGCCTTATCCTTGTTTGCAATGACAGCCGCAAACTTATCTGTAAGGGCGTCAATGAATTCATAGAATAGGATATGGCCATAATGGGCCCCCTGATTTGCATCGAGGTCCGAATTGACAGGATTGCCGCGCAGGCCGTTCCAGCCATCTATGATCAGATTCAGGGCGGGTTTCACACTCTGGTTTTCCGAGTGGGATTGCAGATTTTTTCGCAGCTCTATTAAAAACGGCTTATACGCAAAGTAATTAACATCGGCCCGTTGAAGCCAGCCGTTAAATCCCTGCATGTCCTTTAAAGTCCATGGGTCTTTATGTTTTTCAAGCTCATTTTTTATGAGATTTACGCGATCAAAACGGAAATAGGAATCATAATCCAGGTCCCCATCGGGCATGTTGACAAATGGCTTTTGGTTCCAGTTGGCAAAGACGCCACTTCGGACAGTATGCGACAGACCGTGGAAATAGGTGCCCTGATTTTTCCAACCATCGTCCGGTGCCATGGGCGCGGGCAGGCGCGGATCATAGGAGGGGTAATAATCCCATGTGGTTGCATCTTGTCCCTGGCGGGGTTCTGTCATGCCATCCTTGATGGGGAGGCTACCAGTCAGGCGATATTTAGCAACGCCCTGTTTATTGAGGGCCACCAGATTGAAGTTTCCGCCAACTGTGTCGAGATGGGCATTCCAGCTATCCAGGTTTTCTGCGTTCATCGCATCAATCCAGCTAAAAAAGGTCAACACGGTCTGGTCTTGCCAGTTATGTCGCTGGATGTAAGCTGTACCGACAGTGTTCGAGCTTTGGGGAAATTGCGGGTTCTCCTCCATGGCAATGACAGGCCAGTTTGTATTTTTTGTATGGTATAGGAAATTACCGCTGCCATCGGAGGGTATGGAGGGTTCCAGATATTTTTTATGGCCTGCATCTGTTTGGTAGTAATAGCCGTCACCGTCAGCTTTTAAATCTACGCAAAAGACATCCGATACGTCGATGTTGCCCGCGGTTAGGCCAAAGGCAAGATCACCATTATACCCTTGCCAGAAGTTAATGGTACCGGGATAGGTATTCCCGGCAAACTGGAAACCTTGTTTGCTTTTCAGCGAAACCTGATAAGTGCGGGCAGGGTCAAGGGCCGCAATTTGAGGCCCGTTGAACAATATAGCCGTTGGAATTTCCGAATTTGCGGTAGTTGGTTGGGACACTACCCACCAGTTACTTGCATGATAGGGGAACAGATCGTCTTTTTTGTGATAAGCGTATTTCAAATTCTCACTAAGGGTCGCGCGTAATTTCGCGTTATCATAAACGTGGCAGCCATTATATTTATGGCGGGCAATGTCTACAGATCTGACAAGGTTCTGGTGATAGTCATTTGCCTTCCCATCCGCTTCGGCCTTGAGGGAAATATTCGCAGGTATGGTTGTTGCCGCCTCTTTGTCCAGCGCCCATTTCATGCTGTTAAATACCTTCGCGGCCTTTGGTCCATCATTGTAAACCCGGGCGAGATCTACAAGGTTTTGAAGGTTATTCATTTCCGTGTTTCGGTTGGAAAATTCATCCATCACTTGCAGGTGAAAAAGTCCAACGACATCAACCTCGGACCATGGGGTGTTGGACCCGTTTGGCGGGGTTATGCCAAGTTTAAGTTCGCGATAGAACTGTTTTAATTTCGCGAGTTCCTGTTGGCTGAGTTTGTGAGGTTCTGCTTTAATCAGCTCCTTTGAACTGGTGCCGCATGCGCTGATATCAGAGTCAATTGACAACACGATATTT
This sequence comes from Sneathiella sp., assembly GCA_034669685.1. Taxonomy (GTDB): domain Bacteria; phylum Pseudomonadota; class Alphaproteobacteria; order Sneathiellales; family Sneathiellaceae; genus Sneathiella. The sequence continues at coordinate 375,350 of JAXMOU010000001.1, forward strand.
CGAAAAACATTAATCCCTGCGGCAAAACAATTCAGGGCGTTGGATCCCTTTATATTGCTTTGGTTTTTTTTTAGTTCATAAGTCAGCTGTTCACGGAGGTTGTGATATTTGTGGGCGACTTTGATATTTCGGGTTTTCCGCGCATTATTTTCAATGTCCAGCTTTTGAGTAAATGAATTTTTCTCCAGCTTGGGTAAGATACCAAAAGCGGTTTGGCGCAGGATTTCCATCTGAACGATCCGGTCGCGGGCCTGCACGAACCCCAGCGCCATCCACATTGCGGCGTCTGTATCTGCCTCAATGGCGGGTACGCCCAAATCGTCTCTTGTAATTGTAACTTCAGCGAGCGCTGACGAGCCGCTTCCGAATAATATGAAGGAAGCCGCGCACCCGAGCAGCATTCTCTTAAATTTTGCCATCAAAATCTCCTAAAAGTTGTTTGGCTGAACTTTTTTCACGAAAGAGACGGTTGCTGGGTAGATTTCGGGATAAGTTATTTTTGGATTATCACAAATGAATTTTATGCGGCGTTATTGATCGACATTTCAATAATGAAAACAATAGGTGGTTGATTGTGACGCATTTAATTCATGCATTTATTTCTTTGACTTTGCTTTTTTTGTTGAGTGTGTTTGGCGGCGCTGTCAAGACCGTGGAGGCCCGCGAGAAACAGGAGGCGCCCAGTTTCCAAATTGAAAAAAATCTTAGTCCTTCTCAACCTATTGAAGAGTTCAAGCAAGCAGATCGGGCCGTAGTGCCGATGAAGACGGGCTCTTCCTCTGATACCTATTTGGCGGCAGAGGTTAGTCATGTGCATATTGATCAACGGCGCGGTGTTGCCGCGCTGAGACTGCCGATTGTTGTTGCGCCAGGCGTCAATAATATGACGCCCGATCTTCGCGTCAGTTTAGATCCTGATAAAAAGCAGGGCTTGGGAATTGACGGGGTCTCCACGCTTCAAGAATGCGGCGTTGGTCAGTTATGTCTGGACGGGGTGCGGCTTGTAAAACGCGAAAATTCTAAGGGTCAGGACGTCTACATCCCTGCGGTTAATCCGCAGTCGGAAATTCGGCAAATCCGGGGTGAATTCAGTCAGATCCTAGCGTCTGGTCAAACGTTGCACTATCAAAAGATCGCAGGCCATAAAAAGGGGGCCGCAACGTGGAAGGTCGCACGGGCAACCGATATTTTCGGAAATTTCATTGCTTATTCTTACGATGATCTGACGGGGGCATTATCAGGGATCCAGTATGGCCAAAAAGATGCAGCTCCAGAAAATCTCCGCTCAATTATGTTTCAATGGCAGCCGGGTGGGGCCCCGTTTTCACAGATCACAAGCTATATCGGACAGCGTAAAGTCAGGACCTATCTGTTTGCCCATCAAAAGCAGGGATTTGTGAAGTCCATTCTGAATTGCGGATTTGACAAAGGTTCGAAACCGGTTTGTGTGCCGCCCATTCAAATCGAGTGGATTTCGCAAAATAACACTGATCAAAATCTGTATATGTCTAAAGTCACGAACAGCCTTGGGGGCGTGACACAGATTTCCTATGACTTTAATCAGCAAATGCCACGGGTTCGAAAAGTGATCGAGATGGACCGGGGAAATGTGCTGAACATTGAGACCTATGCATATGAAAATATCCATATGCGAAACGGAAAATTTCACGGATTTTCAAAGGTTTCACGCCATTCCGCGGGTGAGAAATTCATCGAAGTTACCGAATATGGAAAAGGCGATCTTGAAACCATTGTTCAAGCGAGATCCCGATATAAGGCAGAGACCAAAAATGGAAATGATGGTGTTAAAGGACATCTGAGCCAATCGATAAAATATTCATATATGGCGCTGAAGGGCAGCGACGGTGCATTGGTTCTTGCCCAGACGAAAAGCCAAGATAATTCAAATGAAAACCCCCATTCCATCCGCAGAACATATGATCAAAAAGGACGGGTGAAATCTGAGGATGATGGATCTTTTAAGTCTGAATTTGTGTATCTGGACGAGATGGAGAAGGGATTTATCAGCACTGTATTTGCCAATTTGATTGCACAAGAGGAAGTTCAGAACCTTCAGACAAAAGATAAGATGCAGCGAGATTGGACTTATAAAATTGTCGATCAACGCCTGATCGGATCGAGTGTCAAAACCACGCTGAATAAAAATTGGGCGGAGGCGGAGGTGCGATCGCAGGAGCTGGATGCGTATGGGAATATTATCAAGCTTCAAACACCGCAAGCGGTGAGCATTTTTTCCTATGAAAAGGCGTTTGCGACATATCCCGTTGAGATGTCGGTCCAACAGGGGGAAATTATAGATGTCGCCCGTTTTCGGCATGATCCCGCCCATGGAAAAGTCGTTTGGCAGAAATTGATCAATGAAACCGTAACGGATTTTGACCTCGATGCCTTTGGCCGGACCGTTCAAAGCAAGTCTTCCTATGAAGTGATTGAAAATGGCGCGAAACGGTTAAATGTCGTCGAAAAGGCGGATTGGACAATGAACGCGCAGAAGCGCGTCCAGCAAAGCAAAGTCGTGACAATTTCCCGTGAGGGAATGCCAACGGTGGCAGAGCGATCTGTGGAGACATATGATGGTTTTGGGCAGGTTCTAAGCATCGAGAAAGAGGAAACAGAGCCGAAGAGTGCGCGACCTGCACAGAAAGTGAATTTCACCTACTCACTTGAGGGGGTTCAGAGGCAGACCATTGATCCCAAGAGAGGCACTCAGCTCCTCTTCCTCGACAGATCGGGTAAAATACTTGGTCAGCAGCAGGAAGGCTATGGGCTGACGTCATACGCCTATGACGATCAGGGACGCCTGAAGACTAAAAGTCATAATGGCCGAGAGGTTCGATATACCTATGACGCGCAGGGGCGGCTTTTAGCCAAGCTTTTACCAGACGGCCAGCGGACCGAATTTTCCTATATCACGGAGACGGGATCGCAAATTGCCAAAGTTAATCTGCCCAATGGCTTTATTTTGAAATATGCGTATGACGCCGAAGGCCATGTCGCAAGCAAGCATGTTTTGGTTCCGCTTAAAAATGGAGGCTACTATGGGTTTGAAACCGGCTTTTCTTTTAAAGATGGGCGGCTGGCGAGTGTGACATATCCCGATAGATCAGCCGTTGAATATAACTATGATGAAGGATCATTAGCCGCCGTCAAATGGCTGAAGGCGCGGAAGGGAAGCGGCGCTGAAGATGGCGACGTGATATCACGTTACACCTATTCCACAGCGGCTTCTGGCGCGCATCTATTCAGCAAAACACTGGCCAATGGGCTTCAGGAGCGTTTCCGATGGGATCAAACCGGAAAGTTGAGCGCTATTGATTTGATAAAAGCAGCGCAAACCCCGCAAAACAACGAATTGACCGGCTTGGTGTCGCTGAAATACGGCTTTGATGAAAAAACGGGATTATTGACCAATAGCCGCCGGATGCAGGCGTCCACCCGTGAGGTCTTAACGCAGTCATTCGATTATGACTATCACCCGAACGGGCAGTTAAGAGCTGCGCATAAAACAGGCGTCGGAGCGCCGTTAGACTATGATTTTGACAGTAGGGTTCAGCCGAGCCCAACACATAAAGATGTGTCATATAAAGCGGATCCATTTGGAAATATCGTCGCCACGCAGGCGGGAAACCGCCGGTCAGAATTCAAGTTTGATGCAGATAATAATCTAATCCATTCGGTCAGTTCTGGAGATGGCGAGGACGTGGTCCTGCGCTATGCCTATGATCACACGGGCCAAAGGATTATGAAGGCAAATGAAAATGGGGACGTGACCTATTTTATCAGCCCGTTTTACGAGTTCACTATCCTGAAGGATGGCCGCATGCAGGAGACCCGGCATGTGTGGGATCAACAGGGACGTATGGCGTCATTCACAACCGAAGTTAAAGATGCTGATTTAGCGGTTATCTTTCCTGGAAAGAGCACGCACGCGACTGAATATTTTTCGCAGTTTTTCGCAGATTTTCAGGCGGTGATCAGTGATTACAGAACCTATTTCGCCTTGGTTGCATTTGGCCTGTTCGTTTATGTGGCTATGCCGCGGGGGCAGAAGAAATCCGGGGCCAGCTTTCAATCTATTTCCAATTTGGCTAGCTCGAAAAATGCAGTTTCCTTATTGGTACTGATTTCTTTTCTGTGCCTGAATATTACCCCGACGGCACAGGCTGTCTTCATCAATAAAAATGAAAATCTTAAACTTGATCAGGTGAAATATTATCACGCGGATATACGCGGCAGTGTGTATGCGGTGACAAATGATCAGGGCCGCAGAACGGCGTCTTTTTCATATGCACCCTATGGTCAGCCAGAAAAGGGACGTCTTTGGGCGGGACGTGACTATGTTGAACCAACCTTTGCAAGCCATGATATGGATCCAGAGACGGGTTTATACTATATGGGCGCGCGCTATTATGATCCTTCGATCCGGCGGTTTTTAAGCCCGGACCCAGCCTATACGCGAAAAGATCCTTATGAATATGCAAACTCTAACCCGATCACTTTCATTGATCCAGATGGCCGCGCGGGTGAAGATGCGCCAAGAAGTTCCTGGCAGCGGTTCAAGACATGGTCCGGTATAGAGAATTGGCGTTGCTGCGGTGCCCGGAACAAACAAACTATTCCCGAAGAATGGGGCGGCCCGCCAACCGATGAAGAAAAAGCTGAATTTGATCGATATCACCGCAATAGCGGCGTTAATGGCTGGTCTCGATTTGGCGGCTATTTGCAAAGCCTGTTAATTGCTCCGGTGCTGGCCTATATGTTCCCAAGCTCGGCAACTGTTGATGATGTTGTGATAGCCCCAGGGTTTGGCATTGATTTTCTGAATTCTGCGATCACGGTCACGATTTTCTCTGCCTTTGGTAAGGCCTATACGGCGGTTGAGGCCCTCAGGTGGGAAGAGCAGATGGAAAGCGGCGAAATTACACCCGCTGACGGCTATCGCATGCTGATGAAACGCATGGTGTATAAAATTGGCGGGCAGGTTCCCTTGTTTGTGGCGTCCGTTTATTTCAAGCGTTTCATGAGCGGGTTTCCCTTGCTGGAAATGGACGATGCGGCCAATGATCTTGCGTATCTGGTCGCTCAATATACGCTGATGTCCATTTTCGGAAATCTATATCTTCTGCCTTATTATTATGGCTCGAAACCCTGGAGTTCAGACGGAGATGCGACCCCTGAATTTCGGCAGATGGTTGCCGATAGCACGGGGGTGTCCGGGATGTTGATGAAGACAGGTCTGTTCTATCGGGATTTCAATAAAAGACGCGCGTTCTGGAGCCCGGAAAGAGGCGAAATTTTCAGATCTGATTTTGGGTGGTACAGCTTATATGTTGCGCAGATGTATGGATGGTATCATCTGGGATCTGCGGGATACTATTCTGGCTATGCAATATTCGGTGGAATAGCCTCAAACACGGCTGACGGGTTCGATTGGGATCAGTTTAAAGTCAAATGGATCAAGAATATTATCGGATTAGAGCTATCTCCGGCATCTTCACCCCTTGCGCTGATTAACAGTAAAACACGTTGGTCCTTAACCTGCATTCGGGAGGTCAGTCCGCTTTCACCAGAAGAGGGCCGGTTCCTGAAATTCTGTTTGGGGAAAACCGGGGGTTTGCGTATCGGAAAATATACGGATAGCGCCTATGCGTCAGATTATACAATCGTCAAATGGCTGATTAAAGAGGGACGGCGAAGCGGCAATATCGAAATCGTTGAAGAGGAACTGGAGCAACCTGTCCCGGGCAGGCAAGATGTGGAGATGTCGGTCATAAATATTTCCATTTCTACGGAAAGGGATGAAGAGGATGCGGTGGTGATCGAGGTGCCACCGAGGGAAATTAGCAGGAGTAGTGTTCCGTGATGATGTTGGGATCATTGTTTCGAGGTCCGTGCTTTTTTGTGGACACTAGATTGCCGAGGAGGGATTCGTAAAATCCAGGCGCATTATTGGCTGGCTACAATCTGGTGTTCGCGGTCTTGTTAAGAGTTTAGCTGGTTGTGCCCGCGTTAAGATAATCTTAACCATTTGGACCGTTTTTTGGAGGTATGTTGATGGATCCGGCGCTAAGGAGCCGGACAGCATTGAAAATATTTATAATACTGATTTATAACAAGAAAATGGTTGATTTTTCCTGTTTCATATGAATTCTTAGGTATGAAATACGCAGGATTTGCCCGCCACTTATAGTAAAGATTACCTTCTGATGAGCTACCTTTCCAACCATGTAATTCTCAACTCGACAGACATTGAAGAAGTCGAGGATATGATTGGTAAATTATACACGCCTTTCAAAATGAAAGTTAAAGGGGATCGCAGTGGTTTTAATACGCGCCTGGCGATGTCAGAGGTTGGTGATCTGAATTTGCTGCACGCAACGTTTGGGGAAGTGGACATCGAAATTTTCTCTGAGGGGGAAAACGAGGATGAGCTGCTTTTGTTCGTGCCAACAGCCGGTGGCGGCGGGATCAAGCATCTTCGTCAGGAATGGGAATATTCGCCGCAGAAAGGCATCATTAGAGATCTCGGTTTAAAGTCAGTCGCTTATCAGGAAAAATTTCATTCCTTTGCGATTGCGCTGTCCAAGCAGAAAATGAAAGATTATGCTGGACAGCTTGGCGGTGAAAAGCTCTCCCTCGTTCCTTTGGAGTTTGACCCGGCGGCGGATTTTTCAAGTAAGGGCGGCCTGTTATTCCGGCAAACCCTTGAATATGCCGCTATGGCCTTAAATGGGCCGCTGATGCAGTTGGATGGTGAATTGATCAAATCCCAGATGTCTGATTTGATTTTAACGCAAATCCTGACCCAGCTTTCCAACACACTTCAGGATCGTCTGAACGGGTATGAGGTCTCAAACGTTCTTCCCCGATATGTCAAACGGGCCCAGGATTATATTCATGCCCATCCGTCCGAGAAACTGGATATGTCAACCTTGACCGAGGTGGCCGGCTGTAGTTATCGAACCCTGCAGCGCGGTTTTTTAGATGCTTTTGACGTAACGCCAAAACGATATATTTCGAAAATCCGCCTGATAGAAGTTCGGCGGGAACTTCGGTCTTTAGAGACAACAGATACCATCTCGGCGATTGCAAAGCGGTGGGGATTTTCCCATATGGGCCGATTTGCACAAGAGTATGCGCAGGAGTTTGGCGAATACCCCTCTGAAACATAAGAACAAGACGTCTGTTTTGTCCAATATTGGACGACCTTATCCACATCGCGCCAAAATCGGTCGCCAAGTGTTAATCAGGAATTGTTTGTGTACAGATAATTTTCTAAGGAAGGTCATTGGGTGTCATTTAAGCAATTTCATAATATGCGCTTTATCGGACATCCATACCTGATTTGATTAATTTAAGGGATGTAGGATGACCGTTTCCTGGAACCGATTGAGGCGCGACGTCTTCGCGTACATAGCCGTTTTAGTTTCGTTGTTATTTGTGATGACTGCCGAAGAAGCGGTTGCCGCAAAGTATCAGACACAAAATGGATATCAGGGTAATGCAATATGCGGCGGGGTAGACTTAAGAACAGGTAAATTGCTGCCGCCATGTGGTTTTGTCAGTTCTGAAAAAATAGGACCGGCAAAGAAAGATTGCCCCAATGGTTCGCACCTGGATATTGGAACCTGGACCTGTTTTTCCTGCCCCAGTGGATTTAATCGAACAGGTTTCGCCGTAGATACGGACAAAGCGTGCTCGCGTGAAATTGCCCCGCCAAGATTCGGTCCTGCCCAATTTAGAGGTAATCATCAGAAATGTGACAGTGGCAGTGTTCTTGATCCTCGTAATGGTGGTGAGTGCTGGAAATGCCCGGCAGGTTACGGCCGTACAGCAGCGGCAGTGAACGAGTGGAATGCCTGTGGCATGATTTTTAAAAGTGCCCGTTCAGCGCAATTCATTAAAAGGGTTTGTCCGGCGGGGTCTGAAACAGATCCGAACGGAAAATGCTACAGCTGCCCAGACGGTGGTGTTCGCACTTGGGAGAGTGCCTCACACTCACGCGCTTGCATGGTAAATGAAGAACTAAAACCAGCCATTCAACATGGGGCCCTAACCTGTAAAGCGGGTGAAGATTTTGACTTCATTGATGGGGGAAGCTGCTGGAAATGCCCAGTAGGATCAAGACGTTCCGTTTATCATGTTAAAGGTCCAGATGCTTGTGAATATGTGGATATGCGATGGGAAGGAAAGCCCCGGACGCCAAATGGTTTATTCGCTATTCCTGGGGGCGCACAGATAGTCGCAGATGTGGTTCTTAACCGTAAGCTGATTGACCAAAACATTAACAGTTACATTGAAAAGGAAAATATTACAGATCCGAAATTTGCGAATGAGGCTTGGCAACTAATTTTGGATAACCCTGAACGCTCCATACCGTTGAATGCTGCTGTATATAGCCATGTTTTCAATTTGATTCAAAATGGCCCCAAAACGGCTTACGAACGTGATTTTCTGGATTATTTTTCAATTTATATTCAGCAGTCCCGCCAACTCAGTGCCACAGAAATGAAAAATGCCTGGGATAGCTGGAAACGGGGTGTATCGATTAAGCTGGATATGAACACAAACAGGTTTAGTCTCTCCAGTCTGTTCAATATCGGTTATGCGCCGCCGGACATGAGTCTGCTTGTCGGAGATGTCATGAAGTTGGGACCAGCTGCGAGTATTACCGCTACATATGCCGGGATCACTCTGCTTGAAGGTCATTCAGTTGCCTTTGCAAACGCATCCGCTTCGATGATTCAAAAAATCCTGCCTTTTACCTTTAAGAAAGCAATTAAAGAAGGGGCTGTTGAAGTTGCCAAAGGACTGGCGCGCCAGGGTGCAAGTAGTGCCACCGCCGGTGGCGTCGGTGTCGGTACAGCTTCCGCTACTGGACCGTTTGTTATTCTGACAGTTTATGCAATTCTGGGCACTATTGCGACAGATATGGTGATAGAGCAGGATAAGCAGGAATCCATTGTATATGATGCATTGGAAGTGGCCAAGCGACCAGTATCGCTGTCCCGAATGATTTCCTATGACGTCGGTCTGAACGAAATGCTTGGAAACTGGGCCTTGATGACTCAGGAGCCTATTGCACCAAATCCGAGCCAATGGGCAGCGGTGAAAAGCAGGGTTTCGGGCAATTACAAACCCATCGAAGGAACACGCTGGACCGATTACAATGATACGGCTCAGGACATCGCAATTGGATCAGATCAAGCTCTTTACATTTTAAAAGATATGCCTATGCCCGATGGTTTCCCAGTGCAGAAACTGGATCCGCAGACGGGTAAATTTGTAAATGTCAGTAGTAATTCAAGTATGCTGCAGGCGGTTCGCATTGCGGTTGCGGGGAATATCCTCTGGGGTATTGATAAAAAAGGTCGCATTTTCTCTTACGATGGGACGCGGCACAAAATTATAAATGGACCGAAAGCTTCTGAAATTGGGGCGGCGGATCAGTTTGTCTGGATCCTTGACGATAAAGGCATACCATATCGTTTCAATAATGGTAATGGCCGTTGGATCCTGGAAACAGGGAAGGGTACGTCTATTGACGTTGATCGTTCGGGACGTCCCTGGGTTACCAATAGTGCGAACGAAATCTGGACCAAAGATGATCAGGGCCGCTGGACCAAGCTTTACGGTGAGGGGCTGCAAATCAGTGCCTTTGAAGAACGTAGAGGCGTGGTCGTTGGATCAGATGGGCGTGTTTATCGTTACAATCCAACAACAAATAAGTGGGAGCAGCTTGGCATGAAAACTGACACCCGCACAGTGGCGATGAATTATTCCCAGCTTTGGCGGATCAACAAGAACGGAAAAATATCCAAATGGGAATAGATTAAAGCGTCGAACTCACTTTCGGGTGGGTTCGACCTTCCCTTCTTTCTTACTCTATCAATCCATCTAAACACCACATACGGACACATCACTCATGTCTTTTAAAAAGATTGCGCGTAATACGGCGGTATCGACTGGGGTCATTTTGCTGGCAGGTTGTCAAACCATCGGCACAACATCACTCACATCGGGCCAGGATGTCGCAAGTAGCCCATTTCAGGTTGCCGCGACACAAAAAACCAGCGCAGTTCAGGAGCTGGTAAAAGCTGGCATTGAGAAGATGAAATCCAATGAATTAGATGAGGCTTCGCGTCTGATCAATCTGGCCTTAAAACTGGACATTACCAATACGGATTTGCAGTTTTTAAATGGGTTTGCCTATCATTTGATGTCCAAAGCCGGAGATGCCAGTAAATTGAATTTGGCGGAGCAGGGATATCAGCAAGCGCTGCGGTTTGATCCCGGTAACCTGTCTGCAGAATATCAATTGGCGCATCTTTACATGGATCAGCGGAATTTTGTGAAAGCGCAGTCCCATTTCGCCGCCGTTGCCCAGCACTATTCGGACGATCCGGCTGTATTATACAGCTTGGCTGCGTCTTCCTATTACGCCCGTGACCCGCGCACGGCAGAGGCTGCGCTGAAGCAGCTTCTGGATATAGATCCAGACCTGAATACCAAGCCATATGTCCTCAAAGCCATGAGCATGAGCTTATCGGCCATGAATGATCAGGCGAAAGCGAACGAATTTGCAGATGCCTATCGTCTGTTCTCTGATGACAAAACCAGTATTTCGATGCTGGAGCGACGCATGAAGGGATGGAACAAATTTTATGCGACGGACGCAAAGGTTCTAAAAGCGCAATATAACAGTAACCCTTATGGCAGTTCATCTAGTAGCTCTGGCGGATATGGCAGTAGTTCACCGTATGGCAGTGGCAGCTCTGCATATGGTGGAAGCGCTTACGGTAGTCAGAACAGTTCGCCTTATGGGACACAACCTTATGATCAGGGCGGCAATATGCAATCGGCTCAAGGGGCGGATCAGTTTAACGATCCTTCCATGGTTGTTGTGGATGTGGTGTTGATTGGAACGCAGGAAGATGTGCGTAACAGCCGCGGGGTGAACTTGTTAAATGGGCTTCAGTTGCAGTTTGGCGACAGCCTTTCCGGGCAGGCGGGTTTCAGTTTTGGGGCAACGCGTATTAAAGACAGTCTCAATACAGGGCTTGCGCAGAATACACAGAGTATCACCCAGCTCATTTCCATTCCGGCGGTGAATTATTCTTTGAATATTGCCAATTCAGCGGATGCCAGTAACAAAGTTTTGGCGAAACCGAGTCTGGTTGCACAGACCGGTCAGACTTCAGAATTTTTCTCAGGTACTGAGATTCTAGCGGCAGCGGTTTCTGGCGGAAATGGTGACAGTGTGTCGGTTCAAAAAGAAGTGGGTGTTAAACTGGCCATCACGCCGGAAATTTTACCCGATGATATGATCCGGCTGCATGTGGTTGCAGAGCGGACCTTCCTGACAGACCCTTCGAATTCAGTTGTGTTTGAATTTCGGTTGGATACCACCAAGACCAATGTGAATTCGACTGTGACCATGAAGTTCGATGAGACGCTTATTTTGGGCGGCCTGAGCGAGCGGGAAACCTCCAAGTCAGCGGATGGGGTCCCGGTTCTCATGGATATTCCCGGGCTGAATATGCTGTTCTCTCAACGGACAGAGAGGGAGTTTGAACGCTCGGTTTTGATCTTGCTCACGCCACGTCGGCCGCATTACGCGCGTCAGAATGAAAAGGGGCGTCAAGAGACATTAGACAAGCTTACACCGCTTGAGAAGAAGATCGAACGGTTGGAGCAGCGCCATAAGGATTGGTTCTCCCCCCGTCCAGCCTTTAACGATATTATGAAAAGTTTGCAGGGGCAGGCATTCTTTGAAGAGTTCCGTACGGGAGATGTAGACGTGGTTTCCTGGCAGCAGGATGCGACTGTTCAGCAGAATATTTCCATGCTGCAAAAGCGGATATTGGTCGAGTAAGGCCAGATCCCAGTTTTATTCACTGCAAGGGCACAGTTTTTGATTAACTCTCTAGCGACTTTCGTAACCCGGTTTTCATTTGCAGTTTTGATTGTGGCGGTGGTTCTTGTTCAGAACGCTTACGCTCAATCAGAAGAAGGTACGGCCGCGGAATGGGTAACCATTCCCGGTCGTGCCATCGATATCGCCATTAATGAAGAGGAGCAGATATACGCTCTGGATCAAGGCGGGGCGCTTTGGCGTTGGGATCCGAGCGAGTTACGCTGGCGGTCCATGGCGGGCCGGTTTGTGCGAATATCTGCGGCAGAAGGAAATCGCCCTTGGGCAGTGGATAAAGACGGCGGCGTTCATCGATACAATGGCTTGTGGTGGGAACAGAAGGCAGCCAATGTTCTGGATGTTGCGGCGGACACCCGCGGCAATGTGTACATAGCCAAGACGGATCATACGCTTTGGAAGTGGTATGCCTTGCGAAGTGAATGGCGCCCGATACCGGGAAAAGCAGTTCGCATTGACATTGCGGCTGACCAATCGCTGTGGGCTGTGCGGCCAGATCGCAGCGTATTTGTATACGATGGTAATGAGTGGACTCCTTTTGGGGGGCGGGCGTTTGATCTGGCCGCCGGTCCCATTGGCGCCGTTGTCATTGCGACGCCTGAGGGCGACATTCGTCGTCTCAATATGCAGAACCGCTCTTGGGATCTGGTACCGGGGGTCGGGTCTATTGTGACGGTGGCGATCACACCGACCGGTGGGCTTTGGGCGGTTAATCGGGGCGGCGAGATTTATACGAACCAAAAATTGAAGGCGGAAGTTCAGGAAGAGGAAGAAGAAGAGGGCGGTAAGGCAAAAGGCATTAAGGCCCCAACGATCTTTGCCCCTGTCAGACAAGCCTCCTTGCTAACGGTCTCGCAGAGCAAGGCTCCCCAAATAGTGGCTCCCCCTTTAAGTGCGGAGCCAACAGTCCCGGAGACAAAAAGTAATAATCCGCAAACAGCCGCCGCGTCGATCGATCCGGCAACGATTTCCGGCCCTGATGATTTTAAGTTTGTAAATACGCGTAAACAGGCATCGTTGCTGGCCATTGGCAAGGATGGCAGTGTTTTTGGATTGGAAAAGTCAGGCGATATCTTACGCTGGTCTAATCATCGGCGTGATTTTGAAGAGTTTCCCGGTTCACTGGTTCGAATTGCAGTTGATCCTGAGGGAAATCCGTGGGGGATTTCAGTGCTGGGTCGGGTTTTTCGTCATGATGGGCGGACGTGGCGTCAGATTTTGGGGGCGGCGGCCTCGGATATTGCGATCGGCGGCGATGGAAGTATCATTATTGCCAACTCATCGGGCGATCTTTTCCGTTTTGTCGCGGCAGATGAGCGGTTTGTCCGCACCAATGGCAATGGATTGCTGGTCGCGGTTGATCCAGAAGGGCACCCGTGGACGATTAGAAGCGATCAGCTGGTGCAGCGCTGTGATGTTACCCCCTGTAAACCGTTGGGTCAGAAAGCAATTAGCATTTCGATCGGTCCAGATGGGCGTGTCTGGATTGTATCCACTTCGGATCGATTGATGCGGTTAGATGAAAAAAGCGACCGGTTTGTCGTTGTGCCGACTTTGGGATTGTCCGTTCATGATGTGGCTTCGGGGCCAAACGGGTTTCCTTGGGTTACAACAGCAGATGATATAGCGCTATCCTCGCGTTTCTTTGAGCGGGGAGAGGCGGAGGACCGAGCGACCGCGGCCGCAACGGGCGAGGATACCGTTGGAACAGGGGCCACAGATACACCAGTCTCCAATCAGATGGATGGATTTACGTTCACCAAGAATATGCGCTTTGAAACCCTTGGTCGGGGGGATCTGGATATGTTCGACACGCTCTACATGGATGCGGGAAATGATGGTCACATTTACGCCTATAATTACAGCGGCAGTTTCACCAAATTTGATGAGGCCAGTAAATCCTTTAAATTTTTTCCCACTCAACTTGGTAGCTTTGGGTTGCGAATGGAGGATTTTACAGTGGAATCCAACGGAGCGCTCTGGGCCTTTATTAACGATGCGCAGGGGTTCATGAATGGACTCTACCGGGAGAGCAACAACACTTATCAGGAATTCACGGTTCCAGGCGGTGAAAATGCCGGTGTGACAGCGGCACCGGATGACACGATTTATGCGATCTTCACTTTTTCGGGTGGAAAACAGTATCTTTACCAGAAAGCCCCTAATACCAATCAGTTTCGGCGGTTTAGTAATTACAGCCAGGTTGCGGGGGCGGGGGTCGGTCCGGGACAGGATGTATGGATCATCAACACAGAGAATGAAGTTATGCAATGGACCGGGCGGCGTTTTGAGCGGCGGCCCGTATCAGGGCAATTTGCGTCGCGTATTAGTGTCGGAGCCAACGGAACAGTCTATATCACTGATCAAATTGGAAGGCTGTTTAAGTGGAATGGGGCAAACAAAAGTTTTGACCGGATCAATAATGTGACTGCCCGTCCAGTCGCGGTAGATGATACAGGACGGCCGTGGATTGGTGAGTCCAACCCCGTTGTGATGAAACGCGCCAGATAGAGGCGTTATTTTAATCCACGTTTGAATGCGGGCTTTCGTTGGTCCTTATATGAGGCCGTCCCATGGCGGGCGCCTCTATTTCACAGGTTGATTCCCAAGGGCCTTAAAATAATCCTATAATTTAACCAAGATTTTGTATTGAGAACATAAAAAGAACAGTTCTAAATAGGTTAATTGCGCCAATATGTTAAAAAGTTCTTGTTAAGGGGAACAAAACATGTACATTGAGGGCGTTGCATCCGAGGCAGTCCTATGAAATAAGAGGGGATCAGAATGGTACAATCAGCACTTAAACTCGTTGAAGCAGGTGGCATGGATAAGAAAAAAGCGTTAGAGGCGGCGATGGGCCAGATTGAACGGGCCTTCGGTAAAGGTTCCGTCATGAAACTCGGCCAACAGGAAGCCCTGGATATCGCGTCGATCTCTACAGGATCCCTTGGACTGGATATTGCTCTTGGCATTGGGGGACTTCCCAAAGGCCGGATTGTTGAAATTTATGGCCCGGAGAGTTCCGGTAAAACAACGCTGGCCCTGCATGTGGTCGCGGAAGCCCAGAAAGCGGGCGGCACCTGTGCTTTTGTGGATGCGGAACACGCACTTGATCCTGTTTATGCCCGCAAGCTGGGTGTGGATATTGATGAATTGCTGATCTCGCAACCTGATACAGGCGAGCAGTCTTTGGAAATTGCCGATACGCTGGTGCGCTCTGGTGCAGTGGATGTTCTGGTAATCGACAGTGTGGCCGCGCTTGTGCCGCAAGCCGAGCTGGAAGGCGAAATGGGCGATACCCATGTCGGTTTGCAGGCCCGTTTGATGAGTCAGGCGCTGCGCAAATTGACCGGTTCCATTTCACGGACAAACTGTATGGTGATTTTCATCAACCAGATCCGGATGAAAATCGGCGTGATGTTTGGCAGCCCGGAAACCACCACTGGCGGTAATGCACTAAAATTCTACGCTTCTGTTCGTCTGGATATTCGCCGGATTGGTCAGGTGAAGAATAAAGAGGATATTGTAGGTAACCAAACCCGGGTCAAGGTTGTGAAAAACAAGGTTGCCCCACCGTTTAAAGTTGTCGAATTTGATATCATGTACGGGGAAGGGGTCTCCAAAATGGGTGAGATCCTCGATCTGGGGGTTAAGGCCGAAATTGTTGAGAAATCCGGTTCCTGGTATTCTTATGACAGTCAGCGCATTGGTCAGGGCCGGGAGCAGGCGAAAACCTTCCTTAAGGAAAATCCGGAGATGACGTCCGAAATTGAACGCAAAATTCGGGAAAATGCCGGGATTTTGAGTGAAGTTCTGCAAGGCAATCCGATTGATGAGGATGAAGCCTGAGAACGGTATATTTTATTGAATTTGAAAAGCCGGCAGGAGACTGTCGGCTTTTTTGTTGCCTACAGTCCTCTGCCAACCGTAAGATGATAAAAATAATAAAAACAGGAAAATGGGCATGACGACAGAAAAAGATCTTCTTGGCACTTGGGAATTGAAAGACTGGCGCGTCTTTTGCGATGGCGAATTTTATAAATTTCCCATGGAAGAGGATGCCATGGGACAATTGATTTATACAGACGCGGGAATTATGTCGGGCTTTCTGATGCGGACGGATTATAAGGACGAAGCGCCGCGCAGCGATACTAAAGCCGCCAAATGCCTGTCCTATGCCGGTACATTTCGTGTTGAGGGGGATGAAGTGATCCATGATGTGACGCTGGCAACCATACCCGAATGGATTGGCAATCCACTGATCAGGACCATCGATTGGCGCGGTGACCAGCTGCTTCTGAAAACCGAGCCGGAGGTTGGACGCGATGGAAAAGCCTATTCCAATGAGCTGCTATGGCGCCGCCGTGAGGCCATTTTATAAGGATTGCGAATGATTGATCATGTATCCATAGCTGTGTCTGATCTGGGACGGGCTGCGGCATTCTATGATCAGCTGCTGGCAGCGTTGGGCTATGACAAGCTGGTGGTGCGCCCAAATACCGTTGGATATGGCAAAAAATATCCGGAATTTTGGCTTAATCACCGGCCTGAAATGAAAATGGGGGCCGATAATTCGGGCGCGCATATCTGTTTGCGGTGCCGGACATCCACCGAAGTTGAAGCCTTCCACGGGATTGCGATAGAAAATGGCGGATCGGACGAGGGCAAGCCGGGCCCACGAGAGGCGGCAATGACGACCTACTATGGGGCGTTTATCAAAGATACAGATGGCAACAAAATTGAAGCCATCTGCTTTCCAAAATCAGATTAAGACGCTGATTTGCGTCGCTTTTGCCGATGGCGAACAAAGCCAAGCAATCCAAGCGCTGCGCCAAACATTGGAAGCGCCGCAGGAAGTGGGGTTGAGATCACGCCTTCGCCATTTTCCACTATATCAAATGTAAAATCTTGATAGAGGAAACCACCGGCGAGGCTGTCATTAAATAGAATGATTTTGTCAATAACACCCAGAAATGAGAAATCAAACACGCCATTGGTGGTGATATTGGTGAAATTAGTAAGGTTGCCATCTTTCCAACCAGAGACATAAACTTCGTCTCCATCATCTCCACCAGCGAAACCAATGTGCAAGTTTTGAATGTTTTGATTGAATAAAATACTCATGCTGCCAAGGCACTGAGAGCTGTCCATTGCGCAAATAGACCCTTTACCATTATTACTATCTAGCGTTACGTCCCCAAAGTCGGGCAGATACAAGAAGCCATGTGCAGGATCTTCGTGCTGTAGCGTGGCATTGGATAAAGCGACTGTGGACTGGCTGGAAGGATCACTGGCAATTTCTGTAAAGTCCAGATGGGCGGCTTTTGTGATTGCGGTCAGGCTGAAAAATAGCCCGAATGCAATAAGAAATTTAAATGTCAATTTCATCGGTTTCCCCCAGAACGCAAACTGCAACATTAGGTTATATGATAAACCAAAAGCGGGCGTGTAGAAAAGTTAAAAAATCGTTAACGCTTAATATAGGCGTTTGTTGTCGCTGGTTCGTGATAAAAATGCACAAAAAAAGGCCGGTAAAACCGGCCTTTTTTACAGATTATGGAGCTTGGCGATATTATGCCAGTGCTTTTTGCAGGTTCGCATCCAGAGCTTCGAGGAACTGGTTTGTGGTGAGCCAGGATTGATCTGGGCCGACCAGCAGTGCCAGGTCTTTCGTCATCTGACCGCTTTCAACAGTCGCAACACATACTTTTTCAAGTGTTTCTGCGAATGTTTTCAGTTCTGCATTGTTGTCCAGTTTTGCCCGGTGCAACAAGCCGCGTGACCACGCAAAGATGGAGGCAATCGGGTTGGTGGATGTTTCGTTGCCTTTTTGATGCTCGCGGTAATGGCGTGTAACCGTGCCATGAGCCGCTTCAGCTTCAACAGTTTGTCCATCAGGTGTCATCAGAACAGAAGTCATCAGACCCAAGGATCCGAAACCTTGCGCAACGGTATCTGATTGAACATCACCATCGTAGTTTTTACAGGCCCAAACGAATTTACCAGACCATTTCATGGCGCAAGCGACCATGTCGTCGATCAGACGATGTTCGTAAGTAATGCCGGCTTTATCAAAATCTGCTTTGAATTCATTTTGGAAAACTTCTTCAAACAGATCTTTAAAGCGACCATCGTATTTTTTCAGGATGGTGTTTTTTGTCGACAGATATACAGGCCAGCCGCGAACCAGACCGTAGTTCATGCAGGCACGGGCAAATCCACGGATGGAATCGTCCAGGTTATACATGCCCATCGCAACACCAGAACTTGGGAAATCAAAGATTTCGAATTCCTGCTCTTCGCCGCCGTCAGCTGGTGTGTATTTCATTGTCAGCTTACCGGGGCCGGGGATCAGCATGTCTGTGGCGCGGTACTGGTCACCAAAGGCATGACGGCCAATGACGATCGGGTCAGTCCAGCCAGGAACGAGACGAGGAACGTTTTCGCAAATGATCGGCTCGCGGAAAACGGTACCGCCCAGAATGTTCCGGATTGTTCCGTTTGGAGAGCGGTACATTTCTTTGAGGTTAAATTCTGTAACCCGCTCTTCATCCGGCGTAATTGTCGCGCATTTAACGCCAACGCCGTATTTCTTGATTGCATTTGCGGCATCGATAGTGATCTGGTCGTTGGTCGCATCACGCGATTCCATGCCAAGATCATAGTATTTCAGGTCAATGTCCAAATATGGAAGGATGAGTTTCTGTTTGATGAAGTCCCAGATAATCCGGGTCATTTCGTCTCCGTCCAGTTCAACAACCGGATTAGCGACTTGAATCTTTGGCATTTCGAGATCCTTCTTTGCCTTACAAATTTCTATTTAATGGGGGCAAAATAGCACCGACTGAGATTGGTGCAAGTTTCTGATGCAAAAAACAGTAAAAATCTTACATTTTAGTTGTATCAGCTTTAAATTTTGCGTCCGGCGTGAGTTTGAGAGCCGGAAGAACGTCTTCCAAATTCTCAACAACCTGGAAAAAGCCTTTTGCGGCTGGTTCAACGAATCCGGCAGCGATCATATGATCGATGAGTTCCAGAAACGGCTTCCAGTAATCTTTATAATTAACAAGGATGATCGGTTTGTCATGCAGGCGAAGCTGCCGCCAGGTGATCATTTCAAATGTTTCATCCAAAGTGCCGAGACCGCCAGGTAACACAACGAAAGCGTCCGCGCGATCAAACATCATCATTTTTCGGGTATGCATGCTGTCGACGACATGAAGTTCAGTCAAATTCTCGTGACTGACCTCAATATCATGTAGATGAGCGGGAATAATCCCGATAACCTGTCCTCCAGCTTCAAGTGTCGCATCTGCTGTGATCCCCATCAGGCCCACGTGACCGCCGCCATAAATAAGCTGGATGCCATTTTGTCCCAGCTCCAGGCCCAATTTACGGGCGGCATCCGAGTAGGCGGTGTCCACAGGCATTTTGGATCCGCAGTATACGCATAGGGAAGAAATAGTTGTCATGAGAATGAATACCGGTTTGAAAAATCACTTCAGGAAATATTTGATCCCATTTATGTGCGCGAGCCTGATGGCGCCGTCAAGTCTTGTTTTTGCGGGTGAAGCAGATGTTATCGACGTTAAAATAACAAAAACCGACGCAGATATGTACCGGTTTTCCGTAACCGTAGCCCATAATGACGAGGGATGGGATCATTATGCAGACAAATGGGATATTCTGGATGAGGCGGGAAATGTTCTGGGAACCCGCGTTTTAATGCATCCCCATGAAAATGAACAACCGTTTACCCGATCGATGAAAATCTCTATTCCTATGGGAGTGAAAAAAGTTATTGTTCGGGCTCATGATAAAATTCATGGGTATGGGGGGGCTGAAATCACAAAAGATTTGCCTATGTAATATTTAGGGAATTAGTTACACGTAAATACTAACGCAGCATAAAAATGTCGAGCATGGAGAGGTTATATGAAAAACAAGTTTAAAGTGGCAATTTCGGCGGGTGTTCTGTCGGTGGCTTTAGGTCTGTCAGCGGTTAGCGCGCATTCCATGAGCACAGGAAATGAAACCGCAGACAAACGCATCGCAATGATGAAAGAGCTGGGCATGAATATGAAAGCCATTGCCGGTGTTGCGAAAGGTGAGGTGGCTTATTCTCCGGAATTGAACGCAAAAGCGGAACGGATTCATGAAATCGCAGTCGCGCTGCCGGATCTGTTTCCAGAAGGTTCAGGTGGTCCAAAAACCCGTGCCAAAGACGAAATCTGGTCTGATAAAGCCGGTTTTACAAAAGCACTAGATGAATTTAAAGCCGCGAGCACAAGTCTGGTTGCAGCTGTTGAGACAGGCGATCAGGGCAAAATTGGCGCAGCACTAGGCGCAACCGGCAAGACATGCGGAGGTTGTCACAAACCATTCCGTGCACCGGAACATTGATAACCAATTGATATTGATGAAAAAATGGGTTTGTAAAATTCTGATCGCAGGAGGGGCAATGATCCTGCCTGCGGTCAGTTTCGCATCTGAAGCAGATACCGCCCTTGATCAAGGACGCTATTTAACGGCGCTTGCCGGTTGCGTAACCTGCCATACGGGGGCTGCACCTGAAAGTGTGCCCTTTGCCGGGGGGCATGAGCTGAAAACGCCATTTGGAACCTTCTATACGCCGAATATTACACCAGATTTGACAACCGGTATTGGGGCCTGGACTGAAACACAGTTTTTAAGGGCCCTTAAAGACGGGGTGAGACCTGACGGCAGTCACTATTTTCCCTCCTTTCCCTATACCAGTTATGTGAATATGACGGATGCGGACGCCCGGTTGATATTTAACTATTTGAAGTCACTGGATCCGGTTGCCAATGAAGTACCAGATCACGATATGTCGCCGCCTTTTTCCTGGCGGTGGGTGCAAGCGGGTTGGAAATTCCTGTTCTTTGACGGGGAAACGAATTTGGCGCCTGAAGGCGCGGATCCAGCCGTACAGCGCGGTGCCTATTTAGTGAATGCATTGGGCCATTGCGGTGAATGTCATACCCCCCGAAATGATCTGGGCGGTGTGGATAAAAGCCGGGCATTTGCCGGCAACCGTTTTGACAGTGCACTTGGCCGTGTTCCCAATATTACCCCAGATAAAGAAACAGGGATTGGCGATTGGAGTGCCGGTGATTTTAAGGAGTTTTTTAACTCTGGCATGAAACCCAACTTTGATGATGTTCAGGGCGAAATGGCGGCTGTTATTCGTCATGGAACATCAAAGATGACGGAGGCGGATCTGGATGCCATGATCGCATATTTGCAATCGCTGACCCCAATTGTACATAAAACATCGCGATAGCAGGCAGGCCATCAGGTCTGTATCCTGCTGGTTGCATCGCTTGCTGCAAAAGTACATACTGCAGCCAATTGGTTTAGGGGAGTGGTGACTGTGCGGGTACTGGTTGGGTTTATACTGATATTAGTTGTTGCTTTGGGGCTGTTCTTTTTGTTTTGGGACAGCAGTGAAACAACAGATAAAGCACCGCAGACGGCAAATTCACCTGCGGGATCGACATCCACGACTGCGGACAGTGAAAATCCCCCTAAAGAGACGGCTGCAGCGGCTGATACTGCCAAAGCGGACAGCGTGAACAGCGCCGCAGACACGGCACCTGCCGATACATCGTCCGCGCCAATCATTGTCACCAAGAAAAATGCAAATGAAGAAATGAAAGCCGCTGGCGTTTTGCCCATGCTGGCGCCCAGTTTCGATCTGGTTCGGGTTGATAAGAACTGCGGTATCCTGGTTGCGGGCCGAGCCGAGCCTACGTCTAAAGTGACAATCTATGCCAATGATAAGGAGCTGGGTACGGCCAGCGTTTCGCGGCGCGGCGAATGGGTGTTCCTGTCCTCAAAACCTTTGAGCGCAGGCACGCAGGAGATTAATGCAAAAGCCTTGAACCCGGATCAGAACATCATGGAGACCGAACGTCTGGTGATTATGCAGGTCCCTGATTGTGATAAAAGCATCGAAGAGCGAAAACCCGCGCTTGCCGTTCTGGCTCCGAAAAATGACGCTCCGAAAACGGCAATCGAAAAACGGGTGAGCAAATTGCTACAAATCCCTGAATCAATTGGCGATGTTTCCTCAGCAAAAGATCTTACGGTTGGTAGTATTGATTATGATGAAACCGGAAATATTGCGCTGACCGGGCGCGGTAAACCCGGCAGTACGGTTCGCATTTATCTGCGCAATCAGTTTATCGGCGCGGGAAAGATCGATGTTGATGGAAACTGGACGTTACTGCCTGAACTTGAAATTGCCCCCGGGACTTATGAGTTGCGGGTGGATCAATTGAACGCTGATGGCGATGTAGTCTCGCGCATTGAAATTCCCTTCCTGCGCGAAGCGGTTGAGAATGTCATGTTGGCCAAAGGCGGCGTGGAAATTAAAGCGGTAGTTCAACCGGGCAATAGCCTGTGGCGCATTGCACGTCGTATGTATGGAGATGGTACGCAATATACCCTGATTTATCAGGCCAATGAAAAACAGATCAAAGATCCGGACCTGATTTATCCGGGACAGATTTTCACCTTGCCGCAAGAGAAGTCTCAGACGGGAACAAATTAATCGGTTAATTTCTGATCGGGTTCAATCTCGGCGCGGGATATCATATTGGGTTTTAGCCGGGGTTCTTCGGCAGGATGCTCCCAGCCGATTTCTTTTGCCAGTTGGATAAAAGGGTGTGCCTGAAAAAGGGATCTGACGGCAGAAGCCACCAGACGGGTTCCTGAGATTTCACCGTTCAGCACATCATCTATCATCATGTATATGCGTTGGCGTTCTGGCTCGAGCACAAATTTGATCCGTTCTGCAGGCTTCCACGACACCAGTTTGAGCAGCCGCTCGCGAAAGCCGGGATTTTCTGCGGAAAAGGGAAGTGGTCCCATATCACCCAGTAACAACAAGCGGTGCTGTTCGCCGACCTTGTTCAGTTTTCCAGAGAATTGGACCTTCTCCCAACTAAAGCGGAATGAAAGCGGTGCTTTTGGGGTTGCCCAAACCAGTTTTTCACTGCCTTCAGCGAGGAGATCCTGGAAACTTCCACTTTTTTCCGATGCTTTGATATTACTGGACATTTTGTGACATACTTCTGGTGGTGTGTTTGCCAAATTCAGGGCATAGTATGATGCGTAATTCGTTAATAAATAGGTAATCAGCCTTTTTAAAATTGACTCATATTATCAGATAACCTTCAGGATGCCTGTATGTCCCCCCAAAGTTTCGACAGCCACCGTCAAAGCGAGAAAAGAAGTCATTTTTCGACAGCCCTGACCTTGTTTCAATATATTTGGGCTAAAGACAGGCCGGATCTGAAGGTTCGCATTGTCATTGCCGTTATTTGTCTTGTCGCGGCGGAAATGTCATTGATTTATTCCCCCTATATTTTGAAGTATCTGGTGGATTATCTGACTGATAATAACAAGAATATTGAACTATGGGCATTCGTTCCGGTCGCACTTGCGCTTGCATACGGCGCGGCGCGGCTGTTTCAACAGGTGCTGGGTGAGCTTCGCGATGCGATTTTTGCCAAGGTGGGTCAGAACGCCATTCGTCAGGTTGCGCTGAAGACATTCAAGCATTTACACCGCCTGTCATTGCGGTTTCATCTGGATCGCCAAACAGGTGGCCTGAGCCGGGTAATTGAGCGCGGGACCAAAGGGATCGACTTCCTGCTGCGGTTTATGCTGTTCAATATTATGCCGACTTTATTGAAAATCGTATTTATCAGCGGTATTATGTGGGTCGAATACGGGTTCATGATGTCACTGGTCACGGCGGTAACGCTTGTTGGATATGTGACTTTCACTTTGGTTGTGACGGAGTGGCGCCTGAAATATCGCCGAACCATGAACGAGAAAGACAGTGAAGCTAATACCAAGGCCATTGACAGTCTGCTCAATTTTGAAACGGTCAAATATTTTGGCAATGAAGCCCATGAAAGTGGCCGGTTTGATAAAGCGATTGCCGGATACGAAAAAGCAGCCGTGAAAAGCCAGACAACGCTGGCTTATTTAAACATCGGGCAGGGTTTTATTATCGCGTTTGGGCTGGTGTCTGTGATGGTCATTTCCATAAATGAAGTGGCAAGGGGGCAAATGACGGTAGGCGATTTCGTCGCGGCCCATGCCTTTCTTATGCTGTTGGTTCAACCGCTTAATTTTCTGGGGTTTGTATACCGCGAAATCAAGCAGAGCCTGGTTGATATGGAAAAAATGTTCGAATTGCTGGATGTTAATCAGGAGATTGAAGATCACGCCAATGCGGTCGAGCTGCCTTCAGGCGAAGGGGAAATCGAATTTTCCAATGTGAATTTTGGGTATGAAGAAAACCGCCAGATCCTGCATGATGTGAGCTTTAAGGTAAAGGCAGGTCAGAAGGTTGCCATTGTGGGACCATCGGGCGCCGGTAAATCCACCATTTCCCGTATTCTGTTCCGCTTTTATGATGTGAATAGCGGTTCTGTGACAATTGATGGCACGGATATTCGGGATTTAAAGCAATCATCGTTGCGAAAATCCATTGGAATCGTACCGCAGGACACGGTTCTGTTTAACGATACTATCGAATATAATATCGCCTATGGCCGCCCCGACGCGAGTAGCGAAGACGTTCGAGATGCCGCCCGTATGGCCAGCATCGACAGTTTTATTGAGAAACTGCCAGATGGATTTCAAACCAAAGTGGGTGAGCGCGGTCTGAAATTATCGGGCGGCGAGAAACAGCGCGTGGCGATTGCCCGAACAATTTTAAAGCAGCCCCGAATTTTGCTGTTTGATGAGGCCACGTCGGCGCTAGATACCCGCACTGAACGGGATATTCAGGAAAGCCTTCGCGAAGTCTCAAAAGACCGGACAACGCTGGTGATTGCCCATCGGTTATCGACAGTTGTCGATGCGGATGAAATACTGGTGCTTGATAGCGGGAAAATCGTGGAGCGTGGCACCCATCAGTTGTTATTGGAGGAAAAAGGCCAATATGCAGAGATGTGGGAGCGGCAGCAGGAAGTTGAAAGCTATCAGGAAAAATTGCTGCAGGCACAAGAGTAGGTTAAATTATACCCTTGGATATCTTTATGGTTCTTTTTATGAGCTGCATGGGCTATAGGGCTAAGTTATAACCCCAACACGGATTGAGAGACGAGAAAAATGGATACACTAAAATCAGTCCTGGTACCGATTAACAAAGAAGGCTACCGGTTTATCGCGATTTTCGCCGTTGTTACCCTGCTGCTGTTTTTGTTTACGGGTGCTTTTCTAGGATGCGTTGGCGTCATACTCACTTTGTGGTGTGTATATTTCTTCCGCGATCCAGACCGTTTTGTCCCAACACGTGAGGGATTGATGGTGAGCCCTGCTGATGGCGTCGTTCAGATGATTGAACGGGCCGTTCCACCGCAGGAGCTGGGCCTTGGCAATGATCCCATGCTGCGGATCAGTGTTTTTCTGAATGTGTTTAATGTGCATGTGAACCGGGTGCCGCTGGCCGGAACGGTTGTTAAGCAAGTGTACCGTCCAGGTAAATTCCTGAACGCGGCCTTGGACAAAGCATCTGAGGAAAATGAGCGTCATGCGGTTCATTTGAAAACTGAAGATGGCCGCGATCTTGTGTTTGTGCAGATTGCCGGCCTTGTTGCCCGCCGGATTGTTTGCGATCTGGTTGATGGACAGGAAGTTCGCACGGGCGAGCGCTTTGGCCTGATCCGCTTTGGTAGCCGCACAGATATATATCTGCCAGATGGAATTGAGCCACTGGTTGGCGTTGGACAATCCATGACAGGCGGTGAGACCGTAATTGCGGATCTTAACGCTGAGAATAAACTAGGCGTCTCAGTGGAGGTTCGCTAATGCCCTTGGCTCGAGGCAAGTTTAAGGGATTGCCGATTAATTCGCTGATCCCGAATATGTTAACGACACTGGCACTTTGCGCCGGATTGACGTCGGTTCGGTTTGCCCTTGAAAGTAAATGGGAACTGGCCGTCAGCGCGATTTTGATAGCGGGTATTCTGGATGGGCTGGACGGTCGTATGGCCCGACTGCTTAAAGGAAGTTCCAAGTTTGGTGCTGAGCTGGATTCTCTGTCTGATTTTGTGAGCTTTGGGGTTGCCCCCGGTCTTGTGCTGTATCTTTGGACACTGAATACCGGGATGGGCGATCTGGGATGGATTGTCGCGCTGATCTTTACGGTGTCCTGCGGCCTGCGTCTTGCGCGGTTCAACGCAATGCTGGATGATGATGTTCCTGCGTGGGAAGGTCGGTATTTCACCGGGATTGCTGCCCCTGCGGGCGCGTCTATTTCCTTGCTGTTCATGGTTGTCAGTTTTTATACGGATGCAGAGATTTTCAAATCAGCCATCCTAAATTCCTGCTGGTTACTGTTCATGGCCTTTTTAATGGCCAGCCGTATTCCAACTTTTTCCATTAAACGGGTCCGCGTACCGCGCAAATATATTATTGGCATGTTGCTGGTTGTGGGCGGTGTTGCCGCAGCGATGGCCAGTTATCCGTGGCAAATGCTGTCTTTTATTGCCCTTGCTTATCTTGCGACAATTCCATTTGCGATCCTGACGCACCGTAAACTGGCAGCGGAGGAAGTGCAGAAAAACGATATGGAAAAGATGGCCGCTGAAAAAAAACAGCAGCCTAAAGGTACAGAAAGCACCGCCAAGGAATAGGACGCGGCTTTTTCAGTGCTCCGATGTCTAGGTGACTTGGCGTTGGTGCAGATCCAGATCATAAAAAAGGCGGTCAGTATTTGACCGCCTTTTGTTTTATTCTGCCGGGTGCGTCCCTGGCGTTGTTACGGATATCTTTGCCTTGCGCTGTTTCTTGCGCGCCTTGCGGCGTTCAAAGAAGTTCCCCACATTTGCCCCGATCATCAACAGGGCTGGCGTGACGATCAGGGTCAGCGCCGTTGCGAAGGTCAGACCGAAGGCAACAGCCGTTGACAGCTGAACCCACCACTGAGAAGAGGGGGCGCCCATCTGGACTTCACGGCTGATGAAGTCAATGTTCACCTGCATGGCCATGGGCAGCAAGCCAAAGATCGTTGTGACTGTTGTCAGCATCACGGGGCGCAGACGCTGCGCACCGGTCCGAAGAATAGCCTCCATGGCGTCCATGCCCTGTTTTCGAAGATGGGCAAAGGTATCGATAAGAACAATGTTGTTGTTCACCACGATCCCCGCAAGCGAGATCACCCCAACACCGGTCATCACGATGCCAAAAGGCTGGCCGGTAATAATCAGGCCGACAAAGACCCCAATGGTGGACATGATCACAGCAGAGAGGATCAAAAACGCATGATAGAAGCTGTTAAACTGGGTCACCAGAATGATTGCCATCATAAATAGAGCAACCCCGAAGGCTTTACCCAAAAACTCCTGCGCTTTTTTCTGTTCTTCGTCCTCCCCTTTAAAGCGGAAGGAAACATCTGGATCCAGATTGGCCTTTTCAAGCATCCAGTTGTTGATTTCCTGAACTTTGCTATCAACCAGTACACCCGGTTTGACATTCGCCTTGATCGTCATAACGCGGCGGCTATCAACCCGTTTGATGGTTCCCACTTTTTGCTGGGGGCTGCGAACGGCAAAGTTGGAAATAGGGATCATGCCTTGTTGGGTGCTGACGCGAAGATTGTCGAGTTGATCCAGACTGCGATAGCTTTCTGGATAGCGAACCCGAATTTCCACTTCATCATCGACCTCAGCCGGGCGATATTCATGGGCTTTAATCCCATTGGTCACCAGCTGAATGGTTTTACCCACGGTGGTCACATCTGCGCCGTAGATACCGGCCTGGGTGCGATCAACCACAATTTCCCATTCAATACCGGGAATTGAGCGACTGTCTTCCAGATCGATCAGATCATCCACGTTCTCTTCCAGATGCTTGCGGATCTTGGCCACTTCCGGGGCTAATTTTTCCGGGAACCGGCTGGAGAGTTCAATCTGGACATGCTTACCCGTAGGGGGTCCTGAATCGGGCTCACGGGTTTCAACGGTGATTCCGGCGATATGTTTGGTCATGGCCCGAATATCTTCGAAGACCACATCGGCGGGACGGCGTTCAAACCAGTCTTTGAATTCCATCTGGATAACGCCAATAACATCTTCAGCAATATCCTGACCTTCTGCGCCGCTGCCCGTGCGGGCATAGACAGAAGAGAAATCATCCAGTTTCAGAAGTTCATGTTCAACCTGTTTGACAATGATGTCTTTTTCCAGTGTCGACATATTACCGCGGGCATGGACGTAGGCCAGTGCCATTTCCGGTTCAACGTCGGGGAAAAATTCAACCCCGTTTCCGTGGTTGGCGTAATAATACTGCACGCCAATCAGCGCGGATACAGCAATCCCGACAATGATAGCGGGATGACGCAGGCAAAAGGCAAGACCTTTCACATAGCGGCCTGTAAAGCCACCCACATCGCGAACGTCACCCGTTTCCGCCGCCGCAAGGGCCGCCAGTGATTTGGAATTGACCGATCCCGGTTTTCCAAAAACTGAGCCCAGCGTTGGCACAAAGATCAGGGCCATCAACAACGAGCCGGTGAGGGTCGTAATCAGGGTGAGGGGGAGGAATTTCATGAATTCGCCCACCACGCCGGGCCAGAATAGCAGCGGCATAAACACGGCAAGCGTGGTTGCGGTCGATGCAATAATCGGCCAGGCCATGCGCTTGGCTGCCAGACCATAAGCTTCGACCTTATCAAAGCCTTCGGCCATTTTACGATCGGCAAATTCCGTGACCACAATGGCCCCATCCACCAGCATGCCCACGGCCAGAATGAGGCCAAACAGCACAACGATATTGATGGTGAACCCAAACAGATACAGATACAGGATACCGATCAGGAAAGAGCCGGGGATGGACAGACCAACCAAACCTGCGGTGCGAACGCCAAGGGCGCTGATCACCACAATCATCACCAGAATAATCGCACTGATAATGTTGTTTTGCAGGTCTTTGAGCATGGTCCGGATATCTTTGGACTTGTCCTGACTGAAGGTGACTTCGAGCCCTTCGGGCCAAAGTTTTTGCTCTTCCGCGACCAGAGCTTTCACATCTTCGATCGTGTCGATAATGTTTTCGCCCAGACGTTTCTTGATTTCCAGAACAACGGCAGGCTTGCCATTTAGCCGTGCGTAGCTGTCAGCATCCTTAAAGGTTCTACGAATTTCCGTGACATCGCCCAAGGTTACGACGGCATCGCCGTTCACTTTAAGCGGAATTGAGAAAACGTCTTTCGCGGTTTCAAACAATCCCGGGACCTTGATGGCAAAGCGGCCTTTACCGGTATCCATCGAACCTGCCGCAACCAGTTTGTTGTTCAACTGAACTGCATTGATCAATTCAGAATTGGAAATTTTATAGCTTTCCAGTTTGACCGGATCGATAATGACTTCCAGTACTTCTTCGCGGTCACCGCCGATATCGGCTTCCAGAACGCCGGGAATACCTTCAACATCGTCCTGTAAATCCTTGGCGATGCGAATGAGCGAGCGCATGGGGATATCACCGGACAAGGTGACCACCAACACTGGAAACAGACCCACATTGACTTCATTTACTGAGGGATCGTCGGTCTCGTCGGGCAATTCCTTTTTACCGATGTCGACTTTCTCGCGCACATCATCAAGGGCAGAGTCTGAATCAAAACCCGCTTCAAATTCCAACAATACAGACGCATGACCTTCTCCTGCAGTGGAGCGCATTTCCTTGACGCCTTCAATGCCGCGCAGTTCAACCTCCATAGGGCGAACCAGCAGACGTTCAGCGTCTTCGGGGGAGATGCCTTCATGGGTCATGGAGACATAAATAATCGGGATGTTAATATCTGGATCCGCTTCCTTAGCGATATCCACATAGGCCGTAAAACCAGCAACAAGGATCAGGACCAGTGTACAGATGACGGTCCGCGATCGGTTGATAGCCGCATCAATAATTGCGTTCATTATTGTACTCCGGCTGTTTCAGTTTGCGGCAGGACCTTTTCGCCGTCCTTAACAAACTCTTGCCCCACTTTGATCAGGCGGATTTCTGCCGGCAGGCCCGTAACCCATGCACCTGCGTTTGAATCCGATAGAACCTGCACGGGATGAAAATGAACAATGTTCTGATCATCCACAGAGCGCACGCCAAGGACACCGGCTTCATTAAGGGTAAAGATAGCAGGGGAGATCAAGTGCGAGAGAACCGTGTCGGAGGTAAAGGTTGTCTCTGCGGTTACACCAGAGCGCAGGCGGTAATCGTCATTTTCCACCAAAAGTTCAACGCGGAATGTCCGGGTTGCCTGATCCGCAGTTTTGCCAATAAACCGAACCGTTCCAAAGACCGTCTCGCCGGTCACCAGTTTAGCCTCGCCTTTATCGCCAATATTGATTTTGTTCACAAAAAGCTCGGAAATCTGCCCGACAATGAGAACCGGGTTTTCATCGACCAGCGTGGCAACCGTGTTGCCGTCCTTGATATATTCACCCAGTTCAGCTTCGCGGGTTTCAATGATGCCATCAAATGGGGCTTTGATGATCAGGTCATCCAGAAGAATGCGAACGGATTCTGCTTTCGCTTTTGCACTGTCGAGCAGTGCTTGTGTCCCAGCCAAAGTGGTTTTTGCGCTGAACCCTTTTTTATTCAGGGATTTTGCCGCGTCATATTCAATTTGACGTTGGCGGACGAGGGCTTCGGCTTCGGACAGCTGGGCTTTACGGTCCTTGATGGCGAACCTTAACAGGACGTCGCCTTTTTTAACGCGGTCGCCGCGTTCCACCAGAACTTCGGAGACGCGACCGGGTGTTTCGGCTTTAATCTCAACGGTGCGAAAGGCCTCGGTCGTGCCGCGCACCACAAAATTCTGTGCGTGCTGCTCACCAATGGACATGGCGACTTCAACCTGGACCAGTTCCCGTGATTTGGGTTGAAGGGCTTCAGCGATTTCTGAGTTTTTGTCGGTTGCGGGAAGAGTGTCTGTGTCTGCCACAGGTGCGTTTGCGTCTGAAGAGCTAAATTGCCCGGATACAATCCATCCCGTCACCCCGACAGCGATGATTGTTGCAATAATTACTGAACGGTTCACCTTTTCACCTCTTCCCCTAGAGTCGATAAATATACTGGTACGCGTAAATGTTACTCGGCAGCTGTGTCCTTCAACAAAGCCGCCGCTTCAAGTAAGTGTTTGTTGTCTTCCATATATTCGATAGCGGCAGTTCGTACAGCGATGCCAAAGCCACATAGAAATTTCTCTGAAAGCGAGGATTTCATAGCACAATCACCTGAAAGGAGATCAATATCCTGCTTGTAGATCTGAATATAATTTTCAAGAAGCGTTGAAACATGGTTTGCGGGCAACAGATGCGCGAACATTAATGTTGCCAACGCTTCTGAACGGAACTTGTCCGCTGCGGGTTGCCCTTGCAGTTGTTTAATAAACGTCAATCGTCCATCACCTGTGATGGTATAGACTTTTTTGTCGGGCCGGTGATCCTGACTTTCCTCGCGGCAGGAAACAAGGCCCTGTTCCATCAATTTGTTCAAGGCCGGATAGATAGAGCCGAAACTCGCGTCATAAAGTAGGCTCAAGCGCTCCTGAAAAGCTTTCTTGATCTCATAGCCTGTTGCATCCCCAAAAGTGAGAATGCCAAGACACAGCGTCCGAACGTCCATCGTAAATCCAAATTTTTATATATGTGTGGAAAATGCGCCCACAAATCTTGATATATTGAATTGATATATATCGATTGGGCATAATAGGGGGAGGATTTCAAATGTATGTGATCTAAATCACGCAAAGGTGATGTATCACCAAAAGTTATTCATTTGATGGATGGTGATTATAGATTTTGGCCGAGGGGGCTAAATCAGATCCGTTTCAGGTGGGATCCAGTGAAGATATAGTCAGAAGGACAATGCGCCTGTAGAACGGGGCCATAAGTAGCTTCGGTTTTAAATGCAACAGCCTGCGGCGTTGTTTGCGCAACGACTAAAAAGGTGACGCCTAAAAAGGCAAATGTCAAAGCAGCTAAAAGTTTCAAATACATCGTCGTTTCCCCATTGAAGATGTGAGAATTTCACGATGCACTCTAACTTTGCAACAATGAAGGCGAAATAAAGGCAAGTTTATGGCGGGTGTTATTTTTCTTATTTACCTGTAGCGTCTTTGCGCCGGGTGCGAGCCTGTTTGATGACCGATATTTTTTCCGCGTCGTCCATATGCATCCAACCGCCAATTTCCATACGGGACCGATAGCAGCCGATGCAATATTCGTTCTTCAGATCCATGGTGCAAACCCCAGTGCAGGGTGAGGGAATGGTTTTCTGTTTGGCCGTAATCATGACTTTGTGGTCCATTTTTATTCTTCCTTGTTCGTCAGGATTTTTTTGAGGGCATTAAAGGGGAGTAAAACGCAGATATGCCGGCTTTTGTGGTCTTTGACCGGCACAAAGTAGCTGAGCTTTTCCCAGGGGCTATCCGCTGTTTCAACGCCATTTTGCAAGATTGATTTCACGGTTTCGATTACGCTGTCCAGTTCATCGAGCGATAAACCCACGGCATTTTCAGCGAGCAGAGAGGCGGATGCTTGACAGAGCAGGCAGGCCCGATTTTCCTGTGCGAATTCAACAATTTTGCCGTCCTGCATTTTGATTTGCAGCGTGATGCGATCCCCGCAAGTTGGATTGTCGAGGGTGCCTTCAAGGTCGGGGTGGTCCAGCTGGCCTGAGCCCGTTGCATTTGCGGCAAGGCGCATCAGGTTTTTCTGGTACAATTCTTCAATCACACTACATACTCGCTTTTACTTATCATCTGATCGGGTTAGTGCCGCCAGAATTTCAGGTGTATCTATATCGGTAAAAATTTCACTGCTGTCAATTTCAACGGATTCGATCGCGTGATCATTGCTATTAATCACGGCTTTTGCGCCCATATCGCCCGTTATGGCCATCACATCGGGAAGATATTGAACGGATAGTAAAACTGGATTCCCGCGTTTTCCGGCAGTGGTGGGAACAACTATTGATTTTCCGGCGGCCGGATCAAACGCCTTGATCAGCTTATTCAGGCTTTGCGCGGTGACAAAGGGCATATCGCCAAGGCACACGACAATTGCATCGGCCCGCGCGCTTAGAATTTCGAACCCGACTTTTAACGAGGTGGACAGGCCATCCGCGAAATCGGGGTTTTGAACACTGGGAATGCCCAGATCCCAAACGGTTTTAATCACGTTATCCGCATCATGGCCAGTGACCATCAGGATGTCATCTACCTCTGAGGCCTGCAAGGTTTCGACTACATGGCGCACCATGGGCTTGCCGTCGATCACGGCCAGTAGTTTATTGTCAGACCCCATGCGCCGCGATTGGCCCGCTGCCAGAAGCAGGGCGGCGATAACCGGTTTTTGGTCGGCTGTTTCCACGATTTTTTGATCCCTTGGTTGAGGGCGACTGGTAATTTCCTTGAGCAGGCCGCCTTCGCCCATGCTCATAATGTCGCGGGCAGTCACCGGAATATCCGCGAGCAGGCGTTGCAAAACCCAGTCAAACCCATTGAGGCGCGGCGAGCGGGTGCAGCCGGGCAGTCCAATAACGGTGGTCGCGCCAATACGCCCCAATAGAAGCAGATTACCCGGATCAACCGGCATGCCGAAATGTTCGATTGTCCCGCCTGCCATTTCAATGGCATGGGGAATGACATCGCGAATATCGGTAATGGCAGACGCGCCAAAGATAAGAACCAGATCATTCTGATCGGCAACCCTTTTTTGCAAACTGACGCAAAGAGCATCTTCGTGATGGCGAACGGTTTCGCGGTAATCAATGTGATTGCCGCAACGTTGCAGGCGTTCCGCCATAACCCGTTCAGATTTCTTGATCAACTTGTCCGGGGTTTGATCCAGCTGGGTTGATAAGACCGCAATTTTTTTAGGGCGGTAAGGCGCTACGCGAATGAGTTTTTCCACAGAGAGTTCAGAAAAGCCAATGGCTTTGTTCAATTGCTCTTCGGGCGTGGAGAAGGGGATGATTTTAATGGTGGCGATTAGTTGTCCTGCCGCCACGTCTTCGAGATGTTTAACCGTCGCAACGGTAATGGAGGGATCAATAGTATTGATTTTCAGAAGGAGCTCGCGGTCAATAACGGCGACACCTGCCTCGTCCGCAGCGATATTCGCCCGGCCGGTAAAAGGCTCTTTTGCGGTGCAGTTTTCCCCGCAAAGAACTACCGCGATTTGACCCGCAGCGTTATTTTCATCCACATCACCCTTTTCAAGGCGAGCCGCCAGAACATGTGTTTCCCCAGCCTCTTGCAGGGCGCTGAGGTCTGTTTTATCCAGAATATGGCCTTTTTTAAGGAGGCCTGCATCGCCAGCCCGAACGGCATGGGCCAACACAGCCCCTTCTGCTTCTTCAATTTTGAGCCGGGCAAAAATCACGCTGCACTTCCTTTGCGCAGGACCTGCGTGATTTCGGCAATGATTGAGATGGCAATTTCAGCAGGTGACTGCGCACCAATATCCAGTCCAACGGGGCCGTGAATACGGGCGATCTGATCCGGCGTGAACCCTTTTTCCACCAACCGGTCATGGCGTTTAGCGCGGGTGCGGGTGCTGCCAAGAGCGCCAATATAAAAAACATCGGATTTCAGCGCTTCGACCAAAGCTGGATCGTCGAGTTTGGCATCATGGGTGAGGGTGACAATGGCGCTGCGCCGGTCGAGGTTTAAATCTGGCAAGGCTTCATCGGGCCAGCGATTGTCCAGGGTAACGCCGGGAAAGCGAAATTCGGAGCCAAAACTGCTTCGAGGATCAATAACAATCACATCATAACCCGCAGCGGCGGCCATCGCCGTCAGTTTTTGCGCAATATGAACTGCACCGACGACAAACAGGCGAAGTGGGGGATTAAAAATATTGAGAAATAACGGGCCATCCGCGGTTTCGATTTCCCCGGGCCGGTCCAGTCTGAGGGCATTTCGTGCAGCCTCCAGAATAGGTGTTTCTCCCGGTACTTCAAAGGGATAGAGAATTGTACTCGCGCCCGTTGTTAAGTTGGTTGCAAGGACGACCTGACGTTTGTCAGCGCGGGCTTGTTGGATTTCGGCAAGTTGTTGTTGTTTCATTTTTTGCCTCAGTTCAAGCTTTCAACCAGAATTTTGATCTGCCCACCGCAGGCGAGTCCAACTTCCCACGCCTGATCATCGCTCACGCCAAATTCAAGGATCTTGTGGTTGTCGCTATTCATGAGGGCGAGTGCTTCCTGAATAACCGCACCTTCAACGCAGCCGCCGCTCACCGAGCCGACCATATTGCCATCCTGATCGATGGCCAGCTGGCTGCCTTTGGGGCGAGGGGCGGAGCCCCATGTTTGGATCACGGTGGCCATCGCCACTTTCTTACCAGCCTGTTTCCATTCAAGGGCACTGGCGATGACATCATCGCGCATGGCTTTATCCAAATCTGTGGTCATGCGGCAAACCTTCCCATGGGATTATCTGATTTATGCGGCTCTGACAGGACATCCGAGAGATCCTGCAGACTCTTTAGATTGTGTACGGTCTTGAAAATATCAACATGGGGCAAAATAGCCTTGATCCCGCGGGCTCTGGGCGCAAATCCATCATAACGTAGCAAAGGGTTGAGCCAGATAAGTTGACGGCAGGATTTATGCAGGCGGTCCATCTCGGTGCCAAGGCCTTCGGCCTCGTCGCGGTCCAGTCCGTCAGAGATGAACAGGACAACAGCCCCTTGTCCCAGCACACGGCGGGACCAGTATTTGTTAAATTCAGCAATGGTCGTGCCGATGCGGGTGCCACCTGACCAGTCTTCGACCTTTTCACCCATGGCATCCAGTGCCTCATCCACATCGCGGTAGCGCATATAGCGGGTGATGTTGGTCAGGCGTGTGCCAAAAACAAAGGTATGAACGCGGTCGCGGTCATTGGTCAGGGCATGTACGAAATGCAGCAGCATCCGGCTATATTGCGACATGGAACCGGAAATATCGCACAACACAACCAGCGGAGGATGCCGTTTCACCGGTGCTTTAAAGCGAAGCGGGATTGAGGCGCCGCCGGTTCGCTGCGCGGCGCGAAGTGTGCGGCGCATATCGACTTTCTGGGCGCGGTTGCTCGCCCGCAGACGGCGGGTTTTAACCTCACGAATGGGCAGGCGCAGGGTTTTGATGGCTTTTTTGGACTGTTCCATCTCTTCGCTGCTCATATCTTCGAAGTCTTTTTCCTGTAACAGCTCATTGGCAGAGGTGGTCAGTTCGGCATTGATTTCGACTTCTTCGCGGCTTTCATCGTCCTGATTATCTGGCGCGTCAGAGGGGGCAAGCGCCTGCGAGAGGCGTTTGGAGATTTCTTCTGCGTCGCTGTTCACCTGATCAAGAAAGGTGGTTGGCAACATCATATCCATCATCTTCTTCAGGATATCGGGGTTTTTCCAGAAGATATGAAAGGCCTGATCGAACAGGGCGTTTTGGTCATAGCGATTGACGAAGATGCTGTGCAGGGTCCAGTAAAAATCGTCACGCCGCTCCAGCCCGACACATTCAACGGCCTTGATCGCTTCGATAACGCGGCCGGGACCAACGGGCAGACCTGCGCGCCGTAACGTACGACCGAAATGGATGATATTTTCGGCAAAGGTTCCTTTGCTGGCAGCTTCTAAGCTGCTGAGATCATCCGTTTCAGTCACGGCTGCCCTTCGACCTCCTGTTTAATCTGTTCGATCAGGGCGGCGGCTTCACTGCCCTGAATTTTGGAAATGTCGTCCTGATATTTAAGGAGCACGCCAAGGGTGTCATTGATAATGTTGGGGTCAAGCTCCACCACATTGAGTTCGGTGAGTGCGTTGGTCCAGTCCAGGCTTTCCGCTATGCCGGGTAATTTGAACAGGGCCGGATCTTCGCGCAGTTTTTGAACAAATGCGACGATTTGTTCGGACAGGCGCACATCAGCTTGCGGCAATTTACGGGCAATAATTTCTTTTTCCCGTTCCGCATTGGGGTAATCAACCCAATGATACAGGCAGCGGCGTTTCAGGGCGTCGTGAATTTCGCGGGTTCGGTTAGAGGTCACAATCACAATCGGTGCTTCTTTAGCGGCAATTGTGCCAAGCTCCGGGATGGTCACCTGAAAATCAGAGAGAACTTCGAGCAAGTAAGCCTCGAAGGGTTCATCGGTACGATCCAGCTCGTCAATTAAAAGGACGGGTGCGCCTGCGCCAGTATCCTCTAATGCCTGTAAAAGTGGTCGCTTGATCAGGAATTTTTCCGAGAAAATATCCGCGCCAAGCGCCTCTTTGTCAGCTTCGTGGGTTGCTTCGGCCAGCCGAATTTCAATCATCTGGCGGGCATAGTTCCATTCATAGACCGCAGATGAGACATCCAGTCCTTCATAGCATTGCAAGCGGATGAGGGGACGATTGAGCTGCTGGGCCAAAACTTTGGCGATTTCCGTTTTCCCCACACCGGCTTCTCCCTCCAGGAAAAGGGGCCGTCCCATTTTCAACGAGAGATATAGCACCGTTGCCAGACTGCGATCAGCGACATAATCCGCTGATTTGAGGAGATCCTGAACCGCGTCAATTGAGGTGGGTAATGGGGTGGTCATCAATATCACTCATTCTTTGAAGATGGGCAGAATACCGGATCTTTGCCTGCGTCACAATGATCGCCCCAATCATCTGTAACGGCAGTCATAAAAAAGGAAGGAGAGTCAAGCTTCCCCTTCCCATTTAGGTTGGTCAAATATCAGGACGCAGCGTCAACTGCGCGCGATGCCATAACCGCCACCAGATTCGCCCGATAATCAGCGGAGGCATGAATGTCTGAATTCAGGCCCGATGCATCGGTTTTGATCCCTTTAACCGCATCGGCTGAAAAATTATCCGATAGCGCAGCTTCCATATCACCGTGGCGGAAAACGCAAGGTCCAGCGCCAGTTACCGCAACGCGGGCACCGCCCGATGTTTTGGCAACAAAAACACCCACCAGCGCAAAACGTGATGCCGGATTTGGAAATTTGGCATAACCCGCTTTTTCTGGAACCGGGAAGGTGACCTTTGTGATCAGCTCATCTTCTTCGAGCGCGGTTTCGAACAGATCAACAAAGAATTCATCTGCTGCGATGCTGCGCTTATTGGTGTGAACGGTTGCGCCCAACGCCACAAGGGCAGAGGGGTAATCCGCAGCCGGGTCATTATTGGCAATAGAGCCGCCAATTGTGCCGCGGTTACGGACCTGCGCATCCCCAATATGGGCTGCAAGTTTGGCCAATGCCGGGATTGATGATTTAACATCTGAGGATGTGGCAACGGTAGCATGGGTTGTCATGGCCCCAATGCTCAGTTCGCCGCCGCTCATTGAAATTCCCTTGAGTTCGGAAATTCCGGCAAGATCCACAAGTTTGTCCACCTGCGCGAGGCGGAGTTTCAGAGTTGGCAGAAACGACTGCCCACCAGCGAGATATTTGTCATCCTCACCAATGGCAGCAGCGGCTTCGCTAACCCCGGATGGGCGTTCATACTCAAATGAATACATGTTTATTTCTCCCTATCAGGCGCTATGCGCCGCCCGCCACACTTTTTCAGGTGTTGCTGGCATGTCTATTTCACGACCAAGTGCGTCGGTAATTGCGTTCATCAAAGCAGCCGGTGCGGCAATCGCGCCCGCTTCACCGCAACCCTTTACGCCCAGTGGATTACTGGGGCAGGGAGTGTTGGTGGCTTC
This sequence comes from Sneathiella sp., assembly GCA_034669685.1. Taxonomy (GTDB): domain Bacteria; phylum Pseudomonadota; class Alphaproteobacteria; order Sneathiellales; family Sneathiellaceae; genus Sneathiella. The sequence goes on from JAXMOU010000001.1 coordinate 414,036, forward strand.
AACTTTGAAGTTCGGCAAATTATCTGCCCTTGGCATACAGTAATCCATATAGGATCCGGTCATCAGCTGTCCGCTGTCATCATCATAGACAACCCCTTCGAGCAATGCCTGACCAATACCTTGTGCGACACCGCCGTGAACCTGACCTTCGACAATCATCGGATTGATGATGTTGCCAAAGTCATCGGCAGCAGCCCAGTCAACGACCTCGACGACACCTGTCTCGGGATCAATTTCCACTTCGGCAATGTGAGTGCCAGCGGGGAAAGTGAAATTGAGCGGATCATAGAAGGCATTTTCAGCAAGCCCCGGTTCCAGATCAGCCGGATAGTTATGGGGCACATAAGCCGCAAAGGCGATTTCACCAATGGTGAGCTGTTTGTCGGTTCCGGCAATGGAAAAGACGCCCTGATTATGCTCAATGTCATCAACAGAGGCTTCCATCAGATGGGCTGCAATTTTCTTGGCTTTATCGACGATTTTGTCGGTTGCCTTGACGATTGCAGATCCTCCCACAGCCAGTGACCGTGACCCATAGGTTCCCATACCGAAAGGCACCTTGGTGGTATCGCCATGAACCACTTCGACGCTTTCAAAAGGAACGCCGAGTTTTTCGGCAATTAATTGCGCAAAAGTGGTTTCATGGCCTTGACCATGGCTATGACTTCCGGTGAAGACCGTGACCGAACCCGTTGGATTAAAACGAACTTCCGCGCTTTCCCAAAGACCAACGCCAGCCCCAAGAGAGCCGACTGCAGCCGATGGCGCAATGCCGCAAGCTTCGATATAGGCAGCAGAACCGATCCCCCGAAGTTTGCCGTTGGCCGCTGATTGTGCTTTACGGGCGGCAAAGCCGTCGTAATCAATCATGCCTTTGGCTGTTTTCATGGTGAGCGGATAATCGCCTGAATCATAGGTCATGATCACAGGTGTTTCATACGGATAGGAATCCGGCGAAATGAAGTTTTTAATCCGCAGTTCCGTTGGATCCATATTCAGGTCGCGTGCTGCCCGTTCCATCATCCGTTCCACCACATAAGTGGCTTCGGGCCTGCCAGCACCGCGATACGCATCCACAGGGGTCGTATTGGTGAAGGCCGCCATAACTTCGGCGTAGATGCAGGGCATTTTATATTGCCCGTTCAAAAGCGTGGCATAGAGATAGGTTGGCACGGCTGAGGCAAAAGTGGAGAGGTATGCCCCCATATTTGCCTTGGTTGAGACGCGAAACCCGAGAATATGACCATCTGCATCAAACGCCATTTCAGCATGTGTTGCATGATCGCGGCCATGGGCGTCGGTCAGGAAGGCTTCCGAGCGATCGGATGTCCATTTGATCGGACGGCCCACTTTCTTTGCGGCCCAGATGGTTGTGGTTTCTTCGGCATAGACAAAGATTTTACTGCCAAAGCCACCGCCCACATCCGGTGCAATCACCCGAAGTTTATTTTCAGGCGCAATCGCCACAAAAGCCGAGAGGATCAACCGCGCCACATGCGGATTTTGACTGGTGGTGTAGAGCGTATATTCACCCGTTCCCCGGTCATATTCCCCAAGTGCGGACCTTGGTTCCATCGGATTTGGCGCCAGGCGGTTATTGATCAAATCCATGCTGGTCACATGATGGGCCTTTGCAAAGGCGGCATCGACCGCCTCTTTATCACCCAGTTCCCAGTCATAGCAGAGATTGCCTGCCGCTTCGGCGTGAACCTGCGGCGCGCCGGGCTCTAAGGCTTTTCGAACGTCGGTGACTGATTTCAGCTCTTCATAGTCTACTTCGATCAGTTCAGAGGCGTCTTTGGCCTGCTGCGCGGTTTCGGCAACAACGAACGCCACCTGATCCCCAACATGTTTGACGGTATCAACCGCCAGACAAGGGTGAGGCGGGGCAACGTGCGGAGAGCCGTCTTTACTGGTAATACCCCAGCCGCAAATCAAGCCGCCAACACCGTCCGCAGCCATATCGGCTCCGACAAAGATGTCGACTACACCGGGGGCTGCTTTCGCAGCATCCAGATTAATGCTTTTGATTTTTGCAAATGCATGGGGGGAGCGGTGGAAATAGCCAAAAGTCTGGCCCGCTTTATTGATATCGTCCAGGTAGTTTCCAGCACCTGTTATAAATCTTTGGTCTTCTTTCCGTTTAACGGATACACCAATTCCATTTTCTACTGACATTTATCACCCTCCCATATTCTCCGATGCTTGTTTCACAGATTTCACAATGTTGTGGTAGCCGGTGCAGCGACAGATGTTGCCTTCCAGCTCTTTGCGAATTGTGTCTTCAGATGGATTGGGATTGCGCTTGACCAGGTCAACGGCGCTCATGATCATGCCGGGCGTGCAGAAACCACACTGTAGTCCATGATTCTCTTTAAAGGCTTCCTGCATAGGGTGAAGTTTATCCCCATCTGCAAGTCCTTCGATGGTGGTAACGTCAGCGCCATCGGCCTGTAGAGCCAGCATGGTGCAGGATTTCACACTGTCCCCGTTGACGTGAACCGTACATGCACCGCACTGGCTTGTATCACAGCCAACATGGGTGCCGGTCAGGCGCAGATTTTCGCGGATAAATTGAACAAGAAGCGTGTTAGGGGCTACATCGCCGCTAACCTTTTTCCCATTCACCGTCATTGAAACGGATGTCATTTTATTCCTCCCTAGTCAGACCCATTTACCTTTGCAGTAAATGGTTTTTCTTTTTTTGCCCCTTCACGATTTCGACAAATCGAATTTCGTAAACATTAGTTTTGTCTTCTTTGACCATGCGGTCAAGATAAAGAAATGTGAAATTTCCAAAACTACCCGTTCGTTTGTGAAAGGTAGTACAGAATTGCAAAAATTACGATCGCAGCGGGAACGAGAAATGCCGGTTTCTGAAAAAATGGCTTTTCAGGTATTTGGGGCTGCGTTGCGGCATGTGCTTCAGGATCTTCAATCACTTCAGCGGCTTTGATGATGGTTGCGTCTTCCAGATTGATGTCGCTTGAACCCTCTGCTGCAGAAGCTGTTGATGCGGCTTGCGCATCGCTAACCAGTTCATTGAATTTGTTAAAAAACTCACCGGCCAGTTTTTTGGCTGTGCTGTCGATCAGGCGCGAGCCGATCTGAGCCATCTTGCCGCCAACGGATGCTTTTACATCGTAAGAGAGCAGGGTGCCGCCATCGACATCGGTCAGCTTAATATCTGCGCCGCCCTTACCAAAGCCAGCTGCACCACCTTTGCCCTCGCCAGTGATCGTATATCCGTTTGGCGCGTCAATATTGCTGAGCGTCACAGCGCCTTTAAAGGTGGCCTTTACCGGTCCGACCTTGACTTTCACGGTTGCGCTGAAGGCTGTGTCGCTTTCTTTTTCAACTGATTCACAACCCGGAATAGCCTGTTTTAAAATCTCAGGATCGTTTAAAGCCTCCCAAACAACAGATTTTGGGGCGTTTATCAGTTCTTCGCCGCTCATTTCCATGGTGTTACCTCGATTAATCTGTGTGTTATTTATTATGAAGTTAAATCTAGCGGAAGAGCGTCCCATGTCGCAAGTGGAATGGTTATTCAAATTTATGTATCTGGTATCACAAAATTTTCAAAAATAACGAATTTGGTTTTGAAAATTGAATATCAGTCAACGGCGGGGTGACAAAAATTTTGGTTAATGGGTGATTAACCATTACCCTCTATTTTCTATATATTCGATTATTGGGGACATGAGTATGCGGCCAGCCATCAGATCTACGTTTGATATTGTTTCCTGGTTGGAGACGAAAGCAGTTGAAGCAGAACAGGAGCTAACACCTTCTGCATTGATGAAACTGCTCTACTTAAGTCAGGCTCTTTATGCGGCTGAGCACAAGAAAGCCAAACTAATGCCCGCCACGTTTCTGGTGACAGATGTGGGACCGATTGAGCCGGATCTGTTTATTGCCCTGGAACACGGTATTTCATTGGAAGATTTTGTTGATCCATCGCCAGCCGTTGAAGAAGTGCTGAGCGCGGTATGGAGCGTGTTTGAAGAAGCCGGAGAGACATTTTTAGATGAAGTTCTGGAATCTGATGTTGCGTTGAAAAATTCCCGAAAGCGCGGTCGCAATTCCGAAGTTTTAACCGGCGAGATGGCCGGTGCTTATCCCGGCGGCCTGGAAGCGCTGAACAGCAGTAGTCTGGTCAGCAAATTTCCTGATGGATCCCCCTATAAAGCGGGACATTCAAATCTGGACGCTGCACCTGCCGCCTCGCAAGAGGTACGCTTTACCGCAGATGGGCGGTCAGTGACCCGCTGGGCTCCAAAAAAACGTCTGCGCTCAAAAGACCTTAAAGGCTAGTTTTTAGCCGAATTTCTTTTTCATCAGCGCTTTCTGGCGATTGCAGTAGTCTTCGTGGGTCAGGCCTAAACCTTCGGTGATCCAGATGGCGTCATAGGTTGAAAACAGCTCCCATTCATCGGGTTCAGCATTCTCTTCGATTAATCCCAGAACGAAAATATTCTTGGCGCCGCTAAAGGCAAGGTGCTTGGGTACGGCGCGATCTTTACGGGTATGGCCATTTCCAGCAATGAGAAAAGCTTTGGCCCCGTTTGGACGGGTCAGAAGCTGGCGGCTCATCAAATCGTCTTTGAGGATTTGCAGATTGCTCATGGGGCGGATCATATCAGGCGGCAGCATCCCGCAATGAGAGGTTTCAATTTCCGCATCCAGCGCGCGCATCATGTCATCATCCAGAATTTTCGGCCGGGCAATTTTGAGCATGGCCTTCTTCATCAACACTTTCCGCGGATAGCTGCCATAAAGAATGTTGGCGCCTGCTGCCTTTGCCGCAAAAAATAGCGGGCCATAATAATCCCAACTGGGCCAGCCACTGTCTTTCCAGTTGAGCCGTGCTTCAAGATCAGCATTGGATATCCGGCCTGCCAGATATTCATCGATTACAGGTTGCTGGTCGCTGTTGATCATCTCAAAAACGACAAGATCACCCGTATTCAGGAAGGTCTTTAGAATATTTGCCTGAATTTCATGATGCTTGGGATTGTCGTGTTTTTCACCCAAAAGCACATACTCAGCCGCCTGTATATCTTTGGACAGGCCGGTGTTTTGAACCGTGCCGGGAATACTGGAACTGTTATCTGGCTGCGGCGCCGCGCAGGCAGCCAGAAGCAACAGGCCGCATAGGCTGAGGAGGTTGGCGGAAATTTTCATAATTCAATCAATATAAAATAATCGTAAAGAGACTCAACACAAGCAGGATGAGGAAGACGGCTACACTGGACGTCATTGTTTGCGACATCTTGCCGCCGATCCCATGGGTGACGTTGACGATATTGATCACCCACGCCACGATCTGTTTGCATTTATCGATGATAAAGGTCCATACAAGATCGATCAGACCACCAAGCGCAATTGCACCGCCTTTAAGAAGCTTGCGGTAAACCCAGTCAAAATCAAGATTGATGCCGTCTGTGACCTTTGGATAGACCCCAAAGCGAAGGGCTGCCGCAAAGGCAAGCGCTGTGAAGACCACAAGCTGAAGCTGCGTGACCACATGGCTGGCAGTGTAGACATGATAATCCATTTCAAAAGGCAGCAAGGCAAAGAAGCTGGAAGGAACAATACCAATCCAAAGGGCAAGGCCTGCAAGCAATGCCATTGCCAGCAACATATGCAGGGGCGCTTCTTCGGTGCGAAGGCCGTTGTCTTTGCTAAAGAAGCCCAGAACTGGAATTTTCAAACCCACGTTATCAATCACGGCAACCGCGCCAAAGAGCATGGCCAGCCACAGGATTACCATTTTTGCATCAAGCGCCGCTGACAGGATCAGGGCTTTGGTCGCAAAAGCACCGGTGAGCGGAAAGGCAATGATAACCAGTGATCCGATAATAACGAATGCGGTTGTCACGGGCATGGATTTATAAACAGCGCCCAGCTCGGTGATTTTGGCTGTGCCGTTGCGGTATAGAACCGCACCGGTCGCCATGAAAATCAGGCAGGTATACAGGATACTGATGACCGCGTGAGCGGCAACACCATTAAGCGCCAGTTCGCTGCCGATACCAATGGCGATCACCATAAAGCCCTGTTGGCTGTTCAGGGAATAGGCCATGGTCCGGCGCAAATCATTTTCAAGCGTTGCATGAACAACCGGGAAGATCACCATGACCGCCCCAATCCAGAGCAGGATATCCTCTCCCGCAAAGGCACGGGCAAGGGCATAGATTGCCATTTTGGTGGTGAAGGCGGACAGGATCACCGTTCCGGTGACAGTGGCTTGTGGGTAGGCGTCCTGTATCCAGTTGTTCAGGAGCGGGAAACCCGCTTTGATGCCAAAAGCGATTAGCAGGAACCAGCCCGCCAGACTGTCCAGTGAAACAGCGCCAAAATCTACATTGCCATATTCATAGGCATAGACAATTACTCCGGCCAGCAGAATAACGCCGCTGCTGACCTGAATGATCAGGTAGCGCATACCCGCATTATAGGACCGTTCATCCCGGCTGGCGAAGATCAGGAAGGCCGAAGCGATAGCTGTCAGTTCCCAGTAAGAGAAAAGACTGATCAGGTCGCCTGAGAAAACGGCAGCAATGGATGCGCCTGAATAGATCAGGGTTGCAACCTGCTGAATGGTATCGCGCACATGCAGGGAATAAAGCAGTCCGGCAAAGGCGGCGACAATGAAGATCAGTCCAAACACCCGCGAGAAAGCGTCGATTTCTGTCAAGGTCAGGGACATGCCCATAAGGTCGATTTCACCCCAGCTCCCAAGACCCAGACTCAAAGTCTGTCCCAGGGCGAGAAGGGGGAGTGCCAGCACGAGGAGGCTACGAATAACACCTTGGGTTAGCGGAACAAGTAGTGCGCCAAGGATCAGAATGAGGCCCGGATTTAAACCCTCAATCATAGTAATCCTCCGTACGCTGTAGGAACGGTTGCACCGCTTTGGCAATGACAATCAGCGTTAGAAATCCGATCACGCCATAAAGGCCGTAGAAAACCGGGATTTCTTCGATCGATGTGTAGGGATGTGTTTCATAGAGGATCTTAAACAAAGCCAGAATATCCGGCATTGCAACCAGAACAGCCGCAATAACAAGGCCCCAAAAGATCTTGTTGCCAGCTTCGGGTTTTTCCAACCAGTTTAATTTTGTCGGTGACGTTGACATGATGGCAAATCCCTAATTCGTCAAAACAGGCAGCAGAAGCTGATAAATTGGATCGACGGCGAAGAACAGAAGTATACAGGCAAGCGCCGTGAAAACGGGCGGTGCCACGCAAAGGAAAGGTGCTTCCTTTATTTGCGCGCGGTCAATCATCGAATGTTCCATGCCCACTGGCGCTTTGGCATCGGTTTTACCCAAAGGCGCAAAGAAGAAGCCGCGAATAACGATGGGCATCAGATAGGCAATGTTGAGAAGCGAGCTGACCAGCAGGACCACAAGTACGATCAGTTGATCCGCCTGAAGAGCGCCCAGCATGATGTAGAATTTGGCCCAGCTTCCACCCAGTGGCGGCAAACCAATAATGCTCAGCGCGCCAATGGCGAATGCTCCAAAGGTAAAAGGCATAACCCGGCCAAGGCCCCGCATGTCGGAAATTTCCGTCTTTTTGGTTGCGGTATAAATGGCACCCGCGCAGAAGAACAGGGTGATTTTGCCGAACGCATGCATGACGATTTGCAAGGTGCCGCCGGCCACAGCCATTGGCGTGACCAACGAAGCCGCCAAGACGATATAGGCAAGCTGACTAATCGTTGAATAGGCGAGCCTTGCTTTGAGGTTATCTTTGGTAAGCGCAATAACGGATGCGGTGATCAGGGTAAAGGCCGCAACCCACATCAACCAGTCAGCCGCGCCATTGCCCGCCAGAAAATCAATCCCAAAGATATAAACCACGACTTTAAGGACAGAGAACACGCCTGCTTTCACAACGGCCACCGCATGGAGCAGGGCACTAACCGGCGTTGGGGCAACCATGGCAGAGGGTAGCCAGCGATGGATCGGCATTAACGCCGCTTTACCAATGCCATACATAAACAGGAACAGCATGATCGTTGCCATGCCGGTTCCCACGTGCCCCGCCAGGATACCGCCTTTAGTAAAGTCGGTGGTTCCCGTGACGGTCCAAACCCAGATGATAGCGGGCAGGAACAGACCAATGGAGGTGCCCAGCAGAATACCCAGATAAATCCGGCCGCCTTTAAGCGCTGCGTCGTTGCCTTTATGCGTAACCAGCGGATAGGTCGACAGACTGAGCACTTCATAGAAGATAAACAGGGTCAGCAGATTTTCGGCAAAAGCGATGCCCATGGCCGCTGAAATGGCAATGGTGAAGCAGACATAAAAGCGGGTTTGCTTGTTTTCCCGGTTCCCGCGCATATAGCCAATGGAATAGAGCGAATTAACAATCCAGAGCGTTGACGCAACACAGGCAAAGATCATGCCGATGGGTTCAACTTTCAATGAAATATCAATACCAGGCAGGGTGCTGATCAGGGAGACCTCTGGCGAGAGACCCGCCATGACCGCCTGCAGGATCACCATAACATTGAGGAAGAGAAGACCTGCTGTGCCGAGCGTTACGGTTTCGCGTAAATTTGGCATGCTGCCCAGCGCGGCAACGCCAAGGCCGCCCAGAAGCGGAATAAAGATGGAAAGTGCGAGATGGGTTTCCAGTGCAAACATTAGCTACCGCCTCCCATCAGGAAGGCCGCAGCCGATTTGGCAAATCCGACACTCAAATGCGTTTCAACTCCAAAATAGAACATGCCGATGATGAAAATCCAGACGGGCACCAGAAGGGTATAGGGCGCCTCCCCAGTTGGGGCGCCTTCGGGTGCGGGTTTAAAGTAAGCGACTTCCACCACACGCCAGACATAGATTACGGCGAAAAGGGATGAGGCCAGCAGCGTAATGACAAGGCCATAACCGATCATGTCACCGCGCTCGAGCACAGCCTGAATCAGATACCATTTACTGATAAATCCGGGAGTGAGCGGTACACCGATCAGGGCAAGGCCCCCAAGCACAAATGCGAATGTGGTCAGGGGCATTCTTTGACCGATCCCCGCGAGGTCTTTCAATTCGGTACTGCGGGTAACATAGAACATGGCGCCGACGCTCAGGAACAAGCCTGTTTTGACGATCGCGTGATTGAACATATGCAAAATACCAGCAGAGAGACCGCTTTCCGTCGCCAGAGCAATACCGAGGGTCATATACCCGAGCTGCGCGACACTGGAGAAAGCCAAAAGTCGTTTAAGGTTTGTTTGAAAAATAGCGACCATGGACATGCTGAGGAACGCCAGAACGGCAAACGGCATCAGCATGGCGGTCAGCGGCATTTCGCCAAAGCTGAAATCCCAGCCAAAAATAGTGAAGATGAACCGGATCAGCAGATAGACAGAAACTTTTGTCGCCGTGCCAGCAAAGAAGGCCGTGATGATGGTGGGCGCATAGGCATAAGCATTGGGAAGCCATGAATGGAACGGGAACATGGCCAGTTTGATGGCGATCCCGACAATCAGGAAGCCAACCGCAGCCCGAATGGGGCGGGTATCTTCAACCGATGCGAATTTATCGGCGATATCGGCAATGTTCAGGGTTCCTGTCATGGCATACAGCAGACCCACACCGATCAGGATAAAGGTCGCGCCAATTGTGCCCAGGATCAAATATTGAAACGCAGCCGTTAGCGCGCGGCGGTCCGTTTTCTCGCCCATGGAAATCAGCACATAAGAGGAGAGTGATGTGATTTCGAGGAAGACGAAGATATTGAATGCGTCCCCGGTTACCGTAATCCCCATCATGCCTGCGAGAGAGAGCAGATAGGCGGCAAAGAACAGACCAAGGCGAGCAGCAGGAATTTCACTGTTGATGCTATCGCGCGCATACAAAAGAACGCCCGTGCTGATGCCGCTGATGATCAGCAGGACAAAGGCACTTAACGGATCAACGACATATTCAATGCCCCAAGGAGCTGCCCAGCCCCCAATTTCATAGGAAATACGGCCAACGTCATTGGTCAGAAGGAGCAGATCAAAGCTGAGCCAGAAAGACAGCGCGCTTAAAATCGTCGTGAACATCCAGGGGAAGGTTTTCCCGCGAAGAAGCGCACAAATAGGCGCGCCAATCAACGGAATAATGATGGCGAGGATTGGCGCCTGAGAAATAAGTGATGACATGCTAGCGTGCATCCTCCTGCTGAAGGATGTCTTCCTCGTCAATAGTTCCGTAGGCTTCCTTGATCCGGACAACAAGGGCAAGGCCCAGCGCTGTTGTCGCAACACCGACAACAATTGCGGTGAGGATCAACACATGGGGAAGAGGGTTTGAATAAACGGCATTGGGATCATCGATAAGAATGGGCGCGGTGCCCCCTTCGATTTTACCCAAGGTGATGTAGAACAAAAATACCGAGATTTGAAACAGCGACAGCCCGATCATCTTTTTAATCAGATTGGTCCGGCTCATCACCGTATAGAGACCGATCACAAACAGGATGACAAAAATCCAGTAGTTATAATGGTCAAAGAAGGAGTGCATTTTTATTCTCCTTCCGCGTCACGAATTTCAGCCCGGCCGGCAAATCCGTAAAAGATGGCAAGCATGGCTGCGGTAACCGTAATACCAACACCCAATTCAACAAGTAAAATCCCCAGATGTTGACCCGCAACAGGATCAGCCGATAACACATTGTAATCAAGGAAGTTTCCACCATTTAGCATGCTGACAATACCAACACCCCCATACAGCAATACACCGATCGCCAGCAAGGTTTCGACGAGCCAGACCGGCAGAAGTTTCTGCGCAAAATCCAAACTGAAGACGAGAGAATAAAGAATAATCCCTGCCGCGAAAATAACACCCGCCTGAAAGCCGCCACCGGGACCAAAGTCCCCATGAAACTGCACATATAAGCCAAATAGCAGCACAAACGGTATAAGCAGCTTGGCCACAACATGTGGAACCAGATCATGAATGCTGGGTGAGGGGCCGATTTCGGGGGCATCAAGTTTTTCAAAACTGATGGTGTCTTTATCCTCGTTATCGTCTTCGCCTTTACGGCGGCTGCGCATTTGCCGCAGGATCATGAGAACGGCGATACCCGCGGTGAAGATAACGGTGACTTCGCCAAAGGTATCATAACCGCGATAGCTGGCGAGAACAGAGGTAACCAGATTGGGAACGCCAATTTCAGTAGGGCTTTGATTGAGGAAGCGTTCTGTCAGGCGGCTGGTTTGAACAGGGGTGTCGGGCGAGCCAACGGTAGGCAGTTCAAAGGTTGCATAGACAAGTGTTCCCCCAATAATTAGGGAAACAAGTAGCGGGAGGAGGGATTTGCGTTTGGATTGCTTTTCTTCCGACCCCACCAGCGACAAGGTGCCCAAAAACAAAACCGTACTGATCCCGGCGCCCACAGCAGCTTCGGTAAAGGCTACGTCAACTGCGTCCAGAATGACAAAGATAAGCGCCATCAGGAAGCTAACAGCTCCCAGCAGCATGGTCGCGACAAAGAGATTGCGGACATACAAAACGGCAAGCGCTGCAACGACCAGTAATAGCATGAGGAATATAGTTGTGAATTCTTCCATCATGCCGGATCTCCAGTTTCTTTATTGGAAGCTTCATCGGAAGCCGGGGTGTCATCCGCTTCTTCGTCATCCTCGCCAAAGCCATCAAGTTTGGGCTTTAACCCGGCAACAAAGGTCGCCTGCGCCAATGCGTATGTGGAGGTTGGGCTGGTAATAAACAGGAACGCCACAATAAAGAACAGCTTAACGGTCACAAGGCTTAAGCCACTTTGCAGGGCAAGTCCGCCGAAGATCAGGAAAGCGGCGAGCGTATCGGCCATCCCGCCAGCATGAATTCGGGTATAAAGATCGGGGAACTTCAAAAGGCCATAGCCGGTGATCAGCACAAAGAAGCAGCCGATCATCATCATGACCCAAGTGAGGGTGTCAATCGCGAGATCCAGATATTCCATTAGTCTTTCCCTCCGCTGGAGCGCGTCAGGCCGCGCCGAAGGGTGCCAAATTTAAAGTATTTCAAAACGGCCAATGTGCCGATGAAGTTCATTAAGGCATAAACGATTGCCAGATCCAGAAAATCGGGGCGATCATTCATGAAGCCGACGACGGCAATTAATAGCACTGTTTTTGTGCCGATAGCGTTGAGCGCCAGAATTCTGTCATAGGCGGTTGGCCCCAAAATTGCGCGCGTCAGGGCCATGGCAACACTCACCAAAATGGCGATGGCTGAAACGGTAAAAACGCTCATGCTTCCCCCATTACTTTTGTAACACGGGCATCCATGTCACCGGAAATAACCCCTGCAGCGGATTCTTTGGTCAGGGCGTGGACCAGAATATTGTCGTCAAAAAGATCAACAGTCACTGTTCCAGGTGTCAGCGTTACTGAATTTGCGTAGATCACTTTACCAAGATCACTTTTCTGAGTGACAGGCGCCACAAAAAGACTGGGTCTTAAATGTTTTTTCGGAAACAGGACGCATTTGGCAACGTCAATGTTGGCTTTGACAATTTCAATGACCAGCCAAACCCAGTAAATAACGATCTGATAACCCAGATGTATGGGAAGCGCTTCGTGATCGATCACATCCATACGGCGGGCAATTAGGGTAACTAAAATGCAGGAGCCAATGCCAAAGCTGATGATTAAAGGCGTATAGATACCAGAAAATAACAGCCACACAGCCATTAAAACCAATATCAGATTGATTGTTCTCAAACGCTTACCCTCTATTTCTCTGGCAATTAAATGTCATTTTTTTATGACAGTTTATGCCATGCCACGCCCATCGCCGCAAGACGCTTCACTGCCTTTTGTCTGTAAATAGGCAGCCTGAAGAGAATTCACAAGTCTGTATTATTTTAGGTGATTCTATTTTATATGACTGATATTAGGTTGAATTTTTAGAAATTTGATCTTCAAATTACGGTTAAAAGTCATATTTGTTTACAAAATTGATGCTTATTAGAAGTTAATACAAAATTAAGGTTAACCTAATATTGAATTAATATACACATATATGTAACAATAAGGGTCGGGTACGGAGACGCTTGAAAGTGGGAGTGACCTGATGTCAGGTAAGGTAGAACAGTTGCATAAAAGTACGGAAGTTACGATGCCATTCAATGCGGATGAAGAGACCTTTGAGAAAAAGGGTCGTGTGAAATGGTTCAATACTGTGAAGGGGTTTGGGTTTCTGGTTTCGGACGATGATCAGGGAGACATATTCCTGCATTTGTCCTGCTTGCGTGAAAGCGGTCATGAATATGTCGCGGAAGGTGTAACCGTCAGTTGTCAGGTGGCGCGCCGCGGTAAAGGTTTGCAAGCGATCAAGATTCTGGACATTGACACCTCAACGGCTGTTCCGTTTCAACCCAGTCCGATCAAATCGACAAATGTCACCAAACATCCCTCATTGCAAGCAGGGGGCGAATATGTGGACACGGTGGTCAAATGGTTCGATCCGGTTAAGGGATATGGGTTTTTGACCCGCGGCGAAGATACACAGGATATTTTCATTCACATGGAAACAATTCGCAATGAAGGGGCGATGCCAATACAGGCAGGCCAGACATTGCGTGTTCGCGTGGCCGAAAGCGATAAAGGCCCGCAGGCCGCTGAGATCGAAGTTTCTTAAAAACCCGATCCAAGCAACCGACAAAATTAAAGGCAGGCTTTTCAGCCTGCCTTTTTCGTTGAGAAATTACGTTCAACCGTTATTTGATTTCAACGGCGTAATCCGAAACGGGCTGCACGGTTTTGATCAGGCCTGCTGATTTCAAAAATGCAGCAAAACGGGCATACCGGTTGTAATCCAATGCGGCAGGGCGCAGCGCAAAGCGCGGAATGGTGTCCCGCCAGGCCCGTTTGTTCAGTTCATCATCCAGATCCTTGTGATTTTTGATGAAAAGCTTCCAAGCTTCATCAGGGTGATTGATGATATATTGGGTTGCTTCTTCCATACTGTCGAGGAAGGGACGGAACCGAGGATCGTCCAGATTATCCGTATTGGCAACGATGATAAGTTCATCATAGGCGGGAACGCCAGCCTCTTCAGGGAAAAAGGCCCGGCCCGGATGTCCTTCGACGTCCATTTGGTTCAGTTCAAAATTGCGATAGGCACCGATCACGGCATCGACTTTACCGGCAAGAATGGCTGGAGAAAGACTAAAATTCACGTTGATCAGCTCAACGTCATCCATGGAGATGCCTTCGCCGCTGAGCATGGCAGAAAGTAATGCGCTTTCAAATCCACCAACAGAAAAACCGATTTTCTTGCCTTTCAGATCTTTCAGGGACTTGATGGGCCCACTTTTTAGAACAACGAGGCTATTAAGCGGTGTCGCCACCAGGGTTCCGATGCGTTTAAGCGGTAATCCCTCTGCCACCTGCACGTGAAGCTGGGGCTGATAGGAAACTGCCAGCGGGGCTTTACCCGCTGCGACCAGCTTAGGCGGATCATTTGGATCGGCGGGCGCAATAAGTTCCACATCCAGACCATGCTTTTCAAAGATGCCTTTTTCCTTTGCCACGATGAGCGGGGCATGATCGGGATTAACAAACCAATCCAGAAGCACCGTCAATTTTTCTGCCGCCATAGCCGGTTGAGCAAATAGGGTGGACGCCACACACAAAGCAGCCAGTTTTAGTTTCATTCCTAAACTCCAGTCAGGTTAAAGTTTCTGTATTGGCCTGCCAGGAAATGGCACGCTTCAACAGGTAATCAATCAAGTAATACAAAGAGATAGCCATCAACGTTAAGGTGAAGAGGGCCGCGAACATTAAATCCGTCTGCATGCGGCCATTGGCATGCAGCATCAAATACCCAAGTCCGGCAGAGGAGCCAACCCATTCACCAACAACCGCGCCAATGGGGGCGACGGCCGCTGCCACCCGAATGCCCGACGCCAGGGACGGCAGCGCAAAAGGGATTTTGATATAGCGATATAAACGGACAACGGACAGCGCGCGCGGAGCTGCTGATCCCTGCTGTAAAATCGCAGCCATATCCCGCCAGTCGCTGGCGGTGCGGTTCAGCCCATCGAGAAAACCGACGGTGACCGGGAAATAAATAATCAGGGTCGCCATTACCACCTTTGAGGTGATGCCATAATCAAACCAGAGGACGAGCAGGGGGGCGATAGCAAAGACCGGAATGGCCTGACTGGCAATGAGCACAGGCAGGACCCATTGGCGGATGCCCCGGTGCAGGGAAATCAGCAAGGCAGACACCATGCCAAGCGAAATGCCGATCACAAGTCCAAGCAGAATTTCCAGACCGGTAATAGCCGCATTTTCAAAGATGATGTCATAGCGAACCAGAAATTTGCCCCAAACCTGCAAAGGGGTGGGCAAGATGAATTTGGGCAGATCCGTGGCCCAAGTAATCAGCGCCCAAAGCGAGAGTAATCCGCTGAGCGTCACAATGAATTGGAAAAGACGCTTCATGAACGCTCCTCATCGGTCATGCCCAGAAGAGACAGAATGTCATCATAATGACCTTTCAATGTTGTCTCGTTCAGGGGGCGCGGTGTGGTGCCGGGCAGACCCAAAATTTCGGTTAGTGTGGGTCTCGCGCCGCCCAGCACATAAACCTGATCGCCCATGCGCAAAGCTTCCATCGGATCATGAGTAATCATCAAGACAGTGCGCTTGCGGGTCAATGCGCACATCATTGCCTGCAATCGGTGGCGGGTTATGGCATCCAGCGCGGAGAAAGGCTCATCCACCAATATGACGGGCGCATCTTCCATCAAAGTACGGGCCAGCGCCACCCGTTGACGCATGCCCCCGGACAGCTGATTAGGACGAGCATGCAAATCATTGCTAAGGCCAACTTTTTCCAGAAGGGATCGGGCGCGGGGTAAATCCGGCGCGGTGCCTTTGAGCTTTGCTCCAATGATGACATTTTCAAGAACCGAAGCCCAAGGCAGCAATAGATCCTTTTGATCCATATAGGCAATTCGCCCCGTTAGGGATTGACCATCCGATGCCGTGATCTGGCTACCCTTTTCAAGCGCCAAAGTGCCCGCAACGCTTTTAAGGATGCTTGTCTTGCCAACCCCACTGGGGCCAAGCAGACAGGTGAGGGTGCTGGGCTTTAGGGACAGATTAAAATTTTCGAGGATGGGTTTGCCGGAAAACCGAATGCTGGACAGGGAAATATCCACGCCAATGACATCAGCCAAGCCTTGACTGCGATCACCTAATAGGCTTTTCGTTGCAGCCGGGGCTGCTGTTGAGGTATCGTCGACCACCATAAATCTCGTTCCTACGCAGGTTCTAACCTGATCAGGTACAGGGGTCGTTCCGATGGAACCTCTCAGCTACAATAGCTCCCCCCGAGGATGGGGCAACTATAAGGAATTTGTCGGTGATGGCAAAGGAAAATAAACGGTGGGGGCAATTGGTTTTGCTTTGGGCTGCCATGCTCTGGATTTTAGGGCCGAACATGGCGGCAGGCGATCCCCTGATGATCCAGACGCAATCCATGCGGATCAATCTGGATGTGGAAATGGCCGTCAATGCCAAAGACCGCGGACGCGGTTTAATGGAGCGCGAAAGTTTGCCTGATATGGGCGGTATGCTGTTTGATTTTGGTAAAGAAATCCCGGTGAATATGTGGATGAAAAACACGCTAATCCCGTTGGATATGGTGTTCGCTGATAAAGACGGGGTTATTCGCCATATTCATAGAGGGGCAAAACCCCATGATGAATCCATCATCAGTTCACCCGCTCCCATGAGGTGGGTGTTGGAGGTGAACGCCGGATTTGTCGATCGATTCAAGATTCAGACTGGCGACCATTTTATTTTTGCGTCAGACTAAAGAAAAAATAACAGACTGATTAGAATTCATGACACTTACAAAAACACCCACCTCCCGTATTCCCGAAGGATTTGTCGAAGTTCACGGACATGCGGCTTTTGCCACCCGCAATGGGCCTTATTTCGAAAAAATCATCGACGAGACACGGATGATCCGCGGATTTCTTGCTGATAAACGCCATTTAAACGGCGTCAATTTTGTCCATGGCGGCATGTTGATGAGCTTTGCTGATAGTTCCCTGGCCCGAACAATCAATCACGCCTGCGGCAAACGCGGGGTAACGCTGAAAATGAATTCCGAATTTCTGCGCCCGGTGAAAGAGGGTGATTTTGTTGAGGCCCATTGCGAATTGGTCCGCGACACCCGCACATTGGGATTTGTGCGCGGCATATTGAAGGTCGGCGGCCATGCGGTTTTTCGAACCGATGCTATTTTCCAATATATCAAGGCCGAGAAGTTTGTGAAAAAGGTCGGTGATCGTAAGTAATTTCATTTTTTTGAAAAAAAAATGAATAAATGACTTGCAGCGCTTCGAGCAAAAGTGTAATTCATCGCCAACGCCAATCGGGGCGTAGCACAGCCTGGTAGTGCGCTCGCTTTGGGAGCGAGAGGTCGCAAGTTCGAATCTTGCCGCCCCGACCAACAAAAAGCCTTCTAAACATATGTTTGGAGGGCTTTTTTGTGTCCAAATTTGACAATATGATGAAATTTCACCCTTTAAGGATTGAAGAGTCTTTCTTTTATCGTATTTGGATTTTAAACTATCTTTATTCACATTGTGGGAGGTGGGAATAGAATGAAGTTTAAAGTATTAACGGGCTTTTCTTTGAGCCGCATTTTGCGCAGTGCTCTGTGCGCCAGTCTGCTGATTGCGGGAGGCGTTGGCAGCGCGGCGGCAGTTGAAGGGCTGAAACCGCTATCGCCGCAGCCGGCAGCCGATACGATCAAACCCGGACTGAGCGTTCAGTATTATGGGGCCAAGCTTAATAGTATCCAGCAATTCATCGAGTGGATGGAATATGAAAAGGGCAAGCCGGGGGCGCCTATTCCCATGCTCAATTACCAGGTAGGGCAGGGCAATGTTCTGACCACCACTGCAACCGATTTGATCGGCGCTGATATCAAGGGCATGATCAATTTCGATAAAGTTGGAAGCTATACCATCATGGTTCATTCCAACGACGGGGTGCGGGTAACCATCGGCGGAGTGATGATCCACGAGGACCCGGACGTGCATGCAGATCGCTTTTCAGAAGAAATAAAGCTTGAGATTTCAGAGCCGGGCTGGTATCCGGTGCATATTCTCTATTTCGAGAAAAAGAATACGGCCACGCTGGAACTTTATTGGGATCCGCCTGGCCCTGAGGAAATTGACTATGTGCCAGCGTCGGCATTTGGACATACCGGGAATGAATGAGCATGAGCGCGATTGCTAGAATTTACAGACCAGCCAAGAATGCAATGCAGTCTGGCCGCGGCAAGATTAAAAAGTGGGTGTTGGAATATACACCGGCGTCTGCCCGTTTCGCCGATCCTTTAATGGGATGGACGGGGTCTGCGGATATGCCATCGCAGATCACGCTGAAATTTGACGATAAAGAAGGGGCGATCGCCTATTGCGAAGCCAACTCAATCGAATACCGGGTGAGTGAGCCCAAAGAGCGCAAACTGAACCTGAAGACCTACGCAGATAATTTCTCTTACAGCCGCGTCAGAGGCTAAGAGCACCGGATCCGGCCCCTTAGCTCAGCTGGATAGAGCAACAGACTTCTAATCTGTAGGTCACACGTTCGAATCGTGTAGGGGTCGCCAGTTATTAAAAACCCTCGAAACGTTAGCGTTTCGGGGGTTTTTTTGTTGTGTTTAATTCCATTTACAGTGGAAAGTTTTTGGGTGATTATATTCACACTTAAAATTGTGTGGGGCTGGGGACTCATGAAAAAACTACGACTATTTTTAATCTGCCTATTGTATTTATGCAGTCTCGGTCAGCTGGTACACGCGATTGAGGTTTCAGATGAACTGGAGTCCCCGCTGTATTTTTCTGTTGAAGGCCAGAAAGCTTATCTGAAGACGGGTTGGGATGACCAGTATTCACTGCGGCAATTTTTTATTGTGTCATCGGCGGTGACCCCAAACGGGTTTGAAGCGATGGTTCAATTGATACAGCTTGCTCCCAATTATTTCTTCAACCAGAGCTATGCACTTGAAAACGTTCGTAATTTGTATCCTATTTTCAAAAAATCAAAAAATATCGGACCTAATCTAAGGTCTGGAAAGCACGGTGATTTTGATTATGTGATATTCACAAGCGATGGGCGAGAATGCTTGAATTTTGTCAATGAAACCGGCGACAGCTCGAGCGACTTTGGTGTTTCTGTGGGGACGCAAAGACTTCTTGGGTATTATTGTGTTCCCAGCGAAGCATCTATTTCTGATGCCGGGGCTGGTTTGTTTTTTGAAGCAATTGGAACAAAATCAAAAGGCGAAGCGCCGCCGGCGGAATATACTGCAAAATTGAAATTGTATAATTAACCCGCGCACCACCCTATGCGTTTGCCGCCGAGGTAGGGTCTGGCGTGACCGGCCTCTAGCATCGTGAGGGCGAGGTCTTTGCCGGCGAAGTAGGCATCGGCGAGAACGCGGCCCGCGAATTTGCCCAGCTCCACATTTCGAAGTTCAACCGTTGCCATCGGTTTGCCCAAAACGGCCCCGCGATAGGGGCTGCCCATCAAATCCATTAGAAACCGAGTGGCGGCTTTTCCGGCGATTTCTTCTTCGTCGCATTTGGGCCGCCAGGTTTCGGGCGTATCGATGCCTTTTATGCGGATACTGACATCGGTGTTCAATCCCGGCCATAATTTCACCCGCGCAAAAAACGTATCGCCGTCGGTGATGTAATAGACTTCCGCCGCGTAAGGACCGGGGAAGTTTTCTGCCGCCGCTGCGGGCAGGGCGGCTGAAAATAGCGCCGGGGAAAATGCCCAGAAGAAGAGAGCACGGCGAAGAGATTTCAGATTAAACATGGTCAGTATCAGTGCTTTTAGAAGTGTCAAAAACATATAACGCTTTTAGGGGGAATGTTGTGACAGGTAAAGACAACCCTTTAAAAACACTGGGCCCATTTCATAGGAGTAAGTTAGAGAACAGCGGTGGATAATTCCGTAATTTCAGAACTAACCCTCAAAACTTGTGATCTTCAAGTTTGACATGGCGTCCAGATAATCTTCAAGCGTGATTAAGCCTGCACTACTCGCCGCGCCAGCAGATATCAAACCGCCCTGTGCGAGGCGTTTGGCGAGCAGGATTGCGGGAATGCAGGGAATGTAAGGGCCATCGCCGTCTCGCGCGAGAATATAGAATGTTTTTGTATGAGGGGCTCCCGTTAGGTCACGCCCGGTCATTCGCATATGAAAGGCGCTATTTCCGGTTCCCATCCAATCAAAAAGACGGGCGGCTTTCAATAAGAGTGGCCCCATAAAAGACAGTGATTTTACGATACCTAAGCGTGGTAGCCAGGACATTGCCCATAGACCTAGGTGGGAGATCGCAACTTCGGCGCCCGCAGAAAACCGGATGGTTTTAAGATCCGGGTATCGTTTTGGAAACAGTGAGAGATCGGGAATATTGCAGTTGCAGAGCCATCGTCCCCCAAATTCTGGATAAGTTTCTCTATGAAGGTTCTGCCACCCGTAAATTGTGGTCATTTGCCCGTTTGTCAGGGATTGAAATGGTTTGCCTGTATAGGATAGAATTGATTCTGTTGTTGCCAGTCCTCTATTGGTTTGCTGGGCCGTCGCGATTGCGTAATCCAAGGTGGTAAGTTGGCTAAATTCAGAAATGTAATGATCAATTACCGCTGAAGACAGGCAAGGTACCGAACTTGCGCCGCAGATCACAGCAACATTCGCGTCCTTTGCAGGTTTATTAAGCTGTTCGATGTTATCGACGAATTCACGGGCATCAGCCAAGTCAATATAGTGAATGCCGTTTTCAATGCAGGCTTTTGCAACATCGTAGTCTTGCGACTGATAGGGGCCAGATGTGTGAATGACGATATCTGGTTTCTGGGTGATTAGAACAGCCCGCAGGTCTTTTGTAAAATCCATGCAGCAATAGTCAGCGTTTATTTCAAGCGCGAAAGCCCGACATTTTTTTTCATTGCGACCCGCGATAACAATTTGCAGATTTTCCTCGGATGCAAGTTGCCTTGAAATATAGGATCCAAAATTCCCGTAGCCGCCAATAATCAGTATTTTTGTCATTAAACCTCAACCTTGAAAGAGCCATGATAGCTATAGATCTTTCCAAAAAAGGGATGTTCGATTTTCATGCTCATCTGAAATTCAGTTTCTGAAACGGGAATTTCAATGGCACTGGCCACACCAATCAGCCAGCTGACCGGCAGCGGAATCAGGATCCCAAAAATCCGCCAGACATATCCAGCATGAGAGAGTATGACGCGATCTTTTTGCCATGAAAAAAACGTTCGCCAGCCAATTCCGTAGCGCATGAATTCAACGACTTCATTTCCTTCGATAACTTGCATTTCAGAATAAAATCGTTTGATGCCAATAGATTTGAAATGAAATTGTCGGTCCATGATATATCGCGCAGATGTCGGCTCGCTTCTGGCTTTGACGGTCACGGGCACATGGGAAGCAGCGTGGGGCACCAAGGCGCCAAGAAATTGAAATCCGGGGCTAAGAAATTTGGCATACCAAGATGTTTCAACCATCAAAAACCCTTTCATGATTGTTATATCGTTGCTGAAGGATCTATTGGCATAATGCAACTGCATGACCTGTGGTAAATTATCCCACTGATCGGCAAAAACAGGTTTGAAAATGATTTGGTCGGATTTGGCATTTTCGAGATTTTTTATCTTTGAGATACCTTTTATGCGGATCAGCAGGTTTCTGAAAAAGCGCATTACAGGTTATCCCAATTTTGCAAATGCCCGGTTGCGAAAAAGGAGATAGTTCATTCGGTTGAACCACCCGTGATTTGTTCCCAGCAGCGCCATAATTTGTAACGCATCTGGACCTTGATAGAATTTTTCACCGAATTTGATCGCCATACTTTCATCCAGATCAATGCGCCTGGAATTTATTTCCTGCAAAATCGGATGGTCGGGATTTGCTCTCGCGTCCAGAAGGTTGAGCACACCGACGGCTTTTTGAATAGCCAGTCCGTTAGCGGCGATGTTACAAATTGGGCAGGCACCGTCATAAACAAACCAGACGGTGTCGTCAGCCGTATCCGTGGAAACATTCATATTCACACCGGTTTTATGACCATTAAGAAAAAGATGGTAAGGAATGAGAAAAATGCAGGCCATCCAAGTCCGAACCAGATGTTAAACAGCCTATCGTAATTAGAGGGTAAAGGTTGATTTTGGCTCAGGCTCATTGCGATAATGTTTCGTAGCTTTATTTGAATAAACACGACGGGGAGCCAGCAACAGAGCGCTATCCCATACAAAATATAGGTTCCAACCAACCATAATTCAGTCATATCGTAACCAGACTCATAGGCAAGCCAGATCCCCGTGACCGGTTGAATGAAGACCGATGGGAATGTGAAGCAATAATCGGCAAGAACCGTAATTCGAGCCGCGAAAAAACGCTCCTGAAGATTTTTTGAAAAGCGGGATAGGAACATAAAAAATGCAATTCCAATCCCCGTTCCAAAGAGAAGCGTTGAGCTTAGGATGTGTAAAGTTTTGACAATTTGATAATTGTCCATCGTGTCTCTCCGTTTCCCATTGATAACATCATAAGTAGTAAAACAGACCAAGCAAGATGAAACTTAAGTTGTTATTTGTATCGCTTGCAGGGCTCCTTTAATTACACTAATCTTATGTGAAAAATAAGGCCCTCAAAAAAAGGATCATGAAAAATGGCAGGGAACATAGCACGTGTGGTGCGACCACAGCATTTATTGGCGCCGCCGGTTAAAATAGAAAAAGCGTTTGACGATCCGGCGGGGATTCGGGCGCTGATTAACAAAGGTAGCCCGTATAAAACGCTAAGCGCTGTTCATAAGAATAAAGGGGAGACTAGCGGCGGATGGTTCCGCAATTTCTGGGCACTGGGTGAAAAGGTTGTATTTGAAGGGGCTGAGCCGTTTTTTTATAACCCGCGTTTTATTGAAGCCGCCAAGCAATCCTTTCAGGCGGAGGTGATCCGCCCCGTGGCCATGATGACCAATTTGAATTTACCCGCGCCGGGTGCACCCTTTCATCTGGATCTGCCTTTTTTTCGCGGGGTTCAGAACCGCGAGGTGCCCAGCTGGATGCTGGCGCCCATGGGATATTCGGGTCTGTTTCATGAATGGGCCATTCCCGTCGCGTCGGCCATTACATGGTTTTATGATGGGGTCGGGGGCGAGTTTGAATATTGGCCAGAGGGGCTGGAAGCGCCGTCGCTGACCGAAAGTCCCCCCTATTCAAATGCCTGCGTACTGGCAGATAATGAGTATATGTATCACCGGGTTGGGGCGATCGGGCCGGCGGATCAGCAACGTGATTATGATAATATTGGATATGATGCCCGGCTTACGCTGAATTCCAACAACCGATGGGATGTGGTTGAGGATGAGAAAGTCACGGCCAGCTTTGCCTACGGCGATGTTCGAATTTCAATTCTTTGGAAAGCCTATTGTTTTGAAAGTGAAGCCATGGCGGCTTCATACGATGATCATAGCCACGACCTGACCCCAACAATGGTCGCTGATATTTTCTGCCGCGATCTTGCTGCACGGGGAATTGCCCATAAAATTCCCGGTGATTTTGCCGAAGATGCGGAGTGGAAAGAGGTGATTACCCGGGTCTACGCTGCGCCCAAGGGCGGTGCTAGCTATTAGTCTTGTGGTAAATCCCATTCGGGGGTGTCGCTGAAGCTTTCGGCCAAATGATCGATGAACAGCCGCACCCGCGAAGACAGATAGCGGGTTGGGGGATAGATCGCATAGGCACCCAGCTCAATCAGCTGATAATCGGTGAGCAGGGGTACCAGCGTGCCATTTCGCACATTTTCATAACTGATAAAAGTTGGACCAAAGAAAAGACCCAGACCATCCAGGGCAGCCTGCCGCAGGAAATCGCCATTGTTGGACAGCATGGCCGTTTGCCCCTGCAGTTCATATTGCTGACCACCGGGATCGGTTAAGCGATGAACCAATCCTGTGGGGCTTTTATAGCGCAGGATGCGGTGCTTGTGCAGATCATCGGGATGGGTTGGCGTGCCAAAGCGCGCTAGATAGTCTGGGCTGGCGCAAATGTTGTGGCGTATGGTTGTCAGACGGCGGGCGATCAGGCTGGAATTTTCAAGCGTTGCAATTCGAACCGCAACATCGATGCCATCTTCGATCAAATTAACCTGCCGATCGGCAAAATTCAGATCAATGATCAGCGCCGGATGATCCAGCGCAAATTGGGTCACAACCGGCGCCAGATGCTTTAAGCCAAAAGAGAGTGGGGCAGCCACCCGCAGTGTGCCGGAGAGTTCTGATTTTGCCAGAGAAACGGCGGAAATCATGTCTTCGGTGTCGTTGAGAATTTTTTGTGACTGGGTATAGAAAAGCTGGCCCGCTTCGGTCAGACTGGATTTACGGGTGGTCCGATTGAGGAGTTGTACGCCGAGCCGATCTTCAAGTTCAGCCAATCGGCGGCTGACAGCGGATTTGGCCAACCCAAGCTGAGTGGCGGCAGAGGTGATGCTGCCGGTTTCCACAATTTTGCTGAATAATGTCATATCTTCGAACTGTCCCATTTAATTGTTCTATATTACGGAACAGTCAGTTGCAATATTTCTATCTTTATTCTGATTACAAGAAATATACATTGAAGATATCAAATTTCACAGGACCAACGTTGAGGATAGACAGATGGGTGGTACCACGAGAGAAATTTTAGGGATTACAGCGGGCATGGAGGCTTCAGACGGGGCCGATGTCAAGTTGCGCCGCTATATCGGAACGCCTGAGCTAAATATTCTGGATCCCTTTTTGATGCTGGATGTGTTTGGCACGGACGAGCCAAGCGATTACATCGGCGGTTTCCCCTCCCATCCGCACCGCGGGTTCGAAACGGTGACCTATATGCTGGCTGGACAAATGCGCCATAAAGATAACGCCGGGAATGAAGGTGTGATCGTGCCGGGCGGTGTGCAGTGGATGTCAGCCGGGCGCGGTATCGTCCATTCAGAGATGCCCGAACAGGATGAGGGCGAGATGAAAGGATTCCAGCTTTGGATCAACTTGCCTGCAGTCGCGAAAATGAGCGATCCGGCCTATCAGGAATTTCCCCCCGAAGATATGCCGCTTGAAGAACTGCCAGGGGGTGGCTCGATCAATGTGGTGGCGGGGACCACAAATGCGGGAACGGTCGGTCCGGTCAAAAACGCCTATACGGATCCTATTTATCTGGATATTCGGCTGGCGGCAGATCAAACGCTGGAGCAGGCGATCCCGGATACGCACAATGCGTTTATATATGTGACCGAGGGTAGTCTTCAGATCGGAACGCAGGCTCATATTTGCGAGCAGGGAGATCTTTGTGTTCTGGCCGATGGCGATCATGTGCGCGTCAGTAGCGCGTCCGGGCCTTGCCGGTTGTTGCTGGTGTCAGGTAAACCGCTGAATGAACCTGTCGCCAAGGGCGGTCCATTCGTGATGAATACCCGTGAAGAAGTGATGCAGGCTTTTCACGATTTTCAAAACGGTAATTTTTAGGAGATCCAGATGGGGCAGCTGGTCGATGGCGCCTGGAAAAAAGAGGCGCTGCTCAAAAAAACAGACGATGGGAAATTTAACCGAAAAGCATCAAGCTTTCGAAACTGGGTGACCGCAGACGGGGCCGCCGGTCCCGGCGGCGTTGGCGGTTTTAAAGCAGAATCGGGGCGTTATCACCTGTATATTTCCCACGCCTGTCCCTGGGCGCATCGCACAGCCATCTTTCGAAAGCTCAAAGGGTTGGAAGGATTGATTAGCCTGTCGGTAACTCATTGGCATATGGGCGATATGGGCTGGCGTTTTGACAGCGGGGATGAGGCGC
Source organism: Sneathiella sp. (assembly GCA_034669685.1). Lineage (GTDB taxonomy): Bacteria > Pseudomonadota > Alphaproteobacteria > Sneathiellales > Sneathiellaceae > Sneathiella. Next base: position 439,932 of record JAXMOU010000001.1, read on the forward strand.
TGCAAGATCCGATAAATGGCGCGGATTATGTGCATCAAATCTATCAGGCGGCGGATGATCATTATACGGGACGCGCAACAGTTCCCATTTTATGGGATAAACAGCAAAAAACCATCGTTTCGAACGAGTCAGCGGAAATTATCCGGATGTTTAATTCCGCTTTTGATCATTTGGAGGTAAAGAGCGGCGATTATTATCCCGCCCAGTTGCGCGGTCAAATCGATGAGATTAATGATCGGGTTTATACAACAGTGAATAACGGCGTTTATCAGGCAGGGTTTGCCCAAACGCAGGACGCTTATGAAGAGGCTGTCTATCCGCTGTTCGAGACCCTTGACTGGATTGAAGATTTACTCGGCGGGCAGCGGTATTTAGCCGGCGATGTTTTAACTGAGGCCGATTGGCGGCTATTTACCACCTTGCTTCGCTTTGATCCTGTCTATGCGGGGCATTTCAAATGTAACCTGCGCCGGATTGCTGATTATTCCAATCTATCCAATTACTTGCGCGAATTATATCAGGTAACCGGAGTTGCCGAGACCGTGAATATGACCCATATTAAATCCCACTATTACGGCAGTCATACCGGAATCAATCCAACGGGCATAATTCCCGCGGGACCGGTTACGGATTTGAACGCCTCCCATGATCGGCAGCGGTTAAAAGCTGCCTGATGGGCTTACAGCAATGATTTGACGAAATAGATCAGGCGTTCAGCGATTTTTTTATCAGGAGTGTCCAGATAGCATCCTGAAAAATGAAGCGGTGTTGGCGTCCAGTCAGTCATCACCTGAATTATTTCATCATTTGCAAAATCTTCGTTCGCCAGTCTTTTGGGGACAAGCGCGATGCCGGCGCCAATACGCGCAAGTTCTTTTCTCGCGTCATAGGTGATGCAGGTCATGGTGCTGGGTTGTCTGACATCCAGTGATTTTAAATGACCCAGCAGTTCCCGGTGAACGGTCGATTGGACGCCATCACAGATTAATGTGAAGCTTTCTGCCAATTCCTTCACCGTATATAAATTGGTTGGATTAATGCCTACATCCATCCCGGCAATCCAACAATAATCATGGGTTGCGTATTTAATGCTTTGAATACGCTCATCATTCACCGGGCCGATCAAGAAGGCGATATCCAGAGTTTGGGTGATGAGCGCCCGTTTTAATTCCCAGCTTTTATCAACGACCAGGCTAACCGTTAAATTAGGGAAGACCGTTTCCAGATTATTCAAAAAGGACGGTAGCCAGGTTTTCACGGCAAATTCCGTTACCCCGACTTTCAGGGTGCCATTTGCCGGATCATTCCCTTTGATGAATTCGACAAGGTTGTCCGCGATACGAACCATATGTTCGGCATGAGGGCGGAGCGCTTCACCTGCATCTGTAAGTTGAATTTTTCCAGTGTCACGACTGAGTAATCTTGCGCCAAGAATATGTTCCAATTTGGCAATTCGTGATGAAATCGCGGGTTGAGTCGCGTTCATACGTTCAGCAGTTTTTCGGAAACTTCCTAATGCGATAACCCATAGAAAGGTTCTCAAGTGTAAGATGCTTAAATTTTCGGACATGGGCGGCTCTTACAATTTAGAAGAAACTTATTCTCAATCAGTTTATTATTTACAGACATTACCACACGTGCAAGTTTCATTTTGCATTAATCTTACTTATTAGACAATTTTAATGCACAAAAGTTTGCACAACTTTGCCTTTTACTGCGTTCCGTGTTTGAGTATGCTGATATTCTGCAATTCGTGGGAGGCTTGCAGCCCAAAATAAAAATAAAGTCGCCGTTCTGGAATAGACGTCGCGCAAATAGGGATGAGTTTTATGAAAAGCTATCAATTTGAAGAATATGGCGCCGATCTTGTATGTAACGAGGCGGAGGCGCCACAAGTTACGGGCAAACAGGTCCTTGTTAAAATTTCCGCCTGCGGTGTTTGCCACAGTGATGTGCATCTGTGGGAAGGCTATTTTGATATGGGCGGTGGAAACAAACTGGATATTACGGGCGGCCGTAAACTTCCTTTCACGCTTGGCCATGAAATTGTTGGTGAAGTGGTTGCCGTTGGATCCGATGTCACAGGCACCAAAGTTGGCGACAAGCGGGTCGCGTATCCATGGATTGGATGCGATAACTGCGCCATTTGCGAAGCTGGGCAGGGACATCTGTGTAATCGGCCGCAGGCCCTCGGGGTTGATGTGGACGGCGGTTACAGTGACCATGTGCTGGTACCGGACGAAAAATATCTATTGGACTATGGAAATCTATCCAGTGATCTTGCCTGCACTTATACCTGTTCAGGACTAACGGCTTATGGTGCTCTTAAGAAAGCCAAGCGCCGGGCAGACAATGGCACCTTGTTGATTATCGGGTGCGGCGGTGTGGGGCTGGCTGCCATGTCTATGGTTAAGTCAGTTACAAATGCCCGTGTTTTTGTCGCTGATATTGATCCCGCCAAACGTCAGCTTGGTCTGGACGCAGGCGCTGAAAAAGCATTTGATCCGGCAGACCGCGCCCAGTTTAAAGAATTGATGGCGCTTACGGGTGGCGGTGTTAATGCAGCCATTGATTTTGTGGGCGCGGAAAGCAGTGCGAAATTTGGCACAGGTGTTCTGGCGAAAGGCGGAAAGCTTGTCATTGTTGGATTGTTTGGTGGCGGTTTTTCAATGCCGGTGCCGCTGTTCCCAATGAAAGCAATTGCCGTCGAGGGCTCCTTTGTGGGAAGCCTTGCGGAAATGAATGAGCTTTTGGAACTTGCAAAATCGGGTAAGGTTCAAAACCTCAAACTCGATGAACGCCCCATGAGCGAAGCGAATAATGCCCTGAGTGATCTTGCCCATGGAAAGGTTATGGGCCGGGTGGTTCTCAAAAATTAAGACCTAGGACGGGGGAAGCTTTTGCGGCTTCCCTCCTTACTTTTCTCATCACTCATTTTTCGTGCCTGTCGCACCAATCTTATATGCATTAAATATATATTAGTGAAGTTTGCAATAAAGTTGCTTATTGATCAGCAGCTTTAGGCGGTTTATGGCGTATCGTTCGTTCAAATTTCAGAAATTTCCCGAATTTTTACCGGGGCTTTTTGTCGTTGTGTTCAGCGTTCTTATTATTCAGTTTGAGTGGCAATCCCCACATGAAGCGCACGGTGTTATGGAAGTTATCGCCATCACGTGTGCACTTGTTATTTCGGTTCTAGCAATTGTTGGTTATTTTTATCAAAGCTCCTGGATATTCCTGTTGACGGGCATTGGATTTGGTAGCGTGGTCATCATTGATGCAACGCACAGTCTGCAAGTTTCAGGTTTGCTTGAAACCGGTCACTATATAGAGATAGAAGGCATTGAATCCTGGTATTGGCTAACAAGTCAGCTATTTCTTTCTGTATTTTTAGCCGCTGCTGGGCATTTCTGGATTTCAGGAAAAGAGCGAGTTCAAATTCAGCCCGAGAGTGGGAAGCGGATAGGGCTCTATTCCATAATCGCAATTGCTATCTGCGTTATGGCTATCAACCTTTTGCCATTACCTGATCTTAGATTCCCTTCTTCTCCGATCCCGCTGCCTTTTGAATTTGTTCCCGGGATATTCTTCGTAATTGCTTTTATCGGTTTCAAGAAACGAAAACATAAAGGCAACCAGCGGATGGAATTTTGGTATCTTTCTGCGCTTTCGTTAAATGTTGCCATTCAATTTGCGGTAATGGCGTTTTCTTTTCAGTCAGAAGACAGCTTATTTAATGTTGCACACACCTTAAGAGTGGTTTCCTACCTCTGCTTTATGATTGGACTGGTTGAAGGGTCTATTCGACTATTTCAAAAAGAGGGGACACTGTTTCGTGATTTAAAACGGTTACAACAGTCAATTGATCAGCACGCAATTGTCAGTATCGCAGATGTTAAGGGGAATATTGTTTATTGTAATGATGCGTTTTGCCAGATTAGCGGATACAGCCGCGAAGAATTAATAGGGCAAAATCATCGTCTGTTGAAATCTGATGAACATAGTCCTGAATTCTATAGGGATATGTGGCGCACCATTGCATCGGGCAATATCTGGAATGGGGTTTTTAAAAACTTCAAGAAAAACGGCGACCATTACTGGGTACAGGCAACAATTATTCCCACCTTGGATGCAAAAGGAAAACCTCACCAATATACAGCAATTCGAACCGATATTACCAGCACCCGAGAAGTGGCAAAGGCCGTTTTGGTTGAACGTGAATTGCTGGCGGCGACAAAAGAAAATATCAGTCAGGGACTTTCTGTTGTCGATAAGGATCTCAGGCTAGTTGTATGCAACAAGCGGTTTGGTGAAATTCTTCAATTGCCAGAATATTTGACGAAGGTTGGAACCCTGTATGAGGATATTATTCGCTATAATGCCGAACGCGGCGAATATGGCCCCGGCGACGTTGATCAATTGGTGAATGAACGGGTTATTTTAGCACGAAATCCAGCCGCACATAAATTCGATCGAATTCTGAAGGATGGCCGGACAATTCAAATCGTTGGGAGCCCAATGCCAATGGGCGGCTTTGTAACCACTTATTCTGACGTCACCGAGCGGAAAAAACTGGAACAGGAGCTAATAGAGGCTAAGGATAAGGCTGAAGATGCCAATCAGGCAAAGTCAAATTTTCTCGCTGCAATGAGCCATGAAATCCGAACGCCACTGAACGGTATCCTTGGCATGTCAGAATTGCTGATCGACGGTAAACTCGACGCTGATCAACGCACCAAGGTAGACAATATTCTCAATTCAGGGCGATCGTTACTTGAAATTCTCAACGATGTTCTGGATATGTCAAAAATTGAGGCCGGAAATGTTCAGATAGAAAGCAGGGTTTTTGATTTTCATGATTTGATCAATTCAGTTTCTTCTCCTTTTTTAACTCTATCTAAAGACCAAAATATTCGATTTGAAATCCAAAATATGGACGAGACCGATAGATTGGCGAAAGGGGACCCGACCCGAATTCGCCAAGTTCTCCAGAATTTGCTCAGTAACGCGTTCAAGTTTACACATGAAGGACTGGTTCAAATCATCGTTACTAAAACCCACGATAACCTGTCAGATGCAGTTGCTTGCAGGGAATTTGAGATTGAGGTCACAGATACAGGTTCAGGTATTTCTGAGAGCCGAATTTCCCATATCTTTGATGTGTTTGTTCAGGAAGATAATACGATCACACGCCGATATGGCGGATCTGGACTGGGGCTGTCGATTGTCAAAAATCTGGTGACACTGATGGGCGGCGAAATTTCTGTCGAGAGCAAGGTCGGTGTTGGCTCTACCTTTAAGTTCAAGGTTAATCTTGAATTGCCAAAAGAAGAAGAGTTGGCGGCACACAACGAAGTGGAGCCCCATAAACAGAATTGCAGTATTTTACCGCTGAAAATTCTGGTCGCTGAGGATAACGCGGTAAATGCCATGATTGCCAAATCTATCTTGGAACAAGAAGGTCATCATATCGATTTTGTCTACAATGGACTGCAGGCGGTTGAGTTTGTAAAGCAGGAGTGCCCGGATATTGTTTTGATGGATGTTCATATGCCAGAGATGAGCGGAATTGAAGCAACGATTGAGATCCGTAAATTTATCAACGATCAAGACTTACCGATTGTTGCGGTCACGGCTGATGCGTTCGCTGATAGATTACAGGAGTTGCTAGATATCGGGATGAATGCTGTTCTCACTAAACCCTATAGCAAACATCAAATGACCGCTATGCTTGCAAAATATGGAACTGCCGATACCACGGATAAAAAACCGTCGGCAGCGTTCAAACAATCGAATGGATAATGGGTTGAACCCCGCATTAAAAAAGCCCTGCGGTGAGCAAGGCTTTTGAGGAAGATGTTGAAGCGGCGAAAAGATTAATGGATTGGCCCTTTGTATTCCATTTCAATCAATTCGTGAACAACACGAAGTAGATCCAGACAGGCGTTCAACTCATCGGTTGCGCCGCGGCTACGAAGGGTATTTGCTTCATTATCAAGGAGTTCAACTGCGCTCTCTCCTTGCTGCATAATCATAAAATGTGCAGTGCTGTAAAGATCAACTTTTGAATCTGGTTGAAACTCGATTACGTTCATCATGGCACTACTCCTCTCGAAAACTCATTACTGAATATAAGAAGCGTAGCCGAAATATATTAACAACTCGTAAGTTAATTTTGTTTTTCTAATGTGGTGATCAAAAACTCAAATCAACCGCCGTGGTCATGAAACGCATGAAGGGAACGGCTTTTGTATAAGTCTCTGCAACCTCATCGATGAGCTTTTCCGAGAAAATTGTTGAGAGCGGAGCGCGTTTCATCAGGAAAAAGGTTTTACGCCTCAGGTCGATGATATCGGGGTGATCTTTATCATATCCTTTGGGGGCAGTTTTCAGGCCGTCGCCATGGACTTCCCCAAATTCACTGATAATGTCTGGATCATTTCGAATTGCGCGCCATTTTTTGGAATGGCTATCAATAGCCTCGCGAATTTTGGCCAGTTTGGGAGGCGGGGGTAGCCACAGGCCACCACCGTAGCGAATACCTTCTAGATCGATATGTAAGTAGAAACCCGGCGCATGGGCGTCTTTTCCGGCCTGATGCCTGAACTGACAGGCTAAATGCTCTTTGTAGGGTTTCTTGTCTTTTGAAAAGCGGACGTCCCGATGAATGCGAAATACCGATCCACCGTTTGGCCGTGGATCAGCAATATAAAAGGGCGCAATTTCCTCAAGGCGCGGCGCAAAGGCCGAGATAAAATCGCACATCGGATACAGCGCTACCTCTCTGTAACGCTGTTTATTTTCCTGAAACCAGTCACGGTTGTTATTTTGTGCCAGTTTTTCGTAAAAGCGGACCAGCTCTTTCGAAAAACCCTTGAAATCATCACTCATCCGTCACTCCCAAATGGTTAGAGTTTGCGATGATCAATGACCCTTTTTGCTTTGCCAACAGATCGTTCAATCTCACCGGGCTCACAAACAACAACTTTCGAAGTAACCCCAAGTATCCCTTTGATTTTCGTCTGAAGGTGTTTTCCAACGGTTTCATCGCAGGTAATTATAGGATCACGCTCAACTTTCACTGTCAATTCATCCATAATGCCTTCGCGCGTGACTTCCAGCACATAATGCGCGGTTAGCCCCTCGGTTGCGACGGCCAGATCTTCGACATGGCTTGGGAATAAGTTTACGCCCCGAATAATGAGCATGTCATCGACGCGGCCTGTAATTTTTTCGATCCGGCGCATGGAGCGCGCAGTTCCCGGCAGCAGCCGGGTCAGATCGCCGGTACGATAACGAACAACCGGGAAGGCTTCCTTGGTCAGTGTTGTGAAAACCAGCTCCCCTTTTTCGCCGTCTGGCAGCACCGCCCCGGTTTCAGGGTCAATAATTTCAGGGTAGAAATGATCCTCCCAAAGGGTAAGGCCGTCCTTGCTTTCAATACATTCATTGGCAACACCGGGTCCCATAACCTCAGACAGGCCATAAATATCAAGTGCATCAATATCGAAGCGCGCCTCGATTTGATCCCGCATGGCCTCACTCCAGGGTTCCGCGCCAAAGATACCGGCTTTGAGGGAGCTTTGTGCTGGATCAAGCCCCTGACGTTCAAATTCCTCGGCAATTGCCATCATATAGGATGGCGTGACCATAATAATATCGGGTTTGAAATCGGTAATTAGCTGGACCTGACGTTCGGTTTGACCGCCGCCAAAAGGAACAACCGTACAGCCCAGGCGTTCCGCCCCATAATGCGCGCCAAGTCCGCCGGTGAACAGCCCATATCCATAAGTAATATGAACCATATGTTCAGGGCGCCCGCCAGAGGCCCGGATGCTGCGTGCAACCAGATCAGCCCAGTTATTAATATCCTGCTGGGTATAGGCAACCACTGTCGCACGTCCTGTTGTGCCTGAAGAGGCATGAAGGCGGACAATGTCTTTTTGCGGAACCGCAAACATGCCAAAGGGGTAGTTGTCCCGAAGATCCTGTTTATTGCAGAACGGCATTTTCGCAAGATCTTCGAGAGATTTTAGATCGGATGGATGAACGCCTAACTCATCAAAACGTTGCTTGAACAGCGGTACATTGCTGTAGGCGTGTTCAAGTGACCAGCTAAGTCGTTTAAGTTGCAAAGCCGAGATTTCATCACGACTTGCAATCTCAATTGGGTCTAGCTCTTCCTTTTTCGGGGGACTTAAGCGAGACATATTTTCCTCCATCCGTCATACGAGTAGGTCTGTTATCAGACTCTTTCAATAATCATTGCGATGCCCTGACCGACACCAATACACATGGTGCAAAGTGCATATTTTCCGCCAGTGCGTTGCAGCTGATAGGTTGCTGTTGTTGCAAGACGGGCACCGGACATACCAAGCGGATGACCAAGCGCGATCGCGCCGCCCATTGGGTTAACCCGTGGGTCGTCATCAGCAATGCCCAGCTCGCGTGTAACCGCAAGACCTTGTGCTGCAAAGGCTTCATTGAGCTCAATGATGTCCATGTCATCAATGCTCAGACCTGCAATTTTCAATACTTTTTGCGAGGCCGGAGCTGGGCCAATTCCCATGATGCGCGGAGGAACACCGGCAACAGCGGCTGCAACAACCCGGGCTTTTGGAGTCAAAGAATAGTCTTTGATTGACTGTTCGGACGCTAGCAAAATTGCGCAGGCACCATCGTTCACACCCGATGCGTTACCAGCTGTAACGGTGCCATCTGGACGAACGATTGGGCGCAAAGCTGCCAATTTTTCCAGAGTTGTTGCCCGTGGATGTTCATCGCGGTCTACAACAATTGCATCGCCTTTACGCTGGGGGATTGTCACAGCTGTAATTTCTTCGCCAAGCGTGCCGTTTGCTTGCGCAGCGGCGGCTTTTTCCTGACTGCGCAGGGCAAACAGATCTTGGTCAGCCCGGTTTACGCCATAGTCATCGGCCACATTTTCAGCTGTCTCAGGCATGCTGTCAGTGCCGTATTTTTCTTTCATCAGTTTGTTGACGAAGCGCCAGCCGATCGTTGTGTCATAGATGTTGGCATCGCGAGAGAAGGCTGTGGTTGCCTTGCCCATTACGAAAGGGGCGCGGCTCATGCTTTCAACACCGCCAGAAATGGTGAGCTGGGCTTCACCTGTCATAATCTGACGTGCAGCAGTCGCGGTTGCATCCAGGCCAGATCCGCAAAGGCGGTTCATGGTTGAACCCGGTGTTGTTTCGGGCAGACCTGCGAGCAGGGCGCTCATCCGGGCGACATTTCGGTTATCTTCACCGGCCTGATTGGCGTTACCATACAGCACGTCATCAACCTGGCTCCAATCGACATTTGTATTCCGGGCCATCAGGGCTGATAGAGGGATTGCCCCCAGATCATCGGTGCGAACTGCGGATAAAGAGCCACCGTAGCGACCAATTGGCGTTCTGATTGCATCGCAAATAAAAGCGTTTTTCATAACTATTCTTCTTTGTTTTCTGTTGGGTCAGGTAAATGCTGACCTTTGACTGTATGTGAATTTCCACGGAAGGTGGCCACGAGGACACCTTCCTCGTTCGTGACGTCAATATCATACAGGCCCGTGCGGCCGGTCCTGCTGACTTCCTTGGCCGTCGCGGTCAGTAAACTATCAAGTGCGACCGGTTTTAGGAAGTTGATTTGTGCAGCTTGCGCAACTGTATTCTGATTGTAGCTGTTGCAGGCAAACGCAAAGGCGGAATCGGCGAGGAGGAACATATAGCCGCCGTGGCAGGTTTTATGCCCATTGAGCATATAGCTATCAACCCGCATCGTCATGACGGCATAGCCGGGGCGAACCTCTTTAAGTGCCATGCCCAGATGGCGGGAGGCTTCATCAGCCTCATACATTTTTTGGGCAACGGCTGTTGCCAGCGCGTCTGCACTCATGTCATTGGGATTGCTCACAATTACTTGCCTTTAAATTCGGGTTTACGCTTTTGGGAAAATGCGCTGACGCCTTCTGCAAAATCAGACGTTTGAGCCGCTTCGCGCTGTAAATCGCGTTCCACATTCAGTTGGGTTGGTAAATCATTCACAAGGCTGGCGTTCATTGCTTTCTTGATCAGCCCCAAACCCTTTGTCGGGCCTTTTGCAAGTCGGGCGGCGAGGGCACCCGCTTCTGTCAGGAGCTGTTCATCATCAACCACTTTCCAGATCAGCCCCAATTTTTCAGCGTCCTCAGCCGGGATTTTGTCGCCCAGCATGGCAAGCCCCATGGCTTTGCCTGAACCAGCAAGGCGGGGAAGGAAATAGGTGCTGCCGGCATCGGGAATAAGTCCGATATGGCAGAAAGCCTGCAGGAAGTATGCGGATTTTGCAGCGTAGCAAATATCAGCGGCAAGGGCGAGGCTCATGCTTGCGCCCGCGGCTACGCCGTTCACGGCAGAGATGACGGGTTTTTCAAGATTGCGTAAAAACAGGATCAGGGGATTGTAATTGCGCTCCAGCGTATCGCCTGCATCAAAGGATCCATCTGGCGAGTTGGAGGCTTCAGTTAGGTCAGCCCCAGCACCAAAGGCACGGCCAGATCCGGTAATTAAGACAGCACGAATAGTATCACCCTCCAGAACCGGCATGATTTCTCTAAGTTCAGCGTGCATTTGTTCGCTGAAAGAATTCATTTTATCCGGACGGTTGAGGGTTATTTTCGCCACACCATCACTGACATCGAAGAGGATTGTTTCAAAATCCATAGCATCAGTCTCCCATCATCATTGTTTTTATATTTGAACTGAAAATAACACAAAAATTAGCAAAATATAGAAAATTTTGTATCATTTAGTTTTAAGCCAAAAAAAATCGGCCCCGATAAGGTAGCCGATTTCCTGTTCAAGCACATGAAAAAATTCAGGCAGACATTGCAAGTTCGTTCTTATTGGCGCGCACCTGATCGCGGCCATTTGCCTTGGCTTGATATAGGGCAGCATCAGCGCGTGATATAAAGCTTTCGATGTCTTCGCCCGTGGAATATTGTGCAATTCCAAAGGACATTGTAATGCGGCCAACATCGTCGCCCGTATTGCGTTTCACCAGGTTTTTGGAAGAAATGCTCTGGCGAAGTTTGTCTGCTGTCTGCATGGCGTTATGGATAGAGGTGTCGGGCAAGATCATTGCAAATTCTTCCCCGCCATACCGTGCAGCAAGGCCCGTGTTGGGAAGTCCCGTTGCTAGTGTATTTGCCACCAGTTTCAAGACTTGATCCCCAAAGACATGACCATGTTGATCATTGAAGGATTTGAAATGGTCAATGTCTGACATAATCAGGCACAGATTTTCATTACTATATTTGGATTTTGAAGAGAACCTGAGGATTTCCCGGTCAAATTTTTTGCGATTTGCAATTCCTGTCAAAGGATCGGTCAGGCTTTCATTTTCAACCTGTTCAAGCCGCTCCTTTAACTCTTCAATTTCAGTCGATGCGGATTGGAGACTAGCGTTGAGATTTAAAGACTGGGCGGCCATTGCCTGCGTTTCGGCTACTATGATTTGAACTGTTTGCTGCAGATCAGACACGCTCAAGCCGTCGGCTTTTCCCGCAAAATCTTCCAGTCTCTCTCCATAATTGGATAGACCTTGCGAAGAGTTTCGGATCTCTCGAAGGACCGTTTCCATCGATTGTTGAACAAGCCGATTTGTTTCCCGTATTTCACGGCTCTCTTTTTCATGAGAGAAGAATTCGTTATAGATCTGTTTTGCGACACTTTCAGAAAATTTTCCATTTTCCGAGATAAGGCGATTTACCAGTTCGTTAATTGCCGGATTGTCACCGCTCAGATACTCATACCAGATCGTAAAATTCTGAGGAATCGACTTAATTTTACGATCCTCCAGTAATGCCATGGTTTTATGGGCATTTAGAGATGCTTTGTTAAAGCTATCATCTTTGCTCATGGCTAAGACCTCTTTTATAAGATTTGAATAAGGGACATGGAAAATAGCGAAGACCGATCCCGTTGGCAGTGATAATGAAAAGAAAAACTTACGAATAAGTTAATTTTAGTATTCTAATGTAACAAAAAATTACAAATTAGAGCTTTGTTAAGTAATAGCCAAGTCTATTTACGAAGATGATTTAGAGATATGCTAATATATACTTCAAATTTACATAAAATTTTCTTTAAATTAGAGATTCATACAATATTTACCTAATTTTATACCATTCCCTAAATTCAGATTATGGATAACATCCTGATTTAGTTTATATTTCTGTCGAAATTTTAATGATTTCATAAATGACTGGCAGGTGCCCGTGACGGTGAAACTCAAGGACTCCCTAATCTTTGACACATCTGAATTGCGCATCTGGTGAATAAAAAAGCGATAATACCAATCCGCTTGTCAAAGTCTTGGAAATTCTCGCAAATAAATTTTTATGGTGTTTCAAAAAAATAAAATTTTTAGAAGTAGGGATCTAAAATAGGGGTAAATTTTGTGGGAGAAGCTGGCAAAGTCAGAATCAGATTAAGGCTAATTAATTACAAAAAAGAGGTCGTTGGCCTGGACAATGGCGGGTATGTCCAAGCCAAATTACGCATTTTGGATGTTATTTGTAACATAAAGTAACAATTGAGGCTCGACTACATTGCATAAGCTTCAAGCAGAGATCCATTTACAATCATCCTGTTCATTACCCTTGTATAGTTATAGTCACTAACGGCGTAATGCTGGGTTGCGATATTGTCCCAGATGGCGATTGAATTCTTTTCCCATTTGAAACGGACCTGAAATTCAGGTTTTTTGACATGCTCGAAAAGGAAATTAAGCAGAGCCTTGCCTTCATCCTCTTCAAGACCTTTGATTTCAGATGTCCAGATGGAATTGATAAACAGATGGGGCTTGCCCGTTGTGGGATGCTTGATCACAGCAGGGTGGGCGCGGGGTGGATTGCCCTTTACAGACTTTTCAACCGTATTCTCATCAAGATAACCTTTCATTCCGTGGCGCATGTCGTGCACTCCCTCAAGATTTAACAGGAGTGTCTGCAGGTTTTTCGATAATCCTTTAAAGGCGGCATTTGTACAAAGCCACATGGTATCGCCGCCGCAATCGGGGGGGATGTCAATGGCCCGAAGAATACTGGCAGAGGAGGGGGCTTCCCGAAAGGTAACATCTGTATGCCATCGGTCCGTTCCCGTATTGCCGCCTGTTGTGGTGATGACCTGTATGTGAGGGTGGTTTTCTACAGTTGGAAAGAATTCATGTTTTTCCAGTGTTCCGAAATTATCCCCAAAAGTGTGAAACTGATCATCCGTCATATTCTGATCACGAAAGAAGATGACTTTATGCTTCGCCAGGGCGGTGCGCAGATCATCGTATACGGTTTTTGGGTGCAATAATGTTAGATCGATATCGGAAATTTGAGCCCCAATTGTCGGAGTGATTGGGGTCACTGAAAAATGTGTCATTGGTATCCTTTCTTCCCATAACTATAATTTTAATTATTTATTTTAAGCAACAGCAGGAAGCGGCTTTAGGTCAAATGCAATCCATGTTGTTCAGATTATTCCGGTTCCAACTCGGTATATGTCACCAGCATACGTGTTAAATTTTCTCGCAAATTTTCATCTTCAAAATGTACGGGGCCAGGATCGTTTAGAATTGCCTGCACCAAGGTTCCGTAAAACATCTGCATGGCAAATTCCATTGTTTCGATACTGCGCGCAGGATCATTTTTGAGAAATCGATCTTTCATCCGGTCGATGATAATTTCCCGGATACTGACCCCAGATTCCCGAATAGGAACCCAAACCTGGGGATTGGAGCCAGACAGGATAATTGAGGCTTTAATAATGCCGCGATAGGGACCGAGCAAGCCATCGACAATTATATCCACCATTTTTCGGAAAAAATCTTTATTGGACGCTGTTCGCCAGAAATCACCCTGAAATTCAGCTGTTAGTTTTTCCAGATTTACTTTTATGGCTTCATTTTGAGCGGCATTGAAGAAACTTTCCTTGTCCTCAAATCGACTATAAAAGGTGCCCACAGAGTATCCACAGCTTGCCGTTAATTCGATAATGGAAATATCTGCAAAATTCTTATGGCGCATCAACTCCATTCCGGCGTTGATCAATTCATCTCTTCGCTGCTTGCTTCGCCCCTGAAGAGCGGGTTTTACACCGGAATTTGGCGAACTTGCTAATTTAGTCATTTTGCCGCTCATACACACAACCTTACCAATACATTTTCTATTCCAAAATTATCATATTATCAATTACAACGAGAGTAAATCTAATTCGAAATATGAGAAAAATATTGAATATAACAAAAATTATAACTATGATTATGAATTAGGGGGAAGAATTTTGTCAACTAAAACATCAAAAATGGCCGGTTACAGCTAGGTTGATATAAGTTCGGAAAATTATTGAATAAAAAAATGACGATCATAAAGCTACCATAGGTGGAAACAAAAATACTCAATTTTTAAGTGTGCGTGTTGATCCATTTTATGGTTCGTTCGTAAATAAATCAGGGGGGAGTCAGATGTCTAGGGTCATTCATGTCATAATTATTATTACGTGTATCTGTTTTTCAGGGAATGTTCAGGCGGAAACAAAAATGCGTTTCGGACTCTCTGCGCCGGAAAAGACACCTTGGACCGCTTATGCCCACGAGATAGCTGACATGGTTAAAGCAAAAACTAACGGTGAAATCGAAATTCAGGTTTTTTCCAGCAGTCAACTGGGGAACGAGCAGGATGTTATCCGTCAGGTTGCCCGTGGACGTATCCAGATGGGGTCTTTTTCCAATACCGCCGCCAGCTTAATGGTTCCGGAAATCGCACTGCTTGCGGCTCCATACTTATGGGATGATCTGAAACAAGCTGACTGTGCCTTGGACAATCACCTTATATCGGCATTTCAACAGAAGTTTCTAGATAAAGGATTGGTTATTCTGGGCTGGTCTGAAGTTGGATACATGGGATATGCCTTTAACGCTCCCACAAAATCCTTGAGTGATCTTACCGGTGTCAAAATGCGGGTTGCACCGACAAAAGCATCTTTCATCACAGCCAATGCTTTTGGGGCTAATCCCGTTGTTTTACCCATCACCGAAGTTGCATCGGCACTACAGACTGGCTTGGTTGAAGGGGCGGACCTGCCGGGGTTGGCCTTTACCTCACTTGGACTTTCAAAAATCTCCCGCAACTGGATTTCATCCAATCACTCTCATCAAGTCAGCCTGGTTCTGATGAGCGCAAAGGTATGGAATAAACTCAGCACTACCGAGCAGAATATCTTTATCGAAGCGCAAAAAAGTCCGGTCAAGCTAAGACAGAATGTTCGCGGTGCTGAAAAAGCCCTGTTGGCTAAGTTTGAAAAAGAAGGCGGTCAACTAATCACGCCCTCCGATGCTGAGTTGAAGAAATGGCGTGAACGGGCAAAACCAGCACGGGAGGAACTTATCCGGGAAATTGGCGGCGATGCTGTCGCCATAAGCGAGGCAATCGAAAAGGCAAAGAGTGCTTGCCGCAGCTAGGTTTGTCTGTCAGCGGATGAATGAGAAATAAATGCGTATAACCTCCTTTTTAACAGTTCTTTACCGTATCGAGGCGACCGTGACTGCGGCGGCGTATCTTGCCGCGACGGTAAGCCTGCTTGCCGATGTTGCCGGGCGGGAGTTTTTGCAGCAGGGCGTGTGGGGCGCACCACGATTTGCCGTCTATGCGGCAATTATTGCGGGTTTTTTGGGAATGTCGCTTGCCGCCTCGGATGATAGTCAGATCCGACCGCAGGTTTTTGATGCATTATTTCCCAAAAGATTTGATCCATTCCTTAACCGGTTGGCCGATTTTGTTTCAGCGCTTATGTATGGCGGCCTCACTATTTTAGCGGCGCAGTTTGTAAGTGCCAGTTATCAGAATTTGGAGATTGCACCCGTACTGGAATGGCCGCTCTGGCCGATACAACTGGTTCTGCCTTATGCCTTTGCTTCCGTGATGGTTCGATATGGATGCTATAGTATTTTTCCGAGCAGCAAGCGCGCATTTCTGAAAGATTTGACAGCGAACCGCGATGTAAATGGTGCTCCTGTATGATCGAACTTGGACTTATCCTTTTACCCATCGCCCTAATCATGATGCGGCAAAATTTGGTGCTGATCTTGTTTGCGGTCGCCGCTTATATTCATTTCTTTTATGGCGATGGTATTCTGGAATACATCATCGAAGATATGTGGATTGGGCTGGACAAGGAAGTGTTGCTGTCTGTCCCGTTGTTTATCCTGTGCGGAAATGTGATGACAAAGGGTCAGATTGCTCAGCGGCTGATCCAGGTTGTAACCCAGCTGACAACTTTTCTTCCGGGCGGTTTGGCCATTGCAACAATTCTATCCTGCGCCGTCTTTGCTGCTATTTCTGGCTCCTCAGCCGTGACATTACTGTCCGTTGGTGCGGTGATGTATCCGGCGCTGCTCAACGCCGGCTATGATCGAAAATTTGCCTTGGGGGCACTGACCTCTGGTGGGACGCTGGGCGTTGTTATCCCCCCCTCAATACCGATGATTTTATATGGCATCACAACCGAAACCTCGATCGTTGATTTGTTTAAGGCGGGGGTTGTCCCGGGGCTTATTCTGACGGGCCTGATGGCCGCTTATGCCTTGTATCGGAACCGCCATATGCCGCGTCAGAGGCTTGATAGGCAAAAAGTCTGGTCCGCATTGAAGGAGGGGATCTGGTCGCTATTGATGCCGGTTATACTGCTCGGCGGGATCTATAGCGGGTATTTTACCCCGACGGAAGCCGCAGCCGTTGCCCTTGCCTATGCCGCTGCTGTGGAAGTCTTTATTCACCGAGACGTTAAACTTACTGATTTCTACGATATTGCCATATCAACAGCCAAGTTGCTGGGGGCGCTATATCCACTTTTAGCAATAGCCATGAGCCTGAACCTATTATTGACTACAGAGCAGGTTCCCCAGTCACTAACGCACTGGGTGGCGGCGCAGGTTGAAAGCCCAATTGCCTTCCTGCTGGCAATAAATCTTTTGCTGCTGATCGTCGGCTGTTTTCTGGATATTAATGCAGGGATTCTAATTCTGGCGCCAATCTTACTGCCGCTGGCGCAAAATTACGGGATCAACCCCGTCCATTTGGGCATCATGATGGTTATTAATCTGGAGGTTGGTTTTTTAACGCCGCCGATCGGATTGAACCTAATGATTGCCATGTCGGCATTTAAGGAAAAATTCAAGCTGATCTGCGAATCCGTAATTCCATTTGCCGCGATTATTCTAGCTGTTCTATTCCTGATTACATTCGTGCCGGGAATCCCATTGATGTTCAACGGATGACAGCAACCGGCTTTTAAGAAAAAGCCTTGAAAGTGATCATGGTAAAGGTGTCTTTAATGTGGGGCAGGGTCTGAATCTGTTCATTGACGAAGTGACCAATATCCTGATCTTCAGCCAGATAACATTTCATCATCAGATCATATTTACCTGAAATTGAATAAACCTCAGATACATGTTCCACTTGTTCAACGGCAGCGTTGGCAACAGCATAAGCTTTACCAAGTTCACATTTGACCATCACGAAGATTGTTTGCATTGATTATTTTCCCTGCATTCGGCATTTGCCAAATTGATACCACGTTCAAGTGAAGTTGGCAAAACGCTAGACAATGCTGCGCGTTGCCAATTTAATCATTCAAAGATGTTATTCTGCTGCTTTTGGAAAGCCGATTTTGAAAAAGGCAGGGACATGATCGCCCAAACCCATTACCGGTGTATCATCATCATCGCGGTTAAAGCGAGATTTGCGTGGGCGTGCAGGCTGGCGTTTTGGTTTTGCGGGAGCTTCGTTTGTCCGCTCTTCCTTAACCTCACGAGCAACAATCTCCTGCTCTTTAGGCTCTTCTTTCGCAGCGCGTGGTGGTCGTGAATTTGAACGAGGCTTGCTGGCGCCACGTCCTTTTGGCGCTGCTTTGGCGCGACCTTCGATTTGCTTGCCTTCTTCGGCAATCTCGTTCATGCCATCGATTTCAATTTTTGGAATTTCACGGTCAATTGTTTTGTAGATTGCCGCCAGGTATTTTTCATCCCCTTTTGTGGTCAGGGTGAAAGCGTGACCTTCCATGCCGGCGCGGCCCGTACGACCAATCCGATGAACATAATCTTCAGCGTGGATAGGCACATCAAAGTTAAAGACATGACTGACGTTCGAAATATCAATCCCGCGTGCGGCCACATCAGAACAGACAAGATGGATAATTTCACCGGATTTGAATTTCGCCAGTGTTTCCATGCGGGCTGACTGACTCATATCCCCATGAAGGGCGCCGGCATTAAAGCCATGCTTGTTCAGCGAGCCGAGCAGAATATCGACATCTTTTTTACGGTTACAGAAAATGAATGAGTTTTTGACATTTTCATCGGATAGCATTTTGCGAAGGGCAGGGCGTTTTTCCCGTTTCATGACCTTCACAAGCCCCTGAGTTACGGTTTCAGCTGATCTGGAAATAGCTTCGACTGTAATTTCTTTTGGGTTCATCAGGAAAGCGTCAGCCAATTTCCGCATTTCTTTGGACATGGTGGCGGAGAAAAACAAGGTCTGACGAAGCGGTGGCATCAAGGAGACAATCCGCTCAACATCAGGGATGAAGCCCATATCCATCATGCGGTCAGCTTCATCAATCACCAGTGTTCGCACACCATTGAGAAGGACTTTACCGCGCTCGAAATGATCGAGAAGGCGACCTGGCGTGGCAATCAGAACATCAACACCCTTATCCAGTTTCGCTTCCTGATCTGCGAAAGAAACACCGCCAATCAGAAGGGCCATGGAGAGTTTGTTGTATTTGCCGTATTTTTCAAAATTTTCTGAAACCTGCGCCGCGAGTTCGCGAGTGGGTTCCAAAATAAGAGAGCGAGGCATCCGCGCTTTCGTCTGGCCAGAAGCCAGAATATCAATCATCGGCAGCGTAAAGCTTGCAGTTTTACCAGTTCCTGTCTGGGCAATACCCAGCACATCACGCCCCATCAACACAGTTGGAATTGCTTTTTCCTGAATTGGGGTTGGTGTTGTGTAACCGGAGTCGTCAACAGCTTTAAGGACTTCCGGACTAAGGCCAAGATCTGCAAATGTCATGCGTAATAAACTACCACCAATAAAATAACTATATATAAAAGCCACTGGCAATTTAGTGAAATATAGTGATCTGTCAAACTATTCCTTTAAATTGCTAGGGTTTTCCTAGGTTTGCGGCATATATACCGCGAAATTGTTGCGAAAATGTGTAGCTTGTGTTTTTGGCTGAAATTGACATATTGAGGCAAAGCTCAATTTGTTTTGTTTGCGTTCAAACTTTCAATCTGGAAAGGCCATCTGGTATGACCTCAAAAATGCCTCTACTTCTCATTCCTGGATTATTATGTACAGATGAGCTTTGGCGCGATCAGTTACAGGCGCTATCGGATATCGCAGACATGACGGTGCCCAACCATCATCAGCATGACTCTATCGAAGAAATCGCAACGGAAATTCTGAAAAATGCACCAGATCAATTTGCATTGGCGGGGTTATCCATGGGCGGATATATCGCCCTTGAAATTGTTTTGCGCGCGCCCGAACGAGTTAGTCATCTGGCCCTGATGGATACGCGTGCTGATCCAGATAGCCCTAAAGATAAGAAAAAGCGGCAGGATTTTATCAATCTGGTTAAGCGGGGCAGCACCTTTAAAGGCGTTACGGAAAGTCTGCTGCCGATGTTGATCCATCCGGACCGATTTAAAGATACGGATTTGACGGACCGTATATACAAAATGGCGCAGGATATTGGCCGGGAGGGATTTATCCGCCAAGAAACAGCTATTATGAACCGCAAAGATCGCAATCCTGAACTATCCCAGATCAGTTGTCCCACACTGGTGGTGTCGGGCAATGAAGATGCGTTGATCCCGGCACCCCTGCAGCAGAAAATGGCTGAAATGATCCCTGATGCTGAATTTCACATCATCGAAAAATGCGGCCATCTGCCCACCATGGAACGTCCGATGGAAAGCAATCTACTGCTTCGCGAATGGCTAACCTGGTAAATTAGATATCCAGGTTGTCAGCGAAACGGGCATTTTCCTGAATAAAGGAAAAGCGCAGTTCAGGCCGTTTGCCCATCAGGCTTTCCACGCGGTCAGCGGTCTCTCCAAACTCTTCCATCGGAATTTGAACCCGCAGCAGGACACGCTTTTCGGGGTTCATTGTGGTTTCTTTGAGCTGAGCTGGGGGCATTTCACCCAGACCTTTAAAGCGACTGATATCGATTTTGCCGCGCCCTGTGAATTCTTCGGCCAGTAATCTTTCCCGGTGGGCATCATCCATGGCGTAGACGGTTTTGCCGCCTTGAGAAATTCGGTAAAGCGGGGGCTGCGCCAGATATAAGTGACCGTCGCGAATAAGGTTTGGCATTTCCTGATAGAAAAAGGTCATCAACAGGGTCGCAATGTGGGCCCCATCCACGTCCGCATCGGTCATGATGATGACTTTGTCATATCGCAAATCTTCTCGCCGATATTTATCACCGGTTCCACAACCCAAAGCCTGTTTCAGATCTGACAGTTCCTGATTGGCGTTGATTTTACTGGCAACCGCAGACGCAACGTTCAGAATTTTACCGCGCAGCGGCAGGATAGCCTGTGTTTTCCGGTTGCGGCCCTGTTTTGCAGAGCCACCCGCACTATCACCTTCAACGATGAAGATTTCAGTGTCATCTGTTCCATGTTTGGAACAATCTGCGAGTTTACCGGGCAGGCGCAGACGGTTGGTCGCCGTTTTCCGGCTGGTGTCTTTATCTTCGCGGCGGCGAAGGCGCTCTTCGGATTTAGAGATAATCCAGTTCAGAAGGTTATTTGCCTGATCCGGCGCTCCGGCCAGCCAGTTATCAAAATGATCCTTCAGCGTTGTATCCACAAGGCGACTGGCTTCAGAAGATGCCAGTTTTTCTTTTGTCTGTCCCTGAAATTGGGGCTCAGGAATAAACACAGACAGGATTGCAGAAGCGCCCCCCAGAATGTCATCTGCGGTAATTTGAGCGGCTTTTTTATTGTTGATCATATCCCCATAGTTTTTCAAACCCCGTAGTAATACAGAGCGAAACCCGGTTTCATGGGTTCCCCCTTCGGGGGTGGGGACGGTGTTACAATAAGAATGTAGAAAGCTGGCGTTATCAACTGGCCATGCAATGGCCCATTCAACGCGGCCTTTATCACCTTCAATTTCCACCCGTCCGGAAAAAGGCTCTGGCGTAACTGTCTGGCGATTTTCGAGTGTTCCCGCGAGGAAGTCAGACAGACCGCCCGGAAAATGCAAGGTTTCTTCAGCGGGAGTGTCGTCTTTGATCAGTTCAGGCGCTGCTTTCCAGCGAATTTCAACACCGCGAAACAGATAAGCTTTTGAGCGGACCAGTTTATACAGGCGGGCAGGGCGCAGCTTGGTGCCCTCTTCAAAAATTTCATCGTCGGGCATGAAATGAATCATTGTGCCGCGGCGATTGGGGGCCGCGCCTACTTTTTCAAGCGGTGTGACGGGGGTGCCGCGCGAATATTCCTGCCGCCAAAGCTCTTTATCCCGGGCCACTTCGACAATGGTTCGAGATGATAGGGCATTCACAACCGAGACACCAACCCCGTGAAGACCACCAGCAGTATGGTAAACCTTGTTCGAGAATTTGCCGCCTGAATGAAGGGTTGTTAGAATCACTTCCAGTGCAGACTTGTCTTTAAACTTGGGATGGGGGTCAATCGGGATGCCGCGACCGTTGTCCCGAATGGCCAGTGAGCCATCTTCAAATAGCTCAACCTCGATGCGGGTTGCAAATCCGGCAACGGCCTCATCCATCGAGTTGTCGAGTACTTCTGCAGCCAAATGGTGGCGCGCCCGCTCGTCTGTACCTCCGATATACATACCGGGTCGTTTGCGGACAGGCTCCAATCCTTCAAGGACTTCAATATCCTTGGCGGAATAATCGCCGGATTCAGATTTAGGCTGCTGAAAGAGATCAGACATATTTTTGAGCTTCACTTCAATAATTTACATTGGTCACGGTCATAGAATACTGTTCTCTCTTAACAATAAAAATGTATAATTTCCAGATTGACGAAAAAGTTTTTAAGGCATGTAAATTTATGAGTGATATCAAGCGCGATCCAATTATTCGAACGGCCCCTCAACCCCGTGATGTGAACAACAACGGCGATATTTTCGGCGGATGGGTGTTATCCCAGATGGATATTGCGGGCGGCGTGCTCGCAGCAAGACGGGCGCAGGGACGGGTTGTTACGGTCGCCGTGGAAGCAATGACGTTCCATCAACCGATTAAAGTAGGCGACGTGGTGAGCATTTACGGTGAAATTATGAAAGTTGGCCGGACATCCATGCATGTCAAATTGACAACGGTTGTGGTTCGCAAACTCAATCCACAAGAAATTAAAGTGACTGAAGGCACTTATATCTTTGTTGCCATTGATGATGACGGCAATCCAAGAGCGGTTCCCTCAGACACGGAATAAATAAAGGGTAGGGCGTACTGGAAACATTTAGTTTGTCTGACTGCGCCCTGCTTTTTTCTGCAAGATTTTCTGGATCTGCCGTTCTTCCCAGTCGGCTCCAAAAAAATCAAAGAATTGCGTGGCCTTAATGCCATGCATGACAATCGCAATCCCCCATCCAAGCGCAGGCCAAAACGCCCAGTAATGGGATGATGTTATCAGATTGATGATATGTAAAAAGGTTATAACGACAACGTAAGTTGCCAAATGACCGTAGAAATGGCGCAACTGACGGACTTTATATCTGGCGTCTTTATAGTCCTGATCCTGAGCATTCATGAAGGAACCCCTGTAGCTTCAGAGGTAGGCTATCCACAAAATTACGGGATGTCATTCGCGATATAAGAAATATGTGATCTTCAGCACGTTGATTTCATTCATAAAAAAAGGCTGCCCGATAAGGCAGCCTTTTCTTTTTGGCACAAAGTCCAATTAGACGCTGAAGTACATATCAAATTCAACTGGATGCGGTGCATGTTCGAACTGGTATACATCTTCCCATTTCATGGCAAGGTAGCCGTCGATCATGTCGTTTGTGAACACGTCACCTTTTGTCAGGAAGTCACGGTCAGCATCCAATGCTTCCAGTGCTTCGCGAAGTGAGCCACAAACTGTTGGAATGTCTTTAAGCTCTTCTGGTGGAAGATCATAAAGGTCTTTATCCATTGCATCACCTGGGTGAATTTTGTTCTGGATACCGTCAAGGCCAGCCATCATCATTGCAGAGAAGGCAAGATATGGGTTTGCAGTACAATCTGGGAAGCGAATTTCAACACGTTTGCCGTTCGGGCTGCCAGAATATGGAATACGGCAAGATGCTGAACGGTTGCGGGCTGAGTATGCCAGAAGAACTGGTGCTTCAAAGCCTGGGATCAGACGCTTGTATGAGTTTGTAGACGCATTTGTGAAAGCGTTGATGGCTTTGGCATGCTTGATGATACCACCGATGTAGTACAGAGCTGTTTCAGACAGACCTGCATAGCCAGAGCCAGCGAAAACAGGTTTTCCATCTTTCCAGATTGATTGGTGAACATGCATACCTGAGCCGTTATCACCAGAAACTGGTTTTGGCATGAAGGTCGCTGTTTTGCCATAAGCATGCGCAACGTTGTGCGTTACATATTTTTGTTTCTGCATGTCGTCAGCGGCGCCAACGAGAGAGCCGAATTTAAAGCCCAGCTCATGCTGTGAAGGTGCAACTTCATGATGGTGCTTTTCAACGCTAAGACCCATTTCTTTAGCAACAGAAACCATTTCAGAGCGAATGTCTGCACCGCTATCAACTGGTTGTACAGGGAAGTAACCGCCTTTTACGCCAGGACGGTGACCGATGTTGCCGCCTTCGATGTCTTGACCTGACATGAACGGAGACTCGCCGTCAGACAGTTTGTAGAAAGTGTGGTGGCTGCCTGTCTGGAACTGAACGTCGTCAAACATAAAGAATTCAGCTTCTGGACCGAAGTAAGCTGAATCACCAATACCTGTAGAGGCAAGGTATGCTTCCGCTTTTTTCGCAACAGAGCGTGGGTCACGCTCGTAGTTTTCGCCGCTTGTTGGATCTTCAATGTCGCAGAAAACAATAATTGTTGGACGGGCAGCGAAAGGATCAACAACAACAGATGTTGGATCCAGTTTCAGTGTCATGTCAGATTCGTTAATCGCTTTCCAGCCTGTAATTGAAGAGCCGTCGAACATAATACCGTCTGTGAAGGTTTCTTCTTCAATCGCATCCGCATGCATAGCAAGATGCTGCCATTTACCTTTTGGATCGGTAAAGCGTAGGTCAACATATTCGATTTCATTTTCCTTGATCATATCAAGTACTTTAGCGATGTCTGCACTCATAATTATTGTCTCTCTGTTAACAAAATTCGATTGGAGCCCGCTTGTGGGGCGTTTGACTATTGGTTAGACGGCGTCTTTGCCTGTCTCTCCGGTGCGAATTCGGATTACTTCTTCTACGGACGATACAAATATTTTACCATCACCGATGCGCCCTGTGTGCGCTGCTGTCTGTATTGCTTCCAGCGCGCGCTCCAGCAGTTCATCTTCTAGAACGATCTCGATTTTGACTTTGGGCAGAAAATCAACAACATACTCTGCACCGCGATACAATTCCGTATGCCCTTTTTGACGGCCAAAGCCTTTGGCTTCGGTTACCGTAATGCCTTGAAGTCCCACTTCATGAAGGGCTTCTTTCACTTCGTCCAATTTGAACGGCTTGATGATCGCTTCAATTTTCTTCATTTGTCACTTCTTCGGTAATTGCGTCAAATTACGGCACCAGCGCCTGCATGATTATATAGCACGAGCTGTGCCAGTTTTTTACATAACTCTAAATTTTTTTTTGTTAGGGTTTTCTTAGGGTTTACAATCAGAGACAATAGGGAAGGCGTAAATTTAATCAATATAAACGACTAAAAAATAATCAAATGATTATATTTTAGGCAAATAAAGGAGTATCTAATTTAAGATATCTATCCACATTTTTGCAAAAATGTCTATTTTCTAGGCAATCTCAGCTTATAAAGACCTTTGAAGTCATTGGGGTCGACCGCTTTACCTTTGCGAACAATTTCAATGCGGCCACTACGGGCAAGGTGAATGGCTTGCTGGCGAACAGCCGTCAGGAATTTGCGCCAAAAATCACGCGGAGAGCTTTCCTTCGCCCGGTCACGCGCAATGTTTTGAGCAATTTCATTTGGGGACACTTCATCGCCAAATTCCAGTGCGTCCATAATATAAGTGACAACCGGATCTTCTTCCGGAATTTCTTTTTCTGTCTCTTCAGACATGTCAGTTCCTTTTAATCAGCAACAACCCTGTTGCGAAGAAGATCGGCTTGTATACCGCGACGCCCACAATAGCAAGTGATTGTGCAGCTGGAAAGGGTCTCGTAGCGGATCATCTGATCAATAATGCGGCGGCTTTTGATTGTCTGTACCGCCTGCGGGCAAGCTTTCTTCCAGTGAGATGATACGCGCATGGGCCGTGGTGAGTTTTGCTTTTAAGCGTTCTAGTTCCTGCCACTGTTTATTGACCATATCACTGAGATCATTAACCGTCTCTTCCTGATCCATCAGCTTTAATTCCAAATTGGTAATGCGCTGATCCGTGTTCGTGTCCGTCATATCAGTTTTCCAGTTTCCGTGCCATGGCATCCAGTCGATCCATGGCCTTATTAATGTTATCGGCGGAATTGGCATAGGAAAAACGTAAATATCCTTCACCGTCGCTGCCAAAACTGGTGCCCGCAATGGTCGCAACACCTTCTTCTTCAAGCAGCCGGTTTTGCAACGCTTTAGAGGTCAGGCCGGTTTCTTTAATATTGGCAAAAGCATAAAACGCCCCTTTGGGCAGGACGCAGCTAATCCCCTGAATGTCATTGAGGCGTTGATGTATAAGCCGGCGGCGTGCGTCAAAAGCGGCCATCATTTCATCGACAGGGGCCTGATCGCCTGTTAGCGCAGCAATGCCAGCATATTGCGCCGCCGAGTTTACACAGGAATGATAATTGACGCATAGCCGCGTTGCCGCAGACACTAATGCTTCGGGCCAAAGTCCCCAGCCTAAGCGCCATCCCGTCATGGCATATGTTTTTGACCAACCGTCAAGAACGATAAGCCGATCCCGGATTTGCGGATAAGCCAGTAAACTATGATGGGACAGACCGTCATATGTCATGCGGCTGTAAATTTCATCCGACAGAATATACACATCAGGATGCTGAGCCAGTCCCGCTACCAGTTTTTCAAGCTCTTCCTTTGGGACAACGCCGCCAGTTGGATTTGCCGGTGTGTTCAGAATAATCAGCCGGGTATTTTCATTGATCAGGGATAGAACGTAATCCGCATCAAAGGAAAAGCCTTTTTCTTCCAATAAAGGAATTGGAACGGGCGTAGCACCGGAATAGCGGATCATGCTTTCATAAATGGGAAAGCCGGGATTGGGATACAGAATTTCCGCGCCTTCCTCACCAAACATTTCAATGGCAAAGGACATGGTCACTTTACCGCCCGGCATGATCAGGATGTTTTCAGGGGACACCGCGACTTTGCGATACTTTAAGATATCCGCGGCAACGGCCTCACGCAGTTTAGGAATGCCATTGGCAGCGGTGTAACCGTGATGTCCATCTTGCAGGGCTTTAATCGCCGCCTCAACAATAGGGGCAGGGGTCGGGAAATCGGGTTGCCCGATGCCCAGGTTAATAACGTCCATGCCGTCTTTGGAAAGGGCCGCGGCCCGCGCGAGGACATCAAATGCGGTTTCTGTGCCCAGTTTTGACATTTTTGCGGAGAGAGTCATCAACTTATACCCTAAATGCTTGCTTCAATCTGCGTGTGAAGATATGCCTGTTATCAAAGGGACTGCAAGGGAAGATTAGGGCAGGCAATGGTAAAAGAGACAAATGAGATCCTGTCCGGTTTCGGGACCACCATCTTTGAGGTTATGTCGAAACTGGCGATGGAACATAAAGCCATAAATCTGGGGCAAGGCTTTCCAGACGAAGACGGCCCCGAAGATGTGCGTGCGATGGCCGCCAAAGGATTAATGGAAGGCCCCAATCAATATCCGCCCATGATGGGAACGATGGAACTCCGTCAAGCGGTTACAGATTCCAATCATCGCTTTTATGGTATTGCGGTAGAGCCGGAAACGGGTGTGTTGATCACATCTGGTGCAACGGAAGCTTTGACAGACTGTTTAATGGCCCTGATTAACCCGGGCGATGAAGTTGTTCTGCTTGAGCCCTTATATGACTGCTATCTGCCACTGGTTTTGCGGGCAGGGGGTATCCCTAAGTTTGTTCGGCTGGACCCACCCCATTGGGAGCTGAGTGAAGAGCGCCTGCGCGCGGCTTTCTCTGATAAAACCAAACTGGTTCTGCTGAATAATCCCATGAACCCGACGGGGAAGGTATTTAAACTCAATGAGCTGGAGCTTCTGGCCCGCTTCATTGAAGAGTTTGATACCTACGCTGTTTGTGACGAGGTATATGAGCATATCATCTTTGGTCTGAACGGCCATATTCCGCTGGTCACGCTACCGGGAATGGGGGACCGAACCGTTCGAATTGGATCTGCGGGCAAGACATTCTCTCTGACCGGCTGGAAAGTCGGATACATTACCGGCGCTGAAGAATTGATCAGCCGGATTGCCAAAGCGCATCAATTTGTCACCTTTACCACGCCGCCCGCGCTTCAAAATGCGGTGGCATTTGGTCTGAATAAAGATGATTTCTTTTATCAGGACTTAAAAGACTCCATGCAGGCCAAGCGTGATTTCCTCAAAAATGGATTACAGTCTATTGGCTTTGAGGTTGCTGACTGCGAGGGTACCTATTTCCTGAATGCGGATATCAATTCTATCGGGTTTACAGGAACGGATGAAGAATTTTGCCGGCTGATTACGACCGAAGCACGCGTAGCGGCACTTCCCGTGAGTGCGTTCTATGCATCAGAAGGGGCCAAAACCAACTTTGTCCGCTTTTGTTTCTCCAAGCGCGAAGATGTCCTCGGCGAAGCGATTAAAAGACTGGATGAATTTTTTAACGCGAAATGAAAAAGCGCCTTGACCACTCGCGCTGAGGCAGCTAAATAGGGCGCCTCTTCTGTGGCGAAAGTAGCTCAGTTGGTTAGAGCGCCTGACTGTGACTCAGGAGGTCGGGGGTTCAAGACCCCTCTTTCGCCCCAAATTTTAAAAGCCCCGCATTTTTATGCGGGGCTTTTTTCATTGCGCCAACTATTTCCGTTTAAAGGGCATGCCTTTCTGCTTTCGGCGGCCCCACCAGACTTCCACGCGGCGGCGCAGACGGCGGGCAAAGGGAAAATCTACGGATAGAATGATGATCCCCAGTGGCAGCATCCAAAAGCCGACAACGGGTAAAAATCCAACAAGGCCGCCAACAACCAGAACCCAACCCAATATGATGCGGTGGAGCTTTCTGTCTGGAATTTTAATTTTTTTGCGAATTCTGTCTGCGTTTCTCTTAACTGACATTTTCAGCGTCTAAAATCCTTTATCCATTGCATTCCAAATCATCGAAATTTCATATGACAATTGTTCTGGGCCATTTAAAGGCAAGTGTTGAAACTTGTTTCAGAGCAAACTATTCTAATTTCAACCATAGATAAAATGATAACAGAAGAGGGCATACCCATGACAGATCTGGCATATATTTCAGCGTGCGACTTATTAGCGGGCTATAAATCCGGTGAGATTTCACCTGTGGACGCGGTAAAGGCTGCACTTTCCCAGATCGAACGGTATGAACCGCATATTAATGCGTTTGTTTTTGTTGATGCCGAGAATGCATTGTCTGAAGCAAAGAAATCAGAAGAGCGATGGCGTAAAGGAACTCCATGCGGCCTGCTTGATGGTGTTCCCACAACGGTGAAGGATATCATGTTGATGAAGGGGCATCCGACACTTAAAGGATCGAAGCTGACCGATCCAGCAGGACCCTGGAACGACGACTCGCCAGCCGTTGCCCGATTGCGCGAGCAGGGCGCCATATTT
Source organism: Sneathiella sp. (assembly GCA_034669685.1). Lineage (GTDB taxonomy): Bacteria > Pseudomonadota > Alphaproteobacteria > Sneathiellales > Sneathiellaceae > Sneathiella. The sequence goes on from JAXMOU010000001.1 coordinate 469,008, forward strand.
ATTGGAAAGACAACAACGCCTGAATTTGGCTGGAAAGGGGTGACAGATAGTCCTTTATCTGGCGCGACCCGCAATCCATGGAACCTGGACAAAACTTCTGGCGGCTCCAGCGGCGGGGCTTCGGCGGCTTGCGCTGCGGGGATGGGGGTACTGCATACAGGATCAGATGGCGGCGGATCAATCCGCATCCCGGCAGCTTTCACAGGTATTTTTGGTCATAAACCCAGCTTCGGCCGGGTGCCGGTTTGGCCCGCTTCGGCCTTTGGTACGGTCTCCCACGTGGGACCCATGACAAGAACGGTTGGCGATGCCTGTCTGATGCTGGATGTAATGAAAGGTTATGATGCACGGGACTGGTACGCCTTGCCGACAACAACCGAACAATATCGCGACCTGAAACCCGCTCAATTTGCGGGCCGGAAAATTGCCTACAGCCGTAATTTGGGCTTTGCCAAGGTAGAGCCTGATATTATTGCGGCAGTTGACCGGGCAGTTGATGTTTTTAAAAGCCTTGGCGCAGAGGTCGTTGAAATTGATCCGGAAATTGGGAATACCATCCAAATTTTCAGCACCCTTTGGCAAAGTGGGGCATGGTATGCGCTGAAAGGTGCTGATGATGCCGCGCTTGATCTTTTGGATCCGGGATTAAAACGGTCCGTTGAACTGGGATCCAAGGTCACAACATCTGATTTATTTGATGCCAGCGTGAAGCGGGCAGAGCTGGGCGCGAAGATGCGGGCATTCCATGAAACATATGATTTGCTGCTGACGCCCTCACTTGCCGTTACTGCATTTGATGTAGGCCTGCTCGCCCCTAATGTAGGGGATGTCGAAGTGGAAGATTGGGTCGACTGGACACCCTTTAGCTATCCCTTTAACCTGACACAGCAACCGGCCTGTTCCATCCCTTGTGGGGTTGCTGGCAACGGGCTTCCGATAGGTTTGCAGATTGTAGGGCCAATGCATAATGACGCAGCGGTGTTAAGTGCAGCCCTTGCATTTGAAAAAGCCTGCAGTGACAGTCATATAAGACCGGACCTTTCCAAACTGGGATAACAGCATGACAGCGATCAGCGAAGTATTGAATGTTCAGCAAATGTATGACGCTGATCGCCACGCGATTGAAAGCGGTATTTCAGGTGAAACCTTAATGGAAAATGCGGGCGCTGCGATTGCCGCGCATATTTCCGCTCATTGGGACCCATGCCCCGTGCTAATCCTGTGTGGGCCGGGGAACAATGGCGGGGATGGATATGTAATTGCCCGCCACTTGCATGAGGCAGGCTGGCCAGTAACGGTGGCCTGCTATGGTGATCCAGCAGCGCTAAAAGGCGATGCGGCGGTAATGTTTAACCGCTGCCCTGTATCCACGATACCCATATCAGACACATCACTGCCCGTTGAGGGGATGGTTGTTGACGCGCTTTTTGGGGCCGGATTTAAAGGAACTCTTCCGAAGGACCTTCAAAGCTTGTTTCAGCAACTGGAGCAGTTGGGGCTTGATCTGGTTGCTGTTGATGTCCCCAGCGGTGTGGATGGGAGCACGGGGGAAGTCAGTCCCGGAACCCCGAACGCACATTTCACGGTAACATTCTTTCGGCCCAAAATTGGTCACCTGTTTCACCCTGCGAGGGGGCTTTGCGGGAAAATTCAGATTGTTGATATTGGTATCCCTGACTCTGTTCTGGCGAAGATCGATTGCCAAACCTTTGTAAATGAACCGGAGTTTTGGGAAGATGCCCTTCCCGAGTATGATGTTTCGGGGCATAAATATACCCGCGGCCATGCCGCCATCGTCGGAGGCGGTATTTCAAGCACAGGTGCGGCCCGCATTTCCGCCCGAAATACGCTGCGAATGGGGGCAGGGGCTGTGACGGTAGTGGCGCCGCCCGCCGCGCTCTCAACTTATGCGGCGGCTTTAGAAGCGGTAATGGTCGAGTCCATTGCCGATGAGGACGCTTTCAAAGAATTTTTTACTGCCAAGCGAATAGGGGCCGTTCTGATTGGTCCGGGTAATGGAGTTAGCCCGCGAACCCGTGAATTCACACTAGCTGCTCTGGCGAGTGATGCGCATGTGGTTCTGGATGCAGATGCCTTGACCGTATTTCAGGATGATCCGGATACGCTCTTTGCTGCGATTGCATCAAATGCCAAGCGGCAGGTTGTTCTAACCCCACATGAAGCCGAATTTGCCCGCCTGTTCAAACTGGAGGGCTGCGCGTTGGAGCGTTGCCGGGCTGCTGCGCGGTTATCCGGCGCAACTGTTGTTTTAAAAGGGGCCGCAACGGTTGTTGCAAATCCGGCAGGATACGCGACCTTGAATACAAACGCGCCCCCGTGGCTGGCAACTGCTGGTTCAGGGGATGCCTTGGCTGGCCTGGTTACAGCCTTGATCTTAAATGGAAACTCGCCCCTGAAAAGCGTTTCGGCAGCTGTTTGGATGCATGGAGAAGCGGCCAATCAGTTTGGCCCGGGTTTAATTGCGGAAGATATTGAGCAGGAAATTCCGAGGGTCTTAGCCAAATTCTACTAGTATCAATTACTTTTAGTTCTATTAACCAGTTATTCTACTGTAAAGGGTTTGTTTACTTTTTAGCTTTAAGAATAAGGATATAGAAGAAGTATTTGATGAGTTGGATTTGAAATGCTGTTTAGAAAAGTAGATCTAAAGGATAAAATATCCCAAGGTGCTGTTTTCCATCGGAGTATGATGATTAATGCACAAGAAGAAGCCCGCGTTCTTTACATTAGTGAAGATGATCACGGGATTCCCCATGTCCATTACGAGCGCACCTTGATCGGGTCCAGCTTTAAAGAGCACCAAGGCGTTCGGGTTCTCTCTATGGCGACATTCGCCAAGGATTTTCATGTGAACTAAGCTCACATGTATATATAAGTTTTTAGAGGCGACCTTCGGGTCGCTTTTTTTATGTTTTTTCTTCGCCAGAAAAATGGCAGAAAACAGGGACTTACGCGGATTTTTGCTGGGCCATTGCGCCAGATAATGTTGATTTCTTTGGAATAAGTTGAGAATTACCCTATGCACAGCCGGAAATGTTGTGCTATAGAACGCCGCTCCAAGTGAAAAGCGCTGTTAAAGTGCCATTTGGAACACGGATCGTGTAATACGATCATCTACTGCGGGTATGGCGGAATTGGTAGACGCGCTGGTTTTAGGTACCAGTACTTCGGTGTGGGGGTTCGACTCCCTCTACCCGCACCAAAATTCTGGCGACAGACCAATAAGGGTCTCTCGCTTACGCAAATTGATTTAAACGAAACTGACGGGCACTCGTTCATGCAGGTTACTCAAACAAGCTCTGAAGGGCTTAAACGTGATTTCACAGTCGTAGTTGAAGCGGCGGAAATTGAAGGCAAAGTTACAGAAAAATTGGTCGAAGTCGGTGGACAGGTTAAACTTCCTGGTTTCCGTCCTGGTAAAGTTCCAATGGCCATTCTGCGCCAACGTTTTGGACGTAACGTAATGGGCGAAGTTCTGGAAGGAACTGTCAACGAAGCCAGTCAGACTGTTTTGAACGATAATGATTTGCGTCCTGCCCAGCAGCCAAAAATCGAAATCACAAAATTTGACGAAGGTTCTGACCTCGAATTCACAATTGAAGTCGAAGTGATGCCAGAATTTGAACCAGGTGATTTCTCTAAATTGAAACTTGAGAAGCTTGTCACTGACGTTGAAGATTCACGTGTTGACGAAGCGCTTGAGCAGATTGCGGGTTCACAGAAAAACTTCAAGAAAGTTGCTAAAAATCGCAAAGCCAAAAACGGCGACGCTATTTTGATGGACTTCCTTGGTAAAGTTGACGGTGTTGCATTCGACGGTGGTGCTGCTGAAGGTCATCAGCTTGAGCTTGGCTCAGGTCAGTTTATTCCAGGCTTTGAAGAGCAGTTGGTCGGCCAAAAAGGCGGTGACGAGCTGGACGTTACAGTAACGTTCCCTGAAAATTATGGCGCTGAGCATCTTGCCGGTAAAGAAGCTGTCTTTACAGTGAAAGTTCACGAAGTTCAGGAAGCAGCCCCTGTTGAAGTGAATGATGAATTCGCGACGAAACTGGGTCTGAAAGATCTTGAAGATCTGAAAACAACCATTCGCGGTCGCATTCAGGACGATTACAACCAGCTGTCACGTCAGACACTGAAACGCAGCATGCTGGACGCACTGGCCGATATGCATGATTTCGAAGTTCCTCCAGGAATGGCGGAAACTGAATTTAACAGCATCTGGGAACAGTTCGAAAAAGAACTGGAACGTACTGGTGAGAAACTTGCCGATCAGGATCAGTCAGAAGAAGAACTTCGCGCTGAGTATAAATCGATCGCAGACCGCCGGGTTCGTTTGGGCCTCGTCCTTGCAGAAGTTGGTCGCTTGAATAACATCGACGTTACAACTGAAGAAGTTCAGCAGGCGATGATGGCACAGGCACGGAACTATCCGGGTCAAGAGCAGCAAGTATTCCAGATGTTCCAGGAAAATCCTGAAATGCAGAATTCATTGCGCGCACCAATTTTCGAAGACAAAGTTGTCGATTTCATCGCTGAGCTTGCAACTGTGACTGAAAAGAAAGTTTCTTTCGAGGAGCTGACTGCAGAACCAGAAGAAGCCGAAAAGCCAAAAGCGAAAAAGAAAGCCGCACCTAAGAAGAAGGCTGCGCCTAAGAAAGACGACGACAAGGCTGCTGAAAAGAAGCCCGCTGCAAAGAAAAAAGCAGCTCCTAAAAAGGCAGCTGCCAAAAAGGACTAACGTCTAAAAATACGAGAAATAAAAATATTTCGGTTTAATAGGTGGAAATTTCAGCGCCAATGTGCACATTGAAATGACCACCTATTTTTTTTGAGGAAAATGCGTAATGGCTGATGTGATTGATACTTATATGAACACCCTTATCCCAATGGTTGTCGAACAGACAGCACGAGGGGAACGTTCATATGACATTTATTCACGGTTGTTGAAGGAAAGAATTATCTTTGTGACCGGGCAGGTGCATGATGGCATGGCCAGTCTGATCACAGCGCAGCTTCTTTTCCTTGAGGCAGAAAACCCAAACAAACCGATCAATATGTATATCAACTCACCAGGCGGTGTCGTGACATCCGGTTTGGCGATGTATGACACAATGCAATATATCAAACCTGAAATTTCAACGGTTTGTATTGGTCAGGCTGCGTCCATGGGTTCATTCCTGCTGACAGCCGGAACTAAGGGACAGCGTTTTGCGTTACCAAATGCCCGGGTGATGATCCATCAGCCTTCTGGTGGTGCGCAAGGGCAGGCGACAGATATTGAAATTCAGGCGCGTGAAATTTTGAAAGTTCGCGCCCGCCTGAACGATCTTTATGTTTACCATACGGGTCAGCCGCTGGAAGTTATTGAACGGTCAATGGAGCGGGATAACTTCATGACGGCAGAGGAAGCCAAAGAATTTGGTTTGATCGATGAAGTCGTCTCAAAGCGTCCTGAAGAAACTGAAACCAAAGATAGCTAAGTTTCGCGGTTTATAATTTTCACCGAAGTATGTTTATTTCAGTCATTGCAGCCGATGACTGTTAACGGAATATTGAGGCCGATTGCCTTATAATCGGCTTCAAAGGACCTGATTTAGTCATTTTACAAGGCATTTGCATAAGAATTTAACATTCTTGTTGTGAGAGCCGCAGACGATGGCTAATATGTTAAGTCCAACGAATAATTGGAGTGTCTATGACCAAATTGAGTGGCGGAGATTCGAAAAATACCTTGTATTGCTCATTCTGTGGCAAAAGCCAGCATGAGGTAAGAAAACTCATTGCCGGCCCCACAGTGTTCATCTGTGATGAATGTGTCGAACTCTGCATGGATATTATTCGCGAAGAGCATAAGAGCACATTGGTGAAATCCAGTGACGGTGTGCCAACACCGGGTGAGATCAACAGTGTTCTTGATGACTATGTAATTGGCCAGAAACATGCCAAGAAGGTTTTGTCAGTAGCGGTTCATAACCATTACAAGCGCCTTCATCATGGTTCTAAATCAGATGATGTAGAATTGGCAAAATCAAACATCCTTCTCGTCGGTCCAACCGGGTGCGGTAAAACGCTGCTGGCACAGACTTTGGCGCGAATTATTGATGTGCCCTTTACGATGGCCGACGCGACCACATTGACCGAAGCAGGTTATGTTGGCGAGGACGTTGAAAACATCATTTTGAAATTGTTGCAGTCTGCAGATTACAATGTCGAACGCGCACAGCGCGGTATCGTGTATATCGATGAGGTTGATAAAATCAGCCGCAAGTCAGATAACCCATCCATCACACGGGATGTCTCTGGCGAAGGTGTACAGCAGGCATTGTTGAAGATTATGGAAGGCACGGTTGCATCTGTTCCCCCGCAAGGAGGACGCAAGCATCCACAGCAGGAATTCCTGCAGGTTGATACCACAAATATTCTGTTTATTTGCGGTGGTGCTTTTGCTGGTCTTGATAAAATCATCAGCACACGCGGACGGGACACCACAATTGGTTTCGGCGCCGACGTGAAGAGCGAAGACGACCGGAAAACAGGTGAACTGTTGAAGTCTGTTGAGCCTGATGATCTAACAAAATTTGGCATGATCCCCGAGTTTGTCGGCCGACTGCCTGTCATCGCAACTTTGGAAGATTTGGATGAGGAAGCCCTCGTCGAAATTCTGACAAGTCCGAAAAATGCACTCGTTAAACAGTATCAAAGACTGTTTGATATGGAAGACGTCAAGCTGACCTTTACAGAAGATGCTTTGTCATCCATTGCGCAAAAAGCGATCGAACGAAAAACAGGTGCTCGTGGTCTGCGATCAATACTTGAAGGTATCCTTCTAGATCCTATGTATGATCTACCGACTGTAGAAGCGGTTGAAGAAATTGTTATCAATGGCGATGTTGTCGCCGGCGAAGGACAGCCGCTTTACATTTATGCTGATCGTAAAGACGCGAGCAGCAGCGCGTAATCTATTATCCGGGGGAGGACCCTCCCTCGGTAGTTTTTCCATAAGGGCCGGTTTCACATTGCCTAAGATTGCTTGTGGGTGATCGGCCTAAAAGGCACCAAGATGAACGAAACATCCCAATCTCAAATTTTTCCGGTTCTGCCATTGAGAGACATTGTCGTCTTTCCACATATGATTGTTCCTCTATTTGTCGGTCGCGATAAATCAGTTCGGGCACTTGAAGATGTGATGAACGATGACAAGCAGATCCTTCTGGTTGCGCAAAAAGATGCCAGCAAAGATGATCCGGGTGAAGACGATATTCACAGCGTCGGTACGGTTGCCTCTGTCCTGCAATTGTTGAAATTGCCAGATGGTACGGTCAAAGTTCTGGTCGAAGGTGTTGAACGTGCACGGATCAATGACTTCATTCCGAATGAAGAATTCTTTCAGGCTCACGCCCAAATCATTGTTAATGACGATGACGATAGCGCTGAACTTGAAGCATTAGCCCGTTCCGTTATTGCGCAATTTGAACAGTATGTGAAATTGAACCGAAAGGTTCCGCCTGAAGTTTTGGTTTCTTTAAACCAGATTGATGAGCCGTCTAAACTTGCTGATACAATGGCCTCGCACATGGCATTGAAGATTTCCGAAAAGCAGGAATTGCTGGAAATCGAAACAGCCGCCGATCGATTGGAGCGGGTTTACAGCCTGATGGAAGAAGAAATTGGTGTTCTTCAGGTTGAGAAAAAGATCCGTAGCCGCGTTAAGCGCCAGATGGAAAAAACCCAACGCGAATATTATCTGAATGAGCAAATGAAAGCCATTCAGAAAGAGTTGGGCGAGGGTGAAGATGGTCGCGATGAGCTGACTGAACTTGATGAAAAGATCGCCAATACCAAACTGACGAAAGAAGCTTTGGAAAAATGTCAGCAGGAAATGAAAAAACTGCGCAGCATGAGTCCAATGTCAGCAGAAGCAACTGTTGTCCGGAACTATCTGGATTGGTTGTTGACTATTCCGTGGGGCAAACGCACCCGCGTTAAAAGAGACTTGTCGCTGGCCGAAAAAGTTTTGAATGACGATCATTATGGTCTTGAGAAAGTCAAAGAACGTATTCTTGAATATCTTGCGGTACAACAACGTGTTCGCAAAAATCAGGGATCAATCCTGTGTCTTGTTGGTCCTCCAGGTGTTGGTAAAACATCACTGGGGCAGTCTGTTGCCAAAGCAACGGGTCGTAATTTTGTGCGCGTAGCTTTGGGCGGCGTACGGGATGAGGCTGAAATTCGCGGTCATCGCCGGACTTACATTGGATCGATGCCAGGCAAAGTCGTTCAGTCAATGAAAAAGGCGAAGTCTATTAATCCGCTTTTCCTGTTCGATGAAATTGACAAACTGGGCAATGATTTCCGGGGCGATCCATCCTCCGCACTTTTGGAGGTATTGGACCCTGAACAAAATACGCATTTTGCCGATCATTATCTGGAAGTCGAATATGACCTGTCTGAGGTTATGTTTATCTGTACAGCCAACTCATTGAATATGCCCGGTCCACTTCGTGACCGTATGGAAATTATTCAGCTCTCTGGTTACACAGAAGATGAAAAGGTGGAAATTGCCAAACGTCATCTGGTTAAAAAGCAGATGAAAAACCATGGTCTGAAAGACAAAGAATGGTCAATTTCTGACGAAGGTATTCGTGACCTTATTCGTTATTATTGCCGCGAAGCTGGTGTTCGTAGCCTTGAGCGCGAACTTGCAAAACTTGCGCGTAAAGCTGTGAAGCTGATTGCGACAGGGGACGAGACCGTTATTCACGTGACACCAGAGAATTTGAAAGATTTTGCCGGCGTTCGTAAATTCCGTTTTGGCGAAATCGAAGAAGAGGATCGGGTAGGGCTGGTAACTGGCTTGGCCTGGACCGAAGTTGGCGGTGAATTGCTCACAATCGAAGCCGTTAAACTTTACGGTAAAGGGCGGATGCAAATTACCGGTAAACTTGGCGATGTCATGCAGGAGTCTGTGCAAGCTGCAAAAAGCTATGTTCAGTCCCGCTGCCTGGAGATGGGAGTCAAGCCAACTGATTTTGATAAACATGATATTCATGTTCATGTACCAGAAGGTGCTACTCCTAAAGATGGACCATCTGCTGGTATCGCAATGGTGACATCAATTATTTCCGTTTTGACCAACATTCCTATTCATAAAGATGTTGCGATGACCGGAGAAGTAACTTTGAGGGGACGCGTACTGCCAATTGGCGGTCTGAAAGAAAAACTTTTAGCAGCCCTTCGAGGTGGGATTCGTACAGTACTAATACCAAAGGATAATGAAAAGGATCTCGAAGAGATTCCGGATAATGTCAAAGAAGGTTTGAAAATTATTCCAGTATCTGAGGTATCAGAGGTGTTGAAAATTGCCCTGACGAAGCCATTGGAGCCCCTGAACTGGAGTGAAGAGCGCCTTGCTCAAGAGCTCGCAAGTGCAGCATCGGCCCAAAAGTCAACCGATGGGGTAATAACTCATTAAAATTTTAACTAAACTGTCCAAAATGCGCAGAAAACTGGGGATAAATTGAATTTTCCCTTTGACCCAAAGCGCAGGCGCTTCTAGTATTCAAGCGTCTTTTGTTGGATATAAATTTAACAACTATGTATTTTAAAATCTCGAAGGGGGCTTATAGTGAATAAGAACGATCTCATTGCCGCAGTGGCTGACAATTCCGGACTTGGCAAAGCTGAAGCAGCAAAAAGCGTAGACGCAGTACTTGATGCTGTTTCATCTGCTCTTGCTAAAGGTGACGATGTTCGCCTGGTAGGTTTCGGTACTTTCAGCGTTGCTGAACGGAAAGCCTCCGAGGGTCGCAACCCACGGACTGGTGAAACAATCCAGATCGCTGCTTCAAAACAGCCTAAATTTAAAGCCGGTAAAGGCTTGAAAGACGCTGTAAACAAGTAATTTCATACTGTTTACAAAACATAAAAGGGGTCAGATCAAAAAAAATGGTCTGGCCTCTTTTTTTGTCTTTATTTTGTGGAAGGGGGCTGTTATACACTGCCTCACGACAAACGAAGGGTGATTAGCTCAGTTGGTTAGAGCATCTCGTTTACACCGAGAGGGTCGGGAGTTCGAATCTCTCATCACCCACCATTACAGCACAAAAGGCCCGCTTAACCAGCGGGCCTTTTGCTGTTTCTATGGGAGCTTGTTCGCATCTCTGTTTAAGAGTGGTTCTTGATTATTCTTTACGCGAATAAAGCTGCATTCTTTATCTTTCAGATTTATTTCACTCCCAAGAAATTTTAGTGACGCCTGACCTTTGATTCTTTTTTCAATGTCAAATTTGATTCGATTATCTCACTGAATTTATTAACAAATTTTAATTTACGTAAATCGGGTTTAATGTTTTTTGATTCTGAAAAATATTCTAGATTTAAAAATTATTTGGAACTTGATTCAAAAATACGACCCGTTTTTCTCTCGTCTGACTCCAGCGATCTTGTTTAGGGATATTGTTTTAAAAAATAAGCGGCAATTTTCACGGAAAACACCTGATTTTCAGATGAGATAATTCGCAGTTTTCAGCCACCTCAGGGAATATTGCAAATTTTATTTCAAATTTGCATTTATGTTGCTTGACAGTTGGGGCCACCTTCAATAAAACACGGCCTCACAGCGGGGGTGTAGCTCAGTTGGTTAGAGCGCCGGCCTGTCACGCCGGAGGCCGCGGGTTCGAGTCCCGTCACTCCCGCCACTAATCCCCGCTGTATTTCCCATCATAATTAACAATAACTTAACGCGCTTAAACTATTGCTGTGTCTTGGTTATCGCATATAAAGAAATTTGGTGAAATTTGTTTGCTAATTGCCTTTTTTTCCTTATAACCCACACTATAATGCGTACACACTGAGCTAGAGGGAGTGCCGCAATCAGATCGATGATTTTATCTGTGACGCGGTTATTGTCGAAAAATGGAAGCATTACTTACTGAATATTTACCCATCCTGATTTTCCTGGGTATTGCGATTGGCCTTTCTGGCGTGATCGTTGCCGCCTCGATGATTGTTGCCAAGCAACATCCGGATGCAGAAAAACTCTCCGCTTATGAGTGTGGGTTTGAACCTTTTGATGATGCCCGCAATCAGTTTGATGTGCGGTTCTATCTGGTCGCAATCTTATTTATTATCTTTGACCTGGAAGTTGCCTTCCTGTTTCCGTGGGCCGTATCGCTTGGCGATATCGGGTTGTTCGGATTCTGGTCAATGATTGTGTTCCTCGGCATCCTCACTATCGGCTTTATTTATGAATGGAAGAAGGGAGCTCTGGAATGGGAGTAACTTCTGCTCAGACACCTCCAGGCGAAACTGTTCTCGGTGGAGAACAAGATGAATTTTTCCGCGGTATTGCAAACGAGCTGGATGATAAGGGTTTTGTCGTCACTCACGTTGACAAGCTGGTCAACTGGGCCCGAACTGGTTCGTTATGGCCAATGACCTTTGGTCTGGCCTGCTGCGCTGTTGAAATGATGCATGCCTGGCAGCCCCGTTACGACATGGAGCGTCTAGGCGTTGTGCCTCGGGGAAGCCCGCGCCAGTCAGATGTTATGATTGTTGCTGGTACCTTGACCAACAAAATGGCACCGGCACTTCGTAAAGTTTACGATCAGATGGCTGAGCCACGGTATGTGATCTCGATGGGATCTTGCGCCAATGGCGGCGGTTATTATCATTACTCATATTCTGTTGTTCGGGGATGTGACCGGATTGTTCCGGTTGATGTTTATGTTCCCGGATGTCCACCAACTGCCGAAGCCCTTGTGTATGGTATCTTCCAACTTCAGAAGAAGATCCGCCGTACCGGGACTTTTGTTAGATAACGAACGGCGATCGGAAGACAAATGGAAAACGCTTTAAAAGAACTTGGAGCTCATATAACAGCTGAGCTGTCAGCCGAAGTCATCGAAACATCGGTTGCCCATGGTGAGCTGATTATTGAGGTTCGGGCAGAGACCATCGAAAAGGTCCTGACATTCCTTCGCGATGATTCGAACTGCAAGTTTCAGGTACTTTGCGATGTCTGCGGAGTTGATTACCCGGAGCGGGTACAGCGCTTTGACGTCGTGTACAATCTACTGAGCCTGAAGCATAACCAACGCGTGATGGTTAAAGCGAAAACAGACGCCCGGACACCAGTCCCAAGTGTTGTTTCTCTATTTCCAACCGCTAACTGGTTTGAACGGGAAGCTTGGGACATGTACGGAATTATGTTCTCCGGTCATCCTGACTTACGCCGCATGCTAACCGACTATGGGTTTGACGGGCATCCGCTGCGCAAAGACTTCCCCCTCACAGGGCATGTAGAAGTTCGCTACAGCGAAGATGAAAAACGGGTTGTCTATGAGCCAGTATCTCTGGTTCAGGAATTCCGTAAATTTGATTTCCAAAGCCCTTGGGAGGGAACAGAATATGTTCTTCCAGGCGATGAAAAAGCGACGGAGCAGGGGTAATGGCTGAAGTCCAAATCAAAAACTATACCCTGAACTTCGGACCGCAGCATCCTGCCGCCCATGGTGTTTTGCGTATGGTACTGGAGCTTGATGGTGAATTGGTCGAGCGGGTTGACCCGCATATCGGCCTGTTGCATCGGGGCACAGAAAAACTGATCGAAAACAAAACCTATATGCAGGCGATGCCGTATTTCGATCGTCTGGATTATTCTGCGCCAATGGCACAGGAGCATGGATTTGTTCTGGCGGCTGAACGTCTTTTAGGTTGTGAAGTGCCGCGCCGGGCCCAATTCATTCGCGTTTTATATGCGGAAATTTCCCGGCTGATGAACCATTTGATGAACGTTTGCGCGCAAGCTCTTGATGTGGGCGCGACAACCCCGATGCTTTGGGGATTTGTTGAACGCGAAACGCTGATGGAATTCTATGAACGCGTCTGCGGTGCCCGTATGCACGGTGCTTATTTCCGAATTGGCGGTGTTCATCTGGACCTGCCAGCTGGACTTGAAGACGATATTCGCCGCTTCATTGAAGACTTCCCAAAAGTGCTTGATGATATTTCCACGTTGCTGACTGAAAACCGTATTTTCAAGCAGCGGAACGTTGATATTGGTGTTGTCAGTCAGGAAGACGCCATGGCTTGGGGGTTCTCGGGTGTGATGTTGCGGTCAACTGGTTTGGCATGGGATCTGCGGAAATCGCAACCTTATGATGTTTACGGCGAACTTGATTTTGATATTCCTGTTGGATTGAATGGCGATTGTTATGATCGTTACTTGATGCGCATGGAAGAGATGCGTCAGTCTTTGCATATTATGTCTCAGTGCCTTGATAAGATGCCTGAAGGACCTGTGCTTTCGACCGATCCTAAAATCGCACCGCCACGCCGCAGCGATATGAAAACATCGATGGAAGCATTGATCAATCACTTCAAACATTACACCGAAGGTGTTCGCGTACCGGAAGGGGAAACCTATACGGCAATTGAAGCGCCGAAGGGTGAGTTCGGTGTGTATTTGGTTGCAGATGGATCTGGTAAGCCTTATCGCTGTAAAATACGTGCACCGGGATTTGCTCATTTGCAGGGGATGGATTTCCTGACGAAAGGTCACATGTTGGCTGATGCGTCAGCAATTCTTGGTAGTTTGGATATTGTTTTCGGTGAGGTTGACCGATGAGTCAGGTTATAGCGACAGGAAAAGCATTCGAGTTTACGCCCGAGAATATTGAGAAGGCGAAAATCTTCATTGCTAAATATCCTGAAGGACGCCAGCAAAGCGCGGTTATGCCGTTGCTTGATTTGGCGCAGCGCCAGAATGAAAACTGGTTGTCCAAGGAATGCATTGAATATGTCGGTCAATATCTGAGCGTGCCTTATATGCGCGTTCTGGAAGTGGCCAGCTTCTATACAATGTACAACCTGAAGCCCGTTGGAAAATACTTCTTGCAACTTTGCCGGACAACGCCTTGCTGGTTGCGCGGATGTGACGATCTTGTAAAGGTTTGTGAAAGCAAGCTGGGTATTCACAACGGCGAGACATCCGAGGATGGCAAGTTCACGCTTTTAGAAGTTGAATGTCTGGGGGCCTGTGTTAATGCACCGGTCGTTCAGGTGAACGATGATTTCTATGAAGATCTGAACGCGGACAATTTTACGGCACTGCTTGATAAGCTGGCAAAAGATGATGTGCCTGACCATGGCCCTCAGATTGATCGTTTAAACTCTGCACCAGAAGGTGGGCAGACCACTTTGCTTGAAAAGGGAGGGGATGCCTGATGCTGAAAGACCAGGATCGTATTTTCACCAATCTTTACGGCCAGCATGACTGGCGCCTGGCTGGCGCTAAGAAACGCGGCGTATGGGATGGAACCAAAAAGCTGATGGCCCTTGGCCAGGACGAGATTGTTGAGCAAATTAAAGCCAGCGGCCTTCGCGGACGCGGCGGCGCGGGTTTCCCCACGGGCCTAAAGTGGTCCTTTATGCCCAAAGAATCCGATGGTCGGCCCAATTACCTGATCGTCAATGCGGACGAGTCTGAGCCCGGTACCTGTAAAGACCGGGAAATCATGCGCTTTGATCCGCATCGGTTGCTTGAAGGTTGTCTGGTCGCGGGTTTTGCCATGCGCGCCATTGCTGCCTATATCTATATCCGCGGCGAATTTGTGAATGAAGCCATTCACCTGAATGAAGCCATTCAGGAAGCTTATGCAGATGGCCTGATCGGTAAAAATGCCTGCGGCAGTGGATATGATTTTGATATTTATGTCCATCGCGGCGCCGGTGCTTATATTTGCGGTGAAGAAACCGCCCTTATTGAAAGCCTTGAAGGCAATAAAGGTCAGCCTCGTCTGAAACCTCCGTTCCCAGCGAACGTGGGAGCGTGGGGTTGCCCATCAACAGTGAATAACGTTGAAAGTATTGCAGTTGGTCCTGAAATTCTGCGCCGCGGTGCAGATTGGTTTGCAGGTCTTGGCCGTCCGAATAACACGGGAACAAAACTTTTCTGCATTTCCGGGCATGTGAACACGCCTTGTAACGTAGAAGAGGAAATGGGCATTCCGCTGAAAGAATTGATCGAGAAACATGCGGGCGGCGTTCGCGGGGGTTGGGATAACCTTCTTGCGATTATCCCCGGTGGCTCTTCAGTTCCGCTTTTGCCTAAAGAAACCTGCGATACGGTATTGATGGATTTTGATAGTCTTCGTGAAGTGCAAAGTGGTCTTGGAACCGCTGCGGTGATCGTTATGGACAAATCCACGGATGTGATTGCGGCGATCGAACGCCTGTCACATTTCTATAAACATGAAAGCTGCGGTCAATGCACACCATGCCGGGAAGGTACCGGCTGGATGTGGCGCGTGATGCAGCGTCTGGTATCTGGTGATGCGGAATTGGAAGAGATTGATATGTTGATCAATGTCTCCAAACGTATCGAAGGTCATACTATCTGCGCCCTTGGGGACGCAGCAGCATGGCCAATTCAAGGTTTGGTTCGTCACTTCCGTCCCGTGATTGAAGATCGGATCAAAAATAGAAAAGCCGTCAAGGCGGCCTGATTGGCACGCTACTTAAGGAGCGAAGTATGCCGACACTTAACGTAGATGGTGTTGAAGTCACAGTAGAAGATGGAGCAACGGTTCTGCAGGCTTGTGAAGAAGCCGGGGCTGAAATTCCACGCTTTTGTTATCACGAACGGTTATCCATTGCGGGTAACTGCCGGATGTGTCTTGTTGAATTGGAAAAAGCCCCGAAGCTGATTGCGTCCTGCGCGATGCCAGCCGGTGAGGGAATGGTTATCCATACCAACACAGAAAAAGTGAAAAATGGCCGCGAAGGCGCCATGGAATTCCTGCTGATCAACCACCCACTTGATTGTCCAATTTGCGATCAGGGCGGGGAATGTGATCTTCAGGATCAGTCCATGTCCTATGGTTCTGGAAACAGCCGCTATCTGGAAAGTAAGCGCGCTGTTAAAGAAAAGAACATGGGGCCACTGATCAAGACCACCATGACACGCTGTATTCATTGTACACGCTGCGTCCGTTTTGCAACTGAGGTTGCTGGCGTCGAAGAGCTGGGTGCCCTGAACCGCGGCGAGAATACAGAAATTGTGACCTATCTGGAAGAAGCCCTGAATTCAGAGCTTTCCGGTAACATTATTGATCTATGTCCGGTCGGTGCTTTAACATCCAAGCCTTATGCATTTACGGCCCGCCCATGGGAATTGCGTAAAACGGAAAGCGTGGATGTGCTGGACGCTGTTGGTGCGAATATTCGCATTGATTCAAAAGGCGCAGAAGTTATGCGCATTCTTCCGCGCCTGAACGAAGACATTAACGAAGAATGGCTTTCTGACCGTTCTCGTTTCTCCTATGACGGCCTGAAACGGCAGCGTCTTGATACGCCATATGTTCGTAAAAATGGCAAATTGGAAGCTGTTGGCTGGTCAGAGGCATTGGATGTAGTCGCAGACAAGCTGAAAGCCACAGACGCTTCCAAAATTGGCGCCATTAGCGGCGATCTTGCATGTGCAGAGAGCATGAAAGCGTTGAAAGACCTGATGGATGCTTTGAATGTTGCAAATGTCGATTGCCGGCAGGACGGAACGAAGCTGACCAGCGGTAACCGCGCTTCTTATATCTTTAACAGTACAATTTCCGGTATTGATGAGGCAGATGCACTTTTGATCGTTGGATCAAATCCACGCGTCGAAGCCTCCTTGATCAATGCCCGGATCCGTAAACGCTGGAAACGCGGTAATTTCCCAATTGCGTTGATCGGCGAAGAAAATGATTTGACCTATGCTCACGAATATCTGGGAGCAGGGGCGGCAACACTCAAAGAAGTCGCCACAGGTAAACATTCATTTGCAAAAACACTGAAAGACGCTAAACGGCCGATGATTATTGTCGGGCAGGGCGCGTTGAGCCGGGCTGATGGCGAGGCTGTTTTAGGGCTGTGCCGTAAAATTGCTGACGATTTTGGCCTGATTGCTGAAGATTGGAATGGTTTCAATGTTCTGCACACATCAGCAGCCCGCGTCGGCGGCCTTGATCTGGGGCTGGTTCCCGGTGAGGGCGGTAAAGACGCCGCTGGTATTCTGGATGCGGCTGCATCCGGGGACATGGACGTTGTGTATTTGCTCGGCGCTGATGAAATTGATACGTCGAAACTGGAAAACACATTTGTGATTTATCAGGGAAGCCACGGTGAAGCGGGGGCACATGTCGCAGATGTTATTCTGCCTGGCGCTGCTTATACTGAAAAGAACGCGACTTGGGTGAATACAGAAGGTCGGGTTCAACAAGGTTTCCGGGCTGTATATACACCCGGTGATGCCCGCGAAGACTGGACCATCCTTCGGGCGTTGTCTGAAAAATGCGATGCGACATTGCCTTATGACACCATTGATCAGCTTCGGGCCAAGATGATTGAAGTCGCCCCGCATTTCGCTGAGATTGATGTCGTTGTGGCTGCGGAGTGGGCTGCTTTTGGATCCGATGGGGATCTGGAAGAGGCGCCGTTCATTAGTCCGATTACAGATAATTACCTGACCAATATTATTTCACGGGCCAGTGGCATTATGGGTGAGTGTAGCGCTGCCTTTAACACAGCCAGTGACGAGGGGACCGGTACAAATGGTTGAGTTTTGGGATCAATATCTACTGCCAACACTGATTATTGTCGGTAAAATCCTGTTGATTGTTGTGCCAATGCTGGTTGCGATGGCCTACCTGACTTTGTATGAACGTAAAGTCATGGGCGCGATGCAATTGCGCAAGGGACCCAACGTTGTTGGTTTCTATGGCTTGCTACAGCCTTTTGCTGACGGCGCTAAACTGTTCTTTAAAGAGACAATCATCCCAACGGGTGCCAACAAGTTTCTGTTCCTGATGGCCCCAATGATCACCTTCTTGCTGGCGTTGATTGCCTGGGCGGTTATTCCGTTTGACGAAGGTATGGTGCTGGCCGATATCAATGTGGGTGTTTTATACCTGTTTGCGATTTCATCGCTGGGTGTTTACGGCATTATTATTTCCGGTTGGGCTTCAAATTCACGCTATCCGTTTTTGGGGGCTTTGCGCTCGGCAGCGCAGATGGTGTCTTATGAAGTCTCCATCGGATTTGTGATCATTACAGTTCTGCTGTGCGTTGGTTCGCTGAACCTCACCGATATTGTGAAAGCGCAGGAAAGCAGTGCAGGGATTTTCGGCTGGTTCTTCCTGCCCTTATTCCCAATGTTCATTATTTTCTTTGTCTCGATCCTTGCGGAAACGAACCGTCATCCGTTTGACCTTCCCGAATCTGAAGCAGAGCTGGTTGCGGGTTACCAGACTGAATATTCCTCTATGGCATTTGCCCTGTTCTTCTTGGGCGAATACATGAACATGATCCTGATGAGCGCGATTTGCGTGATTTTGTTCCTGGGCGGCTGGTTGCCACCAGTGGACATCGCACCGTTCAACTGGATCCCAGGTATTATCTGGTTCGGAATTAAAGTTGCGTTGTTGTTATTTGTCTTTATCTGGGTTCGGGCAACCTTACCCCGTTATCGATATGACCAGTTGATGCGACTGGGCTGGAAAGTATTTCTGCCGCTGTCACTCTTCTGGGTAGTTGCAACTGCAGGGTTCCTTGTCGCATTCGACATGGTGCCGTAAGGCAACTCGACATTTGAATTAATTGCTTTTGGCCGAATTTGACGGCTTGAGGCGAAACTAAAAGTAAAAAAGGCTATATCATTATGGGCTTTATCGACAAACAGGCACGTAGTCTGCTACTAGGTGAAATCGTCATGGGAATGGCGAAAACCTTCAGCTATATGTTTAAAACAAAGGCGACGATCAACTATCCTTATGAAAAGGGACCCATCAGTCCTCGTTTCAGAGGGGAGCATGCCTTGCGCCGCTATGCCAATGGCGAAGAGCGTTGTATTGCCTGTAAATTATGTGAAGCCGCTTGTCCGGCACTGGCCATTACCATTGACGCGGAACCCCGCGAAGATGGCAGCCGCCGCACGACCCGCTACGATATCGATATGACTAAATGCATCTATTGCGGTTTCTGTCAGGAAGCCTGCCCAGTAGATGCCATTGTGGAGGGACCAAACTTTGAGTTTGCGACCGAAACACGCGAAGAACTTTTTTACGATAAATCTAAATTGTTGGCCAACGGTGACAGGTGGGAGCGGGAGATCGCTCAAAACCTGAACATCGATACGCCATACCGGTAAAATAGGATGAGAATTGTGGATCCTGAGATCGAAATGATGTCTGCATCAATGGGGGGAGGAAAGTAATGATTATTGCTACGCTTGCTTTCTATCTGTTCGCCGCCTTGACTGTCGCGTCTGCCTTTATGGTAATCGCGTCGAAGAACCCGGTTCATTCGGTTCTTTTCCTAATCCTGGCATTTTTTAATTCTGCAGCCCTGTTTCTTCTGCTGGGCGCGGAATTCATCGCGATGATCTTGGTCGTGGTTTATGTGGGCGCAGTTGCTGTCCTGTTCCTGTTCGTTGTGATGATGCTGGATATCAACTTTGCTGAACTGCGTCAGGGTTTCCTTCAGTATCTTCCCATCGGCGCACTGATCGGATTTATTTTGCTGGTAGAACTGATCCTTGTTGTTGGCGGATGGCAGTTGTCGCCAGATGCCCTTCAGATTGGAACAGCCCCAACAGCGAATATGGGTGATTTAACCAACACCGAACAAATCGGCGGATTGTTGTATACCCAGTATGTGTATCTTTTCCAGGCCGCTGGTATGATCCTTTTGGTTTCAATGATCGGGGCGATTGTCCTGACACATCGCCAACGTCCAGGGGTTAAGAAACAGGTGATTGCCGATCAGGTTTATCGCCGTCCTGAAGATTCAATGCAGGTTCGTAAAGTCGAACCTGGTCAGGGAGTATAGGGTCGATGATGGAAATTGGATTAGGACATTACCTGACACTTTCAGCGATCCTGCTGACACTGGGAATTTTTGGCATCTTTCTGAATAGAAAAAATGTCATCGTGATCCTGATGTCGATCGAACTGATACTTCTGTCGGTCAATATTAATTTGGTGGCATTCTCCGCATTCCTGAATGATCTGGTTGGGCAAGTATTTGCTCTGTTCATTCTGACCGTTGCAGCCGGTGAAGCTGCGATTGGACTTGCCATCCTTGTTGTTTACTTCCGAAACCGCGGCACAATTGCGGTTGAGGACATCCATCACATGAAAGGCTAAGGCTAAGAGCTATGATGTACGTCCTCATTGTATTTCTCCCACTCCTGGCAGCGCTTTTGGTCGGTATCGGTCAAAGCCAGCTTAAAGATCGGGGAAGCCAAATTGTAACAGCAGGTGCTGTGTCATTGAGCGCGATCCTGTCTTGGGTTGCGTTCTTTAAAGTCACGTTCGGGCATTCGCCAGAAACGGTTCAACTGTTTACCTGGATCTCTTCAGGCAGCTTTGAAGTTGACTGGAGCCTGCGCATTGACAGCTTGACCGCGGTAATGCTGGTTGTTGTGAATACGGTGTCCGCACTGGTTCACATTTATTCCATCGGCTATATGTCACATGATCCCCATAAACCCCGGTTTATGGCGTATCTGTCGCTGTTTACCTTTGCCATGTTGATGCTGGTAACTTCCGATAACTTCCTGCAGATGTATTTCGGCTGGGAAGGTGTTGGACTGGCCAGTTACCTTCTGATCGGGTTCTGGTATAAAAAGCCATCAGCAAACGCAGCTTCCATGAAAGCTTTTGTGGTCAACCGCGTTGGTGACTTTGGTTTTGCTCTTGGCATTATGGCAATTTATCTGGTCTTTGATTCAATCTCATTTGATACAGTCTTTGCGGCGGCTGGCGAACAGGTTGGCCAAAGCTTTAACTTCCTTGGTTATGACGTTGATATCCTGACAACAATATGCCTGCTGCTCTTCTTAGGGGCGATGGGTAAGTCAGCGCAGCTCGGCCTGCATACCTGGCTTCCAGATGCGATGGAGGGTCCGACTCCTGTTTCGGCGTTGATCCATGCGGCGACGATGGTGACCGCGGGCGTCTTTATGGTTGCGCGCTGTTCTCCAATTTTCGAATTCTCGCCTGTGGCGCTGACTTTCGTGACAGTTATCGGGGCATCTACGGCGTTGTTCGCAGCGACAGTTGGTCTGGTTCAAAATGACATCAAGCGAGTGATCGCTTATTCAACCTGTTCTCAGCTTGGCTATATGTTCTTTGCCATTGGCGTTGGCGCATATCCTGTTGCGATTTTCCATCTGTTCACACATGCGTTCTTTAAAGCGCTGTTGTTCCTTGGATCTGGTTCGGTCATTCATGCCGTGTCCGATGAACAGGACATGCGGAAAATGGGCGGTCTGCGTAAGCATATCAAGATCACCTATGCCATGATGGGTATTGGCACGTTGGCCTTGACCGGCTTTCCATTCCTGTCAGGTTATTATTCAAAAGATGCCATTATCGAAGCCGCTTATGCGTTTGGTCCGGGTGTCGGTGAATATGCCTTCTGGTGCGGTGTTGGCGCAGCGGTGTTGACGTCCTTCTATAGCTGGCGTCTGATGTTCATGACCTTCCACGGTGAGCCTCGTGCAGATGAGGAAGTCATGAGCCATATTCATGAAAGCCCATTTGTGATGCTGTTCCCACTCTATGTTCTGGCAATCGGTGCGGTTGCTGCCGGTGCTGTCTTCGCACCGCATATGGTTGGACATCATTATCAGGAGTTCTGGGGCGGTGCGATCTTCTTCCGGGAAGGAAATGAGATCATGCATAATTTCCATGAGGTTCCGACCTGGGTTATTGCCTCTCCATTTGTTGCAATGGTTTTGGGATTTGTCGTGTCATGGAATATGTATATTCGCCGGACCGATATCCCTGTCCAGCTGGCAAAGACGCATTCGGCTCTTTACCAGTTCCTGCTCAATAAATGGTATTTCGACGAACTCTATGACTTTGTCTTCGTTCGTCCTGCCAAATGGATCGGATCTAAATTCTGGACGATCGGTGATGGAAAAATCATCGACGGGCTCGGCCCCAATGGGATTGCGTCCCGGGTTGTTGATCTTGCCAAACGGGCGTCGCTCATTCAGAGCGGTTATGTTTATCACTATGCCTTCGCCATGTTGATCGGTGTTGCTGCATTCGTTTCCTACTTCTTCCTCGCTGGTGGTGGCCACTGATGCTTGATTGGAATATTCTCTCATACGTGACCTTCCTTCCGCTTGTCGGTGCCTTTCTGATCCTGATTACGGGATCAGAAAACAACGCACGGTGGGTGGCCCTCTGGACAACCTTGGCGACATTTGTCATCTCGCTGCCGATCTGGATCTATTTTGATAACAGTCAGGCCGGTTTCCAGTTTGTTGAAAAAGCAGAATGGCTAGGCGGTGGTATCAACTACCATATGGGTATAGATGGGATTTCGATCCTCTTTATCATCCTGACAACCTTCTTGATGCCGCTTTGTATTCTGGCGAGCTGGAAAGCAATTACAACGCGCGTTCGCGAATACATGATTGCCTTCCTGTTCATGGAAACATTGATGATCGGTGTTTTCTGTTCATTGGATATGGTTCTGTTCTACCTGTTCTTTGAAGCAGGTCTGATCCCAATGTTCCTGATTATTGGTATCTGGGGCGGCGCAAACCGGGTTTATGCCAGCTTTAAGTTCTTCCTTTATACGCTGATCGGCTCTGTTTTGATGCTGGCGGCAATGATTACCATGTATGTAATCGTTGGCACGACAGATATACCAACACTGATGGCGACTGATTTTGACAGCCATCTGCAAATATGGTTGTGGCTGGCGTTCTTTGCGTCCTTTGCGGTAAAAGTTCCCATGTGGCCAGTGCATACATGGTTGCCAGATGCGCACGTTCAGGCGCCAACAGCCGGTTCCGTTATTCTGGCAGGTGTACTTCTGAAGATGGGCGGCTATGGCTTGCTGCGCTTCTCGCTTCCCATGTTCCCGGAAGCGTCTGAATATTTCACGCCATTGGTTTTTGCGCTGAGCGTAATCGCAATTATCTACACGTCGCTGGTCGCTCTTGTGCAAAAAGATATGAAAAAACTGATTGCTTATTCGTCTGTTGCGCATATGGGCTTTATCACGATCGGTATCTTCACGTTCAATCAGCAGGGCCTTGAAGGCAGTATCCTGCAGATGATCAGTCACGGTATTGTCTCGGGCGCTTTGTTCCTGTGCGTAGGCGTTGTCTATGACCGTCTGCATACGCGGGAAATCTCGCGATATGGTGGTTTGGTGCAGAATATGCCCAAATACGCTGTGATCTTTATGTTCTTTACAATGGCGACAATTGGGTTGCCGGGAACCAGCGGATTTGTTGGTGAATTCCTGATCCTTCTGGGCGCTTATCAAGTCAGCACATGGACAGCAGCCTTTGCCACAACAGGTGTCATTTTAGGTGCGGCCTATAGTCTGTGGCTGTATCGCCGGGTTGTGTTCGGTGACCTTGTAAAAGAAGATGTGAAAGCGATGCTGGATGTGAGCAAACGTGAAATTGCAATTTTTGTTCCGTTAATTCTCGTCGCTCTGTGGATCGGGGTATATCCAGATCCGTTCCTTGATGTCATGCATGCGTCTGTAACCAACCTGATGGAACAGCACCACGCATCCATGGAACTCGTTAAATCAACAATGCACGCGGCAAAATAGGTAGGTTTTGAAAAATGGTTATGCCTGAATTTTCAATTGCATCAGCGGAAATCTTTCTCGCTATTGCCGCCATGGCTTTGCTGATGATCGGCGTGTTTAAGAAAGAAAAAGCGTTCAAACCCGTTTCTTGGTTGGCCGTGGCTTCGTTGATTGTGACAGCCTTGCTTGTTTTAATGGGGGATGGTCCGACACAAGTCACATTCTCTGATCTGTACCGGGTTGATACTTTTGGAACCTTTATGAAGGTTCTGGCGCTTGGTGCTTCAGCACTTGCAATCATTATGAGCATGGATTTCAACGTTCGCAGTAAAATGGACCGTTTTGAATTTCCAGTTCTGATCGTCATTGCCACTCTTGGCATGATGGTGATGATATCTGCCAATGATTTAATGAGCTTGTATCTTGGTATTGAATTGATGAGCTTGTCCCTTTATGTGACAGCCGCGTTCAGACGCAACAGTACCCGCGCAACAGAAGCCGGACTTAAATATTTTGTTCTGGGCGCGTTGTCATCGGGCATGCTGCTGTATGGTTGTTCATTGATCTACGGATTTACGGGTACAACCAACTTCACGCTGATTGCGCAAGCTGTTGCCGGTGGCACAGGTGAGCTTGGTCTGGGTTTGCTGGTAGGTATTGTGTTCCTGACAGCAGGTCTGTGCTTCAAGGTTTCGGCTGTTCCGTTCCACATGTGGACACCAGATGTTTATGAGGGTGTTCCAACACCTGTGACAGCATTTTTTGCTGCGGCTCCTAAAATTGCTGGTATGGCACTGTTTATTCGGGCCTTTATCACACCGTTTGGCGAGCTTGTGGATCAGTGGCAACAAATCATTTTCGTTGTATCTGTCCTTTCAATGGGCCTGGGTGCTTTTGCTGCCATCAATCAGCGCAACATTAAACGTCTGATGGCCTATTCATCCATTGGTCACATTGGCTACGCGCTTGTGGGTCTTGCCGCTGGTACGGAAGAGGGGATCCGCGGGGTTCTGATCTACCTCAGCATTTATGTGGTGATGAACATTGGCACATTTGCGATCATTCTTTCCATGCGCCATAAAGACCGTATGGTTGAAGATATTTCAGAGCTGGCTGGTTTGGGTAAATCTCGTCCCATGATGGCCGGACTATTGATGATCTTTATGTTCTCAATGGCAGGTATTCCACCGCTGGCGGGCTTCTTTGGTAAGTTCTATGTTTTTGTTGCTGCAATCGATGCCGGTTTGATTTCTTTGGCCGTGATTGGACTGTTGGCGTCAGTGGTCAGTGCCTTTTATTACATTCGGATCATTAAAATCATGTATTTTGATGAAGCCGCCGAAGGATTTCTGGATCCCAGCAAGTCACTGTCCATTATTATGGTGGCAGCAGGGGTGTTCATCGTATTCTTTGTCGCCTATCCATCTCCATTGAAAGATAGTGCCGCCGCAGCTGCGAGCGTGCTCTTCCAGTGATCATACCAAACGGGGGCGGTCCTCAGTTACCGCCCTTTTTTGAACTCTCCGTTTTTCAAACGATCGACAGCACCA
This sequence comes from Sneathiella sp., assembly GCA_034669685.1. Classification (GTDB taxonomy): domain Bacteria; phylum Pseudomonadota; class Alphaproteobacteria; order Sneathiellales; family Sneathiellaceae; genus Sneathiella. Next base: position 494,183 of record JAXMOU010000001.1, read on the forward strand.
ATGTTGAGGCAAGGCGCCTTGCCGAATTGGGAATGGCCGAAGGACAGATTGTCTGGGCACTCCGGCAGCAAAGCGGTGTCGGCCGGCGCGGACGCCAATGGGCAAGCCCGGAGGGCAATCTCTATTGTTCGGTTTTACTACGGCCGGACTGTGATGCCACCGAAGGGGCCAAGCTGTCCTTTTTAATCGCCGTTGCCCTGTATGATGCTATAGCTGAGTTTCTCCCCGGTGATACCAAAATGGCGTTGAAATGGCCCAATGATATCCTCATCGAAGGCCGAAAATCAGCTGGTATCCTGCTTGAAAGCAAAAGCAATTCACATAATAAGCTGGATTGGCTGGTCGTGGGTACCGGTATCAATGTTGCAAACTATCCCAAAGTGACCGAAGGCTTGCCCGCAATTTCGTTGATGGAGGCGGGGGCAAACGTTAAATTAGAGGAGCTTTTAAAAGCTTATTGCGTCAATCTGGATAAACTTTACGGACAATGGAAACGCAATGGGTTTAATGCCATTCGGACCTTATGGCTGGAAAGAGCTACCGGTATTGGGTCAGAAGTGACGGTCAGACTCCCAAAAAGTAGTTTTCAGGGAACTTTCAAGAATCTTGACGAAAGTGGCGCCCTGGTGTTGACTATGAAGGATGGCTCCACAAAATTGGTTACGGCGGGAGAGGTATTCTTTTCCGGCACCGACTAAGATAATAATAAAAGAGGTCTGATATGTTGCTCGCGATTGATGTCGGAAATACAAACATTACGTTCGCAGCTTTTTCCGGGAAAAGCCTTGTCAAAGAATGGCGGATTGCGACCTCTGCGTCCCGAACAGCCGAAGAATATGGCGTTTGGCTCAGTCAGGCGATGGCAATCGATAGCCTCAAAACTGCCGATATCAAAAATGTTATTATTGGAACTGTTGTCCCCGGCGCTTTGTTTAACCTCGTTGGGCTTTGTAAACGCTATTTTCAATGCATCCCGCTTGTCATTGGGGAGGATAATGTCGATCTGGGAATGATCCCTCAGATTGATAATCCCAAAGAAGCGGGTGCGGACCGTCTGGTTGACGCCGTGGCAGCCCATTCAAAATATGGGGGGCCATTGATCGTTCTTGATTTTGGCACCGCAACCACATTGGATGTTGTAGATCAAAATGGAAACTATGCGGGCGGGATTATTGCGCCAGGAGTTAATCTAAGTCTGGACGCACTGCATGCGGCGGCGGCAAAGCTTCCACGGATTGCTGTGAGCAAGCCTGCGCGTGTCATCGGTAAAAATACAGTGGAATGCATGCAATCCGGTATCTATTGGGGGTATATCTCAATGGTCGAAGGATTAATAAGACGCATGAAGGAAGAATTTGGCAGTGACATGAAAACGGTGGCCACCGGAGGGCTTGCCAGTTTATTTGCCAAAGGAACTGATGAAATTGATTATATCGACAAGGATTTGACACTCAGCGGTCTCGTCGAGATTTTTTATAACAATTCAAACTAACTTTCAAAGGTTAGCAAAAATTGTTAGAACAGTTTTTCTGTCTGTGTTTGAAGAGGGTATTGCGAACAAGCGCGTAATACAAATCTACCCTGTGTAATATTTATGTTACTTTAACCAGTTGTGCTCTATGCTATTATGAAAAGAGACAGCGAGAGTTATTCAATGAAATACAGGAAAACGCTATCCGACCCCGTTCACAACCAAGTTTTGGAACCATTTAATTATGCGTTTGATCTTGAGGCTAACTGCCTGTTTGTCAAGCATAGTGGTCTTTATAATATTCAACTGGTGAACACCCGCGTGCGTATAATCAGAGAGGATAAAGATCACAAGCCCAACATAAACAGACTGATTGATCTTCGGGACGCGCGAATTGATCTTACAATTGATGAGATGAAATCATTTACGTCTCAAATGCATGAATCCATTGAAATACTCGGTGTCCATAAACAGGCTGTCATTCTAACCGAAGGGTTGGATCACGGCTTACTCCGTGTACTGCTTAGCTTTTTAAGTGATATTGCCATAGAAATAGAGGTATTTTTGTCAACTGATCCAAACCTGAAGGAAAATATATCCAGTTGGCTTGCATTACCTGAAGACTACCAATTTCCACACTTTATTCAGTTTTAACGATCCGTTGTTCATATGACGTCAAATTATAAATTTTATTTTGCGACAGATGTAAATTGCCTTTTCATAAAATGCTGGGGCGAAATCACAATGGAGATGCTCTTGGATATGTTGGAAGAGACTGTTTCCCATGAGCTTTTTACCACTGATGTCAACCGTGCAACCGACTTTAGAGAATGTAGCATCAGCTTAAAAATGGAAGAGGTTTCAGCTTTGGCAAATGAATTTGCCGCCAGATATAGCAAGATCATTCTTGAACATAAAGAAGCTGTAATCGTTGATAATTTGTTGATCCACGGAATTTTCCGACATTACATCAGTGTCGCAAATCGGCCGATCTCTTATCAGATTTATAATACTAAAAATGAAGCTGTAGCCTCAAAAATAAAATCTTTTCTAGATTTACCGACTGACTTTGAATTTCCGGAAATCCTCCAACCATTACTTTAAAAACATTGGTTTCTGCGGCAAGTGGATCGCCGAACGGATGAAATCCTTTCATATGTAGTAAAATACTGATAGAGGAAAAGGCGATTTTCCGGAAAGGTCAGTATGAATTTAAATAACAAACTTTTATTCCTTCCTCTTGGCGGGAGTGGCGAGATCGGGATGAACCTCAACCTCTATTGCTGTAATGGTAAATGGTTGATGGTTGATTGCGGGATTTCATTTGCTGATGAGCGGGCGCCTGGTGTCGACATCATCGTGCCGGATGCCTCATTTATTGCAGATCGCAAAGATGATTTGCTTGCCCTTATTGTCACGCATGCGCATGAAGACCATGTGGGAGCCGTTGCTCGCCTGTGGCCTGATTTTCAGTGCCCGGTTTATTGCAGTCCCTTTACCTCTGAAATATTGCATAACAAATTGGGCGAGGAGGGGATTACTGACCTTGTTGAGGTAAATGTTGTCGCACCTGGAAGCTCTTTGCAGCTGGGAGAGTTCCATCTTGATTTTGTTGATCTGACCCATTCCATTCCCGAGATGCAGGCCCTTATGATCAGCACACCATATGGCCGGGTGATGCATACCGGGGATTGGAAACTGGATCCAACTCCTGTGGTTGGGCCCGTCAGTGATCTTGAGCGGATGTCCGAAGTTACCCAGGGCGATGTCCTTGCCATGGTTTGCGATTCCACCAATGTATTTAAACAAGGGCTGTCAGGTTCCGAAGGGGATGTTCAGGATAGTCTGGATGAACTGCTGGGGCGGATCACGACGGGCCGGGTTGCTGTCACAACATTTGCGTCAAACATTGCCCGCGTAAGTACAATTGCCCAAATCGCCGAAAAGCATGACCGGCATGTCGTTTTAATCGGACGGTCCCTTCACCGAATGACAGAAGCCGCAAAGAAAGCAGGTTATCTCAAAGACTTACCGCCTTTTTTGAATGAAAAAGATTATGGATATTTGCCGCGTGAAAAAGTGCTGCTCCTGTGTACCGGTAGTCAGGGAGAGCCACGCGGCGCCATGGCGCGAATTGCCACAGGCGATCATCCTCATGTAAACCTGACCAAAGGCGATACGGTCATATTCTCGTCCAAAGTTATTCCCGGTAATGAAAAGACACTCTATGCCCTTCATAATCAACTGACTGAAAATGGCGTTCATGTGATCACTGAAGCCGACGAATTTGTCCATGTTTCGGGTCACCCGGCACGGGATGAACTGGCCCGGATGTATGAAACGGTCAAGCCAAGAATTGCAGTTCCAGTGCATGGGGAAGCCCGGCATTTGGCAGAACATTGCGCTTTGGCTCTCTCGTTGGGAGTAGAAAAAGCAATTGAAATTAAAAATGGTGATCTCCTGCAACTCGCGCCCGGGGATCCAAAGATTATCGAGACGGTTCACGCAGGGCGCTTTGCTGTGGATGCTGGCGGATTAACGTCACTGGACGGTGATTTTCTAAATGACCGCCGACGGATGATCTATAACGGCTATGCCAGTGCCCTTCTTGTGATCGATGAAAAGGGCCGGATAATCGAAGATCCGGTTATTCGATTGCGCGGTGTTGTTGAAGAGGCGAATTTTAAAGACCTCAAAGCAGAACTAAAAGCCGCTGTCCTTAAAGGCAATGCTGAATTATCCCGCTCACAACGTTTAAATGACCGCGATGTTGAAACGTCGGCATCACAGGCAATCCGTCGTTATTTTAGAAAGTTGGCTGGCCGCAGGCCAATAACCGATGTATATGTAGTTCGCATAGATGATGAAGAAGTCCCGCAAGAGGACTGAAGTTTGAGATAGAAGGATTAAGAAAATGATTGGTCGCTTAAATCACGTTGCAATTGCTGTTCCTGACCTTGCCGCAGCTTCGGCGACTTACCGCGATACGCTTGGCGCCACAGTCCGCGAGCCTCAGGATGAGCCTGATCATGGCGTAACGGTCGTTTTTGTCGAACTTGATAATACGAAAATCGAGTTGCTGCATCCGCTTGGTGAAAATTCCCCGATCAGCGGCTTTTTGGAAAAGAACAAAAGCGGTGGCATTCACCATATCTGCTACGAAGTTGAAGATATTCTGGCAGCTCGTGACAAATTGTTAAGTGAAGGCGCTCGCATCCTTGGTAGCGGTGAGCCAAAAATAGGTGCCCACGGCAAACCTGTCCTCTTTCTGCATCCAAAAGACTTTACAGGTACTTTGCTCGAACTTGAGCAGGTTTAAAGAGGCGAAATCATGAATATCCTAACTGGATTCGTTGTCTTTAGCATTACCTGGTTTGTCGTTCTGTTTACGGTACTGCCCTGGGGCGTTCGCACACAGGGTGAAGAGGGCGAAGTGGCGCCGGGCACAGTTGAAAGTGCGCCGGTCAATCCTGCAATCTGGCGCAAGTTACTGGCGACCACAGTCATTACAGCAATTCTTTTCGCCATATTTCTGGCAACCATAGAATTTGACCTGGTTGACTATCGCTCCTTCATTCGGGAACTCTGAGGCGAACTAGACGACTGCGAGAAAGTGAGGCTGGATTGGGATGATTGGTAAAATATCATTTTTAAGCACCATTTTAGTTTTTTCCTTTTTAAACAATGCCTTATCGGATGAAATTAAAATTGAAGTAGACGAAGAGATCTGCCAGAAAGTGCAGCGTCATCTCGCTCGGATGGATGTGAATTACAAAGCTGGTATTGATGCCCGCGGCCGCCCGGTTGTACCGGCAGATGTGAGTGGATCGCAGATTCAATTGCCTGAAACGCTGACAATTGATCTTTCTCTCCCCATTCAGGACTTGTTTGCATTAAACAAGCAGCCGAGCCGCAACCTTCAAAATGCGGAAGTTCAGGTTGGAAAACTTGAATACCAGATCAATACGGGAAAACTGAGTTTTAATGGCCAGCAACTGGCCCAGCCTGCACTGCTGCGCATTGGTGAAAAATGCTACGAAGTCTACCCGCAAGGAGAATGAGAGGGCTCATAATTCCGTTAGTCCTTGCAATCTTGCGAAATCCCTATAAAAAACAGGGAAATGCCTTATTTTTGGCCTGTTTAAAAACAATTCTAGATTAGCTATTTAACTGAGGGTTCCATGCGCCTTTCCCGCTACTTTATGCCAACTTTAAAAGAAGATCCGAAAGAAGCCCAGATCGTGTCGCATCGCTTGATGCTGCGCGCAGGCATGATCCAGCAATCATCTGCTGGCATCTATTCATGGTTGCCGCTGGGGCATCGGGTCTTGAAGAAGATTGAGCAAGTTGTCCGTGAAGAACAGGATAAAGCTGGCGCCGTCGAGATATTGATGCCCACTATCCAGCCAGCCGATTTGTGGCGGACTTCTAATCGCTATGATGATTACGGCAAGGAAATGCTGCGGATCGAAGATCGTCATGGCCGCGAGATGCTTTATGGCCCAACCAATGAAGAGCAGGTCACTGATATTTTCCGCTCTCACGTGAAAAGCTATAAAGATCTGCCGCTGAACCTTTATCACATTCAATGGAAATTCCGCGATGAAGTGCGCCCACGCTTTGGCGTTATGCGTGGCCGTGAATTCCTGATGAAGGATGCCTATTCTTTTGATCTGGATTATGAGGGCGCTAAAGTCGCTTATAACCGGATGTTCGTGGCTTATTTAAAAACATATGCCCGCCTTGGTCTTAAAGCTATTCCGCTTCGCGCAGATACAGGACCGATTGGCGGCGACCTGTCCCATGAATTTATCGTTCTGGCTGACACTGGTGAGAGTGAGGTCTTCTATCATAAAGACATCTTGTCGCTGCAAACACCTGAAGATAAAGACTTTTCTACAGAAGAGCTTCAGGGAATTGTGGATGAGTGGACCAGCCTTTATGCCGCCGCAGATGAAATGCACGACGCGGAAAACTGCCCGGTCAGCGACGGCGATCTGATCACCCGCCGCGGGATCGAAGTGGGACATATTTTCCATTTCGGGACAAAATATTCAGAACCGTTTGATGCAAAAGTCGCCGGACCAGATGGGAAAGACGTTACGGTCTCCATGGGTTCATATGGCATTGGCGTATCCCGTCTGGTGGGCGGTATTATCGAAGCTTGCCACGATGAAAACGGGATCGTATGGCCTGAATCCGTTGCACCGTTCAAGGTGGGATTGATCAACCTGAAATCAGGGGATGAAGCCTGCGACGCGGCTTGCGATGATTTATACGCGAAGCTACAGGCAGCGGGCGTTGAAGTACTCTATGATGATACTAACGAGCGGGCAGGCGGAAAGTTTGCCAAAATGGATCTGATTGGTCTGCCCTGGCAGGTCACAATTGGACCACGCGGCCTGAAAGATGGTGTTGTTGAGTTTAAAAACCGGTCAAGCGGAGAGAAAGAAGAACTTTCCCCAGAAGCCGCATTAAATAGATTGGTGAGCTGATACCTGTGTTTTCCCGTTTTGAATGGACTATGGCGCTGAGATATCTTCGGGCGCGACGGCAGGAAGGGTTTATCTCTGTCATCGCCCTGTTCTCCTTTTTGGGGATCGGTCTTGGGGTTGCAACCTTGATCATCGTCATGTCCGTCATGAACGGATTTCGGGCGGAACTTTTGGACCGTATTCTGGGTATGAACGGCCATTATGAAATTAAAGCGCCGGAAAATAGCTTGCTGGTTGACTATCAGCCCGTAATTGACAGCATCTCGAAAGTTGACGGGATCGTGCGGGTATCACCCCTTATTCAAGGGCAAGTGATGGCCACTGCGGGCTCTAACGCCAGTGGAGCCTTGGTGCGGGGCATGACACCTGACGAGCTGGACAAACTCGATGCCTTATCCAAGAATATCGTGGATGGCAGCAAGGAGGGCTTTGCTGAAGGGAATGGCATTATCGTTGGATACCGATTGGCCCAATCCCTAGGCGTTCGGGCGGGCGATCGGTTAAAACTGCTATCACCAAAAACCACATCAACGGTTATTGGCTCCATTCCGCGAACAAAAACCTATACGATATCGGGATTATTCAATACCGGCATGTATGAATATGACAGCGGTTATATTTATATGTCCCTGCAGGCGGCGCAAACCTATTTCAAAATGGGTAAGGGTGTAAATTCACTTGAGGTATTTGCAACGAATCCTGATAAAGCGCTTAAAATTCGCCAGCAAATTATCAATGCGGTTCCCATTCGAGCGTTTATTTATGACTGGCAACAATCAAGGGCCTCGTTCTTTAACGCGCTAGAGGTTGAGCGGAATGTGATGTTCCTGATCCTCACGCTCATAATACTTGTGGCTGCGTTTAATATTGTGTCCAGCCTGATTATGTTGGTCAAAGACAAGGGCAGGGACGTTGCGATCCTGCGAACCATGGGGGCAACCCGCGGTATGATCATGCGGGTGTTCTTCATCGCCGGTGCCAGCATTGGTATTCTCGGCACTTTTTTCGGATTCCTGTTGGGCCTTGGCTTCTGTGCCAATATTGATCGGATAAAAGGCCTGATTGAGGGACTGACCGGTGCGGAATTATTCTCGGCGGAGATTTACTTTTTGTCGAACCTGCCGGCTAAAATCGATCCTTCTGAAGTGACCTCTGTTGTTGTTATGGCAGTCGTGATCTCGCTTGCCGCAACAATATATCCGTCTTGGCGGGCGGCCCGGCTGGATCCAGTAGAGGCATTGCGCTATGAGTAACGCCGTTCTGCAGCTTAAAAATGTCGGCCGGGTATTTGTACAGGGCCCTGACAAGCTTGAGATTTTGAAGAATATTAATCTGGATATTCAGCCCGGCGAAGTCGTTGCGCTGCTTGGACAATCCGGCGCCGGAAAATCAACCCTGCTTCAGATTGCGGGATTGCTGGAGCCGCCAACCAGCGGCGAAGTGATTATCAATCAGGTTGATTGCACCAAGGCCAACGACAAACGGCGTACAGAAATGCGCCGTGATGAAATCGGATTTGTCTATCAGTTTCATCATTTGCTGCCAGAATTTTCAGCTCTTGAAAATGTAATGATGCCAAACCTGATTAGCGGTGTTCGCAAAGGCACTGCAAAGCAGAAAGCCTCGCGACTACTTGATATGATGGGGCTATCCCACCGGGAGACACACAGACCTGCTAAACTGTCTGGCGGAGAGCAGCAGCGCGTGGCAATTGCCCGGGCACTGGCAAACGAACCATCACTGCTTTTGGCGGATGAACCAACCGGTAATCTGGACGAGCAAACCGCGGATCTGGTGTTCAAAAACTTCATCTCTTTATTAAAAGAGCGAAATGTCGCGGCACTGGTTGCGACCCATAATACGGAACTTGCCAAACGTATGGACCGTATTGTTCAAGTGCGGGAACATCAGCTGTTCGAAGAATCCTAAATCGACTCTGCCAGGTGAAGGGTCGATTCTATTGATTCTTTTTGATTCGGCTTTTTCGCAAAGCCACACCTCAATGTTTCCAAAATTTCATAAATCTAACTAATTGAATAATATGTAGTATTTAATTTTGTTCTCTTTTTGTTTGACTAAAGAACAAAATGAGAACAAATTAGCCTCCAACAAACACGGAGGTTCAAATGACTGGCAAAAACATTCTAAAAAGTAGTTTTGAATTGGTGGTATTCTCAAGCGTTCTCGCAACTATGGTCTTCTGGGCTGAGATTGTTCATAGCTTCACCGGTTGACTGATATGGGCTTTGGAACTGTGGTCGTGACCTGGCGAGCCGATCACTCCAGACTTATCCACAAGAAAATTTCAAAGGATTGAAGTCAAGACCTGATCTTTAAAAGAGGATGTGTTGTAATGGGACGGGTAAAGTTCGTTTATGAGGAAACTACCTTGTCTCACGCTGGTTTTGTACATTTACGGGTGCATAGTGCCTATTCCCTGTCAGAGGGCGCTATCCCTGTAAAGATGTTGGTGGATTTATGCGCTGAAAGTCGCATGCCTGCCGTTGCGATCACAGATACCAGCAACATGTTTGGCAGCCTTGAATTTTCCCTCGCCCTGCCGGGGAAGGGCATTCAGCCCATTATCGGCTGTCAAATTGCAATTACAAGCGATGGTGAGGTTGAGCGTAATGGGCGTCGCCCAGAACCAGATCCGGTCGTGCTGCTTGCCCAAAATGAAACCGGATATTACAACCTACTTAAACTGACATCCCATGCGTTCCTGAAAACGGAAGCAGGCGATACGGCGCAAGTTCCCCTGGAAATTTTAAAAACTTATTCAGGCGGCCTGATTTGTCTGACGGGGGGCGCAGAAGGCCCGATCGGAAAACGCATTCAGGCAGAGAAGCCGGATGAGGCACTCGCCTATCTTAGGATGCTGAAAGGCATTTTTCAGGATCGTCTATATGTTGAAATTCAGCGGCATGATCAGGAACATGAGAAACTGACAGAACCGCCAATGCTGGATTTCGCATACGAGCTTGACCTTCCGCTTGTTGCAACGAATGAATGCTTTTTCCCCAAACGGGAAATGTATGACGCACATGATGCCCTGCTTTGTATTGCCGCGGGTAAATATGTGGGCGACATGGATCGCCCCCGCCGGACCCCCGAACATTATTTCAAATCAGCAGATGAAATGCAGGCGCTGTTTTCAGACCTGCCCGAAGCCATCGATAACACGCTGGTCATTGCCCGCCGCTGCGCCTTTACATCACCCACCCGGGATCCAATCTTGCCCGCCTTTGGCGACGGTAAAGGACTAGCTGAGGCGGACCAGTTGGCTGCACTGGCAAAGGATGGACTTGAAAAACGCCTTGTTGCCGAAGTTTTCACCAGTGATATGGACGAAGAGACCCTTGCTGCAAAGGGCAAGGAATATCGCGACCGTCTGGATTTTGAAATTGGCATTATCAACCAGATGGGCTTTCCGGGATATTTCCTGATCGTTTCGGATTTCATTCAATGGTCCAAAGAAAATAACATTCCGGTGGGACCGGGACGTGGTTCTGGTGCCGGTTCAGTCGTGGCCTGGGCCCTGACAATTACAGATCTGGATCCGCTCCGATTTGGCCTGCTGTTCGAACGTTTCCTGAACCCTGAACGTGTGAGCATGCCCGACTTTGATATCGACTTCTGTCAGGATAAACGCGAGCGCGTTATCCGCTATGTGCAGGACAAATACGGTCATGATCAGGTGGCGCAGATCATTACTTTTGGTAAGTTACAAGCCAAAGCTGCCATTCGGGATGTTGGACGGGTTCTGCAAATGCCTTATGGGCAGGTGGATCGTATTAGTAAGCTGATCCCGTCAAACCCAGCCAACCCCATGAGCCTGCAAGAAGCGTTAGATAGCGAAGTTCCGCTCCGCGAGGCGCGGCGAAACGATGCGGAAGTTGCTCGGCTCATTGAAATTGCCCTGCAATTGGAGGGGCTTTACCGCCACGCATCAACCCATGCGGCCGGGGTGGTGATCGGGGACCGGGAACTGGATGAACTGGTCCCTCTATACCGAGATCCGCGCTCAGACATGCCCGTTACGCAATATTCCATGAAATATGTGGAAACTGCAGGTCTGGTGAAATTTGACTTTTTGGGTCTGAAAACGCTGACTGTTCTGGACCGCGCCAAACAACTTATTGCCAAGCGCGGCATTGAAATCGATTTTGCGACGCTTCCACTGGACGACTCCGAAACATTTGAACTGCTCTCGCGCGGGGATACTGTTGGTGTGTTCCAGCTGGAGAGTTCGGGCATGCGCGATATGCTTCGGAAAATGCGCCCCGATGCTTTTGAAGACATCATCGCGATTGTGGCGCTTTACCGCCCGGGCCCAATGGAAAATATTCCGCGTTATATCCGCTGTAAGCACGGCGAAGAAGAGCCCGACTTGCTCCACGAGAAACTACACGAAATTCTCGAAGAAACTTATGGCGTGATTATCTATCAGGAGCAGGTGATGGAAATTGCCAAGGTTCTTGCTGGATACAGCCTTGGCGAAGCGGATTTGCTGCGCCGCGCCATGGGTAAAAAGATTAAAGAAGAAATGGATAAGCAGCGGGAACGGTTCTGTGATGGTGCCGAAGCGCAGGGCGTTGATCCAAAAGATGCCAGCCATATTTTTGACTTGGTGGCGAAATTTGCCAGCTATGGATTTAACAAATCCCATGCGGCCGCCTATGCACTTGTCTCTTACCATACAGCCTATTTAAAGGCGAACTATCCCGTTGAATTCATGGCTGCCTCCATGAGCCTTGATATCAATAATACGGATAAGCTGAATATTTTCCGCCAGGATTTGGAGCGGATGAAAATTCCATTGGCCCCACCATGCCTAAACCGGTCACAAGTGGAATTCGATGTTGAATTTACAGGGGACGAAGGCGCTGTTCGATATGCGCTTGCAGCGGTTAAAAATGTTGGCCGCGAAGCCATGGCTGGCATCGTGCGCGAAAGAGATGAAAATGGCCCGTTTAAGGATGTGTTTGATTTTGCATCCCGCTTAAACCCCAAACATTTGAACAAGCGACAGGCAGAAAACCTGACAAGGGCAGGGGCGTTTGACGCCTTGCTTGATGATCGCTCGCAGGTTTTTGCGTCCCTGGAGAATTTGCTGCGCCATGCCCAACAGATGGAAGAGGAACGTGGCTCCGGACAGGTTAATCTTTTTGGCGGCGCAGACAGTGCAGCCGATGTTGCGCCCGTTTTGATGCAATCTCAACGCTGGACATCCATGGAGCAGCTTAAACAAGAGTTTGATGCCATTGGATTTTATCTTTCCGGCCATCCCCTTGATGCCTATGCCAAAACACTGGACAAAGCAGGCGTGCGAAGCGGTGCGTCTTTCCTTGCAGGGCTCGGAGCTGCCGAAACTGTTGCAAAACTGGCGGGTACTGTAATGGGTATGCGTCAGCTTAAAACGAAAAGGGGCAAAGCGCTTGCATTTGTTCAATTGTCCGATGCAACGGGGGCATTTGAAGTCACGATGTTTGAAGAAACATTGATGCAATGCCGTGAGATACTGGAAGTGGGTAGTTCACTTGTCATTAACGTGAGCGGCTATGTGGATGTTGAAAGTGAACAACCCCGCGTGACCGCGCAATCGGTTCAGAAGCTTGAAACCGTTGCTGCGCAAACCGGGGATGGGGTCCGGATTTTCATGGATGATGACAGCCCGCTCAATCAAATTGCCACTATTTTGGATAAAGGCGGCAGCGGCCGTGGGCGTGTTGCCTTTGTCCTGAATCTTGAAGGTGAAAACCGCGAAGTTGAACTGGACCTTGCATCAACTTATTCCATCTCACCTGAGATCCGTCAGGCGCTTAAATATGTGCCCGGTGTACTGGATGTGCATGATATTTAGGATTTTTGACGATTTTCGCAGTTTTCTGCATTTTTCTCTTGCATCTCTACCCATTCAGAGTTAGTTACCGCCCTGTTAATTCACACGTGGATTCGGGCAACATTGTGTTGATGCTGCCCATCCGGTGTCTGACGAGATCAGACCACAATCCACGGAGGTTCAACCGGAAAAGGAGTTTTTGCAGGATGACACTGCCAACCTTTACTATGCGTCAGCTACTAGAAGCTGGTGTTCATTTCGGCCATCAGGCCCGCCGCTGGAACCCTAAAATGGGTCCATACATTTTCGGCAAACGTAATAACATTCATATCATTGACCTTCAGCAAACAGTGCCAATGTTGCACCACGCGCTGAAAGAAGTTCGTGACACTGTATCAGGCGGCGGACGTGTTCTGTTTGTTGGTACAAAACGTCAGGCATCTGATGTTGTCGCAGAAACAGCTAAGCAATGTGCGCAGTTCTACGTTAATCACCGTTGGCTCGGTGGTATGCTTACAAACTGGAAAACAGTTTCTGAGTCTATCAAACGCCTTCGTGAAGCTGAAGAAACTCTTTCAAGCGACGACGTCGGTCTGACAAAGAAAGAAGTTCTGAAACTGACACGTGAGCGCGATAAGCTTGAGCTTGCGCTTGGTGGTATTAAGGATATGGGCGGTCTTCCAAACATTATTGTTGTTATCGACACCAATAAAGAAGAGCTCGCTGTTAAAGAAGCCAACAAACTGGGAATTCCAGTAGTTGCGATCCTTGATAGTAATTCAGATCCTGACGGCATTGATCTGCCAATTCCAGGTAACGATGACGCGCTTCGTGCGATCAACCTGTATTGCGATCTGTTCAAACAGGCTGTTCTGGACGGTATTTCCGTCGAAATGTCAGAGCAGGGTGCCGATCTTGGTGCCGCAGCTGAGCCTGTTCTTGAAGAACTGCCTGCCGCAGAGGAAACTCCTGCTGCAGACGCGCCAGCCGAAGAAGTGGCTGCGACTGAATAATATGATGTGTCATATGTTCGCAATGAACGTATGACACAATTTTCCAATTACTTAAGACATGAGGATAGGCTATGCCTGCAATTACAGCTTCATTAGTCAAAGAACTCCGTGAAAAGTCCGGCGCGGGCATGATGGATTGTAAAAAAGCACTGACCGAAACTGACGGTGTGTTGGATGATGCCATTGATTGGCTCCGCACCAAAGGTCTTGCGACTGCTTCTAAAAAATCTGGCCGTGTTGCCGCTGAAGGCCTTGTTGCTGTAGCAGCATCAGGTACAAAAGGCGCATTGGTTGAAGTCAATGCTGAGACAGACTTTGTTGGTCGTAACGAAGATTTCCAGAAACTTGTTTCTGGTATCGCAACTGTTTCCGCTGAGCAGAACGGTGATCTGGATGCCATTAAGGCCGCCAAATTCCCAGGTTCAGAGTCAACTGTTGAAGAAACACTGACAAGCGCAATCGCTACAATTGGCGAAAACATGAACCTTCGCCGTGCGACCAGCCTTGAAGTTGGAAATGGTGTTGTTGCATCATACGTCCACAATGCTGTTGCCGATGGTTTGGGTAAAATTGGTATTCTTGTTGCTCTTGAGAGTGAAGGCGACAAAGCACGCTTGGAAACTCTGGGCAAACAGATCGCGATGCATATCGCAGCAACCAGCCCTGAATCAATCAGTGTTGATGATCTGGATCCTGAATTGGTAGAACGTGAACGCACTGTTCTTTCTGATCAGGCTCGCGAGTCTGGAAAACCAGAAGAAATCATTGCCAAAATGGTTGAAGGCCGGATCAACAAATTCTATCAAGAAGTTGTTCTGTTGAAGCAGACATTCGTTGTTGATGGCGAAAACTCAGTTGAAAAAGCAATCGAACTTGTTGCTAAAGAAATCGGTAGCCCAATTAAACTGACAGCCATGGCACGCTTCGCCGTTGGTGAAGGTATTGAAAAAGAAGAATCTGATTTTGCTGCTGAAGTGGCTGCCGCTGTCGGCAACTAACTTCTGCCATACTTAGTTTCAGGAAGGCGGTCTCGAAAACGGGACCGCCTTCTTTTTGCGCTGTGTGCAGGGAGATCTTTTAAATTTCATCTAATCCTGTATGCTGTCCCCGCAAAATAAAATTTACGCAACTTGTACTTGATCGGTGATTAACAATGGCAATTGAGCCTAAATACAAACGTGTGCTTCTAAAATGTTCCGGTGAAGCGCTTTTGGGCAATCAACAATATGGTATTGACGTAGAAACAGCGACAAGGATCGCTAAAGACATAAAAGTCGCAAACGAAATGGGTGTTGAAGTCTGTATCGTAGTTGGCGGCGGTAATATTTTCCGCGGCGTCTCTGGTACAGCCCAGGGAATGGATCAGGCAAACGCCGATTATATGGGGATGATGGCAACCGTAATGAATGCCCTCGCCATGCAGCATGCAATTGAAAAACAGGGTATGGATAGCCGGGTTCTATCTGCTATTCCAATGTCTTCGGTTTGCGAACCTTATATTCGCCGCAGGGCCGAACGCCACCTTGAAAAAGGCCGGATCGTTATCTTTGCTGCGGGAACAGGCAACCCGTTCTTCACAACCGATACAGCCGCCGCCCTGCGCGCCGCTGAAATGAAATGTGATGCGCTCCTTAAGGGGACAAATGTCGATGGCGTTTATGACAAGGATCCTGCAAAACATTCGGATGCAGTACGTTTCGAAACTTTGACACATTTGGACGTTATTTCAAAGGATCTCAAAGTGATGGATGCGGCCGCGATCTCTCTCGCCCGTGAAAACAATATCCCAATACTTGTTTTCTCCATTCACGAAGCAGGTTCTATTGCCGATGTAATTGGCCGAAGAGGTCGTTTTACAGAAGTAATTTGATTTAGTATTTGTTATACAAAATAAGAATTTAATGACATCAGGATAATCAATATCCTCAAGGAGGTAATAGGATGCCAGCACCAGATATGAAGGACCTAGAAAAACGTATGGTCGGCGCAGTTGAAGCGCTGAAGCACGAGTTCGGTGGTCTGCGCACAGGTCGCGCCCATATCAGCCTTTTGGATCCGGTTATGGTTGAATCTTATGGCGCGTCTATGCCCCTCAACCAAATTGGAACAGTTAGTACACCTGAAGCACGGATGCTCGCGGTTGCAGTTTGGGACAAGGGAAATGTGGGCGCCGTCGAAAAAGGTATTCGCAACGCCGGCCTAGGCCTTAATCCTGTCGTAGATGGATTGACTGTTCGGGTTCCAATTCCAGAACTAACCGAAGAGCGCCGTGTCGATTTAACAAAAGTCGCTAGTGGATATGCGGAACAAGCCAAAATCGCGGTTCGCAATGTTCGCCGCCACGGTATTGATAATGCGAAAGCTGCAGAAAAAGATGGTGATTTTTCAAAGGACGACGTTAAGAAGTCTGAAGAAGATATCCAGAAACTGACAGATTCATACGTCAAAAAGATTGATGAAGCTTTGCTAGAGAAACAACAGGAAATCATGCAGGTTTGATTGATGGGGATTGTTGAAGCAAATGATCTGATGGCGAACGGCATTAAGCACATTGCCATCATTATGGATGGCAATGGTCGCTGGGCCAGCAAACGCTCTCTTAGCCGTTTAAAGGGCCATGAGCAGGGCGCAAAGGCCGTTCGCGAAGCCATTAAAGGATGCCGGGAGCTAGGCATTCCTTTTTTGACGCTGTTTGCCTTTTCTTCCGAAAACTGGAAGCGACCCGAAGAAGAAGTTAATCATTTGATGGGGCTGTTCCGATATTTTATTAATCGGGAACTGGATGAACTGGCAGGCGCCGGAATAAAAGTAAATTTTATTGGTAATATCAATAAGTTACCAGAAGATATTCAAAAATTAATTGAATTGGCACGCCAAAAAACTGCTCATAATACGGATCTGGTGCTTACCATTGCGCTAAGCTATGGCGGTCAGGCCGAAATTATCCAATCAACACAAAAGCTTGCACAAATGGTTTTGGATGGTGAATTAAAGCCAGAAGATATCAATGAGCGAAATTTTTCCTCAACTTTGGATACTGATGGTCTTCCGGATCCGGACTTTATTTTAAGAACCAGTGGTGAAAAACGCCTCAGTAATTTTTTGCTCTGGCAATCGGCATATTCTGAATTGATTTTTCTTGATGTTCTATGGCCAGATTTTGACAGAGCCTGCTTGAACACCGCGATTGAGGAATATCAGGGCCGCTGCCGCAGGTTTGGGGCTGTTAGTGTCTAGTCACGGTTTATCCTCCTTACAAATTCGCGTGATTTCCGCGTTGGTCCTTGCGCCCATTGCTGTGGGAGCTGTGTATCTTGGCGGGACCGCTTTTGCGCTGTTCCTCGCAATATCAACAGCCGCGATGTCATATGAGTGGTGCAAAACGTCATTTACCCATAACACGTCCAGTTATATTTTTCTGGTTGGAATCTGGCTGCTTTTTGCCCTCTTTCTTTCCTATGAAGGCTACCCATTTTATGCCTTCGTATCGGTCATAATCTGCTCATTTGGGCTAATTGCGTTGACCTGGTTCCGTCGGGAAGAGCGCGAATGGAAAGGGGCCTTTCTTGGCCCTTTATACATCGGCATTCCTGTTCTGGCGCTAATGCAGATAAGAAGTGATGAAAGCAGCGGCTTTGCAACCACCCTCACTCTTTTCTTTATTGTCTGGGCAACGGATATTGGGGCTTATTTCTCCGGCCGCACGATCGGTGGCCCCAAAATTGCGACTTCCATCAGCCCGAACAAGACATGGGCCGGACTGGTTGGCGGAATGATTTGTGCAGGCCTCACTACGTATTTTGCAAATCAGTATCTGCTGTTTTTTGAAGTATCGGGGATCTTGTTGATCCTGGCTGGTTTCCTACTTGCCGTTCTGGCACAAATTGGCGATTTCTTTGAATCTGGCTGGAAGCGGTATTTTAAAATTAAGGATGCCAGCAACCTTATTCCTGGTCATGGCGGCGTATTGGACCGTCTTGATGGTGTATTATTCGTCGCACCTGCGCTATATTTACTTCAACGTATAGCGGGGTAATGAAATGAGCAAGACAGGTCACGCAGTTGCAGCAGCCAGTATGCCAATTAGTCAACCGCGAAAAATTAGCATATTTGGATCCACGGGATCCGTCGGATGCAGTACTATTGATCTCGTTGATCAATCTCCAGGCCGATTTGAAGTGGATGTGCTGACAGCGCATCAAAATGTCATTGAACTGGCCAAACAGGCCCGGCGGCTGAATGCCAATCTTGCCATTATTGCGGATGATACAAAATATGCAGAGTTAAAGGACCTCTTGTCCGGTACGGGTATTCAAGTAGCATCAGGCGCAAAAGCATTGGAAGATGCAGCTCGCCGTCCCGTTGATTGGATCATGGCATCGATTATGGGCGCGGCCGGGTTAAAGCCCACGCTTGCAGCCGTTCAATCAGGCGCCACGGTGGCCCTTGCAAATAAAGAGTCGCTGGTATGTGCCGGCGATCTGATGATGCAGCAGGTGAGGGCGCATGGATCGACATTGCTACCTGTGGACAGTGAGCATAACGCTATTTTTCAGGTGCTTGAACTTAATCAAATTGAAACTGTCAATCGCTTGATCCTGACCGCATCGGGCGGCCCGTTTCGTGAATTTTCCAAAGAAGAAATGCGGCACGTGACAAGAGAGCAGGCGCTCGCACATCCCAATTGGGACATGGGCGCCAAGATTTCAATCGACAGTGCAACGATGATGAATAAAGGGCTGGAATTTATCGAAGCGTTTCACTTGTTTCCTGTTTCAATGGACCAAATTGAAATCCTTGTTCATCCGCAATCAGTCATTCATAGCATGGTTGAGTATGGAGATGGTTCCATTTTGGCACAGATGGGATCTGCCGATATGCGCATCCCCATCTCGTATGCTTTGGGCTGGCCGGACCGCCATCAATTCACCTCGGAAAAACTTGATTTTGCCAAATTGGGTTCATTTACCTTCGAAGATCCCGATTTTGAAAGATTTCCAGCCCTAAAACTGGCGATGACTGCATTAGAGACTGGTAAATCGGCACCCGCGATATTAAATGCAGCAAACGAAGAAGCTGTTGCCGGATTTCTAGCCTCAAAAATTGGTTTTCTAGATATTATTGAAGTGGTGGAAGCCGTTTTGGAAAAAGCTGACTTTGTTGAACTTCGAAAAATCGAAGACGTCTTTGACCAGGATAATCATGCGCGGGCTCTTACCCGTCAGATTATCCGCGAAAAATGTAATCAGTAACGCTGATCAAAAAACAGGATTAAACTGACATGGGCTTAATCGCAGAAAATTGGATTTACCTTCCTGCTTTTGTGTTTGTAATCACCGTTCTGGTATTCATACACGAATATGGCCACTACAAAGTCGCGCGGCTTTGCGGTGTTAAAGTTGACGTTTTTTCCATCGGATTTGGGAAAGAACTTTTTGGCTGGTACGATAAAAACGGTTGCCGCTGGCGCATTAGTGCTATTCCGTTTGGTGGCTATGTAAAGTTTTTTGGAGATGCTGGCGTTGCCAGTAACGCCCAAGAAGAAGATGCATTGAATTCCATGTCTGAAGAAGACAAGTCGGTTTCCTTTCACCATAAAAAACTTTGGCAACGGGCTGCTGTTGTATTTGCAGGCCCTGCAGCGAATTACATTTTCGCCATTGTCGCGCTTGCTATTCTGTACATGACACTGGGGCAGGCCCATACACCGGCTGTCGCAAATCAGGTTGTTGCAGAAAGCGCGGCTGCCGAAGCGGGTATTGAGCCTGGAGATCGTATTCTGTCAGTTAATGGCGATAAAATTTCAAGTTTCGAAGAGCTGAGACAGAAAGTTGTTGTTGGTCTTGATGAGCCACTTTTGCTGGATATTGATCGCGGCGGTCTTCCAGTTGAACTTACGATTGTGCCAAAAATTGTCGAATATAAAGATGATAGTGGAAACGTTCAGAAAATCGGTCAGTTGGGTATTCGTTCAACCGAACGCGAATTTAAAGACCACAGCATCCTGAGTGCGACAGCCAGTGCCGTTGATCAGACGATGTTTGTAACGACAGCGACGCTCAAAGGGGCCTGGCAGATGATTACAGGTGCCCGGGATTCAACTGAATTGAGCGGTCCTCTGGGAATTATCAAAATGTCCGGGGATGCTGCGAAAAGAGGGGAGGACTTTACAGGAAGTCTATTGTCCCTTTTTAACTTTATGATTTTCGTCTCTATCAGCCTTGGGCTTATTAACCTGTTTCCAATTCCGATGTTGGACGGTGGACACCTACTTTTCTATACAGCAGAAGCAATTAGGGGAAAACCGCTTGGTGAAAAAACGATGGAATATGGTTTCCGTATTGGACTAACCTTGGTATTGATGCTAATGGTTTTCGCAACATGGAATGACCTGAATAAACCGTGGATAAAAGATTTTTTTACGGGTATTTTTTCCTAGTTTAGAAAATCAGGTGATTTTAGCTAATTTTGAAGATTTATCCTATCGGGGGGATTGAAATTGCGCATTGTCAAAATCGTTTGCTTACTGGCAATGATGTTTGTCGCCAACAACGGTGTTGTTGGCTTTAAAGAAGCTTCCGCACAAAGCTCCGGTATCATCACTGAAATCAAAGTCGAAGGTAATCGCCGAATTGAAGCTGCAACGGTTCAATCTTATCTTCTGTTTGATATTGGCTCCCCCTATGATCGTTCCCGTATCGATAAATCGCTAAAAGCTTTGTTTAATACCGGCCTTTTTGCGGATGTTAGTATTCGCCAAGACGGTAGCGGTGTTGTGGTTTCTGTCGTTGAAAACCCGATTATTAACCGATTGGCTTTCGAAGGTAACTTGCGAATTCAGGATGATATCCTGACTGCTGAAGTTCAACTTCGCCCCCGTGTTGTATACACAAGAGCGCGTGTGCAAAACGATGTGCAGCGTATTATTACCGTTTATCGCCGGAGCGGCCGATTTGCGGCTGTTGTTGAGCCAAAAGTTATTCAACTCCCAGAAAATCGCGTCGATCTTGTTTTTGAAATCAATGAAGGTGAAGAAACCGGAATTAATAAGGTTCGGTTCATTGGGAATGAGAAATTCTCTGACTCTCGTTTGCTGAGCCAGATTTCAACGACTGAAACCCGGTGGTATAACTTCTTATCCGATAGCGATACCTATGATCCGGATCGTTTGACCTATGACCGCGAACTCTTGCGTAAATATTATTTGAGCAAAGGTTACGCTGATTTCAGAGTTGTTTCTGCAATTGCTGAATTAACACCCGATCGGGATGGTTTCTTCATTACCTTCGCTTTGGACGAAGGCAAGCAGTATAAGTTTGGGGAAATTGGTGTCACCAGTGAGATCAAGGATCTCCAGCCAGACGCTGTACGGCCACTTCTCAAGACATTTGAGGGTGAAATCTACAATGCCGATAAAATCGAAGAAAGTATTCAAAGCATCACGTTTGAGCTGGGCAAACTCGGCTACGCTTTTGTTGATGTGCGCCCCCGGATTAAACGTGATCCAGAGAATTTAGTCATCTCACTTACCTATGAGATTAATAAAGGATCGCGTGTTTATGTTGAGCGCATTAATATTACCGGCAATGTGAGAACACTTGATCATGTTATTCGGCGCGAATTCAGGCTTGTTGAAGGTGATGCGTTTAATACGGCGCTGCTCAGAAGATCTCAGTCTCGTATCCGCTCCCTTGACTTCTTTGAAAAAGTGGAAGTCACACAGGACGAAGGATCAACCCCGGATCGAACAATCATCAATGTTGATGTTCAGGAAAAATCGACTGGTGAACTCAGTGTTGGTGCTGGCTTCTCAACAGAAAATTCAGTTTCTGCAGACCTGCAAATCCGTGAGCGCAACCTACTTGGTAGAGGTCAGGATTTAAGATTTAAAATCTCAGCAGGTGCTGAAAGACAGCAAATCGACCTTGGGTTTACAGAGCCTTACTTTCTAGACAAGGACCTGAGCGCAGGATTTGATATTTTTAGTCTTATCGATGATCGTCAGGATGAGTCTGGTTATGACCTGCAACAACTTGGCGGCCGTCTTCGTACAGGCTTTCCAATTACGGAGAATATTTCAGGATCTGTATCCTATTCATTGATTGACCGCAAAATCAGCGATGTTGATTCCGGTGCTTCTACCGTTATTAAACGCTCAGAAGGACGAGAACTCACATCCGGTGTTTCCTATAAAATCACTTTCAACTATCTGGACAATAATATTCTACCCGTTGAGGGCTATAAATACTCATTTGGTCAAACCTTTAATGGTCTTGGCGGTGACGTATATGGCATTTCAACCGAAGCTGATGCTGTTTATTTCTATCCCGTTTATGAAGATGACGTGGTTTTCAGCATTGGTGCGTCAACGGGCTATGTTTTCGGCTTGGGTGAAGATGTTGGTATTAATCAGCGCTTTAACCTTGGGGGTAGAACTTTCCGTGGTTTTGAAAAATCCGGTATTGGACCTCGAGATACAGTCTCATCTGACGCGTTGGGCGGTAACGCTTATCTCGTCAGTACGGCTGAACTCCGCTTCCCAACGGGCTTTCCCGAAGAGTTCGGACTGCTAGGTCGGACATTTGTGACTGTTGGCACATTGACCGATATTGATGATAATGACGCAAATATTGTTGATAGTGCTTCAGTTCGCGCGTCGGCAGGTTTTGGAGTAAACTGGACTTCTCCGTTCGGCCCCCTCCAGGTGAACTTTAGTTATCCTTTCTTGAAGGAAGACTATGATAAAGATGAATTTTTCCAACTTGAGTTTGGTACTCGTTTCTAATGCCCAAATTATTTAAAAGTGAATTGCTTAAACTTTTTGGTCTACTGCTGGCGACCTTTATTATTTTTGAGACTGAATCTGTTTTTGCGCAGGAAGCTCAAAAGATAGCCGTACTTGATCTTGGAAATATCTATTTCAATTCACTGGCTATGAAAGATCTTGACGCGCAAATCAAAGCACAAGAGACAAAAATCAAAACAGATATGAAAGCCAAGGAAGATTCTTTTCGCCAGGAAAAACAGGCTTTGGACCAACAAAGAGCCATTTTGGCGCCGGAGCAGTTTTCGAGTAAAGTGAAAGCTTTGAGCGAAAAAGGTCTAAAGTATCGAAATGAATTTCAGATGAAAATTCGTCAACTTGCTGAAAGCAGATCTGCGGCAATCCGAAAAATGGAAGATATTTTGGAGCCCATTGTTTCAGATGTAGCTAATTCTGTTGGCGCGACCATGATTATCGAAAAGCAGAAAATTTTATTTGGAACTAAAAAGCTTAATATTTCCGAAGAAGTCACCAAACGACTGAACGCAAAAGTAAAAAAATTAAAGCTAGTGCTTGTTCCGCTAAAAACTGAGAACTAATGGCTGATACCCGTTTCTTTGATAAATTAGGACCTTATTCACTGGCTGATCTCGCCCAATTGGTTGGCGGCGAAATTTTGAACGACAGCGATGCAAGTCTACTAATTTCAGATGTACGTTCACTTACACAAGCTGGATCGGGGCATATCAGTTTTCTGAGTAATCCCAAATATGTAGGCGAGTTTGAAAAGTCGTCAGCAGCTGCCTGTATTATTGCTCGCTCACATGCGGATATAGTCCCTAAAGGCATGGCCGTTCTACTTGTTGACGATCCCTACAAAGCCTATGCACGAATTGCCAGCCACTTCTATCCGATAGAGCGTTCAACCGGCGCAATTCATCCCAGTGCTGTTATTGCTTCAGACGCAATCATTGGTTCGAACGTTACAATTGGGGCCTATTGCGTTATTGAAAGCGGCGTCTGCATTGGTGACAATTCAATTTTGAAAAGCCATTGCACGGTCGAGCGCAATGTAAAAATTGGCCACGATTGCATAATTTATTCACATGCGACTTTGAAATTTTGTCATATAGGCGACAGCGTTACCATTTACTCTGGTGTTCAAATTGGCAGTGATGGATTTGGTTTTGCGCCGGATCCTCAAGGTCATGTCAAAATCCCACAGTTGGGGCGTGTTGTGATTGGCAACAACGTTGAAATCGGTGCCAACACGACAATTGATCGAGGAGCTGGTCCTGACACCATCATTGGAGACCATTGCTGGATCGATAATCTGGTTCAAATTGCACATAACGTCCAAATTGGGAAAGGCTGCATTATTGCAGCACAATGCGGAATTTCAGGAAGTGCCATTTTAGAAGATTTCGTCGTACTTGGGGGGCAGGTTGGCATTGCCGGCCACCTCAAAGTTGGTATGGGAACACAAATTTCAGGTAAATCAGGCGTTATCTCTGATGTACCTGCAGGACAAATATACGCGGGCTTTCCAGCTCGCCCACGCAAGGAATTTTTCCGGTCGATGGCAATATTAACACGGTTAGCCAGAGGCAAGAGGAAGGGAATATAAAATGACGACAGATACCGAGACAACAATTGTTGATCCCATTGATATTATTGAGATCCTGAGCATGTTGCCGCATCGGTACCCGCTTTTGCTGGTCGATCGGGTTAAAGACCTGGTCCTAGATGAAAGCGCGACCGGTATAAAAAATGTCACCATGAATGAGCCACAATTCCAAGGCCATTTTCCAGGGCGGCCCATTATGCCGGGCGTCATGATCGTCGAAGCGATGGCGCAAACAGCTGCGGTTCTTGTCATTAAAACATTAGGCTCTGCCAACAGCAACAAGCATGTTCTGTTCATGTCTATTGACAACGCCCGTTTCAGAAAGCCTGTAACCCCCGGCGACACGATGGAAATCAAAGTCAAAAAACAACAGCAACGGGGACCGGTCTGGAAATTTACAGGTGTCGTTGAAGTTGATGGAAAAAAAGTGGCCGAGGCTGATTTTGCCGCAATGATTACTGACTAGCGCTAAATAGTGATCCATCGAAACCCGTTGTAACAATGCTTGATTTGTATATACCGGGGTCAATTGATAGCTATAACCTGAACAGGTTTATGGAAGCTGAGACAATATGTCTAATATTCACAAAAGTGCGGTTATCGAAGACGGCGCGACAATTCATCCGACGGCTGAGGTTGGCCCCTTTTGCGTTGTCGAAAGTGGTGTGACCATCGGGGCAGGGACTGTTCTGAAATCACATGTCGCTGTTGCCGGTAAAACGAAACTCGGTGAAAAATGCACCGTTTTTCCTTTTGCCTCAATTGGTCATGTCCCCCAGGATCTGAAATTTCATGGTGAAGACAGTGAGGTCGTTATTGGTGACCGCACGGTCATTCGTGAACATGTAACGATTAATCCTGGCACAGAAGGGGGCGGCTCTTTAACAAAAGTTGGCAATGATTGTTTAATCATGATTGGTGCCCATATTGCCCATGACTGTCTGATCGGCAATAATGTTATTCTGGTCAATAATGCAACACTCGGCGGGCATGTTGAAATTGATGATTTTGCCATACTAGGCGGATTGTCTGCAGTTCATCAGTTCGTTCGAATTGGTGCGCATGCCATGATTGGTGGAGCATCAGGCGTTGAAACGGATATCATCCCATTTGGTTCGGCCACTGGAAACAGGGCAGTTTTAGCGGGTTTGAACCTGACAGGGATGAAACGACGCGGTTTTGAACGCGACGAGATTCATGCGCTGCGTAATGCTTATAAACAATTGTTTGGGGACACTGGAACTTTCCGCGAAAGAGCCGATTTGGTGGCGCAGGAGTATGTTGATTCCGCTGTGGTCAAACAGGTCATTGGATTTATCAATGGAGAGTCAAAACGTGGCTTCTGTCAGCCACATTAATGGCCAAATGAAAAAGGTCGGCATCATTGCCGGACGTGGAGAGCTGCCGCTATCACTGGCCAACAAGCTTAAGGACGCGGGCCGTTCAGTTTTTATACTGCTTGTCCTTAATGAGGCTGACCCCGCGCTTTATAAAGATTTTCCTTCAGAAACAATCGCCATAACCAAGGTTGGTAAATTCCTGACGGCATTAAAGCGGGAAAATTGCGAACTGGTCACGATGGCGGGTCCAATAAACCGTCCGAATTTCAAAAATATATTCCCCGACAAAGAGGGGTTTAAATTACTTGGCAAAATTGGTTCAGCGCTGAGCAAAGGCGATGACGGTCTGCTTCGCGCCATTACCGAATTTATCGAAGAACGCGGCTTTCAGGTCGTCGGCCCGCATGAACTTGATGCTGAATTTCTGGTCAATCCAGGAACCTTAGGGGCCGTTACTCCAACCGAACAAGATCATTCCGATATTAAAAAAGGGATAGAAATTGTTCAAACCATTGGCAAATTGGATATCGGACAGGCAATCGTCATTCGAAATGGTTATGTCCTTGCCGTAGAGGCGGCAGAAGGCACCGCCGCGATGCTGGGGCGCTGCCAAGAATTTGCCTGGGAGCAAAACGCTGGTGTGTTGGTAAAGCTGACTAAACCCGGACAGGAACTTCGGGCAGATATGCCAACAATCGGGGTTGAGACCATTCATCAAGCGGTAAAGGCAAATTTGAACGGAATTGCCATTGAAGCCCGGAAAACGTTAATTATTGATCGCGATCAGGTTATCAACGCGGCAAATACTGCTGGAATTTTCATTCATGCGGTCGATACGAAGTAGGGCACGGGATGACGTCGAGGCAGGCACCATATCCATTAAAAATTTTTATCGTCGCAGGAGAGCCGTCAGGGGACGTGCTGGCGGCCCGGCTAATGAAGGGCCTAAAAGACCTGTCGGGTGACCGAGGAATTGAATTTAATGGCGTTGGTGGCCCCTTAATGGCTGAGCAAGGGCTGAAGAGCCTTTTTCCGATGGATGAACTCAGTATTATGGGGATCGCAGAAGTGCTGCCGCAAATCCCTGCGCTGTTAAAGCGCATAAAACAGACCGCAGATGCCGCAGTAGACTTTCAACCAGATGCTTTCATCACTGTTGATGCCCCTGATTTTAGTTTTAGAGTCGCAAAAAAACTGGAAAACCTGCCCTGTCCCAAAATACATTATGTTGCGCCCTCCGTCTGGGCCTGGCGGGAAGGGCGGGCCGCTAAAATTGCCCGATTATATGATCACGTTCTGACACTTTTGCCATTTGAACCGCCTTATTTCGAAAAGGAAGGAATGGCAGCCTCCTTTGTTGGACATTCTATTATTGAAAGCGGAGCGGGCGATGGTGACGGGGTAGCTTTTCGAAACGCGCATCAAATTGATAAAGATGTTCCGCTTTTAATGGTTTTACCCGGAAGTCGCCGGAGCGAAGTTAATCGGCATTTGGAGGTCTTTAAGCAAACTGTATTACAGGTGCAAAAGTCAGTTCCTGATCTTCAGGTTGTTATACCGGTCGTTGGTAAAAGTGCTGAAATCGTTAGGGAAGCCATTGCCACTTGGTCGCTGCCGGTTGTCATTGTCCAAAATCCAGATGAAAAATATGATGCAATGGCCGCCTGTGATGTGGCGCTTGCGGCTTCAGGTACTGTGGGGCTAGAACTTGCGCTGGCTAATTTACCATCCGTAATTGCCTATCGCATGCATCCAATTACCGCTTATCTCGCACGAAAACTGGTCAAATTAAAATATGTGAATTTGATCAACATTTTAGAAGATACAGAGATTGTTCCAGAACATATTCTGGAAAATTGTCTGGTTGAACGGCTTGCCCCTGAACTTATTCAGCTTTTCACCGATGAGCTTGCACGTGAACAGCAAAAGACCGGATATAAAGCCGCTGTTCAGAAGTTAAAGAGTGGGGATGAATTGCCGGGTGTCAAAGCCGCACAAGCCGTACTCACAGAAATTTCCAATTTCAGGAAAACCACCAGTAATTAATTGCAGCTACAGCAATCAAAAAGGTTATCAGGCCGAGGGCTAGTTTTTTGTAATAAAATGAAAGCGGCGCACGGTTATCGTTTGCCGCTTTCATGAAAAGCTTGCGACTGCGCGCATTGCCTTCGACAGGTGTCGAAGGCTTCACTTGATGAGAAGTGATTTCTGCGCGGGTCATTATGCTTACTTGCGTTTCACAAGAGGGACAAAAGAACGTTCTGCGGGCCCTGTATAAAGCTGACGCGGACGACCAATTTTCTGTCCTGGATCTTCCATCATTTCGTTCCACTGAGCAACCCAGCCGACAGTACGAGCAAGGGCAAACAACACAGTGAACATGCTCGTTGGGAAGCCCATCGCTTTGAGGATAATTCCTGAATAGAAATCAACGTTCGGGAAGAGTTTCTTCTCAACGAAATAGGGATCTTCAAGTGCAATTTTTTCGAGTTCCATTGCCAATTTTAGCATAGGCTCGTCTTTAATGCCCAATTCGTCCAGCACTTCATAACAGGTTTGCTGCATAACTTTCGCACGCGGATCATAGTTTTTATAAACCCGGTGACCAAAGCCCATCAGACGGAACGGATCGTTCTTATCTTTTGCTTTTGCAATAAATTCAGGAACCCGATCAACAGATCCGATTTCTTCGAGCATGGAAAGCACAGCCTCGTTCGCGCCACCATGAGCAGGGCCCCAAAGGCAGGCAATACCAGCCGCAATACAGGCAAATGGGTTCGCTCCAGAAGAGCCTGCCAAACGCACTGTAGAAGTTGATGCATTTTGTTCATGGTCTGCATGTAGAATGAAAATACGATCCATCGCGCGGGAGAGCGTTGGCGACATTTTATACTGCTCTGCAGGAACGCTGAATGTCATGTGAAGGAAGTTTTCTGCATATGACAGATCATTGTTTGGATAAATGAATGGCTGACCGACAGAATATTTATACGCCATGGCCGCGATCGTTGGCATTTTGGCGATAAGACGGTAGCTGGCGATCATCCGCTGATGCGGATCATTAATATCCGTGCTGTCATGGTAAAAAGCAGACAACGCACCAACAACACCAACCATAACAGCCATTGGATGGGCGTCCCGGCGGAACCCACGGAACAACTGGGCCAATTGCTCATGCAACATGGTGTGGTAAGTGATGTCATGCGTGAATTTTTCTTTTTCCGCAGAGTTTGGAAGCTCGCCTTTTAAAAGCAGGTAGCAGACTTCCATAAAATCACTCTGAGAAGCCAATTCTTCAATTTTATAGCCCCGGTGCATCAAAATGCCCTGGTCGCCATCGATATAGGTGATCGCTGAATCACAAGAGGCTGTAGACGTAAAGCCTGGATCATAGGTGAAATGACCAGTCTGGGCATAAAGTTTACGGATATCGATTACTTTAGGGCCGACTGTGCCTTCAACCATTGGAAGGTCTGTTGTATTGCCTTCTTCTTTGATCTGAACGGTGCCGTTTTGTTTAGAGCCACTCATTAATTTTTTCCTTTAATTGTAAAGTCAACAATTTGCCAACTTCAACTGTGCCGATACTCTAAAAAGAGTTTCTACATGAAATTCGTAAATCTTTTACGAAATGAGCAATAAAAATTGCTCAATAAATCAGGTTTTATTTACGTCTTTGATCCGCCCGATAGATTCCTCTTTTCCAAGAACCTCAAGAACGTCAAAAATACCCGGCGATACTGTTGTTCCAGTCAGCGCCGCACGCAAAGGCTGTGCGATCTTGCCCAGCTTCAAATCTTCAGATTCTGCAGCTTCTCTAATCGCCGCTTCAATCTGATCTATATTCCATTCGCTCAGGACTTCAAGACGGGTTGCTAAACGTTGCAAAACCTGTATTGAATCATCATTTAACAGCTTTTCGGCCTTCTCATCCATAGAGAGTGGCCGCTCGGCAATTAGGAATGCCGCACTGTCTGCTAGGGATATTACTGATTTTGCTCTTTCTTTCAAGCCGTTCATGGCATTTTGAACCAATTGTGTGTCAAAATCACGCATAGGGCGTGCTGCTTTTTCCGCCAGCAAAGGCATAATTAAGCCCGTTAAATAGGCGTCATCGGCTTGACGAATATAGGTTCCGTTCAAATTTTCAAGCTTGTCAAAATCAAATCGGCTGGCCGATTTCCCAATATTTTCAAGGGTAAACCATTCAATTGCCTGTTCGGTTGAAATGATTTCATCATCCCCGTGTGACCATCCGAGTCGCAGAAGATAATTACGAAGCGCTTCTGGTAGATATCCCATATCACTATATGCTTCCACGCCGAGCGCGCCGTGACGTTTTGACAATTTTGCGCCGTCAGGACCATGGATTAGCGGAATATGACTCATATTCGGGACGTCCCAACCCAATGCAGTATAAAGTTGAATCTGTCTTGCTGCATTTGTTAGATGGTCATCACCTCGAATGATATGTGTAATCCCCATATCATAGTCGTCCACAACCACAGACAACATATAGGTTGGTGTTCCATCAGCGCGCAACAGGATCAAATCATCCAGCTGCTCATTTTGTATGGTAACGGTGCCTTGAACAGAATCTTCAATGACCGTCGCCCCTTCGTTTGGTGATTTAAACCGGATGACAGGATCCACACCGGCGGGCGCTTCAGACGGATCGCGGTCGCGCCAGCGGCCATCATATCCAGGCGCACGGCCTTCGGCCCGTGCTGTATCACGCATTTCCTGTAATTCTTCTTTCGAGGCATAACAATAATAAGCTTTGCCCTGATCCAGAAGCTGTTGAGCGATTTCAGCGTGACGTTCCCGCCGCGAAAACTGGTAGGTTGGCTCTTCATCCCACTCAAGGCCTAACCATTGCAAGCCTGCCAAAATGGCTTCAATTGCGGCATCCGTTGATCTTTCCCGGTCGGTATCTTCAATCCGAAGCAGGAATTTACCGCCATTGTGCCGGGCATATAGCCAATTGAACAATGCCGTTCTGGCACCTCCAATATGAAGGAAGCCGGTCGGAGAGGGCGCGAAACGTGTCACAACAGTCATGGCAATTTACTTTGCTTGTAATTCAATTACAGGTTTAAATGAGATTTCTAAGGTTGATTATGGGGCTTTTTTACTCTTTGTGAGCGTTTAGAGCAAGTCTGTGATGAAGAGGGGGCACAGATGCAGCAAATTAATCTGAATAGACTGAATGATTTAATCTTGAAAGACAAGACAAGATGGTTTCTGTTTTCGCCGCTTTTGATTGGAATTGGAATTACCATTTATTTCAATTTAAAGCACGAACCGGATTTGTTTCATATGGCAATCCCGCTTCTCCTGGGGATCGGGTATATTTATTTCATTCGTAAAGGGCGTCTACTGGCAACGATCTTGTTTGCGGCAATGATGATCGTTGCCATTGGATTTGCCGCTGGGCAACTGCGCCAGCATTATGTAAATGCGCCTGTGCTTGAGAAAAAAGTAAAAAGCGCACTCGAAGCAACTGTTGGTAAAATATTTATTGGCGAAAAAAATAGCCGTGTCATCTTTGAAGATATATCAAGCACGCCAAAACTTAAAAACAGCATCCGGAAAATTCAGCTCAATATCCGAACTGGCGCCGATCATCTGAAACCGGGAATGCGGGTCTCCCTGAATGCAATCTTACTGCCGCCCCCCGGGCCCACACATCCGGGAGCTTATGATTATCAACGGGACCTGTATTTCAAAGAAATTGGCGCTGTTGGCTATGCGTTGGACCGTCCGGTTATTATTACCCAACAGAAAAATGGCCTCACTTACGCCCTTCGTCAAATTCGCCATGAGGTAAGCCGGCAGATTGTTATCCAATCCCCAAAAAATACCATTGGGTTCCTTTTGGCTGTTATGGTGGGGGAGAAATCCTATCTGAAACCCATCATTCAGGAGAAAATGCGCGCATCGGGACTGGCCCATTTACTGGCCATTTCAGGATTACATATGGTGATGATCGGTGGATTGGTCTTTTTTGCCATTCGGCTTGCCATGAGCTGTTTCCCCGTATTGGCCCTTAACTATCCCATCAAGAAAATTGCGGCCGTTATTGCGATCATATCATTAAGCTTTTATTTGTTGATGAGCGGTATGTCCGTATCAGCCGTCCGCGCCTATTTGATGATTACGCTGGTATTCATAGCCGTATGCTTTGATCGAACCGCTATATCGCTCAGAAATTTAGCCTTTGCAGCCATCGCAATTTTGCTTTTTGCTCCAGAGAGCCTTTTCACGGCAAGTTTTCAAATGTCATTTTCGGCAGTCTTTTGCCTGATCTGCTTATACGAAAAAATTGGCGGAAAGTTTCTCACGTTCCAAGGACAAGCTCCCCTAATTGCCAAACCATTTATCTATCTGGCAGGGATCACCATGACTTCATTAATTGCATCTGCGGCAACCGCCCCCTTTGCCATCTATCATTTCGGGCAATTTGCCTTTGCTGGCATCGTGACCAATCTGGTGGCTGTCCCATTGATGGGGTTTTGGGTTATGCCTTGGGTCTTGGTTAGCTTTATCCTTTTGCCCTTTGGTCTGGCAGGGTTTTCTTTGACATTAGCGGGTGAGGGGGTTGTTCTTATTCAACATCTTGCCGCGTGGGGTGCGGATTTTCCATTGGCGCAAATGAAGGTTTCTGCAATTGCGCCCTATGCATTGACCGCTTTTTCTATTGCTGTGATCTGGTTTTTTATCCCCAGGACAAAATTAAAGTATGGGGCCATCGCAGCCCTTGTCTTTGCGGTCATCTTTCAACTTAATCATCGCTTACCGGACATTTTGATATCCGATAGCACCAATCTGATTTTATATAATTTCGAAAATGAGACCCCCGTAGTCAACACCTTCACGCGGGATCGTTTTGACCGGGGCCGTTGGCAGGAGATGTATGGAGTCAAAGAATTTAGACGTTTAGCCAGTGCCCAAAAAGACCCTGAGACGGGAATATCATGTGACACACTCGGATGTGTTTGGCGACGGCGGCACCTAAAGATTGTCTATTCAACGCATACATTGTCACATGTACAGGATTGCCACCGGGCAGATATCCTGATTTCACAGTCACCACTGCCAAGGGACTGTCCAAATCCAAAAGTAAAACTGGGCTGGTTTGATTTTTGGCGGATGGGCGCGCACGCTATTTATTTTGATGAAAAAGAAACGGTCGATGTGCGATCTGTCAACGGCGTGCGAGGGGATCGCCCATGGGTCCCCATTCGCGCGCGAAAGGCGGATTAATATTTACGGAAAAGGCCTACAAGTTTACCCTGAACCTTAATGCGGTCCGGTCCGAAAATACGTGTCTCGTAACTGGGGTTAGCCGCTTCAAGCGCAACGGTGTTGCCTTTACGGTGAATTCGTTTGAGCGTAACTTCTTCATCATCAATCAACGCAACAACGATAGCGCCGTTTTCAGCGGTTTTACATTCATTAATAATGACAGTATCACCATCATTAATTCCCGCATTGATCATTGAATCGCCATCAACTTCCAAACAATAATGCTCTCCCTTGCCAATCATGGTTGGCGGGATCTCAATGAAACTGCTTGGATCTGCAAGTGCTTCCACGCCCATACCTGCCGCAATCCGGCCGTAAAGCGGAAGCGTGACTGTAATATCGTGATCGATAGACGACGCTGTATCTGAATGCCTGCCTCTGAAATCACCTTTGACCACATTATCCTCACCAGAGGTAGTCGGTGGCTTGTGGTGCCGTTTTGAGAGACCTTCGGGCAGCACAGCATCGGGAAGTTTTAAAATTTCCAACGCGCGGGCCCTATGCGGAAGACGGCGAATAAATCCCCGCTCAGTCAGTGCCGTGATCAAGCGATGGATCCCCGATTTGGATTTCAAATCCAAAGCTTCTTTCATTTCATCAAAAGAAGGGCAAACCCCGCGATCTTCGAGATACGTGTGGATATACATCAACAAATCATGTTGTTTCTTCGTCAGCATCTGCTCCAGCCCCTTTAGAACAAAACAAAAACATTATATGAATGTTCTACAAAAGTTCTTGTTCATCGTCAAGCCCTGATTAATCAGAAGTTGTGACCTGTCTATCAGCTGTCCGGATAGCTACTTTGCAACATTATAATCCCGACCGCCGCTCCCTTTGAAACAGCTTCGGCGAACGGCTCGCGGCGGACCAGACAATCAGCAGCAGAGAGGGCCGTGAGCAAAGAACTGTCCTGATTGCTGAAAAGCTTGATGATGGGCAATCCATCTTCATGACCGATTATCTGCGCGCGCATATAATCTTCACGCTGATCGTTGGCTTTTAGATCATGCGAGAGGATAGCCGGAACAACACTGGGGTGGGAGGGTCGGCCGCCCTTTAGAATTTCAAGCGCGGGATATAGAAATATAAAACTACAAATCATGCTGGAAACCGGATTGCCGGGCATGCCCAGCATGGGTGTTCCGGACAGATCACCAAACATCAGGGGCTTTCCGGGTCGCATGGCAATGCGCCAGAAATCAATTTCCAATCCCTCTTTACCCAAAACGGCCTGAACCAGATCATGATCCCCAACAGAAGCCCCACCAAGCGTTACCAGCATATCCGCCGAGGCCGCACCGCTGGCCATTTGGCGCAGAGAGCTTTCGTTATCTTTTGCAATGCCCAGATCAACTGGAATGGCGCCAGCCTGCTCAATCATCGCGGCCACGACCAGACTGTTGGTCGAAATAATCTGATTGGGGCCAAGTGGCTCACCGGGCCGCACAAGTTCATCACCTGTGGATAGCAAGGCAATCCGGGGTTTGCGGTACACCGTAATCCAGGGAATATTCATCGCGGCCAGCAAACCAATATCCCGCGGAGAGAGTTTTTTACCTACACAAAGGCCAGTATCTCCCTCTTTGAAATCAAGTCCAGCGGCGCGAACATAAGTTCCTAGCTGTGCACTGTCTTTTACAATCAGCAGATCGCCATCCCGTTCGGTGTCTTCTTGTATGATGATGGTGTCGCTACCCTTGGGAAGAGGTGCCCCTGTAAATATCCGAACGGCCTGACCCGTTTGAACTGTTCCGTCAAAAGAGCCCCCCGCAGCAGACTCGCCAATTACCGATAAAGTAACGGGAACCGTCGAGACGTCCGATGCTTTAACCGCATATCCATCCATTGCCGAGAGATCGGCAGGTGGTTGTGTGCGCCGCGCGAATATATCTTCGGCAAGGACACGGCCAAGCGCGTCGCCAATGGAAATAACTTCGTTGCCAACGGGTTTAAGGGATTTAAGAATATTGTTACGGGCTTCGTCGACTGAGATCATTTTGCAGTGTAAGTCCCTGATTTTCCGCCTGACTTTTCAAGCAGACGAGTTGCGGATATGACCATGCCTTTGTCCACAGCTTTGCACATATCATAAATTGTCAGTGCCGCAATGCTAACCGCTGTCAGCGCTTCCATTTCAACGCCGGTTTTGCCTTTCAGCTCGCAGGTTGCGAAAATATCGATCACTGAATTTGCCGCATCCAGCTCAAACTCTACAGCGACCTTCGTCAATGCCAAAGGATGGCATAAGGGAATAAGGTCAGGCGTTTTCTTGGCGGCCATAATACCGGCAAGCCGGGCAACCCCTAGCACATCACCCTTTTTTGCCGTACCCTCCTGAACCAGTTTAAAGGTATCTGGCTGCATTGTGACGCGCGCTGTGGCTGTTGCACTTCGCTTGGTAATATCTTTATCACCGACATCCACCATATGGGCCGCGCCTTTGGGGTCAAAATGCGTCAATTCAGACATTGCGGCTCCTCAGGCTTTTGACAAAAGCTGACGAACAGCGCCAGCAACATCATCCTGTCGCATCAGACTTTCGCCCACCAGAAAACAGCCGCAACCAGCTTTTTCCATTCTCGCCAGATCTGCGGGCGTATAAAGCCCACTCTCGCTAACCGCGACACAATCTGTGGGCAAACCACTGGAGAGCTCTTCCGTCGTTGCGATATCAACTTCAAGGGTTTTGAGATTGCGGTTATTAACCCCGATCAATGGGCTTTTCAGTACCCGCGTGCGCGCCAGTTCATCTGCATCGTGAACTTCGATCAGAACATCCATGCCAAGTTCGATGGCTGCTGCTTCCAATTCCTGGGCCTGCGCATCTGAAAGCGCTGCCATAATCAACAAAATGCAATCAGCGCCCAATGCCCGCGCTTCCACCACCTGATAGGTATCAAGCATAAAGTCTTTGCGAAGGGCAGGGAGTGAAACCGCGTTTCGGGCTTCGATCAGATATTCATCTGCACCCTGAAAATAGGGAATGTCGGTGAGAACAGACATGCAGGTCGCGCCGCCTTCTTCATAGGCTTTGGCCAAAAGTGCCGGATTAAAATCTTCACGGATCAACCCTTTTGAAGGGGACGCTTTTTTAATTTCGGCAATCAACCCATAACGACCTTCACTGCGCGCACGGCGCAATGCCGCGAGAAATCCCCGCGGTGCAGTTGCCGCCGCAGCTGTTTCTTGCAGGTTTGTCAAAGAGACTTGCGATTTACGGGCTTTAATATGCTCCAGCTTGTCGGCGCAGATTTTTGCAAGGATACTCATAATCAGGATACTGCCATATTTGTGATACGTTTCAGGGTTTCCATGGCTTTTAACGCCTTTCCGCTATCAATGGCGTCTGCGGCAATCGCAATCCCGTCTTTCACCGAAGAACATTTACCGCCAACGACCAGCCCCGCAGCAGCATTGAGCAATGTAATATCGCGGTATGCGCCTTTCTCTCCGTTCAAAAGGGCAAGAAGCGCTTTCGCATTGTGGGCAGGTGTACCGCCAATCAGATCTTCCAATTTGGCTTTCGGCAGTCCAACTTCTTCAGGGGTAATTTCAAATTCTGAAATTTGCCCATCTTTCAGTTCAACAACCAATGAAGGGGCAGTTGTTGTCAGTTCATCAAGGCCGTCTGTCCCATGCATGATCCAGACATGCTTTGAGCCAAGCTCTTTCAGTGTCTCGGCCATCGGACGCATCCAGCGTGGATCGTAAACACCTGTCAACTGCCGCTTGACGGCTGCAGGGTTTGACATGACACCGAGCAGATTAAAAATAGTTCGAATACCAAGCTCAACCCGGGTCGGCCCCACATGCCGCATGGCACCATGATGGCGGTAAGCCACCATAAACCCAATACCCGCTTCATGAATTGCTTTTTCCGTCAAAGACAGATCACATTCCGTATTGATGCCAAGTTCGGCTTGAACATCTGCCGTTCCGGAGCGGGAGGAGGCGGCCTTGTTTCCGTGTTTTGCAACAGGAACACCGGCACCGGCCACCACAAAGGCAGCCGCAGTGGAAATATTCAGGGTGCCAAAACCGTCACCGCCGGTTCCCACCAGATCAATTGCCCCATCTGGCGCCGTAATATAACTGGCTTTTTCGCGCAAGACCGAAACCCCGCCGATCAATTCATCCGTCGTCTCGCCGCGCAAATGAAGCCCCATAAGAAAGGCCCCCATTTGGGAAGGGGTCGCATCACCAGATAGAATAATATTGAAGGCTTCCTTTGACTCGTCTTGCGTTAAAGTCTGCCCTTGAGAGATTTTTCCGATCAGCGCCTTAAAATTGTTGAGAACGCTCATCTTAAGCAACTGCCTTCAGATTTTCGCCCGTCATTTGCAGAAAATTGAGCAGCATGTCATGGCCTTGCTCTGAAGCAATGCTTTCTGGGTGAAATTGGACACCATGAAGCGGCGCTTCTTTATGCTGCATGCCCATGATGACACCATCACTCGTTTCCGCAGTGATCTCCAGACTGTCTGGCAGGGATGAACGCTCAATAATGAGAGAGTGGTACCGCGTTGCCGTCACAGGGTTGGAAATCCCCTTGAATACGCCTTTACCCGTGTGTTCAATTGCCGACGTTTTCCCATGCATCAGTTCACTTGCCCGGATAACTTTACCCCCAAGTGCCTGCCCAATAGCCTGATGTCCAAGGCAAACACCAAGCAGTGGAATTTGATTAACCATCGCTGACTTGACCAGGTTGATACAGATCCCTGCTTTATCCGGTGTGCAAGGGCCTGGAGAGAGAACAATCCCATTGGGCTTCTCACCCAGAATTTGATCAACGGTTTTCACATCATTCCGATATACCCTAACATCGGCCCCCAGATCGCCCAGGAAGTGGTAAAGGTTATATGTAAAACTATCGTAGTTATCTATTAGAATAATCATTTCAGCTACTTGCAAATTGCTTCTTATTTTCTGGTTGATCAAAATTCACCAACCGCTTCGGTTCACACCATGAAACTGCCAGTTTCTATTCTTTTCAGCCCTCGTCAAGTATCCTTTTAACGATATTTTCCTATTTTCTCCATATTTAACTGATAGAGAGTATAAAAGGATTGGAAGTCAGCTTCCGGATACACTAAAACCGGAAGTCATCAAGATGTATAGGAAGCTGGGGCCGTTTTCGGGAATGTCAGACAGTCAAAAATTTTCAAACCAGGAAATAGAGCCAATTTCCAAGCTTGATGCATTATTAAACTCTCCGGTACGACTGATCACATTATGCGTCGCGCTGCTAGTCTTTAGTCTGATGACAGGCATGATGATTGGTACTTTTATTAAAGATAAGAATAGCCCCGATCAAATTGCCAGCAGCGAAGTTGAAGAAATATTCAAACCCGGCTTTCACAAAAATAAAAAAGCGAATTCGGCACCCGCTGATCCGACAAATGAAACTGGAGCTGCAACAGGCAATCGCCCGATTGATGCGCTGGCGTACGATCCTACCGATTACCGAAATGCCCCCAAGGGGGTTTTGTCCGACAGCTTACCTAAAAATGATCAGGTTGCTTCGCTCCCTCCGGCAGAGATCTTAAAAGCATTTCCGAAAGTCGGGGAACCCCGATGGCAAAAATACGCCATTCCCGTGACAATCACGAGTGGCGCGCCCTTGATCGCAATCGTCATTGACGATGTCGGATTAAACGGGCAGCGGGTGGATAAGCTTCTAGATTTGCCAACGCCGCTAACGCTGGCTTTTCTGCCATATGCAAATAATTTACAAAAATATTCCGAAATGACCCGGAGCAGGGGGCATGAAGTCATGCTCCATCTGCCCATGGAGCCAACCAGTAGAACCTCCAATCCGGGGCCGGACGCCTTATTACAGGATTTAAGCCCTGCGGAAATTTTGCAGCGAACAAAAAAGAACCTAGATAGCTTTGACGGCTATGTCGGTGTAAACAATCATATGGGCAGTAAATTTACCGCGTTTGAGCCGGGAATGGCTATCGTCATGGACGAGATAGCAGCGCGCGGGCTTTTGTTTCTCGATAGCCGGACAACAGCAAAAAGCAAGGGGTATGATCTTGCCCTGGCCCGTCACCTTCCGACAGGCAACCGTGATATTTTCCTCGATAATGAAATCAAGCCAGATGCAATTATGGCTCAACTCAAAAAGGTTGAGGCTTTCGCTCTTAAAAACGGGACATCAATTGCAATTGGACATCCCTATAACGAAACCATTGAAGCTTTGAGAAAATGGATACCGGAAGCCCGAAAACGGGGCTTCCAGTTTATTCCAATTACAGCAGCGCTCGCGCCAAATATTGCGCGAGCCAATTAGGATTTTGAGCAGAAAGCGCTGAAACCTTACCGGTTTCCAGTGCCTTCCGTTGCAAATCGAACAGCTTCCTGTGCTGCGCGGACCATGGCTTTCGCTTTATTCACAGTCTCATCATATTCAGATTTGGGATCACTATCGGCAACAACACCGGCTCCCGCCTGAATATAGATCGTGTTATCCTTCACCACAGCTGTGCGAAGCGCAATACAGGTATCCATTGATCCATTGGCGGAAAAATACCCAACAGCGCCAGAATAAATGCCACGCCGGGATTTCTCCAGTTCATCAATGATTTCCATTGCCCGAACTTTGGGCGCACCGGAAACCGTGCCTGCGGGAAAACCGGCTTTCAATGCATCAATCGCTGTCAGACCGTCCTGAATTTTACCCTCAACATTGGAGACGATATGCATCACGTGGGAGTAATTCTCGATATCATACTGCTGAGTTACATTGATGCTGCCAATTTTTGAAACCCGACCAACATCGTTGCGGCCCAAATCCAGCAGCATTAAATGTTCCGCCAGTTCCTTTGGATCGTTCAGCAATTCATCAGCAAGCGCTTTATCCTCGGCTGGCGTTTCCCCGCGGGGGCGTGTGCCGGCAAGAGGACGAATAGTGACGACTTCATCGCGCAGGCGCACCAAAATTTCGGGGCTTGAACCCACAACTGAGAACGTCCCAAAGTTGAGATAGAACATAAACGGGGAGGGGTTAGTGCGGCGAAGCGCTCGATACAGTGACAGCGATGACAGATTGAACGGCATTTCAAAGCGTTGGCTTGGAACAACCTGAAAGACATCACCCGCGCGGATATATTCTTTCGCCTTCTCCACCATTTCAAAGAATTCAGGCTCGCTTGTATTGGAAACAGGCTCCTGCATTTCCATCTCTGTCACGTCTTGCGAAACGGTGTGCGGCAAACTGCGTGAAAAATCATTGACCGCATCTGAAAGACGTTCAGCCGCATGATTATAGGCTGTTTGCGCGGATCGTCCGTCACCAACCCAAACAGGCGTTACAATTGTCACAACGTCCAGAATGCTATCAAAAATAGCCATAACGGTGGGTCTAATGAACATACCATCGGGCACACCCAGATCATTGGGGTTGCTGTCTGGAATATCTTCCATCAGACGAACCATATCATAGGACATGTAGCCAACCAGCCCCGCTGCCATTGGCGGCAGGTGAGGCGGCAGGTCAATATGACTTTCGTCAATGAGTGCCTGCAAACTATCCAGAACAGGTTTATCGCAAGCCACAAAGGCTTCTGGATCGAACCGGGCTGTACGGTTAATGCGGGCCTGTGTCCCATCGCATCGCCAGATCAAGTCCGGTTTCATGCCAATGATGGAATAGCGACCGCGGACGGCGCCTCCCTCAACAGATTCCAGCAGAAAGGAATTTGCTTTTCCCTCTGCCAGTTTCATCATGGCGGAAACCGGTGTTTCCAAATCCGCAACGAGGGTCGTCCAGAGTATCTGTGACTTCCCCTCGTTAAATCCTTCACTAAACTTGGAAAAGGCGGGTTGGATGGACATTTTTAGAAATATTCCTCGATCAGGTTTGTTTTAACAGAGAAGCCAATTTTCTTCTCCAGATAGGACATATACTGAGCATTCAGGTCCTGACTAATGCCATTCCCAAGCTCTGTTTTCAGTTGGTCCAAAATATTTTTATCTTTAACCATATCGGCTGCGATAACGTCTTTTGGGGTTAGGATAACATATCCGTTCTTAGCGTCATTTTCGCCGTAAACAAATTCACCGGGTTTCGCCGAAAACAGTCCTTTAGCAGCATCGGAAGATAATCCGGCAATGGCGCCGGTTCGTGTTCCCGGTGCTGTCGTTTTCACCTCCATACCCAATGAAGACAGACTTTCACCTGCTTTTAGTTTAGCCAGCAAAACTTCTGCTTTTTGTTTGTTTTGCTCATGCTGCCAGTTGGCTTTCCAAGCGGTTGTGGCTTCACTGCGAACTGCCGCAAGATCTTTCAAGGCAGATTCTTTTACATCCTTGAGGGTAAGGGCGTAGTAGGTGCCATTGGAAGCTTCTTTGAGATCATGGTCATCGCCTTGTTCAATCGCGAACAGAGAGACCTTAAATTCTGGAATCGCGGGCAGGTTCGCAACAGGTTTACCGGCTTCATCCAAACCGTTTTGATCAGTCCAGCCAAGAGTTTCCATTTTCAGGCCCAGCGAATTTGCCGCTTCCTGAATTGTGGCACCGCCAGCAAATTCATCTTGTAGCGCTGTTGATTTTTCATAAAGAACGTCAACCGCACCGCGCAGCGCAATGGATTTTGTCAACTGGTCGCGAACTTCATCAATTGTACTGGTGTGGCCTTCTTCGATCTCACTCACTTCAATCAAATGCCAGCCAAGGATCGTTTTAACGGGAACAGTTACACCGCCAGCAGGAACAGTAAATGCCGCTTCCTGCAATTCATTGAGCAATTCACTTTTAGTCATGAACCCCAGATCAATATCGCTGGCTGTCATTTGCAACATGTCATTTGCAACAGCAGCGAAAGTTGCGCCGCCGGAAAGCTGTGCCGCAGCTTCTTGAGCTTTTTCCTCTGTATCAAACACCATTTGCAGAATATGACGTTTTTCCGGGATCTTAAACTCAGAAACGCGGGCTTCATACTCAGCTTTGATCTCGTCTTCAGTGACTTCAATATCACCTGCAAATGTTTCAGGCGTAAGATATATAAAAGAAGCCTGACGATATTCAGGGGCAGTATAGGCATCCGCATTATCTGCAGCAAATTTAGTCAATTGTTCGTCTGTAGGCGCAGGCGCTTCGCCAACCGCGCTATCCAGGATTTCTACGTAACTGGCGGTGCGCTTTTCAAGGTAATGTTTAAACAGAACCTCTGCCATAAAGTCAGGTGCTTTGGCATTGGGAAGGGTGATGCTTTCAATGAGCTGGCTTCGCTTCATTTCGCCGCGCAGAATATCGATATATTCTTTTTCGCTATAACCGTTCTGGCGCAAAAGTGTTTCAAACCGGAGGCGGTCAAAGTTACCAGCCACATTCTTAAACGCGTCGCCAGTCCGGATCTCATTTATAACCGCATCATCGGGAATACCAAGATCAAGCTCACGAACCCGCTCTTTTTCAAGCAGACGAGTTTGGATGCTGGTAATCGTGCTTTGAGTTACGCCATAACGCTTGGCTTCCTCGGTTGTGATCTGCCGACCCAAATAATTGGAAACCTGATTAAGTCTGTTTCTATATTCACGTTGGAACTCACCAAGAGATACAGTTTGTTCACCGACTTCGATGACATCACTGCCAACTGAGCTTCCCAGCATGTCACTGCCAATTCCCCAAAGGCCAAAACTGGCCACCAAAAGTAGAAGCAATCCTTTTGCGAGCCATCCACTGGCT
This sequence comes from Sneathiella sp., assembly GCA_034669685.1. GTDB lineage: Bacteria > Pseudomonadota > Alphaproteobacteria > Sneathiellales > Sneathiellaceae > Sneathiella. The sequence goes on from JAXMOU010000001.1 coordinate 536,739, forward strand.
CCTTTACGCATGGAATGAAGCATATTTTCCCAACACTTTTTAGTTCAATTATCATAGACAGGAAGCTAGCCCCCCATCGCAGCGCGACATGATATGGGCTAAAGAGGGACGGCTGCAACACGGAATTTCGCAAAGCAGTATCTTTCTTCCCGAAAAAATGGCATATGGGCGTAAATTGATTGAAAGCAACTACTCGCAAAGAAGTGAATGAGGAATAAGCGCATGTCTGTACGCCCTTTAATCGCCGGCAACTGGAAAATGAACGGTCTTTCTGGTGAATCAGCAAACCAAATCCGCGAATTGATTGCCAAATCGGCAAAATCAGCAGCTCCAGGCTGCGATATTCTAATTTGCCCACCGGCTTTACTGGTCAAAGAACTGGCTGAAATCGCCGCGGGAACAGCGATTTCAATTGGCGGACAGGATTGTCATGCAAATGTGTCTGGTGCACATACAGGCGATATCAGCGCCGAAATGCTGAAAGATGCGGGCGCGACCTATTGCATTGTAGGACATTCAGAACGCAGAACCGATCACGGCGAGACAAATGAGGTCGTCAAGGCCAAAGCAGAAGCAGCGCTTCGAGCTGGCCTAATCGCAATTGTCTGCGTGGGAGAGACGCTTCAGGAACGCGAAAGCAACCAGACCCTAAGTGTCATTTCCGAGCAGGTGAAAAATTCTCTACCCGATGGCGCAACTGCGCAAAATACCGTGATCGCGTATGAGCCAGTATGGGCTATTGGAACGGGAAAGACCCCAACGGCGGACGACGTTGCTGAAGTCCACGCACATATGAGAAAAGATCTTTCTGCGTTAATGTCCAGCTCTGACGGTGTTCGGCTTTTATATGGTGGATCAGTAAAGGCGGGGAATGCTGTTGAACTGATGGGGCTTGAAAATGTTGATGGCGCCCTTGTTGGCGGTGCCAGCCTTAAAGCCGAAGATTTTTGGCCTATTGTTGAAACCGGAATTTAGCCCATATATCACTGGTAATTACGTTTACTTTGGTGTAGAAGCCCACCAAACAAGCTTTAAACAAGAAGTGGGTTTCTCACTTCGCTGTCTAGGAATTTTTTGGATCATGGAAACAGTTCTACTGGTCGTGCACGTTCTTATCGCTGTCTTTTTGATCGGTGTAGTTCTTCTACAACGCTCAGAAGGTGGTGCACTGGGAATCGGTGGCGGCGGTGGCGGCGGTGGCCTGATGACAGGTCGTGGGGCCGCTAACCTGCTCACACGTACAACAGCTATTTTGGCAGCTGCATTCTTTATGACCAGTATCGGCCTTGCGCTGATCAGTGGTTTGCATTCAGCGCCAACGTCTTTACTCGATCAACCGTTGGAAACGACGACGGAAGGGGATAATTCCCCGGCCGAACCCGCAGAACCTGCGGCGCCGCTTTCCACTCAGTAATTAATTCGCAAAGAGACGGTAATTTACCGTCTCTTTTACTTCACGAACCTAAATTTTTTGAATATAGTGTAATCCCATGGCTCGGTTTATTTTCGTTACCGGTGGTGTGGTATCTTCACTTGGCAAAGGTCTTGCTGGGGCAGCGCTTGCGTCCCTGTTGCAGGCCCGTGGCTATAAAGTGCGGATGCGCAAACTGGACCCTTATATCAATGTCGATCCCGGCACAATGAACCCCTATGAACACGGGGAATGTTACGTGACCGATGATGGGGCGGAAACAGACCTTGATTTAGGTCATTATGAACGCTTCACTGGCGTTGCCTCAAAACAAAGCGATAACGTTACAACAGGCCGAATTTACCAGACTGTCATCCGCAAAGAACGGCGCGGCGATTATCTGGGCGCAACCGTTCAGGTTATTCCGCACATCACCAATGCCATTAAAGAATTCGCAACGGCTGATATCGTTGATGAAGACTTCGTTTTGGTTGAAATTGGCGGAACCGTTGGTGACATTGAAAGCCTGCCATTCCTGGAAGCCATTCGGCAATTGGGCAATGAGCTGGGCAACGATGCTATTTTCATGCATTTGACACTGGTGCCCTATATTGCGGCCGCGGGTGAGCTGAAAACAAAACCAACACAGCATTCCGTTAAAGAATTGCAATCCATTGGTATTCAGCCTGATATTTTGCTCTGCCGAAGTGAACGTGAAATTCCAAAAGGCCAACTTTCAAAAATTGGCCAGTTCTGTAACGTTCCCGAAAAAGCTGTTATCCAGGCTCTGGACGTTCGAACCATTTACGAAGTGCCGCTCAGCTATCACAAAGAAGGCCTTGATGCCGCTGTCCTTAGTGCCTTTGGCATTGAAGACAAAGGAGAACCGGATCTGAGCACATGGGAAGATATTGTCGACCGTGTCCTCAACCCTGAGGGTGAAGTGAAAATTGCCGTTGTTGGCAAATATATTGAACTTCAAGACGCCTATAAATCCCTGACGGAATCTCTGAATCACGGTGGTATCGCCAATCGGGTAAAGGTCAAAATCGACTGGATTGAATCTGAAATCTTTGAAAAGGATTCAGGTAAGCTTGTTGAGCGCCTTGATGGTGTGGACGCGATTTTGGTTCCAGGTGGTTTTGGTGAACGTGGCGCAGAAGGTAAAATTCGCTCCGCTCGCTATGCCCGTGAACATCAAATTCCTTATTTCGGCATTTGCTACGGCATGCAGATGGCTGTTATCGAAGGCTGCCGCAATCTGGCAGGTCTTGCGAAAGCGGGAACATCTGAATTTGGAAGCTTTGATCCAAACGTCGTTGGACTGATGACCGAATGGACCCGTGGCAATCAGACTGAAACCCGTTCTGAAGGTGACGATCTGGGTGGTACAATGCGCTTGGGCGCTTATCCCTGCAATTTGTTGGAAAATACAAAAGTTCGCGAAATCTACGGAACTGATCATATCGAAGAGCGCCATCGCCACCGCTATGAAGTTAATATCAAGTACCGCGAAGTGCTTGAAAATGTCGGATATAAATTCTCTGGTCTTTCCCCTGATGGTGATTTGCCTGAAATCGTTGAAATTCCCGACCATCCGTGGTTCATTGGTGTTCAATTCCACCCGGAACTGAAATCAAAGCCATTTGATCCACATCCATTGTTTAAAAGCTTTATCAAGGCTGCAATTGATAAATCAAGACTGGTATAAATCTCTAACTATTGGAAACAGATATGCCTAATGCCGCCCACATCAAAATTGGTAATTTTGAAGTTGGAAATGATCTTCCTCTCGCTTTAATTGCGGGTCCTTGTCAGATGGAAAGTGAAGATCATGCTATGGAAATGGCTGGCAAGCTGGTTGAAATGACAACCCGTCTGGGGATGGGACTGGTTTATAAAACTTCTTTCGATAAAGCAAATCGGTCTTCCATTCACACCAAGCGTGGATTGGGTATTGAAAAAGCGCTCACTGTCTTTGAAAAAATCAAGGCTGAGTTTTCCATTCCAGTACTCACCGACGTGCATGAATCCTATCAATGTGCTGAAGTGGGGAGTGTGGTCGATGTGCTTCAAATTCCAGCTTATTTGTGCCGCCAGACCGACCTGTTGGTTGCTGCCGCCAAAACAGGCCGTGTTGTAAATGTCAAAAAAGGTCAGTTCCTAGCACCTTGGGACATGAAGCATGTTGCGGAAAAACTGGTTGAAAGCGGAAACCCAAATGTCATGCTGACAGATAGAGGAACCAGCTTTGGTTATAACACTCTTGTCAGTGATATGCGGGGGCTCCCGACAATGGCGGAAACAGGATTTCCCGTTGTATTTGACGCAACTCATTCAGTCCAGCAACCAGGCGGGCAGGGCGCTACCTCCGGTGGACAGCGTGAGTTTGTCCCCGTTTTGGCACGGGCTGCGGTTGCTGTTGGCGTGGCAATGGTCTTTATGGAAACCCATGAAGATCCGGATAACGCCCCTTCAGATGGACCCAATATGGTTCCGGTTGATCAACTGGAAACGTTGCTCGAAACTTTACAGAAGTTCGATAAACTCGCGAAAAATTTATAGACTCCTACAAAACGAATAAAACAGGAATAGCTGAACCATGAGCGCAATTATTGATATTATTGGCCGGGAAATTCTGGACAGCCGGGGAAATCCCACAGTTGAAGTTGATGTTATCCTTGAAAGCGGTGCTTTTGGACGAGCTGCGGTCCCCTCAGGCGCATCAACAGGCGCTCATGAAGCTGTAGAGCTTCGCGATGGTGGTGATCGTTATAAAGGTAAAGGGGTTCTGAAAGCAATTGACGCCATTAATGGCGAAATTTTTGACACTATTTCAGGATTGGATGCCGAAAATCAAATCGCCATCGACCGGATGATGATTGAACTGGACGGCACACCAAATAAAAGCCGTCTGGGTGCAAATGCTATTCTTGGCGTTAGTCTTGCGGTAGCAAAAGCAGCAGCGATTGATGCAAACCTCCCCCTGTATAAATATGTCGGCGGTACAACAGCCCGTACGCTGCCAGTTCCCATGATGAATATCATTAATGGCGGCGAACATGCGGACAACCCCATTGATATTCAGGAATTCATGATTATGCCTGTATCTGCGGGCAATATTCGCGAAGCAATCCGAATGGGCGCAGAAGTTTTTCACACATTGAAAAAACAGCTGAGCGATGCGGGACATAACACGAATGTTGGTGATGAGGGCGGCTTTGCCCCCAATATCGGCGGAACACGGGACGCACTTGATTTCATCATGAAATCCATTGAAGCTGCTGGCTACAAACCTGGTGAAGATATCTATCTGGCTCTTGATGCTGCTTCGACTGAATTCTACCGTGACGGTAAATATCACCTGAAAGGTGAAAATAAAGTCCTGAGTGCGGCTGAGATGGTGGATTACTACGCAGCGCTCGTCAGTGATTATCCAATTATTTCCATTGAAGATGGTATGTCCGAAGATGACTGGGACGGCTGGAATCTTCTAACCGAAAAAATCGGCGATAAAGTACAGCTTGTCGGTGATGATCTTTTCGTTACCAACCCAGTTCGCCTTGCAGACGGCATTGAACAGGGCGTGGCAAATTCGATCTTGGTTAAAGTTAATCAGATCGGCACCCTTACCGAGACAATGGAAGCGGTTGAGATGGCGCATAAAGCCAGCTACACAGCCGTGATGTCACATCGTTCAGGCGAAACGGAAGATTCAACAATCGCTGATTTGGCCGTTGCAACAAACTGCGGTCAGATTAAAACAGGATCCCTAGCTCGTTCCGACAGGCTTGCCAAATACAATCAATTGATCCGCATTGAAGAAGAGCTTGGTCAGGCAGCCGAATATGCTGGGCGCTCAATTCTGAAATAAAAATTAGCCGTTACTGAAAAGGCGAGACCATAGTCTCGCCTTTTTATGTTTTTGCGGGCGGTGGCTGTCAAATTAGCTCCCTAATTTGACAAATGAACAAACTCTTTCCACATACATTGTATTAGGCATTTCTCAAATAGGTACGATCTACTTACTGTTACATCAAATTTATAAGAAAATAAGTCTGATGAGGCGTTTGAGGGTTTATGTAACATGCAGGTTTTAAAAGATGCGATCTACTATCATGGAAGAAATTCCCTATCTCGATATGAATATATTGGAGCCTCTGGCAAATCTAATGTCAGAAGACCAACTTATGTTCCTGATCAAATCGCTGAACGAAACATTAGACCGCACAGTTTCGGAACTCTCAAAAGAAAACCAAACATCAGAGAAAATCGCTTCACTTGCTCATGAGCTAAAGGGGATGGCGAGCAATATGGGAATGGCGAAATTAAGCGCATACGTTTCTCAGTTCGAAATCCAGTCAAAAGAGGTCATTTTCACAGATTTAAACCGCATTGAACTGGAGGAAATTATTCAGGAGAGCCAGAAAGAGCTCAGTCTGTTCCTTAAGAAACGCGGTATGTAAAATAATACAGGTTATCTGGATTTACTTATTGACCCACAGGCCTGAATTTGATTCACTCCTAAAATGAATCTTAACTATGAAATACGTAAACGCATCAAATCCAGCATGGCGCCTGCACTTGGCCTGCTATTGGTTTGCTATTTCAGTTATCACCTGATTGAAGGTGATCGCGGGTTATTTTCCTATATAAAATTACAGCAGGATTTGCACACCGAAACTGCGCAGCTCCGCCTGACAGAAATTGAACGTGAAAAGCTTGAAAAACGCGTCCAATTGCTAGATTCACAGAATCTGGATCTTGATATGCTCGAAGAAAGAGCCCGTGATGTCCTTGGCCTGGCGCATCCCGACGAGCTGGTTATATATACCAAATAGCAGCTTACATTTGTAACCAACAATAGTTTGTTTCAGCTTCTCGTTTTTGTTTATTCAAAAATTACAAAATGTATTGAAATTGCTTAGCTAAGTTTCAATCCAATTCATTTTACAGTGCGCTCTTTATTTTTTAGTGCGCCGCACCATTTATTAACCGACTTAACTATAATTGAGTTAATAATAGAGAATTACTTGTTTCTTAACGAATTAGACGTCACATTCTTAACTATAAAGTTCAACTACTCCATGTCTAGCAGGGCATGACAAGACATATTTAAGGGAGTTATTATGGCCAAAGCAGCCGCTAGCACTCGCCGAAAGAAGAACGCTCTCGACGAGGAAGAACTCAAAAACTATTACCACAACATGCTTCTAATTCGCCGCTTTGAAGAGAAAGCGGGACAGATCTACGGGATGGGCTTGATCGGCGGTTTTTGCCATCTGTACATCGGTCAGGAAGCCGTTGTAGTTGGGATGCAATCAGCAATTACGCCCGATGACGCAGTTATCACATCTTACCGCGACCATGGTCATATGCTGGCAACCGGCATGGACCCAAAAGGCGTTATGGCCGAACTCACCGGGCGCGAAGGGGGCTACTCCAAAGGTAAGGGGGGCTCTATGCATATGTTCTCAAAAGAAAAGAACTTTTACGGTGGTCATGGCATCGTGGGTGCCTGCGTTCCCCTTGGAACCGGTATCGCGTTCAGCCAAAAATACCAAGACACCAAAAACATCACCCTTTGTTATATGGGCGATGGAACGGTCAATCAGGGGCAGGTTTACGAAAGCTTCAATATGGCCGAGCTTTGGAACCTTCCTGTGGTTTACGTCATTGAAAATAATGAGTATGCCATGGGAACTTCGGTCAAACGCGCTTCCGCCCAAACCGAATTATTCCGCCGCGGCGAGAGCTTTAATGTTCCCGGCGAACAGGTTGATGGAATGGACGTGTTTGCTGTCGCGGCCGCAGGCCGAAAAGCTGTCGAATGGGCCCGAAGCGGTAAGGGGCCTTATATCCTTGAAATGAAAACATATCGATACCGGGGGCATTCAATGTCCGATCCGGCAAAATATCGATCCAAGGAAGAAGTAAACAAAAAACGTGCGGATAGCGACCCAATCGAACGGGTTCGGGAAAAGCTTTTGAATGAAAAAGTCTACACCGAAGACGAATTAAAAGAGATTGATCGGAGTGTTAAAGAAGTCATCGCACAAGCCGTTGAATTTGCACAGGAAAGTCCGGAGCCACATCCAGACGAACTGATGACTGACATAACGATTTAACCCGCAGAGCAAGACAAGAGATATAAAGGAAATTCTGATGCCTACAGAGATTCTCATGCCGGCTCTGTCGCCGACAATGACAGAAGGTAAGCTAGCCCGATGGATGGTCGCCGAAGGTGACACAGTTTCATCTGGGGACGTGCTTGCCGAAATTGAAACAGATAAAGCCACGATGGAAGTTGAAGCCGTTGACGAAGGTGTTATCGGCAAAATCCTGATTGAAGGGGATACGGATAACGTTTCGGTCAACACTCCGATCGCCCTGCTTTTAGAAGAGGGTGAAGAGGCTTCCGATTTAGATAACTACTCAAGTTCCTCTAAAGAGTCTGCAGCTCCAAAGCAGTCTGAAGACAGGGAAGAAGCGCCCGCCGATAAGAAAAGTAGCTCAGCACCTGAACGTTCAAGCGCTTATGATGCCAGCGGCGAAATTCCGGAAGGCACCGAGATGGTTAAAATGAGCGTCAGGGAAGCTTTGCGAGATGCCATGGCAGAAGAAATGCGCGGTGATGATCGCGTTTTCGTTATGGGCGAAGAAGTAGCCGAATATCAGGGCGCTTATAAAGTAACCCAAGGTTTGCTGGATGAATTTGGGGACCGCCGCGTCATTGACACACCGATTACAGAACATGGTTTTGCCGGTATCGGTGTCGGTGCCGCATTTCATGGCCTGCGCCCCATCGTTGAATTTATGACGTTTAACTTTGCCATGCAGGCAATTGACCAGATCGTAAACTCAGCGGCAAAAACCCGTTACATGTCTGGCGGTCAAATGGAAAGCCCCATTGTTTTCCGGGGTCCAAACGGCGCAGCATCCCGCGTTGGCGCTCAACATTCACAGTGTTACGCTGCATGGTACGCGCATGTGCCAGGATTGATTGTCGTTGCGCCGCATACCGCCGCCGATGCAAAAGGGTTGCTTAAATCCGCCATTCGCGATCCGAACCCGGTTGTCTTTCTTGAAAATGAAATCCTCTATGGTCAAAGCTTTGATGTTCCTGTCCTTGATGATTTCACCATTCCACTCGGCAAGGCGAAAATTGCACGCGAAGGCGATGATGTTACGATTGTCTCCTTTGGTATGGGAATGACATACGCGCTTGAAGCGGCCGAAAAACTGGCAGAAGAGGGCGTAAACGCAGAAGTCATTGATCTTCGAACCATTCGCCCACTTGATATGGAGACAGTTCTGGCCTCTGTTCAAAAAACAAATCGCTGCGTTACGGTTGAAGAAGGCTGGCCACAACATGGTATTGGGGCCGAAATTGGCATCCAGATTATGGAAAAAGCGTTTGATTATCTTGATGCGCCCGTGATCCGGGTGACCGGAAAAGACGTGCCAATGCCATATGCTGCAAATCTTGAAAAATTGGCGCTGCCAAATGTTCAAGAGGTTATCGACGCGGTTAATGCCGTAACTTATCGCTCTTAAAGGGGGAGAGAAAATGCCTATTCAAATCACAATGCCGGCTCTCTCTCCAACAATGACAGAGGGCAAACTGGCAACTTGGCAGGTCAAGGAAGGCGATACAGTCTCTTCTGGCGATGTGCTGGCCGAAATCGAAACCGACAAAGCGACCATGGAAGTTGAAGCGGTTGATGAAGGGGTCATCGGAAAAATTCTGATTGAAGCCGGGACAGATAATGTTGCCGTCAATACGCCCATTGCCATTTTATTGGAAGAAGGGGAAGACGCTTCGGATATTGACAGTGCTGCTGAAAAAGCACCGGCACCTGCAGAAGATAAAGCTGAATCCACTTCCGACACATCTTCAAAAGATGAAAAGGCCGCAGACTCCGCAAAATCTGCGAAGGCACCAAGCGCGCCGCAATCGGGATCGTCTGACCGGGTATTTGCCAGTCCTTTGGCCCGTAGAATTGCCGCGGATTCAAATGTTGATGTATCTGACATATCCGGAACCGGCCCCCATGGCCGAGTTATAAAAGCGGATGTTGAAAAATTCATCGCATCGGGCGGGAAGAAATCAAAAGACAGCTCTGCTGCCTCACAGCCATCCGAAACATCAGCGCAGAGTGCGCCAATGGCGGTTGGTACAACCCCACCACATGCCGGTGAGCATACAGAAATTCCGCTTACGGGCATGCGCAAAACCATTGCCAAGCGCTTGACCGAAGCCAAACAAACCATTCCGCATTTCTATCTGACGATCGAATGTGAATTGGATAATCTTCTATCCATGCGCAAAGAGCTGAATTCACGCTCAGACGACTATAAAATCTCGGTCAATGATTTCATTATCCGGGCTTCCGCTCTTGCCTTGAAAAAATTGCCCTCTGCAAACGCAATTTGGGGCGGAGACAAGATCCTGCAGTATAAAGATATTGATATTTCTGTTGCTGTTGCCGTTGACGGCGGATTGATAACCCCGGTCGTAAAAGGGGCCGATGGTAAAGGGCTTGCGGGCATTTCTAATGAAATGAAAGAGCTGGCAGGCAAAGCCAAAGCCGGAAAATTAATGCCTGAAGAATATCAGGGGGGCTGTTTCTCAATCTCCAATCTGGGCATGTTTGGCATTAAAGAATTTTCGGCTGTAATCAATCCACCCCAGTCCGCCATTCTGGCCGTTGGGGCTGGGGAACAACGTCCGGTTATCAAGGACGGGGCAGTCTCCATTGCAACTGTGATGAGTGTAACGCTCTCCTGCGACCATCGGGTCATTGATGGGGCCATGGGGGCTGAATTGCTGCAATATTTCAAAGGCTATATTGAAGAGCCTTTGACCATGATGCTTTAAGGGGGGCGGTATGACTGATACTAAATTTGACCTTGTCGTCGTTGGTTCTGGCCCCGGTGGATATGTTGCCGCTATTCGCGCATCCCAGCTGGGCATGAAAACAGCGGTCATTGAACGTGAACATTTGGGCGGCATCTGCCTTAACTGGGGCTGTATTCCAACCAAGGCCTTGCTGCGCACAGCCGATATCTATCGCAATATTCAGCATGCTGCCGGATATGGCATCAAAGTCGACGGCGCGTCGGTTGATCTGCCTGCAACAGTCAAACGCTCCCGGCAGGTTGCAGCCCAGCTATCTGGTGGTGTTTCCGGCCTTCTAAAGAAAAACAAAGTGACCGTGATTAATGGCCACGGCAAACTTGCCGGATCGGGCAAAGTTGAAGTGGATGATAACGGCAAGAAATCAACGGTTTCTGCCAAACACATCATCTTGGCAACTGGTGCGCGCGCGCGAAACCTGCCCGGCATGGAACCAGATGGCAAATTTATCTGGTCCTACAAAGAAGCACTCGTTCCCGACACAATGCCAAAACGCCTGTTGGTGGTTGGCTCCGGCGCGATCGGCATTGAATTTGCCAGTTTCTTTAATGCGCTTGGCAGTGACGTTACCGTTGTCGAGGTTATGGACCGTGTTTTACCGGTTGAAGATGTGGATATCTCCACACATGCCGAGAAAGCCTTTAAAAAGCAGGGCATGACCATCCTGAAAGGGACAACGGTTACAGAACTTAAAAAATCGGCGAAGGAAGTCACCGCGACCTTTAAAGATAAAAAAGATAAAACCAGCACCGCCAGCTTTGATCGCGTGATTATGGCTGTTGGCATTGTTGGCAATGTTGAAAACATCGGCCTTGAAGGCACCAAAATTAAAGTCGATCGCACCCATATCGAAGTTGATGAATATTCCCGCACAGGCGAGCCCGGCGTTTATGCTATTGGCGATTTAACCGGCCCCCCCTGGCTTGCGCATAAAGCTTCGCACGAAGGGGTGATTTGTGTTGAAAAAATAGCGGGCGAAAAAGATGTTCATCCGCTTGTCGTCGAAAATATCCCGGGTTGCACCTATTGCCACCCCCAAGTCGCTTCTGTTGGATTGACTGAAGCAAAGGCAAAAGATGCGGGCCGGGACATTAAAGTGGGCAAGTTTCCTTTTATCGGAAACGGCAAAGCCATTGCCTTGGGGGAGCCTGAAGGGTTGATTAAAGTTATCTTTGACGCCAAAACAGGTGAATTAATTGGCGCCCATATGATCGGCGCGGAAGTTACAGAGTTGATTCAAGGCTACGGCATTGCTAAAACGCTGGAAACAACGGAAGTGGAGTTGATGCATTCAGTCTTCCCACATCCAACTTTGTCTGAGATGATGCACGAAGCGGTCCTTGATGCCTATGGTCGTACGATCCATATGTAGGGAACGTTATTTTGTAAAAAGTGAGAGCCATGACTGAAGCTGCCGAAAATACACCGCGTGTCCGTCATCCGGAAAAACGGAACCGGCCAGACAATCCAATCCAGCGGAAACCTTCCTGGATCCGGGTAAAGGCGCCTGTCTCAAAAACCTATAATGAGACCAAAGAGCTGATGCGCGGCTTGAACCTCACGACTGTGTGTGAGGAGGCTTCCTGTCCGAACATTGGTGAATGCTGGTCCAAAAAGCACGCCACGATGATGATTATGGGTGAAATTTGCACCCGGGCCTGTGCTTTTTGCAATGTATCAACGGGTAAACCCAACGCTCTTGATCCGTTTGAACCCTTTAACGTGGCCACTGCCGTGAAAACAATGGGCCTCAACCATGTGGTAATTACATCTGTTGATCGGGATGATCTGGCAGATGGCGGCGCGCAGCATTTTGCCGAAGTTATTCAGGCAATCCGCGAAGCTGCGCCGGGCACAACCATTGAAATCCTCACGCCAGACTTCTTAAAGAAAGACGGCGCGCTTGAAGTTGTTGTGGCCGCAAAACCTGATGTGTTTAATCACAATCTGGAAACGGTTCCAAAACTCTATACATCCGTGCGCCCCGGTGCGCGTTACTATCATTCGCTTCGCCTGCTTCAGCGGGTGAAAGAACTGGATCCGTCGATCTTTACAAAATCAGGCGTTATGGTGGGCCTTGGGGAGACCCGCGATGAAGTGGGGCAGGTTATGGATGATATGCGGTGCGCCGATATCGATTTTTTGACAATTGGCCAATATTTACAGCCGACCATCAAACATCATGCCATCGACCGGTTTGTAACTCCCGATGAGTTTGATGCCTATGAGCGCCAGGCTTATAACAAAGGCTTCCTGATGGTATCTTCATCACCGCTTACACGATCCAGTCATCATGCTGGTGAAGATTTTGCAAAGCTGAAAGCAGCTCGTGAGAAGCAGCAGGCAAATAGTTAAGCGTTGAGTTAGTTACGGATTGATATGCCGACACATGCCGAACAAAAGGTTCTCCCTTTTACACAACAGCAATTGTATGATCTTGTATCTGCAGTTGAGACATATCCGGATTTCCTGCCGTGGTGCGTTGGCGCCCGGATCAAGGAAAAAACCGAGACCCGGATCCTTGCCGATTTAGTGATCGGCTATAAAATGTTCCGCGAGCGCTTTACCTCAAGCGTCACCCTCGATCCCGCAGGGCCACGCATTGATGTTGAATATATGGATGGTCCGTTCAAATATTTGAATAACCATTGGATTTTCAAACCCCATCCAGAGGGCTGTGAGATCGATTTTTATGTGGATTTTGAATTCAAATCGACCATTTTGCAAAAAACGATCGGACTGCTATTTAACGAAGCAGTCCACCGCATGATTGCCGCATTCGAACAACGCGCGCATGATTTATACGACAAATAAGAACCGCCTGTTCGTGGTCTTAGTCCATCGCCTTTAGCAACATTTCCAGTGCTGTCGTAATTGTTGCGAGGCGCACTTCATCACGGCCAATATCGCCATAATCCATCTGCCGATGCTCAATGACGCCGTCTTTACCCGCCGTTGCCAGATGAACCCGGCCGCCCGGTTTATGTCCGCTGCCACCGGGCCCGGCAATTCCGGTTACCGCCACCGCCAGATCGGAAGCGGATTTGGCAATTGCCCCAAGCGCCATTTCACAAGCTGTTTTCTCATCCACCGCGCCAACCGCCCGCAAGGTGTCAGCGCTAACGCCAAGGACCTGCATCTTGGCCTTGTTTGTGTAGGTAATAAATCCGCGATCCACCACAGCGGAAGATCCAGAAACGTCCGTCAAGGCGCCGCCAATCAGCCCGCCGGTACAGCTTTCTGCCGTTGCAACAAACCAGCCTTTCTCTTTGGCAGATAGAATGACATTCGTCGCTAAGTCATTGATTTCTTTTGGGAGAATACTCATGTAATCACCTTTATTATTACAACGAGTACGCCCAAAGCAAACATCCCGGCCAGTACATCGTCCACCATGACGCCAAATGCGCCTTTTACGTTTTTATCCAGCCAGCTAATGGGCCAAGGTTTAAAAATATCGAACAATCTGAATAAAATAAAGGCCAGCACATAATAAACGGGCGAGGAGCCGGCGACGAGCAGCGGCAACCATTGCCCTGCAACCTCATCAATAACCACTTCACCCGGATCAGATTTCCCGGTGCGCGCCAGATAAATATGTGTGCTGTATGTCCCAACAATAAATACAATAACAGTTGCCCATAACAATAGATTTGGCCCGCCCAGATAATGCAGCAAAAAACCGAAGGGCAGGGCGGCCAGTGATCCCATTGTGCCCGGCGCTTTTGGGAAAAAACCACTCCAGAACCAGGTTGAAAAGATCACGGCGGGGTGAAATTTGGAAAGCGTCAGCATTGGATCACTCATTCAGGTAACACGATTGTCGCGACGGCTTGGGCTGCAATGCCTTCTTTGCGTCCCGTAAAACCGAGCTTCTCAGTCGTTGTGCCTTTTATGGAAACACGATCTTCGGCGATATTTAGGATTTCAGCAATTCGGCTTTGCATTGCAGATCGATGAGGACCTATCTTTGGAGCCTCGCAAATAATGGTTAAATCCACATTGCTGATTTTTCCGCCTTTATCTGCAACTAACGTTGCTGCATGAGATAAAAAGATATCAGAGGACGCTCCCTTCCATTTCGCGTCGCTTGGCGGGAAATGAACACCAATGTCGCCCGCACCGATCGCGCCGAGTATGGCATCGGTCAATGCATGCAGCGCAACATCCGCATCAGAATGCCCCTTCAGGCCTTTATTATAGGGAATTTTGACCCCGGCAAGCCAAAGATCGCTGTCTGTATCAAACGCATGAACATCATAGCCAAGCCCGGTTCGCACATCGGTAAAGTTGCTCATCGTTAGTGACCTTATATCGTCTTCGGTTGTTATTTTGATATTTTCGGGTGAACCCAATACCCAGCTCACGGTCAGACCGGCCTGTTCAGCAAGCGCGATATCATCCGTGACTGACAGGTTTTTGAAAGTCTCATGGGCGTTCAAAATGGCGTTGTAGTCAAAGCATTGAGGCGTTTGCGCTGCAATTACACGGCTTCGATCCAAAGTTTCCTGAACTGTCGTTCCCGAAATATATTTCAGGGTATCTGTCATGGGCATACCCGGCAGGACCGCGGGTGAGGTGCTTAAGGCATCCAAACACCGGTCGATTAGGTTTGTCCCCAAGAAAGGACGCGCAGCATCATGAATAAGAACATACTTTGGATCGTAGTCTTTTAACGCACATAGCCCGTTATAAACACTTTGTTGGCGGCTAGCTCCCCCCGCAGCGGCGGGCAATATATTCAAATGCCCAACTGCCGCTTCATAACGAGGGCGATCATCCGGGTTTATCACAACCAAAACAGCATCAACCGCATCATGGTTTTTGAACGCCATGATCGATTTTTCAAGTACCGTCTGACCTTCAATCTCCAAATATTGCTTGGGGAAATCAAGGCCTGTGCGACTGCCGCTTCCCGCGGCAACAATGAGTGCAACTGTAGTCATGGCGTGACCTTAAGGTGCTGTGGTAGACGGTTCAATAAAAATGATTATGGGATCAGGAATTGGTTGCACCGCAACAAAAAAAATTCTAAACTGCACAAAACTTAATCATTTTAAATTTTGCATAAAAAATGACCATTCAGATCGGAAGCGTAAATTTACAGATGCCAGTTTTACTGGCCCCAATGGCCGGAATTACCGATTTGCCGTTCCGGCGGATTGTGTCCCGCTTTGGTGCTGGACTGGTTTTCTCAGAGATGGTTGCCAGCAAAGCAATGGTAAACGAAACCCGCCGCTCCATGCAAATTGTTAAAGCAGATCAGGATGAAAATCAGATCATGGCTGTTCAGCTTGCGGGGTGCGATCCTGAAATCATGGCTGAAGCGGCGCGCCTAAACGAAGAATTGGGCGCTAAAATTATCGATATTAACATGGGCTGCCCTGTAAAAAAGGTAACTTCTGGCATGGCCGGTTCCTCCTTGATGAAGGATCTGGAGCATGCCGGCAAAATTTTGAAGGCAACCGTTGATGCCGTCTCTGTTCCGGTTACGCTCAAAATGCGCACCGGTTGGGATGATGACAGCCGAAATGCACCGGAGCTTGCAAAAATTGCGGAAGATCTGGGCATTAAAATGCTTACCGTACACGGCCGCACACGATGCCAGTTTTTCAAAGGCAGTGCAGACTGGTCCTTCATTCAGAAGGTAAAAGACGCTGTGTCCATTCCCGTTATTGCCAATGGGGATATTCAAACCGTTCACGACGCAAAAGCCGCCCTTGAACAATCACATGCAGATGGGGTCATGGTCGGGCGCGGGGCCTATGGCCGGCCCTGGTTCGTCGCGCAGGTGGCCGCATATCTGGGCACTGGTGACGTGCCCGATGATCCAACCTTTAGGGATCAAATGAATATTGTTCTTGAGCATTATCAAGGGCTTATTGATCTTTATGGAGACATCGCTGGAATGCGAATTGCCCGTAAACATCTGACTTGGTATTCGGAACGCCTTAATGGGGGAAAGGAGTTTCGTAGCCGGATCATTCGTATGGAGGACTACAAGCGTGTCATCCATGAAATTGAAAACTTCTATTCATCCCTTGAGGATGACAAAAAGGTCGCCTGATATGGCTCAAGAAACTACCCTCCGGAAAAAAACCGATCGTGAAGAAGTTAATCCCTATAACATTCTTATGGTTTTGCCTGACCCCATTATTGTAGTGGCAGCAGATGGTTATATCCCTTACGCAAACCCAGCAGGGGAAGAATTCTTCTCATCCTCCATCAACATGTTAAGACGCACAAAGATCGATAAACTGGTTCCCTTTGGAAGCCCGCTGCTGGCGCTGATCGATCAGGTTCGTGAAAGCGATGATCGGGTTTCTGAATATGGGGTTGATCTGGGGACACCCAAAACAGGCGTTAAAAACGTCAATATTCAGGTTTCCTCGCTTTTTCACAAAAATATGGTGGTCGTTCAGATCGAAGAACGCTCCATGGCCTCAAAAATGGATCGCCAGCTCACACACAGGGGCGCGGCCCGATCCGTAACCGCTATGGCTGCCATGCTTGCCCACGAAGTTAAGAACCCTCTATCTGGTATTCGCGGGTCTGCCCAGCTACTGGAAATGAATGCAACGGATGCGGATCGTGCACTGACACGGTTGATTTGCGATGAAACGGACCGGATTTGCGCCATTGTTGATCGTATGGAGGCCTTTTCCGATGATCGGCCCATTGAACGCGAAGCTGTTAATATCCACGAAGTACTGGAACATGTTCGACTAATCGCGCGCAACGGATTTGGCAAAAAAATCAAATTTCAGGAACAATATGATCCCTCGCTGCCCTATGTATATGGCAATCGGGACCAGTTAATTCAGGTTTTGCTTAATCTGGTCAAGAATGCCTCAGAATCCGCTCCTGAAGATGATGGCGAGATTACTTTAACCACAGCATATCGCCCCGGTGTGCGTCTTGCCGTTCCCGGTAATACGGATCGGGTTCAGCTCCCGTTGGAAGTCGGGGTTAAGGATAACGGTCCCGGGATTTCCGACGAACTACTGCCTCATATATTTGATCCATTCGTGACCACGAAAACAGGTGGTAGCGGTCTTGGCCTTGCATTGGTTGCCAAAATCGTCGGCGATCACGGCGGCATAGTTGAATATGACAATACAAGCGACGGCGGCCATTTCTTAATACGCCTGCCAGTTTATAATGTACCCAAGTTGAAAGATGAAAAATAATGGTTGGAACAATTTTAGTCGCTGATGACGACCACGGAATTAGAACCGTATTGGATCAAGCACTTGGCAGGGCCAATTACACTGTGCGCTCGACAGGAAACGCCGCCACACTCTACAACTGGGTATTGGAAGGCGCGGGTGACTTGGTGCTAACCGATGTTGTGATGCCTGATGAAAACGGTTTGGACCTGCTCCCCCGGCTGAAAAAGATACGACCTGAATTGCCTGTCATTGTGATGAGCGCGCAAAATACGTTGCTGACCGCCATCAAAGCGACGGAGCGGGGGGCTTATGACTACCTGCCAAAACCCTTTGATTTGAAAGAATTGCTGCAAGTTGTTGAGCGGGCACTTTCAAAACCTAAGAAGGTCAGATCCAAAACCGAACTTGAAGAACAGGATGAAGATACAAAGATCCCGTTAATTGGGCGCTCACCGGCGATGCAGGAAATTTACCGGGTTTTGGCCCGACTTATGGGAACGGACCTGACCGTCATGATTACCGGCGAAAGTGGTACTGGTAAAGAGTTGGTTGCCCGTGCGCTTCACGAATATGGAAAACGTAAAAACGGCCCATTTGTTCCCATAAACATGGCCGCCATTCCAAAAGAGCTGATTGAATCAGAACTATTTGGTCACGAAAAAGGTGCTTTTACGGGCGCCGAAACACGCGCAGTCGGACGATTTGAACAGGCTCAGGGGGGCACATTATTCCTCGACGAGATTGGCGACATGCCACTGGAAGCACAAACCCGCTTGTTGCGCGTTCTACAGCAAGGTGAATACACCACTGTTGGTGGACGCACGGCGATGAAGACTGACGTCAGGATTATTGCCGCCACCAACCGCGATTTAAGACAGTTCGTCCGGCAGGGCTTGTTCCGCGAAGACCTTTTTTATCGCCTGAATGTTGTTCCGCTTCGTCTGCCACCCCTTCGCGAGCGAACAGAGGATGTTCCCGATCTTGTTCGTCATTTCCTGGCATTAGCGCAGGAAGAGCAGGAATTCCCGGTTAAAAGCATCGATACAGAAGCAATGGAGCTGCTGAAAAAGCATAAATGGCCCGGCAACGTTAGAGAACTTGAAAATTTAGTGCAGCGCCTTGTGGCGCTATATTCTGAAGAAGTTATTGACGCAAAAGTCGTCGCAATGGAGCTACAGCCTATTTCAAATACACAGGTGGCTGATTCTGTTCCAAACGATGAAAGCCTCAGTGATGCGGTCGAACGCCATATCGCTAAATACTTTGCAGCCCATCCGGGTAACCTGCCACCACCAGGTCTGTATGAGCGGGTTTTACGAGAGTTAGAGCGCCCCCTGATTACATTGTCGCTTGATGCAACGAATGGAAATCAGATCCGAACAGCCGATTTGTTGGGGCTCAACCGAAATACTTTACGCAAAAAAATTAGAGAGCTTGATATTCAGGTTGTTCGCGGCATAAAGTGATGCTTAAATGCCACATACGTGTCGTTTAAGGCTTATTTTAGTGATCGGGGGCCGGAAATTACCAGTTTTACAGGTTTGCAGGCGCACAAAATCGAGGTTGATTTGTGACGCAAACAACTCAAAACACGGTGAAAGCCAAGCCAGTATGGAAAACGCTTGCCCGAAAGCTCGGGTTAGGCCCTAAAAGCTCTTTTGCGGTTGCCATGCTCTCCATTGCGGCTGGGCTGGCAACATATGGCTCGCTAACAGGCGGGGACCCTCAGATCACTCGCATTCTGCTCATTGCGGACCTGATACTGATCCTCTTACTTGTGGTTATTGTCAGCCAACGGTTGATTCGAATGTGGCGCCGCCAGAAAATCGGCAAGGCTGGCAGCAACATGCACCGGCGTGTGGTGCGGCTGTTTATGTTAATCGCTGTTGCACCGGCGTTGATGGTCGCTATCTTCTCCGCGCTATTTTTCAACATTTACTTTCAAAAACACTTCTCGGACCCGGTTAATACCGCCGTTTCTGAATCCTTGGCCGTCGCGGATAGTTATATCAAAGAACATATCCAAAACATCCGGGCCGATATTTTGGGGATCGCCGCAGACATTAACCGCGTTCCCATACGAGTCGTTCAAAGCCCCGAAATCTTTAGCCGGTTTCTAACTGAACAGGTCAACGCCAGAAATTTGAGCGAGGCAATCGTTGTCGATGGCAATAAGCGAATTATTGCCCAGTCGGATTTGAGTTTTGCGGTCGAGTTTGATCAGGTCCCCAATGGTGCGTTCGAACGTGCCAAAGGATCAGAAGTTGTTATCATCGCCAGCGAAGAAAATGACCGCGTTAAGGCACTGGTTCGCGTCGACCGGCTATTGGATGGATTTCTGTTTGTCAGCCGATATATCGATCCTCGCGTGCTGGAGCATATGGAGCGGACCCGCAAAGCAACCAAGGACTACAAAGACCTAAAAGAAGAAGGGTTTGGCATTCAGGTCCAGTTTGCCGTGATCTTCGTTATGATTTCAATCATGGTTGTTCTTGCGGCAGTCTGGTTTGCCCTTGCAATATCGTCCCGCCTGGTGAGCCCGATTGAAGGCTTGGTAAATGCAGCCGAAAAAGTCAGGGACGGGGATTTAAATGCAAAGGTAGACGAAAGAAGCTCCTATGACGAAATGGCGCTTCTCAGTCGTGCCTTTAACAGTATGACCGGTGAATTGCTATCTCAACGCAAGGAATTGGAAGCCACAAACCTTCAGCTCGAAGAGCGACAACGATTTACCGAAACAGTGCTCTCTGGTGTAACCGCCGGAGTTATCGGGCTTGATCAGGCCGGCATCATAACCTTGCCAAATCGGACGGCGGGCAAGCTTTTGGATATGAAACCCGATGAAATGGTCGGAAAGTCATTGGTTGAAATCGCGCCGCAGTTTGAAGAATTGCTGACCGAAGTTCGCGGGCGCCCGTTTAGAATAGCGCAATCGCAAATTCATCTTCAAACAACAACCGTGCACCATCATTTACTCGTCCGGCTTGCCGCGCAGATATCCGCTTCCGGTGTTGATGGTTATGTTGTCACGCTTGATGAAATTACTGAACTGGTCTCAGCTCAAAGAATGGCTGCCTGGGGAGATATCGCTCGGCGAATTGCCCATGAAATTAAAAATCCACTCACCCCTATACAACTAGCCGCAGAGCGCATAAAACGTAAATATGCCAAAGAGATAACAAGCGATATTGAGACTTTTAATAAATGTACGGATACCATCATTAGACAAGTTGGTGACATTGGACAGATGGTCGATGAATTTTCCTCATTTGCCCGAATGCCCGCACCGGAATTCCGTCCAGAGAAGCTCTCAACCATTCTCGAGGAATCTGTATTTTTACAAAAAGTGGGCCATCCAGAGATAAAATATACAGTTGCATCCGATTTACCGGACGCCCTTTGCCAGCTTGATCCTCCGCAAGTCACGCGTGTCTTTACAAATCTCCTTCAAAATGCTGCCGATTCAATTGAAGGGCGCACTGGAGATCCGGAAACTCTGCCACGCGGTGAAATAGCAATTTCAATTGTAGAAACCGAGACACAATTGCTCGTCGAAATTACAGACAATGGCCGCGGCTTACCTGAAGAGAACAGAAGCCGCCTAACGGAACCCTATGTCACTCACCGAGAGCGGGGTACCGGACTTGGTCTTGCAATTGTGAACAAAATTATGGAAGAACACGGGGGAAGTTTGTTACTCATGGATGCGGATGAGGGCCCCGGTGCAAAAGTACAAGTCGCATTTTATAAACTTGAACTCAAAGAAACAGCAGGGAACATGTAATCATGTCCGCGGACATACTAATAGTAGATGACGAAGCCGATATTCGTGACCTCATTTCCGGAATTATGGAAGATGAAGGGTATGAAACCCGCGAGGCATCGAATAGCACGGAATGTTTAGCAGCGATAAATAATCGCCGGCCAAGCTTGGTAATCCTGGATATCTGGTTACGAGGCAGCCAGCTTGATGGTATCGAAATACTTCAGGAAATTCGTAAAAAACATACCGATCTACCGATTGTTATGATTTCCGGGCATGGCAACATTGAAACAGCTGTAAACACGATTAAGATCGGCGCGTATGATTTCATCGAGAAACCATTTAAAGCAGACCGGTTAATTCAGGTTGTTGAGCGGGCCCTTGAAGCCGCACGTTTGAAGCGGGAAATAGAAGAATTACGGGTTAAATCGGATGGCGCTTCACCAAACTTGATCTGTCGATCAAACGTGATGCTGACACTTGAAAAATCAATCATGCGTGTTGCCCCGACCAATAGCCGGATTATGATTACGGGCCCTTCAGGATCTGGGAAAGAAGTTGTTGCCCGGATGATCCATGCAAATTCACTGCGTGCAAATGGACCTTTTGTTGTTCTGAATGCCGCAACTCTTGCGCCTGAACTTCTTGAAATTCAGTTATTTGGCGTTGAAGAGGGCCATTTGAACTCGACAAAAGGACCCCGGCGCGGCCTGTTAGAGCAAGCACATGGCGGCACCATCTTCCTTGATGAAGTGGCGGATATGCCGCTGGAAACACAAGGTAAAGTTTTGCGGGTTCTTGTCGATCAGTCTTTCCAAAGGGTTGGCGGAAGCGACAAGGTCAATGTAAACGCCCGTGTCATTTCATCGTCCAGTCAAAATCTTTCCGATGCAATGTCACAGGGACGTTTTAGAGAAGAGCTGTATCATCGTCTTAGCGTCGTGCCGTTGAATTTGCCATCTCTTCGGGAACGGGCAGAGGATATTGCCCCGCTTGCGCGTCATTTTATTGAACGCTTTGCCAAAAGTGCCGGTATTCCGGTTCGAAAAATTGGTGAAGATGCGATTGCGACCCTGCAAGCCAGCAACTGGCCCGGAAATGTTCGTCAGCTTAAAAATGTCATTGAACAGATCATGATCTTGGAAACCGGGGATCGCAGCAGTGTGATTACCGCAGATATGATCCCATCAGAAGCGGGTGCCTCCAATTCAGTGATGTCTGGAAAAAACGATCAGGCGGAGATAATGACCTTGTCTCTTAGAGATGCGCGTGAGCGATTTGAAAAAGAATATCTTGAAGCTCAGGTTAATCGTTTCGGCGGAAATATTTCCCGAACCGCTTCCTTCGTTGGTATGGAGCGATCTGCACTCCACCGAAAACTTAAGTCATTGGGCATACATAACAATGACAAAGTGAAAGAAGCAGAGTAAGTTCACGCGAACGGATCACGCAAAAGGATTTAAAGAATGCGGGTAATAGTCTGTGGTGCTGGACAGGTGGGCTCTAACATAGCGCGCCAGTTAGCTCGTGAAGGCAACGACATTACGTTGATCGACCAGAATGTAGATCTAGTCCGAAAGATTGGCGACGATCTGGATGTACGGGGCATGGTTGGTCATGCATCGCATCCGAATGTGCTGGAAGAAGCCGGCGCTGCCGAAGCGGATATGATTATTGCTGTTACCTACAGCGATGAAGTCAATATGATCGCCTGTCAGGTTGCGCATTCGCTGTTTGACGTCCCCAAAAAGGTGGCCCGAATTCGCGCGCAGGAATATCTGCTGCCAATGTGGTCCGATCTTTATAGCCGGGACCATTTGCCAATTGACGTCATTATTTCTCCGGAAGTCGAAGTCGCACATGCCATTAGTCGCCGCCTTAAGGTTCCTGGTGCCATGGATATGGTGTCTTTTGCCGATGGTAAAGTACAGGTCATCGGGGTACGTCTGGATGAAAGCTGTCCGATCGTTAATACACCACTTCGCCAGCTTACAGAGCTTTTCCCTGATTTGAATATTGTCGTTGTCGGCATCTATCGATCTGGCAAAATGATTGTTCCCTCCAGTGATGATCAGATGTTCCCGGGCGATGAAGTTTATTTCACGGCAGATGTCGGTCATGTTGCACGCGCAATGCCGCTTTTTGGCCACGAAGAACAGGAAGCCCGCAGCATTGTTATCGTCGGCGGCGGTAATATTGGCCTTAATCTGGCTCAGTTAATTGAGCAGGACATGGGCAATGTCTCTTTGAAAATCATTGAACATAATCAGGCACGCGCCGAGCTTATTCAGGAACAGCTGCAAAACACCATTGTTCTCTCAGGTGACGCGCTTGATCCGGAAATCCTGACAGAAGCGAAAGTCAATCGTGCAGAAACACTGGTTGCACTGACCAATGATGATGAAGTCAATATTTTGTCTTCGTTGCTGGCAAAAGGGCAGGGGTGTGAGAGCGCCATTACCCTGATTAACAATCCGGTTTTTTCAAACCTGATGACCAGCCACGGTATCGACGTTGTGGTTGACCCAAGGGCAACAACCGTTTCAGAAATTTTACGTCACATTCGGCGCGGCCGTATTCGCGGCCTGCATTCCTTCCAAGATGGCGCTGCAGAAGTGCTTGAAGGCGAGGCGATGGAAACCTCTAAGCTGATCGGCAAGGAACTACGTGATGTTAATTTGCCGCGCGGCACCATTATCGGGGCAATCTTAAGGGATGATCAGGTGATAATCCCCCGCGGTGATACGGTTATTAAACCCAATGACCGGGTGGTTGTTTTTGCGTTGAGCAATGCCGTTCGCAAAGTCGAAGAAATGTTCTCTGTTAGCCTAGAATTTTTCTAAGCCATGCTCCTCGCGCCCGTAATGACAATTTTGGGATGGTCATTATCTTTGCTTTCCGCATTGATGATCGTTCCCTGCCTGTTCGCACTGGACCATGCGACAGGTTCGGTCGCGGCTGCCTTTTTCATATCCGCGATTGTCACCCTGTTTTTTGGTGGTGCCTTGGTGTTTGCCAGCCGGGAAGATAAAACGGCCCTCAATCGCCGCAATACATTCATGATCGCAGCGATTGTCTGGCTTGTCATCCCGGCATTTGCCGCGCTTCCTTTCTACTTTGGTGGGATTGTTAGCTCTCCAGTTGATGCCTATTTCGAAGCTTTGTCCGGATTTACAACAAATGGGGCATCCGTTTTACACAATCTGGATGATTTGCCGCGCTCGATTATTCTTTGGCGCGCCCTGATACAATGGTTTGGCGGGTTTGCCATTATCATTGTTGTCTCCATGCTGGCGTCTGCAATCAGTATCCCCGGCAGCAGCCCGCTGAGCCGTGCTTTGGCCAGAAGTACCCGCCGCCGCCTGTCAAGACGCGTCCGATATGCGGTCCTGTCAACCTTGAGCGTTTATTCGATCCTTACGGGGTTATGTATTGTCAGCCTCTGGTTTTCAGGACTTTCTGCCTTTAACGCCCTTTGTTATGGATTTTCAACCATTTCCACTGGAGGCTTTTTGGTCAGTGATCATGGGTATGAACTGTTTCAAAACCGCTATACCGAAATGGTTTTGATAATCTTCATGTTCATCGGCTCCATAAATTTTGCATTGCACTGGGCATTTTTTAATGGAAATCGCAGAGCATATTTTGAAAACCCAGAATATCGCTATCTGCTATATACGTTTTTATTCCTGCTGCTTATGATCCTGATCATCATGGAAATTGATACGCATCATTCCTTTATGCAAAATCTGCGATACAGCGTTTTCAATACCGTGTCATTTTTAACCACAACCGGTTACGTGATGGACCCCATTTCGGAAATAGGCGAGATTTTCTGGCCGCCCGGCGTGCTGTTATTGCTTTTTATTGCGATGACCATCGGCGGATCGACTGGATCCACCTCAGGTGGACTTAAGCTCATGCGGATCGCAATCCTGTTTAAATTAATCGTGGCAGAAGTTCGAAACCTCAGTTTTCCAAATGCTGTGGTCGTTATGCGCTACGCCAAAGATTCAATTACCAAGGAACATATTCTATCAACCTGGGCTTTGTTCGCCTTTTACGCCTTTTCCATACTCTTGGTATCACTCTGCCTGTCACTGGCGGGTATCGGTGTGGAAGGATCACTTGCCATCGCGGCGGCCAACCTTGCAAACGCAGGGGCGGGTATTGATTACTTTATGGTTGGACAAAGTGAAATTGCAGATGGAATTTCGTCATATGGCGGTTTACCCGATATGGCAAAAATTCTATTGTGCCTAACAATGATAATCGGACGGCTTGAGTTTTTTGCCATCCTAGCTCTCTTTAATCCTGCGCTCTGGAAGCGTTAATAGGTGTCTCATGTCTCGAATTGCTTATGTAAATGGTCAATATATCCCACATCTAGATGCAGCCGTGCATATTGAAGATAGGGGCTACCAGTTTGCCGATGGTGTTTATGAGGTGATTCCAATTGTCGATAACAAATTAATCGGCGAAGAGGGGCATCTGGACCGTTTGTGGCGCAGTTTGAATGAATTGCAAATTCAGGAACCAATGAAACGCGGCCCCATGAAACTTGTCATGCGCGAAGTCCTCCGCCAAAACGGCATTCAAACGGGCCTAATCTATATGCAAATTACGCGCGGTGTGGCCCCACGCGATCATCCATTCCCAAAAGATGCGGTCCCTTCGTTTGTCATGACAGCAAAAAGAATGTCACTGGATAAACTGGATGCGAAAGCAGAAAAAGGCGTCGCCGTTATTACGGTTCCCGACATTCGCTGGACACGCCGCGATATTAAATCTGTATCCTTGTTGCCCAATGTCCTTGCGAAGCAAAAAGCCGTTGAGAGTGGCGCATATGAAGCCTTTCAGGTTGATGAAGAAGGTTTTATCACAGAAGGCAGCTCCACTAATGCATGGATTGTCGATAAAGACGGCACCTTGATTACACGGCCCACCAGCAATTCAATTCTGGCCGGTATCACACGGGCTGACCTGCTGAAATTGCTGGAGCAAAGCGATTATAAAGTAGAGCTCAGAGCGTTTACAGTCGACGAGCTGCGCAATGCCCGCGAAGTCTTTTTAACAAGCAGCTCATCCTACGTTCAACCGGTTGTTGAAGTTGATGGGAAAGTGATTGGAAACGGGAAACCGGGTAGTATTTCAAACGGTTTACGGACAATTTTTAAGGAATTTATGAACAATTAGTTGGTCAAATTTTGGAGTATTGCTCAATAATTAGTATATCTTAAAGGAAACTTCAGTTATTTTTGATATTTCGTTTGAAAAGACTTGTATTTTTCCTGCGAGAACTTTATCTGAGGGGAACTTTTTGCCTTTTGAAATATCGGCCACATTTATTTTTTTAGAATCTGGCTAAAAAGTTGGAAATTTAATTTCAAATATAAGAAAGAGACTGTTAAATGGCCACTGAGAAATCATTAAACGTTCAGGACGTATTTTTAAACAAAGTCCGTAAAGACAACGTGCCTGTGACCATATTTCTGGTAAACGGGGTTAAATTGCAAGGCGCCATTAGTGCTTTTGACAATTTCTGCGTAACCCTGCGTCGGGATAAACAAGATCAGTTGGTTTACAAGCATGCGATTTCGACCGTAATGCCGACAACACCTATCCAACTGTATGATCCAAACGCACAGTAATTTACCTCAATTGAGGTTTGAAAGTTAAACTGTAACTCATGGATAATGATAACGAGCGCGGGTCTCCGCGCTCCGGCGATAAAGCACTGGTTCTCCATCCTTTTTTAAAAAGGGGTCCCTCGAAGGGAAGTCGTGACCCAGAAGCCTGCCTTCAAGAAGCCGTTTCACTAACTGCAGCTATATCACTGGATGTCGTTCATAGCGAAGTCGTGCCTTTGTCATCGCCAAAGCCCGGCACGCTGTTTGGTGAAGGTAAGCTTGAAGAATACAAAGATTTCATTCACGCATCTGACATCGACGTTGTTATTATTGATGGACCGGTAACGCCGGTCCAGCAACGCAACATCGAACGACGCATTGAATGCAAGGTTGTCGACCGAACAGGACTTATTCTTGAAATTTTTGGAGACCGTGCCCAAACCCGCGAGGGTGTTCTACAAGTCGAACTGGCCCATCTCTCCTATCAACGCACACGCCTCGTTCGTTCATGGACCCATCTGGAACGCCAACGGGGCGGGGCGGGTTTCCTTGGCGGTCCGGGCGAGTCGCAGCTAGAGATTGACCGCCGGTTGATCGATGAGCGGATCATTAAGCTAAAACGTCAACTTGAAACAGTTGTAAGAACCCGTGAACTGCACCGATCAAAACGTAAAAAGGTTCCATATCCAATCGTTGCCCTTGTCGGTTATACGAATGCGGGTAAGTCAACGCTCTTTAATCGATTGACGGATTCAGATGTTTTTGCACAGGATCTTTTGTTTGCAACACTTGACCCGACAATGCGAAAAATTCAATTACCGGGCGGTCAGGTTGTTATTTTGTCCGACACCGTCGGTTTTATCTCCGACCTTCCGACAGAGCTTGTTGCCGCCTTTAGAGCAACACTGGAAGAGGTTCTGGAAGCCGACCTGATTGTTCACGTTCGCGACATTACCCATATTGATACAGAAGCGCAGAAGCAGGATGTTTTCGATGTTCTGGACCGCTTGGGCATCAATACAGAAGATAGCGACAGTTACATTGAAGTTCTCAACAAGCTCGACCTTTTGGATACAGAAAGGCGGGAACTTGTTCGAAATGAATGCGACCGAAATGATGTTCTTCTGGGAATGTCCGCGATAACAGGTGAGGGGGTCGATCCATTTCTGCAACGTGTCGAAAAGCTTATCACACGCAATCAGAAAATCCTGAAAATCATGGTGCAGCCTGAAGATGGCGCCAGCCTTTCCTGGATCTACAGGCACGCAACGGTAATTGGCCGGACAGACAGTGAAGATGGTATACTTGTCGAAGCCAAATTTTCACCCGAAAACCTCGGCCGATTGGAAAAAATGCCCGTTTCGATCTCCTAAATCATCTGATTTTAGGAGACCTTCTCTTCGGCTTTAACCTCATTCCATATCTCATGCATTTCGTCTAAGTCACTGCTGACAATATTTTTTCCGACTTTCTGGAGTCGCTCTTCGATCTGTTGAAAGCGGCGTGTGAATTTTCGAGTTGTACTTGAGAGAGCCATTTCCGGGTCGAGCTGCAAATGCCGTCCCAAATTGACAACGGCAAACAGAATATCTCCATACTCATCTAGCAATCGCTCTTTGGGTGCGTTTGAATGAATTTCGTGCTTCAACTCACTTAACTCTTCCGCGATTTTGTCATAGATAGGGTCAACCTCCTGCCAGTCAAAGCCAACCCGCGACGCCCGATTTTGTATCTTCAGTGCCCGCGTCATCGGTGGGAGTGTTTTCGCCACTCCATCAAGAGCCGAGGGAGTGCTCATATTCCCTTTTGCCTTCGCCGCCCGTTCAGCCGCCTTTGTCTCTTCCCATGCGACCGTTTGTGCATCTGCCGTCGCAATCTGCCGATCGCCGAAAACATGCGGATGTCTATGGATCATCTTTTCACTAATCGCCTCGATCACCCCATTGAAGTCAAAATCACCATTTTCCTTGGCCATTTGCGCGTAAAAAACCACCTGAAACATCAAATCCCCCAGCTCGGATTTAAGTTCCACCATGTCATTATCAGCAATTGCTTCCGCAACTTCATAGGCTTCTTCAACGGTATGCGGCGCAATCGTTTCAAATGTTTGCTCTAAGTCCCAAGGGCAGCCGCCATCAGGATCTCGAAGCTTTGACATAATAGCGAGTAATTTTTCGATCGGGTGGTTATGGGACATGGAAAACTAACTTTTCTGAAATGAACTTGGGTATTTCTCCCAGTTTATCGTGTCAGCGAAATTCCGCAAACCGCTGAATAGAAAAATTCACCATCAGATTTTGTAAGCGTCTATTCCTCTGCAGTAAAAATGGAGGTGATAATGAGCCGGGAACTAAACGATGCCTTTAGGCAAAATCCAAAACGATTTTTCAAACATCACCTGATTCTAAAAAACCGCCTTGAAACCGAACGTCCCATCAGAAATTTACCGGCAGAAGTTCTGATAGACTTTGAATATATCCGCAAGGAGATTACCGATCCCGTGGTCGTTAAACGGCTAACTCCACGATTAAAAATGCTAAAAAATATGCACGCCGTTGAAATCAAATTTTGCAAGCGCACACGGAACGCATATAGCGGCAATTTTAGACCAACCCAACAAAACGGGGGAATTAGAATTTATTATGTCCCATTTTCTGAATCCACGGGGCATTACAGAACTTTAGGGCAGGGGGCTGATTTTGTATTCACCCACACACTGTCTGGCTGTGAAATATACACATCCATGCCCGGCGCCAGTCCGTTTCGCATGTTGCATATGTCCGGCGAAGCGAGTGATCAGACGAGACAAAGAAAGATCACTGAATGTTTCGGGGATGCCCCATATCAGAAAATCAGTTTGCCGCAATATTCAGAATTCAACGGCAAAGAAGCTCAAAATACAAATCTAATCGGCATCCGGCAAATTGGGGATCATTGGGATTTTTATGCACAGGGCTACGATACCGGTCTTTTTATTACGCCCGAATACAAAGCCAAAAGAAATGCCACTGGTATAACCCATTTATGCTTTTTCACATGGAGTAAAATTAAAAACTGGATCATCTCAAATGAAGATCAATAAAACGATGAGCCAGCAATTTGTCTCCGGCGGGATTTAACCCATGTCTGCAGGTCTGAATACACGCTTTATTCGCAACCCCCTCAATTTCCTATCGCAGAATCTCATCCTATTACCCGGGGGAGATCGGAACCTGAGGCACAAAGTTGCGAATGACTATAACTTCAGCCCATTGTATTCAAAACGGGCACTGGATATCAGCGAAGGCAGGTTCCATGCCCTGCCAATCGTTACTTTTGGGCCTTATGCTGATCGGCCGGATAACGGATTATTTCTGCGATCCGCTCATTCAGCCCCAATTTCTGCATACTGGGCCCCCATGAACGCATATAATGTGCCAATTATTGTCTTGGGTGAGGCTTCCCGGTTCTTTTTCACCCCGGAACTTAGCGGATGTACAATCGCCATCAGCTCAACCAACCCGACAATCATTGTTCATATTCCGCCTGATAAGCGATTGGATGTCATTAATCGAATTCTTCCAAATCGATATCGAAACTCAAATTTCTGTTATCTGACACCCAACATCAACTATTCTGTCAATCAGAACGCGCGAACCATACTGGTTGGTATTCGCAATAGATTTCGGCAAAGCTGGCGGTTTTATACGCAAACCTATATCCCCACGCAGTTTGCTGGCATCCAATACGCCGGATATCTACAGCAAGGATATGATTTTGTGCGAATTACCCGAAATGTCGAATTCCCTCTATCCAACAAGTCATTTTTTTGAATAAAATGACTTTATGTTTGATGAGGAAAATTCGAAAAAAAAACCAAAGAAAAAAAAGCCCCCGAAAGAAGTGACAGCTTCGCTTCTACGGGAGCAGGCCCTACGGTATCTCGATCGATTTTCAGCAACAACCCATAAATTAAAGCGACATTTGTTGACCAAAAACCGTGAAGCGATTTCTATTTACGGTCACGATGTTGAGACGATTTCTGCGCAAATAGACACGTTAATTACCAAACTTGAAAAGATGGGTATTTTGAACGATCAGCAATATGCGGAAAGCAAAGCCCGCTCAATGGCACGACAGGGAAAGTCTTTTCGTCAGATCGAAGGCAAACTCTATTCCTTGGGAATAACAGATAATCAAAAAGATCAGGCGATTGATGAGCTGGCCACAACCGAAGGCCATTCGGATCGGGTAGGGGCCGCAAAATTTATTCGTCGCCGGCGATTTGGTCCTTACAAGGAAACGCCCGAACGCAGTGTTCGCCGGGAAAAAGAACTCATGTCACTGGTTCGAAATGGGTTTGATTATGGGTTGGCACAGGAGCTTCTTGATCTGGAAGATAGCAACGATATTGATGATATTATTTTTAATAAAAACAAATAATTACATATAGATATAAGGAATTTTTGACGTGAAAACTGTATTGATAACGGGTGCAAATCGTGGGATCGGATTAGAGCTGACACGTAAATTCATCGACACCAGTGACTATCACGTCATTGCATGTTGCCGCGATCGGGATACGGCAACAGACCTTAATGAACTGGCGGAGTCACAGGAACCTGGTCGACTGGATATCTATCCACTGGATGTGACAAATGCGGCCTCCGTCGCTGCGTTGGCCAATCTGTTGAAGGATCAGGACATCGATATCCTCGTAAATAACGCAGGGGTTTATCTGGATAAGGGTAAAGGGCTTCTGGACGCCGATTTTGAAGATTGGATGCAGTCTTTTAACATTAACTCTGTGGCGCCTTTTAGAATGATCAAAGCCCTGTATTCCAATCTCAAATCAGCGCCAGATGCCAAAGTACTCACAATTTCCAGTCAAATGGGAGCGCTTGCCCGTAATGTTGGCGGCGCTTACGCATATTGCGCGTCAAAAGCGGCCGTCAACAAAGGCATGCAGGGTCTCGCTATCGATTTGAAGAGTGAAGGGATCACACTAGCCGTTGCACATCCGGGTTGGGTTCAAACGGATATGGGCGGGAGCAGCGCAGATATAACCCCACAAGAAAGTGCGGCGGGTCTGTTTAATGTAATCCAGAACATGAGCTTGGATAAAACTGGAAGTTTTTACAAATGGAATGGTGAAATCCATCCCTGGTAACATCTCATATTATGACATCAAATTTATTTATTCTGACCGGAGCAATGGGGAGCGGCAAAACAACAATAGTTGAATCCCTGAAGCTCAAGGGTTTCAATATTGTTGATGAACCCGCCAGACAGATATTGGCTGAGCAGCGGCTTTTTGCCGGGAACGGCGTACCGGAGAATGACCCACAGTTATTCACTGAACTAATGCTGTCCCGTTCTCTTTATTTTTATAACAAGCATAAAAATACAGACAAACCTGTTCTGTTCGATCGGGGTGTACCTGATATGATTGCTTATGCCTCTTTATTTAATCTCGACTTAAATTTTGTAAAACAAGCGGCGCAAGCGTATCGATACAACAAATATGTTTTCATTACAGCAGGCTGGGAAGAGATTTACCAAACTGATGATGAAAGAACGATGTCATATCAAGAGGCAGAAGCGTTTGGCCAATCATTGCGCACCATATATCAGGAACTTGACTATAACCTGATTGAAGTTCCTCAATCGCCAGCACAAGAAAGATCTGAGTATATTTTGTCAAAGATAAAAGAGTTTCCAGAGTACAGGGAGCTGGCTTAAGGGCTTGCTTGCCTTAACAGCTCCATAAGCCTTTCCTTAACCGTTGTGCTGTATTTACGTTCTTTTCGGTTCCACGATGTCCACCACGGTTCTGCTGTTTCAAACAATTCCTGAATAATTTCAGGGCTACCATCGGGCCACTGGGATACCGGTATATCTTCCAAAAGCCATGCCGCACTGGATGCCACCACATGTTGAGTTGATGAAAGCCCCCAAATGATGAAATCAAGCTTGTCCTGCATGCTTCCTAATATGTTGTCTGCGCTCGACAAAACACGTTCAAGTACAGCCCTTTCATCGACATTAAACTCGTAAGTCCGCGCCAATGGCTCCGTGAGCCTGTTAGCGGGCATGTAGGTGCGGGCCCATGAGATAAATCGCCGGACCTGATCGTCATTCACATCTATCAGCCAATGCGAATAAAACAGCGTTTGAGCGGGCTGATGCTGGGCATAACTGAAATAAAGCTCGAAAGTATTTTCATCGTAGCACCAATTTGCCATCGCAATCAGCTCAAAGAAATCTCCTCTGGATTTATCCTCAAGAGCGCTATAAATCGCCGTTTTATAGGCTTCATCTTTAAAGATAGCCTCAAGTTTTTGAATTGCGTCCTGCAAATCCGTCAGATGGTCAGGCCCATTACTGTTGGGACCATCCTCATAAAAGTCGCTAATCACTTCAGAAAGTCTCGATAGGTCAACAACGTCAAGTTCGGTCTGGAGAATATGGTCGACAAAAAGAGGGAAGGCGGCAAGCACCTCTTCAAAACGCTCGTTCTCTTCCCAAAAAATTTGCTCAGAGATGTGAGCATAGACATCGGCAAGATTGTGCATGATATCCTTTCCCGGATATCCAGCTTTCAGCGT
The DNA here is from genome assembly GCA_034669685.1 of Sneathiella sp. Classification (GTDB taxonomy): domain Bacteria; phylum Pseudomonadota; class Alphaproteobacteria; order Sneathiellales; family Sneathiellaceae; genus Sneathiella. The sequence goes on from JAXMOU010000001.1 coordinate 570,222, forward strand.
TTCAAGAAGTTTCGCTTGATAAAGCAAATCCAGATAAGCATCAATATTATCCTCAATCGGATATCCAAAGTTTGCAACGCTTGTCAAAGGTGTCGCAAGAGTGTGGTTTGTAGTGGTTGATGTCATATGAATTCCACATGGACAGTAAGGAGCAGCATCTGAGAGTTAGAATGGATTTAAAGGGAGGGAACTGTCAATTATTGTGTACATCATTTTTGCGCATAATATATATTATGGAAAATCATTAATTATATATCCTAAGAAACAAACCCAACAAGCAACGCTACCATATTGATATACATAAATAAAAAAGCAGCGTGTTTCGACGCTGCTTTAATATCAATTACCCTGAACATTCAAGCTGCGACGAAACCATCCCAGCTAGACATGTACTTCACAAAAGCATCGCTGAGACCTTCGCCTTGTAAATGCTCTTTGGTTACAGGCAATGAGATTGAATTGAAGTCTGTTGTTTCCAGCACCTGTTTTGCAAAATCATGATGCAAAATACCACCGCGGCCAATAAGAACGAAATCAGCACCCTGATCAATTGCAAGCTCTACATCTGAACTGCTCATTATTTTACCCGCCACTCCAAGCTTTACATCGCCGCGATCAAGCTCGGTGAAGTAACTCATCAAAGTCCGGCCTTTAAATTCGTCTTCTTCAGGCTCTTTCTTGAAATCCCAAAGCGACATATCAAGGAAATCAATTTGACCTTCAGAGAGCAATTTTCGGGCTACCTCGATAACTTCACCCAGCTTCATGCCAAACCGTTCCGGTGATAAACGAACGCTGACATTGAAATCCTTATGGCATCTTTGACGGATGCCGCTCACAATATCAAAAATGATCCTTGAACGATTTTCAAGTGAGCCACCGTATTTATCGTCACGCTGATTTAATGTTGGGCTCAGCATTTGACACAAAAGATATCCATGTGCCCCATGAACTTCCACACCATCAAATCCCGCTTTTTCAGCACGTTCAGCGGCCTGAATATAGTTTTCAATGACATTTTCCACTTCAGCTGTCGTCAATGCCCTTGCGTTAAATTTTTCCTGATCACTGGCAGATACGGGCTGCATTCCCGTAAGCTCTTCTGGTGCCCGCATGCCGCCATGGATTAACTGAAGAATGGCAACAGAACCCTTTTCTTTCAATCCCTTAGCAAACCGAGTTAATCCAGGCAACATGTCGTCATTATGAATACCCAATTGTCCCGGAAATCCTTTGCCGTTCAATTCCGTAAACGCACCGCAAGTCATGGTCAGCCCAAACTGCGCGTTTGACCGCATGACGAGCCACTTATATTCCTCATCAGACAAAGTGCCGTCATCATGGCTTTGCCAGTTCGTGATTGGCGCCATTGCAATTCGATTTTCCATTGCCGGGCCATGTGTGAATTTCACGTTTTCCTGTAATTTTTTTGTCATCTTATCCAGATCTGTTTTTTATATCAAAAAGCGCCACTCTAAACTTAAGAAAGCTTAACCGCTTTCGCAATGCAAAAGACAGGACATCATTTACACCGCGACAATCCACCTTGCGCCTCTTTGTAGTTGCAGCAAGCGAAACCACCACTTATCCTTGTTAAAAAACAAGAGAGAACCATGCAGCCAACCCATAAATTTGCCCCCCTCGATGATATTCAAATGTCCTATTATGAATGGGGAAACCCTTCCGACCCTGTTATCTTACTTGTTCATGCAACCGGTATGAATGCCCGCGTTTGGGATGAAGTCATTCAACATCTTCCCACTGGCCACCGTATCATCGCAGTGGATAGCCGTGGTCACGGCCAAACCAAATTTAAAGGCCATATCAAGACCTGGTCTACATTGGGAAATGACTTGATCAACTTCATACAATTAATTGATCTTAAAGACATAATTGTCACTGGCCACTCTGTAGGCGCGCATATGGTTGTTCAGGCTATCAGTGCCATGCCGGACCGTTTTAAACGGGCTATTTTAATAGATCCTGTGATGTTTGAACCCTCACGTTACGACCATATTTCTGATTTTGAAAAAGGCGATCCCAAAGACAATCCCATGTCCAAACGCCGCAATGACTTCTCCGGTTGGGAGGATATGTTTACGCGTTACAAGGACCGTAGCCCCTACTCTCTTTGGCAAGCTAAAGTCATGGAGGATTACTGCAAATACGGGGTTTGTGAAACGACAGATGGCGGTGGATATGAACTCTGCTGCTCACCCGAAACCGAAACCTCAATCTATATGAGCCATCATTCTGTTAATCTGGCGGATAAGCTGTCGGCAATTGAAATACCGGTCAAAGTGCTGCGCGCATCCCAGCCCGAACGTCAAAACACAGATAAGGTCGATTTTCTCGCGTCACCCACCTGGCCCGAGCTTGCGCAGCAGTTCGCCAATGGGACCGATATATATCTTCCGGAGCTGACACATTTCATTCCTATGCAGGATCCAAAATTAGTCGCAGACCATATTTCAAAGGCATAATAATTCCTATTAGGCGAGGTGCCAAAACACCTAAGACCTAATTGAATAAATTGCGTCTAAGCTATTGATTATTTGTGTAAAAATTTAGATTTTGACGTCAAATTTCCAAAACGTCTTTCTGGTCAATGCATTAGTTTTAGTAAGGACAAAAGTCATTACATATCCCGGCTGAAAATTTAGTAGATACGCACCTAATCTAGCGTCAGTATTGAAGAGCAGTTCACTTGCTGCTCTTCAATACTGTTAAAATATCCTGTTGGGATCTAGAGCTTAACTGACAAAGGCCCGAAGACGCGAATTGATGATATCTGTCGCCTCTTTCATGATGCCATCAATAAGGTCCTGGCAGGTCGGAATATCATGGATGAGACCAGCCACCATACCGCAGCTCCAGGCCCCCGCTTCCATATCGCCATCTTGCATGACTTTTGGATAAACGCCGCCGACCAGTTCTTTGATATCATCGATGGAAAGTGCCTCCCCTTTGCCCTGCTCCATCGCAATAATCTTTTGCACAGCATCATTATTGAGCACCCGCTCAGTATTGCGAAGCGGCCGCATAATCAGCCGTGTATCAAGCTCTGTGGCGGCAATCAGGGCATCTTTTACATTTTGATGCACCGGGGCCTCTTTGGTCGCAATAAACCGGGTTCCCATATTTATGCCATCTGCGCCCAACGCAAGCGCCGCCGCCAACTGTTTGCCATTTCCCATACCACCAGACGCGACAAATGGAATGGACAACTCTTCGGCAGCACGCGGCAAAAGGATCATGTTAGGGATATCATCTTCCCCCGGATGTCCCCCACATTCAAAACCATCGACACTAACAGCGTCACATCCGATTTTCTCAGCTTTAAGCGAGTGCCGTACTGATGTGCATTTATGGATAACTTTAATCCCTGCATCTTTTAAAGCAGGCATATAGGCTTCAGGGCTTCTTCCTGCCGTCTCTACAATTTTTACGCCGCCGTCAATAATTGCCTTGATATATTCAGGATACGGCGGAGCCGTGAAACCCGGCAAGAAGGTCAAATTTACGCCAAATGGCTTATCAGTCATTTCATTGCAGCGGGCAATTTCGTTTGCAAGGTCAGCGGGTGTTTTCTGCGTTAAGCCGGTGATTATACCCAAACCACCTGCATTGGAGACCGCTGCCGCCAATTCAGCAAAACCAACATAATGCATACCGCCCTGAATGATTGGATGCTGAATACCAAAGAGTTCTGTGATTTTTGTTTTCATTTTCAATTCTCCCTTTTTCTAATTTGTAACGGCATTACGCATTATCTACAAACGGGAACATTGAAGTTTACTTATTTTTCCCGGAGCAGATCAAGTTTCATACCAACATGCGTATCCTTGAAGCCCAACCGTTTATAAAACCGATGGGCATCTTCACGGCTGTTATCTGTTGTGAGTTGCACCAGGCCACACCCGGATGTTTTGGCATAATCGATTGCATATTTCATCATCTGCCGCCCAAACCCTTTTGAACGGTAAGCCCGAGCGACCCGCACGGTTTCAATTTGCAGACGGGTCATGCCTTTGCGCGACAGCCCCGGGATCAGGGTCAATTGCATACATCCGACAATTTCCCTGTCTAATGTGGCGACGAAGATGTCATTTCCTGCCTGACTTTCAATTCGCTCAAAAGCCTGCCGATACACCAAAGGAAGTGGATGCTTTAAATTTTCACGCGTCTCGCCAAGTTGATCATCTGCGATCAACACAAGAACCGGCGGAATATCAGAAATATTCGCTTTTCGAATAGAAATTAAGTCCATTTATCAAACAATTACTTCCATTCCATCATATGCAGGTTCAATCCCGTCAGGGAGTTCCTTAATCAAGGTTTGATAATCTAGGTCCACATGCATATTCGTCAAAATCGCCCGCCTTGGCTTTAAGCGTGCGATCCATTTCAACGCGGTTTCCAAATTCACATGGGTTGGATGTGGATCATATCGCATGGCATCAACAATCCAGGTGTCGACACCTTCCAGAATTTCAAAACCGCGGTCATCCAAATTGACCAGATCATTTGAATAGCCAATTTTCCCCATGCGAAAGCCCAGACTATGGATTGACCCATGATCCTGCTCAAAAGGAATAAAATCGATATTGCCAACCTTAAAAGGCCCTTCGATTAAATGTTCCGTCAGGATCGCCGGATAAGGGCTCCCTTCCAGTTGTTTGAAACAATAATCGAAACGCTGCTTGAGAACACGCAATGTGGGCTCATCCCCCCACACGTCCACACGTTTGCGGTTATGTATGGCGATGACACGCAGTTCATCTATACCGTGGCACTGATCCGCATGTTCATGGGTCCAGACAACACCATCAAGGTCGCCGACATTTGCATCGAGCAACTGTTCCCGAATATCGGGTGATGTATCGATCAAAACGCGCGATCCAGCATCCTCAACCAAAATACTACAGCGCCGCCGACGGTTCTTGGGCTCATTAGGATCACAGGCGCCCCAATGATTGCCAATGCGCGGCACCCCACCGGATGTTCCACAGCCTAATATCGTAACTTTCATGACGCTACTCGCTGGATTTTGTTAAACAGATTAAAGAAATTATTCGTGGTTGCGACTTCCAACTCTTCATCGCTAACCCCCACAAGCTCCGCGACTTTCGCCGCCGTATGCGCTACGAAGGAAGGCTCATTGGTTTTTCCCCGATTTGGAACCGGCGCCAGATAGGGGCTATCTGTCTCTACCAACAATTTCCCTAAGGGAAGTTTTCGAACATGATCCTGTAAATCAGCAGCGGCCTTAAAGGTTACAATACCGGAAATCGAAATATAAAACCCAATTTCCATTGATTTTTCAGCAACTTCCCAGCCAGAGCTGAAGCAATGGATAACACCAGTAAAAGGACCTTTTTGATATTCCTCTGTCAAAATATCAATCGTATCCTGATCTGCATTTCGGGTATGAACAATCAAGGGAAGACCTGATTTTCGGGCCGCTTCGATATGAACGCGAAAAGACGTTTTCTGTACCTCTCTTGGGGAATGCTCATAGAAATAATCTAAACCAGTCTCGCCAATCGCAACAACTTTAGGGTGACTCGCCAGTTCAAGTAACGTCTCAACGGTAACGTCAGCCCCCTCTTCTTCAGCTTCATGAGGATGAATACCAACAGAGCAATGGATATTGTCATATTGTTCTGCAATTTTGCGAACAGCATCAAATTCCCTGAGCTTGGTTCCAATCGTCAACATATGTCCGACATTGGCAAGCTCCGCCCGCCGGACGACATCATCAAGTTGGGAGGATAACTGTTCAAAATTCAAATGACAGTGGCTGTCAACTAACATGGTTAAACCCTTGATCTGGTTATTTTTTTAATGTGGGCATTAAAAACAGATTGAGGATTACCTGTTTTCTGTCCAGATTGACAGTATCTGCCCGCTCAATTAGCTGGTTCGTTTTTTCCCACATTTCCACCCAAAAGGAAAGAGGCTGTTGATCGGCAAGCTTCTGCATAATCGCCGCTTCCCCCTCAATCAGAGTAACATTATTTACGCCCATGCTGATGGATCGCACAAATCGGGACAGCCACCAGGGAATAAGCTCACAAAGTACCCGATACAAAGCTTCTGACTCTTTTTTCGCAGCAAGATCAGCAAGACCATGCAATTTTTCAGGATCATACCGAGGATAACTATCAAATAGCTCTAAAACCCCTAAAAAGGCTTCCAGACCACCAGACTTATAAAGTGCCAGGGCTTTACCGGGACTTCCCTCCGCAATGAAGGTCAGCGCATCTAGTGAAGGAGCATCCAGATCTGGAGCCAATGGCCGCACAACATCGGCGACCTGCTCGCTGCTTAACGGTTTTAAGGACAGCCGCCTGCATCTGGAGCGAATGGTTGGCAATAAGGCTGCTGGGGAATGCGACAATAAAAAGAAAATCGTTTTCTTTGGCGGCTCTTCCAAAATCTTCAACAACGCATTGGCAGCGTTAATATTCAAATCATCAGCCGCATCGACGATTACGACACGCCAGCCCCCATCGCTGGAGGTCATTCCAAAGAAATCATTCAATCCACGAACATCGTCTATCCGGATGTTTTTGTAGAATTTCTTGCCTTTGTCGTCATATTGGCGTCTTAAAATTGTCAGGCCCGGATGCGCCCCCGCATTGATTAAGGAGACCGCATGATGGCCGGGATCGACATCCATGCTGTCAGGAAGCCCAAAAAGGCCCCCACCCCCTGCCTGCGATAAGATAAATTTTGTCGCACGATAGGCAAAAGACGCCTTGCCCACTCCCGACACACCAGTGATCAACCAAGCATGATGAAACCGGCCGCCGTTAAAGCTGTCCAGAAATTCTGCTTCGGCGCCTTCATGGCCGATTAGATTTCCACACTCTTTTGGATGAGGAATATCTTCCAGAGCATCTACAGCCGGGATGTCGCTCACAACTTAAACCAATCTAAAAGTGCACCTTGCAAATCCGCTTGAATTAACTCGGGATCTCTTTCGGCATTTATCACCAGACACCGATGCTTATTTGCTTGGGCAATTTCCAAAAACCCTGCCCGCATCCGCTCGTGAAATTCGATTTTCATACGTTCAAACCGGTCTTCGTCATGGTCCCGACCCTGCGTTCGGGCCAACCCGACATTCACATCAATATCCAATATAAATGTTAAATCAGGCTCGAAAGATCCAACGGTAACATCATGTATTTTTTGAACATTTTCGGGTCCATGCTGATTACCATAACCTTGATAGGCCATGGTGGAGTCGGCAAATCGATCCGAAATAACCCACTTGCCTGCTGCCAAAGCCGGTTTCACAGTCAACCGCATATGATTAAGACGTGCCGTATAAAACAGCAAAGTCTCTTCCGCGCCGTCCCAGCGATCCGGATCTCCGGTTAAAATCAGCTTTCGAATTTCATCAGCGCCCGGCGCACCGCCCGGCTCCCGCGTGAGAACAACGTCCTCCCCCCGCTCGGTAAGAAAGTTTGCGAGCTGACGGGCTTGGGTTGATTTCCCCGAACCGTCACCGCCTTCAAATGTTACAAAGCGGCCACCGACCGTACCCATACTTGTCTCCGTTTTAATGAGCCGAAGCTCCAAAGAGCACATATTTGATCGCTGAGGTTACCCGTTTAAACATACCCGGACGTTCCACATTTTCTGCGGCGAGCAGTGGAATTTCAATGGGATCCATTTCAGGAGTCGTTATGACCAGACGGGCGATAGGCGACCCTTTAATAATCGGTGCCGGAATTGGTTCGTTATAGACAAGTTTTACTTCCATGGATCTGCGGTCTTTGCGGGACATGGTTACCGTCAAATCCTGATCAATTAACAGAGGAACAAGATCCTGTGCTCCAAGCCATACTTGAGCTTTGGCAACTTCCTGCCCTTTTTTGAAAAGTGCGTAGTTGTCAAATTCCCGAAAGCCCCATTCCATGATCCGCTCAGACTCGCGCCCACGCTCTTTCGCGCTGCCAAGTCCGTTCACGACCACAATCAGGCGGCGATCCCCCCGCTTTGCAGAACCGACCAATCCATAACCGGAATCTTCAGTATGCCCGGTTTTAAGACCGTCTGCGCCGGAATTGCTATATAGAAGCGGATTGCGGTTTCCCTGCTTAATTTTGGAATATGTAAAACTTTTTTCGCTGAAAATACTATAATATTCAGGGAAGTTTTTAATAATGTAGGTCGCTAACCGGGACAGATCATGGGCCGTCATTTGATGGTTCGGGTCCGGCCAACCTGTCGCATTTCTAAATGTGCTGTGTGTCAGCCCTATTTCCCGCGCCCGCTCCGTCATGAGTTGGGCAAATCCCTCTTCGGAACCCCCAAGCGCTTCGGCAACAACAATACAGGCATCATTCCCTGATTGAACAATAATGCCGCGAAGCAGGTCAGAAACCTTTACACGCTTGCCAACCTCAACAAACATTTTGGATCCGCCTTTGCGCCAGGCACGTTCACTAACCGGAAACGTATCTTCCATCTTCAATGAGCCATCTTTGAGACGTTCCATAATCATGGTAACGGTCATCAACTTACTCATTGAAGCCGGGGGCATCAGCTCATCAGCATTTTTCTGAAATAAAACGGCGCCCGTATTATAGTCGATCAAAATGGCCTGCTTTGCAGGAGTTTCAAGTGCCATCGCTGACGTGGCGAAGGCAAAGGTCAATAGCAAAGCGGATATCGTTGCTTTAATTATCGGAGTTTTTTTAATGTATGAAATCAAAACGCTTCCCAACATTTTTCGCTTGTAAGAGTGATCTCGTTTAATGTTTCAATCGTGATAAAGGCAAATGATGCATTAAATAAGGCAGCAGCAATTTCCTGTCATTGATTTATTCAATAACAATACGGGCACTGGTATGTCCATTGTTGATCAATTTCGCGAGCAACTGATCGGCTTCGGCCACATCATACACCGGACCAAGGCGAACCCTATAGAAATCCTGTCCGTTGACAAGAACCTGATAAACTTTCGCCGCCCCTAACGGGGACAAACGGGCGCTCAGTTTATTGGCATTGTCAAAATCAATAAACGCCCCGGCCTGAATATAAATTTCAGTGGCCTGGACCGGCTTCTGCGTCACGATTGGCTTTGCATTCGCAACCTGTTTCTGCCCGACTTTGGCATCAACAGGTTCAATCTTTTCTGTGGTCTTTGGTTTTGGCGCGACACTGACACTTGAAGGCGGAGCAAGTGCGGCGGACTTAATGGGTCCTTTAACAGGTGCTGCTGCCTCAACCGTACGCTCTTGAGGAGCCGTCTCTGCCTTTGCGAGATATCGAACATCTCCCTGTTCCGCCAAAATGCTTTCAACGCGAACCTTGGCCGTTCCATTGCGAATTACGCCCAGAAGCTGGGCTGCCCGGCGCGATAAATCAATAATACGTCCATGAACAAAGGGGCCGCGATCATTGATTGTTACAACGATGGAACGCCCATTCTCCAAATTTGTTACCCGAACATCCGTTGGCATCGGCAGCGTCTTATGGGCGGCTGTCAACTGGTTCATATCATAGGTTTCACCATTTGCCGTTTTACGGCCATGGAAAGGATCCCCATACCAAGATGCAAGACCGGTCTCACTATAAGCCGGTTCATCTTTGGGATAGTACCAGATGCCTTCGATTTGGTAGGGTTTACCAATTTTCCGATTGGCACGAATGGCGGCGACATCTTGGCTCGGACGGTTCATGTCGTTGACTTTAGACGCCGCGTGCCCCAGTAAATTGACTTCAGCACAACCTGTCAGCAGGAAAAACGCCGACATACCACTCGCAAGTAATAAGCTTCGTTGTGTATAAAATCTTTTCACGACGCATTTCATGCAATTTACCCTTTTATTGCGCAATCAAGTCAGCGAGATGCCCAACAGACATCGCGAAATAGGTTGACCTGTTCCACTTCAGAATAGTTCTGTAATTATTATAGACAAGGAAAGTCTGCCCATTTCCCCCTTTTGGCTGCACTAGCGAGCCTTCCAGTTGTCGCGTAGGCAAATCCGTTCCATCGGCGCGTCTCACGCCCAGATCTTGCCAGAACTGCATCGGATGGCGGATATCCAAATCCACAAGCGACAGATCAAATCCTTTGGGAAGCTTAACTTCACGCCCCCAGGTCTGATCATCAATCCAGCCTGATTTTGCCAAATAATTTGCGGCAGATGCGAAAACGTCTGCTTTGGTTGTCCAAATATCCCGGCGCCCATCTCCATTCTGATCAACAGAGAAATTGATAAAGCTGGACGGCATAAACTGGGCCTGCCCCATCGCGCCAGCCCATGACCCCTTCATATCTTTAACGCTAATATGATTTTCATTCAAAATCTGCAGGGCGATCATCAATTCACCCCGGAAATAGTCGGCGCGGCGATTATCATAAGCAAGGGTCGTCAACGCTTCGACCACATTAAACCCACCTGTGTATTTACCAAATCGGGTTTCAACGCCCCAAAGGGCGACAATAAACCTTGGTTGCACACCATATTTCTGGCCAACAATTTCTAAAATCTCTCGATTTTCGCGCAAGCGCGCTTTTCCCTGATCGACAAGGGATTTTGGCAATCGGCCTGCCATATACTGCTGAAACGTCTGGGTGACTTCCGGCTGTTTGCGATCCAGCGAAATGATTTTCTCTTTGAATTTAACATTGGCAAAGGCTTCATTTACAATCGAGGGATTAATCCCCTTTTGCAAAGCTTCCGTTTTCAGCTCTTCCAGCCAAATCCCGAATTCTTTCTTTTGCGCATAGGCCGTTGAGCTGATTGATAAGATTACAACACACGCCCCTAAAACTTTAATCAATTGCCTAGAAATTTTAATCATTCCCCACACCTTTAATGCCGATGTTTCTTTTTGCCACAGGCAATGAACGGGTGCAATGCCTTGCAGTTAAGAATTGTGTAAATTTAACCAGAAAAGGCAGTTTGCCTTGTTTCCGCCATGTTTCAGCAAATCTTTTATGAAAATTGTCGATCAAAGCTATTGACAGTCGAGGGGAGTAACTTTAAACGAACGTCATTGCCGGGCGATATGTACCGGTCAGGAGTTTTAAACGACTCCAAAATTGCGGAAGGTTGGCAGAGCGGTTGAATGCACTGGTCTTGAAAACCAGCAAGGGTGCAAGCCCTTCCGGGGTTCGAATCCCCGACCTTCCGCCACTTTAAATTACATGCACATTCTAAACCCAGCGTATCTGCTAATCGGCTGTTTTATAGCATTCGTGTGGATTTTTACGTTTGCTGGCTCGAAACAATATTAGAATATTATTTTTTAATAAATATTAAATATATTCCGATCTATGGTGCTGACGAATTCAAATCCCCAGTCAGGTAAAACATATGTTCGCTAAATTTCCATTTAAAATTCAACTCATGGTCCCCGTTGTGGCGACGATAATAGGGTTGATTATCATCGCCACTATTTTCTTTACGGGCAGCAGCAAAAACGCTGATGTTGTCGGTTCTTATCTTTCATCACGCGAAAATTATGATGTTTCAAGAGATATCAATTTTCATGTCCTGACAGCTCATGCATATGAGAAAGACTTTATTTCTCTTAAAACTGATGTGTCAAAGCAAGGGTTTGAAGAAGAACTCCGCCTTCTCGTTGAGCAAATTGAAAAGCTTAAAGCCGCGAATACCTCTCAAGACGGAAGCAACTTACTTCAAAACCTTGAAAGTGCTTTAGCGAGCTATAAAGAACAGTTCAAAATAGTCCAAGATCAGATCATTGAACTCGGGGTGACTGAAAACGACGGACTTCAGGATCGTCTGCGAACTGCTGTGCGCGAAGTCGAGGGCATACTAGATAAGCTGAATAATGATCCACTGACTGTTAAAATGTTGATGATGCGCCGCCATGAAAAAGATTTCATGCTTCGCTCTGATCCAAAATATATTGCACGAGTAGCGAAGCGAGGGGAAGAATTCAGCCTTTTGCTCAAGGAAAGCCAAATTCCAGCGGATATTCAACAATCCATTACAGATAAAATGAACACCTATCAGTCTGCTTTTAAACAGTTTTCTGCATCGTGGCTAACCGTCAACTCTAAAATAGACGAGTTAAACACAAGATTTGAAAACGTCCTTAAAGCCAATGCGCAAATAAGTGACTACTACGTAAAGATAACGGAACAGGCTAGCGTAGAATCTAAAACGGTTACGAAAAATATCGGAAGCGCTATCCTTGCCGCTATTGTCGTTGCAGCCATTTTAATGATTGGTATTTCAATAATGCTTTCACGTGGACTGGCAGGATTGATCGGCCGGATGACACATACGATGTCTGAACTTGCGGATGGAGATCTTACCGTCGATGTCCCGTCGACTAACCGTTCTGATGAGATTGGTGCCATGGCAAAGGCCATGAATATTTTCAAAGAAAATCTTCTAGAAAACAAACGTTTATCCGAAGAAACTGAACGCGCCAAAGAAGCGGCTCAAGCGGAAAAAGAACGTCATCAACAAGAAGAAATTGAGCGCGAACGAAAAGAAAGTGAGCAGCGCGAAGCCACAATGGCTGAACAGGCCCGCAAAGCGGAGCTGCTAACCAAGCTCATTGCTCAATTTGACGCCCAAGTAAATGAAAATATGAGTACGCTGAATAACGCAACGGAAGAGCTTAACCGTGCTGCCAATGATATGTCTCAGCAAGCAGAAAGCACAGGTATGCTGGCCGGCAACGTCAGTACACGTTCTGATACGATGTCTTCAAATGTAAATTCTGTCGCTTCCGCAACGGAGGAACTGAGCAGTTCCATTAGGGAGATCAGTTCTCAAATTCACAAATCAGCCTCGGTGACAACCACGGCTGTAAATGATGCGGAAAAAGCGACAAAATTTGGAGAGGATCTGACGGCAGCAGGACAAAAAATTGAAACGGTTGTCGACTTAATTCAAGACATTGCCAATCAAACCAATTTGCTGGCCCTCAATGCAACGATTGAAGCCGCTCGCGCCGGTGAAGCGGGCAAAGGCTTTGCCGTTGTTGCTTCGGAAGTTAAATCTTTGGCCAATCAAACGGCAAAAGCGACCGAAGAAATCAGTGTACAAATTTCCGATATGCAACATGTCACCTCGGAAGTTGTCGAAGCCATGACTGAAATTGGTAAAATTATTCATGAAATTAGTAATATTACGACTGGAATTTCCTCTGCGATCGAAGAGCAAAGCGCCGCAACTGGTGAAATTTCCATGAATGTTCAACAAGCCGCCAGCGGAGCCAACGAGGTATCGCAAAGCGTTCAGGAAATTCGAAGCGGTGCCGAGACCACAACCTCCACCTCTTCAATGCTGAAAGATACGGCAGAGATGATGAAGATGGTTACAGGTAATTTTGAATCTGAAATTAGAGGTTTCCTCGATCAGGTAAAGTCAGCTTAAATCGGCTGAACTCCCAACAAAAAGGGTCTCTGTTAATTTCAGGGGCCCTTTTTTTTATACCCAACCGCCCATTCCAACTTGATCCCACTTTATTCTACTTTATGCTGTCCTTAACAAAAATAGAAATCGCATTGGCGATCAGGGGAGCTAAAATTGAATACACAATCAATAAGCAGGACAACTGCAACAGAAGACATTCCACATTTTGACGTCATTATCGTCGGAGCGGGCATTTCCGGTATTAATGCAGTGTATCACCTGCAAAATGAATGCCCTGGTAAAAGCTTTACCGTACTGGAGACACAAGAAGCCTTTGGCGGCACCTGGCACACCCACAAATACCCGGGCATCCGTTCAGATAGCGATCTTTATACCTTTGGCTACAAGTGGAAACCATGGTCAGGGCCGCCGATCGCGACAGCCGGTGAGATCCTGAACTATCTGGACGAATGCCTTGATGAGCATGATATTCGCCGCCATATTCGCTACAATCATCAGGTGCTAAGCGCAAGCTGGGACACGAACGATAAAACCTGGACACTTCAGGTGAAAACCGGTGATGGTGAGCTGCAAACCTTTAAATGCAATTTCATTTGGATGTGTCAGGGGTATTACCGCCATTCCCAAGGCTATCTTCCCGACTATCCCGGTGCGGATCAATTTAAAGGTACCATCGTTCACCCCCAAAACTGGCCTGAAGATCTGGATTACACGGACAAAGAGGTCGTTGTCATTGGATCGGGCGCTACCGCCGCGACACTCATCCCCGCTATGGCAAAGAAAACCAGGCACATCACAATGCTTCAAAGGTCCCCAACCTACTTTGCAGCAAGACCAAATAGTGATGATCTGGTTGATGCCCTCAGAGAGTTGGAAGTACCCGATGAATGGATCCATGAAATTGCCCGCCGCAAGGTACTCAAGGAACAGCAGGTCACGACAAAACGGTCTTTTGAAGAGCCGGAAGCGCTGAAAGAGGATCTGTTGAAGGCCGCCCGGAAATATCTGGGCGATGATTTTGAAATTGATCCGCATTTTACCCCCAACTACCGCCCATGGCGTCAAAGACTGGCGTTTGTCCCTGATGGCGACATGTTTTTAGCTATGCGTAAAGGCGCCGCTTCGGTTGTAACCGATCAAATCGAAACCTTTGATGAGACAGGCATACAGCTTAAATCGGGAGATCACCTGAATGCCGATATTATTATATCTGCCACTGGATTTAATATGAGCGCCCTTGGGGATATTGAATTTTCAATCGACGGCACGCCTTATAATTTTGCGGATAGCTGGGCACACCGCGGGATCTTATTTTCAGATCTACCAAACCTTGCTTGGGTTTTCGGGTATCTGCGTACAAGCTGGACCATGCGATCAGACCTTGTCTCTGAATTTGTTTGCCGCTTGCTGAACCATATGGATGGAAAAGGCACGTCCATGGTTATTCCCCGCTTGCGCGAAGAAGACAAATCCATGCCAGAGCTGCCTCTCGTTGACAGCGAGAATTTTAATGCAGGATACCTGATGCGGAATATGCATATCATGCCCAAACAGGGTGACAAGCAACCGTGGGTGTTTAGTCAGGATTATTACACTGAAAAAGATGAAATTCCGGCTGCGGATCTGGAAGATGGGACGCTTATCTACAAGTAGTCTGTATCACCCTAAAAAAGCAGCTTATACAAAATGTGTATAAGCTGCTTTTATCAATAAATTCATCAACTAATTTTAGGGTCTCTGCGTATCACGCCTGCTTATTCAGGGTTCCTGCGTGAAATCCTGCCAATTTTTTGTAAGAGTTTGCAACCTCTTCCAAAGTTGCCCGCTCAACGCAGGTATGATGATCGCCACAATTACCCGCGCAGCGTTCATGCACCATCTGCATCACCTTTTCGGGGCCCGTTTCCCGATTAGCAAGCACAATCTGAGAGGTTACCTCGCGTCTGGCATCCTCATATTTTTGCAAGATATCAACAATGGCGCCCCCCTCTTCCATCAAATCAGCAAATGTCATGGCATCCAGAACACCCTGAGAGACTCCGTTCGATCCGTTAGGATACATGGCATGCGCCGCATCCCCCATCAAAGCCACACGATCAAAGCTCCATTTAGGGATAGGGTTCCTGTCAATCATGGGAAATTTGTGGATGCTGATCGCCTGATTAAACAGCTCCTGAACATCCAGCCATCCCAGATTCCAATCGCTGAAATAAGGCGCGAAATCCTCAAGCAGCCCTTCCTGGTTCCAATCTGCCTGCCGTTCTGAAAGGTCAGAGGGAATGCTGCGTTCCGCAATCCAGTTCACGTAAGATTTTCCGCGTTTTGCGGCCTCTGCCCGAATGGGATACGCAACCAGTTTCAGGTCGTTATGACCCGCCATAAACATGGATTTTCCATCAAGGTAGGGATCCATTTCAGACACACCGCGCCAAAGGATCTGACCTGAATAATGTGGTGGCCCCTCATCGGGATAAAAGAGACGGCGCAGGCGTGAATTGATCCCATCCGCTCCAATCAGATAACCCCCCCGAACGCTCTGCCGCTCTTCGGTGCCTTCATGATTTGTAAAATAAGCGGTTACACCTTCGGCATCTTGATCGAAATGATCAAAACGGTAATCTTGCAATACGGCATCTTCGCCCAATCTATCCTTCACATGTTTTAACAAAATCATGTGAAAATCACCGCGATGTATAGAAAACTGTGGCACATCATATCCCGCAGCAATCCCGCGAGGTTCTTTCCAGATTTCTTTGCCATCATCCGTAAAATAGCCAAGGCTTGATGTTTCAATCGCCACCTCCCGCAAGTCGTCCAGCAAACCAAGTTTTGCCAGGTTAGTTACGGAATGCGGAAGCAGATTAATACCGACACCCAAAGGCTTAATTTCCGGAACGGATTCGAAAACTTTTGTTTTGAAGCCTTTGCGATGCAGTGCAAGCGCCAGCGTTAAGCCAACGAGTCCCCCTCCAACAATTATCCCTTCAGACCTCGCCATCTTATAACCTCCCAAAATTAGTTTTATTTGTAACTATATCAACTGCACGGGATTTTTGACACTTCTTTATTGAGATTTCTGACTTTTCAATCTCATTTTTTAAGATGGTCATAATTTCTTTACACAATTTTTATAAACGAAAAAAAGGCGCGCTTTATAACAACTAAACAGGGAAATAAGCAAGGTGATAGATGAAAGCCTAAGAGATATGGTCGAAGAATGCTATTTTGAAACTGTGGCCGAAGCACTTCAGGCCGGGCACAGTCAGCTTGTCGCACATAAAGAAGGGGTTTACTGGTGCCGCAATGCTTCTCTCCTCCATGAACAGCATGGAAGACGAGATTGCAAAACATGAAGTGGTATCCCTGAATTTGCGGCCCTCGCAATTGGCGACGAACTGATTATCGCCGCCAAATCAGAGAATTTAGAAGCCGTGCGCTGTTAAGCCGTCATCCACCTCGATCATACTGCCGTTCATGAAATCTGATCCGGGTCCAGCAAGCAATAACAACACACTATCCAAATTCTCTGGATCACCAACCCGCCGACCCGGCAAACTCTGGATCAGTCGTTTCCCGGGTTCACTATCCCAGTAATCTCGATTAATGCCCGTAACAATATAGCCGGGGTTAATACCATTTACCTGAATTTTGTAGCGTCCCCACTCATCCGCAAGCGCTGCGGTCATATGCTGAACTGCAGCTTTGGACATGCAATACGCGATATTCTTTTTCAACACGCGGTTTGCCGCGACAGAGGCGATATTAATCATTTTACCGCCATTGCCGTGCTTAATCATGCTTTGACCAACAGCTTGGGCGACAAAAAAAGCACCTTTGGCATTGGTATCCATAACCATATCAAAATCTTTTTCACTGATTTGCTCAGAAGGGCAAAGAGCGCTGACACCAGAATTATTCACCAGAATATTGACAGGTCCCAGTTCTGTTTCTGCAGCAGACACACCATCTTGAATACTTTGTATGTCGGTGACATCCATGCGAATTGGAACTGCCCGACCATCAAAACTTTCAATCTCAGCCGCTAATTTTTCCAGTTTGTCTGTACTGCGCGCGGCGATTGACACTTTTGCACCAGCACGCGCCAGCGTTTGGGCAAAACGCCAGCCAAGACCTGAAGACGCGCCTGTAATAAGGGCATGTTTACCATCTAAAAACGTGGGGGTTGTCACTCTATTTCTCCCGGTTAATCATTATTGTTGGATAGCATAATTTCCTGAACGCGGCGCAAAATCAAGAATTGGTTGGCATTTCGGGCAAATCAGAAAAATTAGAAGAGTATTTTAATAAATTGCTGCTCAAATAGCCAAATCCACTGCAAAGAGAAAAAACATGCCTGTAACAGCAAACATTCTTGTTCTATCTGACGAGCCTGCCGATAAAATCCACGATTGTTTTAAAGATGAAAATGTAGCGCTCACCAAGATCGGTATTATGAAATTTGAAACAATTAAATCAGAAGTTACAGACTTTGATTTGATCATTATTTCGTCTTCCGCCACCGACCTCAGCCAGAAGGATGAACTTCTCAATGGTATAATGGAAGCAGATATCCCGCTCTTGATCGTTGGAACAAATCATCGCAGCTCTGGAATACAGTCTGTTCCCTACTCTTTCTGCGATCTGGAACTCAAGTCACGGGCTTATTCCCTTATTCGTCTGCAAACCATGAAACAGGAATTCAAACGGCGAACGGAAACAACCCTTCGCTATGGCTTTCTGGACGAAGAATTTGATGAACCTTCTATAGATGATCAAAAGAAATCCATCTTATTGATTGGCAAACAAAGCGATGTTGTTGGCGATATCATGCTGCAGCTTAATCAACATACGAAAGTGCGGTTATGCCCCTCTCCTGAAAATGTAGTCAGTGAACTTCGCGCTGGGAAATATGATGCGGCCATCGCTGTTGGCGCCGGTCAAGGAGACATCCACTTAAGATTATGTCTGGATATTCGCGGGGACAGCCGTCTGTATAATTTGCCCATCATTTTTGTTTTGGAAAGTGAAAATAACCGCGAAGCGGCGTTTATCCATGGGGCCTCAGATATTGTTCTTCACCCCACGGAAATGAAATCTCTGCTCGCACGAACAAAGTTGCTCATTGATCAGTCTGACTATCGCTTCTCACTACAGAAACTTTTAAAAACGTCAAAACCACTTCCTGTAAGCGATGGGCTCACCGGGTTATATTCCCACGGGTTCATTCAGGCCCATATGGAAAGCCTGATTGAAGATCATGAACGCCATCAAAAACATTTAACTGTCGCCTCCATCGCAATCGAAAACCTGACCAAAATCAACGAAACCTACGGCTACCCAGCCGGCGATCAGATTTTACGGCAGGTCGGAAATATCATTTCCTTTCTAATGCGCGGTGAAGATTTTTGTGGAAGGTTCAAAAGCAACAGCTTTTTGATTGCCTTGCCAAGCACTCGGAAAAAAGACGCTTTTATCGCGTTAAGCCGCGTATATGGCGTTTCTCGAAATACAGAATTTGCCGTTGCAGGGCTCAAAGATCCCGTTCAAGCCCAAATCACAATGGGCCTTACAGAAATGTCGGGAAAAGAAGACCTCGAACAGGTTCTAAAACGCGCGCTTTCGTCCGGATATAATGAAGGCTAATCAACATTTGGAACATTCATTCCAAGATAGGGTTGTCAGATAATTTCAGAAGACCTATGTTAGGTTTATGAAAATAGATATTATCTCTGATACAGTTTGTCCGTGGTGCCTGATTGGCAAACGGAAACTTGAAAAAGCGTTAGAGCAGCGTCCCGATTTAACCGTCGAGATTGCCTGGCACCCCTTTCAGCTTCACCCCGACATGCCCGTTGAAGGCGCGGACCGCAAAGAATTCATCGCCAAAAAATTTGGCAGTGTTGAGCGGGCTCGCGAACTCTATGAAAATGTGGAACGCGCCGGTTCAGCCGTTGGCCTTGATTTTAATTTCTCAAAAATCGCGCGCTCACCAAATACATTAAACTCCCATCGCCTGATTAAGTGGGCGTCAAGTGCCGGAGTTCAGGATGAACTCGTTGAAATCCTGTTTAGACGATTTTTCATGGATGGAGAAGATCTGGGCGATACAGAGGTCTTGATTCAAGCTGCAACGGAAGCCGGTATGGATACAACCATTGTTCGCGATCTGTTAAACAGTGACCGGGATTTGGACATGGTTGCCCAAGAAGATGCCCGCGCGCGCGAAATGGGTGTATCCGGTGTTCCCTTTTTCATTATTGATGAAAAATATGCGGTTTCCGGTGCACAGGACAGCAGCGTGTTTCTTCAAATCATTGAAAAGATTGAGCAAGAAGCCAGCTAGATTATGCTTCGAAAGACACGAAACAATGGCGCCTTATGGCGCCATTGCTATTTTTGCCAGATCTTTTGCAAGGGTATGAACGCCGCGCAGCCGATCTTCAGGATGGGCCCAAGACCTTGTATAAACCATTTTATGGTCCCCACGCAGTTTTGCTGACCCCGGCTGCTTGGAAATATACGCAACCAAACCACCCGGATTATCAAAACTGTTGTTGCGGAATGTCAGAACCGCCCCTTTAGCACCAGCATCCACCTTTTCAATATTTGCCTGACGGCAATATTGCTTAATTGTCATGACTTCCAGCAGATGATTAACCTCTTCCGGCATTGCGCCAAATCGATCCACCAATTCAACAGCAAACGCGTCAATTTCTTCGGCTGTCTCCTGAACGGCAATTCTACGATAAAGCTCCATACGCAGGGTCAGGTCTGCCACATAACTTTCCGGGATTAATACGGACGTGCCAATATTAATTGTCGGCGACCATTTATCTTCCGCCTCATCCGGTCCTTCCATGCCAGCCTGACGCGCATTCGCCACCGCCTCTTCCAGCATTTCCTGATACAGCTCGAAACCAACTTCTTTCACATGCCCCGATTGTTCATCCCCAAGCAGGTTCCCTGCCCCGCGAATATCCAGATCATGGCTGGCCAGTGTAAAGCCCGCACCAAGAGTATCCAGAGATTGAAGCACACGAAGTCTTTTCTCAGCCGCTTCAGTCGGTTTTTTCCGTGGTGGTAATGTCAGATAGGCATAAGCCCGTGTCTTAGAGCGACCAATCCGGCCCCGAATTTGATAAAGCTGGGCCAATCCAAACATATCAGCGCGATAGGTTATCAGTGTATTTGCCCTTGGAATATCCAGACCAGATTCCACAATATTTGTGGCAACCAGCACATCATATTTGCCGTCATAGAAAGCGTTCATTACGTCTTCCAGCTCTTTAGCGGCCATTTGACCGTGAGCTGTTACAAATTTCACTTCTGGAACATGCTGGCTTAGATATTTCCCAACTTCACCCAGATCGGCAAGACGGGGGCAAACAAAAAAGCTTTGCCCGCCGCGGTAATGTTCCCGCAACAGGGCTTCGCGAATAACAACCGGATCAAAGGGTAAAACAAAGGTGCGAATTGCCAAACGGTCAACCGGCGGTGTTGCTATAATCGACAGATCCCGAATGCCCGTCATTGCCTGCTGCAATGTTCTGGGTATGGGGGTCGCGGTTAAGGTCAACACATGTAAATCCGCGCGCAGCTCTTTTAGCCGTTCCTTATGGGCGACACCGAAATGCTGTTCCTCATCAACAATGACAAGGCCCAAATTTTTATAATTCACGGATTTGCCAAGCAGCGCATGAGTGCCAATAACGATATCCACATGACCACTGGCAAGCCCGGCCTTTGACTGGTTCGCTTCTTTTGTTGTCACCATTCGCGACAGTTGAACCACATTCACGGGAAGCCCGGTAAAGCGCTTGGAGAATGTTTTATAATGCTGACGGGCAAGAAGCGTCGTAGGGGTTACAATCGCGACCTGTTTTCCAGCCATTGCCGCGACAAAAGCTGCCCGCAGAGCAACCTCTGTCTTACCAAACCCAACATCACCACAAACCAAGCGGTCCATAGGGCGGCCCGAGCTCAAATCTCCAAGAACATCTTCAATGGCGTTTAGCTGATCGTCGGTTTCTTCAAAGGGGAATGCCGCACAAAATTCTGCGTAAGCACCAACAGGCGGCACAATCCGCTCCCCCGTGCGCAACATTCTTGCAGCCGCGATTTTGATCAACTGATCGGCCATTTCCATGACCTTTTTCTTCAGTTTTGCTTTACGGGCCTGCCAGCCTGATCCCCCCAGTCGATCTAGCGTCGCCGCACTATCTGCACCGCCATAGCGCGACAGCATTTCAATATTCTCAACGGGAAGATAAATTTTATCCCCGCCATCATACATCAATGTCACGCAATCATGGGGCGCACCCGCGATATCAATTGTTTTTAAGCCTTCATATTGGGCAATGCCATGATCGACATGCACAACATAATCACCCGCGGCAAGTTGCGAGGCCTCAGCGATGAAATTCTCGCTTTTCCGGGATGCTTTTCGAGGCCTGACCAGACGGTCGCCCAAAATATCCTGTTCACCAACAACGACAAAGTTCGGCGTTTCAAAACCATGCTCAAGTCCAAATATAGCCAAGTTCACAGGGAGTTTTTTATCGTTAAGATCAACCTCCTTGAAGGTATCAACCGTAACACTGCCTTTTAATCCATGATCCGCCAACACGCTCGCATTTCGATCGCGAGATCCCCGTGAATAATGCCCAAGGATGACTTGCGTGCCCATCTTTTGAAAATTTTGAATATGTGCGATCAGATGTTCATAGATATTTGTATCCGGGCGATTTCTCTCTGGTCCAAAATCACGGCCAAGTTTCCCGTGTGCATCTAAAATCGAGTCATTTTGCGAGCCACTTCGAAAAGGAGAGAAATGACTGCTGGCCCGGCGCGCCATAATTTCTTCAAATTCGAGCTTTTCCAGATAAAGCGTTTCGGGTGGAATTGGCAGATAGTCTGACGTCTTTGTATCAACCGCTGATTTGCGAGCGTCATAATAATCGGCAATCATATCCAATCGCGCATCAAGACTTTCATCAAACAAATGATCGGTAAAAATAAAGGAATTTGGCAAAAAATCCGCCAAAGTCGTCATTTTTTCATGATACAGCGGCAGCCAATGTTCCATCCCGGCATGTTTACGTTTTTCACTAACCGCTTCATACAAAGGGTCATCCCGTGTCACGGTGCCAAAAAGACTGCGATAACCAGTTCGAAAACGACTAACGGATTGATCATCGAGCAGGAATTCACTTGCTGCGATGAACTCAACTTCATCTATTCGCTCATTGGATCGCTGTGACAGCGGATCAAATTTTCGAATTCCGTCAATCTGTTCCCCAAATAAATCCAGTCGAACAGGTTCAGATGAATTTGGCGGAAAAATATCGATGATGCCACCGCGAATGGCAAACTCCCCCGGCTCCATCACGGTTCCAATCCGTGAAAAGCCATTTGCGATCAGAAAATCGGTTAGTTTTTTCAGATCTATACGGTCACCTTTTTTGGCCGTGAACCGCGCGGACTGAACCATTTCAGCCCCCGGAATGCGTTGCATGAACGCATTAACCGTTGTCAAAACAATCCGTGTTTTATCAGAGGGCGTACATAACCGCCCAAGCGTTGTCATCCGATGAGCTACAATTTCCGGATTAGGAGAAACCCGGTCATAGGGCAGACAATCCCACGCCGGAAACGAAACAACTTCGATATCCGGATGGAAGAACTGCAAAGCTTCTTCGGTCGCGGCCATGCGCACGTCTTCGCGCAGAATATACAGAATATCCTGAGTAAAGCTTTTGGCACAATGCCCTAGAATATAGGCATCATAACCTTCGGGTACGGACTCAATTTGAAAAGACAGGTTTGAATTTTCAGCAGCCGAAAGCTTTTTAACAATCGGCGTGACAGTTTTGTCAGTCATTGTTTTCCGGATTTGCTGGATCGTGTTCATAGATGGCAAAATTCTTGAGTTTGTCCATCACTGTGGTCGCGTATTCTTCTGGGATTTCTTCGCGGCCAACCGCCCAAGCATAAATACTTGGATCACCAGCTTTGAGCAATTTTTCATATAAATCCAGCTCATCAGCATTAAAGCTATGAACATATTTATTGGCAAACCGGCCAAGCATTAGGTCTGTTTCTTTCATACCGGTATATCGTGAACGGTGAAGCAGGCGCTTGCGGCGTATGGTGATATCTTCTGTTTCAGTCATGACGGCCTTTCTTGATGTTGACACAGCATATACCTTTTTTGTTCATGCGTGTCAGCAGGAAGCTGGACGTCATTCGTCATTCTGTTCTAATTTGATGCCAATACGCGATATCAACTCGTTCAATCCTTTGGAAATCCTGATAAGGAATATTTATGCGGCCCGAAATTCTGTTTCCTCTGTTTAAAACACTGGACACACTTAAAGGTGTGGGGCCCCGCTTGTCGGGATTGCTGACAAAACTCGCCGGTCCGCATGTTGTCGACCTGATATATCATCTACCCAGCGGGTATGTGAAACGCCACCACATTGATAATCTGAGTGACAGCTATTTAACGCAACAGGTCATACTCAAGGCGGCGGTGCTTAAACATCATCCATCGCGCAGCCGAAAAGTTCCTTACCGAATTGTCACGCAAGTTGCAGATGACACTTTAACGCTCACCTTTTTTAATGGGCGTGAAGATTATTTGAAGCGCCAGTTACCCGAAGGGCAAACCCGAATTCTGTCCGGTAAGCTTGAACAATATTCCGGGGATTATCAGATGACGCACCCGGATCATATTCTAAGGCCGGATGAAAATGATGATATTGAAACGTTTGAACCGGTTTATCCGCTAACCGGCGGCGTAACGAACAATGCCTTGTTAAAGATTGAAAAAGAGGCCAAAAAATCCCTGCCCACGCTGCCTGAATGGATTGATCCCAGTCTCGTCGTTCGCGAAAAATGGGGAAAGTGGCAAAATGCCCTGCTTGCAGCCCATGCCCCTAAATCAGAATCAGAACTGGAAGCAGATGATCCCAATAGACAAAGGCTCGCCTATGACGAGCTGCTATCCAACCAAATTGCCCTAGAGCTTGTCCGCAATAGCATGCGGCGCAAAAAGGGCCGCGCCTTTACAGGCGGAACTGATGTACAGGAGCGAATTGAAGCTGCCCTGCCCTACAAACTGACGAATGCGCAAAACCTGGCGCTGTCTGAAATCTACGCGGACATGCAATCGAATTTTCGAATGCTTCGCTTGTTACAAGGAGATGTGGGAAGCGGCAAAACGGCTGTCGGCCTCATGGCCCTTGCAAAATGTATTGGCTCTGGCGCTCAAGGTGCCTTCATGGCCCCAACTGAAATTCTCGCCAGACAACATCTTCAGTCCATTAAGCCTTTTACCGAAGCTGCGGGCCTTAAAGTCGAAATTCTAACTGGCCGTCTGAAAGGGAAAAAACGGCTTGCCCTTCTGGAAAGACTTGCCGCAGGTGAAATTGATATTCTGGTGGGAACCCATGCGCTGTTTCAGGAGGATGTCGTCTATCAGGATTTAGGGCTCGCGATCATTGATGAACAGCATCGTTTTGGCGTTCATCAACGACTATCATTAAGTGCGAAAGGCAACCCACAAAAGGGCGGCGTGGATGTGCTGGTGATGACAGCAACCCCAATCCCCCGCACTCTCGCCCTCACCGCATATGGTGATATGGACGTTTCTGTTATTTCGGAAAAGCCGCCGGGGCGGCAACCCATTGATACGCGGGCTATAGAGATCGATCGACTGAATCAACTCGCAAATGGTTTAAAACGCAAACTGGAAGTCAGCGAACGCATTTATTGGGTTTGTCCATTAGTTGAGGAAAGCGAAGTATCCGATTTGGCCGCCGCAGAGGACCGCTACGTTTATCTAAATGCTTTGTATCCAGGCCTCGTCGGATTGGTTCACGGGAAAATGAAATCCGATGAAAAAGATGCCGCCATGCAATCGTTTAAAGAGGGAAATACGCAGATATTGGTCGCAACGACCGTTATTGAAGTGGGCGTAGATGTTCCCGAAGCAACCGTTATGATTATTGAACACGCTGAACGGTTTGGGCTTGCACAGCTCCATCAACTGCGCGGCCGTGTTGGTCGGGGCGGTTTGTCTGGAAGCTGCCTGCTACTATATGCGGGTCCGCTTGGCGAAACCCAAAAAGCCCGATTGAAAATCATGCGTGAAACCGAAGACGGTTTTCGGATTGCCGAAGAAGATTTGAAACTTCGCGGCGCTGGTGAATTGCTTGGCACCCGACAGAGCGGTCTGCCTGAATTTAAACTCGCGGACCTGCAACATCACGGCCGACTTCTTCAAATCGCGCGAGATGACGCAAAGCTATTCCTGTCAAAAGACCCGGACCTTAAATCAGAGCGCGGGCAAGCGATCAGAACCCTGCTTTATCTATTTGAAAGAGATAACGCGATCCGCTATTTGCAGTCAGGTTGATGGTTTTGAAGTGTCTTCGGGCTGCTCTTCTTCTGGACTTGGCCAGATCATGCCTGCCGAAATCACCAGTTTCACGCCCTCTTCGACTGTCATATCGAGGAAACGAAGATCCTTTTTGGGAACAAACAGCAGAAATCCGGATGTCGGATTGGGGGTTGTCGGCAGAAAAACACTTATAATTGCATCATCCGATAAGGCCGCGACTTCTCCTTTTGCCTCACTTGTGACAAATGCGATCGCCCATAACCCTTTGCGAGGGTATTCAATTAAGACAACCTCCCTAAATGACGTGCTCGATTGCGCAAGCACAGTCTCCATAATCTGCTTCAGGGCTGTGTATACGGTTCGAACCACCGGCATCCGACTGACTATACGCTCGCCAAAATGCAAAAATGACCGGCCCAAAAAGTTAGCTGTCAGAAATCCAATCAGGATGAGTACGAATACCGCAACGAAAAGCCCCAACCCGGGAACTCCAAAGGGAAGATACGTTTCGGGGTTATACCGCGCTGGAATTAACGGTGTTACATTTGCATCAACAAAATCAATAAAAACATACGTCAGGTATATCGTAATCCCAATTGGAGCGGTGATAACAATGCCTGTTAGAAAATAGGTGCGAAGACGTGCAAGGGCTCCAGCTTTCTTTGCCGGTTCGACCAAACTAATTGTATGCTCGTTTAGCTGCTCATCGTTGTTTGATGATTTTTCGTCTTTTGTCATAAGAAAGATCGCTTGTTAAACCATTATAGTACATAGAGTACTCAGAATTGGACATAGCATACCAGCTACTCGCCAACCCGTCATTCGTTAACTACTTCAGTTCAGAATAACTAAACATTAACGGATATATTCTAATTTAGAGGATCGCGACTATTTGGTTACCGTTTTACGATCTTTCTTCAGGTTTATTGTACCGTATTATTATGACAAGAAAACATACGTTCATAACTCCAGCCCTAACTTTTGGGGTGCTGACAATGTTCCTTGTCTTGGGTACGTTTTTTTACAATGAACAACCCATGTTTTCCATTTTTGTATTTGGCGTTTCTTCGGGACTGGTTGGGCTCTTATGTTATCAGCTACTTATAAGTCAGCCCTCGTCAATTACTTTACATAATAAAGCGCACCCATCTAATAACAGATTCGATCAATTCCAAAGTGTTGTTGATATTTTGGAAGAAGGCGTTGTCATGTACAACACCGAAGGGAAAGCCATCTTCGCCAACCGAAAATTCAAAGATTTGTTTAGCGATCTGGATCCCCTTTTTGAAGTTGGCGTTGATCGCAAGGCTATCGGAAAAAAAGTCCTAAACTGGCTAGATGACGACACACGTAAAAGAGTACTTCTGTATCTTGATCAGGTGCATGGGCAAGGCCCCCAGCAATCCCGTGAGGTTTCGTTCAAGCTTCCAAATGGACGACATATATCCTATCGCGAAATATACACCGAAGGCTCGGGTACAATCTCTCTTTTCAAAGAAATTACCGAAGATATCCAGCAGCGTCAGGAACTCAACGAGACTCATACAATGCTCAGCACTGTATATCAGGCGATCCCTATTGGGATTTGTATATATAATGTTGAAAATAAGATTGTCAGCTGGAACGAAAAATATCTGGAAGTCATGGAAATAGAGCCTTCCCGAATTTTCAAAGGCCTTTCAATTATAGATCACTTAATCGATGATCACCCAAAATATGAAAAAGTGGACGAAGATCCCGCTGAATTTGCCAATTCAGTAATTGAACGCAGATATTCAATTACGCCCAGCACAGTCGAAAGACGCTTTAAAACTGGAAAAATTGTCGAAATTTCTCGCGCACTGCTCCCCGATGGGGGCTTCGTCTGTACATTTACAGATGTAACGTTGGAGAAATCGACACAGCAACTGCTTAAAGAAAGCGAAAACCGCTATCGCAAGATGGTCGAGCTGTCCCCAGATGCAATTCTGGTTCATAAAGACGGAATTATTATCTACGCCAATAAGGCGGCGATTAGCTTACTTGAATCAAAAGACCTTCACACGATTGTTGGCGACAAAGTTCACAAATATTTCCCAGTTGCAGATCAGGAGATCTTACAGGCACACTTTGGGTCAGCTGATCACCTGCAACCGGGACAAATTGTACCAACAGAGCGCAGTCAGGTTATTGGTCGCGTCGGAAATCGCATTGATGTGGAGTTAGAAGCATCCGCACTTCTTTACGGTGATAAGCCGGTCATGCAAATTATCGCCAGAGATATTTCTGCCCAAACCAAAGCGCAGAAGCTATTGAAGATCGCAAAAGAAGAAGCAGAATCTGCAGCTCAGCTAAAAGGAACTTTCCTTGCGAACATGAGCCACGAACTCCGCACGCCGTTAAACGCGGTCATCGGCTTCTCCGAAATTATCAAAAATGAATTCTATGGCAAGGTTGGCTCGCCCAAATATATTGAATATGCGGCGGACATTCACGCTAGCGGCAAGCATCTACTTGATTTAATTAATGAAATTCTTGATCTTTCTAAAATTGAATCAGGAGCGCAGGAACTGTTTGAAGAACGCCTCGACATCGGTCAAATTGTTGAAGAATGTATGCGTTTGACTGAACCTCAACGTAAAAAAGAGGAAATCACCGTTACCTCCCATCTCAGCAGTGTGCTGCCAAATGTTGTAGCGGACAATAAAATGATCAAGCAGGTTATTCTCAACCTTTTGTCAAATGCGATCAAATTCACCCCTCATGGCGGTAAAGTTAGCATCTCTTGCCTTGTGGAGCGCGATGGCGGTCTGGCATTATCGGTCGAAGATAACGGCATTGGTATCCGTGAAGATGACATCGTCAAAGCCCTCACCCCATTCGTTCAGGTTGATAGCGAACTTAATCGCCGTTATCAGGGCACCGGGCTTGGCCTGCCCCTATCCAAAAACCTGATGGAACTTCATGGTGGCCGTCTGGAAATTTCCAGTATTTATGGCTCTGGGACAACCGTTACAATTTATCTTCCCAGCAACCGGGTTGAGCTTTCCGCCGCTTGATAATTCGTTACCTTCCCTATATTGTTTGGCGCAAATCTATTTTCAGATTATGTGATCCGTTCTGATCAGCTTTCAAACAATACAATTAAGGGAGAATACCTTGAGACTAGAAAATAAAGTGGCCATTATTACCGGTGCTGGATCGGGTTTTGGCGAAGGCATCGCGCTTCGTTTTGCAGAAGAAGGCGCCAAGGTTGTTGTGAGCGATATCAACGGAGCTGCAGCGCAAAAAGTTGCCGATGCGATCAATGCCAGCGGCGGCACCGCGATTGCCGATACAACAGATGTATCCGCAGCAGCTCAAGTCAACGCCATGAAGGATAATGCGCTGAAAGCTTTTGGCCGTATTGATATTCTAGTCAACAATGCTGGCATGCCACAGCGTAACTCTCCCATGCTGGAGATGGACGAAGAAACATTCTCAAAAATGTATGATGTGAATGTTAAAAGTATTTTCCTAACCGCCAAAGCCATCGTCCCTGTTATGTTGGAACAAGGCGCCGGCAACATCATCAATATTGCCTCTACAGCCGCTCTGAGCCCCCGTCCCGGGCTTGTCTGGTATAACTCAAGCAAAGGTGCCGTTGTGACAATGTCGAAGTCCATGGCAATTGAACTTGCCCCACAACAGGTGCGGGTTAATGCCCTTTGCCCCGTTTTCGCCCTCACGAATATGGCGGTTGAGTTTATGGGCGGTGAAGATACCCCTGAAATTCGGGAAAAATTCACCTCTTCCATTCCCATTGGCCGTGTGAACACACCAAAAGATATGGCAAATGCAGCTCTGTATCTTGCCTCAGATGAAGCATCCTTCATTACTGGCGTTGCCTTGGAAGTGGATGGCGGCCGCTGTATTTAGGTTGTCACTTTTACAAATAAAAAGCCGGGCTTCAGCCCGGCTTTTTTCTTTTTATTTTACATCAGCCATTACACGCATGCTGATAATTATATCTGGATCACGAACGGTACCGCTTTTGCCATATCCGCGTTTGATCTGATCAACATATTCCATGCCTTCAACCACTTTGCCAAACACCGTGTATTTACCGTCTAGGAAGTTTGAATTCTGAAAGACGATAAAGAACTGGCTATCCGCACTGTTTGGGTTATTCGCCCGGGCCATGGACACAATACCTCTGTCATGAGGAATATTCGAAAATTCAGCCCGTATCTTGCGGCCAGATCCCCCGGTTCCGTTTCCGTTCGGATCACCTGTTTGGGCCATAAAACCATCGATGACCCGATGGAACTTCAAACCATCATAAAATTTTTGGCGAGTCAGCTCTTTAATACGCTCAACATGCCTTGGGGCTACACGCGGATAAAGCTCAATGACAACCCGTCCATATTTTAAATCCAGATAAAGTGTATTTTCTGGGTCCAGATCATTTGCTTTTACTGGGGATATGAACAGTGCCACAACCGCCATTAGCAAGAAACCTCGAATGGCTAAAGTTAATCTCATGCGCTCTTTTCTCCGTTTTGGTTTAAGCTGGGCCTCAATACCCAAGCTCTCATCTTTACTGCTGATTTCCGTATAGCACAGGATGACAAACAATGAAAAATTGTCCTTTGAAAAAAAAGTATAAAAAGCGGCTTGACCAATGTTAAAGACGCCCCTATGTTGCAGCCGCATCGCGACGATGTAGCAAATAATTTTTCACTGTTTGTTCTGTCGTTTTTGCATTGTGGGCCCGTAGCTCAGTTGGTAGAGCAATTGACTTTTAATCAATGGGTCACAGGTTCGAATCCTGTCGGGCTCACCATTTTAAAACCCCTGGAAGATCTTCTTGATTTTCTAGGGTTTTTTATTGCCTAAGTGTTATTCTGGCCGCAAACTAAAACCCCTTCATATGAATCCTGGGATATATTTTACCGTGGGCATCCATGACATTCTGATTTTTGTCACATCCGTTCTTTTTCTGATCGTACTGCTGATACCAAAAGTTAGACGCAATACCTTCTGGCAGGCAACGGTTACCCCTCTCGCTTCAATAATTGGCAGTGGCTTTCTAATTGCCGCACCTGTTTTGGGGCAATCAGTCGGCCCCGCAGCCCCTTATGCGATGATCGCAATCGCAATCTTTGCTTTTCTTATCGGTTCAATTATTCGATTTAACATACGATATGCGGAACCGTTACTGGCAAAGCACAAACAGGCTGGCGGTATTTATCGAATTGAACAGCTGTCGAATGCAGCCGTGTTCTTTGCCTATTTAATTTCAGTCACTTTCTACCTTCGTCTGATGTCTGCATTTGTCTTGAAAATTTTCGAGTATCAATCAGACCTTTTTGCCGATGTCATGACCACCGTCGTTCTGCTCCTTATTGCTGCTATGGGTATATTTAAGGGCTTAAAGCCCCTGGAAGCTCTTGAGGAATATTCCGTCAGTATCAAACTGTCGATTATCGCGGCTCTATTTACCGGACTGATTTATTTTCAGGGGTTTGGGACCGAAGAACTCCCTGAAGTCTTCAGCAAGCCGTTTAACTGGGAAACGATGGCTCTTCTGGCAGGCATGCTGCTTGTTGTTCAGGGGTTTGAAACTTCCCGTTTTCTTGGGGATCAATATTCGGCAAAAACCCGAATTTCTTCGATGCGACTGTCACAGATTTTATCTGGAATTATATATGTCGCGTTTGCATTCCTTATCCTGCCACTTCTAGGCCTAATCGAAGGCAAAGAAATAGACGAAACAGCTATCATTGATCTTTCGGCACATATATCCATCATACTGCCTGTAATGCTAGTCATAGCTGCCGTCGCCAGTCAGTTTAGCGCCGCTATTGCCGACACGTTAGGCGGCGGTGGGTTGATTAAAGAAGAAACCGACGGAAAGATAACTGCAGGGGTTGGTTATGCAATTATCGTCGCTGGCGCCATTATTATAGTGTGGTCGGCAAATATATTTGAAATCATTGCATATGCTTCAAAAGCATTCGCTTTTTATTATCTCACGCAAACAATCGTCGCCTTTATGGCAGCCCGGCGATCTTTGTCAGGTATGCGTAAATATGCCCATCAAGTTTTCTTTGTCATCATGATAGCAGCCCTAAGCTGGATCGTGATTTTCGCAAAGGCTGTCGAATAAGCAACCATACAGGCATAAAAAAACCGCCGCAAAAGCGACGGAGTTTTTAAATGGTGCCCGCACCCAGAATTGAACTGGGAAGCCCTTACGAGCGGCAGATTTTAAGTCTCGCTTTTAGTTATTATTTTTCAATAAAATCAATTATTTAGTGAAAACGAAATATGCAACAAAACAACATTCATGCAACTTGGAAAATTTCGATAGACACCTTGGCCTACTATAGATTTTTAAACTAATCCGGCTAGATTCGCTATCTCTTGAATAAGTCGTCGGTAGTGAATTTTGACATCTTCAATATCACTTTTATGAGTAATGTAGGTTCTATCATGAGCGGCTACATCACCCAATTTTTTCACAGCTGCAAAGTCCTTAGTAGAATTTCTATTCCAATGAAAATCATTCTTCGCTAATGCATGATTTATCATTCTTTCAAGAGGAATAAAGTTTTTATTCTCTTTTATTTCATCAGAAATCCCCTTTTGAATATATATTTCAATCAAAAGTGTTTCCATAAGTCGGCGCATTAGGACTGCACATGCATCATACAAACCATATTCAAAACTTATATTTATCTGATCAATTATTGAGGTCAGATAAGTTCTCGAATAATCAAAGAACTGTTCAGGGATAATTTGATTACTATGAGTAGGCTCTACTCTATTCGGAATGTTTTTTGCTAGTTCAGACTTATAATGCCGTTCTAATTTGTATCCATTTTGAGTTTTTACAAATTTCTTCTTCATACTTCGCTGAGATTTTTTTAGCCCGCCTGTTTTTTTTCTTTTAGAAGCTGACGTGCCTACACCTTCAGACAAGTAGGACGCCAACCTACTAGGCAGTGCTAAATCACAATCCTCAAAGCATTTCTGTATTTCAGACCTACGTGCTTCTGTCTGCCCAGCAATTTCTGTTAAGTAGTAAACGAAATAATCAACGTTCTCTTGATCAGTATTATTCCCGTCAGGATTAATTGAATCGTAAAAAGAATCTAGCATTTTTCTTCACATCACTGTTTTTCCATATCATGATTAAAATAGTTCTCACCTACGGTACTGACTTTAATGTCATCGACGGAATTATAATCAAGATATGCGTGCTTGTTTTTTGTATCAATTATTGCTTGCCTAAAAACCTTTGGAATTCGCTCCTTCAAGGTTTTAAAACAAGTAAATAGTTGGTCTGCGGTAACAACTTCCCACGATTTTTCTTGATGCAGGAAAGTTGCAAACACCAAAAGTTTTTCAGCATTGTTTTTTGTAACATACAGTTCGTAGAATTCTTTCAGCCCTGACAAATCTAGGCTGGAATCCATTTTCGGTGAATATGATCCAGCATTACTGGCACCACCTTCTTCCGACTTAGCGCTTTTTACGGAAACTTTGCGTTTACGAGTTCTTTTTGAATTCTTAATATCGATTTTAGCTTCATCCGATACTTGTTCTGCATCATTCCTTACGGGAACTGAAGAGAAAAACTCTCCACTCTTGAAATCATCGTAAACTTTCTCAACTAATTTTTGATCACCTTCAACTTCAATCAGATAACCATTAATCTCTATTTTAAGCTTGTTCATTCCTCCCCCTCTTAATCGAAAAAACTACACGATTAAACTATGCAATGGTGTGATCAAGCAAGTATAAATATTAGAATTTCATTGAAAAGGCGGTGCGGGTAGTCGAATTTAAACCGATAAAAACTTACGTTCGAGGGATTTTAAGTCCCTCGTGTTTACCAATTTCACCATACCCGCAAAACCAGAAAGTTGTCTAACATTAAGCATATTTCTCGGATAAAAAATGCTAATATCCGCTCTTTAGTCTGAGAAAATCTGACTAAAATTCTCGATACTAACTGCCCTATTGTATACCGGTGAGGCACCAAGGTTTCTCTGTTTTTAATGATGGTCGCGCTTGGCTGGATTGTGATTTTCGCAAAGGATGTCGAATAAGCAACCATACAGGCATAAAAAACCGCCGCAAAAGCGACGGAATTTTTAAATGGTGCCCGCACCCAGAATTGAACTGGGAAGCCCTTACGAGCGGCAGATTTTAAGTCTACTGTGTTTACCGATTTCACCATGCGGGCAGCGACCGATAACCTACTGACAGTCTTTCCAGTATACAAGCATGAATTTGCGTTCATCGGAATTTTTTTTATTTTTAAAGGATTACCCAAATATGGAACCGAAAATATCGATTAAAATTCAGGAATTTTCGTCAAGTTAGCACTTTTTTTCTGGATTAATTCGAACATATATCAAATAAAATTAATACAGAAATAACACTTAAATTGTTGGTACAGCTATTCAACTTGTTATAGTATTTATTCTAAACTCATAAAAAAAATGCCTTTTTTTCGCTCTCGTTAGGAAAAGGATAGAATGAAATACAGTTTCAAGGTTTCCATAATTACTTTAGTATTAACCATGGTCACAACACTGACCGTGTTAATCACCTTAAGCTTTATCTTTATAAGCTCTGAGCTGTCTGAAGAAACGGCGCGAACGCTATTTGAATCTCATTCTATCCGTGCGCAAGATACATCGGAATCCTTGTTCAGATCTGGTTTGGAGCTGGCGATTTTAGGTGCAAAAGCCCCTGCCCCTGAATCCCTTTTAACCGATGAAGAAAATTCAGAAATCGTACCTTTGCTGCTTCAAAGCATGCGAAATAGCAGTGAATTATATTCCCTGTATTATGGATTTCAGAGCGGCGAATTTTACCAAATCATTGCCACCCGCGCTTCTGCGACCATAAACAGTAACCTCAAAGCACCAAGTGAGACATTTTGGGCTTTTCGTTCCATAAAAAAATCGACTGAAACAGAAAGCGGGTTTCTTGAACACTGGAAATTTTTTTCAAAATCCCTGAAAGAAATTGGAACAACTGAAGTCAAATCACCAACCTATGATCCAAGAGACAGGGTCTGGTTTAAAAAAGCGATGGAATATGGGGATACTGTTTTATCGGAACCCTACACCTATGACTCGCTGCAAGAAGCCGGAATAACCGCTTCTCGGAGAACCAGACACAACAATGCAATTTTTGGTGTTGATCTCACCTTATCTGAATTGCAACATAAAATTTCAAAGACTCAATTATCTCCAAATGGCGGCATCATCATATTTGACGACAACAATCGCGTTCTTGCGATGTCGTCAAATTTAGGAAAATATCCCCCGCTAACAAAGTTAGATGAAATTTCAAACCCTAAACTGGAAACACTAACGGACGGGTTGCCTGGATTGATTGCCCGCAAACTGTCATCCTTGAAGGGTACAGAAGACACTTACTTTGCATTTCCAGACGTACTTTTACTGGGTGCGCTAAAACTAAACATTATCGCAATTTCTCCAACAAGCGACTTCACCGAAAAATTCAATAATTTCTATGTACGGATTCTTCAAATTAGCCTTGTGGTTCTCGCGCTATTTTTACCGTTAATCTATTGGTTCTCTTCCCGCCTCTCGCATAAAGTTACCGAGCTCTCCCTTCAAGCACGGCGTATTGAAAAAATGGACTTTGGTGTCACAACAGGCCAATCGTCCAGCATTATCGAATTTGACAGGCTCATTCGGTCATTTAACCACATGAGCAAATCTCTTTTTCAAAAGACTCAGGCGCTTAAAATTGAACAGGAGCGGCTTTCACGCCTTGTTGAGCTGGGGATCGCCATGTCCTCCGAAAAGGACAGTGACAAATTGATGGAAATGGTTCTTCTGGGGGCCAAAGAACTTACAAATTCTGACGGCGGGAGCCTGTATTCCATAAATGATGAGAACCTACTTCAATTTGAACTCGTTCAAAATGATACACTCGGTATCCACTACGGGGGAACTGGGGAAACCAATTTGGATCTTCCTGTAGTCCCGCTTTTTAACGAAGATGGTACGCCAAATCATGCAAATGTCGTTAGTTACGCCGTAAATGAAGAAATAACCGTCAACATCGATGATGTATATAATGCCAGCGAATTCGATTTTTCAGGTATGCGGGAAGTCGATGCAAATTTCAATTACACCTCAAAATCCTTCTTAACCATTCCCCTCAAACCCCGGGGTGGTGATGTTATTGGCGCGCTACAACTCATCAATGCAAAGGATCCGAAAACCGGAGAAATTATTCCCTTTGATGATGTAGTTCGCCCCTTTGTCGAAGCCCTGGCAGCTCAAGCAGCGACCTGCCTTTACAATAGAGAGTTGTTAAAGGCGCAAGATGCCTTAATGGACTCGCTTATCCAACTGATCGCCGGCGCAATTGATGCCAAAAGTCTATACACGGGTGGCCATTGCGAACGCGTTCCAGAGCTTGCCTTTATGCTTGTTAGGGAGGCTGAAGCCTCAACCGTTGGTGAATTGGCAGATTTCAGGTTCCACAGCCCGGAAGAGCGCCGGGAATTTCAGATTGGCGCTTGGCTCCATGATTGCGGGAAAGTGATTACCCCCGAATTCGTTGTTGATAAGGCAACCAAACTTGAAACAATTTATAACCGAATTCACGAAATTAGAACCCGGTTTGAAGTCGTCCTCAGAGATGCTGAAATTCGTCAATTAAAAGCAACCCTCGACGGGCTAGATCCAAAGAAAGCCGCTCAAAATTACGAGTCCGAAAAAGAAAAATTATTGGATGATTATGCCTTTGTCGCCGAATGTAATATTGGCGGAGAGTTTATGAGCGATGATAAAATTGAGCGGATTAAAGAAATTGGAGAAATAGAGTGGACGCGCAATTTCGACATCAAACTCGGACTTGCCCATCAGGAAGCCCCCCGCTATGCCAATGAACCGGCAACCCCTGCCCTCCAAAAATTATTGGACGATAGAGACTCGCATATTATTCCACGAGATCGTGATATCGCTGAGATCTACAATTCATATGACTTCAAACTTAATATCCCGAAACATGTCTATAATCAGGGGGAAATTCACAACCTGACCATCCAACGCGGGACCTTGACGGATGAAGAGCGATTTAAGATCAACGAACATATCATGCAGACGATTGTCATGCTGGAGCAGATTCCACTTCCCAAACATTTAAAACGCGTTCCAGAATATGCAGGCACGCATCATGAAACAATGATCGGCACTGGGTACCCTCGAAAACTCAAAGCGGAAGACCTCTCAATTCCTTCGCGAATTATGGCCATCGCTGATATTTTCGAAGCTCTAACCGCGTCAGATCGTCCGTATAAAGAACCGAAAACACTCAGTGAATCTGTAAAAATATTGAGTTTCTTCAAGAAGGATCAACATATTGACCCTGTTCTTTTTGATCTATTTTTAACGTCGGGCGTTTATTTAAAATATGCGAAGAGATTCCTAAAACCAGAACAAATCGACGAGGTCGATATCGAACCATATTTGGGATAAGACACAGACAAAACGCACCTCAGTTAGGCGCGCTTTGCAGCCATAACGCATTTGCGTCGTCCCGCAATTTCGACCGTTGTACTTTTTCGCCGTTTGCACTGACCGTCGTTGGAAATGCCTCTAACGTTTTAAAGATCGCGGGAACCTTATATCCTGCCATCCTATTCTTACAGTAGGGCGCTAGCGTAGAAACATCCAAGTGACTGCCCTGCTTTAAAACCAGAAACGCGACAGCCTTTGTCCCACTGGGCGTTTCAACGCCAACGACCTGGGCCTTTTCAATTTCCGGATGATCCGTCAGACAATTTTCAATCTCCACCGGATCCGTTAAAAAGCCCCCAAGGCGCAAGACATCCCCCATTCGCGATAAAAACGTGAAGCGGCGCTCATCCAGTTGAATGGCAAAATCCCCTGTTTTTAAATACCCATCCGGCGTAATTGTTTTGGCAGTTGCTTCAGGATTTCCCCAATATTCCTTCATTTGGCTGGGGCAGCAGATTTCAAGCTCACCTTTCTCCCCAAAGGGGAGCTCCTGATTTGTATCTGGATCGGTGATCCTGATTTTCGCCTCTGGTGATGTAAGCCAGCCGCCAGCCAATTTACGCGCCGCAGTCGGATCTTCAGGCTTTTGACGGGCTACCAACGCTTGAACCTCGCTCATTCCCCACAAGCCGTACAGGCTGATATTTCGCGTTTTTGCATCGGCAACCAAATTGATCAAAGCCGGATTGAAGGCTGCGTAACCCGCATTTTTTAAAAATGGAAATGGATCTGCGTCGGGGACCTGATCCAATAACATCTGAAACATATCATCAGACCCATTGATGTCTGTGATTTTATCATTTTGCATGATTTTGACAGCTTCTACGGGATCGAAAACGGGTAAGCAGTATACAATGCCCCCGCCAGCAAAAGCAGCAAGGGCCTGAGTTAGCCCGAATGTCCCACATAGCGGATTAACCTGTAGCAATCTGCATTCACCCTCAGGATAGCCAAAATAATTGCTAATCTGTGTCGCATGATAGGCAACGCTATAGTGGGTATGCAGAACAAACTTTGGCTTTCCGGTTGTCCCGCTGGTCGTAAAAATCAGCAGCCCGTCATCGGGTGACACTTTCGATAAAAACTCAGGTGCACCTTGCAACATCGCGTCAAATTCTAAAATTTTCTTGTTATCAAGGCAGGCAGGCAGACCCGTCGTCGCGCTGTTAGCGGCTTCAGAGTAACAAACAACAAATTCCAGATTGGACAGGCTATCTGGTGAAACACCTCCCAATATGTCCAAAAAAGGAATATTTTTAAAATCAGGCCACAGGACAAGCATTTTGCACCCGGATCGGGACATAATGTCATCCATCTCATGTGATTTGAACTTGGTATTCAGGGCCACAACTATTGCGCCAATCTGACTGCACGCCAAAAACATTTCAAGATAAGCTGCGCAGTTAGGCAGCCACAACCCGACTCTATCCCCATGCCCAATTCCCAGTTCCTGAAGAGAATTGGCGAGCCGATTGCCTCTTTCGCTAAACTCATTATAAGTTCGCATATTACCGCG
The DNA here is from genome assembly GCA_034669685.1 of Sneathiella sp. Classification (GTDB taxonomy): domain Bacteria; phylum Pseudomonadota; class Alphaproteobacteria; order Sneathiellales; family Sneathiellaceae; genus Sneathiella. The sequence goes on from JAXMOU010000001.1 coordinate 609,072, forward strand.
ATCACTAATCGCGTTCCGATCACCCCAGGCTGTTGTTGTTTTTTGTATAAGTGCCGGGAAGGTTTTCATTTTATTTTTCGCTCCCTAATCGCTCAGCACAAATTCCGCTCCCTGTGCTGAAAGTATTTCCTGTAACTCTTTGTAAGCGGCCTCTAAAGCAGCTTCGTCAACGGAACGGAGCACCAGATTGGTACCGACGACGCCCTGTTTGAAATAGGGGTAAGACCCCATGGATACGGAAGCAAAACGCGCCTGCAGCTCGCCCAGATCTTTCGCAACCTTGCCTTCGGGTAAAGAGGCGCCGATTGTCCGGCTTAGCATTTTAGCACCGCCGCTAAGTGTTGGTAGAATGCTATCGATCATCGCCTGCAAAATCATTGGGACACCGGCCATCACGAACACATTTTCAATCTGAAAGCCCGGCGCTTTACTGACTGGATTATCAACCAGTGTAGCCCCTTTGGGGATACGGGCCATGCGTTTGCGGGCCTCATTAAATTCTATCCCGGCGGTCTCGTAATGCTTTGTCAAAATCGCCATCGCTTCGGGGTGAAAATCAATTTCAACCCCAAATGCCGCTGCAATTGAATCAGCGGTAATATCATCATGTGTCGGGCCAATTCCCCCGCTGGTGAAAACGTAATCATATTTGGCGCGGCAGAAATTTACGGCATCTATGATTTCCTGCTCCACATCCGGGATAACCCGAACCTCTCGCATCTGGATACCGACATCGCCGATTTTTGTCGCCACATGCGCCACGTTTTTATCCTGTGTGCGACCGGACAAAATTTCATCCCCGATAACCAGCATCGCCGCCGTCACAATTTTAAAGTCATTTTTTGTAGCTGTGGTCATTTGCGCTTTACCAAACTTGTTATTAATGTTCACCCTTAAGACAAACACAGAACATATTTTCACAATTATTCAAAGAATTTACCCTTCCAGTCAAAGAAATTCGGATCCTGCATCTTATGAAATTCCCCACGCCGTTGATAAAAGGCACCCTGATCAAGCGCTATAAACGTTTTCTATCGGATGTTGAGCTTGAAGATGGAAGCGTTGTAACAGCCCATTGCGCCAACTCTGGATCCATGATGGGTTTGAAAGAGCCCGGCTACACCGTCTGGCTTTCAGAATCCAATAACCCCAAACGCAAACTAAAATACTCTTGGGAACTGGTTGAAACGGAAACCGCTATGGTGGGCGTTAATACCTCTCATCCAAATAAAATTGTAACCCAGGCCATTGAAGCGCAAAAGATACCGGAACTGACGGGCTATGATATTATCCGCAACGAAGTGAAATACGGCAAAAACTCCCGGATCGACATCTTCTTGCAAAATGAAGGTAAGGCGGATTGCTACGTCGAAGTAAAGAATGTCACGCTGCTTCGGACTAAAGGTCAGGCCGAATTTCCCGATGCCGTAACCACCCGCGGCACAAAACATCTGCATGAACTGATGGATATGGTCGCCGAAGGGCACCGGGCCGTCATGTTCTACCTTGTACAACGGGATGACAGCACCACATTTAATGTTGCGGCTGATATTGACCCTGACTATGCAAATGCCTTAAAGAAAGCACAAGCCAGTGGTGTTGAGGTGCTATGCTATGATTGTTCGCTATCACCAGAGGCCATCGAAATTAATCGTCCGATAGAAATAATATAATAGGCGAATGCAACTTTATTTCTATGCTTAAAGCGGTATATATTAAAATCTAAAATCAAGATTGAATGAATGAAATATAAAAGCAGCTACGATACTCCTATTGAGAACACCGGCGTTATTAAACTTCATGGCGATGAAGGCTTTGAAGGCATGCGCATTGCGGGTCAGCTTGGCGCGGAAACGCTGGACATGATCGCTGAACATGTCGTTCCCGGTGTCACAACAGATGAGCTTAATACGCTTTGTCATGATTTCATCACGGAACGCGGCGGTATATGCGCGCCGCTTGGGTATCGTGGATTTACAAAATCAATATGCACCTCGGTTAATCATGTCGTCTGTCATGGCATTCCCGGTTCGAAGAAACTGGTCAATGGTGACATTGTAAACATTGATGTGACCCCAACAGTGAACGGCTGGCACGGTGATACCAGCCGTATGTTTGTTGCAGGAAAACCAAGTGTTAAGGCCCGAAGGCTCATCGATGTCACATACGAATGCCTGATGCGCGGTATCGAAGTTGTCAAACCAGGCGCAACCACCGGGGATATCGGCTACGCAATCCAGTCATATGCCGAGAAAAACAGATGTTCGGTGGTCCGGGACTTCTGCGGTCATGGCTTGGGACAGGTTTTTCATGACGTTCCAAATATTGTTCATTACGGCACGCCCGGCGACGGTGTCGAACTCCGCGAAGGCATGATTTTCACGATTGAACCCATGATCAATCTGGGAACATGGCAAGTTAAGGTTCTTGAAGATGGCTGGACTGCTGTGACCAAAGATCGTTCCTTATCCGCGCAGTTTGAACATTCACTGGGGGTTACGGCAACTGGCTATGAGATATTTACATTATCACCAAAGGGGTTGAATTGTCCGCCATATGACATCTGATCAGAAACCGACAAACGTTTCAGAACAGGCCAGTCCCATATCAGATGGGGAGACACCCTCCCCACTCCCAAACCAAGAAAATCATACTTTTAAATTTGCCGCCAATTCGCAAACCCAAACTCTTATCGAAGACTCTCCCGACAATAGCCATCGCAAAGGTCACCGAGAGCGTCTTCGAGAACGTGTTTTAAACGGCGGCGCGCAGCACCTTGCTGACTATGAGTTGCTTGAAATGCTGCTGTTTGCGGCGTCACCGCGCGGCGATACGCGACCAATTGCGCGAAACCTCATCAAAGAATTTGGGTCTCTGAGTGGTGTTATGTCCGCAAGCCGCGAAAAACTTCTTAAAATTTCTGGTGTCGGGGATGCCGTGATTGCAACCATACGGGTGGCAGAACGCTTGGGCGAAAAACTCCTTCGAAGCCCCCTTGAAAAACGCAATATCCTCGGCTCCTGGCAAGCTCTATTGGAATATTGCCAGGGAACAATGGGAAACAAGGAGATTGAGCATTTCCGAATTCTGTTTCTCAATAATCGCAACCACCTGATCGCCGATGAAGTACAGCAAACCGGCACCGTTAATCAGGCTGCTGTCTATCCGCGTGAAGTGGTAAAGCGGGCGCTGGAGTTGGGCGCAACCTCTTTAATACTGGTTCATAATCACCCTTCAGGTGACACCTCCCCCTCCAAATCCGATATTCGGATCACAGAAGAGATCAACAACGCCGCCAACGCCCTGAACATTAACATTCACGACCACTTAATTGTAAGTGCAAATGAACATACAAGTCTGCGCTCACTGGGTATTCTTTAGCTACAAGGGACCTTTTTTATAGGTTCCAATCGGGGAGACGCCCGACTGAAAAGTATCCCATGCAATTTTGAGCATGTCCCGCTCTGCGATAACACCGCGATGACGGCTCATACTCGATGTGACAATGAGCAAATCGAAGAAAGAAGCAACCCAACCGGCTGGTAAATCCTGCCGAATATCACCCTGTTCCTGCGCATCCCGCACCATTTTTTCCATATATTCCAATTGCTTGAGAAAATGCTTTTGATTACCCGACGGATCATCGACCATCGATCGCATCCAGAAAAAATAATGATTTCGAAATCGATAGTATTCCTGCAATACCATCAGAATTTTATTCATAGCGCTTTTGCGGCTTGTTCGTGCCCGCTTTAAAATATCCTCAAACTGTTTCACACTGTATAACTGGGCTTTATCCAGTAATTGGGCCTTTGATCCAAATTTTCGATTGATGGTAATTCGGGTAACGCCAGCTTTATCGGCTACGTCGTCCATGGTTGCGTCTGGTTTATAAGCAAACACAAAAATAGCGGCTTCGATAATATCGGTATCCGTTGTCATTATTACTTATACAATTTCATTGTGCCAAACCCCTGTTTCGAACATGCCCTAGTTTAGCGGGAATGTAAATTATGACATGTTTTGTTGACGTGTAATTCAACCTTTTATTGAGTGAGTGGTGTCATAATTTAGATATTGACGTTGTGATTTTGCGGAACCTCTGTTAGAGAACCGTCGACAGAATTTGATGCCCGCCAATGCTTCCAGCGAAGACGCGGGTGATATTTCATACTAAGAGACAAGGTGACGTTTCATGATACCTCGCTATTCCCGCCCGGAAATGACCGCTCTTTGGGAGCCAAAAAGTAAATTCCAAATCTGGTTTGAAATCGAAGCGCACGCCTGTGATGCCCAAGCAGAACTGGGTGTAATTCCAAAAGACGCTGCAAAAGCGGTTTGGGATCGCGGAAACTTTGAAATTGATCGCATCGACGAAATTGAGCGCGAAACCAAACATGACGTTATCGCTTTCCTGACAAACCTTCAGGAATATGTGGGCGACGAAGCGCGGTTTGTTCATCAGGGAATGACGTCATCAGACGTGCTTGATACTTGCCTGAATGTGCAGCTGACAAAAGCGGCTGACATTCTGTTGAAAGATATGGATGAATTGCTGGCTGCTTTGAAGAAAAAAGCCCACGCCCATAAAAACGATGTATGTGTTGGCCGTTCCCATGGCATTCATGCGGAACCTGTCACTTTCGGCCTGAAAATGGCGCAGGCTTATGCAGAGTTTGATCGCAACCGCGAACGCCTGCTCCATGCCCGCAAGGAAATTGCCACATGCGCAATTTCTGGCGCTGTCGGAACTTTCGCCAATATTGACCCCTTTGTCGAAGAACATGTGGCCAAATCTTTGGGCCTGGAAGTTGAAACCATTTCAACCCAGGTTATTCCCCGCGACCGCCACGCCATGTTTTTCGCTGTTTTAGGTGTTATTGCCAGTTCTATCGAACGGTTAGCTGTTGAGATTCGACATTTACAGCGGACAGAGGTCTTGGAAGTTGAAGAGTATTTCTCTCCAGGTCAAAAAGGCTCTTCTGCCATGCCGCATAAACGCAACCCTGTTCTGACTGAAAATTTAACAGGCCTTGCCCGTCTGGTTCGAATGGCTGTTGTTCCTGCAATGGAAAATGTGGCGCTGTGGCACGAGCGGGATATTTCCCACTCTTCTGTTGAACGCGGTATTGGTCCAGATGCGACAATTACGCTTGATTTCGCACTGGTACGACTAACTGGCGTTATCGACAAGCTGGTTGTCTACCCTGAAAACATGATGGACAACATGAACAAGCTGGGCGGCCTCATCCACTCGCAACGTGTTTTGCTTGCCCTTACCCAAGCTGGCGTTAGCCGCGAAGACGCTTACCGCCTTGTCCAACGAAATGCCATGATCGTATGGCGCGAAGGCGCAGACTTCCTCGACCTGTTAAAAAATGACACTGAGGTCACAAATGCCTTGTCTGACAAGCAGTTAGAGAGCGTCTTTGATTTGGAGTATCATACAAAACATGTAGATACGCTGTTCAAACGTGTATTTGGCGACTAAACTTTTTATCCCGAAACAACTTGTTTGTTATCAATCGCCCTGCAAAGCTTGCAGGGCGATTTTTGTTGAAATCGAACTGGTGTGACAATGACTAGACTTGAAACAGACCGACTTATTCTGCGCCAGTGGCAAGATAGTGATCTTATCCCTTTTGCCAAAATGTCTTCCGATCCGGAAGTCATGCGGTATTTTCCAAATACCTTAAGCCGTGAGCAAAGCGATGCTCTTGCAGAGAAAATTCGCGATAAAATTCAAAAATTCGGATATGGTTTTTGGGCAATTGAAATCAAGGAGACGGCAGAATTCGCCGGCTTTTGCGGTTTAAACACACCAGATCCGCAACTTCCGTTTGGCCCGTCAGTGGAAGTCGGTTGGCGGTTGGCACGTCCATTTTGGAAACGGGGCTATGCCACAGAAGCGGCAACGATGGCGATAAACTTCGGGTTTAAGGAGTTATCTCTAATTGACATTGTTTCCTTTACGGTCCCTGCCAACATCCCCTCTCGAAATGTTATGACGCGTTTGGGGTTTCAATTTGATGGGACAACGTTTGAGCACCCGACTCTCCCTGACGGTCATCCTTTACGCGAACATGTGCTTTACACAATGCCTAAGAGCCAATGGGGCGACCAATAAAAAAGCCCGTCGATGACGGGCTTTTGACGACAAATCAGAAGTCAGAAATTAAACTTCGTTTCTAATCTGTTCCCGTGCGATTGCCAGAAAGCTTTCCATTTCACGGCGAATCTGATGATCTGATAAATCAACATTCTTGGCAGTCAGATCTTGGCGCAGCTTGCGAAAGACATCCTCGTCGCCTTTTTCTTCCATATCGGCGATGACGACTTCTTTTGCATAAGCTGCAACCGCATCACCTTCAAGGCCCATATGTTTTGCAGCCCATTCGCCAACGAGTTTATTCCGGCGAGCGTTCGCTTTAAATTCCAGCTCACTGTCATGGGCAAATTTATTTTCATTTGCTTTGCCGCGCTCATCAATACCTGACATCTTCTAATCCTTTAGATTCTATATTGCCGCCCCGAGACCCAAAAATCCGGAACTATTGAGATTATTTCTCTTACATGTTCTTTTCCACGTCAAGCGGCAAGGTTTTTTTTTGATTTTTGACCTCACACATGCGACGAGTTGTTGTGTTTAGAGAACATCTGAACTATGTTCCGCATAAATTTGGGGCTCTACTTACCCAAAACGACGAATACCTCTGAGCAACAACAATTCCTTTGTGGCAAATCAAGCTATTCGTAGATTTTTACTTTCCGACCAGAAACACTGGTCCAACTTTGGAGTGACATCCATGACCCGACGTAGGCGCGTCTACGAAGGCAAGGCAAAGGTTCTTTTTGAAGGTCCTGAGCCCGGTACTCTTGTTCAATATTTTAAAGATGATGCAACAGCCTTTAATGGTGTAAAAAAATCGACCGTTACAGGTAAAGGTGTTCTGAATAACCGAATTTCAGAGTTCCTGATGAGCCGTATTGGTGAATTGGGTATTCCCAATCACTTTATTCGACGCCTCAATATGCGCGAACAATTGATCAAAGAAGTTGAAATCATCCCGGTCGAAGTGATTGTCCGCAATGTTGCTGCAGGTTCGATCTGCTCGCGTTTGGGCCTTACTGAAGGCGTTGCCATGCCGCGAACCATTGTTGAATATTGCTACAAATCTGATGATTTGAACGATCCTTTGGTTTCAGACGAACATATTACCGCTTTCGGCTGGGCAACCATGCAGGAACTGGATGAGATTATGTCCCTCACCCTGCGGATTAACGATTTCCTTTCAGGGTTATTTATCGCAATTGGCATTAAACTGATCGATTTCAAACTGGAATTCGGTCGTTATTTTGATGGCGATGAAATGCAGGTTATTCTGGCTGATGAGATTAGCCCAGATAACTGCCGTTTGTGGGACATCGCAACAAATGAAAAGCTGGACAAAGACCGATTCCGCAGGGATTTGGGCGGCGTTGAAGAAGCTTATCAAGAGGTTGCGCGCCGACTTGGCATCCTGCCCGAAGGCGGCCCGAACGACCTTAAAGGTTCCAACTCAATGCAATAAACCTAAAGGCGCAAATATTGCGCCTTTTTTCTTGGCTACTAGTTTCAAGGTAAAGACTAATGAAAGCACGCGTTACCATTTCTCTTAAAAACGGAGTTCTTGATCCACAAGGAAAGGCGATCGAGCACGCTCTGCACGGCTTGGGGTTTGCCGGTGTTAATGATGTTCGGCAAGGTAAAATCATTGAATTGGATCTTGGCGATCTGAGCAAAGAAGAAGCCCCTGCTGCAGTTGAGCGGATGTGCACACAGCTGCTAGCCAATACAGTGATCGAAAACTACAGCGTTGAGCTGCTGGATTAATTCCCCTCTGATTTAAGGAGACTGAGCCAAATGAAGGCCACAGTTATTGTTTTTCCAGGATCAAATTGTGATCGAGACTTAAAAGTTGCCATCGAACAGTCCATGGGGACTGCCCCCGACATGGTTTGGCACGCCGACACCGACTTACCCGATACGGACCTGATCGCAATCCCCGGCGGATTTTCCTTTGGTGATTACCTGCGATGCGGCGCTATTGCGGGCAACTCCCCTATTATGCGCGAAGTCGTCAAAAAAGCAGCCGCCGGAACGCCCGTTCTTGCAATTTGCAATGGTTTCCAGGTTGCGACGGAAACAGGCATGCTGCCCGGTGCACTTCTACGAAATGCCAATCAGAAATTCATCTGCCGGGATGTAGATTTAAAAGTCATCTCGCAAAATGAACGGTTTGTCGGCGCATTTGAGCAAGGTCAAACAGTCCGCTTCCCGGTTGCCCATCACGATGGCAACTATTTTGCCGATGATGAAACCCTTAAACGGCTCGACGGTGAAGGTATGATTGCCTTCAAATACGCCGATGAGGACGGAACTGTAAATGAGGGGACCAATATTAATGGTTCCGTCGACAATATTGCCGGTATTTATAATGAAAACGGCAATATCCTTGGCCTTATGCCGCATCCAGAACGCCTGATCAGTGATCAGTTAGGTGGTACGGACGGCAAGATCTTCTTCGATAACCTCGTTAATTCCCTGAGCTGAGTTTTGATATGACCAAAATTACTGATGAAATCGTTGCTGAACATGGTCTGTCGACAAGTGAGTACGAACAGGTCCTGAAAATTCTGGGGCGTGAACCGAACTTGACAGAGCTCGGTATTTTTTCCGTTATGTGGAGCGAACATTGCTCTTATAAATCGTCCAAAAAATGGCTCAAAACCCTCCCGACAGAAGCTCCCTGGGTCATTTGTGGTCCCGGTGAAAATGCCGGTGTTGTCGATATTGGCGATGGTCAGGCGGCGATCTTTAAGATGGAAAGCCATAACCACCCTTCCTACATTGAGCCCTATCAGGGCGCGGCAACAGGTGTTGGCGGCATTATGCGCGATGTCTTCACCATGGGCGCCCGCCCGATTGCCAACCTGAATGCCCTCCGTTTTGGGCGCCCAGATCACCCAAAAACCCGGCATCTTGTGTCCGGCGTTGTTGCGGGTATTGGCGGCTATGGCAACTGTATGGGTATTCCTACGGTTGGCGGTGAAACCAATTTTCACGAAAGCTATGACGGAAATATTCTGGTAAATGCCATGACCGTTGGCTTGGCGGATACAGACAACATTTTTTATTCTGCTGCTGCAGGTATCGGAAACCCTGTTGTTTATGTCGGTTCAAAAACAGGCCGCGACGGTATCCACGGAGCGACCATGGCGTCTGCCGAATTTGATGATGACAGCGAGGAAAAACGCCCAACTGTTCAGGTTGGCGACCCTTTCACAGAAAAACTACTGCTTGAAGCCTGCCTTGAGCTGATGGCAACAGATGCCATTGTTGCCATTCAGGATATGGGGGCTGCCGGCCTGACATCGTCTTCATTTGAAATGGCAGATAAAGGCGGCGTTGGTATCCAACTTGACCTTGATCATGTTCCCATGCGTGAAGAGGGCATGACCCCTTACGAGATCATGTTGTCCGAAAGTCAGGAACGGATGCTGATGATCCTGAAACCGGGCCGTGAAGACGAAGCAAAAGCCATTTTTGAAAAATGGGAACTTGATTTCGCCGTTATTGGTAAAGTTACAGATACTGGCCGTATGGTTTTGACCATGAACGGTGAAGTAGCCGCCGATCTTCCGGTGGCACCGCTTGCAGATTCAGCGCCTGAATATGACCGCCCCTGGGTCAAAACAGAAGTCGCCGCCCCAATCATGGGCGATGCGGTTAAAGCTCCAAACGATCTGGGCGATACACTTCTGACGCTGATGGGATCATCGGCGATTGCCAGCCGTAAATGGATATGGGAACAATATGACCATATGGTCATGGGCGATACAATTCAGCGCCCCGGCGGCGATGCTGCTGTTGTTCGTATTCATGGTACCGACAAGGCATTGGCCGTGACCACTGATTGTACACCGCGCTATTGTTTTGCTGATCCAGAAACCGGCGGCGCACAAGCTGTCGCCGAAACTTGGCGGAATTTGACGGCTACGGGTGCCAAGCCACTTGCCATTACCGATTGCATGAATTTCGGAAACCCACAACGTCCTGAAATCATGGGACAATTTGTTGGCTGTATCGATGGCATGCGTAAAGCCTGTCTCGCATTGGATTACCCCGTCGTATCCGGTAACGTTTCCCTGTACAACGAAACAAACGGTACGGGTATCTTCCCAACGCCTGCCATTGGCGGCATTGGCTTGCTTCAGCAGTCTGATCAGATGGCTACTATTGCCTTTAAAGAAGCGGGTGAGACAATCTTGGTTGTGGGCGAAACCCGCGGTGAGATGGGGCAAAGCATCTATCTGAAAGAAATTGAAGGTCGAGAAGAAGGTGCACCGCCCTCTGTAAACCTGGAAGTCGAACGCCAAAATGGTGATTTCGTTCGCTCCGCAATTCACGAAGGTTTAATCACCGCGGCCCATGACATGGCTGATGGCGGCTTTCTTGTCGCGTTGGCGGAGATGGCGCTGGCTGGAAAGCTGGGGGCAGATCTTGACCTACCAAGCGACATCCCCCTTCACGCCTATTGCTTCGCTGAAGATCAGGCCCGTTATATTGTGACAGCGACTGCTGAAAATGCAGAAAAACTGATGAAATCAGCAGAATCTTTGAATGTACCCCTTCAAATAATTGGAACGACCAGTCATAATGAGTTGAAGATCGGGGACATACTGTCCATATCAGTAGAAGATGTCCGCAGCGTCCATTCAAATTGGTTACCCGATTTGATGGCTGCCCCGAAATAACGAACAGGAGTAATTATCCATGGCAATGGATGCAAATGAGATTGAACGCTTAATACTGGAAGGTATTCCCGGCGCCAAAGTAGAGATCACAGACCTTCGGGGCGATGGTGATCACTATGCAGCATTGGTTGAATCTACCGCGTTTGAAGGTATTCCGCGTGTCAAACAGCATCAAATGGTGTATGAAGCTCTTAAAGGAAAAATGGGTGGGGATTTACACGCACTTGCTTTGCAAACTGCTGTTCCTCAGGACTAATTAAAAATTTAAGTAAAAAGGAACTGAACATGCTTGACCAGGCAACTAAAGACCGGATCTTACAGGAAGTTTCCTCAAACGATGTCGTGTTGTTTATGAAAGGCTCCGCTGTCTTTCCGCAATGCGGGTTTTCTGCGACTGCCGTTCAAATTCTTTCACATTTGAATGTCAAGTTTGCCAGCATTGATGTGTTGACAGATCCAAGCATTCGCGAAGGCATCAAGGAATTCAGTGAATGGCCAACCATTCCTCAGCTTTATGTTAAAGGTGAGTTTGTTGGCGGATGTGACATCATGCGTGAAATGTTTGAGACAGGTGAACTGGAAACTATTTTGGCAGAAAAACAGGTTGCCCGCGCCGCAAACTAACCCTTTAGAAACAGCATAAACAATAAAAACGGTGCCCGTTTGGTGCCGTTTTTTTTGTATTTTTTTATAATAGAACTGGCAAAAGATGGCTAAATATTCATAACTGGATAAACCAAAAAATTTAAAACACTGGACGGAAAATGGATCAGGAAAAGCTTGCCAAATTGCTATGTAAAATCCCAACTGGGGTCTTTAACCTGCTGTATTTAGGACGGCGGATCAAAAAAGATGGGCAAATCCTGAATGCCAAGGCTCAATTTCTTTGCAATGTCGTAGAAAAACAAAGTCTTCCCCCTGCTGACGATACGGTTCAGAACGCCCGCGACCAAATAGAGGGGCTGGCAACAACCCTTGGCGGTGATTATATCCCCCTTCCCTATGTTGAAGATTTTACAATCCCAAGTGAGCAAGGACCAATCCCGGCACGTCTTTACAAACCGGCCGATACCGATGAACCGCTACCTGTTCTGATTGGGTTTCATGGCGGTGGATTTATTCGGGGGTCGGTAAATTCACATGACGGTCTTTTCCGTCGCCTTGCCAAATTTGGTAATTTTGCCGTTATATCCGTAGATTATCGACTAGCCCCGGAAAATAAGTTTCCCGCCGCCGTCGATGACGCCTATACAGCACTGCGATGGGTTCAAACACACGGTGCAAGCAAAGGCTTGAATACCGATAAGGTTGCTGTTGGCGGAGATAGTTCCGGCGGTAATTTGGCTGCCGTTTCCTGCCTGGATGCCAAGCGGCTAGGAACACCACAACCAACCATGCAGGTGTTGATTTATCCAACGACAGACTCTCATTTCACGGCAAACAGCCACCAGCTTTTCGCCAATGGCTTTTTTCTGACGAAAGACAGAATGCAGTGGTATCGTGATCTATATCTGAACAATGCCAATGAACGTGATAGTGAGCGGGCATCTCCCGGACTTGCAAAAGACTTAGCAGGTTTGGCACCTGCCCTGATAATTACGGCGGGTTTCGATCCCTTGCGCGATGAAGCCGAATCTTATGCCAACCGATTAAAGGAGGCTTCTATCCCTGTTGGCATGATCCGCTATGAAGGCATGGTTCATGGATTTTCGTCTTTGAGCGGTTTGCTGCCAGAAGCCGATCAATCCCTTCAAACGATTGCGCAGGCTGTTGCCACCGCATTTGCAGAGTAATTTTTTTGGCTCGAACATTCCAAACCCTCAAAGATCTTTTTAAAGAAAGCCTAATTGTTTATTGGGGCTTACTTAAAATCATTGTTCCCGTCATGATCATTATCGAAATCGGCATTCGCGCCGGTTTGGTTGATATTATCAGCACGTGGACAGCGCCCTTAATGTCTATATTCGGCCTTCCCCCGGAAGCGTCAATTCTACTTGCTACCGATATGCTTGTTGGCCTCTATCCAGCTGCAATTGTATTGATGGCCTTAGCACCAGAAGTGGCCTTTACAACAGCGGATATGACTGTCCTGGGTGGCATGATCCTGTTTGCCCATGTGCTGCCGGTAGAACAGATTATCGTGAAGAAAACGGGTGTTTCTTTGTTATTTTCAACACTGACCCGCATTATAGCTATGATCATCTACGGTCTATTGGCGCACTGGATCATTGATGCATTGGAAATATTCGAGGGCCCCGCGCAAATTTTGATTTCCATCGATCCCGCGACAATCGATAACAGCTGGACGGGCTGGGTTATTTCCTCTGCGCAGAGTTTGTTCCTGATCTTCTGGATACTGGCCGCCATGATCGCGCTCCTTAAATTCCTCAACTTTACGGGTGTCACACAATGGCTCACGAAAGGTTTGACGCCATTTTTACACCTTATCGGGATCGGTCCAAATGCCGCGCCGCTCACCATGGTCGGAATATTGCTTGGGCTAGCATTTGGAGGCGGTTTGATAATCCGCGAAGTGGAAAAAGGTCTTCTAAATCCCAGAAGCGTGTGCGTTGCTATGATTTTTCTGGGATTTTGTCACAGCCTGATTGAAGATACGCTTCTCGTTCTCGCCTTTGGCGCCCATTGGAGCGGCGTTGTCGTGGGAAGGATCTTACTCTCGCTACTCATGATTATTCCGGTGGCATTTATTATTCACAGAATGCCAGATCGCCAATTCAACTGGATATATCGCGCGAAAGATAAAAAGCCAGCGGCGTAAAAATCACCGCTGGCACAAATGACTTAATCTTCGCCGACGCGTTGGGATAAAGCGGCTGCTAGATAATCATCCAGATCGCCATCAAGAACGCCCTGCGCATTTCCTTTTTCAACGCCGGTTCTTAAATCCTTCACCATTTGATAAGGGTGCAGAACATAAGAGCGAATTTGATGCCCCCAGCCAATATCTGTTTGTTGACCACGGGCTTCCAAAGCTGCTTCTTCACGCTTTTGAAGCTCCAGCTCATACAAACGCGATTTCAACATCTTCATGGCCGCAGCTTTGTTTTTATGCTGAGACCGATCATTCTGACACTGAACAACCACGTTTGTCGGAATATGCGTGATCCGAATAGCAGATTCAGTCCTGTTCACATGCTGACCACCGGCACCAGACGCCCGATAGGTGTCGATACGCAAATCTTTCTCTTCGATATCAATATCAATTTCATCATCAATAACGGGATAAACCCCGACAGATGAGAAACTGGTATGACGCCGCGCGTTGGAATCAAATGGTGAAATACGCACCAGACGATGAACGCCGGATTCTGTTTTCAGCCAGCCATAGGCGTTATCGCCCGTAATTTCAATCGTCACCGATTTCAATCCGGCTTCCTCGCCCGCACTTTCTTCAAGCACTTTGACCTTATGCCCGTGCTGGTCCGCCCACCGCATATACATGCGCAAGAGGATTTGCGTCCAATCCTGCGACTCAGTACCGCCTGCACCTGCATGAATTTCCAGATAAGCGCCGTTTCCGTCCACTTCACCAGAGAGCATGCTCTCCAGTCGCCGCTTCTCGGCCAGAACCTGAATATCTTTCAAGGCTTCTTCGGCTTCTTTGAGCGTCTCCTCATCCTCTTCCATTTCTGCAAGTTCGATCAGTTCGATCGTATCTTCCAGATCCTGATGAATAGAGTTATAGGCTTTAATGGCGGTTTCCAGATTGGTTCTCTCCCGCATGAGGCCTTGAGCCTTTGTCGGGGAATTCCATAAATCCGGGTCTTCGACCAATGAATTCAGCTCTTCTAGACGTCGGACAGCGTTGTCCCAGTCAAAGATGCCTCCTCAGCAGGTCCATCGCCTGCTTGATTTCGTCGATAACGGCCTGATGTTCGGCGCGCATGTTCTCTCCATTCAAAACTAACTAATCCGGGCGAGAACCTAATCGTATATGTCCAATCAGTAAAGGCCACCAGTACCAAAAGTGACGGGATTTTTTTGGCGATCCAGCGAAATGCCTGTTGCTTTGGCATTTTCGGAACCATCTAAAACAGATTCCTCTGTTGCAATCTCGTCCTGTGTCTTGAATGCCTCTAGAATCACTGACTTGTCACCGGCCGTTGCCGGCAGACCTGTTTTGGAATTAATGCGAACCAAACGAATCCCCTCTGGTACCCGAAACGGGATGGCTGACTTGTCAGCGAGTGCCGCTTGCATAAAGTCACGAAAGATCGGCGCGGCAACACTGGCTCCCTGCTCGTTTCGTCCCAATGACTTTGGCTGGTCAAATCCGGTATAGACACCTACAACCAAATCTGGCGAAAATCCAAGGAACCAGGCATCTTTGCCATCATTCGTCGTACCCGTTTTTCCGGCAAGTGGTTTTCCGATAACTGAAATTTTGCGGCCCGTTCCTCTTAGAACAACACCTTCCAGCATAGACACAACCTGATAGGCGGTGGCGGCAGAGACAACCTGTTCGCGGGTATCCACAATGTCTGGTAAATCCTGATTGCGCCAAGATGCCGCTTTGCATCCCTTGCAATCGCGAATGTCATGCTGATATATCGCAGCTCCCCGGCGGTTTTGAACCCGGTCAATCAAAGTCGGAGTTACTTCTTTTCCGCCGTTGACTAACATGGCATAGGCTGTCGTCATCTTCAGCAAGGTTGTATCCATTGCCCCAAGTGACATGGCAAGGGTCTGTTGAAGGTTCTGTTTTATGCCAAAGCGATCCGAATACTCCGCGACAGTATCCATTCCAATGGATCTGGCAAGCCGAACTGTCATTAGATTTCGGGATAACTCAATTCCCAGCCGTAAGGTACTGGGACCATAGAATTTATTAGAATAGTTGGCAGGCTTCCAGCGATCACCATTTTCCTGGGTGAGGACAAAAGGACCATCCATAATCTTACTAGCTGGTGTGAACCCCCTATCCAATGCAGCTGCATATACAAAGGGCTTAAAGGCAGATCCGGGTTGACGTTGCGCCTGCACTGCGCGGTTGAATTCAGAGATTTCCTGACTCCAGCCCCCTACAAGCGCCAAAACACGCCCCGTATGCGGGTCCATGGCAACCAAGCCCCCGGACACATCTGGTAACTGCTCCAGTCCAAAAAGACCGACGGCGCCGTTTTCACCTTCTATGGCGTCAACAGCAACAACATCACCGACGCTCAGGACATCAGCAGGTTGCTTGGGGCGCCCACCAACCTTTTGGCCTTTTATCCAAGGTCGGGCCCATTTCATATCCTCAAATAAAATTCGGCCTTTTTCTTCAGTTTTCAGTCCAATAATCACGTCTTTGGCTTCAACTTCCAAAACGACAGCTAATCGCCAAGGCTTTAATCCTTTTGGATCGTCAACTTTCTGTAAGGCTTCCAACCAACCGCTGCTCACATCAATCTGCGCAACCGGTCCGCGCCAACCATGGCGCCGATCATAGGCTCTAAGGCCATCGCGCAAGGATTTTTCAGCAAGCTGCTGCATAGAGGCTTGCATGGTTGTGCGCGCAGACAGGCCACCGTCATATAAGCCCTCAACACCATAAAGATCGTATAATTCACGGCGCACTTCTTCCACAAACCACTGGGCTTCGATGACCTCGGCGTCCTGACCTTCTTTAGCAACAAGCGGGCTGTTTATAGCCTCCTCCGCCTGTTCGGGGGTAATAAAACCCTCTTCAAGCATTCGCCCGACAACCCAGTTTCGCCGTGAAACGGCACGATCTGGATGACGGAAAGGATTGTAGTTATTGGGTGCTTTTGGAAGTGCACCCAGATATGCCATTTCGGCAATGGTCAAATCATTAAGTGATTTGTCAAAATAATATAGGGCAGCCGCCGCGACACCATATGCCCGGTGCCCCAGATAAATCTCGTTCAGGTATAATTCCAGAATACGGTCTTTGGAAAGGCTGCGATCAATTCGAATGGCGAGAATGGCTTCTTTGGCTTTTCGTTCATACGACACCTCATTGGTCAGCAACATGTTTTTGGCAACCTGTTGCGTAATTGTAGAAGCCCCAACCAATCTGCGTCCCTGACCGATGTTCAGGATATTGACACTGATTGCACGGGCAATGCCCACAAAATCAATTCCGACATGGTTATAAAAATTTTGATCTTCAGCCGCAATAAATGCCTGGATAACCTTCTTCGGAATAGCATTTATCGGTACAAACAAGCGTCGCTCACGCGCATATTCCGCGATCAGACTTCCGTCCGCAGAATGTACGCGGGTCATCACTGGCGGCTCATACTTCGCCAACTGTTCATAGTCTGGCAAGCCTTTACCAAAGTGCCAAAATCCATAGAAAACAGCACCTGTTGCAACCATTAACCCAATAATGGAAAGACAAAACAGCACAAGCAGGAGTTTCATAAAACGTTTCATTTGCACATATTTCTGACGGTAAATCGTCTCTTTTCTATCGGCATTTTCGGATCGAAAAAATCTCAGCCTATTACTTACACCCTAAATATTTTGATAATTTAAATCAAAGATAAGGCAGGATCATGGCTCCAGATTTTCAAAATATTTATCTACGGCGTCGCTAATTGCCCGCGCCAGTTTGCGTTGCCCACTTGAAGATTTCAGCAATTGTTCATCTTCACGGTTGGAAAGATACCCAAGCTCCACCAGAACTGACGGTACATCGGGTGCCTTTAAAACCCGAAAACCCGCAAATCGATGCGAACGGCTTCCGGTTACGATTCCCGATGATTGAAATTCCGGGAGCAATAATTTGGCGAACTTTACTGAGAAATTCATGGTTTCGCGCTGAGCCAGATCGATCAAAATCCCTTGTACCGTATCGTCCTGCTCATCCAGATCAACGCCAGCTATGATATCTGCCTTATCATGACTGCTGGCCAAAGCCGCCGCTTCATCGTCTGATGCATTTTCAGACAGCGTATAAACAGTGGATCCCCGAATATCAGATCGACCAATTGAGTCCGCGTGAACGGAGATAAACAGATCTCCGTTATATTTACGTGCAACATCAACCCGTTCTCGCAAACTGAGGAAGACGTCGCGATCCCGCGTCATTACAACATCATAGTTTGGGTTTTTCTCAAGCTGCTTGGATAATTTTTGCGCAACTTCCAAAGTCAGTTTTTTCTCATATATACCGCTTCGCCCGATCGCTCCCGGGTCAATCCCGCCATGGCCCGCATCAACAATAATCGTCCATTTACGGTGTTTTCTTGGCGTTGGTATGGATTCGATCCGCGGCTTCATTGCTGCGATCTGAATTTCTTTACCTTTTTCAACCTCTGCGATAAATGTCGTATTATCAGTTTTGGCGATATCAATAAAAAAGCGATACGGTTTGCCCTCTGACGGCGGCAAAATCACCTGCCGCAGTAATTTTACCGGGCCTTTCAAATCAAGAACAATACGGCTGGTTCCCGCGCGGAACAGCCCATATCTGTAATTCTCGACCAGCCCAATTCCCTTTTTTGAGTTTCTGGAAGTCTGCCAATCAACTTCCTGCATATCAATTACCAGCCGGTCCGGATTTGCCAGAAAGAACAGCCGATACTCAGGCTTTTGATCCATCTCCAGGACAAAACGCGTTTTATCTGAATGCAGGCCAAGCCGTACTGCGGAGATCGTTGAATTGGCAGCAGTGGCTACCCCACAGATCCAACTGACGAATACAAGGCTGAGTGCTACTTTTAAAGTCCACTGAAATTTACGTTTACTGATATTCATTCCCGTTCCAGTTTGATCATTCAGGACTTTATTTTTCATCGGAATTGGCATACAAAAAACCACAGGATTACAGTATTTTACCCAACTTATGTACTTCAGCCAATATGGGCCTCGTAGTCATAATTGACAAGGCATCTCCTGATCGCCCCCTGTTCGTCAAAAGTTTTTTTACCCATTCGCAATTATTCGTTTGTTATGTTGCCAACAAGTAACTATCATTTGAGTGTGAGTTTCTGTGGTCAGTCCCATCGTATAAATTATACAAATAGGGCGGCGCCGCTTTCGACAGCTTAAGCTGGCATCTACTTAGATCCCCTGAGCGTCTGGAGGCAGTGCTTAAGACAATGCAGAGAAAGATTTTGTGAAACTGAAATCGTTCTACCGTCTCTTGTGTTGAGGTTTGGTAAGTTCGGCAGCCGATAACCCCCGAGTGGTGAGGACGTTCCTCCATAGTATAAGCGGGACCGGCGCTAGCGATTTCCAAAAAAATGCGACTGCACTTTTCCGTCTCACAGGAGAGGTCCAAGTCACGGAGCTTATATATGGCTACGCGTATGCTAGTTGACGCGTCTCACGATGAAGAGACGCGCGTAGTAATTGTAAAAGGCACACGTCTCGAAGAATTTGATTATGAGACAGCGTCGAAAAAACAGTTAAAAGGTAATATCTATCTTGCTAAAGTAACCCGGGTCGAACCCTCGTTACAGGCAGCCTTTGTAGAATATGGCGGTAATCGCCACGGTTTTCTCCCCTTCTCTGAAATTCATCCCGACTATTACCAAGTCCCCGTCTCGGACCGCGAAGAGCTAATCGCAGAAGAAACGATTGCGGTAAAAGAAGCTGAGGATGTATTGGATGCGGAGCAGGATGACAAGAACGCATCCTCCGATGATCAATCCGAAACCGTAAAGTCGTCTGATAGCGCGAGCGATTCAGATGATGAAGAAGGTGTTGTCGATGATGAAGGTGACACCCTTGGTGGCATCGAAGTTGTTGGCGACGATTCAGATGATGTCGTCGAAAACCTGGGCGGTGATGACGAAACAGAAATCGGACATAAAGTTCCGAATAAACGTCATTACAAAATTCAGGAAGTTATCAAACGCCGTCAAATCCTGCTTATTCAGGTGGTTAAGGAAGAACGCGGCAACAAAGGCGCTGCGCTCACAACTTACATTTCCCTGCCAGGCCGATACAGCGTTCTCATGCCAAACACGGGTCGTGGTGGTGGCATCAGCCGCAAAATCAGCAACCCTGCGGATCGTAAACGCCTGAAGAAAATTGCATCCGAGCTGGAAGTTCCAGAAGGTATTGGCGTTATTATCCGGACCGCGGGTCTGAACCGGACCAAGCTTGAAATCAAACGGGATTATGAATTTCTGTTGCGACTTTGGGACGATATCCGCGAGCTAACACTCAAATCCATGGCGCCGAGCTGTGTTTATGAAGAAGCTAATCTGATAAAGCGCTCTATTCGCGATCTCTACTCTAAAGAAATTAGTGAGATTTTGGTTGAAGGCGATGAGGGTTACCGGATTGCCAAAGACTTTATGCGCAAACTGATGCCGAGCCATGCCAAGAAGGTTCAGCCTTATCGCGACCGCATTCCCCTGTTCCATCGTTTCCAGGTCGAGCAGCAATTTGCGTCCATGTATAACCCTGAGGTTCAGTTGAAATCCGGTGGTTACATCGTCATCAACCCAACAGAGGCTTTGGTTTCTGTCGATGTGAACTCAGGCAAGGCAACAAAAGAGCGGAGTATTGAAGACACCGCGCTCAAGACCAACATGGAAGCGGCTGAAGAAATGGCCCGCCAGCTCCGCCTTCGGGATTTGGCTGGTTTGATCGTCATCGATTTCATCGATATGGACGACAACCGCAACAATAAAGCGGTTGAGCGCAAACTGAAAGATTGTCTGAAATCTGATCGCGCCCGTATTCAGGTTGGCCGGATCAGTCCATTTGGCCTGCTTGAAATGTCGCGCCAACGGCTTCGCCCTTCTTTCTTGGAGACGAGCACGAACACCTGTCACACCTGCGGTGGATCCGGTTTCGTTCGCTCAACAGAATCAACAGCGTTGTTGATTATTCGTTCCCTGGAAGAAGAAGGTGTTCGCGAGCGCAGCACGCGAATTACAGTCACAGTTCATACGGACGTGGCCATTTATTTGTTGAACCAAAAACGGTCGGTTATTCAGGAGCTCGAAACCCTGTATGGCATGACCATTTTGATCATGGCCGATCCAACCATGAATTTAAACGATCATACAATCGATCGCGAGAAATCAAACGGCCCGCAAACTTCCCAGCCGCCCTCACTGCCTGCAGTCAATGAAGCCAGTCAAGTGTTTGAAACGGACGAGGAAGAAGCAACGCCGAGTGATACGGAAGAGCGCGAAAGTAATTCTGCCAAACGTCGTCGTCGTCGTCGTCGTCGCAAAACCCGCGATGATCGAACAGAAGATAATGAACAGCAGGAAGAAACGTCGACTTCAGGTGACGCCGTAGCCCAGGATAAGCAGGACAGCGAGTCTGATGACGAAGAACCTCGCCGCCGCCGCCGCGGTAAAAGAGGTGGTCGCCGCCGGGCTAGAGCAACAAATGGCACCGAAGATACTGCTGAGAATGGGTCAACGGGTGATCAGGCCGAAAACTCAAATATTGAGCCTGAAATCGTGGTCATTCCCATCGCTTCCACAAATGACGGGCGGTCCGCTGATAGTCCAGCAAGCTCCGAAGTTGAGGGCGAAGACAAACCTAAACGTAGCAGAACGCCTCGCCGTAGAACCCGCAGCAAAACTGCTCAAGCAGAAACTGCTGGCACTGACAGTGAAACAACAACCCAAACTTCTGAAAGTGAATCTACAGTTGAAGGTTCCAAAGAAGAAGTGCAGACAGCTGAGGAAGGCAAGCCTGAAAAGGTGCGTCCCCGAAGACGCAGAGCCCCTCGTCGGAAAAGTGAAGAGAGTGCTGAGTCGGTTACTGAGGCGAAAGTAGACATTGAACCAGAAATGGTCCCACTTGTCGAAATTACTGAAGAAAAACCGAAAAAACCAGCACGTAGGCGGACAAAGAAAGTCGCCAATACGGACGATGCAGCTAAATCTGAAGAAACGCCTTCACCAAAAGCAGCTGAAAAGCCTGCAAAAGTGAAAGCAGAACCTTCAGAGAAACCTGCAACTCCGGTTGCCGCCGAAACTGCACAGCCTGCACCGAAAGCGTCGTCTGTCTCTGACATTGTTATTGAGGTAAAAGACGACCCTTCAAAGCCGAAGAAACGCGGCTGGTGGAGCCGTAAAGACTAAATAAAAAAGGGAGCGATATTCGCTCCCTTTTTCATGTCCGCTGCTTTACAACACCAAATCGTTTTCGATAGTCACCGGCACTAACGCCTGTCACATCTTTAAACAACCGGCTAAACGCAGAAGCGTCCGAATAACCAACCTGCCAGCCGATTTCTGCTATCGAGTGGCGTGTCCTTTCAAGCAATCCTCGTGCTTTTTCAATGCGCAGCTCCTGCACATAATTATTCGGCGTCAAGCCCGTAGCCTTTTTAAAACGGCGCAGTAATGTTCTGTCGCTAAGCCCCGTTTGTTGAACCATATCAATGGTTTGCAACGCGAGGTTAAAATTACTTTCCATCCAGTGTTGCAAAGACAAAATAACGTCATCACCATGATTTAAAACCGGCCTGAAACTGCGATAGTTGCGCTGTTCCCGCCCCGAAGGATCAACGAGTAACTGACGCGCCGTGTCTGACATAACGTTGCTTCCTTGCCATCGCTGAACGATGTAGAGGGCTAAATCCAACCAAGCCATAATGCCACCGGCTGTTACGATGTCATTGTCATCAACCAAAATTTGTTCGGAATTTAACTGGGTGGATGGAAATGATTTTCTAAACTCATCATCAAGCAACCAATGTGTTGTCGCAGGCCGTCCCTGTAACAAACCACTGTTTCCAAGCCAAAAAGCACCTGCGCAGACGGAACACATAATGGAGCCCTGTTGATGTTGACGGCAGAGCCACTCTCTTATTTCCTGTTCCCCGTCCCCGCGTTGTCCCGTCAAGTTAGGCGGTAATATGATAACATCAAAATCCCGCATCACATTTGCCAGCACATCGGTTTTATCGATTTGTTGCGCCTGCAGGATCACGCCGTTCAGACGCGCGCTTAAATTATTTGCGATCTCAAAAACATCGATTAGTCCAAGCACGGCAGACATCTGCACGCCCGGGTACGCAAAAACAGCAACCTTGATTTTAGTCATCGTCGTCATTTGTCAGTTTTAGCATACTATTTGTCATTAACGCCAATTCAATTGCAGCTTCAAAAGCGTCAATATTGGATCATAACCAAACAAAGGATCTTCGTTATGACTAAAAACGCGTTACTTTTAATCGATATACAAAACGACTATTTTCCAGGTGGTAAATGG
This sequence comes from Sneathiella sp., assembly GCA_034669685.1. Taxonomy (GTDB): domain Bacteria; phylum Pseudomonadota; class Alphaproteobacteria; order Sneathiellales; family Sneathiellaceae; genus Sneathiella. The sequence continues at coordinate 632,037 of JAXMOU010000001.1, forward strand.
GAAGTTCATGAAATGACGGCTGCCGCCCAGAAAGCATCACAGCTTTTAACGGCCGCAAGATCGACTGGCGACCTCGTCATTCATGTCAGACATGAAATACCGGCCGAGCACCCGCCTTTCTTTGCAAAAGGATCGGCAGGCGCTGAAATCAATACCCTCGTTGCGCCCGAAGGGGACGAGCTTGTGATTACCAAAAATTTTCCAAATAGTTTCAGAGAAACAAATCTAAAAAAGATTTTGCAGGCCGCAGATATTGAAACTGTAACCATTTGCGGGGCAATGAGCCAGATGTGCATCGACGGAACAGCGCGAGCAGCGGCAGATTACGGCTATAAAACAACTGTCATTGAAGACGCTTGCGCAGCCAAAGAGCAGACCTTCGATGAAACGGTTGTACCCGCCCCTATGGTTCACGCCACAATAATGGCGGCCCTTGGCACATATGCAACGATCGCAAAGGCTGAAAATTACCTGAACGGATAATTTAACGATCGGCAACCACTTAAGACGCTGACCTGAGCATTGCTTAAGGTCAGCAAACTAAGTGAGCCAGCCTTTTAAGGCCAAGACTGCCTTTTCCATATCTTCATAGCTACCGGCAAATGAAAAGCGAACAAAATGCTTTCCGCGAACTGGATCAAAGTCGAGCCCCGGCGTTGCTGCCACGCCGCATTCATCGAGCATTTTTTTGCAAAATTCCATGCTGTCATCAGTCAGATGCCGGACATCAGCATAAATATAAAATGCCCCATCCGCGGCAGCCAGCTTATCAAAGCCAATTTTTGGCATTTCACGCAGCAACATTTCTCGGTTTTTTGCGTAATTTGCAATAAAACCTTCAAGTTCATCTTTGCAGTTGAAAGCTTCCAGTGCGGCATACTGACTGACCGCTGGCGCCGAAATATAAAGGCTTTGCGATAATCTCTCAATGGTGCTGACAAGATCTTCTGGCACAATCATCCATCCCAAGCGCCACCCTGTCATAGAGAAATACTTGGAAAAGGAATTGATAATGATCGCTTTGTCGCTGTAGGAAAGCGCCGAAACTGCTTTTTGCCCGTATGTCAGACCATGATAAATTTCATCAGAAATGAAATGCATGTTTTTGGCGTCGCAATACGCAATCAGATCCTTGAGGTCCTGTGGGGATAACATTGTGCCGGTCGGGTTAGCCGGGCTTGCCACCAGCAACCCCTGCAACGGCCCTGAAATAGTATCTATAAGAGCCGGTGAGGGTTGAAAATTTGTTTCAGGGCCGCAAGGCAGGCCGACAGCCTCAAGATCAACGGCGCCCATAATATTGCGATAAGCAGGATATCCCGGCTCTGCCAGAACAACCCGATCCCCTGGATTGAAAAGTGACAGGAAAGACAATAAAAAGCCAGCCGATGAACCCGTTGTCACAACGACCCGGCGTGGATCAACATCGACGCCGTACATTTCCTTATAATGCGCGGCAATCGCGGCTCGTAACTCTGGAATGCCAAGCGCTTCGGTATATCCTATAACTTTGGTATCCAGTGCCTCTTTCGCCGCCGCCAAGACCCGTGCGGGTGCAGAGGTTGCTGGCTGCCCGACTTCCATATGAAAGACTGGCTTGCCGTCGACTGCACGGCTATTCGCCGCTTTCATGACCTCCATCGCCAGAAATGGTGAAACATTGGCTCTTTTTGCGTAACTCACTTCAACACCCACAATATATCTTTGGTTCTTTATTTTTCGATCAGCGACAAACCAAATCCACGTGGATCCGCACTGGACTGACAAAACTGCGGCTTACCTTCGGCACAGTTGATTGCGTTCACTTTACCGATCTTGGCGACTTCTAATGCCACCGGATGGTTCGCCGTCAACGCCTGTATTTGAGGGGCTGGAATGCCCTTCTCGTAAAGCACTGGCAACCCCTGTCCCATCGTAAAGACACGCGGCGCGGCAATCGCGTCATCAAGTGATTTACCTTCGGCAAATACTTTAAGCGCCGTGTAAACTGAGCTGACTGTTCCCGAAACACCGCCCGTTGCAGCCGTTGCATAAAACATCAGCTTGTTTGGGCGATTGATGATGAGAACTGGTGTGGTTGGAAATTCAGCCTGCTTGTCGGTTAGTGGGCTCGCCAATACGATCCCTGAAATGCCGCCCATTTCCCCCGAACCAAAAGGTTTTCCAAGTCCGACAACGCACGAAACTGCATTACCTTCATTGTCTGCAGTCACAAATGAAGTCATTCCGCCAGATCCGAAAGGATTATAACTTGTAAAGGGCGCGAAAGTCTCTGCAGATGCGTTGGCGACTTTGACAAGCTGCACATCAGTATCCAGATGCAAGAAGCCTTTTCCTTCGAACAGGCGCTGCCACAAATCCTGATATAGTTTTCCATAGGAACTGGTTGAAACACCGACGGTCACGACATCAACATCAAAAGTATTCGCATCCTGCCAGACTGGTTTGTAATAAACCAAATCCGTAGTGGCCAGCTTTCCGCCAACCTGATTGGCCTCTTCAATAAAAGCTTTGGCAAGGTTACCGCCGTAGAAGAAGGCACCACCGTTGGAGCGTAGATTACTCAAAATAGCGGATAGCCGAATTTGCTGAATTCTGGATCCTTCTTTTTTATAGGCCCCATCTTCAGTTTTATACATTTCGGTCAATTGCCGGTCGAGGTAAACCCCATTGCCAGCTTTGATCATTGCCATATGCTGGGCACGAGACATGCTCTCACCAAAGTTGGCAAATTTTTCTGCCGGGGCCAGCAAGCTTGACCAGCTTAATTTACCGTATCGGGCATGCAGCGCCGAAAATCCCCGAATATTCCCTGGAATGCCAATCGCACCGCCTGCTTTGGCAACGCCGACTGGAAATTTGAGATTCTCAATTTTATTTTTTTCTTTGCTGTAGGCTAGACATTCACCGCCACCGCCTAGTGACGCGGCAACCGGATATGTGACGGCCAGTGTAAAATACATGGCTGTCGCGGCATCTGCAGCTGAGCCGCCTGCTGACAGGATATCTTGCGCAACAAGGGTCGCCCGCGGCTCATCTGACGCGGCCCCGCCGAGCTTCCCTTCAACACTGCCAATAACCCCTAACTGGGTCGTTGACGGTGTATCGCATGCCGCTAGAAGCAATAAAGATCCAGATATTAAGGAAGAAGTTAATACCTTCCATTGACTGCGCCCGTCGCACTTCTTAACTTTAGAATTCAACGAAGGGATAAATCGGTTGAACAATTGCATATTCAAAATTTTCTCAGTCATTCTGTTATTAGCCTTTTCTACGCAATCCGTAACTGCGGCGCAACCCAAGTTGTCCTATATCCGGGATGCAGAAATTGAACACACCCTGCGTTCCTACGCAACCCCGATCTTTAACGCAGCGGGCCTGAACGCAGATGATGTTTCTATCCATTTGATCAACAACAAGGTTATTAATGCGTTTGTCGCGGGCGGGCAACGTATGTTCTTCTTTACCGGACTGCTTCAAAGGGTGGAAACCCCCAGCCAGCTCAAAGGCGTTATTGCCCATGAAACCGGTCATATCGCGGGTGGTCATTTGGCGCGAACTCAGGAAGCGTTAGCCAATGCAACAACCAAGTCCATTATCGGTTATATTTTAGGCGCAGCAGCTGTACTTGCGGGGGGTGGTAAAGGCGGTGTTGCCGTCGTTGGCGGCGCCCAATCTCTCGCCGCAAAGTCCTTTCTGAAGTATAACCGGGAACAGGAGTCCGCAGCTGACCAGGCGTCCTTGCGGTTTTTGGACCGAACCGGAACTTCCGGGCGCGGTATGCTGGAATTCCTAAAAATTCTGGGTCAGACAGAGCAGATTAGCTATGGCAAGATTGACCCTTATTGGCGAAGCCATCCGATCAGCAGCGAACGGATAAATTCCCTGGAAAGACAAGTTCGGGCTTCCCCTTACCGGGATATACCGGATTCGCCAGCCGATATTGAAGCTCTTAAACGCATGCAAGCCAAGCTAATCGGATTTACCTCTGATTTGAAAGAGACTTTGGAAGTTTATCCGCCAGAGGATACCAGCCAATACGCCCGCTATGCCCGGGCGATTGCCTATTTCCGTCATCCAGACATTCCAAATGGGCTCAAAGAAATTAACAGCCTGCTCGCTGAATTTCCCGAGAACCCCTACTTTCAGGAATTGAAAGGCCAGATGCTCTACGAAAACGGCGAAATCGCGCAATCCATTCAGCCGTTAGAGGTCGCGAGCCAACTGGCCCCGCACGAACCTCTTATTTTAACGCTGTATGGCACGGCACTCTTAAGCACAAATCGCAAAGAAGATGATGAAAAGGCAATATCGATTTTACGCGATAGTGTATCACTTGATCCCAATAGCAGCACAAGCTGGTACCAACTGGCCATTGCTTTTAACCGGATCGGGGATACGGCCAATCTCGCCTTGGCGACGGCTGAGCGATTCTTGCTGATCAACAATTTACCAAAAGCAGAATTCCACGCAAAACGCGCTCAAGAATTAATGAAAGAAGGATCGCCCGGATATTTGCGGGCGGACGACATCATTACGCTGGCACGCCGTAAAATAGAGAAAAATAACTAGTCTGATAACGCGCTTGTGCTTTGAGTTATGGGTTAAACTCCTGTATTGCTGGGTCGCTTAATTTAGTTTGGGAAGAAATTCATGGGTCAAAATAAACGTATCGCTGTATTGGCAAGCTTACTTGTTGTCGGAATTTTGTTTCTGACAGGGTTTAATTTCTATATTGCGGGCCAAACCAGCAATAAAGAACAGTTTGGCGATCAGGTTCGAGCCTATCTAATGGAAAACCCCAAAGTTATTCGTGAAGTTATTCAAGAACTTGGCCGGGTCGAAACTGCAGAAGAGGAACGGCAGAAAAGTGAAGCCCTTTCTAAATTTCGAGGTGAACTTGAAAATGATGGATATAGTTTTGTCGCAGGCAACCCGGATGGTGACGTGACCATCGTTGAATTTTTTGATTACCGTTGCGGCTATTGCAAACAGAGTTTTCCAGACTTGATGAAAACCGTGGAAACAGACGGCAATATTCGTCTTGTGCTCAAAGAATTCCCGATCCTTGGCGAAGATTCTGTTCTCGCTTCTCGCGCGGCAATGGCGGCGCAAATGCAGAATAAATACATGGAATTTCATACCACTCTCATGGCCAGTCGCGGCTCCATATCCATTGAAAGACTTACCGAGATTGCCCAGACTATCGGCATGGATGTAGAACAATTCAAAACGGATATTGAAAGTGCGGAAATCACCGATCGAATTGGAAACACTTACAGACTGGCAAACGCGCTCAACATTACAGGAACACCTGCTTTTGTCATTGGGGGTAAGCTTGCTGGCGGTGCGATCCCAGGAAGCCAAATGATTGCACTGGTGGAACAGGCGCGGGCCAAGGCAGATACCTCTGCAACAAACTAACAGTTGTTCTTTGTGACGTATTTGCGCAAGATATCGTCATGATTACTGATAAACAGTCGCTCAACTTACAGCATTTTTTGCCATACCGGCTGACGAAACTTACGGGGATTGTCAGCCGAACACTTGCCGAACGATATTCTGAGCAGTTTGACCTTACCGTTCATGAATGGCGGATTATCGCCATCGTCGGAGAACAGCCGGGCCTGACAGCTCGGAAAGTCGGTGACCTTGCCTCACTGGATAAGGTCAATATCAGCCGGGCCATTGATCGACTTGAAAAATCGGGTCGAATTCAACGGCAAATCATGGCTCAGGATCGCCGCTCATTTGCCCTTCATCTAACAAAATCAGGTCAGAAAGTACTGGAGCAGATCATACCGCTTGCCCTTGAATTTGAACAAAAACTGCTTCAAAGCCTCAGCGACAAAGAACGCGAGAGCCTTACCAATATTCTCGGCAAACTCGATTTAAAAGCAGATGAACTTGCCCTGACCATGAAAAAAGGCGAGTAAAAACTCGCCTTTTAATCCAGATATAGAAACGTCCGGTTAGATCAAACCCGCTAGCGGTGAGCTTGGATCTGCATATTTTTTGCGTTCCATACGCCCAGCTAGAAATGATTTTCGTCCTGCAGAGACAGCGTCCTTCATTGCGGACGCCATGACGATGGGGTTCTTGGCATGGGCAATCGCTGTATTCATTAAAACGCCATCGCATCCCAGTTCCATCGCAATTGTTGCATCTGACGCGGTTCCAACGCCTGCATCAACAATTACAGGAACCTTCGCCTGTTCCTTGATGATCCCAATGCCGACCGGATTTTGAATACCCAAACCCGAACCAATTGGCGCGCCCAGCGGCATAATCGCAACGCAGCCCATATCTTCAAGCTCTTGACACATGATCGGATCGTCAGAGCAGTAAACCATCACCTTGAACCCTTCATCGATCAGGGTCCGTGCCGCGCTTAACGTTTCAATCATATTGGGGTATAGGGTCTTCTCATGGCCCAAAACTTCTAGTTTGACCAAATCCCATCCGCCAGCTTCCCGGGCCAGCCTCAGCGTTCGCAAGGCCTCATCGGCGGTGTAACAAAACGCCGTATTTGGAAGATAGATATATTTTTGAGGGTCCACATAGTCCACCAGCATTGGCTGCTTGCGATCTGTAATATTCACGCGGCGCACCGCGACGGTGACCATGTCAGCTCCTGAAGCTTCAATGGCCAGCTTGGTTTCCTCAAAATCTTTATATTTTCCGGTTCCAACAATAAGGCGTGATTTAAGCTCGCGCCCGGCCACGATTAGCGGATCATCTGCATCGCTATTTGTATGCCCGCCGCCGATGAAATGAACAATTTCCAGCTTGTCCCCGTCACTTAGATTCAAATTTTCGTAGGTGGACTTGGGAACAATTTCAAGATTGCGTTCGATCGCGACTTTCGTTCCATCCAGTTCCAGTTGACCCAAAAGTTCAGACAGGGTCATCCCTTTTTCAAATTGGTGGTTTTCCCCATTTATGGTGAGGTGCATGTGTCTTACCTTACTCGAATTTAAGTTAATATGCGGATTTCTTGTGGCGATTATGGTTCCCATAACGGTTGCTTGCAACCTCTTCTCTTAATCCTTGTCATACTTTCTTCATAATATTCCCCTCTTCGGCTTTATCATCGCGGAAAACTTCTTTATAAGTGAGCAACTACTTTCTGGCGGATGGCCAATTAGGGGTGTAAATGGGAAAGTCAGTTCTTGTTCTAAATGGACCAAATCTCAATTTGCTTGGGACGCGCGAGCCTGAAATTTATGGGGCGACGACCTTGGCAGATATAGAGTCAATATGTCGGGATCTAGCGGGTTCATTGAATTTGGAAATCGAATTTTTTCAAAGTAACCATGAAGGTGAACTGATTGATGCTATTCATCGATCAGCTGGAAGCCACGATGGGATTGTTTTTAATGCTGGTGCCTATACGCACACGTCAGTTGCTTTACATGATGCATTAAAAGGAGTTGCACTTCCGTGTGTGGAGGTCCATCTATCCAATACATTTGCCAGAGAGGAATTCAGACATCATAGCTATATTTCCCCAGTCGCACTGGGTGTCATTTGTGGCTTTGGCATAACAAGCTATCTTTTAGCGCTGCAGGCACTTGCAGAGAATTTTAAACAATAGAGATGAAAAGTCGAACACGATGAGTAAACTTGATATCGACAAAGACATTATTCGCGAACTTGCTGAAATAATGAATGAAACTGGTTTGGGAGAGATTGAAGTTGAAAACGGCAACCACCGTTTACGCGTATCTCGTGGCTCCAGCAGTGTAACAACAGTTGCAGCAGCTCCTGCGATTGCTGCTGCGGCTCCTGTCGCCGCTGCAGTCGTTGAAGCGGCTCCTGAAGCGCAGAACCATCCCGGTGCAGTGAAGTCACCAATGGTTGGTACCGCTTACCTGTCACCTGAACCTGGCGCGGCCGTCTTCGTCAACGTTGGTGATGCTGTCTCACAAGGGCAAACACTGCTTATTGTTGAAGCTATGAAAACAATGAACCCAATTGCCGCACCTAAAGGTGGTAAAATTGTTGAAATTCTGGTTGACGATGCAACACCTGTTGAATTCGGTCAGCCCCTCGTGATTATTGAATGAGCATTGTAAATCATCATGTTTGAAAAAATACTCATTGCGAACCGCGGTGAAATTGCCCTTCGCATTCACAGGGCTTGCCGTGAGATGGGCATTCGCACCGTAGCGGTGCATTCCGAAGCCGATGCCGATGCAATGCATGTTCGCCTTGCAGATGAAAGTGTCTGCATTGGACCGCCCAGTTCCACAGCAAGTTACCTCAACATGCCGGCGATTATTTCTGCCGCCGAAGTTACAAATGCGGATGCCATTCACCCCGGCTATGGTTTCTTGTCTGAAAATGCCAAATTTGTAGACATCGTGACAGCGCATGGCATTAAGTTTATTGGCCCCTCTGCGGATCACATCCGATTGATGGGCGATAAAATTGCGGCCAAAGACACCATGAAAAAATTTGGTGTTCCTTGCGTTCCGGGATCAGATGGCGCAGTAACAAGCTTGGAAGACGCGTCACGAATTGCAGCGGAAATTGGATATCCCGTAATCATCAAAGCGTCTGCTGGTGGCGGTGGCCGCGGCATGAAAGTGGCTGAAACGGCAGATGATATTTCAGAAGCCTACTCTTCAGCGCGCGCGGAAAGCCAACTGGCTTTTGGTGATAACGCTGTCTATATCGAAAAATATCTCAGCACACCGCGTCATATTGAAATTCAAATCCTGGCAGATGGCCAAGGAAATGTTGTTCATTTAGGTGAGCGGGACTGCTCGCTGCAACGCCGTCATCAAAAAGCGTTGGAAGAAACACCATCCCCTGCGCTGAATGACAGGCTCCGCGAAGAAATTGGTAAAACGGTTTCGGATGCGATCCGCGAAATGAACTACGAAGGTGTTGGCACCATTGAGTTCCTTTTTGAAAATGACAAATTCTATTTCATTGAGATGAACACCCGCCTTCAAGTCGAGCATCCGGTTACGGAAATGGTCACAGGTTTCGACCTTGTCCGGGAACAGATCAAGGTTGCTGCAGGTCACAAGCTTGAAATCACACAGGACGATGTAAAGTTTTCTGGTCATTCGATTGAATGCAGGATCACAGCAGAGGATCCAGATACCTTTGCCGCGAGCCCTGGCCCTGTTCTGGAATTTCATGCCCCAGGCGGGCTTGGCGTTCGTGTGGATTCAGCGCTTTATGCGGGATATAATGTCCCGCCCTATTATGACAGCCTGATTGCCAAGCTAATTGTTCATGGCACAAACCGTCAGGAATGCCTGATGCGTCTTAACCGTGCTTTGGAAGAATTTGTGATTAGCGGGATTAAGACAACCCTGCCACTACATCAGGCGTTGATTGAAAATAAAGAGTTTATTGCAGGTGAATATAACATTCACTGGCTTGAAAAATTTATTGACGAAACACGCTAACACCGTTTCGGATAGAAACCAGCATGACAATATTAACCGCTGAGATTCTATTGAATGCCTATACACATGGGATATTCCCCATGGCGGAGACAAGGGACGATCCAGATTTATTCTGGGTCGACCCTGAACTTCGTGGTATTTTTCCGCTCGATACCTTCCACGTCTCCAAAAGCCTTCGCAAAACCATCCGCCGAGATCAATTTAAAATCACTGTGGATACCTGTTTCAGGCAAGTTATGAAAGAATGCGCCGCACCGACGGCAACCCGTCCCAATACATGGATCAACCGCACGATTTTGGATCTCTATACTGAGCTTCATATGGCGGGAAATGCGCATTCAATCGAATGCTGGGAAGGCGATACACTGGTCGGTGGGCTTTACGGTGTTTCCTTTGGTGCTGTTTTTTGCGGCGAGAGCATGTTTTCACGCGTGAAAGACACCAGTAAAATCGCACTCGTCGCCCTCATCGCGCGCTTGAAATATGGTGGTTTTAAACTGTTGGACACTCAGTTTTTGACAGATCATCTGGCATCAATGGGCGCGATTGAAATTCCGCGCGAAGAATATCACCGTCGGCTTGATAAAGCGTCAAAGGCAAAGGGGGATTTCTACTCGCTGCCTTTAGACTGTTCAGGCGATGCTATTTTACAATCTATAACCCAAACATCATAAACCGGATGCTCTAACGCATTTATTGCGGGGCTGGATGCGAACATCCATCCAAGAAATAAAGAGCGCGGATCTTCATCTTGCTGTTTCTCGCTGATTTCAAGAAAGGTTGCCGTTTCAGGCGTTTCTTCGGGCGACCGTTTTATACATTTGCGCGCTGTAATTTCGAGCGTGCCATAGGATACTGTTTCATCAATTGCGATCACAAGATCCTGCGTTCGGGCAGTTACCTTATCCAACGCTCTCAATACGACCGCTTCACCTATCAAATCACCCGCCAGTGCGGGGAGAGAACAGGATAAAAATGTGACTGAAACCGCAACAGCCTGAACGAAATTCTGTATTTTAAAGGGAAACATTCTTTCTTATTTTTCATTTCCACTGGAGGAGCTGAAGATTGCCTGCCCGATTAGATCCATTAAACTGACAGAGCTTTGCGTGTAGGTGATTTCACTGCCATTTTCGAGCATGTCTTCGGCCCCACCGGCTTCCAGATCCAGATAGCTCCCGCCCAAAAGGCTTTCTGACGCAATTTTGGCAGAACTATCTTCGGGTAATTGAATATCTTTAGAAATACTAATACCGATAACGGCTTGATAAGTTTTCGGATCCAGCGTTTGCGTGGTGACAGTACCAACTTTAATTCCGCTCATACGAACGTCGCTGCCAACCTGCAACCCATCAACCTGATCAAAACGGGCTGTAAGGCTAATACCATTGCCTGAACCACCAAGATCCGCCGTGCGATATGCAAAAACCAGAAAGATTGTTGCAAATGCGAGTACAACAGCCCCAATAATCGTTTCAACAATATTGTTTCCCAACGTAGATCCCCTTATCGCACTCAAGCCGCTTAATACCTACAAAACCTATTTGTTCAAAATATGGTCGAGACCCCTACTCCGGTTTCCAGGCTTGATAATCTGCTGTACTTTTCTGGCGTTCACCTGCAACCACGACAGAACCACCTGGATGATAGGCATGATCTGTACCAGTAAGATTGGGTAAATGCTCTTCTTCCCAACTATTTTGCTCGATCGTTTGTTGATCGGGTAGCAGGTTCGTTGTGTAGTGTAACCAGATATGCCAAGCGGCAGGCACTTTAGAGGCTTCGGGACTACCTTTATAAACAACCCAGCGGCGCTCACGGCCGAACGGTCCGGTTGGTTTCCCTTTTTCTTTATAATAGCGGTTGTCAAACTGATCGACACCAACCAGTTCACCCCGCCACCATGTGAATAGCTTTGTACCTATTGTGGCCATAATCTTTTCATCCATAGAAAATTCTTAAAGTTGCTGGGAATATGGCATTAGTGTCTGGATCAGTCCAGAGTAACTTTATGCTTTTCCAACAAAAACCCGGTTTTCAGTCTTTATAATAGCGTCCAGTATATCGGGTAAATACTTAATGAATTGATTCTACGTGAGACCTTCTTAATCGGTCTAAAAATGTGTTCAATTTGTCCCACACCAAAAAAAAGACGTCCCATCACCAGCCACCAATTTTACGCCGATTGTCACAAAAGCACCATAATCCACGACATATAGGCCACAGTTTAAATTTTCGACACCATATGTGGTAAAACTCGATATTGACTTACCTTGTCTACCTATGCACCATTCTTGTGTCTTGACGATAAAAACGCACTACATCTGGTATGCGGCTTGTCAGAAAAAAGTGCCGCAAATTAGAGTTTTTGGCGTTTTTTAGAGATTTTTTTAGAAATTCGATTAGGTAACAGGGACTATTTCAAATGCGTATTTCACGTCGTTTCACAGATGAAAATTCATCACCATACGCAAAAATTAAATTTCGGCAGGCTACCAGCGAAATTCGAAATCCGGATGGGTCTGTTGTTTTTAAACTGGATAACATTGATGTCCCGAGTGAGTGGTCGCAAGTTGCCTGCGATATTATCGCCCAAAAATATTTCAGAAAAGCCGGCGTTCCCGCCCGCCTGAAAAGTTTTGATGAAAAAGGTGTTCCTGCCTGGCTGTCCCGTCAGATTGCCGATGAGGACGCTTTATCTGAACTGCCTGAAGACGAACGCTATAATGGTGAGACATCTGCTACTCAGGTCTTTGATCGTTTAGCTGGAACTTGGGCCTATTGGGGCTGGAAAGGCGGATATTTCGACGGCGAAGAAGACGCCCGCGCCTATTTTGATGAAATGCGCTTCATGCTCGCCAAGCAGATGGCGGCTCCAAACTCCCCTCAGTGGTTTAATACGGGCTTGCATTGGGCATATGGGATCGATGGCCCTGCACAGGGTCACTCCTATGTGGATTTTGAAACCGGTAAACTGACAAAATCAAACAGCTCTTACGAGCATCCTCAACCACATGCCTGCTTTATCCAGTCTGTTGCCGACGATCTGGTGAACGAGGGCGGCATTATGGATTTGTGGGTTCGTGAAGCCCGCCTGTTCAAATATGGTTCTGGAACAGGTACAAACTTCTCCAGCCTGCGCAGCTCAGGTGAAAGCCTCTCAGGCGGCGGTAAATCCTCTGGCTTGATGAGCTTCCTTAAAATTGGCGACAGAGCAGCTGGCGCGATCAAATCGGGAGGAACGACACGCCGCGCGGCCAAAATGGTAACGCTTGATATCGATCATCCTGATATCGAAGAATACATCAACTGGAAAGCCGTCGAAGAGCAAAAAGTCGCGGCCCTTGTTGCGGGTTCTAAACTTTGCAACAAACACCTGAACGAAGTCATTAAGGCCTGCAATGATGTCGAAGGCGACGAAGCGTTCAACGTTTCAGAGAACCCTGCCCTTCGCAAGGCGATCATTGGCGCTCGTAAAGCAATGGTTCCGGAAAACTATATCCAGCGGGTTATTCAGTTTGCAAAACAGGGTTACACCGAAATTGAATTTGCGACCTACAATACAGATTGGGATTCAGAAGCCTATCTCAGCGTTTCAGGTCAAAATTCAAACAATTCAGTTCGCGTAACAGATGATTTCATCCGCGCCGTCCTAGAAGATGGCAATTGGGACCTGATCCGCCGCGTTGATGGTAAAGTTGCCAAAACAATCAAAGCCCGCGACCTGTGGGAGATGATTGGTGAAAGCGCTTGGCAGTCTGCGGATCCCGGACTTCAGTATGATACGACCATCAACGATTGGCACACCTGCCCAAATGATGGCCGCATTAATGCCTCTAACCCCTGCTCTGAATATATGTTCCTTGACGATACAGCTTGTAATCTCGCCTCGCTGAATTTGATGAATTTCAGAAATGCAGACAAAAGCTTTGATGTTGACGGCTTTATTCACGCCTCACGTCTGTGGACAATCACGCTTGAAATTTCCGTGTTGATGGCGCAGTTCCCATCTGAAGAAATTGCGACACGCTCCTATAAATTCCGGACCCTTGGGCTTGGATTTGCCAACATCGGCGGCCTGTTAATGGCTGAAGGCCTGTCTTACGACTCTGATGAAGGCCGCGCAATTTGCGGCGCGATCACAGCGTTAATGACCGGTACATCATATAAAACAAGCGCTGAAATGGCGTCTGAACTGGGCGCATTCCCGGGCTATAAAAAGAATGCGAAGGAAATGCTTCGCGTTATTCGCAATCATCGGAACGCTGCACATGGCAATAGCGATGGCTATGAGAAACTCGCAGTGACACCAATGCCACTGGATTCTGAAAATTGCCTGAATAAAGACTTGCTGAAAGCTGCTGTTAAATCTTGGGATGACGCGCTGGCTCTTGGTAAAAAGCACGGCTTTAGAAATGCACAGGCAACGGTTATTGCTCCTACCGGCACAATCGGCCTTGTTATGGATTGCGACACAACAGGTATCGAGCCAGATTTTGCGACAGTGAAGTTTAAAAAGCTGGCCGGCGGTGGATATTTTAAAATTATCAACCGTACAATCCCAGAAGCCCTGAACAAGTTGGGATATACGCGTTCAGAGGTAAATGACATCATTTCATATGCTGTTGGTCATGGCACGCTGCAAGATTCACCGGGTGTCAATCATGAAGCCCTGAAAGCGAAAGGGTTTACGGACGAGGTTTTGGAGAAAGTTGAACAAGGCCTAGAAGCAAGCTTTGATATCAAATTCGTGTTCAACAAATTTAACCTTGGCGAAGACTTCTGCACCGAAACATTGGGTTTGGATGCTTCGGTCCTGAATGATTATAATTTTGACCTTCTGGCTGCCATTGGCTTCAAGAAGGATGAGATTGTTGCTGCAAACAATTTCTGTTGTGGTACAATGACCTTGGAAGGCGCTCCTCACCTAAAAGATGAGCATCTTTCCGTCTTTGATTGCGCAAATCCATGCGGCCGAATTGGCAAACGCTACCTGTCCGTTGAAAGCCATATCAAAATGATGGCAGCGTCACAGCCGTTTATTTCTGGTGCGATTTCAAAAACCATTAACATGGCAAACGCAAGCACCGTTGAAGATTGTAAAGACGCTTACCTGATGTCTTGGAGACTGGGCCTGAAAGCAAACGCCCTGTACCGCGATGGCTCTAAACTCAGCCAGCCACTTTCCGCCATTTCAATTGATGAAGAAGATGAAATGGAAATGGAAGCCGTTGCGCAGGAAGCCCCTGCCGTTGCAAGCACTGTTATTGCTGAGCGGATTGTTGAGCGGATCGCAGCTGGCCGTAGAAAACTGCCAACACGCCGTAAGGGCTATACCCAAAAAGCGGTTGTCGGTGGCCACAAGGTGTATTTGCGTACAGGCGAATATGATGATGGTTCGATCGGTGAGCTGTTTATTGATATGCACAAAGAAGGTGCTGCCTTCCGGAGCTTGATGAACAATTTTGCGATCGCAATTTCCATCGGACTTCAATATGGCGTGCCTCTCGAAGAGTTTGTTGAAGCCTACACCTTTACCCGATTTGAACCTTCGGGAATTGTTGAGGGCAATGATGCGATCAAAATGTCGACCTCAATTCTTGACTATCTCTTCCGGGAACTGGCGATTTCTTATCTGGGTCGCAATGATCTTGCCCATGTCAACGTGGATGATCTTCGGATCGATGCCATTGGCGGCGGTGAAGAACAGGCTGAAATCGGATCAGACGAATCTACGGAGATGCCATCAGCCCTTGATAATGTCATCAACATGACCTCTACCGGTTATATTCGCTCAAATAACTTTGCAGTTCTGCAAGGCGGTCTGTCTGAAATGACTGCAAATCTGGCGGCTGAACAACCTAAAGCGGCATCGGGCGGAACGGTAACCAGCAGTTCCAGTGTCGTTGCTTCATCAGTCAGGGCTACTTCGACAACAACGGCTTCGGCTGGCGGGTCAAGAGCAGACAAAGTGATGGAAGCGAAGATGAAAGGTTATGAAGGGGACAGTTGCGGCGAGTGCGGAAACTTCACACTTGTCCGAAACGGAACCTGCATGAAGTGCAACACCTGCGGTTCGACGAGCGGTTGCTCTTAATTCTCCCTAACAGCAGGCGATGCGATCTATTTGTGTAGAAGTGAGTATCAAGTAGTACCAAGTCCTGTTTGTAGAGGTAAGTACACTATCATCCCCGGGATATCATTTTATATGTTGTCCCGGGGAACGTTAGTTTAACGGCCGTAATCGTATCATTTGCCTGCCAGGTACGGCGCTCCACAATAAATAACGGATCATTTTCCGCAATTTCCAAAAGATTTGCCGTTTCCTTGTCCGCAAGCGCCGCTGAGAAAGTATGCTCCGCTTCTGAAAAAGGCTCTTCTTTTACCAGCCATTCGTTTGGATTGATGTCCTTAAAAGTTTCATCTCTGGCCGCAGGCACTCGATCCAGATTAATCCAGCGATCTTCATACTGATACGGTATTCCGCTTGATAAATGCAGACAGCGGATATGCAGCACCGGGCCTGCCTTCTGAAGATTTAACTTCACCCGCACCCAGTCCGAGGTTTGCACCTCTTCTTTTTCCAGTAATAGATAACTGTAAGTGCCACCTTTGGCCTCAATTTCTTTACGAACCAACGGTATTTCAATTCGCGCAGCCCGCTCCATATTCATAGAAACCCGGGTCCCTGATTTTCGGCGGCGTTCCACATAGCCACTATCCGCAAGTTCACGCAAAGCCCGGTTAACGGTCACTCTTGAACAACCATAATCGGCGGCGATACTTTCTTCTCCAGGAATGGTTTCCCCCGGAGCCCAGTATCCGTCCTTAATTTTTTTCAGGATATCTGTCTTGATTGCCTGAAACGATGATGTGCGCGGTTTCCTCACCTGCATTTGCCCAATCTGTGCAAGAATTCTAATTCAATCTTCATAGCCAACGATGAAAGCAACGGGCAACCCTAAAAAGTTCTGCCCCTTTCTTTATTTTTTGATTGACCTATTATGTATATACATAATATCAATATGTACAGATAACGCAAATCCAAAAGGATTAACTGTGGCTTCCAGAATTTACACAAATGCAACGATTGCAACGATGGCCGAAACATCAGACCAGCCTTATGGGCTGATTGAAGATGGTGCCATTGCTGTTGATCAAGGGCGAATTAAATGGGTCGGCAAAAACTCCGATATTCCAGAGACTTACAAAGACTTCCCAATTAAAGACTTAAACGGGAAACTAGTCACTCCGACCTTAATCGACTGCCACACGCATCTTGTATATGGCGGCAACAGAGCCCGCGAATTTGAACTTCGCCTTGAAGGCGCAAGTTACGAGGAAATCGCCCGTGCCGGCGGGGGGATTATCTCCACCGTCAAGGGAACCCGTGAAATGAGCGAGGAAGCGCTTGTTGAAATGGCGCTCCCCAGATTGGATTCCCTAATATCAGAAGGAGTTGACGTTGTTGAAGTTAAGTCCGGCTATGGACTCACAATTGACGACGAGCTCAAAATGCTACGTGCGGCTCGCAAACTGGGCCACGAACGCAATGTCAGTATCAAAACGACATATTTAGCTGCCCACGCCATTCCGCCCGAATATGACGGAAAATCTGACGACTATATTGAAGAGGTTGTTCTGCCCGGCCTTGAGCAAGGCGCCCGCGAAGGACTAATCGACGCGGTGGATGCCTTTTGCGAGGGAATTGCGTTTTCGCCGGTGCAAGTTCGCCGCGTTTTTGAGCGGGCCCGTGAGTTAAACCTCCCTATTAAAATTCACTCTGAACAGCTATCCAACCTCCAAGGAACCGCCCTCGCCGCCAGCTATAACGCGCTATCAGCAGATCATTTGGAGTATCTGGATAAGGACGGCATAAATGCGATGAAACAGGCGGGTACGGTCGCTGTCTTGTTGCCCGGCGCATTTTACTTCCTGCGCGAACAACAATACCCACCTATTCAGGAACTACGGGATGCAGGTGTACCCATGGCATTGGCAACCGACTGCAATCCGGGCTCTTCGCCAATCTCGTCCATACTTCTAATCCTGAATATGGCATGCACAATCTTTCGTTTTACCCCCGAGGAAGCATTGCGGGGTATCACCCGAAATGCCGCGAAAGCCTTGGGCATTGAAAAGACACGCGGAACCTTAGAGCCGGGCAAAGATGCTGCCTTTGCGGTCTGGAACATCGAACATCCTTCTGAGCTTTCCTATCGCGCCGGTTTCAATCCTTTACATGAATTAATTCGCGGAGACGCAATATGACACTGACCCTAATGCCGGGCCAAGCACGCCTTGACGAACTGGAAACAGTATACAGGCAAAAATCGGGAATTCAGTTGGATCGACGCATTCAAGGTGCAGTGGAAAAAAGCGCTGAAATTATTCAAAAGGCAGCCGCGGGGGATGCTGCTGTCTATGGTGTGAATACCGGATTTGGTAAACTTGCCAGCATCAAAATCCCAAGCGAAGACACAGAAACACTTCAACGTAACCTGATCCTTTCTCATTGTAGCGGTGTTGGAAAACCCCTTGATGAAGGTGTTGTTCGTCTGATCATGTGTTTGAAACTGTTATCCCTTGGCCGAGGGGCTTCTGGCGTTCGCATGTGTGTAATCGAACAGATTGAAAACATGCTAAAATCAGGCGTCATTCCGCTTATTCCTGAAAAAGGATCAGTTGGCGCGTCTGGGGATCTGGCGCCCCTCGCCCATATGGCCGCTGTCATGATCGGTGAAGGCGAAGCCACTTACCAAGAAAAGCAGCTCTCAGGCAAAGAGGCTCTTGAGCAAGCGGGCTTAAAGCCCATTGTTCTTGGTCCCAAAGAAGGTTTGGCCCTGATTAATGGTACGCAAGCCTCAACCGGATTGGCGTTGGTTGGCTTGTTCAAGGCGTGGAACTGCGCCCAGTCCGCCTTGGTGTCCGGCGCAATGGCAACAGATGCTGCGATGGGATCATCCGCCCCTTTTAAAGCCGAAATTCATGAATTGCGCGGCCATCAGGGACAGATAGATGCTGGCACTTCTTTGCGCGCGCTGATGTCTGGCTCGCAGATCAGGGAAACCCACAGGGATGGCGACACACGCGTACAAGACCCCTATTGCATTCGGTGCCAGCCCCAGGTTATGGGCGCTGTGATTGATCTTCTGCGCCAAGCGGCAAAGACACTTCAGATCGAAGCCAATGCTGTGACCGATAACCCACTAACACTTTCCGATGGCTCCATTGTATCTGGCGGAAATTTTCATGCAGAACCCGTTGCATTTGCGGCCGACCAGATCGCTATTGCCGTTTCCGAAATCGGATCCATCGCTCAGCGCAGGGTTGCCCTGCTTGTAGATCCAGCCCTTAGTTTTGGCCTGCCAGCATTCCTCTCCCCCAACCCCGGCCTCAACTCAGGCCTGATGATAGCTGAGGTTACATCTGCGGCGTTAATGTCTGAAAATAAACAGAAATCTCATCCTGCATCGGTTGACTCAACGCCTACATCCGCCAATCAAGAAGACCATGTTTCCATGGCATGTCATGGCGCCAGACGTTTGCTGGAAATGACAGATAATCTGGAATTCATTCTGGGCATCGAAGCCCTATGTGCGGCTCAAGGCATCGAATTCAGAGCCCCGCTTAAAACTAGCTCCAGACTCTCAGAGGTTTTACAAACGCTTAGAGAGCAAATTCCTGCAGTGACCGATGATCGTTATCTGGCACCTGACCTGGACCTTGCTGGAAAACTGCTCTCAAACGGCGCTCTTATCAAAGCCGCTGGCATTGAAACCTTACCAAAACTTTCAGATTAAATCGCGACAGCTTACCGGAGAATTGTAATGAATAACCCAAGACATAACATTCGCGAAGTTCGCGCCCCGCGCGGCACTACACTCAACGCAAAATCCTGGTTGACTGAAGCCCCGCTTCGAATGCTGATGAATAATCTGGATCCGGATGTCGCTGAAAACCCAAATGAACTTGTGGTTTACGGGGGCATTGGCCGAGCCGCGAGAACCTGGCGCGATTTTGATATTATTACGGAACAGCTGAAAGAGCTGGAAAAGGATGAAACCCTTCTGGTTCAATCAGGCAAAGCTGTTGGTGTTTTTAAAACCCATGAAGACGCGCCGCGGGTTTTGATTGCCAATTCAAATCTTGTCCCCCACTGGGCGACTTGGGATCATTTTAACAAGCTCGATAAAGCCGGTTTGATGATGTATGGCCAAATGACCGCAGGCTCATGGATTTACATCGGTAGTCAGGGCATTGTTCAGGGAACTTACGAGACCTTTGTTGAGGCTGGACGTCAACATTTTGGCGGCGACATGACCGGCAAATGGATCCTAACGGGCGGCCTTGGCGGAATGGGCGGCGCACAGCCCCTTGCTGCTGTCATGGCTGGTGCTTGCTGCCTTGCCGTTGAATGCAACGAAGAAAAAATCGATTTCAGAAAACGGACCCGTTACGTCGATGAGAAAACGGACAATCTGGATGAAGCACTGGCGATGATCAAAAAATGGACAGACGCTGGCGAAGCTAAATCGGTTGGACTGCTCGGCAATGCTGCGGATATTTTTCCAGAATTGGTTAAACGGGGTATTCGTCCAGATATGGTCACAGACCAGACATCCGCCCATGATCCAGTCAATGGCTATCTGCCTCAGGGCTGGACAATGGCTGAATGGCTTGAAGCTCAGACGTCAGATCCAAAACGGGTTGAAAAAGCTGCCCGTGCATCGATGAAAACGCAAGTTCAGGCCATGGTCGAATTTTCAGAACTGGGCATCCCAACCGTTGATTATGGGAACAACATCCGGCAGATGGCGTTCGAGGAAGGTTTGGAGACGGCGTTTAATTTTCCAGGTTTCGTACCCGCCTATATACGCCCCCTATTTTGCAAGGGTATTGGTCCGTTTCGGTGGGCGGCGCTGTCAGGCGATCCAGAAGATATTCGCAAAACAGATGCAAAAGTTCGCGAACTTATCCCCGATGATCCGCATTTGCATAAATGGCTGGATATGGCAGAGGAGCGGATTGAATTTCAAGGCTTGCCCGCCCGCATTTGCTGGGTCGGCCTTGGGGATCGTCACCGCCTTGGACTAGCGTTCAATGAGATGGTTAAAAATGGTGAACTTTCAGCCCCTGTGGTTATTGGAAGGGATCATCTGGATTCCGGTTCTGTCGCCTCTCCCAACCGGGAAACAGAAGCGATGCAGGATGGATCAGATGCAGTCTCTGACTGGCCGTTGCTCAATGCCTTGCTCAACACAGCATCAGGTGCAACTTGGGTCAGCCTGCATCACGGTGGCGGAGTGGGTATGGGATTTAGCCAGCATTCCGGCGTTGTTATTTGCTGTGATGGAAGTGACGAAGCCGCCAAGCGGATTGAACGTGTTCTGTGGAATGATCCGGCGACAGGTGTTATGCGTCATGCAGATGCCGGTTATGAAATTGCCAAGGAATGCGCCCGCGAACATGAATTAAAGTTGCCTGCAATCCTATAACGGGCTTTAAACTTTACCCAAAGAAAGAACAGCAGTAATTTGATATTACTGCTGTTTTTTTAACTCCAATTAGTTTTGAAGCCTTGCTTTTTGTAGTTCGCCGTGACGGCTCTGCGCGCTCTGGGCATAACAATGTCATCGACAGGTTTGCTGAAATACCATCCCTGCCCATAGCCAACACCGAGGCTTTTCAACAGACTTACCTGCTCTCTGTTTTCAACCATTTCAGCAATTGTTCCGATTTTCAGGTCAATGCACAGACGTGACATGCTTTTCAAAATGGCGCGATCCCGATCATTGCGAAGAACATCGCGAACATAAGCACCGTCAATTTTTATAAAATCAGTATTCAACGCTCTAATATATTGAAAAGAAGATGCCCCAGCTCCCATATCATCCAAGCTGACGTGAAGACCCTTGCGGCGGAAATTTTGGATCACCCGATCTCCCCGGACAAGATCATTGATTTGCGACGTTTCTGTAATTTCCAAGCCAACATACTTGCTAACGTCCGCATTTAGATCAACAAGCTGCATTAACGAGTCAATGAATGCATCTGACTCCAGAGAATGCCCGGAAATATTAACAGCCAAATTTGGAAGCTGGCTGCCGTTTTTCTGCATCTCTTTGAGATAATCCATCGACTTTTTCATCACAGCCAGATCAAGGTCAAGGATAATGCCCACCTCTTCAGCAAAGGTCACCGTTTCATAGGGAGATTCGCCATCCTTAAACCGACATAAAACTTCATAATGATGCGTTGTCTCATCAAGTAAGTTCAATATTGGCTGGTAAACCAAATTAAAATCATGTTTCAAAAACACATTTTTCAACGATGAAATTCTGTTCATCGTTGTTTCCATACGCCCTTGTAGGCCGTCGGCTAAGTTTTCAATTTTGAAATTGTCACCTTCGCTACTGATATAGCTGTTAATGACAAACATAAGTGCGTTGCTGGCATTCTCTGAAGACAGGTGCCCCTTATCCAGATCAATATTTCGAGACGATACTTTTACCCCGTGTCCCGGTGCAGCTTCGTCTGACATTGTTTCGACTTTTTGGCGCAGCAAGTTGCCATCCATGGACTTGCTGTGCAGAACACCGTACTTATCGCCATCTATACGACCGGCAGAGTCGCCACCATAAGAATATCCTCTAAGAACACCGCCCATTTTATCCAGAAATTCTGTCATGCCCTGTTCACTGGTATTGGCAGACATTTCCCGAATATTTTCCAGATGGAGCAAGGTTAACTCAAGTTCCTGCCCGGTATCTGCGGCTAATGAAAGCTGTTCTTTTGCCAAGCTGACAAAATCATTTTTATCCAAAAGCCCTGTTTCAGTATCGCGATGAACGGCAAGCGCTTGGGCTGCAGGCAAACCTGAAACGTTAATGGTTAGATGAGTATGACCATGCGATCTGGGAAGGCTACATGCCCCTACAATTGAAGCAACATTGGTGTTCTTCATTCGGGCGCCCACAGGATTGATGCGTTCGCCCTCTCTCATATTACTGATGAGGTAGCCAACCATTCGACGGTCAAGCGGTTCAAGTACATCTTCAAACCGTGAACCGATCAAATCTTTTGCTTCACACCCAGTGATCCCTTTGGCAGCGCCTGAGACAAAACAAATCTCACCTGAAGAATTCAGCTCAATCAAAAGATCCGCCGCTGCAAATGAAAAGGCAACAAATCGTTCCTTATCGTCTCGCAGCTCATTTATTTTTGCTTCACTCACATTTACCGCCTATTTAAGTCAGCGACAATCTTAACTCTACATTCCTTAAGAAAAAACGAATAAAGCCCGGAAAGAACTCCGGGCTTTAATATAAATTGAACTAGCTTCAATCTTTAGGTTTTGGTTCCGGCATCACTGTTCGAATGTGCAGTTCCCTAAGGTTCTTGGGTGGTACAGGCGCTGGTGCCTGCATCATCAAATCCTGAGCCTGTTGGTTCATTGGGAACAGGATGACCTCACGAATATTGGGCTCATCCGCCAACAACATCACAATTCGGTCAACACCTGGCGCGATACCACCATGCGGCGGCGCGCCATAACGGAAAGCATTCAACATGCCGCCAAACCGATCTTCGACAACTGCCGCATCATATCCAGCGATTTCAAAAGCTTTGACCATGATATCAGGGCGGTGATTACGAATAGCGCCTGAAGAAAGCTCAATACCATTACAAACGATATCATATTGATACCCTTTGATATCCAGCGGATCCATTGTTTCTAGAGCTTCAAGACCACCCTGCGGCATTGAGAAAGGATTATGACTGAAATCGAGTTTTTTCTCATTTTCATCATATTCAAACATTGGGAAATCGATCACCCAGCAGAATCTGAAGACATTTTTCTCACAAATATCCAGATCATTACCGATGATGTTCCGGGCTTTACCAGCAAGTTCAGCAGCTTTCAGTTCTTTATCACAAGCAAAGAAAACACCATCACCGTCTTTCAAACCGGCAATTTCCATAATTTTGGCAATTCGGTCTGCGTCCAAGTTTTTCGCGATCGGTCCTTTAGCTTCCCCATCTTTAAAGATGATGTAACCAAGGCCACCGGCGCCTTCTTTACGCGCCCAATCATTCATCTTGTCAAAGAAGCTGCGCGCCCGATCACCGGCACCTGGCGCAGGAATAGCGCGAACAACAGATCCAGCTTCAACTGATTTTGCAAAAAGTCCGAAACCAGATCCTCTAAAGGGTTCGGTGACATCGGACAAAATGATTGGATTTCGAAGGTCGGGTTTATCTGAGCCATATTTCATCATGGCTTCATCAAACGGAATCCGTTCAAACGGTGTTACAACTTTTCGGTCACCCGCAAACTTCTGGAACACGTTGGTCAAGACCGGCTCTACGGCTTGGAACACGTCATCTTGCGTGACATATGCCATTTCGATATCGAGCTGGTAAAACTCACCCGGACTGCGATCCGCACGGGCATCTTCATCCCGGAAACAAGGTGCAATCTGGAAATACCGATCAAAGCCGGACATCATAATCAGCTGCTTAAACTGCTGCGGTGCTTGCGGCAGCGCATAGAACTGACCGGGGTGCATACGGCTAGGAACGAGAAAGTCACGGGCCCCTTCTGGTGAAGATGCCGTCAAAATTGGAGTTTGGAATTCCATAAAACCCTGATTTTGCATGCTATTTCTAAGTTCAGCAATAACCTGGGAGCGAAGGACAATATTGCTATGCAGGCGCTCACGGCGTAAATCGAGATAACGGTGACGCAAGCGAATATCTTCAGGGTATTCCTGATCCCCAAACACAGGCATTGGCAGCTCATCTGCTGCGGACTGCAGTTCAAAATCCTGAATATCAAGCTCAACACTACCGGTCGGCAAGTTTGCATTGATGGTTTCAGCACTTCGCGCCACGACTTTACCTGTGACCGTAATAACGCTTTCAGAGCGAACCGCTTCAACTTGCGGGAATATGTCAACGTCGGTTTCGATCACGCATTGGGTAATTCCATAATGATCGCGCAGATCAATAAACAGTAGATTACCATGATCTCTTTTACGATGGACCCAGCCTGACAGGCGGACGGTTTCACCAACATTGCTTTCACGCAGTTCAGCACAAGTGTGCGTACGGTAACTATGCATCAGAGTTCTCTTATTGCTTTACGTCGGACAACTTGCCCGCTTTAATATTAAAGGGCCTGTATTACATACTTTTTTCGCAGACGCCAACCTTCCTTTATGCAATAAAATGATCTAACGTCATTATTCAACAAAAAATCTATAGATTCTGACCTGATCACAGAGATTGGTCAGTGGAAAAAGTATAAGACTGTAATGCAGATAGTTACCCAGACCGAAAAACTTCGCGAACTTTGTGAACGCTTGTCAGCGCACCCCTTTGTCACTATCGATACCGAATTTCTGAGAGAAAGCACTTTCTGGCCCCAACTCTGCTTGGTCCAGATCGCAAGTACTGAAGAATCTGCGATTATTGACCCTCTCGCAGATGGTATTTCATTGGAGCCGCTATTTGAATTGCTCGGCAATACGGATGTCTTGAAAGTATTCCATGCTGGCCGGCAGGATCTGGAAATATTTCATCATCTCTCTGGAGAGGTTCCCTCCCCGATTTTTGATACGCAAGTTGCCGCAATGGTTTGCGGGTTTGGTGAATCTGTGGGTTATGACACCCTGGTTTCCAGCTTAACGGGTGCGCGCATTGATAAATCCTCCCGTTTTACCGATTGGTCCCGCCGTCCGCTGAGTGAACGTCAGCTTGAATATGCCATGGCTGATGTTACGCATTTGATTATCGTTTATGAAAAGCTGACAGCCCAACTCGACAAATCAGGTCGCACCGACTGGCTGAAAGGTGAAATGAAAATTCTGGAAGATCCAGAAACCTATTTAATACCGCCTGAAAAAGCGTATCTACGTATTAAAACCCGTAATGCGAAGCCCCGCTATATGGCTATTTTACGCGAAATTGCGGCTTGGCGGGAAGAACAGGCACACCGTCAGGATATTCCTCGCAACCGAATTCTCCGTGATGAAGCATTGCTGGAAATTGCCTCAAACCCTCCGAAAAACGCGGAAAAGCTGTCTCACGTTCGGGGCATCGGACATAAATTTGCCAATGGTAAAATGGGTGCAGGCCTGCTTGCCGCCATTCAGGTCGGCAGAGAAATTCCCGATGAAGATTGTCCAAAGGTAAAAGAGCGCCAACCCGCGCCAAAAGGCCTCGGACCGTTGATGGACTTAATGAAAGTCCTGCTGAAAATGCGCTGCGAAGAAAATGACGTTGCCCAGAAGCTTGTTTGCAACATGTCCGACCTTGAGAAAATCGCAGTCAATGACAAAGCTGATATCCCCCTTTTAAAAGGGTGGCGCTATGAAATTTTCGGCCGCGACGCATTGGCATTAAAAGCAGGTAAAATTGCCTTCACCATCGAGGGAAAAAAAATACGGATTATTGATCTTCAATAACCCGTATCGAATAAGATTTTCCAAGACAGCTAGCCAGTGCGGCCAGGCGACTATGCACGTGGACACCCAGCAAGACGGCAAGTTCCTCAGGCACTTCCAAAACAACCTCATCTTCCATTGAGATCAGGTTTGTACGCGGCAGTATTCCTTGCGTGCCGCCGCTCAAAGAATGTGAAAGTCTCAAGGCCAATCCCAGACTCAAAGCATGTTGACGGGATTCACTATCGACCAGTGCCAACGCATCATCCGGTGCATTACCGACAAAACTGCCGCGATATCGCGCATATACAGCCAACGCGATAATGGCACGTCCCTTATGACCGATACCGCTAAATGGCGCTCTGAATATACGCCGGAAGGCTTGCGGCGCTCTGTAGTCGGGGCTCATTGTCCATGCAATATCAGAAAGTGTCGCGGCCGCCAGTGCCAACCGCTTTCCTTTGTTGCCCAAGCTTTCAAACGCCGGGGCCAGCCAACTATAAATTTCTTCGCCGTGTTCCGCAAAACGCCCTTCCTTTGCAGCCATATTTCGGCAGGCTTCCAAAAGAGGGTCAATTTTTCGAACCCCTTTTTTAAGCTCCGAAAACAGCAAACCTTCTCGAAGACCATTTGCAGAGAAAACAATATTCTTGGGTTTAACGATGCTGAACAGCTGATCCATGATCATAGCCGCCGTTTTCAAAGTCCCCGCACGTGATTTTTGTATATAGGGGTTTTTGATTAAATCTTCGTCAGAAAATGAAAGGATTTCTTTAATCAATAACTTCATTTCCGCAAATGGAATTTTGTAGTTATGAATAATGTTAAGCGAATGACCGGTTTTTTGAATATGATATTTGGCCATAGCCCGCCAGGCACCACCGACAACGTAGAAATTCTTTCCTTTAACTTCCTCTAGCCAGTCGACGCTTTCAAATTGTGCATGCAGATACTGAACCAGCTCTTGCTTGCTATATGACATTCGCGACAACCGAAGGGCGCCAAGTGGCAATGTTGCTGTGTTGCCAATTTGATGATCCGCCAGATTGACGAGCTCGAGACTACCGCCCCCCAGATCACCAACAAGACCATGCGCAAATGGCATGCCGGAGAGAACGCCAAGTCCGGCATATCGTGCTTCCTGCTTGCCACTTAACACCTGAACGTTCAGATCGCATTCCTGCTCAACTTCGGCGACGAACTCTGAACCGTTCTCAGCTTCACGAACCGCGGCTGTTGCCGCAACAATCACACGTTCGATCCCCATGTGATTAACGAGCATTGTATAGCGCCGCAGCGCATGCATCGCATCCACCATGGCTTCTTCGTTCAACATCGTAGAATGACCCAGATCACGTCCCAGCCCACACAGGACTTTTTCGTTAAATTTGGGCATTGGAACACGGGAGGGACCATCAAATACAACAAGACGAACTGAGTTCGATCCAATGTCTATGACTGCTGTCATATTTTGCGGATTGGAGACCATTGCCCCCCGCCGCCTTTCGCGGGTGTCTAAAATTTCCTGCACTTAGTATGTACTCTTTTGTAGTCTTTACTAAATCGGCGGTGTTAGTTTTGGTACCGGTGTATTCACCTTTAAAGCTTTTCCGCGGCCAGATAAAGACGGATTTGTCAAAAAATAGTTATGAGCAGAAAAAGGATCTTTTGCATTGGACAATCGCGTATAGGATCCGTCGGGCTCTAAAATCCACGTCTGGGTATTGTCTTTCATACAGGCAACCATGATTTGCTCAAGCACTTGGCGCTGAATGGTTTCGTTAGTGACGGGAACCAATGTTTCGATGCGGCGGTTCAGGTTTCGGGGCATCCAATCTGCAGATGTCAAAAAGACTTTTGCCTCGCTTGAGGGCATTTCTTTGCCATTTCCAAAACAAACCATGCGCGAATGTTCAAGAAACCGCCCGACAATACTGCGCACCTGAATATTTTCTGAAAGTCCCGGTATTCCCGGCCGCAAACAACAAATACCGCGAATAACAAGACGAATACTTACGCCCGCATTCGACGCACGGTACAGCGCATCAATGATGTTGGGATCAACCAGTGAATTTAACTTTGCCCAAATTGATGCCGGTTTTCCCTGCTGGGCAAATTCAACTTCCTTCTCAATCATCTCCATCAATGCTTCGCGCAAATTATAGGGAGACAGGAATAGTTTTGAAAGGCCTTCGGGTTTTGTGTAGCCAGTGATGTAGTTGAACATCAGTGTCGCATCCTTGGCCAGTTCCGGATCATCCGTGAACATGGACAAATCAGAATAAACGCGGGCATTGGTTGGGTGATAGTTACCAGTTCCAAAATGCATATAGCTTTTAAGTGAACTTCCCTCTCTGCGGACAACAACAGATACTTTCGCGTGTGTTTTCAAATCGAGAAAGCCGTATATCACCTGCGCCCCTGCCCGCTCCAGATTGCGGGCCCATTTGATATTGGCCTCTTCATCAAAGCGCGCTTTCAGTTCAATCAAGGCTGTTACAGATTTACCCGCTTCAGCGGCTTCGATCAGCGCTTTTACAATCGGGCTATCTGACGATGTTCGGTACAATGTATGCTTAATCGCAACCACATCAGGGTCTGCCGCAGCCTGACGGAGGAACTGAACCACCACATCAAAGCTTTCATAGGGATGATGCACAACAAAATCTTTGGTGCTAATTGCGGTAAAGACATTTCCGCCCGCCTCGCGGACACGCTCTGGGTATCGTGGTTCTGCTTGCGCAAACAGGAGATCCGGGCGTTCATTTGTGATCATCTGCGAAACCTGGGAAATCCCAAGCAATCCATCAATAACCATCATTGCCCGATTATCGATTTCAATTTCAGCGGCGAGAAGGTTCCTTAAATTTTCGGGCATCCCCTCATCCACTTTCAGGCGGATGACGCTGCCTCTGCGGCGACGTTTAAGTGCCGTTTCAAAAAGGCGCACCAAATCCTCGGCTTCCTCTTCGACTTCGATATCACTGTCGCGAATAACGCGAAACAAACCGGAGCCAAGCACTTTATGGCTTGGAAAAAGTTTATTGAGAAAAAGCGTTACGATCGTTTCCAGCGAAATATACCGGATATCATGACCCGGTAGCCGGATAAACCGTTGCACAGCCTGCGGAAAGGGAATTAGCGCCTTTAAATTTGGTTCGTTTTTCTTTCCCACCATATCCAAAATCATTCCAAAACCCAAGTTTTGAATAAAAGGAAATGGATGCGATGGATCAATCGCCATCGGCGTTAGAATGGGAAAAATCTGTTCTTCAAAATAGGTTTGCAGCCAGTCCAAATCGTCTTGGCTCAGCTGATTTTCCTGAACAAGAATAATACCTTCGGCCTCTAACTGCTGCAAAAGTGTTTTCCAAATAATTTGCTGCTGATCCATCAGCCTGCCTGCTTTGACATCCACTTTTTCAAGGGTCTGGGCTGGCGTAAGTCCGTCAGGGCTTAATGTGGCGATACGAGCGTTCACCTGCCCCCAAAGACCGGCGATACGGACCATATAAAATTCGTCCAGATTTGAGCCAGAGATCGATAGAAAACGCAATCGTTCCAACAAAGGGTGATCCGGGTTTTCTGCCTCCTCTAGTACACGCCAGTTAAACGACAGCCATGACAACTCTCGATTTATAAATCGAGTCTCTGTTGTCAAATCCACCGTTTGTAATGTTTCGTCAATTTCGACCGGAACAGGCGAGCTCATATGTACAATCCAATAGTTTCTTTAAGTCCAACTATCTCAATTACAACAAGTATATCACTAAATTATGACAGAACCCATACAGTTACAGAAAAGATTTAAAGTGACTATTTAACCCGTTTCCAAATTTGCGATTTACAAAAGAATAAAACACATCCTCTTACCTGCAATGTATCCTGATCAACTAAATTCATTTCAGAACTATAGGTCTGGCCATCCTCGGGATTGTAGATGTAGCCATCATCCCATTCATTTTTGCCCACTTTTTCAAGATCCCGAAGAAGCTGCAATGTTAGAATGGGTCGATCTCGCAGCTTCTCATCCGTATTATTGATATCTTTCAAGGGTCTTCCCTGCTTATCGTTCGGTTTCTTTAACCAGATGATTTCACCGCAATATTTTTTATCGCCACAGGACTTTATTTGAACGTGACTTTTCCCTTCAACGGTTTCCCAGACGCCGATTACCTCATTTGCTGCTAAAGCTGAGGACGATATTGCAAACAAGACACCCGCAATCAATAAGGTTATGTTTTTCATGAGCCTACACCTCCCACTCATGAGAATAGCCAGACCCATTTAAATCATCAAAACAATTTTAAACCCTGCACGCGCGCAGACTTAATGTCAGATTTCAATCCTTATCCAGAACGGATTTAACCAACGGGATGGTTATTTTTCTTTTCTCCGCCAAAGAAAGACTGTCAAGCGAGGTCACTATATTCAAAGCGGCGGCAAATGATCTCTCCAATCGTGTCACCAAATACTGGACAACATCAGGCGTGACTTGAATTTGCTTATCAGAAAACAACTTCAACAAAATGGATGCAAACAAAACGTCATCAGGCTCTCCAATTCGGGCAATTTGGACTGTACCCAGCCTTGAAACCAAATCTGGTAATTTAATTTCCCATTCAGGGATATTAAATCGACTGGTCATTAAAAGATAAGTTCCGTTCTCTTTGATCAAATTATATAAATGGAAAAACTTGTTTTCGTCGATGCCCTTTTCGACATTTTCCAAAATGACATTACTTTGCGTAAGCTTATGCAACTCGCTGATATCAATGGCGTTCAGATCATCTGAATCAATCCTCAGGGCCTCACTTTGGGCTCCCCAGACATGCGTCAAATGCGTTTTTCCGCAGCCCACTGGACCTGTCAGCAACATGAAATGACCTGCCCAGTTGGGCCACTTATCTAGCCAAGCGACCGCATCAGCATTTGCGGCAGAGACCAGAAAATCCTGCCGCCCTTGTGCCGTTCGAAATGCAAATTCCAGAGGAAGCTGCTTCATTCTTCTTCCTTAGGCTGCAAGACACTGTCAGCATCACCATAAATTGCGCTGTCCATATACTGCGTAATCGCAAAACGGCTTAGAACGCCGATCATGGCAGCCGCCGGAACAGCAACCAGCACTCCAACAAACCCGAACAGGGCACCACCAGCCAGCAATCCAAACATCACCCAAACAGGATGCAGTCCAACTTTGCCGCCGACCAGTTTTGGCGTCAGCACATATCCCTCCAGGATTTGTCCGACGGCGAATATGGCCCCGATAATGCCGATCTGGAAAAAATCTGGCCAAAATTGAAATAGCGCCACCCCCACAGAAGCGATAAACCCAACAATCGCCCCAACAAAGGGAATGAAAGAAATCAAACCTGTCAGGATGCCAATTACCAGGCCAAATTCAAGACCGGCCAGCAGCAATGCCGTGCCGTAAAAAACCGCAAGGATCAAACAGACAGTGGATTGGCCACGAACAAATCCTGCCAGAACATCATCAATTTGCTTGGCAAGCATCCGAATGGTTTTTTGTTGCTTACGGGGCAGCCAGCTATCAACCCGCTCGACAATCAGGTCCCAGTCACGCAGCAGATAAAAGGCAACAACAGGTGTAATCACCAGCAAGCTTACAACGTTAAAGAACGCGAGGGTCTGATCGACCACATTTGACGTTAGCGACCCCAGGTTTTTAAGGGCATTGCTTGCCTGTTCACCAAGTATCTTTTTAAAATCACCGCTGTCATCCAATCCCGGAAGGTCAAAGATATCGTTAAATAGTGGTTGAAGCAGGTCATAAGCAGATTGAAAATACCCCGGCATACGCTTGATCAAGCCGATCAGCTGATCGGCAAGTGCCGGAATGAGCAACATGGTCGCCAAAGTCGTAATCAATAGGAATACGCCAACGATTAATGAAGTCGCAGAGGTGCGCCCCATCCCCTTTTCTTCCAGCTTGTCAGCGACTGGATCCAGAAAATAGGCGACAGCCATACCCAAAATGAAAGGGAGCAGGATCGAACTGAGCAATACCAGTGCAATAATGAACACCAATATCGCGATCACCCAGAATTTTATTTGTTGACGGATCGTCATCTACCCCTCCAAAAACCGGTTCTCAGACCACGTGACTTTGTCTGATCCAAGTTGCAACATAACTGTAGCCCGATAATACAGTTGATACGGCTACAACATAGACATTTATCATAATTATCCAGGTTAGATGCATTTCAAATGCAGCGGTCCCCAGAACCAAAGCCGCAAGCAGTATTTGAAAAAACGTATTCGCTTTGCTCACAAATACAGGCTTAATTCTAATGCGAATATCCATTAAATACGAAAAGAGTATGCCACCAACGATTAGTATATCTCGGCTGACAACCAGTATGACAAGCCAGCTTGGGATGGCTTCCTGAATGCCCAAAGTGATATAGATTGAGACCAGCAAAATCTTGTCCGCCAGCGGATCCAGATATTTCCCAAGATGCGTCTCTAAATCGAATTGTTTTGCAATTAATCCATCTAACGCATCGGAGATCCCCGCAAGCACAAACACCACGAATGCCGCTAGCATCTCTTCCGTTAAAATTAACCACACAATTAATGGCACGCAAATCATACGCGCCATCGTAATACTATTGGGGATGTTCAATTTTCTACTGTCTTCATTAGTATGTTTAAACGGATCAAACGACTAAGTTTTAGATCTAATTCACAGCTCTTTCATTCAAAGACCAATAACCCTCGTCATCCTGCAGAACAAGGTTCTGTTGAGCCAAAGCGTTACGCAGTTGACTTAGATTCCCCAAAAAGGAGATTTCCCAGTAAACAGACTTGATGGACATTTCGCGAACTGTGAGCTGCTCAATAGCTGGAATTCT
The DNA here is from genome assembly GCA_034669685.1 of Sneathiella sp. GTDB lineage: Bacteria > Pseudomonadota > Alphaproteobacteria > Sneathiellales > Sneathiellaceae > Sneathiella. The sequence continues at coordinate 664,791 of JAXMOU010000001.1, forward strand.
AGCTATTTTCTCTTTAATCTTCAGCCACCCCTGCAAACTTTCAATCGCCGTGGAAACGGCGAGTTTGTTTTCAACATCCCGATTGAGAATATTCTGATCTTTCCAGCTTTCTTGCAGGTTCGCCACCACATCAAAAATAGCGGCTCTGAATATATCCCGGTCCGTATCCCCACCAGTGAAAGTTTCAACAACCGCGGGCGTCAACAGATCACTTCGCTGATAGGAAATATCCAAGCGGCGAATCCCATTTTGGTTTTGCAAGGTGGCATAGGCAACCAACACAGCGCCCGCGCCATAGTTATCTGCAATCGCTCGGATCTGCTCTTCCCTTAGATATACAGCATCATCAACCGTCACCATCTTCATGTCATCAAGAGTGCCTGCAGGAACCCGAATAGGCAGTACGCGAGACTGCGCCCAGTCATCCTGACGCTTCAGGCTTCCCTCAGGTCCCTTTTTGCGATCAAAGACTTCGATCCACGCATCACGCCACGGATTTGGCTCATCCCATAAATTCTTTTGGCCCTCATTATCATAAACAGGTAACACCAAAATCGGCTTACTCACACTTTCCGAATAAGGGATTCGACGTGCCTGCAAAATTGGCAACACACGATCCCTCTTAAACTCGACGGTAAGATCAGCGAGGTAACGCGTTGCAGACGTTTTTTCGTTCATCACCTGCACGCCAGTAACCATAGAGGCAATTTCCGCGTCATCAAGAACAGGAATATCGGGATGATACGATTTCGGTGTCAGCTTTCTAAGCAGGGCCGAAAAAGCCCTTTTCTGCCCTTCAGCAAGCGCAAGAACGCGCGCTTCGCTCGCGGAAGCTGCTGTTTTATCGACAGAAATTCCCCGAACAGCAAATAAATTATCTGCCTGAACTGGAGAATTAGTCCATAGAATTAACACACATATAATCGCACTCACTCGTGCTAACATGCGCTTGATTGTATTTTGTTGTGTTTCCGTCATTGCAAACCACAGGAAAAAAAGTATGTTGGCCCCATCAGAATCAGGACAGTGGATAGAGCATATCTCATGACAGATGAAAGCTCCAAAAAAAGTTATAGTTATAAAGACGCAGGTGTCGATATTGAGGCAGGCAATTCACTTGTGAATGCCATCAAGCCTCTTGCCGCGATGACCAAGCGCCCCGGCGCAAATGCGGATCTTGGCGGGTTTGGGGCGCTTTTCGACCTCAAAGCAGCCGGGTTTAGTGACCCACTGCTGGTATCTGCCACAGATGGTGTCGGTACAAAGCTAAAACTCGCAATTGATATGAACAAGCATGACACCGTCGGAATCGATCTGGTTGCCATGTGTGTGAACGATCTGGTTGTTCAAGGGGCAGAACCTTTGTTCTTCCTCGATTACTTTGCGACCGGCGGCCTTGACGTTGACGCAACCCGCGAGATCGTGAGTGGCATTGCCGAAGGATGTAAACAGGCCGGCTGTGCCCTTGTTGGCGGTGAAACTGCGGAAATGCCCGGCATGTATGCGCCAGGTGATTACGATATGGCGGGCTTTACAGTCGGTGCTGTTGAACGGGACCAACTCCTCAAAGCAGATACTTTAACCGAAGGCGATATCTTGCTGGGCCTGTCATCCAGTGGCGTTCATTCAAATGGCTATTCACTTGTCAGACGCCTCATTGCTGATTTTAAACTGGATCTGGCAGCCCCGGCTCCTTTCGACGCAACACGAACACTGGGCGATGCCTTAATTGCCCCAACCCGTATTTATGTAAAAAGCTGCCTTGCCGGTGTGCGCAAAGGCTATATTAAAGCACTTTCCCACATAACAGGCGGCGGACTTTATGAAAATATTCCGCGGATCCTGCCCGACAATCTGGTTGCTGAACTCGATGCGAAAAGCTGGGAGTTACCTCCACTGTTTAAATGGCTAGCCAAACTTGGAAATATCCAACCCCGTGAACTGGCCACGACCTTTAACTGCGGGCTCGGAATGGTTGTCGCGGTTGCCCCGGAAAATAAAGAGGCTTTGATCACCCTGCTCCGTGAAGCTGGGGAAACTGTTTATGAAATTGGTCGTTTAACAGGACGCAGCCCAGATCAGGAGCAAGTCGTCATCACTGATTTAGAAGAGGCTTTTCTTAAGTGAGAGTAGCCGTTTTAATTTCCTCACGCGGGTCAAACATGCAGGCGCTTGTTGGTGCCAGCAAAGCCGAAGGCTTCCCCGCCGAGATCGTCACCGTTTTATCGAACAACCCGGATGCAGCCGGGCTTGAGTTTGCAAAATCTCATGGCATTCCGACAAAGGTCATTAATCACCGTGATTTTGAAGATCGGGAAAGCTTTGATGAGGCTTTGTCAGAATTTTTAAGTTCTGAACGCGTTGACCTGATCTGCCTTGCAGGTTTTATGAGATTGCTCACCCCCGATTTTGTTAATCGGTGGCGTGACCGGATTGTAAATATACATCCATCGCTCTTACCTGCATTCAAGGGACTGCATGTACATGAACGGGCGCTTGAATCTGGAACCCGCTTTACAGGCTGTACAGTTCACTATGTCCGCCCTGAAATGGATGATGGACCCATCATTGCCCAGGCTGTGGTGCCTATTTTACGTGATGACACGCCAGAGACATTGGCTGCGCGCATTTTAGTTGAAGAGCATAGGATATACCCCCATGCGCTTCGATTAATTGCTGAGCGAAAAGTCAAAGTTCACGGATCTATCGCTAAGATTATCGATGCCGATGAACCGACGACATCCTTAACGAATCCATTGGTAAATGACTAATTTTTCAATGGGTTAGGAAGTTTTCTTCTTTCGTAACTTTCGCGCAATCAGGTTAAGGGATTCAACGCTGGCAGAAAAGGCCATCGCTGCATAGATATACCCTTTTGGCACATGGAAACCAAAACCTTCGGCCAGCAGTGTCATTCCGATCATCATCAAAAATCCTAACGCCAGCATTACAACTGTTGGGTTTTTGGAAATAAATTCCGAAAGTGGATTGGCTGCAACCAGCATTACGCCAACGGAAACAATAACGGCGATGACCATGATTGTAATTTCGTCGGTCATCCCAACGGCGGTGATGATGCTATCGATTGAAAACACCACATCCAACAGTAAAATCTGAACAATTACGGATGAAAAACTAACAGTTTTTGGGGTAGCCGTGTCGGCCTCTTCCTCTCTCCCCTGCATATGATGATGAATTTCTGTTGTGGCCTTCCACACCAGAAACAATCCCCCTGCAAGCATAATCAGATCCCGCCATGAAAACCCCTTCCCCAGAATTTCAAACAGCGGTGTGGTCAAGGAAACGATAATCGCCACCAGCGAGAGAAGTAATAGCCTCAATATCATGGCAGCGCTGATCCCGATCAAACGCCCTGCCTTTCGTTGCTCAACCTGCAGCTTGTTGCTGAGAATAGAGACAAAAATCAAATTATCGATGCCAAGGACAATTTCCATGACGATCAATGTCAATAACGCGACAATTGCAGCCGGATCACTAAATATATCGAATAGAAACATGTCCCCACCCCCCAAAATTAAACCTGTCTATAGGTATTAACGAAAATCCACGACAACAAGTGGAAATATAGAAACGCATATAAAACATAAAAAAAGCCCTGCATCTCTGCAGGGCCTTCTTTGATCTTCCGTCGCGAATAACCGCGCCAGAAGTAACTTAGCGTGAGTAAAACTCGACGATAAGGTTTGGTTCCATAACAACTGGGTAAGGAACGTCTGACAAAACAGGGGTATTATTGAAAGTACCCTTCATTGCTTTGTGATCAACTTCCATATACTCAGGAACTTCACGCTCTGCGCTTGTAGAAGCTTCCAGAACCATTGCCATTTGCTTTGATTTCTGGCGAACTTCAATCACATCACCTGGTTTAACCTGATAAGAGGCAATGTTCACTTTCGCGCCATTTACCAAAACGTGACCGTGGTTCACGAACTGACGAGCAGCAAAAACAGTTGGAACGAATTTCATGCGGTATACAACCGCGTCCAGACGGCGCTCTAGCAGGCCGATCAGGTTTTCGGACGTATCGCCGCGCAGACGAACTGCTTCAGCATACAGACGGCGGAAGCCTTTTTCTGTGATATTGCCGTAGTAACCTTTGAGTTTCTGCTTGGCGCGCAAATGCACACCAAAGTCTGACAACTTGCCGCGACGACCCTGACCATGCTGGCCCGGTCCATATTCGCGTGTGTTCACAGGGCTTTTAGGACGGCCCCAGATGTTTTCGCCCATACGGCGATCAATTTTGTATTTTGCCTGAATACGTTTACTCATAAGCTTAATTCCAATCTGAATTTTCGGATTAAGGCATGCCGACGAGGCTTGCACAGGAAGTGGGCAATATACTGATCCGAACTCCCTTGTCAACCGCTTTGAGGCCAGAAAACAAGCATTTGATTAGCGGGCTTCAATCGTTTCAATAAAGTCCGTGATCTCACGCGCGACCCGGGCCGGTTCTTCATGCGTAACCCAATGGGTAACCTCCGGCAATTTGACCAGCTTAAGGTCAGGAACAAACTCGCTTATGCCTGTCAGGTTTTCAGATATCAACGCATGATCTTTGGCGCCCCAAACAACCAATGTTGGGACCTTTACCTTGAACATTTCCGGGTCAAGATCTAACCGCTTATCCCCATCCGTTATTTTGCGCGGCACCAATGGAGATGCCCGATAATAGTTGAGCATGGCTGTAATGGCGCCGGGTTGCTGCCACGCTTTAAGATATTCCGCCTTCTCTTCGGCAGTAATAAGGCCAAGCTCTTCGTGACGGGCAAATGTCCATTCCCACAGCCATGAACAGTTATCCGCCTGAAGCTTTTCTTCAATGCCATCTGTTCTAAAGTCAGCCATATACTGGCTGTGTTCGATCTGCTGATCGTTTTCTTCCAGTAATTTGGCAAAAATATAGGGATGTGGCCCGTTAAAAATCATGAGTCCCTTGATCAGATCTGGTCTGGCCAACGCCACAGACCACGCCACTGCCGCGCCCCAATCATGGGCGGCTAGATAAAATTTATCAGCGCCAAAATGCTTGGCAAGGCGGACAACATCATCGATTAAATGATTGATATGGTAGGATTTCAAGCCTTCAGGGCGGTCCGACAAATTATATCCCCGCATATCCGGCGCAACGGCATGAAATTTCTCTCCAACCACCGGAAGCTGCTTGCGCCACGTAAACCAAAATTCGGGAAAACCATGCAACAAGATCACCAATTCTTTATTCTCAGCGCCACTTTCAGCATAGTGCAGCTTGATTGAACCTAAATCAGCGAAACCTTGTTTGATGCCCGTCATTCTTTTTCCTTTTTCGTTAAAGACAGCCCTTTTATTATACCTTGCATCGCCTTGATATCCGTTTCCAGCATCCCAAAACGCTGAAACATATTACGCATATTTTTCAATATCACGGACCGTCTGTTCATCATGCGATCAAAATAGCCGCGCGCGTCAAGCTCTCGCTCAATTCTTGCAAACAGATGGTTTATTTCGTCTTTTGTGGCGGAACGCTCTTCAAATTTCAAAACAATTTCCGGCGTCATATCTGCGGACTGATACCATTCATACCCAACAAGCAGAACCGCCTGCGCCAGATTAATCGAGGTAAAATCAGGATTGAGCGGCACCGTTATAATGGTGTCAGCATACGTAATATCATCACTGGAAAGACCGGAACTTTCCTTGCCAAACAAAATACCGACCGAATTTTCTTCAGCTTCAAATTCACGGATCTGTTTCGCTGCGCCTTTGGGCGTTGCCACATGTTTCATCATGTCCCGCGGGCGGGCGGTTGTTGCAAATACATGATGCAGATCTGCAATAGCATCCTGTACAGAATTAAAAACACGGGCATTTTCAAGGACCTGACTTGCGCCCGCCGCCATTGCCGTAGCATTTTCATTAGGCCAGCCATCGCGGGGCTTCACCAGTCGCATGTCGGTCAGTCCGAAATTCAACATCGCCCGCGCCGCGGCGCCAATATTCTCGCCCATCTGCGGTTCTACAAGAATGATTGCCGGTGCCAACTGTTGAGCAGTCATGCCATGCCCCTTTTCGGTTCCTGAAACAGGCCGATTACTTACTTGCCGGGGCCCCATCACGCAATAGTTTATACGTAATACTATCCAGAAGGGCCGCGAAGGAGGCATCAACAATGTTTGGCGACACCCCAATTGTAAACCACCGATGCCCTGAATTATCTGTGCTTTCAATCAAAACCCGGGTTACCGCTTCGGTACCGGATGTCAAAATACGCACTTTAAAATCAGCAAGACGTAAATCTTTTAGATAGTCAGAGTATTTACCCAGATCCTTGCGAAGGGCTTCATCCAGTGAATTAACAGGGCCATTTCCCTCCGCCACGGACATCAGTCGCTGGCCGTCGACGACGACTTTAACAACCGCATCCGAAACCGAAATCAGATCCCCATTTGCGTTATGACGGCGTTCAACCTGAACCCGGAAGCTTTCCACCTGGAAATATTCAGGAACCTGTCCAAGCTGACGCCGGGCCATCAATTCAAAACTGGCAGGCGCACCATCATAGCTATAACCGTTATGTTCCCGCTCTTTCACTTCTTCGAGCAGTTGATCCACTCGGGGGTCTTTTGGATCAATTTTAAGGCCAAACTCCTCAAATTGAGCGAGCAGATTTGAACGCCCCGCCTGATCCGAGACAGGAATAACCCGCCGGTTCCCAATAAGGGCAGGATCTACATGCTCGTAAGTCGTTGGATCTTTCTGTACAGCGGATACATGCAGGCCACCTTTATGACTAAACGCCGACGCACCAACATAGGGTTGATGTCGGTTCGGCGCCCGGTTCAAAATTTCATCCAACAATCGGGATACTGACACCAAACTTTTCAGTGCGGCTGGCGTAACGCCCGTCTCAAACTGGGATTTATAGGGCTCTTTCAAGCACAGTGTTGGGATCAGGCTGATCAAATTCGCGTTGCCGCACCGCTCCCCCAATCCGTTCAGCGTTCCCTGAACCTGACGAACACCGGCGCGAATGGCTGCCAAAGAATTGGATACGGCATTTTCCGTGTCATTATGCGTATGAATTCCAAGATGTGTTCCGGGAATATGCTTGGTCACCTCGCCCACGATTTCTTCAACCTCATGCGGCAATGTGCCGCCATTGGTATCACAAAGAACAACCCAGCGGGCACCCGCATTATAAGCGGCCATCAAGCAGGAAATTGCGTATTCAGGATTTGCTTTATATCCATCGAAAAAATGCTCGGCATCATACATAGGCTCCCGCCCCTGTTTTTTGCACTCTTCAATGGAACTGGAAATCAAATCCAGATTTTCATCCAGTTCAATACCGAGCGCGACCTTCACCTGAAAGTCCCAGCTTTTACCAACCAGACAAACGGCTGGTGTCTCGCCGCCTAGAACCGTCTGCAATCCCACATCATTGGAGGCACTGCGTCCAGGACGACGGGTCATTCCAAAAGCGGTAAAAGTTGCGTTCTTGAAGGTTCGCTTTTCAGAGAAAAATTCTGTATCGCCCGGATTGGCGCCGGGCCATCCCCCTTCAATATAATCAATGCCCAATTTGTCCAATGTTTCAGCAATAATAATTTTGTCTGCAACGCTAAAATCCACACCTTGGGTCTGCGCACCGTCGCGCAGCGTTGTATCAAACAAATATAATCGCTCTTTGGAAGACATTGTCTATTGCACCTGATTTTTTATAAATTATTTCAATCTGTTTTTCGCACAAGCAACAATCACAAAGCAATAGGCATTAATCCCACAGCCTTTAAAAATCGATTGCTTAAGGGTTTAGGCCCGTTTCCAAGTGGTCCCACCGGCACTATCTTCTAGAATAATGCCCTGTTCTTTCAAATGATCCCGAATTTCATCCGAGCGCGCATAGTCCTTATTTGCTTTTGCAGAAATCCGCTCCGCAATCAGGGCTTCGATTTCATTTTCGGAAAGCCCATCGTCATTACCGCCGCCTTGGAACCATTCTGACGCTGACATCTGCAACAACCCCAGTTGCGCCCCACCGGAGAGCAGTTCGCCTTTAAGCCTTGCTTTTTCAGCCTCGTCCACGGCCTTATTCGCAGCCGATGCAATCGCATAAAGTGCGGTCAGTGCCTTGGGTGTATTTAAATCATCCAAAAGTGCACTTTGAACGTCCTCAGCCACCGCAGCAGGATCAGCTTCCACATCCTCCAGATTTTGAAGCGCTGTATAAAGACGATCCAGATTTGTTTTCGATTGCTGAACACCATCTTTGGTCCAGTCCAAAGGTTGCCGGTAATGGGCCGTCAGCATATTCAGACGCAACGCTTCGCCAGGGGCATCGCTCAACAATTCTCGAACGGTTCTAAAATTGCCCAATGATTTGGACATTTTGTCACCTTCGACCGTCAGGAAGCCATTATGCACCCAATAGCGGGCAAATGTACCCTCGCCGTTTGCACAGCAGCTTTGGGCAACCTCGTTTTCATGATGGGGGAAAATCAAATCCCGGCCACCGCCATGAATATCGAAGGTATCACCCAGTTCAGCTTTTGACATAACCGAGCATTCAATATGCCATCCCGGCCGTCCCTTGCCCCACGGGCTGGGCCACCCCGGCATATCATCGGATGACGGCTTCCAAAGCACAAAATCAGCAGGATCTTTCTTGTAAGGCGCGATCTCCACGCGGGCGCCGGCAATCATATCGTCACGATTGCGACCCGATAATTTTCCATAGTCAGGCATACTGGGCACGCTGAACAAAACATGTCCTTCTGCCGCATACGCATGGCCTTTGTCGATCAGCGTCTGGATCATATCCACCATGCCTTGGATATGCTGGGTTGCACGCGGCTCGCGGTTCGGTGGCAATGCCCCAAGGGCGGCCATATCCGCATGAAAAGCATCTGCAGTGCGCGTTGTCAGCGCTTCGATGGTTTCGCCGTTGCGCTCTGCCGCTTCAATGATCTTATCTTCAACGTCCGTTATGTTGCGGACATAATTGACATGATCAGATCCATAAATTTCCCGGAGCAACCTTGCCAGAATATCAAAAATAATGACCGGCCGCGCATTTCCGATATGGGCGAAATCATAAACCGTCGGACCACATACATACATTCCCACATTTTTGGGATCGCGCGGGACAAACTCTTCTTTTTGTCGGCTTGCTGTATTGTAAAGATATAAGGTCACAGGTTTTTCCTTAGTTTCAGGCAGTTTCGCCGTTGAGGCGCTTCAACACTTTATCACGGCCAATCAGCGGTAACATTTTAGCCATTTCCGGACCATGAGATTGTGCTGTCAAGGCGAGACGGAGGGGCATAAAGAGGGCTTTACCCTTCACATCCAACGCCTCTTTGACTTGGTTTGTCCATTCTTTCCAACTCTCAGTTGTCAGAGAGCCTTCAGGTAACAGGTCCGCCGCTTTTTGCAAAAAGGCTTGATCTTCGACAACCGGAGTGATCACGCCAGATACAACTTCGAGCCATTGGCCTGCATCGGTAATAACTTTCAAGTTACCCCGCACCGCGAGCCAAAACTCTTCGGTGGCGCCATCCAGATCCAGTTTAGTTGAAGCAATTTCCCATAGCATTTCATGCAGAATTTTAGCGTTCAGATTTTCAAGTTCGACCGGATCAAATTTTGCAGCCGCACGCCCAAAATGACCGATATCAAAACCGGACGTAATTGCAGGCAGATCAGCCTGAACCACCACATTATCGGAAGACCCCAAACGGGCCAGCAAGCAGTTAATGCTCATCGGATCAAGGCCGGTTTCCCGCATTTCTTTCAGCGACTGGCTGCCCTCACGTTTTGAGAGCGGTCCGCCATCAGGCCCCATCAGCAACGGAATATGGGCAAATTCAGGTACTTTCGCTTTCAGGGCTTTAAATAACTGAATATGCAGTGCTGTGTTGCTCACGTGATCTTCGCCGCGAATAACATGTGTTATCGCAAAATCCACATCATCCACCACCGATGGCAAATGATACAATGGCCGCCCATCTGATCGAATAAGCACTGGATCGGACATACTTGCGCAATCCACCTCGACCTTGCCCCGAACATGATCTTCCCAGGAAACAACTTCCTGATCCAGCAGGAACCGCCAATGAGGTTTGCGCCCTTCAGCTTCATAAGCAGCTTTTTCAGCGTCGGTCAGTTGAAGTGCTGACCGATCATAGACAGGTGGTAATTTCCGGGCCAGTTGACGTTTGCGTTTATAGTCCAGTTCCTCACCGGTTTCATAGCAAGGATACAGCAATCCTGCTGCCTTTAAGGTTTCAAATGCCGTATTATACGCGTCATTCCTCTCCGACTGTTTTCGTAAATCATCCCAGACAAGACCCAACCATTTCAGGTCTTCCTGAATGCCAAGGGCAAACTCTTCAGTTGATCGTTCTTCGTCCGTGTCATCCAGACGAAGCACAAATTCACCACCGACTTTTTTAGCATAAAGCCAGTTAATCAGGGCGAGCCGGGCATTTCCAACATGAAGGAAACCCGTAGGGCTTGGGGCAAATCGAAATTTTGCTGTCATCGTGTGTCTCTAAATCCGTTTGTAATCGGATACCGTCGATCCCGACCAAAGTTGCGGGTGGAAATTTTCACCCCAGGAGGTGCCTGACGGCGTTTATATTCTGCAATATAGAGCAGGTTTTGAATTCGGCTTACGGTCGCCTTGTCAAACCCACTTGCGATAATCTCCGCATAGGACTTTTCTTCTTCAACCAGTGCATGAAGAATAGCGTCCAAAACCTCATAAGGCGGCAGACTATCTTCATCTTTTTGGTCTTCACGCAGTTCAGCGGTCGGGGGCTTTGTAATAATATTTTCCGGCATTACAGGCCCATCCGGACCTTTAAAGAGGCTGCTATAGTTACTATTTCGCCATTCGGAAACGTCAAAACACAACGTTTTATACAGGTCTTTTAAGACGGAATAGCCACCGCACATATCCCCATAAATTGTCGCATAGCCGGTAGACATTTCTGACTTATTTCCGGTGGTGAGAACCATTTTTCCAAACTTGTTGGATATGGCCATCAAGGTCACCCCGCGAATTCGGGACTGAATATTTTCTTCGGTTATATCCGCGTTGGTACCTTTAAATAAATCACCAAGCATGCCGCCAAATGCATCAACAGCTGTTTCGATCTGAACTGTATCCAGCTGAACGCCTAGCATCGCGGCACATTCTGCAGCGTCATCCAAACTTTCTTTGGATGTATAACGTGATGGCATCATGACACAATGAACGCGATCCGCGCCCAAAGCATCAACGGCAACAGCAGCACTTAATGCACTGTCGAGCCCGCCAGACAGGCCCAAGACCACACCGGGAAACCCGTTTTTATTCACATAATCTTTAAGACCCAGAACCATTGCGTTATAAACACGCGACATGGATATTCCGGGGTCAACCATTTCACTGGTAACGCATTTCCACCCCTCATCAGAACGTTCCCAATCCGTGATCAGCAGCTCTTCTTTCCAACTCGACATCTGAATGGCAAGTGACCGATCTGCATTCAGAACAAAAGACCCACCATCGAAAACCAGCTCGTCCTGGCCCCCAATCTGGTTCAGATAGACAATCGGCAAACCCGTTTCGCCCACCCGCTCAACGGCATAGTTCAAACGCGCATCGCTTTTTTCATGATCGTATGGGCTTCCATTGGGGACAAGCAGCAATTCCGCGCCGGTCTCGAACAGACATTCGGCCACATCGGGGAACCACATATCTTCGCAGATCATAACGCCCAGACGGACACCTTTAAAGGGGATCGGACCGGGCAACGGCCCCGCTTCAAAGACCCGCACCTCATCAAAGACACCATAGTTGGGAAGTTTGTTTTTATATCGGGTTGCAGAAATTTTGCCGCCTTCCAGCAAACAGACTGCGTTATATAACGACTTGCCCTCACTTAAGGGCCCCGTCATTAACACCGCTGGACCACCATCAATCGTCAGCTCAGCCAACTCTTGCATCGCGTTTTCACAAGCACGAATAAACGATGGTTTTAAAACCAGATCTTCCGGTGGATATCCGCACAAAAACAACTCTGGAAAAACCACCAGATCTGCACCATCGGCTTCAGCCTCGCTTCGAAACTCTTTAGCGAGCCGCACATTTGCCTCTATATCCCCAAGCTTTGGATTTGCCTGAGCTAGAGCAATTCTAAATTTATCGGTCATGGTGATGGTTTTACCGCCCCTTAAATGATGCAGCAACGAAAAGAATGCAAATTATTGGATTTAGAGCGAATTACAAGATCAAATTTATCCGTTTCGGTTCCAAAGAGTTGGCCCATCATCCATTGGATCCTCCTCTTCCTCTTCTTCGCCGTCACTGTCAGCCATAATCTCCATGGCCGCTTTACTCATCTTTGACTTCTCAGCTTCCTCTTCCGTCTCTTCTTCATCCCATTCTTCAGCCTCTGGGTTCATGCCCACAGCGACCAGGCCTGACCGAACGGGCATTGCCACGAAGTCCACTTGATCATCAAGCGGTACAGAAGGACGCATTGTCATACGGTAAAGTGCGAATAGGACGATACAACAACATGCTGTTGCCATGAACGGGAAAAAGGCAGATGCGCCAAACGTGGACATCAATGCCGATACAGAAATCGGACCTAAAATTGCGCCAAAACCATTCAACAGGATCAAACCGCTACTGGCCGCGACCATTTGATTTGGCTCTAAATGGTCATTCGTATGTGCCAGACAAAGTGAATAAAGAGGCATGCAAAAGCCCCCAAAAACCAGAGATGTCGCCAAAAAGTACAGCTTATTATCCAGGCCTTGCAACTGACTCAGGACAATTGCCAGTATGGCAGTCATCCCTGCTGTCATCATCAAGACTTTACGGCGATCCATCTTGTCAGACAAACGCCCAATTGGCATTTGCATCAACGCACCGCCGATCACAGCCAAACTGATAAAGAGGGAAATTTGCCCAATACTGAGACCAATCATGCCCGCATACACAGCCGCCATGGCAAAAAATCCGCCATGAGAAATCCCGACAATAATAACGCCAACTACGCCCAAAGGCGAAATTTCATAGAGTTTTCGGATGCCAAGCTTATCACTCGCTTCCATGCTTGGCATGGGCGATGCGGTCAAGGCCGTTGGGATCAAAGCGAGTGACACGAGTATGGAGACAATGACAAACAGTTGGAACCCGCCGGGATCATAGGAATTCAGCAGGAATTGGCCGCCCGCCATTCCCCCAAACGTGATTACCATATAGATCGATAAAATTTGTCCACGTGTCTCGTTGGTGGCTGTATCGTTGAGCCAGCTTTCGCTAACGATATAAAGGCCCGCGAATGAAAACCCGGTCAGAATGCGAAACAGACCCCAAACATAGGGATCAGGGAAAACCGCATGCACAAGCGCAGCTGTTGAGGCGAGCGACGCCAGAGCCGCAAAAACACGCACATGCCCGACCGACGCCAGAATTTTTGGCGTAACGACAGACCCAATCAAAAATCCAACATAGTAGCCCGACATAATAAAACCGGTTACAGCAGTTGGAAATCCTTCGATATTCGCCCGTAAGCCAAGCAAACTTCCTTGGAGACCGTTCCCCAACATCATTAATCCGATGCCCAGCAGAAGCGGCCAACAGGATATCATTGCTTGTCTCATTTATAACTCCTGTGTCTGTCCAAACTTCGGCGCACAATGGCATAACCTTGTCCGCTCGGTCCACCGCTTCTTTAACGATGCATCTAGTCATAACAAACTATTGGTTTAGGAAAAAATAACGACCTGAAAAACTTATTTCTTAAGGAGAAATTCGCGGCCCAGTTTTACGCTCGGAACGCCGTTATACGAGATAATATCAGCAGTCGCATATGTCTCAGACCACCGGTCTGGTAAATACGACCCTGTTCCAATTACATCAATTGGTGCTTTCAAACTGCCCATAACGCGGCACTTTTCAGCTGAAAAGCCAGATGACGCAACAATCTTTGCTTTTTCAAAACCTGCAGCATCCAAACTTTCACGCATATGATAAATGGCAGCTGCAGAAACGCCAGTTCCCACAAGCCAGCGAAGCTCTTCTTCTGATCGATACTGGCGGATGCCTTTGGGCACGTATCGCTCTAGCACAGCATATGATTGCGCGGGATCAAGCCCTTCGATAAAGCGTCCTCCATGCGTATCCATACGCACTGACATTTTGCCCTGCTCAACCAATTCTGGAAACCGGCGGCAAACGTCAAGGGCATCTGTGATTTCCCGGCCGTAATAATCCACCAAAACTGTCAATGCTTCCCCGGGATAACTTTCTGCGAACATCTCTGCTGCGCGCAAAGTACTTCCGGCATACCCAATCAGGGCATGCGGCATTGTTCCAAGGCCAAGATCATTTCCAAAATAATGCGCGGTGCTGTCATTGGCGTTGCCAATGAACCCTTTAGCGCCATGTTCTTTCTTAGCGGCTGCACCGCCAACAGAAGCCGCATAGGCCATCATTTCGGCCATTTCAGAACCGGCGCAATGACGTGCATCCATCGCCAAAAAAGAGGCATTTTGCATGTGCCCGCACATCAGATACGCATTGTAGGCTGCCACACAAGCAGGACCTAACTTCTGAAGATACAAAGTTTCCAGATCGACTAAATCAATGAAACTTCCAGAGATATAAACCAGTGGCTCACCCGCACCGACCCAATCGCCCTCTTCATAGCAAGGTTCAACTGTAAAATTGTGCCCTCTGAGCTCGTTAATGCTTTCCAGCCAGTTTAACAGCAGGCGCGGCGCGAATATCACCGGCCGCCGCATAAACACAGCGTATGTCACACTTACGTCACCGAACATTTCAACAATACGTTTAGTTCTGTTGAAATACTGATCCGTATGAGAGGCAATTGATTTATCAATTGCCGTCATCGGATTATTTATATTTTGGTGGGTCATTAAGCCTGTGGATCAGGATGCGGCTGCCGCAAGCTTCCCGTCCCCTCTTTCATTTTTTAGCATTTCTGCAACAAGGAAAGCTAATTCCAACGCCTGATTTGCATTCAGACGCGGATCACATGCTGTGTGATAGCGATCGCTCAACTTCTCTTCCGTAACTTCAAAAGCACCACCAAGACATTCCGTAACGTCCTTGCCGGTCATTTCGAAATGAACACCACCAGCATAAGTACCCTCTTCCGAATGAACTTCGAAAAACTCACGAACTTCGCTCAAAATTCGATCAAAAGGACGTGTTTTATATCCTGTCGACGATTTGATTGTATTGCCGTGCATTGGATCACAAGACCAAACGACTTTGCGGCCTTCCTGTTCAATTTTACGGATCAGGGCAGGCAAATGTTTATTCACATTACCAGCACCGAAACGACAAATGACCGTAATCCGTCCGGCTTCATTATCGGGGTTCAACGTGTCGATCAAACGCAGCAAGGTATCAGGATCCTGTGATGGGCCCGCTTTTACGCCGACCGGATTACCAACACCGCGCAGGAACTCTACATGCGCCTCATCTGGATCACGGGTACGATCCCCAATCCACAGCATATGCGCTGAAGTATCATAATATTCACCTGACGTACTATCCACGCGCGTCAGGGCCTGCTCGTAATTCAAGAGAAGCGCTTCATGCGACGTAAAGAAGTCGGTTTTGCTCATCTGCGGTGTATTTTCAGCAGACACGCCACAAGATTCCATAAACGCAAGGGCGTCCTGAATTCGGTCGGCCATTTCTTTATATCGGGCACCTTGGGACTGACTGGCCACAAACCCCATATTCCACTGCTGCACCTGATGCAAATCGGCATAACCACCCTGCGCAAATGCGCGCAGAAGGTTCAGCGTTGAAGCCGCTTGCGAATAAGCGTTCAGCATACGCTTTGGATCGGGCATACGGGCTTCTTCGTTAAATTCAAACCCGTTGATGATATCGCCGCGATAACTTGGCAGCTCCACACCATCAATTGTCTCTGTATCTGAAGAGCGTGGCTTTGCAAACTGGCCAGCCAACCGACCAACCTTAACAACAGGACGATGCCCGCCATAGGTCAGAACAACGGCCATCTGCAACAAGACCTTAAAGGTATCGCGAATATTGTTCGGATGAAATTCCGCAAAGCTTTCGGCGCAATCGCCGCCTTGCAACAAAAATGCCTCACCGTTTGCAACCTTAGCCAGCTGTTTTTTCAGGTTACGTGCTTCACCTGCAAATACAAGCGGTGGAAAGTTCCCAAGATCCTCCAGCACAGATTTGACTGCTGCTTCATCGGTATAAGTTGGCACCTGCCGTATCGGCTTGCTTTTCCAGCTTTCAGGTGTCCATATTTTTGACATTTTCTCAATTCCCTAGGTGTTTATTCGCAACCTTACATACAAAGCTAATTTCTACAGCCTTTTGACGTCAACGCAATGATTAAAGGCAAATTATAGCTGAAAAAGGGCAGATTTTCACATTTTTAGATTGTTAAGTGAACCCAATCTGCCCAATCATCAGTCGCCGGTATACAGATCACGCATCGTAACCAGTTCTTCAGCAAGTGTCGGATGAACACCAACTGTTGCATCAAACTGCTCTTTCGTTGCGCCCATTTTCACGGCTACACCAAACCCTTGAATAATTTCACCTGCGTCGGCGCCCACCACATGAACACCAACAACTCGCTGGCTTTTTTGGTCAACAATAAGCTTGACCATCGCCCGCTCACTGCCTTGCGTAATCGTCTGTTTCATTGGGCGGAATTCGGATTTATAAACATCCACATCGCCGTATTTAGCGCGAGCGTCTGCCTCGCTCAGTCCAACGGTTCCAACTGGCGGCTGTGAGAAAACAGCGGACGGCACATCACCATGATCAAAAGCACGTGGCTTACCTGCGAATACGGTGTCCGCAAACGCCATGCCCTCGTGGATTGCGACAGGCGTCAGCGCAACCCTGTCCGTCACATCGCCAATCGCATAGATGTTATCAACAGATGTTTTGGAATAGCCATCCACAGCAATTGCGCCATTTGGCTTTAACTCAACGCCAACTTTTTCCAGCCCCATGCCGGCTGTATTTGGCCGCCGGCCTGTTGCATACATAATTGCGTCTGCTTCAAGCACGGCCCCGTCCTCAAGCGTGACTTTCAGCACATCGCCGACTTTTTCGATTTTCGCAGGATTAGCATTCGTTTGAAGGTTAATTCCTTTTTTGACGATTTCCTGTGCAACCATGGCCTGAACGTGATGATCAAATCCTCGCAGGATCTGCTCGCCGCGGTACAATTGTGTAACTTCACTACCCAAGCCATTGAAAATGCCTGCAAATTCAACGGCAATATAGCCACCGCCAACAACAATTACCCGTTTGGGCATTTCCTCAAGATGAAAAGCTTCGTTTGAAGAAATCGCATGTTCAATGCCCGGTACATCCGGCATTACCGGTGTTCCGCCTGTCGCGACCAGGATATACTTTGCTGTGAAAGTCTTATCGCCAACTTTGACAGTATGCGCATCGATTAATTCGGCCCGGCTTTCAAACAGTTCAACTTTGTTATTTTCCAAAATTGTGTAGTAAATGCCGTTCAGACGATCAATTTCCGCATCTTTGTTCTGGATTAGCGTTTTCCAGTCATGCGTTGCCTCACCAACAGTCCAGCCATAATTTTTTGCATCTTCAAAATCTTCTGCAAAATGACTGGCATATACAAATAGCTTCTTGGGCACGCACCCCCGAATCACACAAGTTCCTCCAACTCTGTATTCTTCAGCAATCGCCACTTTCGCGCCCATTGCCGAAGACACCCGCGATGCTCTGACACCGCCAGAGCCCGCCCCAATTACAAAGAGGTCATAATCATATGTCACTTTAATCGTCCTTATTCTGCTGAATGACGCGCCCGAAATCCGTTAAGTTACTTATCCAAGCCACCAAGGCAGAGATATTTAATCTCTAGATAGTCATCAATTCCGTATTTTGAACCTTCACGGCCAATTCCAGATTGTTTAACGCCCCCGAACGGCGCGACTTCAGTTGAAATAATTCCTGTATTGATACCCACAATACCGTATTCCAGCCCCTCACCGACACGCCAGATACGACCAATATCCCGCGCACAAATATAGGCGGCCAGGCCAAATTCAGTATCATTGGCTAGACGAATGACTTCAGCTTCATCTTTAAATCTAAACAACGGTGCCATTGGACCAAATGTTTCTTCTTTTGAAACTTTCATATCTGGTGTGACATCGGTCAAAATTGTGGGTTCAAAAAAGGTCTGACCCAAATCATGGCGTTTACCACCAACAAGAATTTTTGCGCCCTTGGAGACAGCATCCGCAATATGGTCTTCGACTTTCTCAACAGCCGCCTGATTAATCAGGGGACCTTGTGTTACGCCATCGTCCAGACCGTTTCCGACTTTAAATTCAGCAACTTTTTCTGCCAGTCGCTGCGTAAAGGCATCATAGATCCCTTCCTGTACATATAAACGGTTCGCGCAAACGCAGGTTTGACCCGCATTCCGATATTTAGAAGCCAGTGCTGCTTCGACGGCATCATCCAGATCCGCATCATCAAATACGATAAAGGGGGCATTGCCGCCCAGCTCCATTGATGTTTTCTTGACCGTTGCCGCGCATTGTTCCATTAGAATTTTGCCCGTCGCAGTAGATCCCGTAAAGGTCAGCTTTGCAACAATCGGATTGCCGGTCATTTCGCCGCCAATTTCCTGTGGCACGCCCGTAACAACACTTAAAATGCCTTTTGGAATACCGGCACGTTCTGCCAGAACAGCCATGGCAAAGGCGGAATAAGGAGTCATTTCCGATGGCTTGATTACCATTGGACAACCGGCGGCCAGTGCCGGTGCCGCTTTTCGGGTAATCATCGCAATCGGGAAATTCCAAGGGGTAATCGCAACCGTGACACCAATTGGCTGTTTAATCACAATGATGCGTTTATCACTCTGATGTTCCGGGATTGTATCACCATAAATCCGCTTACCCTCTTCGGCAAACCACTCGATAAATGAAGCTGCATAGGCAACTTCACCCTTGGCTTCAGCTAAGGGTTTTCCCATTTCCATGGTCATTAATTTGGCCAGATCTTCTGTATTTGCCAACAACAAATCATTCCATTTGCGCAGGATAATGGACCGTTCTTTCGCTGTTTTTGCCGCCCAGGCTGGCATCGCTTCTTTTGCCGCTTCAATTGCGCGGCGGGTTTCAGCGGCTCCCATTTCAGGGATCGTGCCGATGACTTCTCCGGTTGCCGGATTTGTGACTTCAATTGTTTTTCCATTGTCCGCGTCACGCCATTCCCCATTTATCAAACCTTGCTGTCTGAAAAGTGAGGGATCTTTAAGGTTAAGTGGGTTGGCAACGTTATCCAGCATCGAAGGTTTCTCCTGACCGATTTAAATGAGGCGTGAGTTTAGGTCAGAAAAGATTGCACCGCAATGCTCAAACATTGCAAAAACAAACAGTGCGGAATATGGTCTATCACCTTAATATTAAAGTGATAGACAGGAACATCACGTGGCAACTGGTTCAAAAAAAGTGATTTACGCAGCGTTACTTGGAAACGCCATGATCGCTGCGAGTAAATTTACCGCTGCATCGATTACCGGAAGTTCGGCGATGTTAAGCGAGGGTGTCCATTCTTTGGTGGATACTGGAAATCAGGGTTTGATGCTGCTTGGCCTGAAGCGATCCCAAAAAGGTCCCGACAAAGATCACCCTTTTGGTTATGGCATGGAAATCTATTTCTGGTCCTTCATGGTCGCGATCCTGATCTTTGCACTTGGGTCCGGAATTTCTATCTACGAGGGAATTCATTCAATTACCGATCCCACCCCAATAACAGATCCAATTTGGAATTATTCAATTCTGGGGCTTGGTATTATATTTGAAGGATGGGCCTGGTCTGTAGCTTATCGCGAATTTAAGAAAACAATTGGAGATCGCTCTCTTTGGCAAGCCATTCGCCGGAGTAAAGATCCCACGATCTTTACCGTACTTCTTGAAGACACGGCGGCACTTACTGGATTATTGGTCGCAATGATCGGTATTTTCTTGTCACAACATCTGAATATACCCGAACTTGATGGCGTGGCCTCCATATGCATTGGCGTCATTTTGGGAATGGTCGCGATCATCTTGTCGATTGAATGCAAAGGCCTGTTAATTGGTGAGGCTGCTTCAAAAGAGACGCTCGCAGATATTGAAAAAATTATCGCTGCCGAAGAGGGTATATTGGCACTGAACGAGCTACTGAGCATGCATCTAGGGCCTGAAGATATTTTGATCACGCTGAGCGTAGATTTCAAAGACGGCCTCTCAACAGAACATGCTGAAAAAACAATTACAACTCTTGAACAGCAGATTAAAACCCGTCATCCATCCGTCAAAAGGCTGTTTATTGAAGTCCAAAGCGTTAAGGGACACCTTGCAAGCTTAACACCGTCTTAACCCTGTTTATGACAAATTAAAAAAAACTAAATATTTTATGCACTTGGTAAAGGTGAGTATGAGTTCCAGTCGCGTTTCAGATGGCAATCGAGAAGATAATTTTCAACTGATTGAACAGAAAATTATTAATTCCGCCGCAGACTTAAACTGCGAGCCAACAAAAAAACTGTTCGAGTGGTGGAACAGCTACTCCCCCCAACCGCCTGCACGGGAAGATTTAGATATCGCGAATTTTCCATCGCTTGCGCCGCATTTGTATTTAATTGAGTATGTTTCAAGCGGTGAGTATATGTATCGTCTGTGCGGAGACAGCGTTGGAAATTTGATCGGCAATCACTATCGTATGGTCAATATCTCATTGAATAGTGAAAAATACGATGACCGAAAACTTGCCGAATATCTGGAAGGCATAAAACAGCGCACAACCGCAAGCGGCTGCACCGGAAACCTTAGCTTCGTTGACCGCGAATTCATCAAATTCGAAAGTGTTGATTGCCCGCTTACGGACAAAGCAGGCAACCTGACACATTTCATTGGTGCTTTATGCAAAACGAATTGAGTTGTTCTAGATCTCTGGCATTTTCGTCATGGCTTCAGCCGATGTGACGACAAGTCTGGAACAAAAAGTCGCCCCCACCTACTCCACCGTTACAGATTTTGCCAGATTACGTGGTTGATCCACGTCTGTTCCCTTAAGAACAGCCACATGATAGGCCAAAATTTGGACCGGAATTGCATATAGAATTGGTGCCACGAACGGATTAACCGCAGGCAATTCAATAGATCCCAAAGCACGATTTCCAAGTTTGGAGATACCAGTTGCGTCAGACATGAAAATCACTTGCGCATTTCGCGCCATGACTTCCTGCATATTTGAAGCTGTTTTTTCAAAAAAGTCATCTGTTGGCGCGATAACAATAACGGGAACCGCATCATCCAGCAACGCAATTGGGCCATGTTTCAGCTCGCCTGCGGCGTATCCCTCGGCATGAATATAAGACAGTTCCTTTAGCTTAAGTGCCCCCTCCATTGCGATGGGATATCCGGGACCGCGTCCAATATATAAAATGTCTCGTGCTTCGAATATTTCTTCTGCCAGCCTTTGAATATTCTCATCATTTTCAAGAATTTCAGCCGCACGCGCAGGCACTTCGGTCAGCGCCTGACACAAATCTGCTTCTTCAGCATGATCCAATGTCTG
This sequence comes from Sneathiella sp., assembly GCA_034669685.1. Classification (GTDB taxonomy): domain Bacteria; phylum Pseudomonadota; class Alphaproteobacteria; order Sneathiellales; family Sneathiellaceae; genus Sneathiella. Next base: position 686,443 of record JAXMOU010000001.1, read on the forward strand.
ACGGCTCGTACCGGCGTGAATGGCAATACAGGCTAAGGTTACCAACTGACAGGTAAAAGCCTTGGTTGATGCTACACCGATTTCAGGACCGGCTTGCGTATGGAAAACAATATCGGATTCTCGCCCCATAGAGCTTTCTTCAACATTCACGATAGAAGCGATGTGCTGTTTATTTTCCCGGGCATAACGCAAAGCTGCCAGAGTGTCTGCCGTTTCACCAGATTGCGAAATAAACAGTGCCAACCCACCCGCGGGCAATGGCATGCTTCGATAGCGAAATTCTGAGGCTATATCGACCTCAACAGGCAACCGCGCCAGCTTTTCGAACCAGTATTTTGCCACCATCCCAGCGTAATAGGAGGTTCCGCAGGCCACAATTGTAACCTTTGGCAAAGTGTTCCAATCGAACGGCAACTCAGGCAGGGAAATTGTTCGTGTTTTGGGGTTAAAGAAAGAATTTAACGTCTCCCCAATAACGGCTGGCTGTTCAACGATTTCCTTCATCATGAAATGGCGATGGTTGCCTTTTCCGATCATCGCGCCGGTCAGTTTGGTTTGCTTAACCTCCCGCGTGACCTCAATACCGCTTTTGTCATAAAAAACAGCGCCTTCACGGCTGAGCACAACCCAGTCATCTTCTTCCAGATAGGAAATCCTTTGGGTAAGCGGTGCCAATGCCATTGCATCGGATCCAAGGAACATTTCACCGTCCCCCCATCCAACTGCCAACGGGGCGCCCCTGCGCGCGCCAATCATAAGATTGTCCTGGCCTTTAAAAATAACGGCGAGTGAAAACGCTCCGTGGAATTTTTTAAGCGCTAACGCCATAGCCTGTTCTGGCGTTTTACCGTCTTCGATAAAGCTGCTAATCAGCCATGCCGCCACTTCGGTATCGGTTTCAGATTCAAATTGATATCCCCGATCTTTGAGTTCCGCCGCCAATTCTTGGTAATTTTCGATAATCCCGTTATGAACCAGTGCCAGACGATCCGTCATATGGGGATGCGCGTTGACTTCATTGGGTACACCATGCGTCGCCCAGCGGGTATGACCAATTCCCACCAATGATGTCAGCGGTGATTTTGCCAAAACGGCTTGCAGGTTTTTCAATTTACCCTCGGCGCGTCTCCGATCCAAACCGGTCGCAGTCAACGTCGCGATACCTGCACTATCGTACCCCCGATATTCAAGACGTTTCAGACCGTCAACCAGCGAAGGAACAACGTCTTCTTTTCCCAAAACCCCAACAATTCCGCACATATGCTTTTGTACCCTAAAAAATTTCTTTAAAATCAGTTTTTAAGTTTGGCCTTCAACTGGCGAAAACGCGCGGCCCAGCCCGGTTTTTGAACTTCACTTGCGCGCTCAACCACAAGGGCATCTTTCTCAACGGCTTTGGTTACCGTACTTCCCGCACCAACAATCGCCCCATCTCCGATCGTGACCGGGGCGACCAACGCTGTATTTGATCCAATGAAAGCCCCTGCCCCAATATCCGTTTTAAACTTGTCGTAGCCGTCATAGTTACAGGTGATCGTGCCAGCCCCAATATTTGCCTGCGCTCCCACGCGCGCATCCCCGATATAGGATAGATGGCTCACTTTGGCACCCGTCTCCAAGGTAGACTTCTTGATCTCAACAAAATTACCGATCTTCACATCTTCGGCAAGGTTCGCACCGGGTCGCAACCGTGCAAACGGGCCAATTTGCGAATTTTCACCAATTGAGCAGCCTTCCAAGTGAGAGTTGGCTTTAATCCGGACATTGCTGCCAACAACCACACCCGGTCCAAAAAATACATTCGGTTCAATGATTACGTCTTTTCCAAGTTTAGTGTCATAGCTGAAAAAGACACTGCTTGGATCGATTAATGTCACCCCTTCAGCCATTGCATTTTTGCGCCAGGTTCCCTGTAAAATGCTTTCGGCCTGCGCCAGTTGTTCCCGATTATTCACGCCCAGAAGTTCGTTTTCATCGCCAACAACCGATTTACAGTGATACCCCTTGCTGCACGCAATTTCGACAATATCCGTAAGGTAGTATTCCCCTTTGGCGTTATCATTACCGATTTCACCAACCAATTCTCGAATAAGGGCGGCGTCGATTGCCATAACTCCGGAATTGCAAAGTCTGGTCGCTTTAATTTCATCGCTGGCATCGGCGAATTCGACAATGGCCGCTAAATCACCATTTTCGGCGAGGACCAATCTTCCATACTCAAGCGCATCATCAGGTTCAAAACCCAGAACGACAACTGCTGGACCATCCGGCGCTTCTCGCACCTCAATCATTCGTTGCAACGTTTGTTCAGACAACAAGGGAGTATCGCCATACAGGATCAAGACCGTTCCGCTGGCGTCTTCCAATGCATCCAAGGCACAGCGAACCGCATGTCCTGTGCCTTCTGCTGTTCGCTGTACCGCCGTTCGTGCTGGGGCAACCTCCGCGCAGACATCATCCATCGATGGGCTCACAACAACAACTGACGGCGCATCACTTAAAGACTTCACGGTCGCGAGCAAGTGAGAAACCATGGCCCGGCCACCGATTTGATGCAGGACTTTTGGTTTACTGGATTTCATTCGGCTGCCCATTCCGGCAGCCAAAATTACGGATGTTATTGCGCTCATGCAGAGACTCTTAAATTAAGATGATATATCATTTGAACATAAATAGGTTGAATACAATCTGTCACAAAGTGTACCTTTCGGACAAATCACAACGTGTTACTGGATTTTTCAAAATGTACCCTTTGCGTATTATGTTCGACCTGGATGGCACCCTTCTTGATACCGCACCAGATCTTCACCAAGCCCTAAACCATTGCCTAAAAACTGCAGGTCGATCTGAAGTTTCATTGCAAAGTGTTAAACATATGGTTGGGCAGGGTGCCCGAAATTTATTAATTAGGGGTTTAAATGCGACTGGGGGCCTTGTCTCTGAGGCAGAACTTGACACGTTATTTGACCTGTTTTTAGTCTATTATGGGGAAAATATCTCAAATTATAGTGTCCCCTATCCCGGCGTAATGCCTGCACTTGCAGCCTTGAAAAATCAGGGCTGCGAACTCGCTATTTGTACAAACAAGCCTTACGGGCTTGCGAAACAATTGGCAACTGATTTCGGCTTAGATCCTTATATCAGTGTCATTACAGGCGGCGATAGCTTCGAGGTTCGAAAACCTGACCCAAAGCATTTACTACTGACTTTAGAACAAATGGCAAACCCCCATTACCCTGCGGTCATGGTTGGTGACAGCCACAATGATATTGATGCCGCAAAAGCTGCAAATATTGCCAATGTTGTCGTGAGCTTTGGATACACAGAAACCCCAGCTAAAGATCTGGGCGCGGATGCACTGATAGATCATTTTGATGAACTGATGGACGCTTTGGATAAAGTTACGGGTTCGTGAAGAGCGGCAACTGCTCAACTTGATTTCCCGACGGAATTTTTCGCTGCGTAATCCAGCTTCGAATATCCTCCCATACCAGTGGTGCCTGTAGATCGCGCATTAGTAAATGCCATCCCTCCTTGTAAAGGACAATATCCGCTGATTTTGGCAATCTAGAAACCACATTTTCAACAGGATCCTTTGGGATCACTTCATCATTTGCGCCATACAAAACCAATGTCGGCATATCCAGCATTTCTGCAGAATTATAGGCCTGATCCATCAAACCAACCAACCCATAAACAGCATCGATACGGGTTTGTTTAATAAAGTAATTGTCGTGCCCTAAATTCCGAAGCATTGAAATGTTGTCCGAAGCCTGAATGCCAAGTCCGTTTCCACTCGCTGTCATTGACGGGGTCAAATGGGCGGCTGTCCATAAAACTGCCCGATAAAAGCTGTTTAGGGATTGCCAGCCCCATACAGCGGGTGCCGATAGAATGAGGCCATCCACTTTTGGAAAACCGGCTTCGTGAGCAGATGCCATTACAACAGCCCCGCCCATGCTTTCACCCAACAGATACAAGGGAACATCTGGATGCCGGTCGCGAACGAGATTGACCAGCACCGCTAAATCCTTTTTCAAACGATCAGTTCCGGCCCAAATCCCCCGAAAATCTGATTCTCCAAATCCTCGCTGATCATAGGCGTATGTTGTAATTCCCTGCTGCATCCACCAACTGGCTGGAAAAGCAAATCCATTTCGATAATCATTAAAGCCGTGTACTGCAATTATAACAGCCTTGATCGGTGTCTCGGCTTGCCAGGACTTTAAAGGCAAATCGACACCATCTGCCGTTAAATAATACTCAGCACTCAATTGTGCAGGACGCACATCTTCGGTGATTTTCTGGACTTGAGGCGTACAGCCCATCAAGAGGCCCATAGTCAGCAAAAGTCCGAAATACATTCCTAAACGCAAAAACAGCTCCTCTATACTTGGATTTTGGAAAGCCTATCTCTTTTTAATAGAATTGATTTTCGTTTGCTTGATACTACAGCAACTAAATTTACTATTGGTCAAAATTATGAAAATATTTCTCTGCGCTGCTTTTTTCTTATCACTGTTTTTAGAGACAGCTTCTGCCAAAGAGATATTGGAACGGTTTAATCTTGGCGGCTACATAGATATTAGCAAAACAACCCCATATGAATTCACTCCAAATTCAGTTCCCAAAATTCTGACAGCATTAGATGCGCCGCAAAAAAACTCTTCAATTAACACCCGTATTCGCAGCATGGCTGACGCATACCTCAAAGATTATCCGGCGACGACGGCCCTTCTTTTGATTGAAAACGGGAAAATTCTGTTTGAGGCTTATCAAGGTGCAGCAACCCCAAATTCAGAATTTTTCAGTATGAGCATTGGTAAAAGTCTGACCAGCATGGCACTGGGCAAGGCATTATGTAACGGATTGATCAATAGCCTCGAACAAAAAGCTACGGACTTTGTTCCCGAGCTCGCCGGGACAAATCATGGCCAATCAACCATTAAACAACTTCTGAAGATGACATCGGGAACGCACCGCCGCGGATTATCAGGTCAGCCAAAATTTTCAAATGGAATAGGTTTCAATCGACGAACGCAAAAGCCATTTTCAGGATTTTCCTGGCCAGCAAGGCTTGGACAGGCGACTGTTGATGAACTCCTGTGGGGGCGTTGGTGGGACCAGGTAGAGGGCAAGAACGCCTCATTACCTGGCGCAAAATTTTCCTATAAAGCGATTGATACTCTAACAGTCAGTAAAATCATTGAGCGCCAATCTAAAATGAGTTCAGCAGCTTATTTTGATCAAACGATCTGGAAATATATTGGTGCCGAACATTCCGCTCACTGGGAAGCCGACAAGAACGGATCGACGATTGCCAGTTCGGGATTTCAGGCAACCCTTCGAGATTGGGGACGACTTGGTCTTTGGATTGTAGATGCTTACAAGCAGAACAATTGTTATGGCGGCTATTTGAAAGAAGCGACGGATACGCAGATTCAGTTTTCAGATGCGTTTTCGAATGGGTTTGCGGGGTACGGTTATCAATGGTGGACTGATCCCCGCTATTCTGTTGGCTTTTGGGGACTGGGTTATGCGGGGCAACTGTTCGCCATTAACCCCGACAACGACAAAATACTGCTCAAATTCAGTTACCGTGATGATAAAGGATCGGCCCGTAACATGTTGAAATTATTCAAAATTTGGAATGATGTCTCAGCTAAATAAAAAGGCGACCCTTTTGGGTCGCCTTTATTTTGATCATTTTCCTTTAAAATCGCCGTCCCGTTTTTCAAAGAAAGCTTCAATCGCTTCCATATGATCTTCGGTATGATGGCTAAGTGCCTGAAAACTAGCAGAAAGTTCAAGCAAGCTATCCAGACGCGTATGCTCGCCTTCACGCATCAGCTTTTTAGAAAGACGCAAAGCATGCGGTGGGTTTTTGGCAATTCGGCTCGCCAGTTCATTCGCCGCTTCAAGCAATTTGTCGTCATCAACAACTTTTGAAACCATTCCCCATTCCAATGCGGTTTGCGCATCAATCATGTCACCGGTAAAGGTCAATTCTGCGGCCCGGCTACGGCCAATTGTTCTGGGCAGGAACCAAGCCCCGCCGTCACCTGGAATAATTCCCAGCTTAACGAAGCTTTCGGCAAATTTGGCAGATGTACCCGCAATTCGGATATCGCACATACATGCTAAATCGCAGCCCGCACCGACAGCAGGTCCATTGACAGCCGCAATTGTTGGTACTTCAAGGTTATAGAAAGCCAGCGGGATTTTTTGAATGCCCCGGCGATACCCCTGCCGAAGTTCGGTTGGGCTACCTGCAAAAAGGCCTTCACGGTCGCGCATATGTTTAACATTTCCGCCAGCAGAGAAAGCTTTACCCTTGCCAGTTAAAATGACACAGCGGACAGTGTTATCAAGGTTAATCCGGTTCGCAGCATCAATGAAAGCTGTGAAGATGAGATCGTCAGAGAGGGCATTGCGCTCCTCCGGACGATTGATCGTGAGGGTTACAATTCCCTCATTCTGTTCATAAATTAATGGTTCAGTCATCCGGGAACTCTAAGACTTTTTAGTTGGCTTGCAAATGGGAAGTTTTAGATCCAGCAAAAATTTCGTTGTGATACCCGACGTGCTTTCGATAAGGTGCAGCGAAACTCGCAATGTCCAAGGATCTTTATCGCGTGAAAGTAGCCATAATCGGCGCCGGCTTAACAGGTGTAACAACAGCATATCAATTGGCAAAACGCGGCTGTGAAGTCACCGTCTTTGACCGTCAACCCGCTGCTGCCGAAGAGACAAGCTTTGCCAATGGCGGTCAGATTTCCATAAGCCAACCCTTTCCCTGGAACTCTCCGGATGTTCCGCTAAAGGTTTTAAAGTGGATTGGCAGAAAAGACGCGCCACTGGTGTTAAAATTGCAGCGTGATTTACATATGTGGAACTGGTCCCTGCGATACTTAATGAATGCCAGAGAAACTAAATTCTATGAGAGCGCGGGGAAAATTTTAAAACTGGCACTGGCGAGTAAATCCGCACTTGAAGAAACCGTGCAAGACGAGAACATCAAATATCACCGGGAAACCCGCGGGATCCTTAAACTGTTTTCCACAGCGGCGATGGCAAAAGAAGCCGAAAAGCACAAAAATTGGCTGTCAAACAATGGTGTCGATCAACAGCTATTGAATTTTCAGGAATGCGTGGCGATAGAGCCTTCACTCGCTCATACAAAAATGAATATTCTGGGCGGCACATTTTCGCCCATCGATGAAAGCGGCGATGCAAACCTGTTCATTAAGGAATTGGTCAAGGTTACTGAACGCTTGGGTGTTGACTATAAATTTAATTCAGAAATTGACGCCATTCGATCAACCGGAACCGAAGTCACATCCATAAGGCTGAAAGACCAAGAACTCTCTTTTGATAAATATGTCATTTGCGCCGGTAGTAACAGCCACAATATTTCTCGTGATTTGAAACTGAAACTACCGCTATATCCAGTAAAAGGATATTCCGTTAGCATTCCCGTTGAGCAAAGCAACAACGCCCCCCTCACCAGCATTACAGACATGGAAAATCATGTTGTTATCAGCCGATTGGGAAATGTTTTACGGGCCGCAGGCACCGCAGAAATCAACGGATACAACACCGTCCCCAATTTGCATCGGGAGAATATGGTTTTGTCTTCTGTGCAAAAACTTTTCCCAGACGCAGGCGGTTTTGACAAAGCAATCCGCTGGTGTGGATTACGCCCCATGACTGTTGACAGCGTGCCGATCATTGGCCCAACAGCGCATCGAAATTTGTTCGTTAATACCGGACATGGCCCGTTGGGCTGGACACTCTGTTCAGGTTCAGCAAAACTGATTGCCGAACATGTTTTGAATATACGAACAGAACTTGACATTTCTGATTATTCCGTTGATCGTTTCTAGGTCGCAAAAAAGAATAGAACCAACTCGCGACCTGAAATGGAATATATATGCCTGCAATGAACCTCTCTAACCTAATCCCACAATCCTATCGTGGGATTTTTCTTTATTGTTCGGCTATTTTCCTGTTTGTGGTGATGGATTCCATCGTCAAATATGCCAATCAAACCTATGAACCGTTGCAGGTTGTCTGGGCTCGTTACTTTTTTCACATGCTGTTAATGACATTGGTTCTGGCGCCAAAGTTGCGGATGAGCCTTGTTCGAACGGCAAACCCCAAACTTCAGATCTTTCGCTCGATGCTCCTGCTCGGCGCCACGGTCTGCTTTTTCTCAGCTCTGAAATTTGTCCCGCTTGCAGATGCCGGCGCGATGGGAAGTTCATCGCCGCTTTTTGTAACCGTTTTATCTGTCTTAATTCTGGGGGAAAAGGTCAGTGTGCGCCGCTGGACTGCGGTTATTGTTGGCTTTTGTGGTGCCTTGATTATTCTAAGACCCGGCCTTGGCATTGTGCATCCTGCAATGTTTCTTGTGGTCTGCATGTCCTTCTTTTATGCGTCTTACCAGATTGCCACGCGAAAACTTGCCGGGGTCGATAGTTCCTATACCACTATTTTTTATACGGCATTAGTTGGCACCGTCGTGATGAGTTTTGTCGCTCCCTTTTTCTGGGTTGCACCGGACCTGTTCGGATGGGGAATGCTCGCACTCATTGGTCTAATCGGTGGTGTTAGCCATTTCCTGATTATTCTGGCCTTCACTTACACCACAGCCTCCACCGCAGCCCCATTTTCTTATACCCAGCTTATATGGACTGCCATTTTCGGGTATTTTGCCTTTGGGGATTTGCCAGACGAATTTACAGTCCTCGGCGCCATTATTATCGTCGGCAGCGGACTGTATATTTTGTATCGTGAACGCAAACTGACGCAGAACGAGCGAATCCACTAGCCCTAAATCGCCGCAAAACTGTCACGCAATATTCGTTGAATTATGACTTTTTGCAGTTTAGTTTTAATCAAAACTAAACTTAGTGAGGAACCTGCCGTGTCCGTGAAGAATATTTCCAGTATTGCTGAGCTTGAAGAGCTTTATGGAGAGGCCAATCCCCTCGCCCTTGCAAAAGAGACCAATTTTTTAACAAACGCCTATCAGGAATGGTTAAGCAAATCCCGATTTTTTGCACTGGCCACAACGGGCGTCGATGGTCTGGACTGCTCTCCCAGAGGAGATCAGTCTGAACAGGCTTTTAAAATTGTTGATCGTAAAACCATACTTATTCCGGATCGCCGAGGAAACAATCGACTGGATAGCCTTAAAAACATCATTCTGAACCCGAACATCGCCTTAATGTTCCTCATTCCAGGCATTAATGAAGCCCTGCGGATTAATGGCCGGGCTACGATTACGGTTGATCCTGATTTAATCTCACAGTTTGACATGAATGGAAAAGCACCAAAATCCATTATTCATGTTGATATTGAAGCCGTTTATTTCCAATGCGCCCGTGCATTAATACGATCCGAACTTTGGAATGTAGATAAGCAGTTTGCCAAAAATGACGTCCCGTCGGCAGGCCAAATGATGCAATCTGTCAAATCGGATTTCGACGGCGATGAGTATGAAAGAATTCTCCCCCAGCGGCAGCAGGAAACACTCTATTAAAACTCATAAAAAAGGGCCCGAAATCGGGCCCTTTATCGTTTTTAGCTAACTGTTTCATCCGCAAGATCAAGATACGTCTCTGGTCGGCGATCTCTAAAGAATTGCCAGTTGTTGCGAATTTCACGGATCATATCCATATCCATATCTGCAACAATCAATTCGTCTTTATTATCAGAAGCTTGCACAATAATCTCGCCGCGTGGATTAACAACGTAAGACGAGCCATAAAATTCGCCAATATCCCATGGGGCTTCCGTGCCAACCCGGTTATTCGCACCAATATACACACCGTTCGCAACCGCTGACGCTGGTTGCTCCAGTTCCCATAAATACTGGCTAACCCCTTTCACGGTTGCGCTTGGATTTACGATGTATTCCGCCCCATTCAGAGCCAATGCGCGCCAACCTTCGGGGAAATGTCGATCATAGCAAATATAAACACCCAGTTTGCAATAGGCTGTATCAAACACCGGCCAACCGGAATTACCGGGACGGAAGAAGAATTTTTCCCAAAAACCAGCCACTTGCGGGATGTGCGTTTTGCGGTATTTACCCAAATACGTCCCATCTGCATCAATCACAGCGGCCGTATTATAATAGATGCCTGTTTTCTCTTCCTCATAGATCGGAACAACAATCACCATGTTGTATTTTTTGGCATATTCTTTCATCAGGTTAACCGTTGGGCCATCTGGAACCTTTTCGGCTGCTGCGTACCATTTGGCATCTTGTGAGGGACAGAAATAAGGTTGATTAAACACTTCCTGGAAGCTCAGAACCTGCACACCTTTTTGTCCAGCTTCTTCAATGAATGGAATGTGCGCCTCAATCATTAGGTTGCTGATCTCTTTCGGACTCATGTCCGTATTTCCCTTTAGACCGACCTGAATTAATCCCGATTTTACGATTGCCATTCCAAACCTCCTGTCAGATAAAAAAATATCAATAATTGACCAGTTGGTCAGGATTTTAACTATCCTTTTTTGAAAGGGAAAGTTAAAATGAACAAAATAGTTGGTGAAAATTCAATCAATCCAACACTCGCGGGAGTCTGAGTTAATTTAAACAGGAGATGGGAATGTCAACCTTTATACGTGGCGGTACAGTCGTCACTTCGGAAACCACTTTTCGCGCAGACGTTTATTGTGAAGATGGCATCATAAAAGCCATTGGAGAAGATCTGGAGGTCCCATCAAATGCCGAGGTAGTCGATGCTGGCGGGCAATATATTATGCCAGGTGGTATTGACCCGCATACGCATATGCAGCTCCCGTTCATGGGAACCGTCGCCTCCGAAGATTTCTACACAGGAACAGCCGCCGCACTTGCGGGCGGCACAACGCAAATCATTGATTTCGTGATCCCTGATCCGGAAGAGCCTTTAATGGAAGCCTATCAGAAATGGCGCGGCTGGGCTGAAAAATCAGTTTCAGATTACAGCTTTCACGTCGCCATTACCTGGTGGGATGACACGGTTCACCGCGATATGGGAATTCTTGCCGAGAAGGAAGGCATTAATTCCTTCAAACATTTTATGGCTTATAAAAATGCCATTATGGTGTCGGACGAAATGATGCTCGCAAGCTTTAATCGTTGCCGGGAATTGGGCGCGATGGCAACTGTGCACGCAGAAAACGGTGAGATGGTGTATTACCTGCAGCAAGAAATGCTGAAAAAAGGGATTACCGGCCCCGAAGGCCATCCTCAGTCCCGCCCCCCTGAAGTTGAAGGTGAAGCTGCCAACCGCGCCATCCGAACCGCGCAGGTTTTAAACACCCCAATCTATATTGTTCATGTGTCATGCAAAGAATCCCTTGAAGCAATTACACGGGCAAGGCAGGAAGGACAGCGGGTATTTGGTGAAGTGCTCGCGGGTCATCTGCTAATTGACGATAGCGTTTACTACAATCCTGATTACGAATTTGCAGCCGCTCATGTCATGAGCCCGCCATTCCGTCCCAAAGATCATCAGCGTGAATTATGGCGCGGCTTGCAATCGGGTAATCTTCAAACAACGGCGACAGACCACTGCTGTTTCTGCGCACCGCAAAAAGCTGCTGGTAAAGATGACTTTACCCTTATTCCAAATGGAACCTCTGGCGTTGAGGATCGCATGGCTGTTCTTTGGCATCATGGAGTTAATACCGGCCGTTTGACGATGAATGAATTTGTTAAAGCGACATCAACAAATGCAGCGCAGATTTTTAACATTCATCCACGTAAAGGCTCAATCAGTGTTGGGGCGGATGCAGATATTGTTGTATGGGATCCGGAAATGACGCGCACGATTTCCGTTAAAACCCATCATCAAAATATTGATTTCAATATCTTTGAAGGCATGGAAGTAAAAGGCAGCCCAAGCCACACAATCAGTCAGGGCAATGTGGTCTTTAAAGACGGGCAACTTAACGTGACTAAAGGCGCGGGCCGATACATCAAGCGCCCCACCTTCAGCCCTCATTTCGATGCCTTGTCAAAACAAAGGGAATTGAAAGCGCCGAAACGCGTCGCTCGATAAACATTAAAAAGCCCCGGATTAACCGGGGCTTTTTTTTAATTATTCATCGCCGAAGTATAAAGGGTATCCAACTCACCAGCTTGATCCATTTCAAGTAAAACTGTGTTTACGGGATCCACTAATTCTTTATGCTTTTCATGTAAGTAATGATAAACGCCCTGATCAAACACGGGGGCACCCATCACAATCAATCTTTCTCGGTCATAGGTTTGTATCTCGTCTTCAAAGCCAATTCCGGCATACAGCGCAACATCAATCGACCCACTCAAAAGTTTTTGTGCCAAATCTTTAGCTGAATCCATTCGCACAACCCCTTTTCGATTGGCGACGATTTTCTCCGACCAGGTTATCCCTCTCTGAATACCAATACGCAAATTAGGGGTTAATTGCTCTACGGTATTAATTGGGGAGCCTTTAAGACTGTATGCATAGCCTTTTAGCCTAAATACCGCAGTTGGCACACGCAGTAACTTTGGATATGCCTCTCCGACTTGCCAAACACGAATAGTTTCACCATCCGTCTCCCCATTGCTACTCATCATCAATGCTCTTTTTGCCGGAACCTCAAGAAAGGAAACCGTGTAATCGAGCTTGTGATATACCTGCTTCAAAATCAACTGAGCAACATCTTGTACGGGGCTCCCCTGAATACTGGAGAAAACAAGGTGCTTTTCAGATGCAACAACGGGTTCGCTGCCAACGGAAAATAAAGCGCCAATGAACAAAGACAAGATTTTGTTTCGCATAGATACTTCTTTTACGAGAATTGAGTGGCTCTTTTTAGATATTTTTTACATTAGTTTCAACTAAAATTATACGTAAAATTTGATAAAAATAGAGGGAGATCTATTTTGACCTCCCTCTTTTAAAATTGAACCCAAATAAATGGAAACGTTATTACATTGCCATTTCCCAGATTTCCTGAGTGAACGCACCTACAGGTTCTTTACTGATAACTGGGCTCGAATTACCTTTCAGCAGTGTATCTACCGTCCGCTGATAAGCTGCCTCGTCCAATTTACCAAGATTGCCTGTTCCAATAAGTTTAGCAATTTCGCTCATCATGCGGCGTTGATGCTTTTCAGTTTGCGCACCTGTTGCATCATTTTCCAGAACGATATCAGCCGCTTCATCTGTATTTTCAACAGCGAATTTCCAGCCTTTCAAAGATGCTTTTACAAAACGGGCAAGTTTGTCTTTCATGGCAGCATCTTTAAGGCTGTCTTCCAAGACATACAAACCATCTTCCAAGGTTGCGACCCCCTGCTCTTCATATTTGAAAACGGAAAGCTCTTCAGGTGTCAAACCCGCGTCAATAACCTGCCAATATTCGTTGTAGGTCATTGTTGATACACAAGCAGCCTGTTTTTGCAGGAGTGGATCAACGTTAAAGCCCTGTTTCAGAACTTTGATATCTGCAGATGCACCATCAATTTTCAGACCCAGTTTGTCCATCCATGACAAGAATGGATATTCGTTGCCATAGAACCAAACGCCAAGTGTTTTACCCTTGAAATCATCGGGTGAGGTAACGCCCATGTCTTTACGACATGTCAGCATCATTCCTGATTTTGAAAAAACTTGAGAAATATTGACAAGCGGGACCCCTTTTTCCCGTGTTGCCAAGGCAGATGGCATCCAGTCAATGATCACATCCGCACCGCCGCCCGCCAGTACTTGCGCGGGCGCAACATCAGGGCCGCCGGGTTTAATTGTTACGTCCAGATCCACCTCGTCGTAGTACCCTTTATCCTTAGCGACGTAGTAACCTGCGAACTGAGCCTGTGTAACCCATTTCAGTTGTAGTGTAAGCTTATCAGCGGCTTGCGCTGATACCGCAACCAGACTCATCATGACTGCTGACGCAATAAGGCTAATTTTTTTCATGTTTGAACTCCTCTCCTGTTCGAAACGTTTAACTCTATTCTGCTTCTTCCCTTACTTAGATCTTACGTTTATTTTTATAACTAACTACGTGCGCGGCGGTATGAGGGATGCCAAAAAGTCATACTTCTTTCAAGCAGCGCCAACACGCCATACGAAACGGAACCGGCAACCGCAGCAACTGCGATGGTTGCCCATACGATATCCACGTTCATCCGCCCGACTTCTGTTGAAATTCGAAAGCCCATACCGACAATGGGGGTGCCAAAAAACTCTGCGACAATTGCGCCAATCAAAGCAAGCGTTGAGTTTATCTTTAACGCATTAAAAATAAACGGCAGCGCATTGGGGAGGCGGACAAAAATCAATGTTTGCAAATAACTGGCTGCGTAGGATCGCATCAAATCCTTTTCCAGATGACTTGTCGCCTCTAATCCCGCCAGTGTATTCACCAACATGGGGAAGAAAGTCATAATCACGATCACAGCTGCTTTAGATTGCCAATCAAAGCCAAACCACATCACCATAATGGGAGCGATACCAACGATTGGGATCGCACTTACAAGGGAGCCAAGCGGAAGTAAACCTCTTTGCAGAAAGGGAATTTTGTCGACTAGAACGGCGACCAGAAATCCACTTCCACAGCCCAAAGCATAACCACTCAACACCGACTTCATAAAGGTCTGATAGAAATCACCAATCAGAATATCGGTGTTACCAACTATCGCCAGTCCGATCATTGCCGGGCTTGGCAGTAACACCGAAGGAATTTGAAATCCGGTGGTCAAAATCTGCCAAAGGTAAAGGATCCACAATCCAAAGAACGTCGGAACCAGTAACTTAATAATTGTACTCTTTTCCGCATGCAACGACGTCAGCGACATCGCCCGCCAGGCCAGAAAACCTAATCCAAATACAAATAACCAGAGCCCGGGTGCTTCAAATCCATTGCGAATATCAGCTTTAATCAGGCTGAGGATCGAAAATGCAGCGGCGAAAGTCCCAACAACAACGAGAATACCCATCAAAAGACTATTTGATTTGCGTAGCAACCGAACGCACGACACGATAAGCGCTGCAATCATCAGGGATAAAGCAACCGCATTCGACGTCCAGTAAACAGCGTGATCTTCTGTGACCCCAACTGGTAGGAACAGGGAAACGACGCCGCAAATCAGAAATAAACATATGGGTTTATCAAGCGATTTAAAATCAATCATGCTCTTTCCCCCATACGTGCCATCACAAATTTCTCAATCAACGCAACGATATAGACAAGCAGCATACCCAAAACCGACGCAACCACCAGCGCGGACCATATCTGAATGGTTTGACCATAATAGGATCCACTTAACAGGCGCGCGCCAATACCAGCGACGGCACCAGTTGGCAGCTCCCCCACGATTGCCCCAACCAGACTAATGGCCACAGCAACTTTAAGACTGGCAAACAGGAACGGAACTGACGCTGGAACACGCAGCTTCCAAAAAATCTGCGCTGTAGAGGCGCTATAGGTACGCATTAAATCCATCTGCAAAACATCGGGAGAGCGCAATCCCTTGACCATTCCAATTGTGATGGGAAAAAAGCACAGATACATCGAAATAATTGATTTAGGTATCGTTCCGGTAAGGCCTACATTTCCCAAAACGACAATAATCATTGGCGCAATCGCCAGAATGGGTATTGTCTGCGAGGCGATGACCCATGGCATTAAGCTCCGGTCTAATGTCTGTACATGAACAATTCCAACAGCCAGCAAAATACCGAGCAAGCCGCCAAAGGCAAACCCCAGCAAGGTGGCAGATGTCGTGATCCATGCGTGATAGATCAAGCTTCGTTTAGAGGTAATTTTTTTCTGAAAAACAGTTTTATTAAGCTCAACGACGATTTGGTGGGGAGCGGGTAAAATCGGCCGATCCATTGCCCATGAATCTTTGACAAGCTTTTCTGCGTCCCATTCAACTTTTGTGCGTTCATATGTCGAGATTAAAGTGTCCGAATTCAGATAAACTGCACCAGCATACCAAGCCACCAAAATGGATAAAACCACTGTTAAAATTGGCAAAGTCTTGCCTTGGTAAAGCTTGGACCAGATCCCCGGCCCTGAAGAAATGGCAGCGTCAGTCATCGTATGAATGCCCTGCACGAAGCCCTTCTCTCACCCGATGGGCAATATCCAGAAATTCTGGCGTTTCGCGTATATCCAGCGTGCGATCCCTTGGTAAATTACAATCAATAATGTCAATAATTTTACCGGGACGCGGTGACATCACGACAATTTTCGAGGATAAAAACACAGACTCTGGGATCGAGTGGGTCACGAAAACGACTGTTTTCTTGGTGCGATCCCAAAGACGCAACAATTGTTCGTTCAAATGATCCCGCGTAATTTCATCCAGTGCGCCAAAAGGCTCATCCATCAGCAGCAAATCCGGTTCCACCGACAGCGCCCGGGCGATTGAAACCCGCTGCTGCATTCCCCCGGACAATTGCCAGGGAAATTTTTTCTCAAACCCTTCCAGATTAACAAGCGAAAGGTTCTTTGCCGCGCGTTCCTGCTGCTCTGCTTTGGAAAGACCCATAATTTCCAGCGGAAGCATGATATTCTTTTGTACAGTCCGCCACGGATATAAGGCTGGCGCCTGAAAAACATATCCATAAGCGCGCTTTTCCCGGGCCTCACCGGGGGTCATTCCATTAACCGAAATATGACCGTTTGTCGGCGTTTCCAAATCAGCAATAACACGCATCAAGGTTGTCTTGCCACAACCTGACGGCCCAATGAAGGAGACAAAATCGCCTGCGTTGATTGTCAAATCAACGTCACTTAACGCATGAACGGGTGCGTCTGGTGTTTCAAAGATCAAATTTAGCTTTTCAATCTCTACAACTGGCTTTCCCATGCCACTCATCGGCGCACCATCGCCGTCAACTTTATATGCTTGCTGCATCCCAATGCCTGATCCCCTGTTACTCAGTTCCGGGCAGGGTTTCTATCGAGAACCCTTTTCCCAGAATAATACTGCTAGACTATTTTTAAGCTACTGTCGCTCTTTCTACAACTGCATGCAACAGAACATCGCAACCTGCAGCCAGATCTTCCGGTGTTGCCTCTTCTTCCTCGTTATGGCTAATCCCGTTTTCACACGGCACAAAGATCATGCCAGTTGGCGCAACCCTGTTAATATAACAGGCGTCATGCCCTGCTCCTGAAATGATATCCATGTGCGAGAATCCGGCAAGTTCCGCGCCGGTTCTAACGGCATTAATACAATCGGCATCGAACTCGACGGGTGGCGAATACCAGATCTGTTCAAATTTCATCTCAAATCCGCCTTCATTGGCGATTTTTTCCGCAAAAGACCGAAGTTCACTATCCATTTTTGAGAGTATTTCATCTTTTGGATGACGGAAATCGACAGTAAAGAAGACCTGACCCGGGATCGTATTTCGTGAATTGGGGGTTACATTTAACAATCCGACAGTTGCACAGGCAAAAGGTTGATTATCCAGACCAATTCGGTTTACTTCCTGCACGATTTTGGACGCACCAACCAAGGCATCTTTTCGAATGGGCATCGGCGTTGGTCCGGCATGGGCCTCCTGACCTGTGAGGGTAATTTCATACCACCGCTGACCTTGTGCACCGTTTACAACGCCAATTGTCTTTTCTTCATGTTCAAGTATGGGCCCCTGTTCGATATGGGCTTCAAAGAACGCTTTAATTTCGCGCCCGCCAACCTCTTCAGAACCAGCATATCCAATACGGGCAAGTTCTTCGCCCATGGTTTTCCCATCCAGGTCAGCACGGCTCAGACCATATTCCAGATCAAAAACCCCGGCAAAAACCCCAGAGGCAACCATCGCAGGCGCAAAGCGGGATCCTTCTTCATTTGTCCAGACCGCAACTTCGACCGGATGTTCGGTTTCAACATCGAAATCATTTAGGGTACGCAGAACTTCCAGCCCTGCCAGCACACCAAAAACCCCATCATACTTACCGCCTGTTGGCTGTGTATCCAGATGAGAGCCCATCATCACAGGTGGTAAATCGTCGTTTTTACCGGCCCGACGGGCAAAGATATTCCCCATCTTGTCAATTTTAATTGTGAGGCCAGCATCCTTGCACCAGCTCACGAATAAATCGCGACCTTCCTTATCCACATCGGTAAGCGCAAGACGGCAACAACCGCCCTTCTCTGTCCCACCAATTTTCGCCATCTCCATCAGGCTGTCCCATAACCGGTCGCCCTTGACTGCCATATTTTTCATTTGTCTATCGCTTTATTCTGCTGCTTTACTATGTGGATTTCGTGGATCTTGATTCCAGTTCATATACGGCTTGCCATTGTCTACTGGGACCATTGTGATGCAATCGTCCACCGGACATACCAGCTGGCATAAATTACACCCAACGCACTCTTCATCAACAACCTCATACCTGCGTTCACCTTCAACACGCAGGGCTGAAATTGCCTGATGTGATGTATCTTCGCATGAAATATGGCACATGCCACATTTAATGCATTTATCCTGATCAATCAGCGCCTTTGTATCGAAATTAATATTGAGCTGGTTCCAGTCCGTTACATTGCCTGACGCCAATCCCCGGAAATCATCAATTTTTTTATAGCCTTTGCTATCCATCCAGTTGCTCAGGCCGGTTTTCATATCATCAACAATTTTAAAACCGTGATGCATTGCCGCCGTACAGACTTGAACTGAGCCACAACCAAGCGACATAAATTCTGCTGCATCGCGCCAGTTTGAAATCCCCCCAATTCCAGACATTGGTATATTCTGACATTCAGGATCACGGGCAATTTCCGCAACCATATTCAGCGCAATTGGCTTAACAGCGGGGCCACAATACCCACCATGGGCGCCCTTGCCGTCTACTGTTGGTGTCGGTGCCATGATATCCAGATCAATATTAACAATGGAATTAATGGTATTGATCAGTGATACCGCATCAGCACCGCCGCGAACCGCTGCCCGCGCCGAGCTGCGAATATCGGTTATGTTGGGTGTCAATTTTACAATCACCGACAAATCAGAATGCTGCTTGCACCATTCTGTCACCATTTGCACATATTCAGGAACCTGACCGACTGCAGCGCCCATTCCGCGTTCGGACATGCCGTGTGGGCAGCCAAAATTCAGCTCAACCCCATCCGCGCCCGTCTCGGCAACACGGTTCAGGATGTATTTCCACGGCTCTTCCTCGCAAGGAACCATCAGGGACACAACCATTGCCCGGTCAGGCCAGTCTTTCTTGACCCGTTTAATTTCTTCAAGATTGATATCAAGTGGTCGATCGGTAATCAGTTCAATATTATTAAGGCCAGCCATACGCTGCCCATTGAAGTTGGTTGCGCCGTAGCGTGAGGATACGTTTACGACTGGCGGGTCTTCACCCAGCGTTTTCCAGACGACACCGCCCCAGCCCGCTTCAAAGGCCCTAACAACGTTTATTTCCTTGTCCGTTGGCGGCGCACTTGCCAGCCAAAACGGATTAGGCGATTTAATTCCAACAAAATCATAGCTCAGATCTGCCATTTTCTTTAGTCCTTCGCCCCTATTAGGATTTTAAATATTTATCAATTGCGTGGGCTGCCAGTTTCCCGTCCTGTACAGCTGCAACAGTTAGATCTTCGCCGCCGACAATGCAGTCACCGCCAGCATAAATGCCCGGAACTGAAGTTGCCCGATCATCATCTGCAACGATGCGACCTTCCTGAATTTCAAGACTAACGGCACTTATCGTCATTGGATCAGATACGAAGACCTGACCAATGGCTTTAAAAACCATATTGGCAGCAATCTCAAACGTCTCTCCCGTACCAGATAATTTTCCATCTTTATCTTTGCGGGTATATTCAAATGTTACGCCGGACACAGCCCCACCGTCCTCGTTTAAGGCAACCGGTTTGGCATAATGCTTAATCGTCACCCCATTTATTTGTGCATATTGCTGCTCGTGATGGGTGGCGCTCATATCTTCAGGGCCCCGGCGGTACACCAAAGTTACCTCTTCCGCGCCCAAACGCTTGGCCTGTACCGCCATATCAATGGCAGTATTGCCGCCGCCAATCACAACGACTTTTCGGCCAATTTTCACATCTTCTTTAGTTTCGGACTGCCGCAACTGCGCAATATAGTCGACAGCGTTATAGACACCGTTGATGCTTTCATTCTCAAAACCCAAAGCGCGTACAGCACCAAGCCCCGTGCCGATAAAGACGGCATCGAACTTGCTTTTCAGGTCAGCCAGTGAAATATCTTTTCCCAATGCTTTATTATGGTGAACGGTAATACCGCCAATGCTCATAATAAAATCGACTTCTTCTTGGGCAATGCCGTGGGGCAGCTTATAGGCGGCGATCCCGTATTCGTTCAGGCCACCGGATTTAGAAAGTGCTTCAAAAATCTCAACGTTATGCCCAAGCATTGCCAATCTATGCGCCGCTGATAGCCCTGCAGGCCCCGCGCCAACTACAGCAACCGTCTTTCCGCTTAGTTCCGCACGCTCGAAAGGTTGCTCCTTTGTCGCCATCAGCCAATCGGTGGCAAATCGCTGAAGCCGGCCAATTGTAACCGGTTTCCCCTCCTGCGCCTGACGAACGCAAACCTCTTCACACAGAATTTCAGTTGGACATACCCGAGAACAGGCACCGCCCATAATATTTTCAGATAAAATATCGATTGCCGATCCGCGGTAATTGCCGGTTTGAATTTTCCGTATAAAATTCGGAATATCAATCCCAGTTGGACAGGCTTCCATACAGGGAGCGTCATAGCAAAAATAGCACCTACTCGCTTCTATTAAAGCCTTTGACTCACCCAGTGCAGGATACATGTCATCAAAATTTCTGGATAATTCATCAGCGGACAGCCTGCCCGCCGCGATATCAGCGATATCACCCATTTTTAATCTTCCTAGCCCAGTTATTTTTGAGACTGACTTCAGCCAGTTTCATTCCCTGAAAAAACCATAGTCAAAATCTGACCAAACGGTCAAGTTTAATTGCAATAAATATTGAAAACCGCAGTTTAGCTTGCTTTCAAAGTATTACACCTGTGGGATTGTGGTCATTTTTAAATCACACGCCCGATTTTTAAGCATCGTTTGCACTTTAAAAAATCAGTACGGCATACCCTTAAATTTTCTTTGGAGAATCAAATAGTGCCGCCATTAGATAATTCACATGAGTCGATTATTGCTTGAAAATCAAAAGCTGTTCACCTCAATATAAGCGTCCAAATTTTGCTATAAGCTGAAATGATATGACAAAGACTAAAAACACCGCCAAAGCCAAAACCAGTGTAGGCCAAGGTCGCATTCGAAAAGAGAATAAAAAACGCATTCTGCAGGCCGCAGAGAAAGTGTTTGCTGCGAACGGTTTTCGCGGAGCAACCACAGCCGATATCGCAGATGAGGCCGGTTTACCTAAAGCGAACATCCATTATTATTTTGGCACCAAAGCAAAACTGTATCGAACTGTGATCGATGATATCGTCGAACTATGGCTGTCTTCATTTCGGGAAATCACAGAAAATGATGATCCGGCCAGCACCTTAGCCGATTACATCAGAGCAAAAATGGAGCTGTCTAAAAACCGCCCCGAAGCATCACGCGTCTTTGCCAATGAACTTATTCGGGGTGCGCCGCGCATTAAACCCTACCTGTCAGGAGAATTAAAAGACTGGGTGGATTATAAATCCGCCATTCTGGATAAATGGATTGAACAGGGGAAAATGGCGCCCGTGGATAGCCGCAAGCTCATATTCCACATCTGGGCAATGACCCAAACCTGGGCGGATTTTGAAGTTCAGTGGGCTGCCGTCCTGGGCCGGGAGGGCAGTTTGGAAAATATTGACTATGAAGATGCGACCAATGCCATCATTACAACCGTTTTACGCACGTGTGGCTTACTTCCACTCCCGGCGAGAAAAACGGACATTGAAATGCCCATCGCGGGCCTTTAAGCCTAGCTGGACATCAGCTCTTCATGCATGATTTCCAGCTCCAGCAGCCGCTCTTCAGAGCTTTCATATTCAGCTTTTGACTTTGTCAGCTCATCGAGTGTTTTCTGGAATTTATCCGGATTTTTTGTAAATAGATCCGGATCAGCCATCTCACCTTCAAGTTTCGCGATCTTCACTTCTAACGCTTCAAGTACGGCAGGCATCCGATCCAGATCCCGCTGATCCTTGTAACTTAATTTTCCTCGAGATTGTTTAGGTTTTTCAGCGGCTTGAGCAACCTTCTTAACCTGCTCTTTTGGTTTTTCAATTTCCGTGCGCTGACGAATATAGTCAGCGTAGCCGCCAACATACTCATGAACAATCCCTTCATCCTCGACAGCAATAACAGAGGTTACCAGTTGATCAAGAAAATCACGATCATGGCTAATAACAATTAATGTTCCATCATAGGTGCTCAGCATATCCTGCAGCAGATCCAATGTTTCCATATCAAGATCATTGGTTGGCTCATCTAATACCAGCAAGTTACTTTCCCGGGCCAGTAACTTGGCGAGCAGCAGCCGGTTCTTCTCCCCACCAGATAACGATTTTACCGGACTTTTCGCCTGCTTCTCGTCAAACAGGAAATCACGCAGGTAAGCCACAACATGCCGAACCTCTCCCTTGACCAATAACTGTCCACTTCCCGGATCCGCCAGTGTATCCCAAAGGCTTTCTTCTGGATCAAGGCTTTCGCGTTGTTGATCAAATATGGCCGTTGTTAAATTTGTGCCCAGCTTGACTGTACCCTGATCTGGTTGCAGCTCACCCGTTAGCATTTTGAGCAGCGTGGTTTTACCAGCGCCGTTTTGACCAATAATCCCAATGCGATCCCCCCGCATGATCCGGGTCGAAAAGCTTTTGATCACATCATGTTGCTGACCATTGGAATCTTCGTATGACTTTTCGATATCCGTGGCCTCGATAACAATCTTGCCACTTTTTTCCCCCGATGCGACAACCAGTTTGGCGCTCCCGACCCGACTGGTTCGTTCTGCCCGCTCCTCGCGCATCCGATAAAGGGCTCTTAAGCGACCTTCGTTCCGGGCCCGCCTTGCTGTAATCCCTTTGCGTGACCAATCGGTCTCATCTGCGATCCGTTTATCCAGCTTTTTTGTCTCGACTTCCTCAGCCCTCAAAATCTCTTCAGACCACTCATCAAAAGCGGAAAAGCCTTTTCCATGGGTTCTCAGTTTGCCGCGATCCAGCCAAAACAAACGGTTTGTCAGATTTTTCAGGAACTGCCGATCATGACTGATCATCATCAACGCGCCTTTAAAGCTTTTAAGCTCATCCTCTAGCCATAGGATGGTTTTAATATCCAGATGGTTGGTTGGCTCATCCAGCAAAAGAACATCTGGCTCCGATACCAGCGCCTCAGCCAGAGATACCCGGCGCGCCTCACCACCAGATAGCGTTTCAAGCATACGGTCACCTGCGATACCAACACCCTCCAGAACCTGATCCACTAGATACCCGGTTTCAAACCCTTCAGATTGATGTTCTTGGGACAGGCCAAGAGTTACCTGTTCGAAAACAGTTCGCCCTTCGACAATTTCCGGATGCTGACGCAAATAACCCACGCGAATACCAGCCTGCAGGAACCGATCACCACCGTCCAATTCGATATCCCCGGCAATTGCTTTTAAAAGCGTCGATTTACCTGACCCATTACGCCCAACCAGCGCAATCCGCATACCCGGCTCAATTCCCAATGAAATACCATTGAATAAATCACCGCCCCCAAATGTAATACGGGCGTCTTGCAAGGCGAGAATTGGTGCAGCCATTTATATACTCAAATCAGGGGTTGGTTTCTGTTGGGCTTCTATCACTTAAAAAGCGGGATCGCAAATTCAATCCCCCACTTGCAT
The DNA here is from genome assembly GCA_034669685.1 of Sneathiella sp. Classification (GTDB taxonomy): domain Bacteria; phylum Pseudomonadota; class Alphaproteobacteria; order Sneathiellales; family Sneathiellaceae; genus Sneathiella. The sequence goes on from JAXMOU010000001.1 coordinate 710,297, forward strand.
CCGGTGCGCTTGCTTTATATAAGAAGCACATCACTTTTGATACAGTCATTGCTGTTCCCGAGTATCCTTAATGAGCGAAAATCATGTATATTGTAGCCGCCCTCTATAAATTTGTGAATTTACCTGATTACAAAGATCTTCAGCCAAAGATCCTTAAAGTTTGCATGGACAACGATATTCAGGGAACGCTGCTCTTGGCCGAAGAGGGCATCAACGGCACTGTTGCCGGACCGCGTGAAGGCATCGACAACCTGCTTGCCTTTCTGAAAAGTGATCCGCGTCTAACTGATTTGGGCCATAAAGAAGCTATCAACGAAGAACAGCCTTTTTATCGTATGAAAGTCCGCCTGAAGAAAGAGATCGTCACATTGGGCGCGCCGGGAACCGACCCCAAGAAAATGGTCGGCGCCTATATTAAACCCAAAGACTGGAACGACTTAATAGCTGACCCGGATGTTTTGCTCGTCGATACACGCAATGACTACGAAGTTGAAGTCGGAACATTCAAAGGGGCGCTTAACCCCAACACAACGACTTTCCGTGAATTCAAAGATTATGTTAAGGACAATCTGGATCCCAAAAAGCACAAGAAAGTAGCCATGTTCTGCACAGGCGGCATTCGGTGCGAGAAATCCACTTCCTACCTTTTGCGAGAAGGCTTTGAAGAGGTTTATCATCTGGAAGGCGGCATTCTTCAGTATTTTGAAGATGTTCCTGAAGAAGAGAGCAGCTGGGAAGGTGAATGCTTTGTCTTTGACCAGCGTGTCACAGTCAATCATTCCCTTGAAAAAGGGTCCTACGATCAGTGCTACGCCTGCCGCTTCCCCATTACAGAGGAAGAGAAACAATCTCCCAAGTATGTTAAGGGCATTTCCTGCCCTCATTGCTATGACGATTTAACTGAAGAGAAAAAACAACGCTTTGCAGAGCGTCAGAAACAGATCGAACTTGCAAAACAGCGCGGTGAAATTCACATCGGCAGCAAAAGCTAATCAATAAGGGAGCTAAACGGCTCCCTTTTTACTAGGACGATATTTTAGATAGTCCCCACCCTCAATCAGCGGCTTATCGGTCAGATCCCTGTTATAAACATAAACCCAAGCCTTAAGCGAGTTCCCCGCCTTTAGATAACAGGTCTGCGTTTCTCGCAAATACAGCCAGGGCGTTGGATGGGCCGGACCGCATTCTTCATAGTCATCAAATGTCGCCAGTGCAGCAGTTGGGTCTAACAGCTTAAAGCAATCACCATAAACCTGTGCCGACCTATTATGATCCATCACTATTCCCGGGTAATCCCCCAGATCAAACATTTGGCCATAAACAAAAGCTTCATCAACAAACTGGCAATGTTTTGAGAGAATATGGGACATGGGGCTATCACTGTTTAGCCGTAATGTCCCATATACGAAAAGGTGATCAATCAAATGAAACCCTACTTGTTCCCGTAGCTATGCCCAAGCCCGGCACGCGCATCATTTTGCACGCTATAAGGTGGGATCGGGTAGCGCAGACCGTTCTTGGAGAGCTGCGCCAAACCTTCAATGGTTTTTGGAAGATATGCGGGCGGGATCGCCATTAACAGCTCATCCTCCATCACACCACCATATCGCCGTTCCGCAAAACACGGCAAAGATAGGCTTGGCTCCCCAGTAGATAAAGCCCGTCCCCAACTATCTGCGCAGGAACTTTCCCCGACCACTGAAAAATCAAGTTTCTTGTAACCGGCATATTGCAGCCCATTAATAAACAGGATCATCTGAGCGGGAGTTGCATATATCAGACAGATATCAGGAGGGTCCAGTCGACCTGTCTCCAGGGGTGAGACGGCCATTGCTTTAAACTGACCATAGGGGACAACGGTCATTTCCTGCTGATGTTTGCGGGTATCTTCTTCACCTTCCCACCAAACGCCAACATACCGCTCACCTTTTTCCCACTCTTCGTCCTGTGGGTGAAGCCCAAGAACTGCCCCGCACTGCGCGCCGACAAAATCCTCTGCTGTTGCCCCAACAGTCCAGCCCAACCGACATGCCTGGCCAACGATCTGATCCGCGGTATGAATAGATTGTGGTCGCCGAATACGGGGGATCGCCTCCATCTCTTCGACGGTTGCAAACAGTTTCATTCCGATGGGGGTTGCGCGAATTCTCAAATACTTGGTCAAGCCATCTAATATAGCCGTCCAGTCGTAATGTCCCTTTAGCTCAGACATAATTTTCTCCCTATTGATGGGTTATTTATTTTCGTTAGAGGTCACTTTTAGCTACAGGCTGAGTGACCTGTAAAAAGATTGCACTTCTTTGAGAACATATTCAACAGGTAGCGTTTCAATAACCTGTTTTTCTCCATCATCAGTTGACACTATCTTTCGGTTGACCGACTGCCCTTGTGGCTTGCTCAAAAGGCACAAACTTTTTTCACCGGCGGGCTTATAAACCGTCGGCTTTCCAATACCAAACAGTCCAACTGTTGGAATTCCAACGGCCACAGCCGTATGCATCAAACCAGAGTCGTTCCCCACAAAAAGGGAGCAAATGGATAAAAGCGCAGCCGCTTCCATTGGTGTCGTTTTCCCCACAAAATTTAAAACCTGCTCTTCTGGTAAGCTTTCAACGACTGGAAGAGCCTGTCCCTCTTCATCAGGGGCTGCAAGCACTAGAATTTTTGCCCCCGGCAAAATCCCTTCTTTTGCAGTCAAGGCTTTCGCCAGATGGGAATAATTTTCGTGATGCCATTGTTTGGGTGGAAAATTAGCTGTCGGCGCAATCGCAATAACCGGTTTTCCGTCTGTGAGTTGGCGAAGGCGATCCTGCTCATCTGCATCTACTTCTATTTTTGGGGCGATCGGTGTGGCCTTACCAATCACTTTTGCGTTGGAAAGCGTCTTATGCTCATCGTCACTTCCCCCGGTCCATAAATGACGGTGCCGCGTGGGTAAAAGACCAAGTGGACTGCCTCTGAAATCTACAATGCGATGCCAAAAAAAGCCGTTAATCTGACGAAAAGCATCCCACCAATGCAGGCTGTATTTTCGTTTTGAAATAGCGACAACATTTTCCACGCCTTTAATGTTCGAAAAGATTTCCGCTGGAATTTTCCCGCAAACAACTGTGACCGCGCAGTTTGGTTCTTCTTCAATCAATTTATGAAGTACCCCTGTCGTCAAGACAGCGTCACCCAACCGATTAGACGTGACAAACAAAATCCGCTTCATCTGTATCTACCGGCTTTAAACTGAACATTCATTACGCCTTACCTTCATTCATGTTTTCCACATAGAACAACTTATTTCAAACGAATGCTATTATGACATGATCCCATCTTTGTATATACCCAAAGTTGGTCGGCGCTGTTGGGGCGTTTTGCCTGATTTGACAAAGTTTATTGCGCTTCCTGACGGCAGAAAGTCAGCCTATTCCCAAAAGGATCGGTCAGGAGCAATTCATCCCCCCAAGGCATTTTATCAATCGAAGGATTGGCAAACTTGAAATTTTTCCGCGACAATTCCTTGTGCAGACCCTCTATGTCCTCCATGGGGATGAAAAGTCGCGCGCCGGGAGAAGCATCTCCATAATGCTCTGACAGATGCAACCGTAACAGTGATCGCGACACCTGCATATATACAGGCGCATCATCTGGCCCCTGATAGGTCCAATCCACCGTCATTCCAAGGTAATCTTCATAAAACTCTTTCGCTTTTGATCGATCAAAGATCCTTAAAATTGGAATTGGTGCTCGTATTTGAATTTGAGCTTCGCGGTTATCCGACATTTGATAAGCCCCCGTTTTTAAAAGATAAGTTTTTGCGATTAATTATTAATACCAAAAATGACTGTGCATTTCAAATCCAATCCATTGAATTTATTGAAAAAATCCAAATCAAACCTTGCCTAACAAGACCAAGCTTTTTATATACAAGACCAAATTTGTCTGCTATAAAATCAGACAAAGAAGACTATATTGGTACGATATAAGGTTCGGTATGATAAAACTGAGTAAAATGACTGATTACGGTGTTGTCATAATGTCGGAAATGGGACGGATTGAAAACCGCATCCTAACGGCACCCGATTTGTCTTTATATACTGGGTTACCCGTCCCCACAGCCGCAAAGATTTTGCGGGTTTTAGCGAAGAACAATTTGCTATCCTCTATTCGAGGTGCGCATGGCGGATATCGACTGGATCGCAACCCTTCCCAAATATCCATTGCTGAAATTGTTCGGGTCCTTGAAGGCCCGGTTGCCGTCACGTCCTGCGTCGATACCAGTCACGATGATTGTTCCGTCGAACAATGCTGCCCCATGCGCGGCGGCTGGGAAAAAATTAATCGTGCAATCAATGCCGCAATGGAAGAAGTGACATTGGCCGATATGTGCCAAGAGAACACTTCCCCCCTTCCCCGGTTAGCAAAGAAGGCCCAGACGGGCGCTGCTAACCTTAACGTAACGGAGTAAGTTATGGCCGTTAGCCAAGAAACCGTAGAACAGGTCGCTTCTGTTTCTGAAAAATACAAATATGGATTTTTCAGCGATATTGAGGCCGATACTGCGCCTATCGGACTAAATGAAGATATTATTCGATTTATTTCAGCCAAAAAGGAAGAGCCTGAATGGATGCTGGATTGGCGTCTAAAGGCATATCGCTACTGGCTGAAGATGGAAGAGCCTTCATGGGCAAAGGTCGATTATCCAAAAATCGATTTTCAGGATATTTATTACTATTCTGCGCCCAAAAAGAAAGACAAACTTAAAAGTCTGGATGAAGTAGATCCCGAAATTCTGGAAGTCTATAAAAAACTTGGCATTCCGCTGAAAGAACAGGAATTTCTGGCGGGTGTGGAAGGATCAGCAAACGTTGCTGTGGATGCAGTGTTTGACAGTGTATCCGTCGCGACCACTTTCCGCGAACGCCTTGAAAAAGAAGGGGTCATTTTCTGCCCCATTTCCGAAGCCATTCAAAAGCATCCAGAACTCGTCAAAAAATATCTGGGCTCTGTCGTTCCTTATACAGATAATTTCTACAGTGCCCTGAACTGCGCTGTCTTTACAGACGGATCTTTTGTCTACATTCCAAAAGGCGTTCGCTGCCCAATGGAGCTGAGCACTTATTTCCGGATCAACGCCGCCCAGACGGGTCAGTTTGAGCGGACGCTAATCATCGCCGATGATGACAGCTACGTCAGCTATCTTGAGGGCTGCACCGCGCCTATGCGGGATGAAAACCAGCTTCATGCGGCTGTGGTTGAGCTGGTCATTTTGGATAATGCCGAGATTAAATACTCGACCGTTCAAAACTGGTACCCCGGTGATGAAAATGGCAAGGGTGGTATATACAATTTCGTCACGAAACGGGCTGCCTGCCGCGGCGAAAATGCAAAAGTGTCCTGGACGCAGGTTGAAACAGGGTCAGCTGTTACCTGGAAATACCCCTCATGCATCCTGCAGGGTGATAATTCCGTTGGTGAGTTTTACTCCATTGCCATTACCAACAACCTGCAACAAGCCGATACCGGAACCAAAATGATCCATCTGGGCAAAAACACGTCCAGCACCATCATTTCCAAAGGGATTTCTGCCGGCCGTGCGCAAAGCACTTACCGGGGACTGGTTCGTATGGGCCGCAAAGCTGAAAATGCGCGGAACCACACGGTCTGCGACAGCTTGCTGATCGGTGATAAATGCGGCGCACATACCGTTCCCTATATCGAGAACCAAAGCCGCACGGGGAAAATCGAGCATGAGGCAACCACCTCCAAGGTCAGTGAGGAGCAATTGTTCTACTGTCAGCAGCGCGGGCTCTCCGAAGAGGAAAGCATGGCATTGATTGTAAATGGCTTCTGTAAAGAAGTTCTACAAAAGCTGCCGATGGAATTTGCCGTTGAAGCCCAGAAGCTTGTCGGGATCAGTCTCGAAGGTAGCGTTGGATAATTTATTGCCCGCCACATTGGAATGGGTATCTGTATTTTAAGATCAAGAGCTAGATCATATGTTAGAAATTAAAGACCTTCACGCCACAGTCGGTGGTAAAGAAATTTTAAAAGGCATCAACCTCACCATCAATTCCGGTGAAGTTCATGCGATTATGGGACCAAATGGGGCCGGTAAAAGCACACTGTCCTATGTCCTGTCAGGCCGTGACGGCTATGAGGTGACCTCAGGCTCCGTAACATATCAGGGTTCAGACTTGCTCGCGCGCTCCCCCGATGAACGCGCCTGTAGCGGTATTTTTCTCGCGTTTCAATATCCTGTTGAAATACCCGGTGTTGCCTCGGCTACCTTTTTGAAAACAGCGGTCAATGCTCAGCGTAAATTCCGCGGTGAGGACGAGCTTGATGCCATGCAGTTCTTAAAACTGGTCCGTGAGAAAACAAAAGAACTCGACATCAAAGATGACATGCTGAAAAGAGCCGTTAATGTCGGCTTCTCTGGCGGCGAGAAGAAACGCAATGAAGTTCTGCAAATGGCTCTGCTGGAGCCGAAATTCATGGTACTGGATGAAACGGATTCCGGACTTGATATTGATGCGCTAAAAATTGCGGCCGATGGCGTCAACCGCCTTCGCAGCCCAGAACGTTCGGCGCTCGTTATTACTCATTACCAGCGACTTTTAGACTATATCGTTCCTGATTTCGTACATGTTCTGGCTGACGGTAAAATTGTAAAATCCGGTGATAAATCACTGGCGTTGGAGCTTGAAGAAAAAGGGTATGCAGATATTGATGCCGCTTAACACGCGACATTCACTGCACCTTTTAAGGATATGATAATGAATACATTAACAGCCCTCGCTCAAACATATGTCGATCGATTTGAAACGGCTCTTGTTACCCTTCCGGGCAAGGGAGATCGAAATATTACGACGCTGCGTAAATCCGGACTTGAGATATTTCGAAAAGCCGATTTTCCGCACAAAAAAATCGAAGACTGGCGCTTCACTAACCTGTCGGAATTTTCCAAAGGGATCGCCAACGACACAACAGCTCCAGGCGCGGAGGCAACCTCCGCCAACTTTGACGCCGCTATGGAAATCGTGTTTGTCGACGGATCTTTCTCTAAGGTTCTCAGCAAGCTTGATAACTTGCCAGACGGGCTTTCCGTGACATCATTTGCAGATGAACTTGGAAAAGGCGCGGTGCTTTCCTTGAATGAGGATGAAGACAGAGCGCTCGTTGCCCTTAACACTGCGTTTATGCAGGATGGTTTCTGTATTCATGTCACTGAATCCACCGCCGTAGACATACCGCTGATTATCCGGTTTAAAAATACTGCAAGTAATACCGGTCGCCATTTGCGCAATCGGATCATACTCAGCGAAAATGCCAAACTCACCGTACTTGAAATACACGAAGGGTCTGGTCGCTATTTTAGCAATCCAATGACCACGGTCGCGCTATCCGAAGGCGCTGAGCTTAATCACTATAAGCTGCAAAAGGAAAGCACAGATGCGTATCATCTGGCACTGACGGAAGCAGAAATTTTGCAAAATGCAAAATACAATAATTTCAGCTTATCAATTGGCGCAAAACTGTCACGGAATGAACTGAATACAAGTGTTCTGGGCGCGGATGCTGAAAGCCAGTTAAATGGCGCTTATCTGATGCGCGGCAAGCAGCACTGCGATACAACGACAGTGACGGAACATAAAGTCCCCAATAACACCAGCAAGCAAATCTATAAGGGCGTACTGGACGATCGCGCCAAGGGCGTTTTTCAGGGCAAAATTCATATTCACCCGGACGCGCAGCAAGTGTCTGGTGATCAACTTAGCAAAGCGCTTCTGCTATCTGATTTTGCCGAAGTCGTTTGCAAACCTGAACTTGAAATTTACGCTGACGACGTGAAATGCAGCCATGGCGCTACGTCTGGTGAACTGGACGAAGTCGCTTTGTTTTATATGGAATCTCGCGGGATTTCAAAAGAACAGGCCCGGATGATGCTAATCGAGGCGTTCCTCGCGGATGTCCTTGAAGAAATCACAGACGAGCCGATAAAAGACTTCTTCTCCGAACAGGCAGCGGACTGGCTTGCGGAGGTTGCGGATAGAAATGAATAATATGACCGTTTTTGATGTTGAAAAAATTCGCCGGGATTTTCCAATTTTTCAGGAAAAAATCCACGGAAAACGTTTGACGTTTCTTGACAGTGGCGCGTCTGCGCAAAAGCCACAAGTTGTTCTGGATGCAGTGCGGGATGCCTATAGTAAAACCTATGCCAATGTGCATCGGGGGGTTCATTATCTAAGCCAACAGTCAACTGAACTGTATGAAGGCGCACGCGAAACGGTACGCGCGCATTTGAACGCAGGTTCAATCGATGAAATCATCTTCACTAAAAGCACGACAGAAGCCATTAACCTGGTCGCGCAATCGTTTGGGCAGCTGGCGATCAAAGAAGGCGATGAAATCCTGCTATCCTATCTGGAGCACCACTCAAACATCGTTCCCTGGCAATTAATTGCCGAACGGGTTGGCGCAACCGTAAAGGCAGTTCCCATTGATCAGAATGGCGAATTGCTGATGGACCGCTATGAAGATTTGCTATCGGACAAAACGAAAATTGTCGCCATTACCCATGTATCCAATGCCATCGGGACAATTACACCCATTAAAGAAATCATCGACATGGCGCATGCCAAAGGCATCCCCGTTCTTGTTGACGGATCTCAGGCCATACCGCACATGAAAGTCGATGTTACAGCGCTGGATGCTGATTTTTATGTCTTTACCGGGCATAAGATTTTTGCACCAACAGGCATTGGCGTTTTATACGGCAAGGCTGAATGGCTGGACAAAATGCCTCCCTATCAGGGCGGCGGCGATATGATTGATCGGGTTACGTTTGAAAAAACGACCTTTACCACGGGTCACAGCAAGTTCGAAGCTGGAACCCCCCCTATTGTTCAGGCCATTGGCTTGGGCACGGCCATCAATTACGTCAATAGCATTGGGCTGGACCACATTGGCGCCCACGAGCAAAACCTGCTGTCTTACGCGACTGCCGAACTCAGTAAATTGAACAATATCCAGATTATCGGCCAGGCAAAGCACAAAGCCGCCATTGTCTCCTTTACGATGGATGGCATACATCCGCATGACATTGGCACCATTGTTGATCAGGCTGGTGTTGCGGTACGTGTTGGACATCACTGCGCCCAGCCTTTAATGGATTTCTATGACGTTCCGTCAACTGTTCGGGCGTCATTTGCCATGTATAACACCACTGAAGATGTCGATGCGCTGGTTGCATCGGTTAAAATGGTACAGGAGTTTTTCCGCTAAGCATGAGTGACCTGAAAAAACTATATCAGGACGTTATTCTAGAGCATTCCAAAAACCCTCATAATTTTGGAATACTGGATCCCTGCACGCATCAAGGTCATGGAAATAATCCCGTTTGTGGTGACAAAATCGATATCTTCCTCATAACGGATGATGACGGTCATATTGAAGACATTAAATTTGATGGAAAAGGTTGTGCAATATCAATAGCTTCCGCATCTTTAATGACCGAAATTCTTAAAGGAAAAACAATAACCGCCGCCCAAAACCTGTTCCGTCAGTTCGAAGAGTTTGTGGCCAAAGGAAATGAAATTTCAAATGAGGTTAAGGATGCGGAAAGCCTGCTCGTATTATCAGGCGTTCGCCAGTTTCCAGCGCGTATAAAATGCGCCACCCTGCCCTGGCATGCGTTTAATTCAGCAATGCAAAACAGTACCGTAATTACGACAGAGAAAGTATGATCATGACGACAACAGAAATTGAAAGACCTGTTGCAACAGGCCCTTACGAAGAAGGCACTTGTACTTCACCACTTGAAAGTGATGTAATTGATGCCCTTCGCACTGTTTTTGATCCAGAAATTCCCGTTAGTATTTATGACCTCGGCCTGATCTATGTTATTGATATTGATGAAAAAGGGCATACATATGTTGGGATGACTTTGACAGCACCGGGATGCCCGGTCGCCGGTGAAATACCGGGTTGGGTCAGCGATGCAATTATGAAAGTTCCTGGCATTTCCAAAGTTGATGTGGAAATCCTCTGGGAACCGGCTTGGACACCTGATAACATGTCAGAAGCCGCCAAACTTGATCTTGGAATGTTTTAAAAAGGTGATGTTATGAGTAACCCGCAAATTTTGACATTAACCGAAAAAGCCGAAGCCCGATTGAGCAACTTGCTATCTCAAAATAGCGATGATGTTCTTGGTCTTCGTATCGGGATCACCAATACAGGATGCAATGGCCTTAGCTACACCATGGATTTTGCCAAGGAACAAAAAGCAGACGATGCCATTATCTCAACGGGCAAGGTTAAGCTTTTGATCGATCATGAAGCTATTCAGTATGTAAATGGCACCGAGATGGATTGGCAGGAAGAAGGTCTGGAATCTCGCTTTACCTTTGAAAATCCAAATGAAAAAGGGCGCTGTGGGTGTGGATCGTCTTTCCACGTTTAATACCGCTTAGATAATCTGCTCGGCAAAATGTGTAATATCACGGCCCATTTCTTTTGCTTTTCGCGTTGTTTCTTCAGCGCGCAAAAGCATGGTATCAAGCGTATCCCCTAAAGCTGACGTTACGCCAATTGAGGCCGTAACTGTAACTTCCTCTTCTCCAAAGCTAAAGGAGAGTTCGGAAATTGCCTCGCGCAGGGAATTGAAAAACTCTCCCCTCGCCTCTGCCTCCACATTCACTGTCAGCAGGGAAAAGCGATCGCCGTCTAAACGCGCCAGGAGATCAGTCGAGCGGATAATCGTCTTCAAGGCGCCTGCGACCTCTTTGAGGATTTCATCCCCAGCTTCGTAGCCATGCATCTCATTGAGCTGGGTCAGGTGATCCAGATCGATAATCGCTATATCAATATCAATTTGTCTACGGACTGCGCATGCATATAGGGTATTGGCCATATGTTGAAAATATTGCCGGTTCCAAATGTTGGTAAGTGGATCAATGGTTGCCTGATCGACAAGCTCATTCAGGAGATCAACTCGGTCCATACACATGGTTACCCGGGATCGAAACTCTTCAACCTTGATGGGTTTGCTCATAAAATCATCCGCACCATAGCGGATAAAGTTGCTCGCAAAGTTACTCTGCGCCCCCTCTGAAATTCCAATTATCGCCAGATCACGCGCGCTCTTGAGGCTGCGCAGCTTACGAACCAGCTCAAACCCATCCATATTTGGAAGGGAATATCCGGTAAGCACCAGCCCAATGGCATCATTATTCATCACCATGTCGATCGCCTGATGCCCATCTTCGGCTTCTTCCACCGTATATAACTGTTTTTCCAGCCATTTCCGTGACTGAGCGCGACTTTCGCTCGCAGCATCAACGATCAATACAACAATCTTTCGATTGCGATCCAGCCGACGAACAGTTTTGCTAACCAGATCAAGGCTTGCCGCCTTTTCTTTCACCAAATAATCAATGGCGCCGATCTGTTCAATTTTAGCAACGAGCGAAGGCTCAATGCTTTTTGTAAATACAACAGTAGGCAAATGGAGATTTGCAACGAGTTCAACAGCTTCTCCGTTTGGTGCGTCAGGCAGGACCATATTCATTAAGGCAAGAAAATATGCCCCTTTATGCTCCTCAACAAGCGCAGCTACTTCGCTTTTGCTGCTGGCAACATCTATGGGACCGGAATAAACCTTCTGCACAGCGCCTTCGATCAAGGCGCTGTATAAAGGAGAGTTATCGACGACAAGAACCCTCTCAGGGATTGGCTGATCTTGATCCGAATTATCGACCTTAGTCACTGAAGCCATTTTATCGCCTTGCATTTCAACCCATTATTTTGGGTAACAGTAAGACCAACACTCTTAAAAATTTATTATGACACATAAATTTTACAAACCCCAAACGCGGATCTGACCTCACCTGCAAAATGAATTTTACAGTTGCTCCGCACAATTAATTCACTCACTATTGAATTTGTCCCAAAATTAGAAAAATAAAATAGGGTCTCACAATGAATAGAAAACTTTTTTCCGAAGAACATCGGATATTCCAAGACGCAGCCCGGAAATTTGCAGAAGAACGGGTCGCCCCTTTTCACGCCCAATGGGAAAAAGACGGGCAGGTTCCCCGCTCACTTTGGAAAGAAGCCGGGGAAGCTGGTTTCCTATGCTGCACGGTCCCAGAAGAATATGGGGGTCCGGGCGCGGACTTCATGTATAGCGCTATATTTTGCGAAGAGATTGCGCGCGTTGGGGCAACCGGGCCAGCATTCCACCTCCATTCTGAAATTGTGGCCCCTTATCTGCTCCACTACGGCACAGAAGAGCAGAAAAAGAAATGGTTGCCCAAAATGGTCACCGGCGAGGTCATTGCAGCGGTCGCAATGACAGAACCCGGTGCGGGCTCTGACCTTCAAAACATTAGAACAACGGCAATTCGCGATGGTGATGACCTTGTTGTAAATGGACAAAAGGTCTTTATCAGCAATGGTCAGCTTGCGGATCTGGTGGTTCTGGCCTGTAAAACAGACCCCGAAGCCAAAGGTAAAGGCGTTAGCCTGCTGCTGATGGAGGGGGACCGGGCTGGATTTGAGCGTGGGCGCAATCTTGAAAAGGTTGGGTATAAAGCTCAGGACACATCTGAACTCTTTTTCAATGATGTACGGGTTCCCTACAGCAATATACTGGGTGAAGAGGGCAAAGGTTTTTACCAGCTTATGCAGCAATTGGCCCAAGAGCGGCTGGTTATTGCCATCCGTTCCGTGGCCGTGATTGAAGCGGCACTGGAATGGACCATAGCCTATACAACAGAACGCAAAGCTTTTGGCCGATCCATTGCCGATTTCCAGAACACAAAATTCAAACTTGCCGAGATAAAGGCGCAAGCTGTTATGCTCCGCTATTTCGTCGACCGCTGCCTTGAAGATCACCTGCAAGGTGAGTTGGATGCGGTGACAGCCGCGATGGCGAAGCTGCAAACAACCGAAATTTTGATGCAAGTTCTTGATGAATGTGTCCAGCTTCACGGTGGTTACGGCTATATGTGGGAATATCCAATTTGCCGGGCTTGGGCGGATAACCGTATGACCCGGATTGCAGGCGGATCATCCGAGATTATGAAGCAAATTATTTCCAAGGAAATTTTACAGGACTAGATCAGCCATTAAAAATGGGGCTTTGTTGTAGGCAAGCCCCTGATTGAAAGTTATAAAGGGCCAAATCCGCAAAATTTGGCCCTTTAATGTTACCATACACCCCACCGACTGATCCCTATTTAGACATTGTCTACCAAGATGAGCATATTCTGATTGCAAATAAGCAATCGGGGATCCTCACAGTCCCTGGGCGGGGGCCCGACAAGCAAGACTGCCTGATTTCCCGCATACAGGAGAGCTGCCCGACTGCAGAGGTTGTACACAGACTGGATTTGGATACTTCCGGGCTTGTAATCTTTGCCCTATCGAAATCGGTACAAAGCGATCTGGGACGCCAATTTCAGGAACGAAGGGTCAGCAAAACCTACCATGCGATTGTGGCTGGATGCCCAGAGAATACAACGGGGCGCATCTCACTTCCCCTAATTGCCGATTGGCCAAACCGGCCACGCCAAAAAGTCGATTTTGACGTCGGCAAACCTTCAGAAACCCTGTGGGAATGCATAAAAACGGATGAAGTGCATAGCCTTGTTCGCCTGACTCCTATAACAGGGCGCTCTCACCAGTTGCGTGTTCATATGGCGGAAATTGGTCACCCCATACTTGGGGATCGGCTTTATGCGCCAGAGGACATATTTAATCAACGCACGCGATTGCAACTACATGCAAGCCACATACAATTGTCACATCCAATATCAGGCGATGACATAAGCTGCTCATCAAGCCTGCCTTTCGAATTATGATCTAATGCATTGTTGGTGCGATGAGGGGAATGTTGTCGCTGCTTTCGCCATATCTGGAAACCTGATTTTTGCCTTTGGTCCGCGATTTTTCAACAGCAAGCGAACATTGCTTGAGCATGTCACCCAGATTTTGCCCCAGATTGACGCTAACACCAATACTTGCGTTCACTTCCAAATCTGGCTGATCAACATTGTAATCTGGTGACAGACAGGCAAGCGCAAGGTCATCGAGATATGTTTCCAAGTGAGACTCCCGCATATTGACGGTCATCAGACAGAATGTTGTATCGTCATATCGGCATATTAAATCGGTATCACGCTTTCGATTTTTCAGGATGTCGGCAAATGACACCAGAATACTTTCACGAACAGATTTTCCATATCTATTGGCGATTTCATCCAGTTTATCAATTGAAACCATAACGATCGCGACCGAGATTTGTTCTCGAACGGCACTAGCATATAGTACCCTCGCCCGATCCAGAAAACTTGGCCGCGCCAGTATACTGGTAAGCTGATCCCTTTCAGACGTTATCATATACATATGTTCACGGAATAATCGTTCCCGCGCAAAAATTAAACGGCAGGCAAGATCATCCTTAACAAGTGGCGTAACCATATAATCAAGATAACCCGCGTCCAAATACGGACCAACGAGTGAGATATCCTGCTTTTTCACACAGGCAATCATTGCTACGGACATCAGGGAACAATTGATCTGGACTGATCTTATGATGGGCTCGATTGTGTTCTTGAAATCAGGGCAATCGATAACCAAGATTGTCGGCTCAGAGCTTTCATTGATCGTGGTGACGACGTCATTCGCTTCAACTGAAGTTACTGAAGAAAACCCAAATTGGTTAGCAATTTCAGCTAAATTTGCAGGACCGCTCTTCTTTTCTGACAAAAGCAGTATCTGTGTCGGGAAATTTATTTTGCTCATTTCTGCCGAAAACATCACACTATCCTTCCTCGTCCGCAAGGGCTCAGGGCATCCCCTTCCCCTCATTTATGATCACTACCTTTAATTAAGTTATACTATACATAATATAGCGAATAATTAATTTAGAAAAAATTTTACGAAATTAAACATATTTAATCTCGAGAATTTCGTTACCCCAAAATCGGAGTTTTTATAGCCAAATAAGCAATAAAAAATCAGAAAACTCAATATTTTTCAATGACTTAAAATAAAACCAAAAGTTAACAACTAGTAAACATTGGTTAACCATCAGAGTTAACCAACATTATATATACTCTACTTTAGCATCATATTAAGTTACTTGAGCGTGTATTTGATAAATTCTTTAACCTCAAATTAACAATCATCATTCAATTTTAGTAATATAATAATATGGATTAACCAAACCCAGAAACCGCGTTTTGATTAAACAAACTGGATAAGCATAAAAGTGAAAGCTCTTACACCTGAAAACACTGTTCCTCTACCGAACATTCTCAACCTAAGTATTGCTGAGGATCTTCGAGAAACATTTGTTCAACAAATGATCGCAGATACCGATCTCGTTCTGGATGCAAGCGCCGTCGATACAATCACCACGCCCTGTATGCAGGTGATTGTTGCTGCCGGAAAGTCACTCGAGGAAAACGGTAATGCTCTTTCTATTCTCAATTCAAGTCCAGCGTTTGCAGCAGCAATAGACGACCTGGGATTGACTGATCTTTTTGATAAATGGAGTACTCAATAATGGGCAAAAAAGTCCTTGCGGTTGATGATTCAAAAACAATGCGTGACATGGTGAGCTTTACACTTAAGGGAGCTGGATACGAAGTCGTTGAAGCCGCTGACGGCCTTCTAGCGCTTGATGCGTTGGGGTCAAGCAGTGTTGATCTGGTGATTACGGATATCAACATGCCAAATATGGATGGCATTAGCCTGGTCAAAGCGCTGCGCCAGAATCCAGCCCACAGCTCCACCCCTATTCTGGTTCTCACGACAGAAAGTGACGACAGCAAGAAAAATGAGGGCCGTGCTGCCGGAGCGACCGGCTGGATCGTCAAACCCTTTGAGCCAGAAAAGCTCCTAAAAGTCGTCCAGAAAGTTTGTGGATAAAGATCTCCTTTAATTAGAAAGCGACACCATGGACGATTATGCACAGTTTAAAGCAACCTATTTCGCAGAATGCGCTGAACTTTTAGGTGATGTGGAAACACAGCTATCTGAACTCAGCACCGGGTCACAAGACCCAGAAGTGCTGCATGCAATTTTCCGTGCCGTTCATTCAATTAAAGCAGGGGCCGGTGCCTTCAAATATGTCCAGCTTGCCGCATTCTCTCATGAATTTGAGGCGCTGCTCGATCGGATGCGCGATGGCCGCATCGCCGTCACCGAAGAAGGTGTCAGCATTCTCTTCAGGGCATCTGATATTCTATCTGCCATGGTTGAGTCCGCCGAAAATGAGGAAACACTTACCCCCGACTTTGGCAAAGAAATTCTGGATGAAATTACATTTATTGTAAAAGGTAAAGTCACTGAAGCGGCGGCAGAAGACGATACAGCCGAAAGCAGTGCTGAAGGCGCTCAAAACGAGGCAGAAGCTAGTCCGGATAGCCAAACACTTTATCATATTAAGTTTGCTCCAAAGGCGGAACTTTTTAAGCACGCCAATGAACCTCTGCTTATCATCCGTGAATTGAAATCTCTTGGTGAATTAAAATCAATTGCCAACCTTGATCGCCTTCCACCGTTAAGCAAGATGGATGGCGAAGAAGCCTATATCGCCTGGGATTTTATACTCAAAAGCACATCCAGATTTGATGAAGTTGAGGAAGTTTTTGAATTTGTAACAGATGATTGCACCCTGGATATAACGGTAGAAACGGCTGAGGCCGTCGAAGACGTCATTGAGAAAATAGACGAAGCCCCTATCGATCAGGCCGCGCAACCATCAAGCGCAGCAAACGCTGGCGCCCCAAAGGCACAGGCCGCAGCCAAAGTAACGTCCATCCGTGTGGATCTGGATCGAATTGACCGGCTGGTGAATATGGTCGGCGAGCTCGTCATCACACAGTCCATGTTATCGCAGCAAACCAGTGACCTTCCAAGTGAACAGTTCCCCAACATGGTTCGGGGGCTTGAAGAACTGGCGCTGCACACACGCGAATTACAAGAAAGCGTAATGGCGATACGCATGCAGCCCGTAAAATCAGTTTTCTCCCGTATGCCAAGGCTGGTGCGCGAACTATCTGCCAAACTTGGCAAGAAAGTAACGCTGACAACCATCGGTGAAAACACCGAAGTTGACAAAACGGTCATCGAAGAAATCAGTGATCCGATCACTCACATGATCCGAAACTCATTAGATCATGGTTTGGAATCCACAGAGGATCGAATTGCCGCCGGTAAACCTGAAACCGGCAATGTCTCGATATCTGCAGAGCATCGCGGCGGGCGAATTGTCATTACAATCAGTGATGATGGCAAAGGCATTAACCGTGCGGCGGTCCTTAGTCGTGCCCGTGAACGTGGCTTGATTACAGAAACAGCAACGCCAAGCGATGAAGAAATCGACAATATGATTTTCGCGCCCGGCTTTTCAACAGCCGAAAAAGTAACAGATGTATCTGGCCGTGGCGTTGGTATGGATGTGGTCAGGCGAAATATTCAGGCGTTGGGAGGACGTGTTTCTATTCAGTCGACCCCAGGCAAAGGATCGCGTTTTACCATGACGCTCCCCCTCACCCTTGCTGTCATGGACGGCATGATTGTCCAAGCTGGCGGATCAAAATATGTCATTCCTATTCCCAACATTGTGGAAAGCCTCCGCCCGGCAAAAGACAGCTTAAAACGCCTACCCAATGGTCAGAAGCTGGTATCCATTCGCGGGGAATATATTCCGCTTTGTGCCCTGCACGAGGTCTTCAAGATCAAAAATGCGATTGAGGATCCTGCGCAAGCCCTTGTTGTGCTTGTTGAAAGTGAAGAATTTGGCACCACCGGCATTGTTGTCGATGAGCTGATCGGCCAACAACAAGTCGTTATCAAAAGTCTTGAAAGCAATTATCGGCCGGTCCTGGGGATCTCGGCCGCGACGATCTTAGGAAACGGCAAAGTTGCTCCCATATTGGACATCGAAGCACTTTACAGAATTTCGCAGAAAAACCTTCACAAGAGTTCTCCCTCATCAAACGGCGATGCCAGCGGAGGGAATGATACGGATCTAAGCCCTGCTTTGGCGGGCGAACTCTCAGGCTCCATAGCCTCCAGCACAGATATTCACCTTCAATCACCAGGATAATAGTTATGGGTGCAGCAGAATTAAATACAGCTCCAATCTCTCAGGATCAATTACCGGGAGAGGACACGGTTCAACACGGAACCCAACAATTCGTAACCTTTGCCATTGGAACGGAAGAATACGCCGTTGATATTATGCAGGTTCGCGAAATTCAAGCCTGGACAGAAGTTACCGTTCTGCCCAATCAACCCAATTACATGCGGGGTGTTCTTAACCTCCGCGGCATCATTGTACCTATTTTTGATCTGAGGCGTCGATTTAACCAAGGCAAAACAGAAGCCACATCCATTCATGTGGTTGTGATAATCGCCGTAAACGACCGAATTATTGGCATATTAGTAGACCGTGTATCCGACATTTTAACTGTAGATAGCGGAGAAATCCGGCAAGTGCCGGATATCGACGAAAACGATGAGAGCGAGCATCTCATTGGCCTTGTAACCGCAGGAGAGCGAATGGTCGCGCTGCTCGATACAGGTAGCTTATTTAAGCGTGACATTATCAACACCAATATTAGCGCCGCTGAAGAAGCTCTCGCGGACAAGAACTGAGTTGTGAGGAATTTAAAATGACAGACATGACAGCGCAATCTGGTGGTTATCAGGTTCATAATCAAAAGGGAAAATTCTCTATTTCCACTATGTCAATTGTGACAAAAATTTACTTAGCTTTTGCTATCTCTGGCATCGTGATGGCAAGCGCAATTGCTATTGAAATGATAGTCACAGCAGAAGCATCCATTGGGCTTTTCATAGCCATGGGAATAGGATTGGCTGTAATTGCGATAACGGCAGCTTATGTTGTCAACTTAGTTCGCAAACCCATTCGCCAACTATTAGCCGCTTCAGTCGATATTCTTGATGGTCAACAGGTAGATGTACCCTACCTTGATCACCAGGGATTAATCGGAGAGCTTGCAACCTTCTTTGGCAACATGAGTGAATCCTCACTTGCCAACATCCGGACAAAAGCCGCGCTAGATAGTTGCCGTACAAATGTGATGGTTGCCGATGAACGACACAACATCACTTATGTTAATCACACTATGGTTGACATGCTGAGGTCAAATGAACGTGAACTCAAATCTGAACTGCCGAACTTTAATGCGAACGGTGTCGTTGGCATCAATATTGATGACTTTCATAAAAACCCGTCGCATCAACGCGGCATAATCGACAATTTGCGACAACCTCTTGAAACGTCAATCGCTATTGGTGGGCGTAATTTCACGCTTGTCGCATCCCCAGTGTTCAACAGCGAAAACGATCGGATCGGTACTGTTGTTGAATGGGAAGACGTTACAGAAAAACTCCAAAGAGAGACAGAAGAACGCCGCATCGCGAATGAAAACTCTCGGATTAAATCTGCCCTGGACAACTGCACAACAAACATGATGGTCGCAGATGTTGATTATAACATTGTCTACGTAAATGAGACGATGAAGGAAATGCTGCATAGCACTGAAAGCTCAATGAAACAGGATCTTCCGAATTTTGATGCACGATCTATCATTGGCACCAATATTGATACATTCCACAAAAACCCATCTCATCAACGCGGTATGTTGGATCGCCTTGCAGCAGCATTTGAAACCAGCATCACAATTGGTGGTCGCTTCTATGATTTGATTGCAAGTCCCGTGTTAGATGATGAGGGCGCACGGATTGGAACTGTTGTCGAGTGGGCTGATGTAACAGCGGAAAGAAATATCGAGAAGGAAATCGACACAGTCGTCTCCGCCGCTGTTGCAGGTGACTTCTCATCCAAACTCGAATTGGACGGAAAAGAAGGCTTCATGCTTGGCCTTTCCAAATCGATCAACAATCTATCCGACACGGTTTCAAGCGCAATGGAAGATGTTGGAATAGCTCTTTCCGCACTTGCCCAAGGTGACCTTACGCAGCGTATTAATACGGAATATCAGGGTCTCTTTGATGTCTTAAAAACCAATGTAAATGGAACAAGTGAGCAGCTGACAGGCATTGTGAGTGACATCACGATTGCAGCGTCAGAAGTCACCAATGCAGCCCAGGAAATCAATGAAGGGACAATGGATCTTTCGCAACGAACTGAGCAGCAGGCTTCCAACCTAGAGGAAACAGCGTCGGCCATGGAGCAAATGGCCTCTACGGTGAAACAGAATGCTGAAAATGCGCAACAAGCCAATCAACTATCTATTTCTGCAAGAGATGTTGCCGAAAAAGGCGGCGGGGTTGTTGGCGAGGTTGTCGACGCGATGACTCGCATCGAAGGCTCTTCTCAGAAAATCTCTGACATTATCGGCGTTATTGATGAAATTGCCTTCCAGACGAACTTGCTCGCGCTGAATGCTGCTGTTGAAGCGGCCCGAGCTGGCGATGCCGGTAAAGGGTTTGCAGTTGTTGCCGCAGAAGTGGGCACGCTCGCCCAACGGTCGTCACAGGCTGCCAAAGACATTAAGGGTCTAATCAATGATAGTGGATCTCAGGTCAAAGACGGCGTTCGCCTGGTCGGCGATGCGGGTGAGTCGCTAACTGAAATCGTTGATTCCATTAAACGCCTGAGTGACATTGTCTCTGAAATTGCTGCGGCAAGTGAAGAGCAATCTACAAGCATCTCCGAAATTAACAGGTCGGTCTCGCAAATGGATGAAATGACCCAGCAGAACTCTGCTTTGGTTGAAGAGAATGCAGCCGCTTCTAAAACACTTCAGGAACAATCTGAAGCGATGAAAGAACGGATTTCATTCTTCAGCCTGGATAGTAATTCCAAGCCATCTTACAGAGGTGCAAGTGCGGCCAAAGCACCTGCAAAGAAAGCCCAACCGATCGCAAATAATCCGATGCCTGTTGCGGCGATTGCATCAAGTAATGGTGCTGCCTCTGCAGAAGACTGGAGTGAATTCTAAAAGTCTTGTCATTGGAATGAATCCCATCCTGCCAGAGGCAGGATGGGGCAATTGGATAAAATTACATGAACCCAAAAAGTCAAACGCTTGAAAAAGAGCGAGAATTTAAACTTACGGACCAAGAGTTCAAGAAGCTCACAGGCCTTGTCCATGGCCTAACGGGTATTGTTCTCGGGGATCATAAGAAAGACATGGTTTATGGTCGTTTGGCACGCCGGTTACGTGAACTGGGCATGCAATCCTTCTCACAATATTGCGACTTGCTTGATTCCAAGAAAGCTTCAGATGAAATGGGGTTTCTGGTCAATGCAATCACCACCAACCTGACCAAATTTTTCAGGGAAAGTCATCATTTTGATAATTTAAGTCAGCATCTATCAAAAGTAGCAATGGACAGACATCGCCGAAACACAGACCCCAATGTACTGGTTTGGTCCGCGGGATGTTCTTCTGGCGAAGAGCCCTACTCTATTGCTTCAACTATTCGATCAAAAGTCGCGTCTTTAAAGGGCTGGAATGTAAAAATACTCGCAACTGACCTTGATACGAATATGCTGAATACTGGGCGAAATGGAATTTATAAGGACGAGGCCTTAAAAAACCTTCCAGAAAAATATCTCCCTGTTTTGAGAGAAGCCTGCAAGCAAAAAGATGGCATGCTGTATATGAAAGACAGCATCAAAGAAATGATCCATTTCAAGCAGCTTAATCTCCTACATGAATGGCCAATGAAGCGGAAGTACGACGTTATATTTTGTCGAAATGTTCTCATCTATTTTGATACCCCGACGAAAGACAACCTCGTTAAACGCTACTCCGAGATGCTGAGGCCGGGTGGAATGCTGTTCCTTGGGCATTCAGAAACATTGCTCAACAAACCTGCCGCCATAGAACTGATTGGTCAAACTTCCTACGTTAAAAGTGGAGGTGCGTGACATGAACGATACGTCATCACGGGCTTCGGAAAGAAGAGACCGTTCCAATGATATTGGCATCCCATCAGAGGGTCAAAAACGCTTTTTTGACGCCAAGAAAAACCGCAACGTCGTCAGGGTTTTACCCGGCGAACATTATGTTGTGAAAGATGGCAAAAAAGAAATGATTGTCACAATTCTGGGGTCTTGCGTTGCTGCCTGCATCCGCGACCCGCTAACCGGAATTGGCGGAATGAACCACTTCATGCTACCTGAAAGCAATACCGGAAACTGGGGCTCTGTAAGTGCAACCATGCGATATGGGAACTTCGCCATGGAAACCCTAATTAACGATATTCTGAAAACCGGGTGCCCAAAAAGTCGACTTGAAGTGAAACTTTTTGGCGGTGGAAATGTAACCTCCAACAATATTCTTGTTGGTGATATGAATGGTAAATTTGCATTAAATTACCTTCAATATGAAGGGCTTACACCAAAAACCTACGACCTTGGAGGAACTTCAGCACGCCGAATTCATTATTACCCTGATACGGGAAAAGTTGATCGCTTACTGCTCCGTCGGCGTGATGATGACAAGTATCTCAAAGAAGAACGCGATTATCAATCACGTCTGCCAGATCAAATCGATTCTGGTGGCGACGTCGATTTGTTTTAGGTGAGGTGCAAATGAATACAGAAAAAACCACCGTCCTGATTGTTGACGACTCTGCGTTGATCCGGCAAATGCTAACTTCAATGCTGGGCAGCGATCCAGGCATCGAAGTCGTCGGTGCCGCGCCCGATCCATTGACGGCACGTCAAATGATAAAGCAGCTCAATCCCGATGTTTTGACGCTGGATATTGAAATGCCAAAGATGGACGGTATTGCCTTTCTTGAGAAAATCATCGCACTCCGGCCAATGCCTGTTGTGATGATTTCATCACTCACACAGGAGGGAGCTGAGGTTGCCTTAAAAGCTCTTGAAATTGGTGCCGTTGATTATATTGGCAAGCCGACATCAGACGTCAGGGTTGGTCTTGAGCAAAAGAAAATAGAAATCGTTTCAAAGGTCAAAACGGCTGCAAAAGCCAAGGTATTTGCAAAAAAGCCGCCCGCACCTTCGGGACAAGCGGCAGTCACCTATTCAAGTTATAAAACGACTGAACAGATTATTTGTATCGGGGCCTCCACTGGCGGCGTGGAAGCGCTGCGTGAAATTATTACGGCACTCCCTCCCAACTCACCTGCCGTGTTGGTCACTCAACATATGCCCGGCTCCTTTACTACGTCATTTGCAGAACGCCTGAACAAAATATCCAAGGTAACCGTGCTTGAGGCCTCCCAGAACCAGCGTGTTTTACCCGGGCATGTTTATATTGCACCCGGCGATCACCATCTGGAACTCGCCCGCTCAGGCGCCAACTACATTTGTCATTTACATGATGGCCCAACTGTTAGCGGGCACAGACCGTCGGTAAATGTCCTTTTTGAATCTGCCGCCAAGGTCGCCGGCAAGAATACTGTCGGAGTTATTTTAACAGGAATGGGTCGAGACGGTGCCGAAGGGTTGCTTTCGATGCGACAGGCCGGCGCCGTAACAATTGGGCAAGATGAAGCTTCGTGCATTGTATATGGGATGCCGCGTGCAGCATTCGAACTTGGTGCCGTCGAAAAACAATATCCCCTAACCAGTATTGTAGGGGCCATGTTTAAAGCACTTGAGAAACAGGATGTGAAAGCAATTCGGATATGAGAAATGCCCCCAATGTACAATCAGCTTTTCCCAAAAACTGTACTCAATACAGTCTTTCATTATATGCGGCACAGGTGACACGATGGTAACTGAAAATATCGAATTGGCAGAAACTGAGCGAACCGTAAAGCCTATTGATGCATCTGATACTGTTGACGAAAGTAATCACAGTTCAGAGGCAGAAGATCTGTATTCAGAGGATACGTCGCGTGATGCCGATATGGATGACAACGAGGACCTTCCCGTTGTTGAATTTGTTGAAGATGACACGGCCCCAACTGATAATCTCAATTTCACAGAAACAGAACCTGCCGCAGAGCCTACTGAAACATCTGATATTGTTGGCGAAAGTAACGACATTCCAGTGGCCGAAGAGCTGAATTCTGCGGATGCGTTGCGTGATGGCGATATGGATGACAACGAAGATTTTCGTGTTGTTGAGTTTGTTGAAGGTGACACGTTTTTTGAAGAAAATGACGATGAGAAACCTCAACCTGATCGAACCTATCCGCCTGATGCGGTGGAATTTCTCAATAGATGGTTAAGCCTCTCTGATACGCAGCGTAAAGCCATGGGTATTGTCATGAGTGAAATTGAACTTGTGCAAGATCTGATGGAAACCAACATTGGCGAAATTTCTGAAAAATTCCGGGAATTAGCTATCCATTCTCAAAATCAAAGTGAACAAGTCAGTAAATTAGCCGATGCCGCCCAGAATGTTGAATATAATGGGGAATCTATTGACCTCACTTACGTTATTCAAACCATTGACGATCACCTGACAACCATGATCGGCAAGATTGTTGAAACATCTAAACATGGCGTTGAGGTTGTTTATGCGCTGGATGATGTCACGAAAGATGTCCAGAAAGTTGAAGGCCTCATCTCACAGATTGAAGGCATAAACAAACAAACCGGATTGCTCGCACTTAATGCCCGAATTGAAGCCGCCCGCGCAGGCGAAGCAGGTAAAGGATTTGCCGTTGTTGCCCACGAAGTTCAAGAGTTGGCAAGATCCGTCAACACAATGGCACACACAATGCGGGATGAAGTTGGACAGGTCGCTGATGGTGTCAGACTTGGCCATAAGCGGATCAAAGAGGTCGCAAATATCGATCTATCCGAAAACATTCTTGTCAAAGACACAATCCAGGATCTTATGAAGTGCATTGTCGATCAGAACGAAACCTATACACAGGCGCTTAGATCATCCGAAGAAGCTTCAAAAGATATTACAGCAGATATTTACGGTGTGATAACGAAGCTTCAATTCCAGGATCGCGCCAAACAAAGGCTTGAGAATATTACAGGTACTCTGCAGGTCATGGATCAGAGCATGCTCACCTTTGCTGAAGATACAGAACAAATCTTCAAAGAAGATTTAGAGGGCATGAGTCACGATAAAGAGTGGTTTAAATCAGTCATTCAAAATCTAACGCTAGGTGAAATGCGCGAAAGATTTTTGGCCGCCGTATTTCCAGAGGAGACAACGGCAGAAAGCTCTCAAAACAGTAGTCAAACGACTTCGAAATCATCGGATGATGATGACGATGATGACATTGAATTATTTTAAAAGGAACGTTTGGGATGCAACACAGTATAGATACGGGCAACGGCGTCATAACAATCTCTTTGGCAGAAAAGCTGTCATTCGAAGATCATGACAAATTTCGAGAGCTCTTAACGGCATTCGAGAGCAAAGAATACAAAAACTGTTCTATCAAT
This sequence comes from Sneathiella sp., assembly GCA_034669685.1. GTDB lineage: Bacteria > Pseudomonadota > Alphaproteobacteria > Sneathiellales > Sneathiellaceae > Sneathiella. The sequence continues at coordinate 735,699 of JAXMOU010000001.1, forward strand.
TTACAACAACTATCGGCAATCGACTCTGCTGGTCTTGGAATGTTGATGATTGCGTTCGAGACCGCCGAAAAAAATGGTCTGAGCTTTCAACTTTTAAAACCACAAGGTCAGGTTAAGCGACTGCTTGAAATCTCACAATTCGATAAAGTGATGCCTATAAACTACTGAGATAATTTATGCCTCATCCTTCGGACATAAAAGACGGTCCAACATCAAATTTTTCTGCCCGTGAAAGAGAATCTATTTTTTCGGCAAAAATTTTGGTTGTTGATGACTCTGCGCTGATTAGGGAACTCATTGGCGCGTGCCTTTTATCTGCTGGATATTCAAACATACAATATTCACAAGATGGCAAGGAAGCACTTAACGCAGTCAAAAAGGAAGTACCGGATCTGATCATTCTTGATCTTGAAATGCCGGTAATGGACGGCTTTGAGTTTTGTAAAGCGTTACGATCAGAACCTGAAACACGGAACGTTCCCATTCTCATTCAAAGTGGTCGGGACACCGCGGCAGATATCACGCGGGCATTTGAATATGGTGCCAGTGATATGGTCGTCAAACCCATCAAAAAATATGAAATCCTGGCGCGCACAAAAGTGCATCTGGAAAACAAACTATTTGTTGCGCGCCTTGAGGCATTTCATGACCGCGTGGCTAGCGAGTTGGAACAGGCGCGCCGCTTGCAGCTGGATATATGCCCAACCCCAGCTGAACTGAACGAATATCGACAACGGCTCAATCTGAACATCGGGTGGCATTACGAGCCCTCCTCCGAGCTTGGAGGGGATATTGGCGGCATCTTTCCAATAAGTGAAAACAAAGTCGCATTTTACATTGCAGATTTTTCGGGGCATGGGGTCGCCGCGGCTTTAAACACATTTAGAATGCAAACCTGGCTAGCGTCCGCAACGCATTTATATGCAACGCCCGATAAGCTTCTAAGTAAACTCAATCGCTTTCTCCATAGAAATCTGGCATCAGGTTCTTATGCAACCATGATGTTCTTTTGTTTGGATTTGAATAAACAAGAGCTCTGTTATTCCGCGGCAGGCAGCCAACCCCCGCTTATCCAGGACCCGGAGAAATCCAAAGAATTTCAACTGGCAAGTTCTCATGGGATGCCTTTAGGCCTGAGAGCTAACTGGGATTATACGGAAATCAAGATCCCATTTCGTGAAAACTGTAAAATTATGCTCTACAGCGACGCCCTCGTAGAAGTAAAGACTTCGGACGACACATATCTAGGTGATGAGGGCTTAAGGGATGAAGTCAATGAGATCTGGACTGAAAACCTTGATCCTGAGGAAATCCTGAAAAACCTTGTTACGAACTTTCACCGCCGCCTTCAAGACGAAGAAGCTGATGATTTGACAATAATTTATCTTGAGAACAGGAATAAAAATGTCAGTTAAAACTTCTAGTAAAGTTATTCTGCTGGCGGAAAATTCCAGTCAGCTCATCGAGGTAGCCAAAATTAATCCCTTAGATCCAGATCTGAAATTAATTGATATTGGCTCTCTACCATTTGAAGATAATGCACCGTCAGAAAGCATTGCTGTTGTCGTAACCGACGCTGCACAGCTGACAGAAACGACCCAACAGAACCTACTGAATTTCTATGAAAGCGAACCGGTAAAATCAGCCGAAATTATTTTATTTTTCAATAAAAATGAAATCAAAACGCTTCTGCCCGAAATAATTGAACGCGCTTCCTTATTCATTTCATCTGAGAACAAACCAGAACAAATACTTGAAATTATAGATATTTCTAAAAATAGTCATAATCAAAAACTGCGCTTGGGTGAACATTTAAATGGCACCATTCACGCCTTCTCACTTCTTGAGCAAGGCCAATTTAAGCTCAAAACCCTGAGTGAAGCGCACGCCGTCTCGGCCTTACTTGCTTCACTTTACCCCGAAAAAACAGATTTAACATTGGGGTTGAGTGAGCTGTTGGTCAACGGTATTGAGCACGGAAATCTTGAAATTACCTTTGATGAAAAAGGTGAATTGCTGAGCGCCGGAAATTGGCACGCCGAAATTGATCGACGGCTCAAACTCAAGAAATATAGCTCAAAAGAAGTCACTATTGAATTCAAACGCCTTAAGGACAGGATCGAGTTTTTCATTTCCGATGAAGGAAACGGTTTCGATACAGCACCGTTTTTAAAACCAGATTCTAAAACAAGCTTCGAAGACAACGGTGTCATTTGCTTTCACGGTCGCGGTATCAAGCTTGCCCGCCAAATCTGTTTTGATAAACTGGAATATTTTGGGACTGGCAGTGAAGTCAAAGCCACTCTTTATCTGAAATAATGAATGCGCCAACCAGCCTTTCTCACTTCAATGGGCAAAGCCGATAAGTTTTAACTTGTTGTCTGAAATGAATAATCGCAAACTGCGTTCTTTCAAATAACTAAAAAGTCCCAAAATGAATTCCGGTTTTGCTGATCTAGGTACACACAAGCTTTTCTATAAAATTAAAGGGTCTGGCCCCCGCGTGATTATGGTCACGGGTACAAATTCAGATACGCGCCACGCTCCCTCAATTTACGATGTTCCCGGCATTGAAAATTTCGAGGTTTTGAATTTTGATCACCGGGGCATGGGTCAATCAACAACTCCCAACACGGCACCTGAAATGGCCGACTATGGCGCGGATATTATGCATCTCATGGATCACATCGGTTGGGACACGGCTTCCGTTATTGGCGTAAGTTTCGGCGGCATGGTGGCTCAGCAATTTGCAATCCGTCATTCAGATCGAGTATCAAGCCTAATCCTCTGCTGTACAAGTAGCGGAGGGGCCGGCGGTTCTTCCTATCCCCTGCATGAACTGTCCGATCTATCTGCTGAAGAATACGCGGCGTTCATTATGAAAAAAATGAATCTTAATCACACTGCAGAATGGCAAAAGGAAAATCCTGAAAAAGCCAAGAAAACTTACGAATTTTATTTGCGCGGTGCCGAGGGGAGCCACAGCACACCTGAAAAACTAGCCGCAATGAAATTGCAGTTTGCCGCGCGCGCACGTCATGACGTCTATGAGCAGCTGAAAACTTTCAACAAACCAACGTTGATCGCCTGCGGTAAAGATGACGGCGTTGCACCTGTTGATAATTCGCAGGCATTAGCCAACATTATACCCGATGCACAGCTTGAAGTATTTGAAGGCGGTCATTTATTTTTACGGGAAAATGCAAAGGCCTGGCCGACTTTACTCGCGTTTTTGAATGCGCACAGCGAATAAGTATCAAAGCAGCAACATGAGTAAAATCAAAAACATTCTGTTTATTATGTGTGACCAGCTTAGAGCTGACTATTTAGGTTGCACAGGGCATCCCACAATTAAAACACCCAATATTGATCGATTGGCGAAAAATGGGGTCGTTTTCTCCAACGCATTTGTGCAGGCCCCTGTATGTGGTTCATCACGTATGTGCTTTTACACCGGGCGATATATGTTTAGCCACGGCGCTACATATAATGGGGTTCCGCTCAATGTTGGGCAGCCGACCCTTGGCGATCACATGCGTGAGCTCGGCGTCAAAACCGGGTTGATTGGTAAAACGCATATGTCACCAGATCGGGCGAATATGAACCGGCTTGGGATTGATACCGCCTCCACATCAGGTGTTCTTGCAAGCCAATGCGGATTTGAGCCTTGGGAGCGTGATGATGGCTTACATCCCGATCAGCTGACAGATGATAATTTAGCGTATAATCAGTATTTGAATTCCAAAGGCTATGAGGGCCGCAATCCATGGCATACCGCTGCAAATTCCGGCGTGGATGAAAACGGGGAATTACAAAGTGGATGGTTTTTACGCAACGCGCATTTAAAAGCAGTGGTCGATAAGGAACATTCCGAAACGGCCTATATGACCAACCGGACAATTGAAAAAATTACAGAACTGAAGGATACGCCCTGGTGCCTTCATTTAAGTTATATCAAACCGCATTGGCCGTATATTGCGCCAGCCCCCTATCATAATATGTATTCGGCAGATGATGTGCTGCCTGCAAATCGAGCAGATGCGGAAAAAGACACCCCTCATCCAGTGGTCAACGCGTTTATGGGACATGAGGAAAGCCTAAATTTTTCAGACGCCCAAAAGCGACAGCATGTTATTCCAGCCTATATGGGCCTGATCAGTGAAATTGATGACAACATAGGCCGGCTTCTGACATATCTAAAACAATCTGGAAAAGACAAAGAAACCCTGATTGTCCTGACCAGTGATCATGGCGATTATTTAGGCGATCATTGGCTGGGTGAAAAAGAGCTGTTTCACGAAGAAAGTGTTCGGGTTCCACTGATTATCTCAAACCCTGATCCAGCTTTCGACAACGCCAGAGGAACCATCAGCACTGAGCTGGTAGAGGCAATTGATTTGGTTCCGACTTTCATCGATATTCTGGGCGGCGCTGAAAAACCTCATCTGCTAGAAGGGCGTTCCCTCATCCCGCTCCTTCGAGGAGAAAAACCCACAAATTGGCGATCCGCCGCGTTTAGCGAAGTTGATTACGCTTGGCGAGGGGCCCGCCTCTCGCTAGACCTAACGCCCGACAAGACACGTGGATACATGATGCGTACTCATGATTGGAAATATGTATCATTTGATGGTTTTGCCCCCCAACTGTTTAACCTGAAAGAAGATCCCAAAGAGCTAAACGATTTAGGTCAGGATGCAGCACATGCGGAACTGTGTGCGCAATTTGAACGCGATATCAATTTCTGGATCCGACAGCGTAAAACCCGTTTCACTGTCAGCCATGACCTTATTGAAGAAAAAACTGACAATGCAAAAGAACGGGGAATTTATTTTGGCGTTTGGTAAAGTGCAAAAAACCAGACTTGAAATGGAATAAAAATGTTTGCCGTTACCGCAAGAGAAATTCTGATAGAAGGCGAGCTGAAATCCAATTTCGCGATTACTGTTGATCAAAACCGAATTACAGGCGTCTTTGAAATGGGATCGCTTCCCGATCAAATCACACCGGTTGATCTTGGAAACGTTGTTCTTTTGCCGGGCTTTTTTGACATTCAGGTGAATGGAGGCGCTGGTTATCTTTTCAATCAATCGCCAACGCCAGAAGCGATCAGCGCCGTTGCCGCTTCACTCCGAAGCTTGGGAACGACTTGCTATCTGCCAACACTCATCACCGATCGCCTGGCCAACGTAGAAAAGATGGCGCAGGCGGTCCAGACGTCCCTGCAATGCAATATTCCCGGCGTAGCAGGTGTTCATTTTGAAGGCCCCTTTCTTAATCCCGCACGTAAAGGGGTACATAACGCAAGTTATATGGCGCAGGAGGAAAAAGACTTCCTCAACATTCTCGATAAATTTGACTTGGGGTCTGTGCTGGTCACACTGGCGCCAGAACAAGTTTCAGACTCTTTTATTTCTGAACTGATTTCACGAAACGTGATTGTATCTGCGGGACATACAACAGCAGATTATGATCAAGGAATGGCTGCGGTAAAAAAAGGGCTGACCGGATTTACACATTTGTACAATGCAATGCCGCCCATGTTATCGCGCGAGCCCGGCATTGTCGGCGCCGCATTAGGCTCAGGGGTAACCTACTCTGGCCTGATCGCAGATGGGCACCACATACATCCGGCAACCACTAAAATCGCGATAAAAGCCTTAGGCATTGACCGTGCCATACTGGTTAGTGACGCCATGCCATGTGTGGGTAGTGACATCACGCATTTCACACTTGGAGATCTGGACGTAAGCGTCCAGGACGGAAAATGTGTGACCGCAGATGGCACCCTTGCCGGAAGCGCCATTTCACTGGCTGATGCTGTGCGTTACTGCAGAGAGGCACTTCTTCTGAATATTGAAGAGGCTGTCACCATGGCGAGTCTGACCCCTGCCCGGTTCATGGGACTGGATCAGGAAATAGGAAGCATATCAACCGGCAAAAAAGCAGACCTTGTGACGCTTGATGCGGCGGGACAATTTAAGCCGGTTGACCTCACACTCTACTGAATATCGGGCAGGACGCTGCCATCATGCATCCACCGCGCATGATCGGGCGCTTTTTTCGTCCGGTCCCATTCTTCCAGCATTTCCCACTTCACATCATCAAGTTTTTTCCGCATTTGCGGGGTATCCGTGTTTGCGGCCAATTCTAAACGGTGACCATTTGGATCAAAGAAGTAAATAGATTGAAAGATCGTATGATTTGTCGGGCCAAGAACATCAATCCCCGCAGCTTCAAGTCGTTCTTTTGTTTCTAGTAATTCGTCCATGCTCCCAACTTTCATTGCCAGATGCTGAACCCACTCCGGTGTTCCCGGATCTTTGCCCATTTCAGGTGAGTTTGGTAACTCAAAGAAAGCCAAAACATTTCCGCCGCCCGCATCCAGAAACACATGCATATAAGGGTCCGGGGCTTTTGTGGAAGGAACTTCATTTTCAGCAATCGCCAGAATGAAATCCATATTCAAATGCTTCACATACCATTCCACAGTTTCTTTGGCATTTTTACATCTGTATGCAACGTGATGAATTTTCTCAATTTTCATGGCCAGCATCCTCTCCCAAATTTCTTTACCCTAAAATAAGTTACATTTGTAACTATATCAAGCTCTTTAAATTTACGATGAAGTTTCAATAGGATCTTATGGCGTATGCAAAGCGACTAACCATCAGCCATTAGGAATTTTTCATTTTCAAGGACATCGGTCCACCAAGCAATTGTCTCATCTGCGACCTGCTGAAGCTCTGGCAAGATTTTGGCAGCTTGTTCAGTCTCATGAGCCGCAAGTTCCATTTCCCTTGCAAAATAGGCCAGCCTTTCAGCCTGCATGGAATAGGATGCCCCTTTCAAAGCATGACTTGCTGCTTTTATATCTTGATTGTTTTTCTGTGCGACAGCATCGGCTATTTCCTTCACTTCTTTTCGAACGGCATCAGGTGCACAGGCAATCAGCTCCCGTGTAATCTCTTCACCGGATTTTTGGGCCAGTTGCTGAAAAAAGCCTAAATCGCTTAAAGGCAGGTTCTTGGGGTCCATTGTCTACTAACGGCTTAGAAAGATAGCAGGTTCAGCTATTACTCTCAGGATTTCAGTGATTTCTACATTATTATATTATAACATTTATATTTGATCTGCTAAAATCATTTCAGACGCTTTTTCAGCAATCATGATAACCGGTGAATTCGTATTACCGGAGGTGATTGTTGGCATGATAGACGCGTCCACAACCCTGATCCCCTGCAATCCGTGCACCTTTAACCGCTCGTCCACAACAGCCATGGGATCGTGACCCATTTTACAGGTTCCAACAGGATGGAAAATTGTCGTCGCAATATTTCCAACCTCACGCACCAGCTCATCATCCGATTGAACAGAAGGTCCGGGCAAAACTTCTTCTGGCTCAAACTCGGCGACAGCTTTCGTGCTCATTAAAGCGCGCGTGTGCCGAATGCTCTCTGCTGCAAGTCGCTTATCCGCGGGCGCAGATAAATAATTCATCGTCAGCTTTGGCTGCTGCTCGGCATCCAGTCCCTGAATGTGGCAATGACCACGACTTTCCGGACGCAAATTACATACAGACACCGTAACGGCTGGATAAGGATGCAAAGGATCCCCAAGCTTATCTGTACTTAAAGGTTGAACATGATATTCAAGATCTGGCGTTTCCAGTGAAGGATCACTCTTGGCAAAAATGCCCATTTGGCTGGGCGCCATTGAAAGGGGGCCCGATTGATTTACCAAATACTGCAATCCCATTTTCATCTTACCAATCAAGCTGTTCGCCTGTTCGTTTAATGTTTTGGCATTATGAATTTTATAGATCGTGCGGATCTGTAAATGGTCTTGTAAATTCTCGCCAACCCCGGGAAGAGCATGACGTGTTTCCAGGCCAAAACTTGACAGGACCTCAGGCTGCCCCACGCCAGAAAGCTCGAGTAATTTTGGTGAATTCACAGCCCCAGCCGCCAAGATCACTTCCCGCCCTGAAAGTGCACGCGAGGGCTTTCCTTTAACGGAAAACTCAACACCCGTTACTTTTTTGCCCTCAATAATTAATCTTTCACTCAGTGCATGGGTGATGACTGTCAAATTAGAGCGTCCTAAAGCGGGTTTTAAAAATGCTTTAGCCGTACTCCAGCGAACTCCCGATCTCTGATTAACCTCAAAATAGCCAGCACCTTCATTATTACCGCTATTAAAATCATCGGTTCTAGGGATCCCGATTTCTTCAGCAGCCTCAACAAATCGATCTAAAACTGGCCAAGACAACCGCTGCCTTTCGACACGCCACTCCCCGCCGGTCCCATGATCATCCGATGACCCCAGATGATAATTTTCAGACTTTAAAAAATAAGGTTTAATGTCGTCCCAAGACCAACCCTGATTTCCCAGTTGCCGCCACTGATCATAATCGCGGGCCTGACCGCGCATATAAATCATGCCGTTAATTGAGGAGCAGCCACCCAATACTTTTCCGCGCGGGTAGTTTAACGACCGCCCGTTCAATCCCGGATCCGCTTCCGTTTTCATCATCCAGTCAGTTCGTGGATTTCCCATGCAATAAAGATAGCCAATGGGAATGTGGATCCAGTGATAATTGTCGCGCCCGCCAGCCTCTAGCAACAAAACTTTATTGGCCGGATTTTCACTCAATCGATTTGCAAGCACACAACCAGCAGATCCAGCACCGACAACAATATAATCAAATTCACCTAGATTTTCTCTGACGGACATCTTTTCCCCCTATTTTCGCCAATACTAGACGGCAGTCCGCATATTTGTCGATTATTTTCGAACGGATCAGACAAAAGAAAAGGCCTGCAAAAGCAGGCCTTTAGATGTAGGGTACCAGCTATGATTTTCTACATCATGAAATACGCTTTAGATAAAGGCTAATCAACTCCGACAGTTTTTTAGACTCCAATTCACTCTGTGCATATTTCATCTCGATTGCAGAATTAACCTCATCTTCAACGTATTTTTGTGTCAAAGATGGATCAACCTCCCCCGCAATACCTTCAGATCTTTCGGCTAAACCGACTAGATCTTTATTAAAAAGAACCGAAAGGTAATTTGATTGAAAAGAGTTCCGTCCCCCAGCATATCTCAACATCAAAGTCGTATGACTTTCGGTTTCAAATCCAAGCCTATTAAAATCTGGCGATCCGAGTTGATCCCGTCCCGCCATTGAAATAATCGGCCATCCATCTGTTTTCGGAATTAGGCAAGATCCCTGACCATTAGAAAAAGCCATATTTCCATCGGTCAGCATGTTCACCAGAAATTCCTGCGCAACCCGATCCCAGCAACAAACACATCCGTCTTTATCGACAGAGACCATATGCCCCTGCTCTAAAAGCCGGTAACCCTCGCTGTTTGCAAAAATGAGCTTTCGTCGCTGATCCATAATCAGTACAGCAGGTGTTTCTGTATATAAAACCCGCTTTGACCAGTTATAGAAATCATCTGATGGAACATCGGCTTGCAAAGTATCGCTACGCATATCCAGACAGTCGGTCAACCCCTCAACCGATGTTGGGTCATTCGTTATCGGATCAGGCAAACCAACACTTGAAGAAGTGTGTTCGCCCTCAAAAAATACTTTACGCAAAGCCGACATAGCCAATCCAAACTCTGTTTAGGACGTACCTCTCTACCCCTAGAGATATATGATCCGTGAATCAGTATACATACCCAGGCGAATTGGATCGTGAATCAATTTTTTCTAAAATAAAGCTACGATCGATGAAACTACTCTTCAGCGACTCCAGCGCGGCGCAGACCGTCAATATAACGCTCTGTAATTTCTGCCTCCAGCGGCGGGTAGTTCTTTAAATGCCAACCTACGGAAAAATCTGGCTGGAATTTTGCGAATTCCTCAACAACGGTTGATGCTTCGCTTGTTCGCCCCAAATGCCCCAAACTTGAGATCAAGGGCCTGTAATTTGCATGAAAATTGGGATTATTCCGAAGCACCTGCTTCCCAATGCGCACCGCGTCATCGTATCGGCCCGACAACATGCTGGCGATACACCTTGCCGTATCAAAATAGTAGGGATGCGAGTCAAAGGGCATAATTTGACGGCAGCGCCCCAGTAGTTTCAGTGCTTCATCCGGCTTGCCAATGTAACAATGGGTAATGGCACTAAAGCCCCAAGCATAGGCGCAGTTGGGATTTGCCGCCAAGGACCGATCAAAATACTCAAGGGCTGTTTCAAAATCATGGTGAACGAAAGCCTCCAAGTGCCCGGCGATTGCCAAACTGATATCATTGCCTGGACTTAGCTCTATGGAGCGCCTGACCAGCTCCCCTATTTCGTCGCGTGTTGCGTCTGCATCCTGCGAATATCCCTGCCCCAGTTCAATGGACCTTAGAAACGCCAGCCATGCCATAGCTTCTGGATAGCCCGGGGATTGGGTTAAGGCCCGCAGCAGATAGCGTTTTGCTTCTGCCGTTGCTTCGGCCGAAAACCTGAACATTATTGAAATTGCCCGCAACAAACATTGCCGCGCCGTCAACATTCCCTCTTCAGCTTTCGTTGCCTTATCCGTCTCCTTTAACTCAATAATCTGATACATTTCGATGGCAGCCATCAAAGCCTGCTCGTCCTGCCCAGCAAGTAACGACTTCATCTCTGGTGTGATCCGCTTCATCCAGAGAATGTCACCGTTTCCCTCTTCAACCAGTTGCAGCAGAATATTCGTGCTATCGCCAACATTAATAATATTCCCGCGAATAATATAGGTCAGCCCGCTCGACGATAAGGATTGAGTTGGGTTAATAATACCAATTTCACGAACGGCAAACCGTTCATTACGAGATAACTGTTCACTAATATCCGCTCGAAAAGTCTGCGCAACAAAATCCAAAACAGGGTCATTTTTCGCGGTTACAAACTCCTGAATTTGAACAATCGGTTTTGCCTGTTCTTCAATGCTTAAGCCATTGTTGTCTGGTAAAATGATTTTGCCTGACGTCTGGGCGGCTTTTCGGTCAATAATAACTTGTGCCAGATTTTCAGTTTCTTCTGAAAGATCAATACCAAGCTCACGGTCGAGTGCCTCTCGGCAGGCTTCGTAGTATTTAAGCGCCGTCGCACGATCCCCCTCATCGTAAAAGGCCTTCATCGCGGCCCGATAAGCGCGTTCATTTGTGGGATCAAAATTCAAAATTGCCTGAACAACACGGCGAATTTCATTGGCAGATGACGCCTTCATCACCACGGTTTGAAGGAGCATATCAAGGGCATGGCTTAGATCATTCTGTCGTTTACTGCGTTCCGTATGCAGCCATTCTTCAAAAGCTTCACCGTCAACCCGGCAACTGTCCAGAAGTGGCCCCAACTGACAATTGGTTAGCTCATCAGCTTTGGCTGTTGAAAAATTCTTTGCAACTTGCGTCGCAATTCGCGCATCAACCCAAAGCTTGTTCAGGTTAAGTGAAATATACTGGCTTTCTGCCTGAAACAACTGTGAGCCGTGGGCCGCTTCGACATCCTTTATTTCTCTGACAGATTGGCGAACACTGGCAAGCGGATCTTTGCCTTCTTCCCACAAAAGAGCAGCCGCCTGCTGCCGGGTAATCACGCCCTTATTATTTAGTGCGATATAGGCAATCAAAGCCTCCGTTTTATCCCGAAGCCGCGGAGCAACTTCACCTGAAACGAATTCCCATTTAAATTGCCCGAATAGAAAAAGTTTTGCACTCATACTCTGGCCTAACTCCCAAGACATTTAGCCTGACGTGAGATTAACAAAGAAACCGTTATCCGATATTAATTATTTTAAGGTCTAGAAGTAAACAAAATCTAATGAATGGCTTTATCATTCAAATTTTCAGGCGCAAAAATTAAGCCTAAAGTAAAAAGTGGCACCCCATCTGTTCGGTCGCAAATTTAAAGCTAAATCATCTCAAGATTATTTGCGATGGCAACGGCCTGCGTGCGGTTTTTTGCGTTTAAATCTCTCATTAAATTGGACACATGAACTTTTACCGTTCCTGGCGAAATTCCAAGCTCCGAAGCAATCAATTTATTGGATTTCCCCTCAGCAATCGCGCTTAAAACCTCGCGCTGACGTCGGGTTAACCGGTTAATTCGGCTGTAGTCCGACACTCGAATGCTTGAATAACCCTTATCGCCTTCAATTGCCGCTCTCGTTCGTTGTGGGGGAAAACACTGTCCACCTGCCATAACCAATTGAATAGCCGCAACTATAACTTCAATTGTATTCGACTTGTCCACAAAACCGCTAAATTTACTGTTTAAAAGCATTTCAGCAGAAGGGCAAAATTCCTGTTCTCCAAATGCAATTAAGGGAATATTTTCAGCGTACTCTCGTAATTTAATTAAGCCGGGACTATCCAGTTTTTGATCACGCTCCAGATTGACGAGTAGGATATCTGCGCCATGGCTGCTCAAACAGTTGACAGCTCCTTCCGGTGTTGCGGCTTCGCAGACCTCGCAATTTTCATACATATTTTCTAAAACACGTCTTAGCCCACTTCTACATACTTCAAACTTATCAATCACTATCGCTCGCATGTATTTTTGCCCCACTTAGCGGAATCGTTATTCTTTGTGAAACAAATTTTAGGCAAATGAATTGAATATTGCCTCATATCAATTCATTAAAATTTAAAAATCAGCTGATTGTGTGCATTCAGAGTATGAATTCAGCCCAAAAAGAATACGACTAAAGTTATATTATACTCTAACGGGTATATGAAATTCCGGGCCGCCCAATTGATTTCAATCAAAGTCACTGCATAAGGTTGGATCTTTCAACCTTTTCCCCGCAACCACAACGAATCAATATATCAACAGAATTATTTATAGAATAACATTCAAAATTGGCGGCGGGATAAGCTAATCCTCAAAACCAATCAAACTTCACTGGTTCGATGGAATTTTTTTATGACGAATAAACAAACACATCACTCTACTCATGCGGCAGAAATTGATCCTCGCAACGATAGCCTCAAAATATATGTGAATGGACAGATCGTCCCAAGAGAATTGGCGACTGTCTCTGTGTACGATGCTGGCTTCATGCTGGGTGATGGAATTTGGGAGGGAATCCGCCTCTACAATGGGAAATGGGCCTTTCTGAATGAGCATTTGGATCGCTTGTTTGGCGCGTCAAAAGCACTTGATTTAGATCTTGGGCTTGATCGTTCCGGCTTTGAGAAAGCCCTAAACGATACCGCTGCGGCTAATGGAATGACTGAAAATGTCCATGCCCGGCTTATGGTAACGCGCGGCATCAAGGATAAACCCTTTCAAGATCCGCGGCTAAGTACCTCTGGCCCCACAATCGTGATTATTATGGAGCATTCAAAGCCCCTCACAACGCTTGTCGATCAGGGCATCAAACTTCATACCGTTCCTGTGGTCAGGGGCATGCCCATGTCTCAGGACCCTAAGTTAAATTCTCACTCAAAACTGAACTGCATTCTTGCCGGAATTCATGCCCAAAAAGCAGGAGCGGATGAAGCGTTGATGCTGGACCCACAAGGCTTTGTGAACACAACAAACGGCTGCAATTTTTTCATTGTTCGGAAAAATGAGGTTTGGACGTCAACCGGTGACTATTGCATGAACGGAATTACCCGCAGGAAAGTTATCCAGCTTTGCAAAGCAAATGACATACCGGTTTATGAAAAGAATTTTTCCCTAACAGAAACCTATGACGCGGATGAAGCCTTCTTAACGGGAACTTTTGGGGCCCAAACCCCGGTGCGAGAACTGGATGGCCGGCTCATTGGAAATGGCGAAGCTGGTCCGATGATCAAAAAAATCCGCGAGCTGTATTTCAATCATCTACAGGAAATAACTCAAGATTAGTAAATTCTTTAATTGACGAGAACTTAAGGTGCCGATTACTACTAACAGGCACCTTCGACCTTCCTACAATCTGGAAACGCCTATGCCTCTCTCATCTGACGCCGGGACGACGTCACCTTCAACTGACAAGTCGACCTTCCTGGACAGTGGTTACTCCTGGTTTCGACTGGGCGTCTGCATGATCATTGCAACGGTTGGAAGTGTTGGCATGTGGTCGATCATTGTTATCCTTCCTCTTATTCAGGAAGAATTTAATGTGGATCGGGCGGCGGCCTCCCTCCCCTTTACAGCGATCATGATCGGCTTTGGCACTGGAAATGTTCTTGTTGGCAGGCTCGTCGATAAACTGGGCATCTTCATTCCCATGCTATTCTCTATCGCACTGCTTTCGTGCGGGTTTTATTTCTCCACCTTTGTAACAAACATTTGGCAGTATGCCATTTTGCAAGGGTTGTTTGTTGGACTGGGAACCGGTGCCTGCTTTGGCCCCCTCATGTCCGATATATCCCATTGGTTTAGTAAAAGGTTGGGAATAGCAATTGCAGCAGCTGCAAGCGGTAATTATTTTGCCGGCGTATTGTGGCCGCTGTTACTGAAAACAGTTTTGGAAACGGAAGGCTGGCGCGGCGCTCAAACAACCATTGCCATCATTATTATTGTCGTCATGCTGCCGCTTAGCCTGCTGCTTCGGCGCAGGCGTCCGGTTGACACAGTCCCCGAAGTTCCTGCAGCACAAGCCGTCGGCAAGGCAAACACAAAAACAACAGGTTTGTCACCGCGTGCCCTGCAATTTTTAATGATTGTTGCCGGAATTTCCTGCTGCGTTGCCATGTCCATGCCTCAGGTGCATATTGTGGCCTATTGCGCTGATTTGGGATACGGAATCGCTAGCGGCGCCGAAATGCTCTCTCTCATGCTCGCCGGTGGCATTTTAAGTCGGCTAAGCTCCGGAATTATGGCCGATTACATTGGAGGCGTACGCACGCTTTTACTGGGATCAATCCTGCAATGCATTGCGCTGTTTTTATACATGCCTTTCGACGGTTTGGTGTCGTTATATGTTGTCTCCTTTGTCTTTGGTCTCTCGCAAGGGGGAATAGTGCCATCCTATGCCATCATTGTGCGTGAATACCTACCCGCGAAAGAAGCCGGTCAGCGGGTGGGCCTGATTATCTTTGCGACAGTGGTTGGAATGGCACTTGGCGGATGGTTGTCGGGTCTGATTTATGACCTGACCCGCTCCTATGATGCCGCATTTGTAAATGGAATTGCATGGAATTTCCTCAACATCGGAATAATGACCTTCATCCTGTTTAGATCAAAAAGTAACCGTGAAGTCGCAGCGGCCTGAAATTCATAATAGTCCTCCAGCTTTTTAAAACACTCTTGGACGGATAAGTCAGATTTGGGTATTAGTGAACGTCACAAGTTAAAGTCCTGCAAGTACCGTAAAATGAGTGA
This sequence comes from Sneathiella sp., assembly GCA_034669685.1. Lineage (GTDB taxonomy): Bacteria > Pseudomonadota > Alphaproteobacteria > Sneathiellales > Sneathiellaceae > Sneathiella. The sequence continues at coordinate 751,004 of JAXMOU010000001.1, forward strand.
ATGCCAATCAATGACTGATCAACATACCAATCCCAAAAGTGACATCGAAATTGCGAACGCTGCCAACATGGAAAAAATCATGGTTGTGGCAAAAGAGCGCCTTGGAATTGATGCCGATAACCTTGAACCTTATGGTCACTACAAAGCCAAGGTTTCACTGGATTACATTGAAAGCCTGAAAGATGAATCAGACGGCAAACTTATTCTCGTAACCGCCATGACCCCAACCCCTGCTGGCGAAGGAAAAACAACGACCACCGTCGGTCTTGGAGATGCCCTTAATCGCATTGGCAAAAAAACGATGATTTGCCTTCGCGAACCCTCTTTGGGCCCCTGCTTCGGCATGAAAGGGGGCGCAGCTGGAGGCGGTTATGCCCAGGTTGTTCCAATGACGGATATCAATTTGCATTTCACCGGCGATTTCCACGCCATCGGAGTTGCCAATAACCTCCTCGCGGCGATGATTGATAATCATATTTATTGGGGAAATGATTTAAATCTGGATGAAAGGCGCATCACCTGGCGCCGCGTTGTCGACATGAACGACCGAGCCCTTCGCTACATTGTTAATTCCATGGGCGGCGTATCCAATGGTTTCCCCCGCGAAGATCATTTTGATATTACGGTTGCTTCCGAAGTCATGGCGATTTTCTGTCTTGCAACAGATATGAAGGATCTTGAAAAACGGCTTGGCAATATTATTGTCGGTTATACCCGCGATAAAACGCCAATTTACGCCCATCAACTGAACGCAAATGGCGCAATGACAGCCTTGCTCAAAGATGCTTTTCAACCCAATCTGGTCCAGACCCTAGAAAATAACCCTGCCTTTGTTCACGGTGGTCCTTTTGCCAATATTGCCCACGGCTGCAACTCCGTCCTGTCCACAAAAGCTGCTTTGAAACTTGCCGATTATGTGGTCACGGAAGCCGGTTTTGGTGCGGACCTTGGTGCGGAAAAGTTTCTTGATATCAAATGTCGAAAAGCAGGTTTAAACCCTGAAGCAGCGGTTATTGTCGCGACAATCCGCGCGCTTAAAATGCATGGCGGTGTCGCCAAAAGTGACCTTGGAATTGAAGATGTGAACGCAGTTGAAGTGGGTTCTGAAAATCTTGTTCGCCATATCAATAATATGCGGAAATATAATCTCCCGGTTATCGTTGCGATTAATAAATTCTCTGCGGATACAGCCGCAGAAATAAAAGCCTTAATGGACATCTGTCAGAAGATTGATGTTAAGGCCGTAATATCTGATCACTGGGGAAATGGAAGCGCAGGAGCAGAAGAACTCGCCCATGCCGTAGTCACGCAACTTGATAACCCCGCACAAAAAATGGAAGTGATTTATCCAGACGATCTTCCGCTTTGGAATAAAATTCAAACCGTTGCCCAAGAGATTTACGGCGCTGCTGACATTTCTGCAGATCAAAAGATTATCAATCAAATCCAAGAACTTCAGGATAGCGGCTTTGGTCACTACCCCGTCTGCATCGCAAAAACACAATATAGTTTTTCGACTGATCCCAACCTTAAAGGGGCACCCAGCGACCATATTGTCCCTGTACGCGAAGTGCGCGTTGCAGGCGGCGCTGAATTCATTGTCGTCGTTTGCGGCGATATCATGACCATGCCAGGACTACCGCGCGTTCCCGCGGCCAATAATATCGGTGTGGATGCTAATGGTCAGATTGTTGGATTGTTCTAGAACCTGTAAAATTAATAAGCTAGCTCAACATTATTGTTGTATTTAACGGCAAAACTTGAAATCATCAGAAAAAACAACAAGAAACAGGTTTAATCAATGTCTTATGCAACAGTATTCAAAAACGATCTTTTCAAAGACCAAACCGTACTTATTACAGGTGGTGGCAGCGGCATTGGCCGCTGCATTGCCCATGAAATGGCGGCACTCGGGGCCAAAATCGTTATCAGTGGTCGTTCCGTTGAAAAGCTTGATAAAGTCGTTTCTGAAATCAAGGAAGATGGCGGAGAAGCCTATGGCTTCTCTTTTGATATTCGCAACGAAGAAGCCGTAAAATCATCAATCGCAGATATCATCCAAGCCGTTGGTCCGGTGCACCATCTTGTGAACAATGCAGGTGGGCAATTCACCGCACGTTTGGAAGATATAAGCCTTAATGGATGGGAAGCTGTTGTTAAAAACAACCTCACCGGCGGATTTCTCGTCAGCCGCGAGATTTTAAAACAAAGCATGAAAGAAACCGGTGGCAATATCATCAATATTGTCGCTGACTTTTGGAACTCCATGCCGAATATGGCACATTCTGGCGCTTCGCGTGCGGGTATGGTCAACTTTACGAAGACGGCGGCATTGGAATGGGCTCACTATGGCGTGCGTGTAAATGCGGTTGCACCGGGAATTATTGCCTCGTCCGGGCTCGACACCTATAGCGATGAACACAAAAAGACAATTCGAACCCGTGCGCAAAAGATGCCGACAAAACGACTTGGAACCGAGTCTGAAATATCAGCAGCGGTTGTTTTCCTGCTGTCCCCGGCGTCAGCCTTCACAACCGGGGAGACCTTGCGTGTAGATGGCGGCGTTCCCAATACGACAATTAATTACGAAGTCCCCGACCATAACAGGCTTCCAGCTTATGATGGCTTTCACCGTGTTGACGATAGTGATTTTATCAAAAGCCTTAAAAGATAGTATTGCTACGCGAAATATCTATCATAGGTTGAATAAACAAAATTAAAAACAATATAAGGGTTCTTTGAAGTACCAAGGATCCCTTATGCTTATTCAGACCTTTTCAGAGAAAACCCTGTATCAAAATGCGGCTCAGGCATTATCAGAAACCCTGCAGAATGCATTACAATCACTATCTGGCGATCTAAGCTTTGCCAAGCTTCATGGCTTGGGCACTCCGGATTTTCCAACCCAAAACCTACGATTAAAAAACCTCACTGGGTCGCAAATTCATGACTGCAGCTTTTCAGATTGTGACTTTACATTTGCCCAGGCTCACAACTGCTCCCTTTTCGATACGGTAATCATGGATAGTGATTTAAGCCATGCTGATTTTCGGCGATTTAAATCAGAGTATGAAATTGGGGAAAGCTTGAAAACAGTACCAACAAAAATCCAACAAGTTCACTTTCATGCCTGCACGTTAAGCAATTCAAATTTTACTGACGCATTAATAGAAGACAGCGTTTTCATTTATGGTGCTGATGTGAACGGCATTAATTTCGCGAATGCAAAAATCAGACGGAGCGATTTTAATTACCTGAGTTTAAAACGCCCAAATCTCGAAAATTCGCAGATTTCTGATTGTCAATTTAGGAACGTTCATTGGATTGGTGGGGCTGGCAACACTCTAGGGTGCCAATTGCAAAACTGCAGCTTTTCCTTCTGTATCTTTGAAAACATGGATCTTAGCGAGATGCAATTTACCGATACAGCCTTCTATAACTGTCAGTTTGTTGATTGCCAATCAAGCCCGGAGACCTTCAAGCAATGCCTCTACCGAACATCGCCACTCCCCTTCTTCCCTGAAACCAAGGGCAGCGTACCTCAGGATAATCACACAAAGCCTTGGCTTACATTAAATTCAGATACTATCCGCACTTAATACCTCTTTCACTTTTTCAGCGATCTCTTTAAGCGAAAAAGGCTTGGGTAAGAATTCAATCTTGTTAATGTCAAAATCCAGATCTTTACGGAACGCATCTTCGGCATAGCCTGAAATGAAGATAACCTTCAGATCTGGTTTTTGCTTCGTAATATTTTTAACAAGGGTTGGTCCGTCCATATTTGGCATAACCACATCCGTGATCAACAAATCAATGGTTCCGTCAAAGTTTCCGGCCAGCTCCAAAGCCGCCTCCCCGCAATCGGCCTGAAGCACTTCATAGCCTTTGTTTTGAAGGGCGCGCGCTGCAAACATCCGCACGGGGTCCTCATCTTCGACAAGCAGGATGGTCCCAATACCCGAAAGATCTCTGTGCGTTTTTTGAGGTTCAATTGCCTCAACGTCAACTGACTGCTCAGCTTCAGAATATTTAGGGAGATAAATTTCAAAAGTCGTCCCTTTATCTTCGTTATTCTTCACAAAGATAAAGCCGCCCGTCTGTTTAATAATACCGTATACGGTACTCAAACCCAGTCCAGTACCCTCCCCGACTTTCTTTGTCGTGAAGAACGGATCAAAGATTTTTGCAATCACATCTTGCGGAATGCCTGTTCCCGTATCGGTCACATTGATCTTGATATACTCCCCTTCCGGAACCAGCTCATGTGCATCAACGCCGCGCTTCTCGACGATGAAATTTTCTGTTTTGAATGAAAGCTTGCCGTCTCCGGACATCGCATCCCGTGCGTTCACCGCAAGGTTGATAATCACCTGTTCAAACTGGCTTTGGTCAACTTTCACCAACCACAAGTCGCGGGCATGCTTGATTTCAAGTTCAATGGCCTCCCCCAGCAACCGGCGAAGCAGATTAGAAAGCTCAGCGAGAACTTCTGTCAAATCGGTGACTTTGGGCCGCAATGTCTGCTGACGCGAGAAAGCCAACAACTGACGAACCAGTCCAGCAGCTCGATTGGCATTTTGCTTGATCTGGCTAATATCGGAATAGGACTGGTCCCCAACCTGATGGCGAAGCAGTAACAAATCACAAAAGCCGATCATCGCTGTCAGAAGGTTATTAAAGTCATGGGCAATGCCGCCCGCAAGTTGTCCAACAGCCTGCATTTTCTGACTTTGGGCGAACTGAACTTCCAACTGCCGTTGAGCTGACGTATCGATAATATGAATGAGCATACTATTGGAAACACCATCCGCGGCATCCACAGCACTGATATAGAAATTGGCAACCCGATCTCCGCCAACCAGCTTCATTTCGACGGCTTTCGGCGACAAATCACTTGCTGAAGCGCGTGCCAGTTTTTCAATAAGTTCGGCGCGATCTGCATCAATGACCAACTCACTGACATGGCGCCCAATCGCGCTATCAACAACCGTTTCCGTCAACACACGAAACGCGGGGTTTCCTTCAACGACAACGCCTTCAGCGTCCAAAAGGACAATTCCAATCGGCGCCGCTTCAAAAAAGCGCCGGAAATGCTGTTCGGCACTTTCCACCCGCTCGCGCCACAATTGTTCTTGCAACAGCTCTCGAACCACGCTGCGCGAGCCGATCGCCACGCCATTTTCATCATGAACAATCGTCTGTGTCACATGAACCGGCAGAACCGTGCCATCGCGGCGACAAAGCTGCAGTTCGCCTTCGTAACGGTGACCATCTTCACCGAAGCTATCCATCAAACTCAGTTGGCGTTCATCTCCCTTAATCACAAGATCAGAGAACGTAACATTGCCTTCGGACAATTCCCGTTGATGATACCCGAGCCATTCAGCAAGAATGCGGTTTACAAACTGGACGCGCCCCCGGTTATCCAACGAATAAAAACCCACGGGTGCATTGTTAAAATATTCAGAGAGCTTCTCACGCTCACTGCGTTCAACTTCTTCAATTTTATGCTGAACGGTTGTTTCTGCCACGTACCAGATAATGCAGTCTGGAATATTTTTAATGGCATGCGCGAGAATGGAAAGCCACCGACCATCGTCGGTTTTAATCTCAACCCGCATATCAATGGTTGTGCCTTTATTGGCCGCATTATTCAATGCTTTCAACTGTTCACGGGCTGCAATGTTATTTCCCATGACTTCGAGCAATGTCTTTTCAGATTGCCGCTTATCCAGCCGAAGAACAACAAAATAAGCGTCATTTGCCAGAATAAAGTCACCATTTCGAGTGGTCATTAACCGACCTTCAGGGCTGGATGAGACGAATTCAGCGATCAGATCAAACTCCCCCGACGCCGCTCTTCGCAATCCATAGAAAATCAGATACCACAGTCCCAGCCCCATTGCAGCGAGCACCATAAAGCTCAGGATTCCCATATTAATGAGGCTCATCTCGCGGCCCAGCAGAGCGGCAATCACAATCAAGGTTGCGACTAGAAAATAGGCAGCTGCCAGTTGGCGAGCATCCACTCCTAGAAAGAACCTGCGGTCTTTATTGCGCTGAGGTCGCGTCAGTTGTCCCATTCCCTACACCGTTCCTGATTACTTTTTCTTTAGCCGCATTACATATCCGATAATTTCAGCGACCGCACGATAATGTTCAAATGGAATTTCCTGATCCAATTCACAGGATGCATATAAGGCGCGGGCCAACGGGGGGTTCTCAACAATCGGAACTTCATTTTCAGTCGCAATTTCACGAATTTTTAAAGCGATATTATCCATACCCATTGCCAGAACGATAGGCGCGCCATCTGCGGCCTGTTCATATTTCAAGGCGACGGCATAATGGGTCGGGTTTGTTACAACAACACTTGCTGCTGGGACCGCCTGCATCATTCGCTGCCTTGAACGTTGCATGCGAAGCGCGCGCAGGCGCGACTTGATCATCGGATCCCCTTCAGACTGCTTATTCTCATCTTTAACGTCCTGTTTGGACATCCGCAGTTCTTGAGAATGATTGTATTTCTGGTAGGCAAAATCGAGTCCGGCAATCACAGCCATAACAGAGGCAACACCCAGCAGTAGGCTCAGGATCTGTTGTTGAACAAGAGACAGAACGCCCGACATTTCATACGTCATTACCATTGGCAATTCGTCCATCTCCGGGGCGACAAATAGAAATGCAATTGAACCAACCAAGGTAAGTTTCAAAATGCCCTTTACGAACTCTGCAAGAGACTTCATCGAAAACATTCTTTTGAAACCGCCCAATAACGAAATTTTGTTCAAACTGGGCTTTATTTTTTCGACTGAAAAAACGGGTCGATGTTGAATAATTGTGCCGGTTAGACCTGCCAGCATCAAAATCCCGAGGACTGGCGCCAGGACAGCAACCACTGCATACCCCAAATGTTCGAACACATCGCGCAAATGAAAAGAATCCAAGGGAATGTTGTGAGGTTGTTCAATAAATTTATACAGATCAAATGACAGCTCGCGCCCAAGCCCGGCCATAAAAATAAGCACGACAAGAGAAATCCCCATGGTCATAAACCAGTGACCAACTTCCTGGGACTTTGCAACCTGACCTTTCTTATGAGCATCCTCCAGTTTCTTCTGGGTTGGATCTTCGGTCTTTTGGGATTCGTCTTGATCGTCGGCCACGTCACCTAACTCCCAAGAAACTGCATCAGTGTCTGTTCATAGTAATTAATAAACCACATAACACTGGCACCAGCTGTAATTGCAAAAATAGCGAACGCCAGCATAATCTGCAAAGGCATCGCAACGAAAAATATCTGAACCTGAGGCATAAGCCTGTTTATAAGGCCAACTCCAATATAAAAGGTTAATCCATACACTAAAAATGGGGCTGAAATCTGAAATCCAAGTTTAAAACTACCGGCTATAAAACCAGTGACGAGTTCAGCCAGATCGCCAAACGGCGGAAGATGATTAACTTCGAACAATGTATAGCTGGCAAAGGTCCCTTGTATAAATAGGTGATGCAGATCCGTCACGAATATCATGGTCAATGCCATCAAGGTAAGGAAACTACTGGTAACAGCCCCTTGGGTCATCTGCGCCGGATCAAAAAACTGGGCCGCAGCAAGGCCCGATTGCTGGGCGATAATCGTTCCGCCAATATGCATCGCACTCACGGCAATTCGCAGTGCCCCGCCTATAATCAGGCCAATGACAATCTCACCAGTTACCAATAGAAACAGTTCAAAGACGGAAACAGGCTGCGGCGGCAGAAGGTCCGCAACAAATTGCATCACAAGAAATGAGACAGCCAGTGACAATGAAAGCCGGATCCGCGGCGAGACGAACCCCTCCCCAAAGCCTGGGGCAGACATGAACATCGTTCCAACTCTGGCAAATACCAGAAGAAAAGCAAAAATATTTGTGGTGAGATATTCTTCAAGCATCCTGCAGCCCCGCTAAAGAGCGGCAATGCGTTGCGTAATCAAATCCATCAAATCAATCATAGTCGATATCATGAAGGGAAAAAATATGATCAACGCAAGGAAAATAGCTAGAATTTTGGGGACGAATGCGAGTGTCATTTCCTGAATTTGTGTCAGGGCCTGCACCAAGGCAACAACCAAACCAACACCTAATGCTACAAGCATTATCGGGGAGGCAACCTGCAGCAGAACCCATATGGCCTCTCGCGCTACATCAACAACATCTGTCGGCGTCATGCCTCACCCCTCGCCAAAATTAGAACTTGTGTCTAGATTGGCATTTTAATGATGTCTTGATAAGCCTGAATCACACGATCACGGACAGAAACAACAGTTTCGAGTGTCACTTCTGCACTACTGACGGCTGTTACGATGTCAACCAGACCACTATCCCCTGTCATTGCCTCTAGGGAAGTCTTCTCAGAATCCAGTCCTTGAGAAATGGCATCACGGCCAGCTTCGTTCAACAGATCAGAGAAACTGGGCCCCGTATTGACTTCATCAACACCGACTGTTGTACCAGAACCTTTGCTATTTGCAGCCTGATCCAATGCCTTCGTGTAGGCTTGAGTTGCTGAAATCGGGGACGTATCTACCATCTGCTTATCTCCAACTACTTAATCTTAACTCTAACGCAAGATATCAAGCGTTTGGGCAACCATGCGCTTGGAAGCTTCAATTGTCTTCAGGTTCGCCTCATATGAACGCTGGGTTTCTTTCATGTCCATTAGTTCCACCAACGAATTCACATTTGGAATTTTCACATAACCTGCTTCATCTGCGGCTGGATGGCTGGGATCAAATTTCATTCCAAATTCTGATTTATCTTCTGTAATTTTATCCACCTCAACCTTTTTGATGTCCATCTCCCGATCAAGTGAATTTTTGAACGTAACTATTTTACGGCGATATGGATTATCCTCAGGCGTCCGGCCAACACTGTCTTTGTTGGCAAGGTTTTCTGAAATAACGCGCATGCGCTCGCCTTGGGCCTTCATACCCGCAGCGGCCAGCTTCATTGATTTTAGAAGATCCATTTCAGCTACTCCTAGTTACCACGACCAAGTGCCGTTTTAAGCAATCCAATTTGCTTTTTATAAAGCGAAGTTGTCATCTGGTATTGAATTTGTGTATCTGCCAATTTCATCATCTGATCTTCAAGAGAAACCGCGTTTCCAGCGGGCGTAATTTCATAAGGCGTCTTCTCTGCCTTCGCCCGGAATTCGCCTTTTTTCTCATTGACGATATGCGCTTCGCTTGTCTTGGCTAGATGGACCGTCGGCTCTAACGATTTACCAACAAGATCCTGAAAAGTTTGAGGTTTTAGATCGCTGGCGGTGTAGCCTGGTGTGTCCGAGTTGGCAATGTTTTGAGACAGCACGGACTGGCGCTGAGATAACCATTTCATGCGCTCTGTCAAAGCTGATAATAATGGAATGTCTTTTAAACTCATTAAGGTCTCACTACGTCCGCCACAGAATTTCGTCACATTACACTAGTCAAAATTGGTAAACAAAAGGTAAATTTTTTCCTAAACGCGCACCAGAACCAAGGGTTTGCCCATAAAAAATGCCCCCGGCAAGCGGAGGCATGATTTATTTTTTTAAAAATGGGAAGGTATTAAGCAGCTTCCCAAGCTTCCGGCTCATATGACTGAATGCAGCCAGCAAATTTTTCAATCAGTGGCATCAACTCGCCTTTTGCTGTTGCGAGCATATCATCGACAACCAGGTTTTCTTCACTGATCTCGGCATCTTTAGCCAGAATTTCTTCTTTTACTGTATCGACTGAAACAACAGTGCGATGCTCAAGCAGATCATCAAAAGCAATAACTTTGACAGACTCTTCAAACAGAGCGACTGGTTTGTTGTCTTCCATAAAACCGCGCATAAAGCGGGCAGTTTGTGGATCATTCGTCAGACGCTGCACATGGCGGGATCCACCCGGCACGATCACTGCATCGAAATGATGAGACATTGATGTTGGCAAATGGGCGTTTGATGGGAAGAAATGGCCCCAATTATTATTATGCCAACTATTTACTACGCCTTTTTCTGGAGAAACAATCTTCACTTCAGCGCCAGCTTCTACAAGTGTCTTGTGTAAATCCGTCATGTGGGATTCTTCAAAACCGTTTGCGACAAGGATGGCTACTTTTTTACCGTTAAGTGTATTCTCCAATTGCATAGTGACTTTCTTCCTTTCAATATTCAGTCGCACAATCTAAGCGCCTGATTTACAAATAAGTAGACAAAACTCGGCTTCGCCTATGGGCCCTGCAGTTTGCGGGCAACCAGAATGGCGGAAATGCAAAATCAATATGTCTGCTGCTTACAATGAGATGGAAATCTCATTTCCGTCTGAGTGATGCCTTGTCGAAAGGCTTCAGACGCGCGATACATTGGTATCAGCGAGCGGAACATAATCATTCCCTAAACGACATGCAAGCACGAAATTTAAAAGTTTTCAAAAGCCGTCATCTTTTCAGTAGATTAATCTCATATCCGTCCATAGAGATACTTATCAACACCCCAATAAAGGCTTGATTATACGTGTTGTTGCAAGCTAGAGCCGCTGAGAAATACCGGTCCTTCACACCACAAAGCGCGCCCCTTTCACATCCCGTTGGTGAAACTCAATCACAATTATCATTAACTAATTACACTCTTCTCTTTTACTTCAATCGCTTACGTGCAACTATTGAACATCTTAATTCGCTGGAACCTACGATTTGATGGCTGATAGCAAACCGACAACGACTGATCCGAAAACAATCGCAGTTGCCCTCTCTCAGAATGAGGGCTCGACGGATGCACCTGTCGTTACAGCAAGTGGTCGCGGCGAACTTGCAGAACAAATTCTAAAAATTGCCTTTGAAAACGGCGTAAAGGTCCGTGAAGATTCTGATCTTGCACAGATTTTGGCGCAGGTTGATGTTGATAGCCCAATTCCGCTCGAAGCATTTGCGGCGGTTTCAGAAATCCTGTCTTATTTGTACCGAGCGCAGAATATTGATGCCAAGCCACCAGCATTTGAAATAACGGAATTAGAAAATGACGACCACTGAAGCCCTTCTGACAGAAATTCATGACATGAAGAATGAATTGAAAAGCGGTTTGGAGAGAGCGGTCAACGGCGAGATTGTTGATATTTCGAAACTACCGGATCGACTGCTTGTTCTTCACACTGATGTCCAGAAACTAGATAAAGACCTTCAAGGCAGCTTGATTTCTGGCTTGGAAGAGATTCTGGATTTGTTGGACAATCTCTCAAAGGAAATTCAAAAAAAATATGAAGATATGGGCGCTCAGATCAAAATGCTGGACGGCTAAGCCTGTTGGGGATTATCATTTTTCCCATCACCGCAATAACTTATAGGACGGACACGCAGTAAGAGATGGATATTTTACTTTACGCAAAATACCTAGTGGTTCTTGTATTCGTTCTGGGCTTAATCGGATTGCTCACCTATGTGGTTCGTCGATTTGGCTTCATTCCAATGGCTGAAAAAACCAAAAACACCAAAAAACGGCTGGCGATAACGCAAATGATCGGGCTGGACGCCAAAAGACGTCTGGTTCTAATCAGACGCGACAATACAGAACACCTGTTATTGCTTGGTCCCGATGGCGACACAGTAATCGAGACGGATATCCCAATCGTTCGCCGAAAGTTAAGCGAAACAGAAGATGCAGATCATGACATCGCGGCTGATAACAATTCCAAGCAGGGCGTTGCTGAACATGACGCACAGCATGAACCGAGGTTACCGCCTTTAAAGTCTGTCAACACCCAGGGTAAAACATCACTATGATCGGTCAGTTGATAAAGACTATTCGGACGCAAAAATCACTGTCTCTCCTAACAGGCATTACAATGGTGTTGGGCGCAATTGCCTTTTTCACCCCTGCCGAAGCAATTGCGCAGACGCTTAGCCTTGATTTAGGAGATTCTGCGGGCCCGTTAACTGGACGCATCGTACAGATTGTCGTTTTAATGACGGTGCTAAGTTTGGCCCCGGCTATTCTTATCGTCACGACCTCCTTCACCCGGCTCATTGTTGTTCTTTCTCTTCTAAGAAGTGCCCTTGGTATCCAGACGACCCCGCCAAATGTTGTCATGATTTCGCTAGCCTTGTTTCTAACCGGGTTCATTATGGCGCCAACGTTTGAGGCGGCTTACGACAACGGAATTCTGCCACTCATCAACGAAGAGATTGATGAGCCGACAGCTTTCGAGAGAACAGCACTACCCTTTAGGGATTTTATGCTCAAACATGCGAGGGAGAAAGACGTCTCGCTGTTTCTGGACATGAGTGCGGCTGAAGACGTTCAGACCCCTGAAGAAATCCCCTTAAAAGTTCTGATCCCTGCATTTATGATCAGTGAACTCAAACGCGCCTTTGAAATTGGCTTCCTGCTCTTCATCCCCTTTCTGGTGATCGATATGGTTGTTGCCTCGATCCTGATGTCCATGGGTATGATGATGCTGCCTCCCGTCATGATCGCCCTACCTTTCAAGCTTATTTTCTTTGTGCTGGTAGATGGCTGGAATCTTGTTGCGAAAAGTCTGGTTGAAAGCTTTGCGAATGGGGCCCCGCCCTCATGACGTTACGGCTGGCCGGCCTTCTTTTTTGCCTTTTACTGTTTCCCTGTGGGCAGGTACTGGCAAAAGATACTGCCCGGTGGTCGGCAACAACTCCCCCGCTCAACCTCACGCATATTTTTGAAGGCGAGATTAACCGAAAAGGTAAGGCGACTGGGTTTCATTATGAAAGCCGGAATCCAACAACTTATTCCGCGCGGATAAAAGAGCTGTTATCAGCACCAAACAAATATGGCGTATATACCGCAATTGTCGAAATTTTTGACCCTAAAACCTCTCAATGGAAAAGCAAATTTTCAAGCCTATTTCCAAAAACGCTGAGCAAGGCGTCTGTAATTAAAGCGATTATCGATGTAATTCAGCAGTCTTCCTCGCAAAAAGCAGGGCGCTGGCGAGGCCTTTCTGCGTATGGCTTTCAAATTGAAGGTTATCGATTGCAGGATGGCCGGATTGTAACGGCTTATCCAATCTATGAAAATGTAAGCCAATGACCTTTACTTTGTATCGCGGCACAAAAACAGGGCAGATTGTATTTGACGCGCCCCCCGGATTTGAAATCCTAAAATCATTTGTTGAAAGTGAACTACAGGAAGACGTTTCCTTTATTAACCTGTTACTTAGCAAGCTCGAAAAAACCACTAATTCAACATCCGAGATAACCGGAAATTCCCATTCAATAGTGATAAGCCAATCCTCTTTTCAAATTGAAAACCTTTATGAAGATGAGGAACCGTTCACGGGGAAAAACAAAGACTTAACAAAGCTTCTTGAAGCCTTAAAAGACCTTTTGACGCAATAAGTGGAAATTTATCCACGCAATATTGACATTATATTTTATATAGGTCAATATTACTGACATATATAGGAGTCCCCCACATGTCAGTTGCCTTTAGCGCGTTACTTACTTACTCGTTCATAAACTCAGCCACACCGGGCCCCAACAATATTATGTTGGCATCCTCTGGAGTGAATTTTGGATTTAAGCGCACCATACCCCATTTTCTAGGCGTATATCTGGGGTTTCTAGTCATGCTAACCATTGTGTGTTTTGGTTTGGGTGAGATATTCACGCACTTTCCTATGATCCAGCCCTTCATGAAATATGCAGGAAGCCTTTACCTGCTTTATCTGGCCTGGCGGATTTATCAATCCAGCAATATATCGAACGCAAATGTCGCCAAACCGCTGACCTTTATCGAAGCGGCCCTATTTCAGTATATTAATCCAAAAGCATGGATCCTCGCAGGCACAATCCCATCAGCATTCGTGTTAAGTAGTCCAGTTACGACGACAGATATTGCGCTCTTGGTTGGTGGACATGCATTGGTGAGCCTGCCTGCGATTTTATTCTGGGTTATTGCAGGAACGCAGCTAAAACGGTTTCTGTCTTCACCAAAAGCGCTTAAAGCGTTCAATATTGTTATGGCGTTGCTGCTGGTTATGACTGTCGCAATGATCCTGTTGAGTTGAGCTGACCTTCATAAGAAATTAATCATTTCTTAACATTTTGCCCCCATAAAGTGTATATTGTGATTTAAATATTCGTATAAAGTTTATTTAAAATTTTATGTATTGGGAGATGTGAATGTCTTCAATTATGAATTCTGCACTATCAGGCATGAATGCTGCCAGCCGACGCGTGGAAGTTGGGGCTAGCAATATTGCCAACATGAATACGGTTGGAAAGCCCGGCGCAACTGGCGCTGAAGCGGCTTACAAGCCCGTTGATGCTGTGCAATTCACAGGACCATCCGGTGGCCCAGAGGTTACGGTGAAAGAGCGCAATCCGGCGACCTCCCTCTCCTATCAACCCTCGCATCCTTATGCTTCAGATGATGGATATGTAGAAAGTCCAAATGTTGATTTGGCCACAGAGCTGGTCAACAACAAGATCGCCCAGCGAACTTATGAAGCCAATATAAAATCAATTATTACCGCAGATGAAATGCAGGCCACTCTGTTGGATATTAAATCCTGAGCGCCTGCACTCTCATAAACGGATGAATGGGATCAAGAGGCGAGCAAACGTTGGCGCGCGGCCTCATATTCTTGCTTCAAACGCGCGACCAGTTCACCGGCGGTCTGAATTTCTTTAACAGCACCAATTCCCTGACCGCAGCCCCAGATGTCTTTCCAGGCTTTTGCTTTCGAACCACCACCTGAACCGAAATTCATTTTTGACGCATCACTTTCGGGCAAGTTATTCGGGTCCATCCCCGCATTAATAATGGATGGCTTTAAATAGTTGCCATGAACACCAGTAAACAGGTTTGTGTAGACAATGTCGTCAGCCGAACAGTCAACAATACCCTGTTTATAGCCTTGATCTGCGTTTGCTTCCTTGGTCGCAATAAAGGCCGAACCAACATAGGCCAAATCAGCGCCCATGGCTTGTGCCGCCAGGATTGCGTCACCGGTTGCGATTGACCCACCCAGCAAAACAAGACCGTCAAACCATTCCCGAATTTCCTGAATAAGGGCGATTGGCGATAAGGTTCCCGCATGGCCGCCGGCACCTGTGGCAACAGCGATGACACCGTCTGCACCTTTTTCAATCGCCTTTTTCGCAAAACGGTTATTGATAACATCATGAATGACAATTCCGCCAGCCGCGTGCATCGCATCGTTCACGGCTTCAACAGCGCCCAATGAGGTAATTGTAATAGGCACCTTATATTTTGCGCAGACCTCTACGTCGTGCATCAACCGATCATTGGATTTATGAACGATCTGATTTACGGCAAACGGCGCAGCAGGATTGTCAGGGTTTTCCTGATTATATGCATCCAGCTCTTCAGTGATTTTGATAAGCCACTGCTCCAATACTTCAGCAGGGCGTGCATTCAAGGCTGGAAACGATCCCACGATACCGGCCTTGCATTGTGCAATCACCAAATCAGGATTTGAAATAATGAAGAGAGGGGACCCAATCACGGGAACAGAAAGGCGATCTTTCAACAGGGCAGGCAAAGTCACTGAATTTCTCCTTAAAGACAGTTCTTATTTTTATACTGACATAAATTTTATATTTTTCACTTTTAAAGTGGACATATGTCCGTATAATGCACAAACGGACACATGTCCACATTTAACTGTAACTCATTAGGTGGTTTTTAAGTGGCTAGGATTGACGCCCTCCAAAATCGGCAACAGATCATGGACGCGTTTCATAAAGCGACGCGGCAAAAAGTCACGCGCTTGCCCACAATGTCCGAAATCGTAAAGCTCTCAGGGCTCGGGCGCGGAACTGTCTATCGGCATTTTCCGGATCCCGGAACTCTCGCGTTCTCATTTATGGCAACTGGCTATGAAAGATTATTTGAAAATACCCGAAATGCGCTGCGAGCGGCCCAGACCCCCGATCAATCAAGGCAGGCTTTAGAAGATCACCTCTATCGCTATCGGGCCTATAATAAAGAAAACCTCTATCTCTTAACGGCCCCCGAGGTCCTGACGTCCGATGGGTGCGACCTGGCCCAAAAAAGCCAGAGACAATCTATTCGCCGGGCGCTTCGGGATATGTCGGGAATTGGAAAGTCCTCACCGCCCCTTCTGGAAACGGCCGTGGATATGATTGCCCGTTGCGGAGATCCGCTGCATCTTAAATATGTGGGGTTAAGTCAGCAGTCAGAAGATCCATATGCAAAAATCGCGATCGAACTCGCTTTAGAAACAGCGGATAAAGTTGTCGATCAATTAAGGCCAAGTAAAGAATAAAACGTTTAACCAAACGATAAAACACGAACACGAGGTTTGAAAAATGCCGAAGAAAAAAGTAGCACTTGTCGTCGGTGCCGGGGATGCAACTGGCGGCGCAATTGCCAAGCGCTTTGCCAAAGAAGGCTACACTGTAGCCTGCGTCAGAAGAAATGCTGGCAAGCTTATTCCCTTAGTCGATGAAATCCAAAATGCCGGCGGCGAAGCCATTGCATTCGGATGTGACGCCCGCAAAGAAGACGAGGTTGCCTCCCTTGTGGAGACGCTGGAAAATGACATCGGTCCTATCGAAGTGTTTGTCTTTAATATCGGCGCTAACGTCCCCTCAAGTATTTTGGAAGAAAGTGCCCGAAAATATTATAAAATCTGGGAAATGGGATGCTTCTCGGGCTTTCTATGTGGCCGTGAGGTCGCCCTTCGCATGGCACAGCGGAAATCAGGAACTATTCTCTATACCGGTGCAACGGCCAGTGTTCGCGGCGGGCGTAATTTTGGTGCCTTCGCAGGTTCAAAACATGCACTGCGCGCCCTCGCCCAATCCATGGCGCGTGAACTGGGCCCCATGGGAATTCATGTGGGACATGTCATTGTAGACGGCGCCATCGATACCGACTTCATAAAAAATAATTTTCCGGAAAGATATGCCTTAAAAGACCAGGACGGTATTTTGAACCCGGACCATATCGCTGAAAATTACTGGCACTTGCATTCCCAGCCGAAAGACGCTTGGACTTTTGAATTGGATCTGCGACCATGGATGGAAAACTGGTAGGATTTCCTACGCTATAAAAAATAAATAAAATACAAGGGAGACACACTCATGACAGTTACTGCTGAACTTCACATTGATGTTGCTAGTCCAAATATTTACTTCTGCCATAAACTCATCCCGGGGATCGAAGCCCGCACAGGCGTCAAATTTAAATATGTGCCTGTTCTGCTAGGCGGTATCTTCAAACTCACAAACAATCAGGCGCCCTTTGTGACCAACCAGGATGTTCGCCATAAAAATGATTATATGCGCCTGGAAATCCAGCGATTTATTCGCGATCACAATTTAACTGACTTCAGAATGAATAGCCATTTTCCGCTCAACACTGTTCAATTGATGCGGGGCGCGATTGTAGCGGAACAAGAGGGTTTTCTAGTTGAATATTTTGACGGTATCCTCTCCGATATGTGGGAAAAATCGCTCAAAATGGATGACCTCGAAATCTTCGAACAAGCCCTCACCTCACATGGTTTTGATGCCGCCCATATCCTGAAACGTATTCAGGATGACGACGTCAAAAAACAACTTATTGATAACACCAGTGCAACAGTTGAGCGCGGGACATTTGGATGCCCAACGATGTTTGTTGGCGATGAAATCTTTTTTGGAAAAGACCGGCTGGACGCCGTTGAACGGGAAATTTTACGGCAGCAATCAGCGGAGTAATGCATAATGACGGCGACCCCCTATATCCGGTTTCGCCAGATTTGCGTCGCAACTCTGGACCTTGAAAAAGACGTTACCTTATTCACTCAAATCTTGGGTGTTCCGCCCTGCCATCGCTCTCGGCTTGATCATTTCGGCCTTGAAAATGCAATGTTTGCCATTGGGGGGAGCTTCATTGAATTAGTCGCCCCCACTCAGGCAGAAACGGCTGTCCACCGCTTCCTCAAACGCAGTCAGGGGCTTGGCGGATATATGGCTATTTTCGATTGTGACGACGTTGCGAAGCAGAAATCACGGGCGCAGAGCCAAGACATTGCCATTATTTTTGAGCGCTCAACCCCCGAAGCGGATCTGCTACAGCTCAGCCCAAAAGATACAGGCATTACCATGCTGGAATTTGACCACCACACAGGCGGCGAAAACCGACTACATGCATATGAGTGGGCGGGACATAATTGGCAAAAGCACCTTAATTCTGATCTGGATATAACTGAAATAACAATGACATGCGCGGACCCAGATGGCATATGTTCAAAATGGGCACCCCTTTTTAATGCGGCCGTGCATTCTGATCAGAACCATATCACCTTAACCCACGGCGAAATCCAATTTGCACAAGGCAGGCAAACTACGCACGATCATTTTAGCGCCGTCAAACTTAAAACAGATCATCCAGATCTGTATCTTGAACGCGCCAAAGAGGCCGGCCTAGAGGTACCGGGTGAAAAATTCAGATTATGTGGGGTTGATTGGGTTTTTGCTTAGCAGACTTAACTGCCTGCCTCCAAACTTGCGACTGCATATACCAACGCGGGCTCTACAATTATCCCATCAGAAGTGGCTGACTTAAAATCAGATGCGATCGCGATCAATGATAGAACAGCGAGTGCAAGTAGCGCCAAATTAACGACATTTTTTTTATTTGCGATCTGTGACATGAACGCCAGTCCCCATATTAGCCTAACTGCAATGAATATCGCTCGCAAATCCAAACAAATTCTTAATTTTCGTTAACAAATTTATACAAAATCCCTGCAATACCCTACAAACGCTTGTTTTCATGTCCTTTTTTAAGAAATATTTAAGGGAATAAGTATAATTGATTTTCTTAATTTAAAATATTCAACTTATATTTATATAACTAGGAAAAATCGATGCGAAAAATTTACGCTGCCCTTCTGGCAATTGTTCTTGTGACTTTCTCACTCAATACATATGCAGATGATCGTAAAGCAATGGCTGAACAACTAGTGAAGGACGCGATTGCTCATTATGACGAAGTTGGTCAGGAAAAGGCCTATGCAGATTTTTCTGTAAAAGACAGTAAATACAATCACGGCGAATTTTATATCTTCATTATGTCAGTTGAAACTGGCTCGCATGTCTATCATGCCGTAAATGCGAAATTGGTTGGTAAAAACCTGTTGGGACTGAAAGACACAGAAGGCAAAGCTTTTGTGAACGATCTGTATGAAAACGCTAAAAATAATGGCAGCACATGGACAACCTATCAATGGCCGCACCCGGAAACGAAAAAGATTGAACCCAAAGTTGTCTATTCGCAAAAACATGGCAACCTGATCTTCTCAACGGGTTACTACGAATAGGTTATTGATGGTAGAGGTCGGCTTTTAACAAAATAAAATTCGATCTCTCTAATTAAGTTATTTTTAATTTCCTTCAACTAATTTGCCAATTGAAACAAATTCAAAATGGCAATCAGTTGGTTGCACCGTAAGGAAGTTATACATGAAAAAATTTACCGCCCTATTTACAACACTTCTCGTTGTTGCGTTTACATTCTCAGCGCAAGCAGAAGACAAGAAAGCGACAGCAGAGAACCTTGTGAAAGCAGCGATCGCACATTACAAAGAAGTTGGTCAGGAAAAAGCATTTGCAGATTTCGCTGTTAAAGATGGCGAATATAACCACGGTGAGTTTTATGTGTTTATTCAAAGCACAGCATCCGATGAAATGGTATTTCACGGGGCAAATGCAAAACTCGTCGGTCGTAACCTAATGGCCCTTAAAGACCCTACTGGCAAAGAATTTGTAAAAGAATATGCAAGTAACACAAAAGCTAATGGCAGCGCATGGACTGAATATCAGTGGGTTCACCCTGAAACAAAGAAAATCGCACCTAAAGAAGCTTATACAGAAAAGCATGGTGATCTAATTTTCGGCGTTGGTTACTACAAGTAACTTCTTTCTGCCTTGTATCAGACAGTGAAAAGCCTCCCAGTTTGGGGAGGCTTTTTTTTAACCTTAAGAACTAATCCATACGCTTTTTCAAAGCTTTACGAGGAATAACTTTCAATGTCCCTGGCATTATGGGAGCTGTACTCGGTTGCTGTGGAACCGTTTCCGTTCCCGCAGCTGAGGCACCGGCACCACCGCCACCACCAGTCGGTCCAGTATTAAAGCCACCGGGTGCGTTGGCCGTGCAATTGACTGAATAACTCTTTTGCCGTGAATTAAAATTTTCACCTTCGACATCGATGTAAATTTTACCCTGTTTCAACCCTGTACCCACAAGATTAAACTGATGCGTAAAGCCCTTACCTGATAGGACTGTTTTGATGTCACTTTGTTTTCCGGTCTTATCTTTATAACGGAATTTTATCTGCTGATTTTCTTCCTTACCGACAATCTTACCGAACAGATTTAATTTACATGTTCCGTTACTCAAGCTAACGCCATCCACTATCAGGTAGGCATCTTTAATTGAGGTTGTATTCCGGCTTGGACCGTCTGGCTTGGCAACCGGTTTACGCGTCGGGCCCTTATAAGGTTCTGCTTTGCAATTCACTGTAAGTTTTTTGTAGCTTTCCCTAACTTCCTCACCAATGTTCTCTCCTGGAACACCCGACATGTCAAAGGAAATCGCAGCATGAACATTGAAATCAATGGCCCTGTCTTTGGAAAAAATCTGGGCATTAGACATACCGACATTCCGCATTTTCGCCGACATCGCATTGCACTGAGCGAGGCCAAATGGCTGCAACGTTCCATAGGGGACATTAATCACGGCAACGGTGTTTACTGTTTTCGGTCTTGGCATTGAATAGGATGCAGAATCGTAATTATTCGAAAACTGAACCCAAGGTCCGTTCTCCGATTTGACCTTGATCCAGGTCTTCCAGCTTTTAACTCGCCCCGATTTTTGGGCATCTAACTTTACACGTACCTGCGCGTTCATACTGATTAACGGGATCGCCAGTGCATTATATGTCGAGCCATTGCTAAGAACGTCTATGCTCCCAAGTGATGTCGATAGAACATCTACAGAGGCTGTATCGGCTTTCGCCTGCAGCGGGTTTAAAAAAGCACACAGCGCAAGCGCCCCTGCCCCAAATATTGTTAATTTACCAAATTTCATCTCAAATTCCTCATCGCAATGTCGTTCAATGCTTAATTTCAAGATCGCATCAATTGCAATCATAACCATTGGTCGTCTGTGAGTTTCAGAAGGTTCAAAAAAAAATTAGGCGCTGCCAATTCGCTAGACTCCGGAATATTGCACCTGATATTCAATCAGTAGGATAGCAGCAATTCACAAAAGTTGATACGCTCCGGTGTACGCCGGAATTATCAATGGATTAATGAGTGAAAAACACCGCCAACATAACAGCACACCTCCCCCATTTAGCTTTGAGTGGTGCATCCGTAATGCTGGGTATGTCTTTTGTCGCGATCCGGATCATTATGGAACAGCATTCACTTCCAGCAACTTTAGGGTTTCTGCGGTACGGTCTAGCGGTCCTAATGCTACTCCCGTTATTGTTATTTGTTGCGCGTAAGGGCCCTCCACGCAGAATTATATTCGTATTAATTGGGCTCGGGATTATCCAATTTGGACTTTTTCATCTATTTGTAAATACAGCACTGGAACAGATTCCAGCTTCACGGGGCGCCATTATTTTTTCGCTTATTCCGGTCATGACGATGATATTTGCGGCCATCGCTGGTCGAGAGAGGCTCACGTTTCTAAACTTATTTGCAGCAACACTTTCAATCATCGGTGTTTCTTTAGCGATTGGGGAGAAGGCATTTCAAAACCAGCCCGGATCCGATAACTGGACCGGTGAAATTCTCTTCTTTATGGCTGTCTGTTGCGGCTCTCTTTACAATGCCTTTTCCTCAGGCTTGCTAAAGCTTCATTCGATTGTGCACGCAACAATCATCAGCATGTCTGCCGGAGCTGTCTTTATCCTATTCTTTGCCATCAATGAGGGGTTTCCCGCTGTCACTGCCACTTTTTCCGCGCAAACATGGTTATGGATCTTCTATCTTGCTGGCCCCGCTGCCGCCGTGAGCCTTTTCCTGTTTAACTGGGGATTGCAGCAACTCACCCCGTCAAAAGCAGCCATATATGTTCCCCTGGCACCAGTCGCTGCCAGTGCTTTTGGCGCAATTTTGCTGGAAGAAGAATTATCCGGCCTGTTTCTTGTCGGATTAACATTCGCCATTGCGGGCCCAATTCTGACGAATTGGTTTCCCGCCTATCCAAAGCAAATATTTTTTAAAAAAGCTCAGAAAAAAGCGGACTAATTTTGGTTAAATCCTTCATTCACAAACTATTTTTAGAACAACCTTCTGAGCCTGTTCAATAAGCTGATTTAAATCCAATCGATCCCGCTCCGCCAGAAATTGCATGGCAATTCCGCGCAAAAGACCGACGATTAGTGTCGCCGACAGAGCCACATTCAAACTTTGATCGAATTCGCCTTTCTCAATACCGGCGTGAATGAGGCCACTAATCTCTTCGCGAAAAACAGTATTTACCTTTACAATTTCGTCTGAAATTTCAGGCAGCGCCCCTAAAGCCTCCCCCATGAGAACATAAAGCGCCTGAATTCTGGCCCCCTGCTCCGCAACATCGTTGAGATACATAGCCACAAATCTCGACAAGCGGCCTGTAACATTTCCATCGGATTGCGTTTGTGTTTCCTTGCGATCTTCAAACCGGTTCAGAATTTGCGCCAAAACAGCGCGTAGAACGCGCTCTTTGCTCCCAAAACGATTGCTCACCAGCGTTCCCGTAAAACCGGCCCGCTGCCCTATTTGTATGAGCGTTGTTCGCTGATATCCTTTTTCGGCAAACAACTCCATTGCCGCCTGAATAATCCGTTGATTTGAGTCGGCTCTTCTTTCAGGGTTTTTGCGCAGCGGGGCCATCTGAATATCCTAGACTGAAAAAGCGTCACTTAAATTAACAATAAAAATCAAACTGATAACAACATATAGAAATAGTTGTTGTTCAACAACTATTTTGATGATACCGATTTACAAAACAACAAATAAGGAAACGCTCATGATTAAAGTCAATGAATTGGATGCCCCCTTCGGCGCGGAAATTACGGGTGTAGATTTTTCAAAGTCTGTTGATCCAGCTGACCTTAAACAAATTCGCAAAGCCTGGATGGATCATCATGTGTTGGTTTTTCCAAATCAGAAGCTTGAAAATGACCATTTGGTCCGTTTTGCTGAGTATTTCGGCCCCATAGGAGATGATCCCTTTTTTAAACCAATAGACGGCCATGAAAAAATCGCGGCTGTCCACAGGCGCGCGAATGAAACCGGCCGGATATTTGCCGACAATTGGCATTCAGACTGGAGCTTTATGCCCGTCCCTCCCTCTGGAACATGCCTTTACAGCATTATTATCCCCCCGAAAGGAGGAGACACTTTCTTTTCCAATCAACATCTGGCCTATGACACCTTACCTGAAAAACTGAAGCGTAAACTGGCAAATCTGAACGCTATCCATTCCGCTCGCTTGGCCTATTCGCGCGATGGGGCCTATGCAAATGACGAAGGTGCCATGCGAATAGTCGTATCGGATGAGGCCAACAAAATCCAGCAACACCCTATTGTTCGCAGCCATCCGGAAAGCGGAAAAACGGGTTTATTTGGTGGAGGGTATGTGGTTGATTTTGAAGGGTTACCTGAAAACGAAGCCCGCGATCTCGCAGCAGAGCTCAAAGAATGGCAAGGCCGACCAGAATTTATTTATCAACATAAATGGGAGCCAGAAATGCTTGTTCTTTGGGACAACCGATCAGTACTTCATCGCGCCTCTGGCGGATATGAGGGGTATGAACGCCGACTGCATCGCCTGACCATTGCGGACAAACGCGATTATTATGAGGCTTCAATGCCCTCGTAGAAAATCGAGTTCTCAGGGTTTCAGAAGTTCATTTACGGTGTTAAGCACCAAAAAGGGCGGCCATTGGCCGCCCTTTTCTGCTGTCGTGTCATGAAATGTTACGACAAGCTATTCCACCATTTCTCTAACGTGGTATCAATCTTGTCCAGAAGGTCTGGGTCCTGCTGGGCAATCTGTTTTTCAAGTTCTTTGAACTCGCTTTGGATATTTTGAACAGCACCTTTGCTGTGTTTATTATCCTTCAGCTCTGCCAAGGCATCCTCAGCCTCTTCCAGGCTGTCCCGCGCAGCTTCATACTGAGCCTTTTGAACCATCAGTCGGGTCAGGGAAATATTATCCTTGGCTCTCAACTTAGCAGGAACAATTTGCTCTCGCTCTTCCAGGAAGGATTCCTGCACATCTTCAATTTGATCTTCGGCTTCTGAAAAGTTATCAGACTTGATTTCTTTCAATGCCTCCTGCAATCGTGCTTCTGCGGATGCGGCATCGACTTTAAGCGCAATATAGCGAACCTTCGCCCCTTCCAGTTTTTTACCTTCCAGATTAGATTCAGTCATAACCTTGGCGAAATTCTGATCATTTGCAGACACGGGATAAACAAGATCATCCGGTTCAACATCACCCTCGATTTCCAGCGAAATCACCTTCCGCTCATCAAATAGCTTCGAAGGCATGGTTGTTCCTTCGACCTCAGCCGTCGGATCTACTTTCTCGATGATTTCTTCTGCCGTTTCCTTGGCTTTAGGGATAATCCCCTGGGGTTTTTTGCCATCATATCCACCCACGGATTTCAACTTATGCACGGCATCTGAAATATGTTTTTCCGCTGCGACCTTATCTTTATTCTGCATCGCGAGTTGCGCGTGGTGCAGATCGGTAAGAAACATTTTACGCGCAGCCAGTTCGTTCATGCTTGCTGATGGGGTTGTCATTCCTTGTTTAGCTGTCTCTGTTGCGTTAGCAGATGACCCCGATGATAAGGCAGGGGTAACACCTACCACCAGAAGACTCATTGCTGTTGCACACATCAAAGTTGCTTTTTTCATAACAAACTCCTTTCGTTATATTTTTGTTACGTCACTGAAGCGCAGCGAACAATTATCAAACTAGGGTGTTCAGTATCAAGGTTCTATGAGAGGCTGACTCCGACCTCATAAATTCTTCATAAAAGTGCCGCCGGAAAGGCCGGGATAACCCAAAGCAAAAACAAGGTTTAAAAAATGAGTATCTGGAGACCCCACAGTTCAATAATGGTTAAGGCCCTAGGGATTGTACTGCAAAACAATAAGCTACTCGCTTCAGACGTTTATGATGACAAAGGAAAATTGACAGGCATACGCCCTTTAGGTGGTACTGTTGAATTCGGCGAAACATGGGAAGCTGCACTTAAACGTGAATTCCTTGAAGAGCTGGGAACCCCCATCACACTCAGTCAGAAACATGAGGTGCTCGAAAACATTTACACCCATCATGATATTATTGGGCATGAGATCGTTTTCCTGTGCCAGGTAGAGCTTGCTAATAGGGAGTTATATCAGCTGCAACAAATTTATTTTTCCGAGCACAATGGAACAGAATGTATGGCTCATTGGTATGATCTCGAAACAGTTAATGCAGCTGGACCAGAACTGTTCCCCAAAGGTCTACTCCCAATTCTACTCTCAAATGGCTTAGGCTAATTTACAGCCTTTTCTGTGAGACTCGAATATCAACAGGGTCACCTACCTACCCTTCTCATTCCGCCCGCCCCGCATCAAGTTAAACCACCTGCCCATGCAGCTAGCTATCCACCTTAATACTTATATATGGGGTGAACGTGTGGGGAAGCATTTTCACCAACACTTACAACATATTGATTTTAAAAGAAGATATCGCATCGGAAGATTATGGCGGTGAAGGTGGGATTCGAACCCACGATGGAGCTATTAACCCCATACTCCCTTAGCAGGGGAGCGCCTTCAGCCACTCGGCCACTTCACCGTTCGGGCGCAAATATGGCAGATTTTAATTCGGTTGCAACCCCTTTTTTAGGATTCCGTATTTTTTACCGAAGCTTGAGCTTTTGATCTTTAGCGATCGCCCTTAACGCTTGGCCGTTAGACTTGAAAGGACGATTAAAATAATTCGTTGATGGCACAATCCAATGCAGCACGTCCCTGCCCGATATTCGAAATTTTCAGCAACCTATAGTTGTATACAAGCGACCATTTTGCTAGGTAAAAAACGTCCCGTTAAGACTCCCTTAACGATTAAGACCTAGACTATTCCTAGGTTTATAGATGGTAAACCTGAGTTCCGTTACTCTTGTTGAGGGGTGCTACAAGAGTATAACCAATTCTAGGGGGCATTATGCAAGAAAGTCTGGAGTTCAAGGACATCCTTTTGGATGCACTTGATAACATTTCAGAAGCTTTCGTCATTTATGACAAAGACGGCTTTCTCGTAACTTGTAATGACAAGTTTCGAAAACTTTATGGCTATACAGAACAAGAAGCCACCCCTGGGGTCCATTTTAAAGCACTGGGTGAGATTGACGTTAAACACGGCAATGTCGCTGTCGGTGATGAATATGGCTCAGACGAAGAGTATCTTCAGCGAAAAGCAGACTATCGTAAATCCCTAAAAGGCTCATTTGTTGTCAAACTGAAGGATGGCCGTTGGATTAAAACAACCGATCGCCCAACTTCCAATGGCGGTTTTGTTTCCATTCAAAGCGACATCACTGAGATGAAGGAGAGAGAAACACTCCTTCTTCAGGCGAAAGAGCTTGCAGAACTTGCCAATAGAGCAAAATCGGACTTCATGGCAAATATGAGCCATGAACTTCGAACCCCTTTAAACGCCATCATCGGCTTTTCCTCCCTGCTCGCCTCTGAGGTGTATGGCGAACATACGGATAGCCGTTATAAAGAATATGCCTCTGACATAGAAGGCGCTGGCGCCCATCTTCTAAGCTTGATTAACGAACTGCTTGATCTGGCAAAAATTGAAGCAGGTACAATTCAGCTTAACGAGCAAACCACAGATCTGTATCAGATTACGCAATCGTGCCGGACCATGCTGACAGCGAGAGCAAATCAGCGAGACATATGGGTGACATCTTCCATCAATCCGCGACATCTTCGCCTGATGGCCGATCCAATTCGTCTAAAACAAATCTTGGTCAATTTAGCCAGTAATGCGGTGAAGTTTTCAAATCCGGGCGGAAAAGTATCCATTGACTGGAATCTGGAGGGGCAGAAAATTGTTCTGTGTGTAAAAG
The DNA here is from genome assembly GCA_034669685.1 of Sneathiella sp. Taxonomy (GTDB): domain Bacteria; phylum Pseudomonadota; class Alphaproteobacteria; order Sneathiellales; family Sneathiellaceae; genus Sneathiella. Next base: position 778,167 of record JAXMOU010000001.1, read on the forward strand.
ATGATGGGGTTGGTATGGAGCCCGAATTTATTCCCCATCTATTCCAACCGTTTAAACGAAGCCAGATCGCACAGAACTTAAAATCTGAAGGAACAGGGTTGGGACTAACCCTCGTCAAGCGCTTCAGCGATGCTCACAGCGCAAAAGTAGAGGTTAAAAGTGAACCAAGCAGAGGAACCACCGTTCGCGTAGAATTTCCTAAATACCGGATCATTCACGAACCACAAGTGGTTGCCTCATAAAAAAAATTTCAACTTGGATGAGCTATCGTTAAAGCAAATCGTGCCACAAAAAGTGGCGAGGTCTTAGTGCGTAAGACGCCATTCACGTGCCAATCTTTGCGCTGCCGCGATTTCTTGAGGAGACATATCCATTGAAATCTCAGCCCGGAAGTCACGCGCTTCTTCAACGCCGTTCATCGCCGCCAGGTTCAACCATTTATGCGCTGTCACCAAATCCACAGGGACGCCTTCACCAAAGGCATATAAAAGGCCTGTCCGGTACTGTTCTTCTGCCGAACCCGCATCCGCCTTTGCTGATAAAGTTGCAATATAATCTCTATCCAGTTCCGCCATGATAAACTCCTACAACAATAGTGCCTAGTTGACATTCGGTTGGCTAACTTCTGTCCTTCCGTAGGTGCTATGATGAGGAGTAAATTCTTAAAAAATACTTTCCGAAATTATTTTTTTCTAATGCTTCAAAAATTATTTTGATAACTGCAAATTCAAGCAAGGGCGAAAATTGAGGTTATTTAGGGAAATCAAGACCCATTTCATGATAGCGCTCAGGATCATCCAGCCATTTTTCCCGAACCTTCACGAACAGGAATAAATGCACCCGGCACCCAAGAGCCTCCTCCAGGTCAACCCTAGACAGCTCGCCAATCTTTTTGATCATCTGACCGCCCTTACCTAAAATCATCGGTTTATGATTTTCCCGGGAGACATAAATAACCTGATCAATTTTAACCGACCCATCGGCGCGATCTTCCCATTTTTCCGTCTCAACCGTCAGGGAATAAGGAAGCTCCTGGTTCATTCTCAGGAATAATTTCTCGCGGGTAATTTCAGCAGCGAGGTTTCGCATGGGCGCAAGGGCCAGTTGATCTTCAGGAAATAGCCAAGGGCCATCAGGCAATTGCTTGGCCAGCGTTTCACGCAAATAGGCAACGCCATCTCCATTGAGGGCCGAGATCATAAACACTTCATCAAAGACACCTTTGCCTGTCAGCTGCTGCGCCAGACCCAGTAATTTGTCTCTTTTAATCATATCGATCTTGTTCAGGATCAAATGAGCGCGTTTCCCCGATTTTTCCAATCCTTCAATGATACGGTCGACATCTTTGGTGATTCCCTTGTTGGAATCGACCAACAGAGCCAGAACGTCTGTATCCTTGGCCCCGTCCCATGCCGCATTGACCATCGCAGTCTCAAGGCGGCGGGAGGGCATAAAAATACCAGGCGTATCAACGAAGATGATTTGAGTTTCTGCTTCAATTGCAATCGCCGTGACCCGAGTTCGGGTTGTCTGAACTTTTGGCGACACAATCGCAATCTTTGCGCCAACCAATTGGTTAAGAAGCGTAGACTTGCCGGCATTAGGGGCACCAATAAGCGTTACATATCCACATTTGGTCTGCGCTGCAGTGGTATCTGCGTTATCCATGACTGACTTCTTTCAACATTAATTTTGCTGCCTGTTTTTCTGCAGCTCTTTTTGAAGATGCGATTGCCGTTTGCGGCTCGCACCCTTCAACAGTGACCTCAATCGTAAACTCTGGATTATGATCAGGTCCCTCTTCCCGAATGACAGAATAAACGGGCAAAGGTCGTCCATTTTTTGCCGCCCATTCCTGCAATGCGGATTTTGGATCTTTTTTCGCCGCATTTTCAGCATCAAAACGAGGCCACCAGAATTTTACGATAAATGCTTTTGCCGCGGGCATTCCACCATCCAGATAGAGCGCTGCGATCAAGGCTTCAACACAATCTTCAAGCAACGAGGGATTTTTGGCGCCCCCCGTGGCACGAAGTTCATCCGAAATTCGCACATAGTTGGGAAGATCCATTAGTTCAGCGATTTCGGCAAGAGCACTCTTTTGTACTTGTGCGTTATAACGCCGGGACAATTGACCTGCCTCTGCATTTGGGTATCGCCGATAAAGCTCATCGGCAATTGTAATCCCAAGCACGCGATCTCCCAGAAACTCTAACCGCTCATAGTCAGCATCTATTCCTTTGCGGCGCGACTGATTTTTCGTAAGTGAGCCATGCGTCAGCGCCTGCTCCAGTAATCCCTCATCTTTAAATGCATGACCAAGCGCCCGCATCAAAGGGTTCAGATTAATCCGCTCAGTCATGTCACGACAAAATTGTAAACAGACGTTCCCATCTGGTTACGAATGGAAGTTTCCAAATTTCCCAAATCGAATTGTCACCTTCAATTGAGAAGAAAATAATCTCGGCCCGGCCAACCAAATTCTCTAAGGGAATATAGCCAACATGGTTCAAAAAGCGACTATCCGTGGAATTATCCCGATTGTCACCCATGGCAAATACGTGGCCTTCTGGCACGACATATACATCTGTGTTGTCTGCGCTGCTATTTGGGTTCATATCGAGTGTGATATAGCTCTTGCCATTCGCAAAAGTTTCCCGGTACCGCTCAATCCGGCGAACGTTGCCGTAAAAATCGCGATCCACATAATCATCAATACGCTCTTTCTTAACGGCTTCACCGTTAATATGCAGAACACCATTGATCATTTGCAGGCGATCACCCGGCAATCCAACAATTCGCTTGATGTAGTCAATCGGTTCACCAATTGGCTTTTTAAACACCGCAACATCACCGCGCTCGGGCAAATCACCCCAAACACGCCCTTCAAAGGGGGCCGCACTGAAGGGAAATGAATGTTTGCTAAACCCATAAGAATATTTGGAGACAAACAGATAATCTCCAATTTTTAAAGTTGGCAACATCGATTCCGATGGAATTTTAAACGGCTCGAAAGCAAAGGTTCTGATTACGACAGCAATCAGAACAGCATAAATTACTGTTTTTGCCGTTTCGCCAAACCAGCTTTCATTCTTCGCCACTTTTTCTTTCATAATCAATAGCCTAACTAATTTTTCTTATGTCTTTTAATAAGAATTTTATTTCAATTTTCCGCATAACCCAAAGGGAGCGCTTCAATCAACACTACCGCCTGTGCTTGTGGTGGTTCATCTGTAATCGTCAGATGTATAATGGCTTGCATACCACTGGGCGTTAAAAAGTCCAGTCGCTCCAAAGCACCGCCCGTGAGCTTAAATGTCGGGCGCCCCGTGGGCAAATTGACAACCCCCATATCCTTCCAGAAAACACCTTTGCGAAAACCCGTTCCAAGCGCTTTGGAACAAGCCTCTTTTGCGGCATATCTTTTCGCATAGGATTCAACACGATTACGTCGACGTTCAGACTTTGCAATTTCAACATCCGTATAAATACGGTTGATAAAGCGATCACCAAACCGTTCCAGCGTTTTCTCTATCCGCCGGATATCGATGATATCATTTCCCATACCAATGATCATTTAGACCTAAGCCCTCGCCTCGTCCATTAGTTTTCGCATTTTGCGAATTGCTTCTTCCAATCCAACAAAAATCGCCTCACCAATCAGAAAATGACCAATATTCAATTCTCGCATATTCGAAATAGCCGCAACTGGACCAACCGTATCATATGTTAAACCGTGCCCGGCATGGCATTCGATGCCCAGTTCATCGGCAATTTTTGCGGCCTCCAGTATTTTGTCCAATTCACGTTTGCGTAAATCACCGCTCTCGGCATCACAATATGGACCAACATGCAGTTCAACAATATCGGCTTCAAGCATTTTTGCCGCTTCTAACTGCTTAACGTTTGGCTCGATGAAAAGAGAGACACGAATATTTTCTTTTTTAAGGCTGCTCACAAAATATTTCAGAGAATTATGATTTCCAGCGACATCAAGCCCGCCTTCTGTCGTTCTTTCTTCGCGTTTTTCAGGCACCAGACAACTTGCATGCGGTTTATGCGCAAGTGCAATCCCCAACATTTCATCAGTTGCAGCCATTTCAAAATTCAACGGAATTGATAAATTTTCAGACAATAAGCGAATGTCATCATCTGCAATATGCCGGCGATCTTCTCGCAAGTGAGCCGTGATACCATCTGCACCGGCTGCTTCCGCGATCTTCGCCGCACGCAAAGGATCTGGATGACGTCCACCTCGGGCATTACGGATTGTCGCAACATGATCAATATTTATACCAAGCCGCAAATCAGTCATTTCACACTCTCATTCCTATTGACCTGTAATTGCCTGTCAAGCATACGCTGTTGCTCTCTAAACCTTGATGCCATTAAAGCTTCAGCACGCTTAATATGGAAGTTCCGAATTAATCTATGTAAGGGATAGTAGAAAAGAATCCAAACCACAATGCAAAGCGGAATGGATCCCACAATCATTGGAAAGATAACGCCACTGAATATGTCTGTGACACTCTGCCAACCATTTTCCATCAAACTATGGAAAAAGACGTCCATTGTACCCGCTGAAAACTTACTTTCCTGAAGTCCATAGTTCCCAAGAAGCCAATGTCCCGTGTTATAAGTTGCGGCCCAAATGAAGGGAAAAGTCCAAGGATTTCCAACCGCCGTTCCAATGGCAGACGCCAGAATATTTGCACGAAATATCCATGCAAACAAACCGCTAAGCACGAAATGAAGCCCTACAAAGGGCGTAAAAGACAACGCCGCGCCAAATGCAAACCCTGCCGCCAATGAATAAGGCGTGCCAGGCAACCGCGCCAAGCGGTACCCCAAATACTGGGTAGATCTTTTAAAGCCTATCGACGGCCAGAAAAAATCCAGCACTCTGCGTAGCTTAGATGGCCTTTCGCGGCGTTTGAACATTCACGGTCTTCTTTATTTCAGGTTTCGGCTTCCCGGCTTAATTGCTGGAATTTTCTCAAGCTCAGGCGGAAGCCCGTCTGCCGGATAGGTTTTCACGTCCATCTGCATCAGGGAAAAAATTGGAACACCAACATCCGCAGTTCCATTTGATCGATCAATCAGACAAGTCGCACCAACGACATTACCACCCGCTTCGTTAATAATATCGATACATTCCCGACTGGATTTACCTGTCGTGATAATATCTTCAGACATAATCACGCGTGCGCCTTTTTCGAGCTCAAAACCACGGCGGAACGTAAATTTCCCATCGACGCGTTCTGTGAACATACCCGGTACCTTTAACTGCCGGGCCATTTCATAGCCAACGACGACGCCGCCCATAGCCGGTGCAACAACAACATCTACGGCCCCCTCGCCCAGCGACGAGATAACTTTATCAGCCAATGCCCGACATAAAGCTGCAGCGCGGTCTGGATACATCAGTACTTTTGCGCATTGAAGATACCGGTCCGAATGCAACCCTGAGCTCAGCAAAAAATGCCCTTCCAAGAGAGCGTTCGTTTCCCGAAAATGATTTAATACGTCATCTGGTGTCATACGTTTCGAAATTCCTATCCACTGGACCGCTCGACAGAACTGATAACGGGATCAGCGCGAAGAGCAGCAATTATATTTGTTAGATGCCGAACATCCCTAACTTCGATATCAACACGCATTTCAAAAAAGTCTGAACTGCGATTTGAAATCACTAGATTATTTATATTACCCTTATTGGCCGCGATCGTTGAGGTCACACTGGATAATGCGCCAGGCTCGTTGGCCATAACAATACCAACCCGCCCAACCTGCATCGCGGCTTCCTGCTGATCTGTATCCCAAGAGACATCAAGCCAACGTTCGGGAACCTCTGAATACTGCTCCAACGTATCACAATCAATGGTATGGATTGTGACACCTCTTCCGGTCATGACAATGCCGACAATCCGATCGCCTGGCAGCGGATGACAGCACCCGGCGAAATGCATGGCCATTCCCGGAATAAGACCGCGGATGGGAACCGCATGCTCATGCTTACGCTTTTGTGCTTTATTCCGGTTGAGCGGAACAATATTGTCATTACTATCCTTGGATTTTTCGCCGGGGAAAATAATATCCAGCAATTGTCGCCCTGTGTGGGTCCCATCCCCCAAGGAATAGTATATTTCTTCGATATTATCGAGATCCCAGACCTTCAGAACAGGCGACAATGCCTTCTCTGTAAAGGGTTTATTGTCGACCCTGAATGCTTTCTCAGCAATGGACTTTCCAAGCTCAATATATTGATCTCGTTGTTGCTGACGCGTAAATCGCCGAATAGCTGAACGCGCCTTCCCACTAACAACAAAATTCTCCCATGTTGGGGATGGAGTTTGATTTTTAGATCGTAAGATCTCTACCTGATCGCCATTTTTCAGAATGGTTCGAAGCGGCGCCAGTCGCCCATTGACCTTTGAGCCAACACAGGTATCCCCAACTTTCGTATGAACCGCATACGCAAAATCAACCGGGCTACTGCCAGCAGGCAGTGAAATCAAATCCCCTTTTGGCGAAAAGCAGAACACCTGGTCCTGATACATGTTAAGCTTTGTATGCTCCAGAAACTCATCTGGATCAGAGGCCTCTTCCAAAATTTCCAGAAGTTCCCGCAACCATCTATATTGCTGCCCTTCCTGAACTTTACTGCCAATTTGCTGTTTATATTGCCAATGAGCTGCCACACCAAATTCGTTTGTTTCGTGCATTTCTTTTGTACGGATCTGCACTTCAATTCGTTGCCGTTCAGGGCCAATAATGGTGGTGTGGATAGAGCGATAATTATTGCGCTTTGGTGTTGAAATATAGTCTTTAAAACGCCCCGGAACCATCGAGTATTTTGCATGTAGATTGCCCAGAACGTGGTAACATTGCTCTACATTTGCGACAACGATACGAAAAGCAATAATGTCCGAGAGCTGTTCAAACGTAACGTTCTTGTGCTCCATTTTGCGCCAAATAGAGTAAGGACGTTTTTCACGACCTGAGACTTCAACCTGCAGCCCAGTATCGTTCAAATCATCTTTTAGAGAAGCAACGATCTTAGTGACAAGATCCTCCCCCTCTTCGCGAAGATATTCCAGCCGGCGTAAAATCGACTTACGCGCCTCATCATTCAATTCAACAAAGGCAAGATCTTCAAGCTCGTCCCGAAAATTCTGGATACCAATACGCTCAGCAAGGGGCGCATAAATTTCCATAGTCTCCGTTGCAATGCGTTTGCGCTTCTCAGGATTCTTGATGAAATGAAGCGTTCGCATGTTGTGCAGACGATCGGCGAGTTTAACAAGAAGCACCCGGATGTCGTTTGACATTGCCAGCAGTAATTTTGAGAAATTCTCTGCCTGCTTTGTTCGGTCTGATTGCAGTTCAAGCTGGGATAACTTTGTGACACCATCGACGAGAACGGCAATTTCCTGCCCGAAATTTTGCTCAATCTCATCTTGTGTTGCGACGGTGTCTTCAATGGTATCATGCAAAAGAGCGGTCACAATAGTGGCTGTGTCCAGTTTAAGCTCTGTTAGAATACCGGCGACTTCGATAGGATGAGAGAAATAAGGATCCCCGGATGCGCGAACCTGACTGCCATGTGTTTTGATTGTAAAAACATATGCGCGGTTAAGCAGATCCTCATCCGCATGTGGATCATAACTCAGAACGCGTTCTACAAGCTCAACTTGACGTAACATTTAGTAATCCGAGGCCAGGCAACCAATAAACTTCTAGCCCAGTATACATAAAAATGGGGACACCAGCATACCATTTAAAGGCCGATGTCCCCTCTTTTTCAAAATCTTAGGTGCACCGCATTAAGCGAACGGATCTTCCTTTGTATCCGTTGCATCGTCTGCTGGTGTTACTTCGCTAGCACCAATTTCTTCAGCAGAAAATGTCTCTACTGGCTCTTCTTCCTGAACCACACCAGCCCACTCGCTGCTAGAGCTCATCAAAGCGGCCATATTGTCCTCTTCAGGTTCATCCACTTCAACACGGCGCTGCAAGCTGCCGATCAGGTTGTCCTGAAGTTCATCAGTGCTAATTGTATTATCACCAATTTCGCGCAGGGCAACCACTGGGTTTTTATCGTTATCACGATCTACAGTCAGCATAGAACCGGCGGCAATACCACGCGCACGGCGGGCAGCCAAAAGGACCAGTTCAAAACGGTTGGGAACTCTCTGTACACAATCTTCAACGGTGACGCGAGCCATTAACAATACTCCAATAGTCTGTGATTAGCCCCTCTAGATATTCGTTTGACGGCCAATAAGCAAGCCAAACTCTTTCTTTTTTACGTTTTTTTTCGTTTTTTTACGGCAAATGAGGAGATTCCTCTTCCAGATCACTTGCAATAAGCTCAAACGGCTGTTCGTTTGCGATCAATGCTGCCAGCTCGTCCGCCGATTTCTGTAAGCCGGGATGTCGCCATTTCGGGGCGATCTCTGCAAGCGGGACCATAACAAATGCCCGTGCCTGCATATGTGGATGCGGCAAGACCAACCCCGCTGTCTGCTGTTGGTTTTCAGTGACAAGATTATTGTAGGCGAGTAGATCCAGATCCAGAATTCGGGCTTCCCATTTGTCAACTCGAACACGGCCAAATTTTTCTTCAATTTCATGCAGGACTGCCAGCAATTCTTCCGGCGGCAGATTACAAGACACGCTCAGAACAGAATTTACAAACCAGGGTTGATCGGATGCAGGAACAGGCGCAGTTCGGTACCAGCTTGAAGTGGCCTCAACCTGAACACCCAATTTCCCAAGTTCTGCACGAGCCGCAATCAGTGTATTTATGGGATCTCCGTACTGAGGGTGCGGCAAGTTAGCGCCCATCGCAATTAAAATCATGGCAAGCCAATCAACCTGTTAAATCAACTAAAACTAATGAAGAAATTTTCCACCAAACATAAAAATACTGGAATTTATTTCAATAATGCTCGAAAATACGACATAAAAAAATAAAAACAATTTATTGGAATAGTATAATGTCTTTTTATCCCGAGGAAAGAATAGCTCTATTTATTGATGGCTCAAATCTATATGCAGCTGCAAGAGCCTTAAACGTAGAAATTGATTACAAGAAACTACTTTCATACTTTGCTGGTAAAGGCCGACTAGTCCGCGCTTTTTACTATACAGCTCTTGTCGAGGATCAAGATTACTCCCCTATTCGCCCATTGGTGGATTGGCTCGATTATAATGGCTACACGATGGTCACCAAACCTGCAAAAGAGTTCACAGATCCCACCGGACGCCGCAAGGTTAAAGGGAATATGGATATCGAACTTGCCATCGACATGCTGGAACTAAGCGGTTCAATAGATCATGCTGTCCTATTTTCAGGAGACGGTGATTTTCGTCGTCTTGTCGAAGCCGTTCAACGCAAAGGCGTTCGCGTAACAGTTGTCAGTTCAGTCAAAACCAACCCAGCCATGATTGCCGATGAGCTGCGCCGACAGGCAGATTTCTTTATGGATCTCAAAGACATGACGACAATCGTAAACCACGTCAGCCAAAAACGGGACGACGATGATCTTGATGATGACCTTGATGAATACGAAGAGTTTGAGGAAACCGCATAAAAAGAAATAGTAAGCGAAAATCTTACGCCCTGCTATTATACAGCAAGATCTCAACGGCAAATTTTTGTCTTGTTTCTTAAAAATTTGAATTTGAGATACGAATTACCTACCTTCTATGTACCCCGTACCATGTATTGTCACTCAGTTTTAAACAAATATTAAACCTTAAACTGTAGTATAATCTGTTCTTATGTAACGTGCGTGAATCCAAAATCTGTGCTGTTATTTTGTTCTAAACTTCCCAAATATGGGAGAAATTTTTGATGCGCAAGTTGATCGTTTTTAATGATCATAGTTGGCGACGACCACAGTTTCGTAGCAAAAGAAGACCGGTTCAGGGAAACGCAACCCTGGCAGCAAAATGCCTGCGCGAAGAAACGCTCAGCGGTCAGCGCCAGATCAGCTTGTTACAAAATGATTTCCAAACGAAATGGTCTCCTGTCCGATGGCTAAACCGGACTTTGGGATTTGGGCTTCGCCATGAAGTATTCCAAGCCTATGAATTTCTTGCACAAAATTACATTCCAGGCGATGAAATTTACCTGATTGGCGCCGGTCGCGGTGGATTTGCCCTCCAGTATGTTGCCTATATGATCAGTGTCGCCGGTTTAATTGAGACAGACTCGCTCGATAAAATTTCAAATGCCTATAACTATAGCCGTCTGACAGGCTCTGCCCGCCGCGGCCCGTCTGGCCTGGATCTACGCGCAAGCTTCAAATCACGCCAAGTTCCCATTCGGTTTATTGGATGCTGGGATACAGTTGGCTCGCACGGTGTTCCCGTCCGGGGGCTTCGAAATCTTTCCATTTTATGGGGCGAATTCCTTTCCGAAAATGTATGCGCCTCTGCGCAAACCGCTTTTCAGGCCTTTGCTCTGGATGAATTTAACCCCTCCTACAAACCGCATATTTGGACTGGCGTAAAATCCGAAGAAATCAGAAAACTTGAACAAGTCTGGTTTGCTGGCGATCATGCGAACGTGACAGGTGGGCAGCGGGACAGCCGACTATCAGACATTGCATTTCAATGGCTCCTCAACAAAGCCTCAGAAGAAGGCTTGTCTTTTGATGAGCAGAAGATTGATGATCTGAGCACCCCTGATGCAATGGGGTGCCTGAGCGAACCAAGGTTATCTGATAAAATTCTTCAAAAGTTTGTGCGCTCACAGGCCCTTCGCAAAGTTGGCCGTGCTGACACACACCTCTCCCGCAGTCAATTCCCGGGAACGGAGAAAGTTCATTTCTCTGTTTTGGAAAAAGAGAAAAACGACAGTGACTATTCACCGCGTGCATACAATGCACTTCCCTCTGACAGTCTAATGGTTGCCTTGGATAAAGACACCCTCCATAAATCCAACCGCAAACATGGCAGACATTTGATCAATTGTCCTGCAACTCTGGTGGTTGAACAAAGTCGATATAACGGCAATGTGGTTGATTTCAGTGAAGGCGGCGCCCGTATTTGGCTTCACTTGGACGTTCCAATTGGCACCACAGTGACCTTACGCTCGCCCGTGCTTCTTGAAGAAGATTACAATGCCCGCGTGGTTTGGAAAAAAAATCAGTGCTTAGGTGTTGAATTTAAACAGAAAATTGATCTAAAAGACATTCATTTTCCGGAAGGCCACACCCTCCAGTAAAGCGAGCTTAGCGGTTATCAACTTTGAGCAGACGGCGCTTTTCACGGTCCCAATCCCGATTTTTCTCGGTCTGGCGCTTATCATGCTGCTTTTTACCAGCCGCAACACCCAGTTTAACTTTTACTTTTCCGCGCTCATTAAAATACAGGGACAGCGGGACAATTGTTTTTCCTGCCCTTTGAACTTGCGCAAAGAGTTTCGCCAGTTCCTTCTTGTGTAGCAAAAGCTTCCGCGGGCGTGAGGGATCATGATTGTTGCGATTACCAAAGCCATACTCAGCAATATGCGCATTCACCAGATACAGCCCCTCATGCTCAAAAGACGCGTAGGACTCTTGAATATTGGCACCGCCGGCACGGAGGCTTTTTACCTCCGTACCTTGCAGCATAATGCCCGCCTCATAATCATCTTCAATGAAATAATTATGACGTGCTTTCCGGTTTTCTGCGATTACTTTTTCAGCCATTTTACTGGTATTTTAGTTCCTAATCTAGCAGGCCCGCATGACGCAGCGCAGCCTGAATAACTGGCTTAGCCGCCTCAGGTACATTGACCAGTGGCAACCTGATATCATCTTTGCATTGTCCCAATAACGACAAAGCATATTTTGCAGGTGCCGGGCTTGGATACATAAACATCGCCCGATGTAACAGGATCAATTTATCCTGAATTTCGACAGCCTTTGTATAGTCACCAGCAAGTGTAGCTTCCTGCATTTGTGATGCCAGCGCCGGCGCAACATTTGCCGTTACCGAAATACAGCCAACCCCACCTTGTGCGTTAAAGCCAATTGCGGTCGCATCTTCACCAGAAATCTGCACAAAATCCCCACCGCAGAAATGACGCTGCAGCGATACACGCGAAACATCACCTGTCGCATCTTTAACACCTACAATGTTTTTAAGCTTTGCAAGCTCGCCCATTGTCTCTGGCGTCATATCAACGACGCTTCGTCCTGGGATATTGTAAATGTAGATCGGAATATCAATAGCGTTATTGATCGCCTCATAATGCGCATACATGCCTTCCTGCGAAGGTTTGTTGTAATATGGCATCGCAACAAGCACAGCATCTGCACCCGCTTTTTGCGCATGCTGAGACAAACGAATTGCCTCAAGCGTATTATTTGATCCAGCACCCGCCATAACAGGGACGCGCTTGTCCGCAGCTTCAATGCACAGCTCAACAACGCGGTCGTGCTCTGGATGGCTTAATGTCGGCGACTCGCCAGTTGTGCCGACAGGAACCAGACCTTTTGTTCCGGATTTTATCTGCCAGTCAACGAAGGATTGAAACGCCTTTTCATCCACACTCTCTCCAGTAAAAGGAGTGACGAGCGCAGTGATTGATCCTCTAAACATGACAGTATCCTCAAAAATTCAGTTCATAATCTAATTTTCGACTTTTCTAACTCATTTCCTAATTAAGTCGAAGAAAAGAGTTATAGGCACTGTTTCCCAGTTGGCAAGACGTAACTTACGAATCCATGTGAAGAGGTAACCTGAAAAGCAGATTTATCCCCAAACTGCTGCGCTAACACCACAATCACACTCTGCCCCTCTCAGCTGACCGAACACATTATTCAATATCCATGGCTTGAAACACACCGCATAGTGTTTATCCTAAGAGTATCTCAAACGCTAAAGGATACATCGTGTCTCAGTCTTCAACTTCTCCAGCGACAATCTACCTAAAAGACTATCAGCAAACAGCCTTCACAATCACCCATATAGACCTAATCGTTGAACTGGGAGAAGACGTTACGCGGGTCACGTCCAACTTGAAATTTTCCAGACAAACGGACAAAAGCCAACAGGTTCACCTGCATGGTGAAGATCTTGTAATTGAGAGCATCAGTATTGGCGGTGTCCCGCTGGAAAAACAAGACTATACACTTTCGAGCAATGAAATCAGCTTTCTTGCCCCTTCTGACGTTTTTGAAGCAACGATTATCACGCAGATAAAGCCGCAGGAAAATACAGCATTAGAAGGCTTATATAAATCCAGTGGCAACTTCTGCACCCAGTGTGAGGCCGAAGGGTTTCGGAAAATCACGTATTTTCTCGACCGCCCCGATGTGATGGCAAAATTCACAACCAAGATTATCGGTGACCCTCAAAAATATCCCGTGATGCTTTCCAACGGAAACCTCGTTGAAAGTGGCAACTTGGAAGATGGCCGTTTCTACAATCTTTGGGTCGACCCTCATCCAAAGCCTGCATATTTGTTTGCGCTTGTCGCCGGAGACCTGGGCTGCGTTGAAGATCATTTCGTAACCTGCTCCGGACGGCAGGTGAAATTGCAAATTTTCGTTGAAAAAGGAAACGAAGATAAATGCGCCCATGCCATGGAATCACTCAAAAAATCCATGAAATGGGACGAGGAAAAATACGGGCGTGAATATGACCTTGATATTTTCATGATTGTTGCGGTCAGTGACTTCAATATGGGGGCCATGGAAAACAAAGGACTTAATGTCTTTAACTCCAAATATGTTTTGGCTTCGAAAGACACAGCCACAGATGCAGACTTTGACGGCATCGAAAGCGTCATTGCGCATGAGTATTTTCATAACTGGACAGGGAACCGGGTCACCTGCCGCGACTGGTTTCAGTTAACGCTGAAAGAAGGTTTGACAGTTTTCCGCGACCAGCAATTTTCCGCTGATATGAACTCCGCTCCTGTAAAGCGTATCGAAGATGTCCAGCGATTGCGTGCGGCCCAGTTCCCCGAAGATGCGGGCCCCCTCTCCCATCCAATTCAGCCGCAAAGCTATGTGGAGATCAATAATTTCTACACGGCCACTGTGTATGAAAAAGGTGCTGAAGTCATTCGCATGGCGCACACCATTTTGGGAGAAGATAACTTTCGAAAAGGAACGGACCTCTATTTTGAGCGCCATGACGGCCAAGCCGTAACCACCGAAGAATTTATCTCTGCACTTGAAGATGGCAGCGGTATCGACCTTAAACAGTTTCGCAATTGGTACACCCAACCCGGCACTCCTGAAATTACAGTGAGCGATGCCTATGATGACAGCGAAAAGACATATACGCTGACAATTAGCCAAGAAAACCACAAAGCCGGACCGGATGCGGAAGCCCTTCATATTCCAATGAAGATTGGCCTGCTCGCAGAAGATGGGGCAAACTATCTAAGCGGCTTGGATAATGATGGTAGCGAGCTTATTCACCTGCGCAAAAAAACCGAAGAAATCACTTTCCACAACATACCCAAAAAACCGGTTCCATCTCTGTTCAGAGGATTTACCGCACCGATTAAGCTTCGAAAGAGCCCAAGTGATGATCACATTGGCCTGCTGTTCAAAAGCGACAGCGATCCTTTTAATCGCTGGGAGTCTGGGCAACGCTTTGCGACAAGATGCCTGCTGGATATGATTAGAGATCCTAAACTCAATCAATTGCCTGAAGAGTTTGTTGACGCTTTTGGTGAACTTCTCGCCGATTCCTCTATTGATCCCGCCTTCAAGGCATCCGCAATGAGCTTGCCTGGTGAGTTGTTTATTGGTCAGCAAATGTCAATTGTCGATGTCGATGCTATCTTTAAAACGCGCCGACATGCGTCGCAAACCTTGTCTTCCGCCCACGAAAGCCGTTTGCTGGAGTTATATGAAGAGAACCGCGACATTGATGATACAGGAAACAGAGCACTTAAAAACATTGCCCTGTCCTATTTAACGGCCCAGAATAAAGCTGCTTTTATAAGCCTGGCCCGGGCTCAGTATTTCGGCGCTCAAAATATGACAGATCGTGTTTCTGCACTGGCGCGTCTTGCGCAAACCGATGATGAAGCACGTGACGAGGCATTGCAGGATTTTTATAATCGCTGGGAGAAGGACGCGCTTGTCATTGATAAATGGTTCACGCTGCAGGCAACCTCCTCTAGAGACAACGCAATTAGTGATGTTCTAGCCCTGCAAGAACATGCTGCCTTTACCTTCCTGAACCCAAATCGGGTTCGCTCTCTTATTGCCGCATTTGCTTCTGCAAATCCTCGACATTTTCATAATTTGGACGGGAAAGGGTATAAAATACTCACCGACGCTATCATTAAATTAAATGGGATAAACCCGCAAATTGCTGCGCGCTTGGTTAGCCCTTTGGGCCAATGGCGCAGATATGATGACAAACGTCAGAATCTTATGAAAGAAGCGCTGGAAGCGATACTGAAGACTGCAAATATTTCCAACGACGTATACGAAATGGCGAACAGAAGCCTAAACAGCTAAATCGGCTGAAGTTAAATGCTTTAACTTCGTATTCATGATATAGATGTTATAAGCTTGCAACGTAACTGAAAGACGAAATATCTGGAATGAAACGCTTTGTTGGTGCGAAAAATTTAAAAGGTGGGTTGGCACTTCTGTTCATCATGTGCCTTGATTTGGCATACCCAAATTTGGCAAGGGCAACTGACCTCGACACCATCGAAGAAGATGATATTGAAAGACGTTCAGCTGTCCAAAGCACTTCCGGCTCAAAAGCTGTTTCACCGCCTCTGCCAACGGTTAAAAGAACCCACAATCAAGATACGCGTGCGCAAATACCAACGCCGCAGTTCAAGCCTGCGGCGATAAAGACAACAGCAGCAAAACCAGTCGCTAAAATTGAAAAGGCGTCTGTCAAATCGGACATTCCGCTACCGCTGAAACGCCCCGCACTTTTTAAAACGACCTCGCCAGCATTCTCATCAGGTTTGTTGACCGATAGCGATAGAACGCACTACCTTCAGGCCTTCAAATATCTAAGAAAGTATAAATGGCAGAAAGCTCTGAACGAAGCTGACAAGGCAGCGTATAAACTTCCTGCAAAATTTATTCGCTGGACCTGGCTTCGCGCCTATAAAGGCGGCGCCAGCTTCGAAGATATCACCAGCTTTATGATTGATAATCCCGACTGGCCTTATCGAGAAACCCTCATGCGGCGGGCTGAAGAGGCCCTTGTAAATCCTACATCGGCCGAACGCACAATTTCATGGTTCTTTGATCGCTCTCCGCTAACAGGTATGGGAATGCTGCGATATGGTGAAGCGCTTATCGCGAAAGGCCAAACCCAAACTGGGGAAGATTGGATCCGAAAAGCCTGGCATGAAGGTAGCTTTAGTGAAGGGCTGGAGCGCAAGCTCCTCAAGCAGCACAAATCTTTACTGAGCCAAAGCGATCACGAAAAACGACTGGACCGGCTCCTGTGGGATCGGGATGCCACAGACGCGATCCGGATGTTTGACAAAGTTTCGACGGAGCAGAAAAAACTAGCTATTGCGCGCATTCGCCTTATGAGAATGTCGCGAAACGTAGACGCAGGTGTTCGCCAAGTCCCAAAAGAGCTGTATGACGATCCCGGCTTTACTTTTGATCGCGTTAAATGGCGCCGCCGTAAAGGGCGCGATGAAGAAGCGCGCGATCTGCTCTTGAAAATGGGTCCCGATGCCCCCTACCCAGAGATCTGGTGGCGAGAGCGGGAAATTCAGGCCCGTCAACTTCTCCGAAAAGGCCACATCACACAGGCTTACCGACTTGCGAGCGAAAACGGACTAACGTCCGGTGCAAAATTTGCAGAAGCCGAATGGCTTTCAGGATGGATCGCGCTTCGCTTCCTGCGCGAGAACGAAAACGCCCTCGCCCACTTTACCCGCCTGTATAATAACGTCAGCTACCCCATAAGCCGCGCAAGAGGCGCCTATTGGATTGGGCGCGCCTATGCCGCGATGAAAGACAAGCAGTCTGCACAATACTGGTATGAGGAAGCCACAAAATTCAGTTCTACTTTTTATGGACAGGTTGCCATGAATGAACTTGGATTGAATGATGCGCCTGAGCTCAAGAAGAAATCTTCATTTAGTCGCCAAGTTGCGGAAAGAATGGATAATTCTGAACTGGTTAAAGTCGTGAAGCTGCTCGCCGATCTGGGGCAGGAAAAATATGCCCGACCCTTCCTGATCAAAATGACTGAAAATTCAAAGGACGCGCAGGAATATGTCTATCTTGGCAAACTTGCCCAAGACATTAATCGCCCGGATTATTCGGTAGCAGTTGCCAAAAGAGCGTCCCAATTGGGAACCGAACTTCCCGATATCAGTTGGCCCGCACATTCTTTTTCACCAGAGAGACCCGCGATTGAAGAGCCGTTGATTATGGCAATTACCCGTCAGGAAAGCGCCTTTGCTGTTGATGCCAGATCTCCCGCTGGGGCACTGGGCCTCATGCAGCTCATGCCCCGTACGGCTCACTCGGTTTCAAAGAAACTGAAACTCAAATATTCCAAACGCAGGCTTACATCAGATCCCGAATATAATATTTTGCTGGGCAGCCACTATCTTGGAGATTTGATAGACGGATTTGATGGCTCCTACATTTTGGCGATTGCCTCATACAATGCAGGAAGATCCCGTATTAAAAGCTGGATCCGCGACTGGGGGGATCCCCGATCTGCAGACATCAATACGCTTGACTGGATCGAACTTATTCCGTTCAGCGAAACCCGAAACTACGTGCAACGTGTTATGGAAAACCTTCAGGTATACCGTCAACTTATGAATAATGACGAATACCGCATGGTTCAGATTGGTACGGACCTTTCGCGGGGTAACCCCACTAATTAGAAAAATTCTACTGGTTTAAACGCCCCCTTTTATCGTAGATTACGTTGATGATCGGGCGCATACTGATTGGAGTTTCTCTTTTATGGCTGAATTTCGCCTGAACCATATCAAGGCCTGCGTTTTTGACGCATACGGAACCCTGTTTGATGTTGACGCGGCCGCGAGACAAGAACAGGAAAAGCTAGGTGCAAATTGGAAGGTCATTTCCGAAACCTGGCGACTTAAGCAACTTCAATATACCTGGCTTCGCAGCCTTCAGGGAAATTACACCAGTTTCTGGACCATTACCGAGCAAGCCCTTGATTTCGCGATGGCGTCTGCGGATTTGAAGGATGACGCGTTAAAGCAGCGGTTGATGGATCTCTATTCAAAACTCACCGCTTACGACGAAGTCCCCGAGACACTTAAAAAATTAAAAGCTGCTGGGTTCAAATGTGCCATTTTATCAAACGGATCGCCTGAAATGCTTACAGCTGCCGTTGAAAATGCGGGAATAGCCCCGTATCTGGATGGCATTTATTCTGTTGCAGCGGTTAAAGTCTTTAAGCCTCATCCAAAGGTCTACGAACTTGCGGTTGAGGGGTTGGAAGTGGAAGCGCGCCATATCTGCTTTCAATCCTCAAATGGCTGGGATGCCTATTCAGCGAAGGACTTTGGCTTCAACACATTATGGTGCAATCGCTTCAATCAGGCCGACGAGCAGATCCCATCGCAGCCTGATTGCCAAATCCGCAACCTTACTGAAATGCTCCCCATACTTGGCCTATAAATTCCAATAGAAAGCACGTTATGACCTATACAGAGCATTTCTATAAATCAAGCGATGGACTAGACCTCTATTATCGGGTTTATGGTAATGCGACGGATCGATTGCCGATTGTCTGCCTATCAGGTGTCACCCGAAATAGTGGTGATTTTGCTGAGTTTTCTGAGGTCTTCTCAAAAGACAGACAGGTATTTTGCTTGGATTATCGGGGCCGCGGGAAATCCGATTGGGACCCCGATTATAAAAACTACAATCCTCAAACCTATCTCGGTGACATTTTTGTCTTTCTGACAACAGTACAGATTGAAAAAGCAGTTTTTGTGGGCACGTCTCTTGGGGGTTTACTTTGCATGGGTCTGTCTGGCTTAACCCCCCAATATGTCGCTGCAGTGATTTTAAATGATGTCGGACCTGATATTTCTATCGAAGGAAGTTCCAGAATTGCCGGATATATAGGAACCGATGTGCGCTACCAAACAATTGAAGAGGTTGCCGCCAGCCAGAAGGCCAGCTATTCAACAGTCTATCCCGATGTCGAAAGTGAGTATTGGATTAATACCGCCCACGTGGGATTTAAATATGATGAAAATGACCAGAATTTTAAACCCAATTACGATCTGGCCATTGGCAAAGCCTTGGTTGAACAGACATCTGGTGAGCAACCTATTGACCTGTGGGCCTTTTTCGAGACGATGAAAGCTAAACCTCTTTTAGCAATTCGCGGGGCCCTGTCGGATGTGTTGAGCGAAGAAACTTTTCAAAAGATGCAAACGGTAAACCCTGAAATGCAATATTTGACGCTTGCCAATCGGGGACATGTCCCGATACTAAACGAACCCCCTGCCCTTGAAAAAATCACTGAATTTTTGGAAAAAGTTTAAATGTTCCCTTCCTACGACACGATATGTTCCGCCGCAAAAATACTTAAAGGCTATGCGGCACATACTCCATTGCTTGAATCTCCTGCCTTAAATAAAAAACTTGGCGGACGGTTATTCATAAAAGCGGAGATGCTGCAAAAAACGGGATCATTTAAATTTCGAGGTGCCTTTAATGCCGTTTCCCAGCTTAGCGATGAACAACGTGCAAAAGGTGTTTTTGCCTATTCAAGCGGTAATCACGCGCAAGGGATCGCACTTGCCGCAGCAATGAAGGGCGTTCGGGCAACAATCTTAATGCCCGAAGACACCCCTACCATTAAGCTTGAAAACACCAAAAGTTACGGGGCAAAGGTCATCACTTATGATCGCTATACAGAATCCCGTGAAGAAATTGGCGCTGAAATAGCAGCACAGGAAGGTCTAAGCCTGATTAAACCTTATGATAACCCTCAGGTTATATCTGGTCAGGGTACGGCTGGCCTTGAAATTACACAGCAATTGAAGGATCTGGACCTAGAGCTGGACATGCTTGCGGCCCCCACCGGCGGCGGCGGCTTGCTTGCCGGCCTCTCGCTCGCCGTTAAAGAAAAATCCCCCCACGCAAAAATTTATGCAGCTGAACCGGAAAATTTTGACGATACGACCCGCTCTCTAAAACTGAATGAGCGCGTTCAAAATTCCGATGGGTACAGAAGCATATGCGACGCAATTATGACTCCCACACCTGGTGAAATAACTTTTCCAATTTTGCAAAAAGCACGCGTTGAAGGGCTGGTTGTAAATGAAGATGAAGTCCGCCTTGGCATGTGGGTCGCGTTTCATTATTTCAAAGTTGTCGTTGAACCGGGCGGAGCCGTGGCACTCGCCGCTTTCCTAACCGGAAAAGCGGATATCACAAATAAAATAGCCGTCGCCGTTACTTCTGGCGGAAATGTGGACCAAAAGTTGTTCACCGAAATTCTCGCCAGCGACATCTCTTTTTAAAACTCAACAACCCTAAAAACTGTAGAAATCTAACCGCGATTCTACGGCTGAAAAGCCTATTGCGACACTCTTTCAATAAAATAATTTTATTGCTTGAGAAAGCTCGCCTGATTTTTAGTTCGAATATACGAAAAAAAGCATACGTTTATACTACCGGCTCCTCACCAAATTACATATTATTAAAACATTATCTTTAATTTTATATATATAATTTTTCACTTATTTGGTGTTGTTACAATCTAGTTACAGAATTTACAACTTCTAAAAAATTTAAAATAAAATTCTGAATAGGATCGATTTTCAAAGCTGGGAAAACCACTCAAGATCCAGCTTTTTAATCAGTAATTTATAGTTAATTTTTTATCCAAAAGATGACTACCGCAATCCAATTGTGCCATTTCAAATTTAGCTTAAAATAGAAAATTTTTTTTGCATCAAGAAGACTGTAAATTTGAGGCATGATTCTATTTTTTGTTTATTTACAATTATTTAAACAAATATAATTAGGGTTATTTGATTTTAAAAATACAAAAACAAACGCACCAATCTATCGAGAAACAGCTCCTATTTACAACGCTATTCACCGCCAGTACCGTTAAAAAATCCAAGACGAGGCGACATCGTTTTGGATGCACGCTTCTGAATTTTTGCGATTAAAAAATCAGAAGCGTTGTCAATCTTAACTTCTCCATATTCATGTTAATTATGGAGATATTTTTAAAGGGTATTCGGATGAAAAACTCAACATTCAACAAATCAAATACAAAAAACTCCACTCATGATTGCAATAAAGTTCAACTTGGGAATATGAGCCCCGCCTTCAAAGTAGAACCTGTGTTAGAAGAAACTGTAGATAAAAAAAATGTTCGTCTGGGAAATATGAGCCCTGCGTTCAAAATTGACACCTCCTCAAAAGAAACATCTGATACCGCCAAAGTACGCCTTGGAAATATGAGCCCCGCGTTCAAAGTTGAAACACCTTCAAAAGAAACATCTGATACCTCCAAAGTACGCCTTGGAAATATGAGCCCGGTTTTTCGCAATTAAATTGAGATAACAATGGGCATTCAAGCACCCCTAATCGGGAATGGGCAGGCGCATGAAAATGCGCCCGCCTCTATCATCCAGTTCATTAGACTGATTGGCGACTCCCCAAAACCTCAACGGGCGGATCGCTCAGCAGGTGGCTTAATACCCACCCGGGCCTTTCGATACTGTGAACCCATGACTTCTGCCTCTGCTTTTGGTTGGTATATATTTCCGCCAATGGATTTTAGCGTTCAATGGAACGGCTCTGAAATCTTCTGGCAGTATGGAGATATGCAAAGCTGGTATCCACTGGACGCGGCTCAATATCCGGGCTTCTCCAACAAGTTCGACTCCCATTGCCCCCAGGACATCAGTGGTTATGCTCCGCCTTTTATTTCTGCGGCGGTAGAACCCGGAGTTTTAAAGATCTGGAGCGGCCTGATTGTCCGAACGGCGCCCAATTGGAGTATTCTCGTTCGAAAACCCGCAAATTTACCGGGCAGCCAGAATTATGAACATTATGAAGGAATATTGGAAACTGATCTCTGGTTTGGCCCTTTATTCACCAACCTCAGGCTCACGAAAACTGACATTCCCATTACTTTTAAAAGGGACATGCCGCTATTTCAGGTTCAACCGCTTGAACGGCGGACATATGATGATCGTATCCTCAATAACTTTGAATTTACAGACTCCCTTGCAGATTTCACCGAGGAAGACTGGCAAGCCTATCATAATACTGTGATTGCCCCAGGAAGCGCGCAAAGTCGGGAACGTGGGCTGTATGCCAAGGCGTCGAGGAAAGCGCGAAAAGCAGATAAGTAAGTGAAAGGCTGGTGACAGTGGCTAAGTCACCCCTTTCACTGAGGTAAAGAGGCAAAGATATTTGCACTTTCCTCATTTAGACTTCATGATATCCCCAATAAAAAGAATAACCAATAATGGGAGACATCATGACTTTGCACGCAGATCTATTCTGGTCCTTTCGCAGCCCCTACTCTTATCTAGCCGCGCCGCAGTATCGGGAAATGACGGAAATTTATGATCTTGCTATAAACGTTCGTCCCGTTTATCCAATTGCGATCCGAAATCCTGCGTTTTTTAAGAACATTAATCCCCAATGGATTCCCTACCTCATGTTGGATTGCAAAAGACTTGCCGACAGTAAGGGCATGACATTTCGGTGGCCAAAGCCGGATCCCGTTGCGATTGATCCAGACACAAAAGAGATCTCATCGGAACAACCTTATATCCATATGATTACCCGACTGGGGATGGAAGCCTCGCGTCGAGGGCGCGGCATTGAATTTATTGATGCAGTTTCCCGATCAATTTTCGACGGCTCCACTCAAAACTGGCACCTGCCGGATGTTTTGGGAAAAACGGTTGAACGCGCCGGCCTCTCTCTTCATGAGCTGGAGGAAGCCATTAAAGGAAATGAGGCCGCGGTTGACGCCGAAATCCAGATCAATCAAGACGCCCTAGAAGCGTCCGGACATTGGGGCGTTCCAACCCTTGCATTTAACAATGAGCCGTTTTTCGGTCAGGATCGGGTCGATCTGGCAATTTGGCGAATGAAACAGCATGGGCTTAAGAAAAAGTAATGCGGCACTCATCAATACACTGCGACGTCAGTCTAAGAGACTAATTTGTTGACCAGAATTCGCCATTTTTCAACTGTTCGCGGTAGCCAGCCATAAAGCTTTCCAGCTGACCAATCTTGGCAATTGCCGTCGATCTTTCCCGGAAAGCTGTTTCAGATCCATCTGAATTATCGGTAATCAGATCAAACGCATCTAAATCAGATGTGCCCACGATCTTTGCTCGGTACTTATCCCGCATGCCTTGCAAGCCGCGCTGGTCACCGGCAAGACTACGCGCAACTGCCATCTGCATAACGCGCTGGCGATCGACCTCAGACAGCTTAGCGGCGTTATCCGCACCGTTCTGCTTCAAGACCGTATCTATTGCGCCAATAGCCTTATTCCAGTTTTTAGCTTTCCAATAAATATCTGCCCGCATCAACTGCGCTGTTTTGCTTTTATCCTCGTCGAGTAAATCCAACGCATCTTCATACCGCCCTAGCTCAAGGAAGGCACGGGCCTTAATATATCGGCGTTCATCTTTTACTTTGTCAGGCAAAGCCCTCCAACGGGTTTTGCTCAAAATATCCAGGCTTTCTTTTGGATTTCCATTCCACAGATGAACAACAGCAAGTTTGGAGCCAGTTAATGATTTCTGCTCCCCTTTAAGGCGGAAGTTAACCTGATGGTCGAGCAATTGCGCAGCTTGCTCCAGCAAATCGACCTTTATCAAACGATCCGCCAAATTTCGGATCATCTGATCGCCTTGATCCCCCAAAGGCGTCAACTCCCGGTATTCGTAATATAGTGCCAATGCTTTTACCGGAGGTAATTTTGCGGCGCCCCCCTCCAGGAACAGCTGGTTAAAGATGTCATTCATTTCCCGCGCAATATCTCTAGAGATAGGCGCTTTTGGGAAAGTCATCACAATTTCTTTAAAGGTCTTCAGGCCCTCTCGCATATCGCCACTTGCGATCAGTAAATCCCCGATACGCTTGAGGATATTTAGCTCTAGATCATCACCACGCCAGGCGAAACTCATCGCCTTGAACTCTTCAATCGCTTCGTCAGTCGTGATTTCATTTTGAGCCAACATTGCATTGGTTTTTGCAAATTTCGCCTTGGCCGTTGTCGGCCGGTGATCCAGTGCGATCGTCTGCTCAAACTTGGCAATTGCCCGTCCGATGTCACCTGACCGTAAGGCAGAAACCCCCTCTAAATATTCTCTAAGAGCAGCGGTTTCGGGATCAATATTGCCCCCAACAGCGGTTCGAATATCTTCAAGCGCTTGATTGGCAAGTTCAATGTCATAATCTTCAAGCGCCGCTTCTGCGCGCAAGAGATTAAATTCATTCACTTGATCCTGACTATATACGCCAAAGGCATCCTTACCAATTTTCAGTTCCGAAGCGACCCGTTTCCAATCCCCTTTTTCTGCTGCAAGTTTTGCCCGCCAGGGCGCAACTTCCGCAACACCATTAAACACGGGATTAAACAGATCAAGTTCCGCTTCTTCAAGATGCCGCATTCCTAAATTCGATAATCCCCGAAGCAATCGATAGACGCCATCTTCATCTGCACGTGGATCATCCAGTTGAATACGATCTAAAACTGCGATCGCATCAGCAAAATATTTATGTCCGACGAAAAATTTTGCCAGCTCCATACGCGCTGCATTTCGACCGGCTTTAGGTGAGCGCGCCGCGCGTTGTTGAAGCTTTTGTTTTTGCTCAATAAACTCTTTCAGCGGAACCTGTTTCCAGCTGTCAAGTTTCACAAGCTGGGCATTGTCTTTTTGTACGCCAAACCGATCCGTAACATCTCCATTGGCAAACAGGTCATCCTTCGAAATCGCCCGTGTCAGCTGCAAACCGCCATCGGCGGTTATTGATACGCCGTTTCGCTCCACCGCAACGTCAACAGTTTGATCCCGAGGGGTTAAGGCAATTCCCTGCATTGATGGCAAAATTGTAAACTGCGTAAACGTTCTTGGCCGTCCAAATCCCCAGCTTGGCGTATGCAAGGGCACCGCGATGAGTTCATCGCCAGCTTGCGGATCGCGAAAAGAAACTTTGTCGCCATTATTAACTGCTGGAATAAATACCCGGGCACCATTCTGTGCGGCAGGCTGCGGCTGAATATCAATTGTATTTTGAATAACAGGCGACTCGCCCAGACGGAAATCAATCCGCCATTCATTGTCAATTCGGGTTACGCTTGGCGCATACCCTTCGCGAACAGCCAGGCGTGCAACCGTCGCCGTTGGATGCGCAAACTGGGTTTTACGAAGAACCAGAAACTTGTAGGGGCCGGATAGATTGCGAAAATCTAGCGTGACAGCTTTATCAAACAC
This sequence comes from Sneathiella sp., assembly GCA_034669685.1. Classification (GTDB taxonomy): domain Bacteria; phylum Pseudomonadota; class Alphaproteobacteria; order Sneathiellales; family Sneathiellaceae; genus Sneathiella. The sequence continues at coordinate 803,623 of JAXMOU010000001.1, forward strand.
CAGCCAGTAATTACCTGATCGTTCAAACAATGCCATGGCAGCAGACTGCGTCCAGGGAAAAATCAACCGAAACCCATCGCGCAGATTTCCAACATCCACCAGCAATTTTTCGCCTGGAAGCGCAACCTGAGCCGGTGCAGGCTCGTTTGAAGTCGAAACTGGAATAAGTGAGCGCGGACTAGCTTGGCTCGGCACAGCAACCAAAGGCTCTGCTTTTACCGCATTGGGCTTCGCAACCTCTTCGACCGGCGTGTTACTAACAGGTTGTTCAGCTACAGTTTGCGGTTTTTCCTCTGCAACTTCCGGATCGGGAGCTGCCTTTACAACTGGCGCCGTATTACCGGTCAGTTTTCGAACTGGTATAATTGGCTCTTTTGCTTTCTCTGGTGCCTGCTGTTTGCTTTCAGCCGGTGTATCCGACTTGGATTGATCCGGGGAAAAATCAAATGCGATACTATTGCCGCTTCGAAACGCTTTCACAGAAATAGCCGAAGCCGGTTTAACCAAAAGCTCCGTACCGTTGTCTGTCTTACGGGATTGAACGCTCGACAAAAATTTGGGCATATCCGCTTTGACTTTTGATAAATCCAAGCTCGCCGCCTTGTCAAACTGCACCGTGACGCCGTCTTTACCTTCTTTCACCTGATAGCCCGTTTGCGCAGGCCAATCGACGACCAATCGACTGTATTTAGGATGATCGCCAGCGCGTACAGCAACTGAAAGTGGCTGAGCGGCATCCGGCTCTTTAAGCAGGTCTATCGCAATCGCCGTTCCATAGATCGCGGTTTTTAATTTATAATTTCCTTTAAGCTTAAACCTTAAACTTTTGTTATTATTATATATTTCACCATCTGATAAAAAATCATCCAATGCGCGTTCTGCGCTAGAAAGATTTGCTTCAAACGCTTCGGGGAACGTGACAATCAAACTACCTTCACGGATATCCGCCTCAAACTTCTGAGATCGCCCCCAGTCCAGAACCAGACGGCCATATGTCGGATGCTCTGCTGCCCGAACGGCAACCTTGTCCGCAGAATAGGAAATGGAAGGTGCCAGAAACACTAAAATCAACCCTAGCAAAGCGAGTTGAATCTGCTGCCTGAATTTATGTAAAGCGAAACTCATCGACCGAGCCCCTCCGCTTCACGAATGACAATATCGACGCGGCGGGCCATTGCATATTGCTCTTCCAGCGTACCGGCTTTTCGTAGTTCAAAGAACCGGGAATCTGCCATACCAAAAACTCGAATAGGATACCCATAGCCCGATTTCTTCAACGTATCGGATACAGAAAGAGCCCGTGAAAGCGACAATCCCCAATTTGACAGTTTATCTGCCGACGGATTAGTCACTGGCACCGGATCTGAATGCCCATAGACTTCCACCCTATTCTTCACATATCGCAAACTATCGCCAAGCAGACGCGTTGCATTTTGCAGTTGCACGGAAACTTCATCATTTCCAGCTTGAAAAAAAGTATCGCCGATAAAGGAAATAACAAGACGATCTGCTGATTTGAAGACTTCTACTTTGGACAATTGCTGACTACTTGCCACCTTCGCGCTAATCACTTTGTCGAGATAATCCAAATCAAATGCTTTTTGTTCCGAGAATAATTCAACGTTTTTATCAGCAGTCACTCCCGGGTCTTGCATCTCCGTCATTTGATTAAGCGGATTGCCAAGCATATCCAGCATCTTCTCCCAAGTATCTCGCTTAATCTCGTTCATTGCAAAAACCAATACAAAAAAGGCAAGCAACAACGCGAGTAAATCCGCCAGCGATGTTAGCCACATTGCATTGGGTTTGCGTTTTGGCGGGTTAATGTCGTCGCCGATGATACTCATTTCGCAGCCTCTTTACGGAATTGATTGTTAAAAGAGTCACGAATATAGAATTTAAATAAGACTTCATCTCCGCCTTCATTGGAGATCCCGATAAAGACATTTCTGGCAGGGACACCTTGCGCCACGAAGCCTTCAACTAAATTATTCAAACGCTTTATGGGCAAATTACCGTTCAGGTTCTCAGGTGATGGAAGCTCTGACTTCAAACTCATCAGCATTTCCATATCTGTTGGAACTTGGCTACTTCGTTTAATCAAGGTCGCTGCCGTTTCCGCGAGTAGCTCGTTGCGATTGTCTCGTAACTCCGCAGATGCGCTCGAAAACAGCTGACTTAACGGAACACGAAATTGAAGTATATCCCCTTTTTCATTCACTTCGCTTTTGACCAAGGGTATTGCCGCCTCATACACCTGCTTTAGCTCTGCATGAAAGATTGCAGTTCCCAATTGATCCGATTTAAATCGGATCACGTCCGGGTCCTGTTCAACTTTTTCTTTGCCCTTAAATGCAACATCAATACTGCCGATAACCGACTGCACTTTCTCCTCGACGGGCTCTGAAATAGAATTAAGGTAAATGAAAAATGCCAACAGCAAAAAATACAGCGCGACAAATGTAATTGCCGTGCTGCTGGTCGTCGCGGACGCTTTACGTGTAATTTGCTGATAGTTTCCTAACATCTATACTCAATACCCAATCCTAATCAAAACTGGCCAAAAGAGCATCAATATCTTCCTGAGAGGTTCCATCTCCCTCAAGCTGCGGTCCATTGAGTAAATCAGAATCTGGCCGCACATCATTTTTCTTCAAACTTTCAGAAATATCTTCTCTGTCCTTACCCTTAACAGCCGGTGTTCCCATTGAATCAGCCAAGCGATTAATCACTGTTTCAATATGCTGCAAAGTGGAAACGACTTTATTGATCCGCTGGCCTGTAATGTCCTGAAAATTGGAAGCTTCGTATATTTTGGTGATGACATCTGTAATCTGTTCTTCTTTTTCACCGCCAATATCAGCGCCGATTTCACCGAGTGTCTCAGCCGCATCCAAAAACGTATTCGTTGCCTCTTCTGTTGCTTCAACAATGGCACTCAGTTCATCTGCTGCAGCCGGAATATGCTGTTCACTAATTTCCTGCGGCTGCAAGGAGGCTATTTCATCTCTCGCTTTTTTGATAAAATCTACAAGCTCAAGTATCTGACTTTGAATATGAATCTGCGGTGCACTAATATCGCCTTCGATACTGCTCATTAATTTCTCAACAAGTTCAGCCACAGCTTCAATCTCGACAGTGTTTCCCTCCTCCTTACGGATGGTTTCAACCCTGTTCGACAAATGCTCAGAAAATACCTCTGCTTCCATAACGTCACCTGTATTCAATTTGATCCTAAACGAAAGCCTACACTTTATTGGTTAATCCCAAATGAACCAATGCCAGGCTCTCTAGCCTTTTCCACCTTTAACATCAGGAAGCTGTTTTCGCGTCGCGAGTTCAATCGTCAATTCTTTTGCTCGCTTGCCGTCCATATTCCCCAAAATCACGGCAAGTTTGCTCTCTTTCATCAGGCCAGTAATATCCAGTAGAACATCCATATCGAGAGAATTGAAAATACCCGCGGCATCTTTTGGTTTCATTTTCTCGTAAATAGCCACCAGACTTTTCAGGCGTTTCAGTTCCTGATCATCATACTGTTTCAACAAGTCCTGAATGGTGTCTTCTATTTCTTTGAGTTTGGCAATTTTACCGTCAATCCGTTTCTCTGTGGCTTTGAGAAGGTTATCGCGCATATCCAGTTCCGCGCTTCGGGAATCCAGCTGTTCGCGGCGTTCGGTCAATTTTTGTAAGACTTCAATCTCGCTCTGACTTAAAGAGGCCGCATCGAAAGGCTCTTTAACCTTTTCCTCGGCTTCCTTTTCAGCAGTCTCTTCCTTGCCAGCTTCCGGTTCAGATTTTGGAGCCGCCTCAGCGCCAGTATCTTTAGGCTCTTCCTTTGTCTCGGCTTGCACAGCGGCAACATCCAGTCCAAAGATCAGCCCTTGTGTCTCATTCCAAAAGGTACCAACCTTAAGGCCAAAGACCAAAAGCATCGCAATTACGGTAACCGGTAATATTCTAAGACTTTTCATAACCTAAATTCCTGACAATATCACTTGGACTTCGTCAACATTTGTAACAGTTCACGCTCTGCATCTGTTCTCGGCCCAGCTAGATTTTCTGGATCGGCTTCGTCAGTTACTGGTGCCTGATTAGACGTATCTTCAGCACTCAGACGCCGACCTGTACCATCCACACTTTCCTGCAATCGATCCGCGATCCGGGAGCTGGACGCATTAATCAGCTTCAACTCTTCAAGCAGCGAACGCGCTTCATTTATTTCACCTTGCAAGCCACCACCAATTTCTTCACTCGCCCTTTTCAACTCTTCAATCCCCAATTTTGATCGCACAATGGCCTGATCAAACTGGGTTGCAACTTTATGCAGTTCAGATTGTGCATCCCGCATTACTGACAATTTCCGACTTAAACTGACACAATATGCGATGCACGCACCCAGCATAACGATCAGTAAAAAATCCAGTATCAGGGGAATTGATAAAAATTCCATTACTCAACTATCCTAATTGGCGAAGTGTTTTATCGACTTTGACGGCAATGTTCTGACCTGAGCGCCCCATTTTTCCAGAAACCATCCCGATACCCCCACATCGCAGAATGACCGGACTGGAAGGTGAAGCGTTCAGCATCACTGTATCGCCAACTTCCATTTTCAAAATTTCGTTCAAACTCATCTCTTGTTCATCCAGAACAGCCTGAATATCGACTTCTGTTGCCCAAAGCTCAGTCGCCAGATGGTTTTCCCAAATACTGTCACGACCAAATTTTTCACCCATGAACATTTGAAGCAATAATTCACGCACAGGTTCCAGTGTTGCATAGGGCAATAACAATTCCAGACGGCCACCGCGATCTTCCATATCGATGCGCAACTTAATCAAAATTGCCGCATTGGCAGGCCGGGCAATCGTTGCAAAGCGGGGATTAGTCTCGACACGTTCTTGCGTAAAATTAACAGGACTTAAGGGCTCAAACGCAGCGCACATATCATGCAGAATTACGCTAACCATTCGCTCTACAAGATTGCGTTCAATCGTTGTATATGGGCGCCCTTCAATTCGCATGGCCGCGGTTCCACGCCGCCCCCCAAGCAACACATCCACGATGGAATAAATCAGAGAACTATCGACCATAATCAAGCCATAGTTATCCCATTCCTCCGCCCGGAAAACGCTCAAAATCGCGGGAAGTGGAATTGAATTCAGATAATCGCCAAATCGAATAGACGTTATATTATCGAGGCTTACCTCAACATTATCAGATGTAAAGTTACGAAGTGACGTCGTCATCATTCGAACGAGCCGGTCAAAGACCACCTCCAGCATTGGAAGTCGTTCATAGTTGACGAGAGCGGAATTGATAATGGCCTTGATGCCGGATTTCTCACCGCTGCCATCGCCATCCATATCAAAGCCAAGAAGACTATCGATTTCATCCTGGTTCAGAACGCGAGTAGATTGACCACTGGATGCTTCACTAATACTGGCGCCAGCTGGCGCTTCGAGAGGCTCTTCACCCTCACCGCCCATGGCCGCAGCCATATCATCATCACCGCCCATAGCGGCGGCCATGTCCATTTCATCGTCGCCGCCTTCCATACCCATGGCGGCAGCCATATCCATTTCTTCGTCATCTTCACCAGCAGCCATTGCAGCTGCCATGTCCATTTCGTCTTCGTCAGCCATCGGAACTCCTACTGAACAAGCATTTCCTTAAACAGGATATCCTTCACCTGGATTGGCTTGACCGAACTGTTAATACGGTAAAGCAACTCTTCCTTCAGCCGATAAACACCGGCTGATCCGCGCAAATCTTCGCGGCGTAATTCACGTAAATAGACTTGGAAATTATCCATGACGCGGGGCAGTAATTTTTCTAACTCAGGAATAACCAACTCGTCATCTAATTCCAATGACACGACGAGTTTAAGAAAACTGGCATCCGAAGTAGCAGAGCTTAAATTTATCAGCATGTCCGGCATGTCATAAAACACGACGACTTTTTCTTTTTCTTCAACTGGCTCTTCTTCAGCATGTTCGCCCTCATGCTCTTCGGGGCTATCAAAGACGCCTGCAAAGTAAGCCCCTCCAGCGCCACCTCCAATTAAAAGAAGCGGAAGCACGATAAAAAGGATAAGCGCCTTGCCACTTAAGCCCTTCTTTTTTACCTTTTCGGTGCCACCTTCATCAAGTTCGGCTGCGCTGTCATCGGCCATATGGAAATCAATCCTACAAAATAGTTCTACTACAGATTTTCCAAATTTAAAAAAACTTGGTTAATAATACGTTTCAGTATTTCATTTTGTATATATTTTTCAATATTATTGCACATTGAAAATACAACCGAGGTGCAATAATACCGCGCATTCTGATTTTCCAATCGACTGGGGTGGCAATTTTTTCCGATCAAGCGGAATATTGTTCAATACACCCCCTCCTCCAGCCGCCACCACAATCACTAACCTATTGATTTTATGCACTTTTATTTCTGGCATGGGATGTGCATTAGTATGGGAAACTGATTATTTGCCAGAAAGGCGGAGAAAAAGATGGAAAATGCTGTCTATGTCGGATTGTCCCAGCAAATGGCGCTTAAAAGGCACCTGGACATTGTAGCCAACAACCTTGCGAACATGTCTACGACTGCGTTCAAAAGCGTAAGCCCTGTTTTTGAAGAATATCTTCAAAAAGAGCCAACGGTTGACAATGTGTCCTATGTTCAGGATTACGGCTCTTATGAAGACAGCACAGAAGGCCGCGTCACTGGAACAAATCGCAAACTGGATTTTGCAATTTCCGGTGATGGCTTTTTTAGCGTTCGCACCGATGAAGGTATCCGCTACACACGGAACGGTAACTTCAAACTGGATCCTGAAGGATACATCGTTACAAGTAATGGCGACTTTCTTCTCGATGAAGGCAACGACACCATTCAACTGGATCTAACCAATCCCCATATCGAAGTGGCAGCAGACGGGACGATGAATATCGGTACCGAAGAAGTGATTAAACTAGAGCTGAAATCCTTCCCTAATTTTCAACGGCTGTCCCCAATTGGTAACGGCTATTACAAAACCAACGGCGAAACACCCGCCCCTGCTGTTGGTGCTTCAATACTGCAAGGCAGCCTTGAGAGCTCAAACGTCAATCCAATTTTGGAAATGACAACAATGATTGAAATTTCTCGGGCCTATGAAGCTGCTCAAAAGCTTCTAGATGCTGAACATGAATTACAGATGAAAGCAGTTCAACAACTGCCAACATTGAACTAGAGAGGACTTAAGTAATGCGTGCACTCGGAACAGCAGCGACAGGAATGTTGGCACAGCAACTCAATGTTGACGTGATCTCCAATAACATCGCGAATATGACCACCACTGGATTTAAACGCCAACGGGCCGAATTTCAGGATCTTCTCTATCAGGATCTGCGCCGAGCTGGTGCTTCATCATCGGACGCCGGAACAATTGTTCCATCCGGTATTCAGATTGGTGTGGGTGTTAAAACCGCTTCCGTCTACCGAATTGCGGATCAAGGCGGCATGCAAGCTACCGGAAATACATATGATCTTGCCATTCAGGGAGACGGCTATTTTCGCGTCCTCCTACCAAGCGGTGAAGAAGCCTACACACGTGCTGGTTCATTTCAGGTGAGTTCGACAGGTGAAATTGTAACGCAAGATGGTTATACGGTTTTGCCTTCCATCACTGTTCCCCAGGACGCCTTGAGCGTGACGGTTAACACGAGCGGTGAGGTTCAGGTTAAGCTGGACGGTCAAGTCAATCTCCAAACCGTTGGTCAAATTGACCTGGCAATCTTCTTCAACCAAGCCGGCCTTCAACCAATGGGTGACAACCTGTACAAAGAAAGTACAGCATCAGGTGCCCCTAGTATTGGTGTCCCCGGCTCTGTTGGTTTCGGAACCGTCCGACAAAGCTATCTTGAAGGATCAAACGTGAACGCAGTTAGCGAAATCACATCCCTTATCAGCGCACAGCGCGCCTATGAAATGAACTCAAAAGTTATTACGACCGCAGATGAAATGATGTCTGTGACCAATCAGCTTAGATAAAGTCTGAAACTCTTAATTTAGAGGCACCGCTATGAAATACTTAAGCCTAATACTCACAATTGCATTCGTAACCTTTGCATCTGCTGCAAAAGTGGAAGCTGTTGAAGTTACCCTAAAACACACAATTAATGTTGCAGGGGAAAACATTACATTTGGCGATGTCTTTTATGGCGCTGAACATAAATCCGACCATGTGATTGCGGCGGCACCTGCGCCGGGTAAAAAAGTTTCCTTCAACGCAACCTCTCTTGCGTTCGTTGCAAACAAACATGGTCTGGAATGGGTTCAGAAAAACAACGTAAGCCTGATCACAGTTCATCGGCAAGGCCAACGCATTCCTGAACAACAGATCAAGGAAGAGCTTCGCTTTGCAATGGAAACTGAATTAAATACCAACGAATTTGAACTCATTATTGGGGCGCACACCCCCTCCATAATGGTGGCAATGGACGAGACCCCAAGCGTCGCAGTGGAAAATATTTCCTACAGCGTCAACAAGGAATCCTTCACAGCAGTCGTAATCGCGCCAGTGGGAACGGAAAACCCAAGACGCTATAAAGTCAGCGGCAAATTCTTCAAACAGGTTCTTGTTCCTGTCGCCGCGAAACTCATCCCATCAGGGGATGAAATCACCGAAGAGAATATCGACTACAAACTCGTAAGAGCAAGTAAGGTGAGCCGCAATGTTGCAGTCCATATTGAAGACATCCTTGGCAGAAGCCCAAAACGGACAGTTCGTACCGGTGGAACGATTGCCCTCAGCAATTTAGGGGATCCTGTTACTGTCGCAAAAGGCAAACTTGTTGCTGTCACTTTGCAAAATGGAGGCATCACCCTTTCCATAACGGGGCGTGCCCTCGAAAGTGGCTCAACCGGCGACATCATCCGAGTGGAAAATATTTCCAGCCGAAAACCTGTACAGGCACAAATCGTAAGTGCGCAGGAAGTTAGAATTATCACAGCCCAGCAGCGCCTGGCCGCTATCCAGTAATCCTTTAGTGGAGATTAGAAAATGACCCACACGACCGTTAAAACACTTACAAAACTGGCGACAATACTTGGCCTTAGCGCAACACTCGTGGGCTGCAACGCCTATAGCCGGATCGCATCAATTGGTACAGAACCCCCCTTATCTGGCATAGAAAACCCGGTTTCCAACAAAGATTACAAACCGGTTTCTCTTCCCATGCCGCGGCCGGAACCTGCAATCCAACAAGCCAATTCCCTATGGCGCCCTGGCTCACGCGCTTTCTTTAAAGATCAGCGGGCAAATCGCATCGGTGATATTTTGACGGTCGTGGTAAGCATTGCAGATCAGGCAACATTGAACAACTCAACCAGCACATCCAGAACGTCTGCTGAAGGCGCTGGCATTACCAATCTACTCGGACTTGAAAGTCAGCTTTCGAAAGTCTTCCCAGAGGCTGTTGATCCAGCGGCGGCGGCTGATATTAGCAGCTCACATAGTGTAGACGGCTCCGGAGCAGTTACCCGAAACGAGTCAATTGAGATGGAGATCGCGGCGATCGTCACTCAGGTTCTGCCAAACGGTAATATGGTGATTTCAGGACGCCAGGAAGTTCGCGTAAATTTTGAAAGTCGGGATTTGTATGTAACCGGCGTCATTCGCCCAGAGGACATCACCTCTTCCAATACAATTGCCAGTGCTAAAATTGCGGAAGCTCGTGTCGCCTATGGGGGCCGCGGTCATCTCACAGATGTCCAACAGGCTCGCTACGGTCAACAGCTATTCGATATCATCTTCCCATTCTAATCTGAATAGGAACATAAACGTAAAAAGCCGGCATAACTGCCGGCTTTTTTTAATTAGTCATCTCTATAGCTTTTTTCGCGGCGTTCATGGCGCTCCTGCGCTTCAAGGCTGAGCGTAGCAACAGGCCGGGCTTCAAGGCGCTTCAGCGAAATAGGCTCACCGGTCTCATCACAATAACCGTAATCGCCTTCATCAATGCGCCGCAGTGCCGCATCAATCTTTCCGATAAGCTTGCGCTGACGATCTCTGGTTCTTAGTTCCAGGGCGCGTTCAGATTCTGTTGAAGCTCGATCCGCTATATCAGGCTCTTTAACAGTTTCTTCCTGAAGGTTTAGGATCGTCTGATTAGCATCAGCGAGAATTTCAGCTCTCCACTTCAGAAGTTTATTTCTGAAGTACTCCAATTGACGAGCGTTCATGAATGGCTCGTCGTCGGATGGCCTATAATCATCAGATAAATGAACGTTCATTACGCAACTCCAAATAGCGTATTAATATTCAGTGGTCTAATTTTAGAAGAAGGGTATGTACCACATCTTGTATAACCAAAGAAATTATAATCACAAAAAAAGAAAAAGAATATGCTGTTATTCACAAACTGGGATTAAAATCCGAGTTTCGCCAGCTCAACTGCGGCCCGAACTTCAATATCCCCAATAATCTCCGTCAATTGAGGATCTTCAGCCTTAACATCCATATTTGAAAGTGTAACTTGCAGTTGCTGCAACCGCTCGACAGGAATCGAGCCAATTAGTAAGCCATGACGGATCTCTTCAAGACGCTCAAGAAGGTCATTTCCACGGATCACAGCTTTTTTGTTTCCTGTAACTGAATCTTCTACCCCTTGTAAGGCCATAATTGCATCAATCGATGCGATCGGTGCCGCAGAAGCCACATTACTGGTTGTTGAAACATCCGGGGAATCTGATGGAATAGAAAACTTGGCTCCAGAATTGGACGCAGATTTTCCACCCTTTGATTTTTGGGTCGAACTTAATCTACCAGGTCCTGAGACTCTCATGCTCATCTATGCAACCACTTGTAATTAATCCATTTTGGTTCCTTCTACTACTGTTGGCCTTTTTTACTCAAATATCAAGAGGTTAAAATTGCCGGGTAGACTGGTATATACTGCCCAACACCTATAATTCAGACAGATTGTTCATTTTTTTATCCTTTAAAATCAGAGCCTTAAACACCTCCAAATATTGGCATGAATTTCGCATAATCATGAGCAATAGAACTCAATTCTCTTTAAAGAAGAGCATGCGACAGATGAAAAACAGTGTATTTGATAAAATTCAAAGACGGGTCATAAAGACAGCTAATCCGGCACAATTGATGGGCCGTGTATTGAGCGTCCTGCTAATTTTTGCCCTTAACCTGCCCACAGCAACCGCTGCGTCACGCGTAAAGGATATCGCTGATTTTGAAGGTATTCGTGAGAATATTCTCGTTGGTTACGGATTGGTTGTCGGCTTAAACGGCACCGGTGATTCACTGACCAACTCCCCTTTTACAGAACAAAGCCTGACAGCAATGCTGGAGCGCTTGGGTGTAAACACTCGCGACGCGAACACCAAAACAGATAACGTGGCTGCGGTTGTTGTAACGGCGACCCTGCCCGCCTTTTCACGTCAGGGAACACGCATTGATGTATCAATCAGCTCAATTGGCGATGCAGAAAGCCTACTGGGCGGCACATTGGTTGTTACGCCCTTACTGGCCGCAGACGGTGAAGTCTATGCTGTCGCCCAAGGATCGATAACGGTATCCGGCTTTTCTGTTGGCGGCGAAGCAGAAACAGTTACAAAAGGCGTTCCAACGGCTGGACGGATTGCCAACGGTGCAATTGTTGAACGCGAACTGGGATTTGACCTTGCCTCTTTAACAACACTTCGCATTTCCTTGCGCAACCCCGACTTCACAACATCACGTCGTGTGGAACAGGCAATTAATAAATTTGTCGGAAATTCAGTAGCCAAATCGACCGATCCTTCAACTGTTGTCCTTAATCTGGAAGGTAGCAAACGGGATGATATGGTGTCCCTACTGACCGATATTGAACAGCTGATGGTCGAACCTGATCAAATGGCCCGCGTAGTTATTGACGAACAATCTGGAATTATTGTTATCGGTAAAGACGTTAAGGTTGACACAGTTGCCATCGCACAAGGCAACCTGACGGTTCGCATCACAGAAACACCGCAAGTCTCTCAACCGGGCCCATTTGCCCAAGCTGGTGAGACCGCGGTTGTCCCGCGGACACAAGTTGAAGTTACAGAAGATGGCGATCGGAAACTCACGGTCCTAAATTCTGGTGTTCGCCTTCAAGAACTCGTTGATGGCCTGAATGCACTCGGCATCGGCCCCCGCGATATGATTTCAATCCTGCAAGCCATTAAAGCTGCAGGAGCCCTTCAAGCAGAAATTGAGTTAATGTAATGGTAGACTATCTAAATCATTCAACGGCCAATTCACTTTCAGGCACAACAACAGCCCCTAATTCTGGCAAACCTGTCGACCAGAAAGCCAAGGAAACTGCCGTTGAATTTGAAGCCTTTTTTCTCAGCCAGATGCTCAACAACATGACTAGCGGCCTTCAGACAGACAAGACATTTGGCGGCGGCGAAGCAGAGAAAATTTTTAAAGACATGCTAAACGATGAATATGCCAAATCCATGAGCCGTCAAGGCGGCATTGGCATAGCTGATATGGTTTATCGTGAAATTCTCGCTCTACAGGAGGTATGAAGATGACCCCGCAACAACAACAGCAGCAGCAACGTCCCGTGACGCTTATGACTCCGCGCGAGTTAGAGGAAAAAATTTCCCGGCTCTGTCAAATTCTGGAATTTGAAAACGAACTTCTGGCGCTTAAAAGCCCACAGTCACTGACAGAAAACCAGGCGGAAAAATCAAGACTGGTTGCAATCTATAACCAGCAAATGACACTGCTTCGCGACACCCCAGAGCATTTCCGGCGATACCCTTCTGCAGATCTGGATGCGTTAAAGGCAACCAGTCAGCAATTCTATGAAACACTGGACACTCACTTTAGAAAGCTATCTACCGTTAAAACGGTCACCGAAGGGATTGTCAAAGCCGTTGCAGACGAAGTCGCCAAGAAAAATGCACCGCCAAAAACATATAATGCGGCCGCTTCCATTCAGTCCACGCAAACGACACAGAATAATCGCGCTTTGAACGGATCAATATCTTTTAATGAAGTTATTTGAAAAGTTGCCGAAATTTTTCATAAAATTAGAGGCAAATGAGCCAAGAAAAACAACAGCGAAAGAAGGCGCTTTAAGCCCGACTAGAACAGGAGAAAAATCTACCTGTTCTAGGCTTGGCTATCCACAGCGAGGCCTTCGAGCTCGCGATAATAAGCAACCCTGCGAAGAACATAATCTCCAGGGAATTGCTTTAACACCTCTCCGGTGTCTGAATTTATAAGACGGTAAACAAAGCGTCCGCTGTCACTGTCCTGATCAATCGAAAACCTTCCTTTAGGATCTCCTTCATCCTCGAAAAAAGGTCCTATCGCTTGTTCAGCACGACGCACCGGATCATCAATCTGGCTTTCTTCTTCAAACTGAGCAACCTGCAAAGATACGCCTGTATCCTCACTTGGACCGCCATTCGAAACATTAGCCGTGTCTTCTGACCGTTGACCAGCGAAGCTGACACTTGGTTTAGAAACTAGGGCTACGTCCATTTCGCAACTCCTTTCTGCTTTCTTAACACGCAACTATATATCGATAAATATTACCAACTCGTAAACAACAAGCGGGCGTAATTGCAAACATCACAATCACATCGACAATATATACGGGGAAAAAACACTCTATTCAGGGCATCGCCGCTAGAAAAAAAGAGTTTTTGATAAGGCAGGAATAATCCATCTATGAGACAGAGTTCCAAACGTTACGAAAAAACCAACACTTTCCTATTTTAAGGGCGAGCCTAAACTCGAGGTATATTAACCCATAAGTACTATAGCAATTAGCATGCCAATATTCAATACCTCATAAGTTGTTGATTTAATTCATTTTAATACTTTATTTACCATAAATCACAGTAGGAAAAATTTTCCCTATGGGCAATTTTTTCCTACAATACAGGCAATATTTACCCCCTCACCATAAAAAAAGCTGACGAAATTCGTCAGCTTTTTAGAAGGAATATACGCCTAACAATCACATGCCATACTGAATATAGTCGGTCCAGACACGCTCAATCTGCCGAAGGGATTTACGTGTTCCATCCAGATCTGGTGCAGGATTGGAGTTTGTCAGCATTGCCGCCTGCTTTTCTTCAGCTTTAGACAATTTTTCGATCAGTGAAAGCCCCTTATCTGAAAGCTTGATCATTGTCGCTCGACGATCTCGTTCAGATTTTTCCTGATTCAAATACCCCATCTCAACAAGCTTCTTCAAATTATAGGAAGCATTTGATCCTTGATAATATCCACGGGACATCAACTCACGTACATTGATCTCTTCATCACCAATATTCGCCAGAAGCAAGGCCTGTACAGCGTTAATATCTGTTACTTCAAGCAAGGTGAGTTCGGCTCGCAAAACGTCCAGAAAACGTCGATGCAAACGCTCGATCAACCTTGTCATTTCATGATAATCTTCAATCACTTTATCCCCTTTTGGGTGGCAATCCACCTAATCCCTTATCGAATAAATCAGCGGTTTAATTTGAAGAAACAACCTTAAGGAATTGTAAAGCTCGGCGAATTCTTTTCAAACGCGCCCGGAAACGGCTGTTTATCGCCAATATGACCGCAATTTATGCGCAGTCGAATATTAATTTCAGTCTTTTGATCGATAAATTCGCAATCTTGCCTCACTAAAAACAAGAATTCTTCAAGCGAAATATTCAAAAAAAGTACGGCTGGCTATTCAGCGCTATATATAGCGCCACGATCAGGAAAGCACACTATAGGTGCGATTTATTCACATTTATCTGCCCCTGAACGTTCTGAAAATAGCAAATATTTCGCCCTATTGCTGACACGAACTGTGACATTTACGCCAGAATTCGCAATAATTTTAGTAATTATTTTTATATTTGTTGATTTAATTAACATAACTCAGCGTAAATGATTCTGTAAGAAAGTGACTAATCCATAAGGGTTTAGTGATTTTTTACAGGTATATGTAAAGCAGTTCGATTCGATTTATGTGTATGATTTACCGAACTTGCTGCTAAAAAGGCATATTAATGGTTAAAAGTACAAAGGTAGACATAAGCAAGTTAATGACGCTATCACGCGACAGCAGTAAAGCTGCCCGGCGTCGCTTGTTCGAAAATATGGGAGGACTGTTTTTAGACGAGGATGATCGTTTAAGTGAACAGGAACGAGCTCATATTTCAGATATTATGTCAAAATTGCTGAAAGATGTTGAACTCTCTGTTCGATCAACTCTTGCCGAAAAACTTTCAACGTCCAATCAAGCTCCGGAAGAATTAATCGCTCTTCTTGCAAATGATGACATTAAGGTTGCCCGGCCCATCCTTGTACAAAGTAGACTTCTGATGGAAGCCGATTTGTTGGAAGTCATAGAGCATCGCAGCAAAGAACATCTGCTTGCCATCACGGAACGCGATGAAATCAGCCCCCTTATAAGTGACATGCTCATTGAATATGGGGATGAAGATATTATCGAACAGCTCGTGCGCAATCATGACGCTCAAATCTCCAAAGAAGCACTTGCGTTACTCGTTGAAGAGTCAAAACGCGTAGATAGCTTTCAAGAACCACTTCTTGCCAGGCATGATTTACCGCCCGCCCTCGCCCATAAAATGTTTTGGTGGGTTTCAGCGGCGCTGCGGCGGCATATTATTTCCAACTTTAAAATTGATGACACTTTCCTGGATCAGGCAATTGTCAAATCCGCGCGTGATGTGATCGATGATCAAAACATTCCTGAATTTGGAGAAACACATGCGGATCGTTTAGCAGCCCATTTGGCCGCAAAGAACGAGCTCAACGAAAAATCTCTAATTCAGGCACTTCGCAGTAAACAAATTCGACTGTTCTTGGCCAGTTTTTCTATTCTTTCTGGTCTGGACACCCGATCTTTAAGCCGGTTCGTACATGATAAAAATGCCGAAGCGATGGCGGTGGTTTGCCGGGCACTTAACTTCGATCGAAACAGTTTTTCGGCTGTCTTCATGCTCACAAGGCGTGGCGCACCTGCCACGGACGATAGCAAAGTCATGATGAAGGCCTCCGAATTGGAAGAAATTTTGGACTTTTACGACTCATTAAAAATTAGCAACGCGAAATCAATTCTTGAGCACTGGAAACTTGATACCGGTTACTCGAATGCCATTGAAGAAATTGACGCGCAGTTAAATGACAATCGGGCCTATTTATAATGGGTCTGGGGTAGAGTTACACAGGGGACGGCAGATTAAAGATCTGTTGAGTATAAGTAATGACGGAAAAATCACGGGGTAGCGTCGTAACATTGCGTCAAAATGTTAAAAACATTCAAAATGCAATTGCTGAGAGCGTGCAAAGCGTTATTAGCCGAGAGTTTTTCGACGCTGTTTTTGATCAAGTCCAACCCATGTATATTGTAAGGCCTGACAGTACAGTTTTATATGTCAATTCAGGCTATTCAGAAATCTTTGGCGCAGCAACTGGCCGCTCGGCGAAAGACAAACTCTTCCCGACCCTGAAATCCGATCACCTTGACATAACTCGCCGTATTGCCATCAGCAAAGATGCAGAAACCAAACAGGTTACTGTAGAGACACCTCAAGGTACTGAATATTACCTTTCCAGACATTTTCCCATTTTCGATCAAGACGATAATTTTATCGCAATTTGCGGCTCCTTTATCAATTCCACCAAACAAGTCAACGCGGAAACCAAGCTTCGCCTTGAAAAGCGCCGGTTTCTTGATATCACTCGAGCTGCTTCTGACTGGATTTGGGAAACCGATGAAGATGGCGATATCACCTTTATTTCTGACCGCGCCGTTCAGGCAGTGGGCCTTCCCCCCCTACTCTTAAAAGGCAAACAACTCACCGAGCTTGGCGAATTTCAAAATGTCGAAAAGGGCCTGAGCAAAGCTGAACATTCTATTGCCCGCCATATTCCTTTTCGCTCACAACCGATGACAATTGTTGGCGCCGATGGGGACACAAAAATCTTTAACATCAGCGGAGTCCCCGTTTTTAACGAAAAAGGTCGATTTGTCGGCTATCGCGGCACAAGTGATGATATCACGGCCCGATTATCAGCCGAAACTGAAGCTGTGGCCTCTCGCGCAAATCTTGAAAATGCTATTCAGGAAATCACCCATAAAAACCTGCAGTTGGAAATGACGGCAAAGAAAGCTGTCGCTGCTGCGCGTGCAAAAGACGAGTTTTTGGCGACAATGAGCCATGAGCTCAGAACACCTCTGAACGCGATCATTGGATTTGCAGAGGTTATGAGCCTGGAAACCTTTGGCCCCATTAGCGATAAATATAAAGAATATGTGGGCGATATTTTTAATTCTGGAAAACACCTTCTCAGCCTGATTGAAGATATTCTGGATATTGCCCGCATTGAAAGCGATCGTATTCCAATTGAAATCACGCGCACATCGCTCAAAGAAATGGTTTCCGACGCCTTGATTTTGGTTCAGCGCCATGCTGCCGATAAATCTTTGGATCTGAGTGAAGCCGTTATTGACGAAGATTTTGATCTTAAAGTGGATCCAACCCGTTGCTTGCAGATTATTGTCAATATTCTGGGTAATGCCGTCAAATTCACACCTTCCGAGGGTCAAATTGGCTTTAAGACCTCAATTGAAGGTACAAATCTACTGCTGACAGTCTGGGATACCGGCCCTGGTATCGCTTATTCAGAGCAAGAGCACATATTTGAAGCCTTCAAACAGGCCCACAATGGCATTTATAGCCGCGGAGAAGACGGTGTAGGTCTTGGCTTGACCCTTTCCCTAAAGCTCGCCCGCTTAATGGGCGGCAATATCACCGTAAAAAGTGAGCCCGGACATGGTAGTGAATTTACGGTTCACCTCCCTCTGATGCCCTGACTTACCGAGATATTTAAATAACTGTTAGCGCCATCACATTAGAAGTCACTAAACCTTTATGTTTAGAGTTTGTT
This sequence comes from Sneathiella sp., assembly GCA_034669685.1. Taxonomy (GTDB): domain Bacteria; phylum Pseudomonadota; class Alphaproteobacteria; order Sneathiellales; family Sneathiellaceae; genus Sneathiella. The sequence goes on from JAXMOU010000001.1 coordinate 821,576, forward strand.
AACTCAAAGTCGCCAGTATCATTTTTCAGTGAATACGTAGGTGTCCAAATTGAGTACTCAAAGCAACGGGAATATCAACCAGATTCTAAATTTGGTCGATCTTGCCGAAGACAAATCCCCAACTCAAAGAAAATTTCTGTTTGAGAAAATCGGAAATTTTCTAATTGATGACAATCGTTCTTTCTCAACCGCTGAAAAAGAGTTAATGGCAGATATTATCTGCAGAATAACATCTGACGTAGAACGCTCCATCAGAGCCCACTTTTCGAAAACCATATCCACACTTTCAGATATCCCCAAGGACCTGATTGTTTTTTTGGCGAATGATGAAATTGAGGTTGCCCTTCCTATTTTGGAAAACAGCCCCATCCTCGATGAATTCGATCTCATCAAACTTGTTCAGACCCGCTCCTCACAACACCAATTGGCAATCGCAGCACGGAGCGATGTGTCTGAAGCCGTTGCCAGTGCGCTTTGTGAAACCGAAAATGAAAATGTCTGCCTTTGTTTGTTGAACAATTTGAATGCAGCGATTTCTGAAGAAACACTGGAAATACTGTGTGTCAAATCAGAGGTTATTAGTTCCTATCAAAACCCCCTTATTAACCGCCCTTTCCTGCCGAAAAACATTGCGGAAAAAATGTATCGCTATGTTTCGATTGCTCTTAGAGAGATCATTAGTGAAAAATTTCAAATTGATCCGAAAATCCTCTCAATAGCCCCTGAAGATCGGGCGCAAACCATTCTTTCGATATCAGAGGAAAATGATCCGTCGAATAAATTGATTGAGAAACTTTATTCTGCCGGTGAACTCACAAACGGCTTTCTTTTAAAATCTCTACACCAAGGTGAAATAGATTTATTTGAAATTTCCTTCGCCAAACTATCCGGTTTAACCCGGCAGGAACTCCAAAAATTCCTTTACACAACAGACCCAAAACGCCTTGCAATCGCCTGCAGGTCGCTTGACTTGGACAGAAGTATCTTTGGAACCATTCTTGATCTTGTCCAAAAATCAGAGCTCACAAAATTTTCGCTTACATCAGCTTTAAAAGAGGATCTGATCACTTTTTATACCCTTCTCAAAAAAGACGCTGTGATGCAGGCATTGGCCAATAAAGACTTTGTTGATGGGCGTATTTCCTATTCGGAAACATGATAACGGCTGTTCTGGCTTGTAATCTATGGCTTAAGCTATAATCTATATAAAACAATTTTAATAATTCTTGGCTGGGTGGAAGTTGATGATTGACCCTTTTGGCAGAGAAGTGTCCTACCTTCGGGTATCAGTGACAGACAGATGTGACTTTCGTTGCACTTACTGCATGGCTGAAAACATGACCTTCTTGCCTAAAAAAGATGTGTTAAGTCTTGAAGAGCTCGAAGCAATCACGGCGGCTTTTATCCGAAAAGGCGTTAAAAAAGTTCGCCTCACAGGCGGTGAACCACTGGTTCGCAAAGGGATTATGGGACTTATAAATAGCTTAGGCCGGTACCTTGATAACGGCGAGTTAAGCGAACTCACCCTCACAACAAATGGCAGCCAACTTAAAAAATATGCAAACGGCCTTGTCGCCGCTGGCGTAAAACGCATCAATGTATCCGTGGACACCTTGGATCCGGATAATTTTCAGCGAATTACCCGTTGGGGAAATTTAAAGCAGGTTATTGAAGGTTTGGACGCGGCCCAAAACGCCGGATTGAAGATCAAAATCAACACAGTGGCGGTTCGCGGTGTCAACGACACTGAATTGAGTGACATGGTTCGCTGGGCGGGAAGCCGCGGCATGGACATCACCTTTATCGAAACCATGCCTATGGGCGCCATTGATGAACTGCGCTCAGATCGCTTCCTCTCCCTCGCCGAGGTGAAAGAAAAACTCTCCCATGATTGGGATATGACAGAGAGTACTTATAAAACGGGCGGCCCCGCGGATTATGTTGATGTGAGTGAAACCGGACAGCGCATCGGATTTATCACCCCCCTCTCCCATAATTTTTGTGAAAGCTGCAATCGGGTCCGATTGACCTGCACAGGAATGCTTTACATGTGTTTGGGACAGAACGATAAAGCGGACCTGAAGAAAGTCATCCGCTCTGAAAATGGATTGGATCAGTTGAGCGCTGCAATCGATGAAGCAATTGGCCGCAAACCCAAAGGGCACGACTTTATTATCGATCGCGATAAGGATCATATTCCTGCCGTTTCCCGACACATGAGCGTTACTGGTGGATAATTGACTTCTGCTAGGCAAAGGCGCCAAAACTGAATAACATAAACTCAATCAATCAATAGATCAGGCGCGACGGGGGTCCAGTAGACAATGGAGTCGACCAGAGTACATTTTACAGCGAGCGAGACAGAAGACGCCCAAGCCGCCTGCAAGCGATTGGTCCATCAATATGGTCAAAGCCGGGTTCTTGACGCAAATATTATTGTCGCCTTGGGCGGGGATGGGTTTATGCTGGAAAGCATGCACCGGTTTATGGCCAGTGGCTTACCCATTTATGGAATGAATAAGGGAACAATCGGATTTCTTCTGAACAACTACGATGAAGAAAACCTGATGGAACGCCTGGCAAACGGAAAAATTACGAAATTACACCCCCTTAAAATGGTCGCCCGCGATTTAGCCGGTAATGTCACGGAAGCCTTAGCAATCAATGAAGTCTCTCTGCTTCGTGAAAGCCGCCAGACCGCAAAAATTCAAATTTCCATTGATGGACACACGAAAGTCGATGAACTCACGTGTGACGGCGTTCTGGTGGCGACACCAGCGGGCAGCACCGCCTATAACTTCTCCGCCCATGGGCCAATTCTGCCCGTCAATGCAGGCGTTCTCGCGCTGACCCCCATTAGCGCCTTTCGCCCTCGCCGCTGGAGAGGGGCCATCCTGCCCCGCGAAGCCAAAATCGAGTTCACCATCCTTGAAAACCGCAAACGGCCTGTCAGTGCCGTTGCGGATGCGGTTGAGGTGCGTGACGTGAGCGTTGTGTCCGTTGAAGAAGCGCCGGATATCACCATTCACCTTTTATTTGATCCAGAACATAATCTGGAGCAACGAATTCTTGACGAGCAGTTTATTCTATAAGGGCATAGCAAAATAATGACCGAACTCATAAAAATTGAAATCAAAGACGGCATCCAAAAACTGACAATCAATCGTGCAGAAAAGAAAAATGCACTAACGCAGGATATGTATGCCCTTCTTTCAGACAGTTTAAATGCAGCTGAAACCAACCCAGAAATTCGCGTGTCCGTTATAACCGGCACCGCAGACAGCTTCACAAGTGGTAATGACTTGATGGATTTCCTGCAAAACCCAGCTCAGAATGAAGAAACACCCGTTATTCGCTTTCTGCATTCATTAGCCAATATTCGGAAACCTCTCATTGCCGCGGTCAACGGCCTTGCTGTTGGTGTTGGCACAACCATGCTACTCCATTGCGATCTGGTGTATGCCTCAAGTGATGCTAGCTTTTCGCTCCCCTTTGTGAACCTTGCCCTCGTCCCTGAAGCCGCATCAAGTTATCTTCTTCCCAAAATGCTGGGTCATCAACGGGCATCTGAACTGCTCCTTCTCGGTGAAAAATTCAGCGCGGAAAAAGCTCATAATTATGGCATGGTGACCGAAATTACAGCGCCGGATGACCTCGAAGCTACGGCGATGGCAGCGGCCGCCAAACTGGCTGCAAAAGCCCCGGAAGCGCTCCGTCTGGCAAAAGGCCTGATCAAGGGGGATAGTGATAAGGTTTTAGCGCAAATGAATGCTGAGGGGAAAATTTTCCAATCTCGCCTCGTCTCGCCGGAAGCAAAAGAAGCGATGACGGCATTTATGGAACGCAGAGCCCCCGACTTTTCAAAATTTGGCTAACCTTTTCTATAACCGAATTCACTTTCATCAACAAAAGCATAGAGACGAAACTTACAAAAAGTTTTTTTCTCTATGCCCTTCAAATCTAGCCGGTATAGACGCGGCAGATGGTGCAATTGCGTTATGAACGCACTTTCAAACATGCTTAATAAAAAATTAAAAAAATTCTTTAAACTATTGATTATAAATACTTATTATAATTTCAAAGAAAATGATTTTTAATAGAATTTTAGGTGACTTAACCTAAATATACCCACATATTTTACTTTATTAATATTGACTTCGTAAACGTATATTAATTTTTTTATTACATATTTTCTGGATAAACGATGTGAAAGCTTTTCACCACGAAGACTGTTTACTGGAGAATTTCGATGAAAGTCATTGCGGTAGCCTCTCAAAAAGGTGGTTCAGGAAAAACAACCCTCGCTGGCCATCTTGCTGTGCAAGCGGAAATGATGGGCGCAGGCCCTGTCGCCCTGGTTGACACCGACCCCCAGGGCAGTCTGTCCGAATGGTGGAACGAACGCGAGGCCGAGACCCCGCTTTTTGCCCGCACGACAATTCACAAACTCAAAGAAGATGTTGAGCGTATGTCCCGTATGGGCATCAAGCTCCTCTTTATTGACACCCCACCTGCGATTACAGAGACCATTGCAACGGTGCTGGGTGTGGCTGATCTATTGATTATTCCAACACGGCCGAGCCCTCATGATCTTAGAGCGGTTGGGGCAACAGTCGAACTTGCTGAAGGTCTTGATACGCCGCTTGTATTTGTGGTCAATGGTGCGACTCCCCGTGCACGCATCACAAGTGAAGCCGCCATCGCTTTATCCCAGCACGGAACGCTGGCTCCGGCAATCCTGCATCAGCGGGTAGATTTCGCATCTAGTATGATTGATGGCCGCACTGTTATGGAGTTGAACTCCGCTTCCAAATCCAGTGAAGAAGTTACAAAACTCTGGACTTATATTCAGGACCGGCTTGAAAAAACACGCCCTGCCATGTCCAGCCATATAAGCCGGAACTCTGCTATGAACAACGGATTTAAGTCCAGTTCAGCATTTGCGTAACGTGTAAGGAATATTGAATTATGAAAGCAGCATTTCTTTCAAGCTCCCTCATTAGCTCAAAAGGCTCAGCGGCTCCGGCAACACGCTCGCAGCCGCCCCAAGACCTGCTCGTAGGACGCATGCCATCCAGTAAACCTTCATCGGCATCCCATCAAGCGGATCAGGTGCGCAAAGCCAACTCTGTGGCCACGTCTGCCCCGGTAACAGCATCTCGTGACACCTCGAAGCAAACCGCAAATAGTGACATGCCACGGACTCCCATTCGGCGGAAGCCTGTTGCGTCGACTGCCGATAGTTACCGGCGTGAACAGAAAAAACTGCGCAAAGACAAAATGGGTCGCGTGCGCATGAGCATTCGGCTGGATCCTGAAGATCACTTGGCTCTTAAACTTCTGGCCGCTCATTCTCGTAAATCCTCACAGAATATTCTGGAAGAGGCATTGCGAGAATATTCGGATCGTCACGCTGAGGAAATCCTTCCTCAATCCTGCAACTGCTTACAAAAGCCTGTTTTAAGCTAACTGGGATAATCGTCATGCATAACCTGATTGACCAAGAAGAACTCGACGGAAGCAATGAAGCTGCATCGCTTTCGCGAATTCAGGTACGCAAACCAAAAACAGACCCCAATTTAGACAATGTTACCACTGCGAAAGCGGGTGATATTACGGATCGTCTGGCAATGCTGAGCGCGGAACTAGATCGCGGGCTGGAGGAAACTGACGCCCAACCTGATCACAACATCGCCGTTGTCGCCGCGCCGACCGCCGCACCCGCTCCACAGCCGCAGCTTCCTAGAAACACCGGTTGGGGGGCCCCGAAAAAACAGGCTGCTCCCGATATTCTTTCCTATTGGATGGATATTCGAAAAGGACGTCGCTACCCCACATGGGAGTCCCTGGATCCGTCTTTGATTGGCAGCAACTGGCCAAACTGTGTATTGGTTCATTGCAATAAAGAATTAGGCCGCCTACAGGTAAAATATGAATTCACGAATGCTGTTCGAAAAGCGGCTCTGTCCAGTGCAACAGCAGAAGAACGCATTGATCGCATTGAATTTACACCAATGGTTATCGATTGGATTTTAGGCCTTGCCCGCGACGTCGCATTAAGCGGAAAGCCTGCCCATGGATCAGAATATTTCCCCTCTCTCAAAGGGGAATTTCCGCTGCGTTTGATCGCCCTGCCGCTCAGTAACGATCTGCGATCAATTGATCATGTTCTCTGCTACATCCAACAGCTTCGATAACGGGCGTTTTTTAAATTATTTGAGCAAGGCTGATTTTTCAGCTTCCGTAAAGCCGACCAGAATTTGATCTTCTCCCTCAAAAACAGGTCGCTTCATAATTGTCGGCTGCGCACTTAACAGGGCGTAAGGAGATTGGCCCGCCAAAATTTCTTTGTCAGATTCAGACAATTTACGATATGTCGTGCCTTTTTTATTGATCAATTTATCTCGGCCGACAGCCTCTTCCCATTTTTTAATAAGCGTTTCACTGACCGGATTTTTCCGAAAATCATGGAACTCATGTTCAATGCCCTGCTCTTCAGCCCATTTTAATGCTTTTCGAACCGTATCACATGTCTTGATACCATAGATTGTAATCACTTGATCCTCGCTTGCTATTTTGAACGCTGAACTCACTCACGTTCTAAACACTCAGTCCGCGTTAGACAAGTACAGCTTTAAGCACTGAAGCACCTCACAACCAACAGAACTCGAACGTCATCCCGTGTCAGCGTATCTCAGTGGGGGGAAAGTCAATCACGAAGACAGCCGAAAAATCTGAAGATTTAAGCTCGCCTCCCAATGCGAGGGCGAAAACGTTGAGCGACGCAATCAACAATGCCATGCTGTTAATCCAAACAGCATGCGAGAGAGCAATCGCTCTGGATGATCAAATCATTGCCACTGTTTTGCATATAAGAAACGCGCAGGAAACCGGGACCATTGAGCCACTTGATGAACAGGACTTCTGGCAATCCTACCGAACCCTATCACAGCAGCTTTATCCAATAACCATACACAGTATCAAAGCAACTTCAGACACTGCTCCTGTAAATAACTCACGTCTCTTTCCGTGGTTTTCAAAACGTCCGATGTCTCTGTCGCAAAAATGCGTCGTCAATTACAGGCTACTGTCGACAATAACGCTGATTACGCTAATTGCACTTCAGATATACTGGTATATTGGATTTGCATTGATCACCGATATCAACACCCAACATAAAAATATACTCGTACTGTCGGACAAACTGGCAACCGCACAAAGTGCCCCTGCTCAGACCAATGATAGTCAATATAAATCAAACACATATCCAGAAAACTACCAATACAATAAGCTCCTGAAACAGCTTGATGAACATAAAATCTGGAAGGAAGCGGCTGCCAATCATTTGGAAAACTGGAACGACGTCTGGTCCAGTCTGGATTTATTGACACACCAACCCTGGCAAACCTCCAGTTTTGCAAAATTAAACGTCCAAACGCAGCGGCGAATTCAGTTTGTCTCTGCAGAAAATGCCCTTCAGGCTATTTCTGAATATTTTCTACCAATTCTTTATGGATTGATCGGGGCTTGTTTTTATATTTTAAGACAATTACCCAAGGAAATTGAAAATCAGACATTCTCAAAAAACTCATATATCAATTACAGCCTCCGGGTTACGCAAGGCCCGCTGGCCGGTATTTTAATCAGCTATTTCACTAATCCTACAAAAGCGGACAGCATAAGCGCATCTGACAATGTGCAACAGCTCTTGACCATCGATCCGGGAGCCAGCTCTTTAAGTCCTTTGGCCTTGGCCTTTCTGGCGGGATATAGCGTCGAATTTATTTTTCGATTCCTAGATAGATTTCTCTCATTATCGCTCGCGGCAAATGAGTCTCACAGTCAAAAAACGATGCTATCTCCTAGCAATAAAAGTGAGAAGCCTTTGAAAAAAAACGATAACGCGGAATAATTGAATTATTTTCACATATTATGTTTACGCTTTTATTATAAATTAACACTAAATTAATACTCTCAGCACAATATCGGTATTGTCCAAGGTTGATCGGAGCTGTTGTTGCCTCTTTCCAAGCCCCCCCCTTTTAAGGGTAATAGCAGCTTCGATTACTTTGCCCCTCCCTCCCCAAACGCCTAATCATCTATATTTTTGTTTTAAAGCAAGCGTTTAACGAAAAAGTAACCCTCGCAGTTCATTTTATAGGTGTAATTTTAGTATAATTCATTCAGGCGTCTCAATTGCACCGAGTAGAAATCAAAAAAGGGCAGCAAGTTCTTGCACCAAATAACGTGGGAAACTGCGCATATATTGTTGAGTCGGGAAAGGTCACTATATCGGACCTTGTCTCAAGCCGCGGGAGCTATACTGTAGGCCCTGGTGAGATGTTCGGTGAATATGGCATTATCGAAGAGGCCACTCACTATTCAACAGCCGTAGCAAGTGAAGACAGTCTCCTTGTTGTCGTTACACAGACTGAGATCGACGAAAAATGCGCGCTCGCAGATCCAATGCTTCGCCTCTTCCTCAATTTTTTTATGGATCGCTGCCACAGCTTGACCGTTCGGCATTATGGAACTGATGAGCAACAGAAAGAGTTTGCGTCCCGTCGCCTGCACCGCGAGAGCCAAATTCAACGTTCAAAAGCAGAAATTGTTGAACAATTCAAGATCAAGGAAGAGCTGCAATCTGCTTTAGAGAAAAATGAATTTGTTCTTCATTTTCAACCCATTATTTCTTTACGAGGGGGATACACAGCCGGATTTGAAGCACTGATCCGCTGGGAACATCCAACCCGGGGCTTATTATCGCCTTTCCATTTCATCGACATCGCGGAACAAACCAATATGATCGTCCCGATCGGCGAATGGGTTTTCCGCGAGGCCTGCCATAAATCACGTGATTTCGACGCCCATACAACAAGAACAAAAACACCTGATGTGTTTATCAGCGTTAATATTTCGGCCAAACAGTTTGCAATTCCCAACATGGTTGACCGATTTAAAACAATCGCCGAAGAAACCGGTGTTGATGTACCGCGGATACAGCTGGAAATTACCGAAAGTGTATTGATGGAAGATGCTGAAACATCCAACCGTATGCTGAGAGAACTTAAAGATTATGGCTTTCAACTTGTTCTGGACGATTTTGGAACCGGTTATTCCAGCCTCAGCTATCTACACCAGTTTCCCATCGATAAGCTCAAAATTGATCGATCCTTCACCCATGCCATGTTGAATGACCACGACAGTTTGGAAATTGTCCGGGCGATTTCTGGCCTGTCTCACAATATGGACATTGAAATTGTTGCCGAAGGGATTGAGACAATGGAACAACTCTCCCTCTATCGCGATTTAGATTGCCACTATGGCCAAGGTTACCTGATTTCTAAACCTTTACCGGTTGCAGCCGTATACGATATCCTCGGTACAAGAATGGCATTTGGAAAAATCTAGATCGGCTCGATGTCTCCCTGCTCTTGCGCGGCATGAAACGCCAACGCAAAATCAGCCAGCTCGCCATCTGTAATCGCTTTTCTCATCCCAGCCATAAGATCTTGATAATACTGCAAATTATGCCAGGTTAGCAAAACAGACCCTAAAATTTCTTTGGCTTTAAACAGATGATGCAGGTACGCCCGTGAATAATTCTGACATGCCGGGCAGGCGCATTTCTCATCCAAAGGTCTTGGATCTTCCTGATGTCTTGCATTGCGCATATTGACCGTCCCTAAACGGGTAAAGGCCTGTGCATTGCGGCCTGAACGCGTGGGCAGTACGCAGTCAAACATATCAACGCCCCGCATCACACCACCGACCAGATCATCGGGCTTGCCTACGCCCATCAAATATCTGGGCTTATCTACCGGCATATTTGGGTTGGTAAATTCGAGAGTGGAGAACATATTTTCCTGTCCCTCGCCCACGGCCAATCCCCCAATCGCGTAGCCTTCAAATCCGATATCCGTCAGGGCGTCAATGGACTCGTGCCGTAAATCCTCATAAATCGATCCCTGCACAATCCCAAACAGGCCATATCCTTCGCGAGCCTCAAACGCATCCCGAGAGCGCTTCGCCCATCGCATGGAACGGCGCATACTTAAAGCGGCTGTTTTATGATCTGCCGGGAAAGGCGTGCATTCGTCAAACGCCATTGTGATCGTTGCATCCAGATCATTTTGAATCTGCATGGACCGCTCAGGTGTTAAATCAAACCGTTTCCCATCGATATGAGATTTGAACGTGACCCCGTTTTCATCAATTTTACGCAATTCATTCAGGGACATCACCTGAAATCCACCGGAATCTGTCAAAATGGGACGTTCCCAATTCATAAATTTATGCAGACCGCCCAATTTGCGAACCCGTTCAGATCCGGGACGCAGCATGAGATGATATGTATTTCCAAGCAGTATGTCCGCGCCGGTTTCACGCACGGCTTCCGGTGTCATTCCTTTGACAGTTCCCACCGTTCCCACTGGCATAAATGCCGGCGTACGAATATCACCATGCGCTGTCTTAAGGGTTCCGCGGCGCGCGGCGCCATCTGTTGCATGGATTTCAAATTCAAAAGCTTTTTTCGTCATTGCCCGGGATATAACAGCGAACTGTCTCCATATGAGTAAAATCTATATTTGTTATCAATCGCATGAGCGTATGCCGCCTGCATTTTGTCAAAACCGCTAAATGCAGAAACCAGCATAAATAAGGTGGATTTTGGCAGGTGAAAATTCGTCATTAACAGATCAACCGCCTTGAAGCGGTAACCAGGCGTAATGAAAATATCAGTTTCCCCCTCATACGCCTGTATAATGCCATCGTCCCCTGTTGCGCTTTCCAGCAATCGCAAGCTGGTTGTCCCAACAGAAATAACGCGCCCCCCCGCGCCTCGGCAACGATTGATCGTATCAGCTGCGGCTTGCGTGATGATCCCAAATTCTGCATGCATGATGTGATCATCTGTATCATCAACCTTGACCGGCAAAAAAGTTCCAGCCCCGACATGCAACGTTGTCGCAACGGTTTCAACGCCCTTTTCCTTAATTTTATCAAGGAGTTCTGGAGTGAAATGCAATCCTGCTGTTGGGGCGGCAACCGCACCTTCCGCGCGGGCAAAAACAGTTTGATAATCAACACTATCTTGCTCATCAACCGGTCTGATCGAACTGATGTACGGCGGTAAAGGTATCTCGCCATAGGTCATCAGTTTTTCCATTAACTGCGCGCCGCTTGCCGAAAAAGACAGCACGACTTCACCGCCATCCAATTTGTTTGAAACAAGTGCAGTAAAATCATCGGAAAATTTAATTTCATCTCCAACTTTTAGCTTCTTTGCGGGTTTTGCAAAAGCATGCCAGGTATCCAGTCCTGCGTTCTTATGCAAGGTTACTTCGATTTTGGCTGTTCGGCGCATTCCCCGCAAACGGGCTGGAATGACTTTCGTGTCGTTGAAAACCAGCACATCTCCGCTCTGCAGAAAAGAAGGTAAATCACCGACATGGCTGTCTGAAATTTCACTGCCGACAATCAAGAGCTTTGCCGCTTCGCGCGGCGTAACCGGACGATCAGCGATCAGCTCAGCAGGAAGTTCAAAATCAAATTTATCTACACGCATGTTTAAAACGCAAACGAACGGCTTTCCCATTCGGAAAGCCGTTCGCCCTATACCTTTTGATGGGTCAATTTAAGCGACGTCAGCAGCAACTTTCATGCTGATAATTGAATCTGGATCGCGAACGCTTCCGTTCATCATGCCATCGCCTTTTTTAATTTTATGGACTAGGTCCATTCCTTCAACAACCTGCCCCCAAATGCTGTACTGACTATCCAAATGTGGAGACGGTGCAAACATAATGAAAAACTGGCTATCTGCGCTATCAGGATGCGCTGCACGGGCCATGGAACAAGTTCCCTCCACATGAGCTTCACCAGAAAATTCAGCATCCAGATTCTGGCCTGAGCCACCGGTACCGTCTCCTTTAGGATCCCCTGTCTGCGCCATAAAACCATCAATCACGCGATGGAATACAATCCCGTCATAAAATCCTTCACGGGCCAGTTCTTTAATACGGGCAACGTGATTTGGCGCTAGATCGGGGCGCATCTCAATGACAACACGTCCATCTTTCAGTTCAAGATATAACGTATTTTCAAGATCTAATGACATACTAATGCTCCTGCTCGCCTGCAACGCAGGCCTTATTTAACTATTTGTTCGCGTTAATAATTTTTACGCGCTCAACGATGGCCTTCGCTGTATCTTTCGAGACAAATTTTGAAATATCACCATCCAGAAAAGCGATTTCCTTAACCAGTGAAGACGCAATAAACTGATGTTGATCAGAGGCCATCAGGAAAACAGTTTCAATTTCTGAATTCAGCCGGCGGTTCATGCCCACCATCTGAAACTCATACTCAAAATCCGATACAGCGCGAAGGCCGCGAATAATGACACTGGCATTACATTCTTCTGCAAAATGCATCAACAAGTTATTGAACGGTTTCACAACAAAATTGGTATCCGTGAACTCCGTAATCATTCCCTCAACCATTTTGCAGCGTTCATCCACTGAAAATAGAGGGTTTTTACCCGGGTTCATCGCAACACCAATTACCAAGGTGTCCACAAGCTTTGCCGCCCGTTTAATAATGTCATAATGCCCCAGTGTAATCGGGTCAAATGTACCCGGATACAGGCCTATACGCTCAGTCATAACTTAGTGTTTCCTTCCAGATTGCTATTTCTTCGTTAGCTTTTCTCTTTGGATGCCAAGTACTTAGTCATCCCCATCCTGTGGATCAGAAGTCGTCGGTGTCTCTTCTACCTCTGACGTTTGTGATGTATCTGATACTTCCAGATCATTTTCATCCTCAACATCGTCATCGGCTTTACCCTCTTCCAATGCGGTTACGGAAACAACCTTTTCACCTGCAGCCGTCTTGAACAAGGTCACCCCTTGTGTGTTTCGACCTGCAATCCGAATATCGACGACTGGGGTGCGGATCAATTTGCCGCCATTGGTCACCAGCATGATCTGATGCTCAAGGGTAATTGGCATTGTTGCCACAACTTCGCCGTTACGCTCGGATGTTTCAATATTGATGATTCCTTGCCCGCCGCGGTTTGTAACCCGGTATTCATAGGCATTTGTCCGCTTGCCATATCCATTTTCGGTAATGGACAACAAGACTTCTTCTTTCGCGAACAGTTCTTCATACCGCTCTACGGACATGCCATGATATTCGGTAACATTACCCTCATCATCAACAGAGCGACGTGCTTTCAGGAAGATATCGCGTTCTTCGGTTTCAACGTCCACATGACCAAGTATGGACATTCCGATCACGCTATCATCCTTGACCAGTCTCATGCCGCGAACGCCGCTTGAATCCCGTCCTTTAAACAGACGAACATCTGTTGCCTTAAAGCGGATACACTTGCCGCCTTTTGCAACCAGCAGCACATCACTTTCAGCAGTACACAATTGAACGCCGATCAACTGATCATCGTCATCAAGCTTCATCGCAATCTTGCCATTTGATTTCACATTTGAGAAATCACTGAGCTGGTTGCGGCGCACATTGCCTTTCAAGGTGGCGAACATGACTTCGTAATCTGTCCAAGTCTCTTCCTCCTCCGGCAATGGCATCAAGGTCGAGATAACCTCACCATCTTCAAGAGGCAGCAGATTGATAATCGCTTTGCCCAAACTCGTTGGCGAGCCAAGAGGCAAACGATACACCTTCATTTTATAGACACGCCCGAAAGACGAGAAGAACAGCACAGGCGTATGTGTATTCACTACAAATACCTGTGTGACGAAATCTTCATCGCGGGTCTGCATACCGGCGCGGCCCTTACCACCGCGGCGTTGCGGACGATAAGTCGACAGTGGTACTCGCTTGATATAACCCTTATGGCTAACCGTGAGGACCATATCTTCGCGTTGAATCAAATCTTCGATATCGTGTTCGAATTCATTTTCTTCAATCACAGTCCGGCGTGGATTAGCATATTTCTCTTTCATTTCCAAGAGTTCTTCCTGGATAATGCCGATCAGACGAGGACGGCTTGAAAGAATATCAAGATAATCCAGAATTTTATCGCCAAGACCTGTCAGTTCATCACCGATCTCGTTCTGGCCAAGTGCGGTCAGGCGTTGCAGGCGCAGATCCAGGATCGCGCGGGCCTGAAATTCAGACAGACGATAGGTGCCGTCGGGGTTAATTGGATATTCAGGATCATCCACCAGACGGATCAGGGCATCAACAGAGTGGGCAGGCCAGTCTTTTGCCATCAACTCGCTACGAGCCGTTGCCGGGTCCGGCGCTTTACGGATCAGGGCAATCACTTCATCGATATTGGCAACCGCAATCGCCAAACCAATCAAGACATGGGCCCGCTCACGTGCTTTTTTCAGCAGATATTTGGTCCGGCGTGTTACAACTTCTTCGCGGAAATCAATGAAGGCTTCTAGAAGCTGCTTCAAATTCATCATTTCCGGCTTGCCGCGATTAAGCGCCAGCATATTCGCACCGAATGACGTCTGCAAAGAGGTAAAGCGGAACAGCTGATTCAAAACGACTTCAGGAACGGCATCACGCTTGATCTCAACAACCACGCGCACACCATGGCGATCAGACTCGTCGCGCAGGTCCCCAATTCCTTCGACCTTCTTGGCCCGAACAAGATCTGCGATCTGTTCAACCAGTCGGGATTTATTCACCTGATAGGGAATTTCAGTTACGATCAAAGCATGACGATCTTTGCGGATCTCTTCAATCTCAACTTTCGAGCGCATAATAACCGAACCACGACCTGTGGTCAGGGCACTGATAGATCCCGAGCGCCCGAGAATAACACCGCCCGTTGGAAAATCGGGTCCAGGTACATATTCAATCAGCTCTTCAGGTGTTAGTTCAGGTTTCTCCAGCAACGCGATGGAGGCATCAATTACTTCTCCAAGGTTATGCGGAGGAATATTTGTTGCCATACCCACGGCAATACCACCAGCGCCATTGACCAGAAGATTTGGAAAACGAGCAGGCAATACAGAGGGTTCACGTTCTGAATCATCATAGTTATTGACGAAATCGACTGTCTCTTTATCGATATCATCGATAAGGCTTTCGGCTGCTTTTTGAAGGCGCGCCTCTGTATAACGCATGGCAGCGGCTTTATCGCCATCCATAGAGCCAAAATTGCCCTGCCCTTCAACAAGTGGAAGGCGCATTGAGAAGTGCTGTGCCAAACGAACCATGGCATCGTAAATCGCGCTATCACCATGGGGATGGTAGCGACCCATGACATCACCAACAACACGTGCCGATTTACGGAACTGCTTGTCAGAGGTATAGCCATTTTCATACATGGCATAGATGATCCGGCGATGAACCGGCTTAAGCCCATCCCGCGCGTCTGGAAGAGCACGGGAAACAATGACGCTCATGGCATAGTCCAAATAGGACTTGCGCATCTCATCTTCAATTGTAACGGGGACGATATCTTTATCGCTCGGCGGCAAGGTTATGTCGTTCAAGGCACACTTCCAAAAAGTTGTTTGGTTCCGCAACTCCCATTCCGGAACCTGAAATCTTTATACTTGTTGTGCATGCCGCCATCTGGCGTCATACGCTCAATAGTTCTACAAGATATTGCGGTTCTTCGCAACCTATTGCAACTGCGAAAAACAGCCTATGCCCCCGGTTCGGATATGCAAGGCTTATGAGCGCCAGAAACGGGGAGACAGGAAGATCAAAAGGGTAAAAATTTCCAGCCGGCCAAGGATCATTTCAAGGGATAGAATCCATTTGGCAATATCCGGCGCAGTTGAATAATTTCCAGCGGGTCCCACAACGCTTCCAATACCTGGCCCCACGTTCGTTATCGCGGCAACCGAGCCACTTACGGCAGATACAAAATCCATACCGACAGCCATCAAAATCAAGGCGAAAACCGCGAATGTAATCAGCGTAACAAAAACAAAACTGGCCACACCGGTAAAAATACCGTCCGTTATTTTTTTCCCATCATATTTCTCAGTAAATATGCCATTGGGGAAAATTTGACGCCGAACAACCTGCCGGATCATTTTTGCGCTAACGATAAAGCGCATAATTTTAATCCCGCCAGACGTAGATCCCGTGCAGCCGCCGACAAAAATGAGAAAGAAAAATAGCAGTGCTGAAAAGCTTCCCCATTGGGTGTAATCGGTAACACTAAATCCGCTTGTGGTGACGACAGACATCACACTAAAGGCTGAATACCGAATTGCCTTTTCAGTTTCGATGTCATGGCCATGAATCAACCACATGATGAGAACAACCACCACAACGACCAGACCAATGGAATAGACCCTAATCTGCTCACTGCCGATCTGGCCTGTTCGAAGGACCCTGATATACCAAAGGAAGGGAAGGCTTCCCAGATACATAAACAAAATACAGGTCCACTGGATCCAGGGATTATCAAAATATCCAAGCGAAGCGTCATATGTGGAAAACCCACCCGTAGACACGGTTGCCAGTGAATGAGCAATCCCATCAAATACAGACATCCCGCCCAAGATATAAGCAAGCGCACATAAGGCCGTCAGCGTCAGATAAACCCACAAGGTTGTCGTTGCCAACTTGGCGGCGGAGGGAAGTTCTTTTTCTGAAGTCTCAGAACTTTCTGTACGAAAGAGCTGCATCCCACCAATTCCAAGAAACGGCAACAGGGCAATGGCTGTAACCACGATCCCGATCCCGCCAAGCCACTGAAGGAAAGCCCGCCACATCAAAACACTATGAGGTGTGAAATCCAGTCCCGTCATAGCGGTTGATCCGGTTGTCGTAATTCCCGATGTCGCCTCAAAAACAGAGTCAGCGAGTGACATGCCATATAGATAAAATGGTAAGGTTGCTGCAAAGGTAAGCGACAGCCAAATTGTTGCCGTCAGAACAAAAATCTGTTTATGAGAGAAGGAAATTGACCCGCCGCGCGCAGCTAGCATCAACCCAAGGCCCAAGAATACGATCACCCCAAATGCTTTGAGGAACGGCAAATCCGCTCCACGGTTTAGCATTTCGATCACCAGAAGCGGCAAAGAAATAATGGCCAGAACGGCGCCGTTTACAAACAGTATAGGTCGCATTCAATAATCAGCCACTTGCTTTGCAAGCAAATTGCCCACTTCCTCATTCAAGAATTCAATGGCTGATTTATGCGCTTATCCGAAACGCAGGTCAATGCCTTTCAACTTCGGCAAAGCAAACCAACAGAATACGCTAAACCGAAGTTAAATTACCTGTTGATCTTTCGCCGACGCCTACTTACCACTTTAAACACGGATACCGACGATCGTCATGGACTGGGAATATGAACGGCAAACCTTCTATAGCGAACTCAAGCTTTAACTGGCTTTGCTGCCTTATCTTTTTTGGGTTACTGATCGTCTTTTTTACAAATGACAGCTTTTTCAATTGGGCCTTTGAGCGACATCACAATACATTATCATGGTGGCTCCGCCCCGCCATGCTGATCCCCTTTGCACTTGCCGCCTGGTTTCGATCGTGGAGCGGGATCTGGCTTTCTCTTATCGCAATGTTTAGTTCAATGTTTTGGTTTCCAGCGCCCGAAATACCAAACCCGAAAGTTGTTGAATTTCTAGAAATGGAAAAAACGTTGCTAAAATCGGGGTGGACACTGACAAACATCCTCGGCGCAGGCAGTGTTATAATATATGGAGCGTTGCTGGGGACCGCCATATGGAAACACTCCATCTGGCTTGGTTTAGGGGTGATTGTTCTCGGCGGCGGCTTAAAAATACTTTGGTCTGTTATTTTTAGTCCCGATGCAGGAACGATCATCATACCGGCGGCGGTTGTTGCAACCACACTTGCAGCCCTGCTCCTTGGGAGTATCTTTTTTAAGCGCCGCGATTAACGCCCTTAACCTTGTATATTCTGCGCCTCTGCCTTTTGAAACCGCGCAGGCCCGGTCTTTACAACGCGGTTGGTAACCATCCGGCCATACAAGCGATTGATAATCCCACTCGCTGTTTTTTCAAATGCAAAGGGGAGTAAAGCGTGAATAAACGCACACATCATGGCAAGGAACAACCAAAAACCGAAACTGGACGACATATGCATATGCTCCAGATATGTCTCATTCACGGAATTTGGATGCTCCGTAAACATTGCTTTCAGATTTGACATGTCCCTACTCCACTGTTTGATTTCTCAATCTTGACGATGAAGATAAGCTTAGCTTTTCACCTTTGAAAATTCTGCCCAAAATTGACTTTCATTTCAAAAAATGTGAAACACAGGTTTCTCTATTTTATATTTTTTGGAAATTATGGTTCATGGATCAGATTGATCGAAAGATTCTTGCTCACTTACAGCGGAACAACCAAATCCCCGCGAACGAACTCGCTGAACTTGTAGGTTGCTCCCGCACCGCTTGTTGGCGGCGGATAAAATCCATGGAAGAAGCCGGTATCATCCGCGCGAATGTGGCGCTTCTGAACAGGGATAAAGTAAATCTGCCCGTGACGGTTTTTGTGAATATTAAAACAAATGCCCACGACCCTGGCTGGCTTGAAAAATTTGCCGACGTCGTCGAGCGCTTTCCCGAAATCACAGAATTTTATCGTATGAGCGGTGACGTTGACTATTTACTGAAAGTCATCGTCCCGGACATTGCGTCATATGATCAGTTCTATCGCCGCCTGATCCAGTCCGTCCAGCTCAGCGATGTCAGCAGTAATTTCGCCATGGAAGAGATAAAGTTCACAACGGCCCTCCCCCTCGATTAGATTACATACCCGATAGCGGATATTTTAACGCTCATCAAAACTGGATATTGCATTTTTTAAAACTGACACGAGGTCAAAAAATGCAACTCAAAGACAAAACAATCATCATTACAGGAGCGAGTAGTGGCATCGGTTTAGCCGCCGCCCAACTTTTTGCAGCAGAAGGCGCAAATTTAGTAATGGGTGCCCGTCGGCAGCAAGAGCTATCGCAGGTCACGCAGAAAATTCTGGATCAGGGCGGAAACGCCATCTTTCAAGCGGGAGACGTCACATCAGAGGACTACTCAAAGCGCCTGGTTGAGTTAGCCGTCAATACATACGGTAAACTGGATGGCGCGTTTAACAATGCGGGTACAATGGGGGATCTTCAACCGATCAACGAAATGACAGCTGAAAATTGGCGTCATGTTATTTCAACCAATCTCGACAGCACCTTTTTTGCGGCCAAAGCTCAAATCCCAGCGCTCGTTGAAAATGGAGGTTCTATTGTTTTTACCTCAAGTTTTGTGGGAACAACTGTGTCGTTTCCCGGGATGGGGGCATACGCCGCAAGTAAAGCTGGTATAGTCGGCCTTACGCAAACTTTAGCCGTAGAGTTCGGCTCCCTAAACGTTCGTGTTAATTCAATTTTCCCCGGGGCGACACGAACGGAAATGACAAATCAAATGCTCAATGATCCTGAACAGCTTCAGTTCTTTGAAAGTTTGCACGCCTTAAAGCGAGTGGCCGACCCTATTGAGATTGCCAGACCCGCGTTATTTCTACTTTCTGATCAGTCCAGCTTCGTGACCGGCAGTAATTTTATTGTCGATGGGGGAAATTCCATAAACAAAGTATAATAAACAAAAAAAGGGCGCTGAAAAAACATCCAGCGCCCTCTCAAACCTTGATCCAATTAGCAACCAGACGAGCATTTTCCGCTGGCATCGAATGACATGGTCAGGCCACTTAACGGTAAATAAACCGGAACCGTTGACGCCTTGCTAAAGATATCTGTCTTTGTACCGGCAATTAGCTTTCCGCCATCAGTGGCTTTTTCATTTGCATGGGATGCAATGACAGATGCTGGTTTAATCAACTCGTTAATGACATACGCAGCTTCTTTTGGCCCCGTCGTATAGACATCCCCTATATTCATCACAACAAGCCGGGCTTTATATTGATCTCCGACAACCACTTTCTGCTCGGCTGTAACGCCAGTGTCCCCAGACAAATACGCAACAAGACCATTGCTGAACGTTAAAACATATCCTGTTGGCGGCCCGGCATATGCAGTTAGCCCCGCGTCATCAAGATGCTTACCCAAATCCCCGCCAATCATGGCGCCCGCGATCCCGTTCGAATGGGCCGCAGCAACAGTTGTTACAGTGACGCCGCCAATTTTACGGTTTGCGCCAAAACGAACCAATTGCGAGTTTTTTGGATCCGCCCCCAATGCTTTGAGCTTCGCGGCAAAAAACTTAGGCATTTCACTACCTGTGATAATCTTTGCCCCTTTTGCCGCCGCGATATTACTGGCGTTTGTGCCGGGGATGTCAACGACAGGAAACTGGGGCTTACCGCATTCCCCATCATTTACTTTTGCAATATGACGATCCCCCACGTGATCCCCATGCATATGGGTCACAAGGACCGCATCAATTTTGCCCAATCGCGGATCGTCGGCCCCGGCAACAGTTCGCCCGGCATCATATAAAAGACGGGTCCCATCCGGATCCTCAAAAATCATCGCCCGATCCAGTGGGCAAAATTCACCATCGTGGCTGCCAAGTGGGGTGACTTTCACATCTGCCGCTGCAGCAAGAGAGGTCGCCGCAGCAAATCCCAATGTAAGTATTATTTTTTGTGTAATCTGTTTCATTTTCGCACTCCCTGATATGCCAAATCCTTAAGTAAAACGAAAAGCAAAACATTAGCTTCGCGTTCACCTGCTAAATTCTTCATACAAACGCACCCCTAAACACTACGTCTGCGATCATAAACCAGATTGGTAATATTTGATATTTCTTATACAGAAGCCAAGTCTCACGGCAACAAACAGATTGACAGCAGGAAGCACATTTTCATAATAATCCTGTTACGCTTGCGAGCCTCCTATCCGCGGAAAGGTCCTGTACCGGCAAGCATCAAAGTTAGTTTTAAACTTGATACGAATTCTAAACGGTTGGCGGATACGTAGAAAAAGGAACTCGTATGCGAAAAACCAGTATTGCGCCGGTCGTGCGCCTGACGCCCTCTGCCCCATCAGTCAACGGCACCACAAAAGGCGCCACAAAAAATGAAATCACCCTCAAGTCACAAAAACTGCTCAAAGCTTACCAGAACAATGTCCCGTCTGCGGCAAAGCGGTTTGAAAAGCGTCACCCTGCAGCCCTGAAAGAAGGGTTTGAAGCGACCTTGTTCGACGCCCGAATGGTCATCTTGTTTGAGCAAATGTCCGCAGCGAGTTTAAGTTTGGACAAGCTTAAAAAACAGGCTAAATCATTGCTCAAAGCGATCCGAAACGGGGATGAACTTGCTCTCCTTCGACTGCACAGAAACCATCCTAAAATTAACGCCCAGACAAAAACAATTGATCAGATGGTTCTCGCAGATTGTTTTCATATTCTGGCCCGCGAACACGGCTTTGACAGCTGGCCAAAACTAAAACACCATATCGAACATCTGGAGCAACTTAAGCGCGCCCGGCCACAACTCGATCAAGTGAACGATGCCCACATCCGGTGCGGCAACGACCTGAAAGAAAGTTTGGCTATTGCAGGACTTGTAGGGCAATTCATAGAGGTCAGCGATCCCTTTACCTTTGGCCCTGTATTTCAGCTGAATGACCAAAAAGGTCAGGAATTTCGAGCAAAATTCCTAGAGCAGGCGTTTGGCTCCCTCCTGACAAAAACAGAGTTACAGGCCAATCGCCAAAACATGGCTGCAGAAAAATCTTTCTTTAACAATCTGGAACACCAAAAAGGCGAAGTTGTTTTATGGTTTGAACATGACGCCTATGATCAACTCTGCCTCGCATATATTCTGTTTCAGCTTTCAAATATCCCAATGCCCCTCCCGTTTCCCTGCAGCCTTGTACAGGTCGATAGTTTCCCCGGTGTAGAGCGGTTTATTGGTTTGGGCAATCTGGCGCGCGCGCCTGAAAACATTCAGCTTCTCTACCAGCAACGCCTTAGCATTACGCCGGACATGATCGCTTTTGGCGCACGGGTCTGGAACGCGCTGACAGCCTCCACGCCGCTGGAACTGTGGAAATGCGCAACTGAAAAAGCAGCGCCATTGCCAATTTTGCAAAATGCACTGCTTCGGTTTCTGGCCGAATTACCCTCGGCCCGAAATGGCTTATCAATGACAGAGGAGCTGACCCTACAAATCCTGCTCGAAGAAAAGCAACTTCTCGCCCGGCGTATGTTCCTGCTGCTAATGGCAGAAAAAGATCCGCAACCCTATCTGGGGGATGCAATGTATTTCAATATTGTGGAAAAGCTGCTGAATTTGGATAACTCGCCCCTCAAGCGTGTTGGTAAACTGGATATCCCGGGTCCCGGCACCGATATTCTGGACCTAACTCCTTTTGGGGCTGCCTTACTGGAAGGGAAAGGCAGCCTGTTTGATGGGAATTCTTTTCAGCGATGGGTAGGCGGCGTTGAAATCAACAGCCGCCTACCCAAAAACTGGCACTTCAAAGATAACATAACTGGCCCTGTACTGACTTAGGAAGCCGTTACAATCTCGTGATGCACGGTATAGGCACCCAAACGGCTTTTAATTTCCGAACGCGTTTCCGAAGTTACGCTCTCCGGAACTTTCACATAAGCTGTCATGCCGTGCCGTGCATCATTTCCCATTTCGATAGTCTGCACTTTCCCCTCAGAAGTGAGGTCTGCCAGAACTGATGAGAACACCTTTGAGGTCGCATCTTCGCGCAAAGCCGGTTTAAAGATTTTACCAACACCCGTCAGCGGCATTGTCTCAATCAATGTGATGCTCGCCGGATTTGCCGCACGTTCTTTGATGCGGGCGCGGGCAAATTCCTGCAACTCTTCGACAGTCACGGAATGACCAGGCTTTAATTGCACATAAGCAACGGGCATCTCACCCGCATAATCATCAGGCCTGCCAACAGCCGCCGCCAATTCGACGGCCGGATGCTCATGCAAAGGTTCTTCTATCAAGGAAGGGTCAATATTATGACCACTTCGAATAATCAGGTCCTTGGATCGTCCGGTCAGCCAAACATACCCATCCGCATCAACCCGGCCCAGATCGCCCGAATTAAGCCACCCCTCCATTGGGAAGGCTTTGGCATTATGCTCTTGCTGAATGTAGCCGGGCATAATGCAGGTCCCTTTCATGACAATTGTTCCAGTCTCGTCTGTCTCTGCGTCACGAACGTAAGTGCCGTTTTCATCCATGATAACAGCTTTAATTTGGACATAAGGCTCCCGGATCCCGACAGATCCAAATCGGGGCTCGCCGTCGCGGGCAACCATTGTCGTATAGGAGGTTGCTTCCGTCATCCCATAGCCCTCCAGCATCGTGACGCCACTCATTTTGCTTATGCCATGCAACACTTCAAGGGGGGAGCCTGATCCACCGGTTATGCCAATCCGCAAGCTGCTGATATCGGCATCCGCAACGGGCACATTTAACAAAGCCGATAGCACTGTTGGGACTGTACCAAGTATGGTGAGTTTAAATTTATCAACCATTTTCCAGTAGTTGGCGATCAACAAAGGATCGCGCCATCCCAATGGACTGGCAATGATCGAAGTTACGCCCTGCATCAAGGGAACCAATCCCCCCACGATGGAGCCACTAATATGAAAAAGTGGCAGGGCTGCAATTGTTCTATCTGTATGTGTGTACCCCACAAGGTAGCCCGTGGCGGCAAACTGGATCAGTTGCATGCGATTGGTGTGAGGAACAAGTTTGGGTGTCCCTGTCGTGCCGCCCGTATGATAATAGCCGACAACATCATCCAAAACGCGGTCAGGCAATCCTTCGATCCTGTCACTGGGTTGCTGAGCCGAAACGTCATTAAAAGAATGGATTTTCTGGCCGTCAGCACCAGAGCCATCACCAACAACAAAAACTGCTTTCATATCGGGCAAATGGTCCATCAACCATTCAACTTTCTGCCAGATTTCCGCGTTCACGTCCGGGCCCGGTGTCACGAGAATCTTTGTATTGGCCGCTTTCATAATACCCAGAATATGATCCGGCTCCAGCATCGGATTAACTGCATTCACAATGCCCACGGCTTCCGCGCCCAGCAAAGTATAAAACCCTTGCGCTGAAGGCGGCAAAAGATGTGTGACAGTTTCCGCAGGCGTCAAACCAGCGCGCAAAAACATATTGGCACATTGGTTCGTTTTTTTCAGAAGTTCGCCATAAGTTATATGCTGCCCGTCCCCCAAAGGGTCGCCAAGCGGCTGCACAATCAAGGCATCCTTTGTCGTAAATTTCGCCGCCGTTGTTTGAAACGCCTTGTATACTGTTGTTGGCTTAAGCCATTCTTCTTCAGGTGTTTTTTCAAATTCAACAATATCTTGCAGGCCCCGTAAAGGCCGATCTAGATTTGGCATAATACCTCCCCATTATTATTATTTTATAATGTGAAGTATGCCTAGATCTTCGGGGAAATCAACCAATCTCAAAACCAGCTATTGAGCTTATACCTGAATTCTTTCTCTGCCTGCGTTAGATCTGAATATTGCCCGCCAAGGACAAAAGATACGGCCTGAATTAAGAACGCAAGACATCCCTCACCCAATATATGGGCGGGGATATCGCTTCGAACCTTCCCATCTGCCTGCATCAGGGAAACTCCTCGCGTCAGCAGATCCTTATATTCCTTGCAGTCGTCCCCCACTTCAATATCAAACTGACCTGTTGAAACACCTGAAAAGTGCTGAAACAGGTCGAAAATAATTTTCTCTCGGCTCAACAGCTTCATCAGCGGGAGCAAGGCGTCAATAAAGTCTCCTTTTTCAAACTTCTCTTTTGACACCAGAAGAACGGTTGATCCAATCGCACCGTCAATTTCCTCGCACATCAGAGTGTATAGCAATTGATCCTTATCACCGAAATGCGCAAAAAGCGTCCCCTTGGCAACGCCTGCCGCCGCAACCACTTCTTCTGTACGAATGGACGCGTATCCGTTCTGCACAACCATTTCCCGGGTGACATTCAGGATTTTCTTTCGTGTATCAATCGAGCGTTTCTGCGGTTTTCTCAAAATATTCTCTCACAATGATATTTTTTACTTGTAATTGACCACGGTCAAATTAATTTAAAATGACCACAGTCAATTATAAGGAACACTGATGCACGCCAAGCATATACTAGCCTTAAACGGTCATCCAGCCGACAATTCACTTTCAGCTGGTCTTATCGCCTCATATCAGTCCGGCGCTGAAAAGGCTGGCCATCAGGTCAAACGCCATAATCTGTCTGACATGATTTTCGATCCAGACCATGGAGATGGAGGTTACAAGCATAGCAAACCGCTCGAAGCGCCATTGCAAGCTTTTGTCGAAGATCTAAAATGGTGTGATCATATCGTCATTGCAACCCCACTCTGGTGGGGCGGTATCCCCGCTAAGCTCAAAGGACTGTTTGACCGAACTTTACTGCCGGGAATTGCTTTCGATACCCGCAACAAAAACGCGTTGGGTGTTCCTGCGCCTTTATTGACCGGAAAAACAGGCAGTATCCTTTTAACGTCAGATACCCCCAGCTGGGCATTATCCGTTTTCTACAACGCAGCGATCAAAAAGCAGATGGAGCGGCAAATCCTGAAATTCGTCGGGATCAAACCCAAAAAATTCAAAAACTTTGCCCCGGCAACCGACATCAATGCGGAAACAGTAGAAAAATGGCTACAGTCAACGCATCACTTGGGCTTAAGGGCCGGATAATCGGGGCGACCTTAACATCAAGGCACTGCCAAGTCCGCCTGCTGCAGCGATTGCAGCGATGCCTTTGCTACCAGCGGGTTGTTTGCGAAGTTCATGAAACAGACGAACGGCATTGATCGCCCCGGACGCGCCAATGGGATGTCCGCGGGCCAGTCCGCCGCCGCCCACATTATAAGGGCGCATGTCCAAACCCGTCTCACGCAGGCAGATCATGGCTTGCACCGCGAAAGCTTCCATCATCTCGGTGAGGGCAATATCCAGCGCGGACGCATCCGTGCGGGCGAATAAATCATTGATCGCTTCGATGGGGGTAAGTGCCGGATTTTCCGGATCACCGCCCCGCGAAACATGATCGACATATTCTGCAAAAAATTCAGGTTTTCGATCAAGCTTACGAAGCAACCGATCGCTGACTAAAACCACAAGTGCCGCCCCATCGGCTTTCAGTGCCGTGCTTGCGGAAGTCAGGCCCCATGCCCCCTCTCCCACAAGTAAGGGGAGCCGTCCACACAAAGCAGACGTTAGCTTTCGGCTAGCGCCATCAACTCCCTGACCATCAAGCATTACAATATCCGGCGCCCCGCTGGATAAATAAGCAAGCGCCTTCCGATGACTTTCAATGGCAAAGTCATGCTGTGCCTCCCGGGAGATTCCTTCTACCTTTGCCAGATTGGCTGCCGCTTCCAGCATATCGGGATCCCGATCAGGCCAAGGCGTGAACGGCGGCCGTTCATATTCCTGATCAGTTTCATTTGCATCCAGCCCTCGTGCAATTCGTCGCGGCGCCCGGCTATATGATTCAACCCCGCCTGCAATAACTACTTCAGCAGCCCTCCCTTTAATCAATTGAGCGCCAAGCCCGATCGCATCCAGCCCGCCGCAACATTGCGTATCAATTGTCATCGCAGGCGTGCTGATCGGCAAATCCGCCCCAAGCGCTGCAACCCGCGCCACATTGCCCCCGCCATATAGCGCATTTCCCAAAATCACATGATCTACTTGATCGGACGAAAGGCCTGCATCGGACAAAACCGCTTTCAAAACCGGTATCACAAGGTCTTTCGCCGCAACGGTTTTAAACGCGCCTCGTATGGGCATGACCGCCGTGCGCCGCGCCGACAAGATATAAACGGCTGTCATCGAGCTCTCCGCAATTTTTCGCGATCAAGCAATTGCCGGATCATCGGATAATCTGTTTTATGTGAAGGCGTTAGCGGCCAATCTTCACAGATATAAAAATGCTGCGGCATCAAATATCGGGGCAACCGCTTTTTACAGACCTGAATAGCCTCACGGATATCAGCATCTCCGTCAAGGTTCAGGATCGCCGCAATTCGCTTCTCCCGTTTTTCATCATCAATCCCCACCACGGCGCAGTGCTGAACACCGGATGCAGAACTGATAACGGTTTCAATGCTCTGCGGGTCCACGTTTCGGCCCGACGATTGAAAAACCTGATCAATACGCCCAACCAAATTTAAAACACCGGCTTCGTCCAGATAACCTTTATCCCCCACAGACAGATATCCGTCCTGAAAATCACATGCGGATTTGTCCAGTGTCCCCTGCGTGCCCACATACCCCATAAATAAAAAGGGGCTTTTCACAAATACACGGCCCGCCCTGCCCGGCGCTTCTATTTCATTTTGATCGTTCAGGATACGGACGCTAACGCCCTGCATCGGTGATCCGACAGATGTTGGGGCATCCATGGTTGTGATTTCACGTGCCGACACATAAGAAAGCTCTGACGTTCCATAAAATTCATAAGATTTCGCCTTCGGAAACGCTGAACTTAAATCTTCGATCCAGTGAGATGGGAATTTGGATCCTGCGCTAAGCACCCTTCGCAAGTCTATAAGGGAGGCATCACCGCGCAGAACCTGATCCATTAGCGCGCGGTACTGCGTTGGGGTTGCATAAATGACCGTTGCCCGCAGTTCTGCGCAATCCCTGACAATTCTATCCGGCCGGAAACGCGGCGACAGATAAACAGTTCCTCCCTGATAAAGCCCCCTGATTGCGCCGTATAGGGGCAATGAATGAGACAGGCTTCCGGGGATTACAAAAACATCGTCCTCGGTAAATTCGAACAACATCTGATCCGAACGGAAACTTTCAAGCCAACTCTGTTGAGAACGCACAAACCCTTTGGCCGCCCCGGTAGTTCCCGATGTAAACCCGGTGTAGAACGGCACCTCACACTCATCCGGTGCCCGTACCCTCTCCCGGTATTTTGGTACGTTTAACTCGCTGTTACGCAGTAGCGCGCTATGTGAAAGTGTCTCGTTGTTAATAACAACATCCGGCTGTAATGCGTTTATTGTTTGGCTGATTTTTTCCTCTGGCCACTCAGGATTCAAAACCTGTAAATTCTGGCCAAGTTCACTAGTTGCCACCATGAGCGACAAAAGCTCGGCGCAGTTGGGAAGCAAGGATGCAACGGCTTGCCCTGGCCCTTGCGGCAGCCAATCAATCCATCCTTGAACCTGATCAAAAAACTGGGCGTAGGTTAATCGAACTTCACCGCAAATGACAGCGTGTTTATTCGGAAAACCTGCCGTATTTCGCTGAATACGGATGTAAATTGGATCAAGCATCCGAACCCTCAACATCAGGACCAGTGCCATGCCAGTTCACAAAAGCATCAATATTTTGCCGTGGGCGTTCGTATTGATTAATTGGGTGATCCCAATCTGCATACCCAAGTGCGATCCCGCATATCACCCGCTCAGATGCGGGTAATTTCAGCGCAGTTCTAACCGCATCGGCATAAGAGATAAAACTTGCTTCGGCGCAAGTCGCCAGCCCCATACTTTCTGCAGCCAGCAGGATATGCGAAATAAAAATTCCCATATCCACATAGGACCCGGTTTGCAAGCGATCATCCATTGTCAAAATCAAACCAACCGGTGCACCGTGAAATTCATAATTGCGGATTTGCTGGTTTCGGCGCGCATCAATATCCCGCCGGCCAATATCAACACTGGCATACAAATCTGCGCCCGCCTCCGCGATCCGATCTGTATAAGGCGGTAATTTGCCAACTGGATAATAGGTGTAGTCATCCCGCGATTGAGGGGGTTTTGATCGGTAAGCTTTTTTAACGGCCGACGAAAGGCGATCCAAATCCCCGTCCGTGACAACATGAACCTGCCACGGCTGCATATTGCCGCCGCTTGGTGCTTTTGAGGCCAGTGTCAAAATTTGCTCAATCTGCAATCGTTCAACAGGCCTATTTAAAAATGCCCTTACCGATTTGCGGTTTTCTATTAATTGGGCCACAGGATTTTGCTGGGTGTCCACGTCACGCCTTTCCGGTCATTTTCATTGGTTCTTGATATAACGATTGCGCGTAAACTGACAGCCTTTTCATGCCTTAAAATTCCAATGCCGTTGAATTAAAAGCGATCCAGGCATACGCATTTAATCATAGTTATGTATTGGCAACATCCGCGGGCTCATATACCCTTCCTCTTAATCAACAAAAAGTAATAAATAGGGGAGGTTTTATCATGAGAGTGTGCGTTCTTTTCACCTTGTGTTTTTTCACAACATTTTCTGCTTGGGCGATGGAGGTTGTATCGCCTGAAAAGGCTGGGCTTTCAGCCGACAAGCTAGCGGTTATTAAAACCGCCATTGAAACGGATATAGCAGATGGCAAATTGGGCGGCGCCACGTTGTCCATCATGCGACATGGCAAACTTGGCTATCATCAGGCCTTTGGGACACGCGGTAAGGGAGCGAGCGAAGGACCGATTAAAACGGATGATATCTTTCGCATTTATTCCATGAGCAAACCCATTACATCGGTCGCAGCGATGATCCTTGTCGAGCGCGGAAAACTCAGCGTCTCCGACCCACTTTCAAAATATGTTCCTGCATTTGCCAACACGACCGTTTTGGTAGATGGCAAGCGCGTCCCGCAGGATAAACCAATTACCATTGCAGATCTGCTTCGGCATACATCTGGCGTTGTTTATGGCTTCTTTGGCGACACGCCGACACGCACCGAATATAAAAAAGTGAACCTGTATGATCCAAACCAGACCAACCAGCAAATGGCTGAAAAACTGGCGGCACTACCACTGGAGCATCAACCCGGGACCAAATGGGAATATAGCCATTCAACAGATATTCTCGGATATGTCATTGAGGTTGCATCCGGCACGGAGCTAACCCAATTCATCACCGATGAGATTCTGACGCCACTTAAAATGACAGACACCAGCTTCTATGTGGAAGAAGCTGACAAAGATCGGGTGGTTGAACCCATCTACCCCGGACTTCTGAACCCAATGCAAAAACCCACCTATTTGTCAGGCGGTGGCGGCATGTTGTCCACAGCAGATGATTATCTGACTTTTTGCAGCATGCTGCTCAATAAGGGATCATTAAATGGTGTGCAAATTTTGAAGCCTGAAACCATCGAAATGATGACGAAAAACCAGCTTGGCGATATTCGTCCCGGCAATTATGACTTGCTGGGTCCTGAAAATGGTTTTGGCTATGGCTTTTCAGTTCGCTTAACCGATGAAGGCCGCGCCAAAGGAGCGAAAGGGGATTACTGGTGGGGTGGCTACGCCGGAACCTATTTCTGGATTGATCCAGCCAATGAATTGATCACTGTCTTTATGATGCAGGCACCCGCCCTTCGCGCGCCTTATCGCCCAAGGATTCGCGGTTGGGTTTATGACGCCTTGCAAAACTAACTGAGATCCCCCGATTGCACCTGCAACAGGTTAGGGAGCATATCGGGAAATGATGTTTTAAAAATGCGATGCGCGATTAATTTTCGCGCATCGCTTGCATTTACAATATTAGATAAACAGTTAATTAGGAATATTGCACTAAACCTCTAAGCATTAACCTGTTCCGGGCAGAAATCATGAATTACTGTGCAGAAATTCCAAAAGATGAATCTTTTGTCATCGCCAGCAGTATCGCGGCAGACCTCGCGGCTGTTCAGACAATATCGTTTGAGCTTTATCTCTCCACACTGAACGCCAAGGTTATGGTCGCGCGCAGCGGTGCAATTGCCCGAACCTTTAATCCCATTACTGAATTTGCCCTTCGGCTCACGCAGTCCACCGCTGAGATTGTTAAAAATATTGAGGCTGTTGCCAGCCAAATCACCAAATCGTCCATAAACCTTATGAAAGCCGAAGAACAGGTAAGCGCTGTGGACCGGGCACTTGTTAAACATGGCCCGGAGGCTTCAAGCGCAACGGCCATTCAGCTTCTGTCTTGCGGCCTTCACAATGATGTTAGTCAATTGCGCAGAGACTATGTAACAGCCATGCGCGATGTACAGCTGCATATTGATTATCTGACGACTGAAGTTCGATCCATTTTTGTTTTAGCGATGAATTGCCGGATTGAAGCCCCCCATTGCACCGGCTTTCAAAGTCAGTTTGATAAAATTGCCAATGACATGGAGCAAGCCGCCAAGCGGGTTGAGAAAGTTGTCTCTCATTGTCGGTCACGAATTTCAAAAGAACTCAATTCAGGGGATAACAGATGAAGACCGAGACGCTTTTTGATGACAATCATAAATGGTTCGTCTTTGGCCGCGATCCGGAAAAACCCGATAACATCATCGACACCAACCAGTATTTGGTAAAGACATCACGACACGCACTTCTTATGGACCCCGGAGGCATTGAGTTGTTTGCGCCAATGCTTGCTGCCGTTCTGCATCAGGTTGGCATAGAACAGCTCACAGACGTATTTGCCAGTCATCAAGACCCGGATATCATTTCCTCGCTTGGCTACTGGGATAAAGCGATCCCTCATGCTGTACTTCATGCACCGGCTATCTGGGAGGGTTTTCTTCGGCACTTTGGCTGTCACAACATCACATATGCGCCCATTGAAGATATTGGACGAAGCATTCATCTGGATGGCGTGGAATTGAAATTCATCCCGGCTCATTACATGCATTCATCGGCCAATTTCAACGTCTATGACCCGAAAGCAAAAATCCTGATGAGCGGCGATATCGGCGCAGCGCTAGAGGCCCCTGAAAGCCCTATGTTTGTGGAGGATTTTGAAGCGCATATCCCCAAAATGGCCTATTTTCATCAACGCTGGATGCCAAGCGACGCCGCAAAGCTGGATTGGATTGGCCGTGTGCGTGAACTGGATGTGGAAATACTGGCGCCGCAACATGGCCGGCTGTTCAAAGGTGACGATGTGGGGCGTTTCCTGGACTGGCTTGAGGCGCTTCCTGTTGGCAGCGCAATCGGATAGTTCGATCGGACAAAGCAAATCAGGGCTGCAATCTTGCGGTCTTTATTTTTTGGCTAACCGTTTAACCTCAAATCTTTCACAAAACAGATTTTTCCTGTCTCTACCGACCCTTTATCCTCGTAACCGCAAATCTGATATCCGCTTTTAATTAACAGATGCAGCATGGCCGGAAACCGGTTCATTGACTTGACCCTGAGGGTCGCATAGCCTTTTTCAAGCGCCCAGGCTTCCTGCTTTTGACGCAACTCTGTCGCAAGCCCCAAGCCTCTAAATTTCGGGATTACGCCCCCGATCCAGCTATAAAATTCGGTGTTTGAAATTGCATATCCAATTTTATAACCAGCGAGTTCGTTGTTACTTTTTGCCTGTAGAATCAAGAAGTCTTTCCCGCTTAAACGGGATTCAATTTTCCCTTTCGGCTGAGGCTGCGTAAATTCCGGGATTTGGCGGCCGACCGCTATGACGTCATCGATAGACCCTTGTCCGAATGTAAACGGCATATTTTATCCCTTTTCAAAAAAACAAATAAAAACCCGACCAAAAAGCCGGGTTCATATTCAGTATGGCAATTAACCGGCCATTGTTCTTAAACGATCAGAACGGGATGTCGTCGTCGAAATCACCACCAGCAGGACCGCCGCCGAAGCCGCCGCCGCCTTGGTTGCCGCCGCCAAAGCCACCGCCTTGATTACCGCCACCGAAACCACCGGACTGATTGCCGCCACCAAAGCCGCCACCCTGTCCGCCGCCTTGGCCGCCTGCACCATCGAGCATGGTCAGGTTTGAATTAAAGCCTTGCAGAACGATCTCTGTTGAATATTTGGTGATGCCGTCTTGTTCATACTGGCGGGTCTGCAATTGACCTTCGATATAAACTTTCGCGCCTTTTTTCAGGTAACTCTCGGCAACTTTACACAAGCCTTCGTTAAAAATAACGACACGATGCCATTCAGTCCGCTCCCGACGTTCCCCGCTATCGCGATCCCGCCAGCTTTCTGATGTTGCTATTCTCAAGTTACAAACCGGTTTTCCGTTTTGCATATGCCGAACTTCTGGATCCGCTCCAAGATTTCCGACCAGAATTACTTTGTTGACGCTACCTGCCATATCCTATTGCTTTCGATTCTGTATTAGTCACAAATTTGCCCTAACCTTAACGGCTTGTGAGCTGGCTGACCAGTAGAAATCCACCTAATTGGCAACAGGAACAAAATAACAACATTTTTTTGGAGAAGGACTGGAATTTTTTGTCCAGACACGATAAGTTCCCCCGTTAATGAGCCCTCAAAGCCCCAGGTAAAATACATGCATACAAAAATCAGCGTTCGCGGCGCACGTGAACACAATCTGCAGAATGTAAATGTCGATATTCCTCGCGATCAACTTGTTGTAATCACTGGACTTTCCGGATCCGGAAAATCCTCACTCGCGTTTGACACCATCTATGCAGAGGGCCAACGGCGGTATGTGGAAAGCCTGTCGGCCTATGCACGTCAGTTCCTTGAGATGATGCAAAAACCCGATGTGGACTATATAGATGGCCTCAGCCCGGCGATTTCCATTGAACAGAAAACCACGTCGAAAAACCCTCGTTCAACAGTTGGTACGGTCACCGAAATATACGATTATTTACGCCTGCTCTATGCGCGGATTGGCGTTCCCTATTCGCCTGCAACCGGCCTGCCCATTGAAAGCCAGACCGTAAGCCAAATGGTGGATCAGGTTTTGGCCATGCCAGAAGGTAAACGGCTATATCTGATGGCACCGATTGTTCGTGGCCGCAAAGGAGAATACCGCAAGGAATTTCTGGACCTGCGCAAACGCGGTTTTCAGCGGGTAAAAATTGACGGTGAGATTTACGATATCGAAGATGTGCCCGAGCTGGATAAGAAGATCAAACACCATATCGATGTGGTTGTTGATCGCGTGGTTCTGAATGCCGATATTCAATCACGCCTCGCCGAAAGCATTGAAACGGCGCTTGATCTGGCCGATGGTCTTTTCGTTGTTGAAGATGCGGATAGCAAAGAGCGGCAGATTTTTTCTGCTAAATTTGCTTGCCCTGTATCGGGCTTTACCATCGAAGAGATCGAACCACGTATTTTCTCCTTCAACAACCCTTATGGCGCTTGCCCATCCTGCGGCGGTCTGGGAACGGAGATGTATTTCGATCCGGATCTGATTGTGCCGGACGTAACGTTAAGCTTGCGCAAGGGAGCAATTGCG
This sequence comes from Sneathiella sp., assembly GCA_034669685.1. Taxonomy (GTDB): domain Bacteria; phylum Pseudomonadota; class Alphaproteobacteria; order Sneathiellales; family Sneathiellaceae; genus Sneathiella. Next base: position 855,732 of record JAXMOU010000001.1, read on the forward strand.
CCTTGGTCCCGCTCGGCAACCCCTGCGCCCTATTACATGCAAACCCTCGAAGCATTGGGAAAACATTACGATTTTAGCGTTGAAACTCCATGGGAAAAGCTTACCGAGTTGCAGCAGGAGAAAATTCTGTTTGGTACCGGTGATGAAAAGGTTCAGATCACATTTGATGATGGCATGCGGACCTACAAAACCAACAAACCTTTTGAAGGTGTGATTCCCAATATTGAACGCCGCTGGCGGGAAACCGACAGCAGCCACGTCCGTGATGACATGGATAAATATCAGGACAAAACAAACTGCTCTACCTGTAGCGGGTACCGCCTGAAACAGGAAGCACTGGCAGTTAAAATTGATAATCACAACATTGGCGAGGTTTGTAAAAAATCGATCCTTGATGCCCGCAAATGGTTTGAAGAACTGAGCAGCACCCTATCAACAAAAGAAAATTCAATTGCGGAACGCGTGCTGAAAGAAATCAATGAAAGACTTGGTTTTCTGGTCGATGTGGGCCTTGAATATTTAACACTTTCGCGCGGATCGGGAACCCTATCTGGTGGTGAAAGCCAGCGTATTCGTCTCGCATCGCAAATTGGCTCTGGCCTGACCGGCGTTCTGTATGTTCTGGATGAGCCGTCAATCGGCCTGCATCAACGCGACAACTCCCGCCTGCTCAAAACACTTGTGAACCTGCGCGATCAGGGAAATTCTGTTCTGGTGGTGGAGCATGACGAAGAAGCCATCATGACGGCTGATCACGTCATCGATATGGGCCCCAAAGCGGGCCGTCATGGCGGTTTGCTGATTGCACAGGGTAGTCCGCAAGACATCATGGATGCCCCTGAAAGTATTACCGGCAAATATTTGTCCGGTGAAATGGAAGTTCCCTTACCGAAAGTGCGCCGCAAAGGCGTTGCCGCACGTCAGCTGAAAATCGTTGGCGCGCGTCATAACAACCTGAAACGGGTTGATGTGAATATTCCGCTGGGTACCTTTACCTGCGTGACCGGCGTGTCTGGTGGCGGTAAATCTTCGCTCATTATCGAGACCCTGTATAAGGCAATCGCTAAAAAGCTGAATAATAACCGCAACCACCCGGGACCACATGATCGCATTGAAGGCATCGAATGGCTCGATAAAATTGTCGATATCGACCAAAGCCCGATTGGCCGGACACCGAGATCCAATCCCGCAACTTACACCGGCGCCTTCACCCCTATTCGGGACTGGTTTGCAGGTTTGCCTGAAGCAAAAGCCCGCGGGTATAAATCTGGTCGTTTTTCCTTTAACGTGAAGGGTGGTCGCTGCGAAGCCTGTACCGGTGATGGCGTCATCAAAATTGAAATGCACTTCCTGCCTGATGTGTATGTTCAGTGTGAGGTCTGTAAGGGTAAACGCTATAACCGCGAAACACTCGAAATCACCTTTAAAGACAAGAGCATAGCTGATGTTCTGGATATGACAGTTGATGAAGCTGTCGTCTTTTTCAAGGCTGTACCAGCCGTTCGCGAGAAATTTGAAACCCTGCAGCAGGTTGGCCTTGGCTATATCCATGTGGGTCAGCAAGCGACCACCCTTTCCGGGGGTGAAGCGCAGCGCGTCAAACTGGCGAAAGAGCTCTCGCGAAAAGCCACGGGCCGAACGCTCTATATTCTGGATGAGCCAACAACCGGTCTTCATTTTGAAGATGTCCGCAAATTGATGGAAGTGCTACAGGCATTGGTCAACACTGGCAACAGTGTCCTTGTCATCGAGCATAACCTCGAAGTCATTAAAACAGCGGACTGGGTGATCGATATGGGGCCAGATGGCGGTGACGCTGGCGGCTATCTGGTCGCCGAAGGAACACCGGAACAAGTTGCGGCGGTTGACGCCAGCTATACCGGGCGATATCTCAAAGAGATACTGGCCAAGCGCCCTGCTGTCGCTGTCGAAAGCAAAAAAGACGGTAAAGACGCCAAAGCCAAAAAAGCCAAAAGTTCAAAAGTCGCCTGATTAGAGCAGAAGACGATTAAAGAAAGTATGTTATGAGCACAGAATTTGACCCGGTCCATGTCGTCGGTGGCGGTCTTGCTGGATCCGAAGCCACGTGGCAATTGGTGCAGCAAGGCATTCCCGTTGTGCTGCATGAAATGCGGCCAACACGGGGAACCGATGCCCATATCACCGAGAATCTGGCTGAATTGGTTTGCTCCAATTCCTTTCGCTCTGATGATGCAGAAAATAATGCCGTTGGCCTCCTGCATAAGGAAATGCGGGAACTGGGCTCCATCATTATGGAAAGCGCGGATCTGAACAAAGTTCCCGCTGGCGGTGCATTGGCAGTTGACCGGCACGGATTTTCCGCTTGCGTGCAGGAGAAACTGGAGCAGCATCCACTTGTGACTGTTGAACGCGAAGAGGTCACTGGAATACCGCCCGAAGAATGGGGAAACTGCCTGATTGCGACAGGTCCGCTGACCTCCGAGAAGCTGGCCGCGGAAATTCACGCCGCAACGGGAACCGATGCCCTCTCCTTCTTTGATGCGATTGCGCCCATTGTTTACAAAGATAGCATCAATTTTGATATTGCCTGGTTCCAATCGCGATATGACAAAGGCGATGGCACCGATTATATCAACTGCCCCCTCACCGAAGAGCAGTACCGTGAATTCATAAATGATCTGAATGAAGGCGGAAAAACCGACTTTAAAGAATGGGAAAAAGACACTCCCTACTTTGACGGTTGCCTGCCGATTGAGGTTATGGCGGAACGCGGCCCCGAAACGCTGCGGTTTGGCCCGATGAAACCTGTGGGCCTAACAAATCCGAACGATCCAACGGTCAAGCCCTATGGCATTGTTCAGCTTCGTCAGGATAATAAACTTGGAACGTTGTATAATATCGTCGGTTTTCAAACCAAATTGAAATATGCCGAACAGGCCCGAATTTTTAAGAAAATACCGGGTCTTGAAGATGCCGAATTTGCCCGTCTTGGCGGACTACACCGCAACACTTTCCTCAACAGTCCTGAAGTACTGGACGATCAGCTGCGGCTAAAGGCCCTGCCTCGCCTGCGATTTGCGGGTCAGATTACTGGCGTAGAAGGTTACGTTGAAAGTACGGCAATTGGCTTGCTCGCAGGCCGGTTCCTTACTGCCGAAAAACGGGCGAAAGATTTTACCGTTCCCCCGCTCACAACCGCACTGGGCGCTTTAATGAGCCATATTACTGGCGGTGCGGAAGCCAGCACCTTTCAGCCAATGAATGTGAACTTTGGCCTGTTCCCGCCACTGGAGGTTCGCGTCAAGAAAAAGGAACGCAAACAGGCATATACTTCCCGGGCATTTAAAGACTTTGACGTTTGGCTTCAAAATTTGAATTTGGCAGCAGCCTGAAAAATTAAATTTTGGTAACCATTTAGTTACTATGTACTACTAATATAATGGTTAATTCAGCCAAAATTTGGCGCTTTAATTCGAACAGAAACAGTAAGTTTAAATATTTAGGTACAGATGGCAGACGCAGAGCAGACAGATGCAGGTTCTAGTGAACAACTGAGTACCAGTACTCATTTCGCGTTCCAGCATAAAATTTTCGAAGTTGAAGGCGCCCATTTCCGACTGACACATGACACTCGGGAACCATCGCTATTTGTTACGCTTGGCGAGATGACAGGCGCAGTGCCCGTTCGCTCTATCTGTCAGGAATTTGGCATCGATAAAGACAGTTCTGATGCCAATCTTTTGAAGATTGTCAGTAACTCCTTAAAGTTCGTAAAGGAAATACACCCCAACGATTCTATTCCAACCGAGATATTGGATGGCTCGGCTTCATGGAAAATCGAAGAAAAGCATCGGAATATTGCCCGTGGCCGTATCACAATGCAGCTCATTTCCTGGCTTTCTGGAACAGAAGAAATCATCACCAACTCCGGGGAGTTGGAAGCAATTGCAGCGGATCCGGCAACAAAAGAGAAAATTCAAAGCGCCTTTAAGGAAATTGCCGCGAAACTTGGGGTGACCAAGGAAGATGTCGTCGCAAAAGTTGACGATGTTATTCGCGAATTGTCCTATATCGAGGCGCTTCGTGATCATTATTCAAGCATCAAACGGATTGGCGTTAATATTGACCGCCTTCGGACGATCTACCGCCGCGACCGCGGCATGATCGAAGATCTCTCTCGTATTTATGCATTGATTGAACCCGTCATTTCGAATTTTGACCGTACATTTGATGAAATGGACGCACAGACCTGTGAAGTCCTCACAATTTTGAAAAATTTTGACCCCACAATTGAATATATCCGAAAAACCCGCGATGACCTGCATCAACGATTTATGATTTGGGATGAAATGATTGAGGGCTGGAAAGACCTGATGCCGGAAGCAAATTCCGAGGTCGAGCGCCAACTCAAAAAAACCTATCGCTTCCTGGCCCAAAACTTCATGCAAGGACAGGCTTGGCGACTAGGGAACGTATAAGCTAGCCAAAATAGCGATACCCGAACATTGCCATTATTTTGCGAACATTACCGGGATTAACTCTTGGATCAGCGGGCTCAAAGTCCGCTTTTTCCAAATTCTTCTGATAAATCCCCGTCAATGCATTGCATAATACGGCTGGTTTCTCGGAACGATTAAGCGACAGGCTTTTGTCAAACGCTTCTGCATAATCATCATCAATAAATTCTTTAAGGGAGGCGACAACGCCTCGAAACGCGGATTTATTTTCCGCTTTGAATACGGTACCAGCTTCCAGATCATAGTCTTTCAATAGATTAAGCGGCAATAGCAACAAATCGAATTTTGCATGAAACGGGATAGTGCGCAGAATTCCGTTAAGCGCGTAGCTGCGCCCACTGCGCATCACCGCTTCAACAGCATCGGCTCTCTCCTGAGCCCCAAGGGCCGCATAAATCAAACGGTGCAGATTTCCCCCTGTTGCTTCTGCGTAAACGATCATCTCCCCCTCTGTTGCGATTGGGGCCGGATCCAAATCCTTCGCCCGCATATCGATCATTTCCTGCATCAGGGTAAAATCTATTTTCGTCTCTTGATTCAATTCGTTGAGTGCCTGCGCGACCGGATGAAGACGCACTGTTCCCTTTGACAGGTCAGAGATAGTATCCCGCCACCACTGCAATCGAATATCCCCTAGCATGGCTTCCGAAACCGTTTCGCGAATACGAGCGATTTCAGTATTGAATGCGATCAGTGCCATGACGTGATTTCGAACAGGTTCCGGCGTAAACAGACAGCCCAGCCAACGGTCATAATCGAACCGTTTCACATCATCTGCCAAAATGGATATATCTGTCACTTTTCTTAACTCCGACCCTGCAATATATGTGCGCCTGCTTACATCCCGTTTTATTTACCAGAAATCACTTTAGAATAATTAAAAAAACGGTGTAACTGCTCAGGTAATTGTTTTATACCATTGATATAATCCACCTAATTTCACATATGGTGAAATGTGTCCTATAATTATGACAGATTAGAACTGTCTCACACTGACTAGAGGGTAAAATGGCTTACGAACTTCCAGATCTACCATATGCAAAAACAGCATTGGCTCCCCATATTTCTGAGGAAACTCTGAATTTCCATCATGGCAAGCACCACAACACATATGTTGTAAACCTGAACAATCTTCTGGATGGAGACAGCAGCAAATCACTTGAAGATCTCATGAAAGCGACTGCAGGCGACGCCGCAAAAGCTGGTGTGTTCAACAATGCTGCTCAAATCTGGAACCACACATTTTACTGGCACTCCATGTCACCAAATGGCGGTGGCAAGCCAACAGGCGCGATTGCAGCTAAAATTGATGAAGATTTCGGCTCTTATGAAAAATTCGCTGAAGAGTTCAAAACAGCTGGCGCAACTCAGTTCGGTTCAGGATGGGCTTGGCTCGTTCTCGATGGCGGTAAACTAAAAGTGACCAAAACACCAAATGCGGAATGCCCACTCACAAGCGGCGCCGTTCCATTGATCACGATGGATGTTTGGGAACACGCTTACTACCTCGACTTCCAAAATCGCCGTCCAGATTACATGGGTGCCTTCCTTGAGCACCTGATCAACTGGGAATTTGCAAACGCCAATCTGGCAAACGCATAATCTACCTGCGATATGCAATCAGAAAAGGCGCCCAATGGGCGCCTTTTTTATGTCTCAGTCCGGGATGTGAAAATTACGAAGCAATTAAAGCCGCAGCAACGCGTCGCTTTTCCAATAGCAACACATTATAGGTTCTCACCGCTGCACCACTATCCATACTATCAATGGTAATGCCTTTGGCCCGCAGCTGTCCGCGCAAGCCCTCATCAATAAAGGCCATGCTTTTTCCGCAGCCCACGAGCAATATCTCAATAGAAGGTTCCGCTTCAAGAACAGGTTGTAAAGCCTCAACAGATAAATCATCGATGGACTGAACGGACCATTCCAAAGTCTGATCGGGCAGAATGATCACGTTGCCTTCATAACGAACACCGCTTATTCGAAAGCCGCCGTCTCCATAGGAATTAACAAGCTGCTGGCCCTCTTCCGGCAGGCCGGAAATATCCTGCATATCTGGCTCCTATCGTTTAAAATCAGCCTTGATTAAGCTTCGTCTTCACTGGGTTTAAAGCCATCTTCTTCTTCGTTGCGATGCGTTAATCCCAATTGTAACAGGATCGGCGCGGCCACAAAAATGGAAGAATACGTACCCACGACAACACCGAAGATCATGGCTGTTGCAAATCCGCGGATCACTTCCCCACCGAAAATAAACAGCGCAATCAAGGCAAGCAAGGTTGTGAACGATGTCATAACAGTACGGGACAAAGTTTCATTGATGGACATATCAAGCAGGTCCGTAACGTCCATTTTCTTGAAACGTCTGAAATTCTCGCGAATACGGTCATAAACGACCACGGTATCATTGATCGAATAACCAACAATCGTCAAAATCGCAGCGACAGAGGCAATGTTAAATTCAATACCCGTGATGGCGAACATACCCATTGTCAGGATCACGTCGTGAACCAATGCAACAATGGCGCCAATGGAGTAATGCCATTCAAATCGCAGCCAGATATAGATCAAAATCGCCAGCACAGAAAAAAGAACAGCTTCGATTGCGGTATCAACCAATTCTGCTGAAATCGTTGGACCAACAAATTCAATCCGTCGGTAGCTCAATTCATCGCCATAATCCGATTGCAATTGTGCTTTAACCGTATCAACGGCCGCCTTCTGGGCTTCACTATCACCGTCCTGACGCTGGATGCGGATCAGGATATCATCAGACGCACCAAACGTCTGCAAAGACACCTGACCAAGGTCCAGGCCACCAAGCGCGCTGCGCATGTCTGCAAGATCGGGGGCTTCTTTAAAGCCAACCTCCATCATGATCCCGCCTTCAAAATCGATACCTTTGTTCAGGCCTGGGCCAAAGAACATAACCGCAGAAAGTACGATCAGAACGGAAGAAATTGCGAAGGCAATAAACCGCTGTTTAAGAAACGGAACTTTGGTTCCTTGGGGAATAATTTTTAGCTTCATTTCTCGCCTCCCCTATACATTCAGGGTTTTGGGACGGCTACGAAGCGCCCAAAGAGTGATAATCATACGTGACAGCAAAATGGCCGTGAACATGGAGCAGATAATACCAATGCCCAGTGTAACGGCGAACCCTTTCACAGGTCCCGATCCCATCACGAACAGGATAACCGCGGCAATACCGGTCGTAATATTCGCATCGACAATTGTCGTAAACGCCCGTTTAAAACCGCTTTCGATCGCATTGATCGGTGATTTTCCGTTTTTGGTTTCTTCGCGTATACGCTCAAAAATCAATACGTTCGCATCCACGGCCATACCAATTGTCAAAACAATCCCGGCGATACCTGGCAATGTCAGTGTTGCGCCCAGAACCGATAACAGCGCCATAATCAGGAACATATTGGCAGCAAGCGCAATATTTGCCACAAGCCCAAAACCGCCATATGTCACGATCATGAAGAGTGCAACCGCCGCCAATCCAATCAAACCGGCAAGCTTGCCGGCCTCGATGGAATCTGCCCCCAAATCTGGTCCAACAGATCGTTGCTCCAGTATTTTAAGCGGTGCTGGCAAGGCTCCGGCCCGTAGCAATAGCGCCAGATCCTGTGCACCCTGAACATTAAAGCCGCCAGAGATAACTGCAGATCCGCCGAGGATCGGCTCGTTAATGCGCGGCGCACTGATTACTTTACCATCCAGAACAATGGCAAAAGGTTTTCCAACATTTTCAGTTGTCACTTTTGCAAATTGCTTGCCGCCCAATCCGTTAAAGCGGATGGAGACAACAGGCTGTCCTTGCTGGAAAGTTGCTTGCGCGTCTTCAAGATTTTCACCGGAGACCATCACCCGGTTCTTGATTACATAATTCACGCCCTCTTCATTCAAGGATGGAAGGCGTTTTGATCCCGCAGGCGCCGGACCATTTCCAATAGCAGATGCTGACAAATCAACCAGATGAAACGTCATCTGCGCTGTTTGACCGATCAGATCGATAATGCGCTGCGGGTTTCCAACACCAGGCAATTGAACCAAAATCCTGTCAGCACCCTGTCGCTGGATGGTTGGCTCATTGATTCCGGTTTCATTAACTCGGCGCCCGATAATTTCAATGGATTGGTCAACGACGGCTCCAATGCGATCGGCAATTGCCTGTTCGCTTGGCGTCACTGTGGCGAGCTTACCATCATCACTGATTTCAATAAGATGGCTCCGCTGTCCGCTTGGCATCATTGATGATATCGGAAGCAGAGCTTCACGCGCCGCGTCGCGGTCTGCAGCGTCTCTCAGCGAGAATGTGACCTGTCCGTCTTTAATCGTCAGATTGCGATAGCCAATTCGCTTCCCGTCTCCCCGAAGAGAGTTTCGAACCTCATCCTTGAGGCTTTCAAGCATCTTTTCAAGGACGTCCTTGGTATCCACCTGCAGCAACAGATGAGATCCTCCTTGAAGATCAAGGCCCAGATTAATCTGTTGACTGGGCGCCCACTCGGGCAACCCTTCCAACGCAGATTTCGGTAGGAAATTTGGAACTGTGTAGGCAACCCCCAATATGCAAACGAGCACAACAAGGGCAGACTTCCATTTCGGGAAGCTAATCATGGATCAATCCGTTACTTCTTTTTGAACATACCAAACAGACCGCCAGATGAACCATCAGCGCCTGCAGCAGGAGTATTACCGTTTGCGGGCTCTGTTTTGCCGCGAACTTCTGAAAGAGTTGACTTAACAACATCAATTTTAATCTCAGGAGCGATCTCGATCTGAACGACGTTATCGTCGCGAACCTTAGTCACTTTACCCATGACACCGCCAGCAGTCACAACATTGTCGCCGCGGCGAACCGCTTCGATCATCGCGCGGTGGTCTTTAACACGCTTTTGCTGGGGACGGATCAACAGGAAATAAAACACCACACCGATCAGAACAAGTGGCATCAATTGTGCGATTTCCGGGCTCATACCTTAATTCCTTAACTTACGCTTATTTCACAAGCGTGTTTCAATAAATAGCTGCGCTTGAAAGTTCCCCCCAAGGCGCCCAAAATTATGAACGACTGTTATAGTAGACCTGTCCTTCATTGCAAGCAGCAATCTCCCGGCACTGGCCCACAAACCCGGTAATTTTGGCCAAAATCGACCCTTTTTACATTTTTGCTGGGCATTTACGCTCAAGTCATTAGATTGGGATGCAACAATCAACTTTCAATTGGTGATCATGAGTAAAAAAGAAATAATCCATCAACTCACCCGAATTGCTGATAGTCTGGAAAGACTTAGCCCCCCAAAACCAGTCGAACCGGACTTGGAAAAAGGAACGGCCTTCATCTGGCATGCCGAGACAAATGTCCTGCGGCCAGTCGCTTCGGTCAATCATGTTGATATGGGCATGCTCAAAGGCATTGATCAGGTTCGTGACATCCTCATTGATAATACACTTCGCTTTGCCAAAGGATATCCCGCCAACAACGCACTTCTCTGGGGCGCGCGCGGCATGGGCAAAAGCTCGCTGGTAAAAGCGGCACATGCCTATGTCAACAAGGAGTTGGATAACGCCTTGGCCTTGGTTGAAATTCACCGAGAAGACATCCCGTCCCTGCCCGATCTAATGCAGGTCTTGCAGAAAAATGATCGCAATGTGGTTTTATTCTGTGACGATCTGTCTTTTGATGGTGATGACGACACCTACAAGTCTCTCAAAACCGTGCTCGATGGTGGTCTTGAAGGACGCCCCGGGAACGTTATTTTCTACGCCACATCGAACAGGCGGCATCTAATGCGCCGGGATATGATTGAAAACGAACGCTCAACTGCCGTGATCCCATCTGAAGCCATTGAAGAAAAAGTATCCCTTTCCGATCGCTTTGGCTTGTGGCTCGGTTTTCATAGTTGTTCACAGGAAGAATTCCTGGAAATGATTCGAGGCTATATCGCTCATTATAAAATCCCCTTCGATAAGGATGAAATGGAGCGTGAAGCCATTGAATGGATGCGCACCCGGGGATCGCGCTCGGGTCGGGTTGCCTGGCAATATATTCAGGACTTGGCCGGTCGAACTGAAACCAGATTATCTTAAAATCATCCCTTCAACCTAGGGACAAGATCATAATTTCTGCGCCTCAGCTTTTCAGTACATCCTCTGATTACGGCCGGCATGTAAAGGCATACCTTTTCCTAAAAAAAAGCCCCGGTGAAATAATCACCGGGGCTTTTTTGATCGATTAGTTATAATTAAAAAGCAGCTTGAATGAATTAGCGTGATGCCAACATCAATTTAGGGTTTTTTGCAGACCCATTTTTGCGAACTTCAAAATGAAGTTGCGGTATTGAAACATCGCCCGTTGCTCCGGAAGTGCCAATAATATCGCCCTTCTTAACCGCCTGCCCTTTATAAACGCTCATGGTTGCCACATGGCCATAGGTGGTCACATAACCATCGGCATGGGAAATCAGGATCAAGTTCCCAAAAGACCGCATTTCATTTCCAACATAGGAAACAACACCATTTTCAGCCGCGCGAATGGGCGTACCTGGGGCCAATTTAATATTGATCCCATCGTTATGAAAACCCGTATCCTTTTTGCCAAAGCTGGAAATAATTGGGCCCGTTGCTGGCCAGCTGAATTTATTCCCTGCGCGAGAGGGTAAGCTTTTCGTAGTGTAACGATGGCGCGGCAGTGGTGGCAGTGCTTCAGCTGGAATTTTCTGTCCAACGACAGCCGTTGAAGGCGCAGCATCGCTGACAACCGACGGCGCGATTGAGGCAACCTGAACAGGTTCTGGCGCCTTTGGTTCTGGTTCTGGTTTTGTATCTATGGATGAAACTGTCGGAGCTGCCAGTGGTTTTGCCGCAACTGTCGGCGCTGAAAGCGTTTTTGATGCCACACGCTGGGACGATGGCGCAGTACTCTGCGGTACAGCACGGGTCCGGCTCTCCACTGTCTGCTTTTGATTATTCCCTGAAATCGTCCAAGCCGCAGAACCAACCGCAGCAACGCGTGTTTGCTGCCGATCACCTTGCGGGATATTCAAAATCGTTCCAGCAGTTAAAAGATAGGGCGATTCCAGAAAATTAAAATGGACGACCTCTCCCATCTCAACGTCATAAAGGCGAGAAATCGCATAAAGAGTTTCCCCGCTCGCGACCCGGTGGAGAATGAAGTTAGGGATTTTGACAAGCTGACCAGAATAAATCCGATACGGCGGCGCACTGTTATTCAGGGCAATCACAGATTGGACCGGAACATTATTCCGTTTGGCAATTATCGAAAGCGTATCCCCGGCCCGAACTGTCACATGCCGATAAGACAATCCTTCATAATAATTGGCGCTATTCACCTGAACAATCGGCGCGGCTTTCGCGGTCTTGACCGTGTTGCTGCGTGTCGGATACGGACTGGAACGGGTATTCGATTGCTGTAAATACCGATCATACATGCATGCGGAAAGCCCGCCCATGATCAGGGTCATCAGCATCAGTCGTTTTAACAGGGTAAAAATATTTGCCATCATAGGTTTCATTTTAACCATAAAATGGCACGAATCACAAGCAAATTAAGCAATACATATATATAGTAGAAAATTAAGTTTCGACCGCAAGCCCTTGAACTAAAGGCACGAATCTAACCGGTATTAGCTCCTCTTCCGCAACCATACCATGGTGATCTTTTGTAATGCGTAAAATGGTTTGATCTCCCTGATCCGGACCGACGGGGATCACCATTGTCCCATTATCTCCCAACTGATCAACAAGTGGCGCGGGCACATCCGATGCAGCAGCTGTTACGATGATGTGCGAGAAAGGTGCCTGCTCAACCCAGCCTTTATAGCCATCGCCAAGTTTTGTGGTGATATTGGATATTTTCAGCTTCTCAAATATGCCGGTTGCCCGGATATGCAGGCTTCGAAACCGTTCGATCGAGTAGGTCCGCCGAAACAACCGCGACAATATTGCCGCCTGATAGCCGGACCCGGTTCCAACTTCCAGAACCTTGGCCCGGGCATCGGGATTTAACATTTGGGTCATGTAGGCAACAATGTAGGGCTGACTGATCGTCTGCCCACTGTTGATGGGAAGGGCGATATTTTCATAGGCCCGATCCCTGAACGTTTGCGGCACAAATTCTTCACGGGGGATACGCTCAAGCGCAGAAAGAACATCCGTATTCAGGATACCCATGCGCCGAAGCTCCATGATTAGTCGAATTTTCTGTGCCGCATTCTCGTTCACACCAAACTCTTTTCCGGCTTTTGTCTTAGGCTAGAATTTTCTCAATTTCAGACTTCAACGGATCTGCTGTCAGGTTCAAATTTAGCGGCGTCACAGAAACTTCTCCTGCGGCAACGGCGTGTAAATCATCACCGACATCAGGTGTACCAACAGAAGGACGGTACCCAAGCCAAAAATAATCTTTGCCCCGTGCATCCACACGCGCGTCAATCAACAAATTGGAAAGATCACGTTTGCCCTGACGAGTTACCACCGTCCCTGTCACCTGATCCAAAGGAACAGCCGGAAAATTGATGTTCATCAGGGTTCCGTCACCCCAGTCAAGATTCAGCAATTTTTTAATGATTGCAGGGGCCAGCTTTTCCGCTGTATCCCAATAAATTTCATTCGCTTCGAAAATGCACTGGCTAAGCGCGATCGAACGAACGCCGAGTAGCGTGCCTTCACTGGCAGCAGCGACAGTACCCGAATAAAGCACATCTTCACCAAGGTTACCGCCCCGGTTAACACCAGAGAGGATCAAATCAGGTGGGCTGTCTTTGAAAATATAATTGAGCGCCATCATCACACAATCAGTTGGCGTTCCATCTACGGAATATTCCGTGTCAGAAAATTTATTGATGCGGATTGGATCGTGAAGTGTGAGGGAGCGAGAAGCCCCGCTTTGCTCTTTGGCTGGCGCGACGATAATTACTTCGTCAGACAGCTCAGCTGCAATTTTCTTCAGAACCGCCATACCCGGCGCGTCAAATCCGTCATCATTACTCAATAAAATTCTCAAAATGCCACCTTAACCTTTCTTTTTATTGGCTACTATCTTCTCCATTCCGCCCATATAAGGCCGAAGCGCCTGCGGGATCACAATGGAGCCATCTTCTTGTTGGTAATTTTCCATTACCGCAATCAAGGTCCGTCCAACAGCCAGACCTGATCCGTTTAATGTATGAACAAAACGAGTTCCCTTGCCTTCAGAAGGGCGATAACGCGCCTTCATCCGGCGGGCCTGAAAATCACCACAGACAGAACAGCTTGAAATCTCGCGATAAGTATCCTGACCTGGCAACCAGACCTCTAGGTCATAAGTTTTACGGGCACCAAAACCCGTATCACCGCTACACAAAACCATAACCCGATAAGGAAGACCTAAGCGTTGCAGAATATCTTCAGCGCAGGCCGTCATGCGCTCATGCTCGTCTTCAGATTGCTCAGGCGTTGTGATGGAAACCATTTCAACTTTAGCAAACTGATGCTGGCGCAGCATGCCTGCCGTATCCTTACCAGCAGAGCCTGCTTCTGAACGGAAACAAAGCGTATGGGCAGTAAAGCGCAAAGGCAGCTCAGCTTCCGTGACAATCGTATCATTAACCAGATTGGTCAGAGATACTTCAGCGGTCGGGATCAGATAACTGCCCGTATTGAGCTTATAAAGATCTTCTTCGAATTTGGGGAGCTGACTAGTTCCATACAGCGCGTTGCTCCGCACAATCACCGGGGGCGATACCTCAAGGTAGCCTTTTTCCTCTGTATGCACGTCAACCATAAACGCCGCCAAAGCCCGCTCCAATCGTGCCAACGCGCCGCTATTGACCACGAAACGACTGCCAGACAATTTGGCCGCTGTTTCAAAGTCCATCAAGCCCAGCTCTTCCCCCAGTTCATAATGCTCTTTTGGGGCAAAACTGAACGTTGGGATATCGCCAAATTTCCGAACTTCAATATTCTGATCTTCGTCTGTGCCATCGGGAACATCGGATTTCAGGATATTTGGTATACCAGATAACACTTCGTCCATTTGAGCGGACATTTCCCGTTCATCTGCTTCCATCTGTTGAACAGAGGATTTAAGGCTCGCCATCTCCTGAATTAAATCATCGGCATTCTCGCCTGCGGATTTTGCCTTGCCAATAGCTTTAGCAGCTTCATTCCGCCGCGCCTGTGCTGTTTGAAACTCTGTTTGTAACAGCCGGTACTTTTCATCCATCTCCAGAATTTGCTTGGACATGGGGGCAAGTTTGCGCCGCGCCAATGCCGCATCAAAATCTTCCGGGTTTTCACGAATCCATCTTAAATCTAGCATATGTCAGCCGGTCTTCAGTTTAGGTGTCTGATAGGAATGTTTTGTATAAGCGCCTTGAAGCTGTTCGTCCAGACGCAACAACAATAGTTTGAGATAAAAGCAGTTGATCATGGAACTCTGTTGCAGAAACTCCATGATCCCTCACCTTTATTCGTTATCAAGCTCGGCTTCACGCTCTGCACGCTTCTTTTCAACCATCCGAACACTGACGATTGATATGGCGTATAGAATGATAATTGGAATGGCCAGCGTGATTTGCGACAGCGGATCTGGCGGTGTCAAAACCGCCGCTGCGATAAACGCAAAAACAACCGCATATTTAAATTTCGCCTTCAGCCCAGCTGAAGAAACAAGACCAACCCGGCCCAGCAACGTCAGCAAAACAGGAAGCTGGAAACACAGTCCGAATGCAAAAATCAGCTTCATGGACAGGCTGAGATATTCGCTCACCCGTGTTTCAGCCTGAATAGGCAGTGTCACGGCTGTTGAGGGGGCCGGAAGATAGGGCAGCAGGGCAGGAAAATGCTCCGTCAGCGCCGTAAAGGCCTGTGTATATAGGGATGCATTTCCGTTACTCTCAAAACCGAGCAGGAAGCTCCAGGCCAGCGGCATCACCAGTTCATAGGCAAGCGCCCCACCCAGAAAGAATAAAATTGGCGTCATCACCAGAAACGGCAGAAAGGCGCTTTTCTCATTCTTATAAAGTCCAGGCGCAACAAAGGCCCAGATTTGCGTCGCAATAATTGGAAATGACACGAACAGGGCGACAAAAAACGCGATTTTAATATTCGTGAAAAAGGCTTCATGCAATCCGGTGAAAATCATCCGGCGGCCTTCCACGTCATCCCCAAGCGCCTGCACCAATGGCCTGACAAGAAAGTTAAACAGCTCCTGGCTCACCAAATAACAAATGATGAACGCAATTAATAACGTAATAACCGAATAAACCAGCCGGTTTCTAAACTCGATAATATGCTCCATTAACGGGGCTTTACTATCGTCTAGTTCGTCATCTATCTGCATCAGGAGGAAACTTTACTATTGTTTTCAACCTCGGCATCCGCGGTTGAGGGAGCGGCGATTGAATTTTCCACATTCGGGGCAACCTCAGATTTCTCTTCTGGTGCCGATGGCTTTTCGTCAACGATATCGGGCTTAACGTCCTCAAAAGCTTTGGAGAAGTCACCTGTTGGATCAACGGCATCTTCAATCTGTTTTTTAATGTTGAAGTTGTCGCCGCTCACGGATTTCTTTAGATCATCCAATTCGGCCTCTTTGGCCAAATCATCAATACCTGATTGAAAATCTCGTGCGAAACCTTTGATTTTACGGATGTATTTGCCTACCGTCGCGATTGTTCCTGGCAGGTCTTTCGGACCAATTACCAAAACCGCGATGATGAGTACAAACACCATCTCCGACCAGCCAATATCAAACATGGCTCACCATACCGCCCTTCATTCGAATGAAATACAAGCTCGCGAGAACTTAACCCTGCGCAGCTTTGTCTTTTTCACTGGCAGCTTCGTTGGCAGTGTTTTCTTCTTTAATCTCTTTGGGCGGTGTCGACTCTTTGTCGTCGTCATTCATACCGCTTTTGAAATTCTTGATACCTTTTGCCAAATCACCCGCAACACGTGGTAATTTACCAGCACCGAAAATGATGAGCACGATGACGAGAATTAAAATTATCTGCCAAGGACCAATACTCATAATAATAACTCCTTGTCCCGATCTGCCGAGACAACTTTGAAAATAAATTTACTGCATATGTATCGTGCATCCCTGAATGCCCATATCGATACAAAAACAGTCTCCCATAAATCTATATAACCATGAATGTGACCCGTTACGATAGTTATTTTCGACAAGATTAGCCAAAAAACAGCATTCTCAAGCCTCAACCCGAGGGAAAAAGGAAAATTTGCCGTCGATCCAGCGTAATGGAGACAATTTCATCCATTTCGGGCTGCAATATACTCGCCGCCCGCGCAGTTACCCGAACGCCAGAAACCAATTCCAGATCAATCAATGCAAAAGGTCCAAGATTACGCACCAATATAACCTTTGCTGTGGCCTCTCCCTCCCCGCGAACGGGGCCAAGCCGGATCGCTTCTGGCCGCACCAGTACTTCACATGTGCCGATCTTTGAGGTGGCTTCTGCATGGGCAATTTGCCCCAGGTCTGTTTCCAGTATCCCATCAACAGCTTTCGCCATCACTTTGTTTACATTTCCCAAAAATGAAGCCACGAACGCATTTACGGGTTCACTATAAAGCTCAGCAGGCGTTCCCTGCTGAACAATCCGGCCCGCCTTCATTAAAATTATCCGATCCGCCATACGCATGGCTTCTTCGGGATCGTGAGTGACCATCAAAACTGTCGTGCCAGTCTCTTTTAAAAGGCGGAACGTTTCATCGCGGACTTTATCTTTTAAAACCGTATCCAACCCGGAAAAGGGCTCATCCATCAACAGCAACCGCGGATTGGGCGCAAGTGCTCGTGCCAGTGCGACCCGTTGCTGTTCACCACCGGATAACATATGTGGATACTTATCCGCATAATCTTCAAGCCCCATCCGGGCAAGGATCGGCTTGGCGATACCCGCGCGCTCCGTCTTGGGGATATCATCCAAACCAAACGTGACGTTATGTAAAACGTTCAAATGCGGAAACAGGGCATAATCTTGAAACACCAAACCAACGCGGCGATCTTCCGCCCCAATGAAATGATCAGGGCCAACCACACAAGTTGATCCAATATGAATTTCTCCAGCGACGGGGCGCTCTAATCCGGCGGCAAGGCGAAGCGTCGTTGATTTGCCGCATCCCGATGGGCCGAGCAAACAAACAATCTCGCCCTCTTCGACGGACAGCTGGTCAATATGCAATGAGAAATCATCATCATTGTGATGACGAATATTGGAAATACTCAATTCTCTCATTCATATTTTCCTATACTTGATTCTTCTGACCGGGTCTGGATTTTGAAATGGCACGGCTAAGTACCACAACCGGAATAATACCGGCCAGAACAATTGCGATCGAGGGTCCAGCTGCTTCGGCAAGCCGCTCATCAGATGCCAGCTCATACGCCCTCACCGCCAAAGTTTCAAATCCAAAGGGGCGCATAATCAGTGTTGCTGGCAACTCTTTCAAAACGTCAACAAACACCATCAGCAGCGCCGTCATCATACTGCCGGAAATAATTGGAATATGAACCCGCCTCAATTGCGCGAAACCCACTACCCCCATCGTGGTTGCGGCTCGCTCCATACTGGGTGTTATCTTTTCCACGCTCGCTTCAACTGTCCCCAGCGAGACCGCCAGAAACCGCACCACATATGCAAACATCAGCGCAAACAGGGTTCCGCTCAGGATCAAACCCGTTGAAATGTTAAAATGCTGACGCATGAAAGCATCAACACTATTGTCGATAAAGCCGAACGGAATCAAAACTCCGACCGCGAGAACAGGTCCAGGAATGGCATAGCCCATCGCCGCCAGTCTCACGCTCAGGCGGCGCAGACCAAAACGCTCGTCCCCCCGGCTTTGATGCTTTGCATAAATCAGGAACATGGCGATTAACAAGGCCGCAATACTGGCGGTAACGGCAACGCCAATGCTGCTCAACAAAAGAATGGGGAATTCCGCATTGAATACGGCCTCTGGGTATATAACGCTTTTATTTAGCAGCCAGCCAACGGGCAATAGAAACCCCAGAAAAATTGGCATAAAGCAGGCAAAGCTGGCGATAAAGGCTTTAACCCCCTTTATCTGGCTTCGGCGAATTTCCTGATACCGTCCACCCGTGTGGTGATATTTACGCTTGCCTCTGTTATATCGCTCCAGCGCCAACAGACTGAAGACAAAAACCATCAAAAGCGCCGCTAACTGCGCCGCTGCCGCAGGTTCTCCCAGTCCCAGCCAGGTTCGATAAATACCTGTCGTAAACGTATCAACAGCGAAATACTGGACAGTTCCGAAATCGCTCAATGTCTCCATCAACGCCAGTGCCAGTCCGGCGACGATCGCAGGGCGGGCCAGCGGCAGGGCAATTTCCCAAAACACCCGAAAGGGACTTCGGCCCAGCGTTCGCCCCACTTCAAGCGCAGCGACGGATTGCTCGGTAAAGGCTGCTCGGCTAACCAGAAAAACATAGGGATAAAGGACAAGGCCCAGCATAAACGCCGCCCCGCCAACGGACCGCATTTGCGGGAACCAATAATCATTGCGCGTCCATTGAAATGTCTCCCGCAGGAAACTTTGCACGGGACCGGCGAAATCAAACATCCCTGTATAGGTGTAGGCAATGATATAGGCGGGCATTGCAAGCGGCAAAAACAGGGTCCAACTGAAAAGCCGGCGACCCGGAAAATCATACATACTCACCAGCCAGGCTGTGGTCACCCCGATAGACAAAACCAGACCTGACACGCCAAGAACAAGGATCAATGTGTTCAACAGATAGCTTGGTAAAACCGTCGTCGCCAAATGCGCCCAAACATCCCATGCCGGGACGAACATAAACCCAGCGACAACCAATATCGGGGTCGCAATCATCGCAGCAATACCCAGTGCAAAAATAGAGGTTACACTGCTCAGGCGGCGGCGATGCCCTGCACTTGTTTGCATTTTACTTAGGTCTGTGGCTGTGGAAACCAATCGTAGAAACCCTCGATTGCGACTTAAAATCACCTATTGAATAGGCCGTTCAAAGCGGGATGTAAATAATAATTATTCGCAGTCACAATCACCTTCTCGCCTATTTTTTTCGCTTGACGTTTCCCAAATTTGGGAATAATTCTCAAAAAAGGGAATAACTGCGAAAGGCAATCCTATGGATGCGGGGCTCACAAACAGGCTGGCAATTCGCCTTAAAGACTTGCGGCAACAGGCAAACTGGTCACTGGATCAACTTGCCCGTACCAGCGGTGTCAGCCGGGCGACCTTATCGCGCATGGAAAAAGCAGAAGTTAGTCCGACCACCGAAATGCTCAGTAAACTTTGTGCGGCATATGGCCTCACCCTCTCCCACCTTCTGTCTATGGTGGAAGAAAACTATGTGCCGCTGGTACATCAATCTGATCAACCGGTTTGGCGGGACAAAGCACTCGGTTTTACGCGCACCTCCATCTCTCCGCCCTCAAAAGCCTTAAAACCAGAGCTCTTAATGTGCGAAATCGATGCAGGAAAAGAGATCCTTTATGATGACCCGACCCTGCCGGGATTGGAACATCACCTCTACCTGCTCGAAGGCACCCTCATCGTCACGGTTGAAGAGACAACCTACACCTTAACGACCGGAGACTGCTTGCGATATCACAGCTACGGCAAGACAGCCTTTAAAACACCCGCCGATCACTCCGCCCGATATATCCTCGTTTTAGTATGAGTATCCAACATGACTGACAAAACTATTATAATCCGTAAAATCACACCTGATGAATTGCCCTCTCTTCTCAGTCCGCTGGCTCAACTGTTTAAAGATAGCGTGGAAGCTGGGGCCAATGTGAATTTCATCCTTCCCTTCCCGATTGAGGAAGCCATCACCTATCTGGATACAAGCATCTTTAAAGATGTTGCGGCAGACGCCCGCACATTGTGGATTGCCGAGTATGACGGTGAAGTTGCGGGATCGGTTCAGCTCATCACCAAACTTCCGCCCAATCAAATCCATCGATGTGAGGTCGCCAAGCTCCTCGTGCATCCAAATTTCAGGCGCCGCGGCATTGCAGATCTTTTGTTAAAGTCATTGCTGGTAGAAGCGACAAGGCTGGGGAAAAGCCTGATCACGCTGGACACCGTCACCGATAGCCCGGCGCAAACCCTATACGCCAATCACGGCTTTAAATTGGGCGGCGTTATACCGGGATTTGCCCGCGAACCCGACAGCGACACGCTCGTCCCAACCTCTTATATGTATAGGGAGATTTGAGAACTCATTAGCCCTGAAGAGCGTGCGAAGATCTCAATCTTCCTCCTCTTCGGGGTCGAGCTCCCGATCTCCCATACCGGGGATATCATCGAACAGACCCGCGGGTTCAGTGTTGAGAAGGCCGCTTTCTTTCATTTCATCATAGCCGGGCAAGTCCCGCACATCATCAAGGCCAAAATGAATGAGAAATTCTTCTGTTGTCCCGTAAGTCACAGGGCGTCCGGGTGTCCGGCGGCGGCCGCGTGGGCGGATCCATCCCGCATCAAACAGGATATCCATCACTCCCCGGCTCAGGCCAACCCCGCGAATTTCTTCAATTTCGGTCCGCGTCACCGGCTGGTGATAGGCGATGATGGCCAAGGTCTCGAGCCCGGCCCGGCTGAGTTTTCGCTCTTGATCCCGCTCGTCCTGCAACAACCATGACAAATCAGGCGCCGTCATAAAGGCCCATTTTCCAGACAATTTGACCAGATTGATGCCCTTATGCTGATAATTCTTTTCCAACAGGATCAGAATTTCCGGAATATCCGCATCTTCTGGCAACCGCGCGGCAATACTCGCCTCGTCCAGTGGCTCTTTTGCCGCGAATAACAGGGCCTCAGCCATTCGCACGTGGTCGGGGTTTGCAGTCATTCATCATCCTTTCTGGATCTTGAGCGAACCTGAATTGGGCCAAAACTTGACGACTGGCGCAGCTCTAACTGGCCTTCTTTCACCATCTGAAGGCTCGCCAGCAATGTGGAAGCTTCAGCGGATCTTATTTCAAACGGACTGTTCAGATCTTCGGGCAAATATGCCCGCAAATCCGCCCAGTCAGGCAGCTTGCCCAGCATATTTTCAAGACGTTCCAACGCCGCTTCAACGGAATAGACCGCTTCACGCATCAGGCGCAGCGGATTACGGATTCCTTTTCGGTCCTGATGCGCGGCATAGGCTTTAAGCAATTCACGCAAACTACAATCATATTTGGAATGGCGAATAACCGTTACACCTTCGGGCTGGCCCCGCAGGAACCGATCACGCCCGGTAATCGTACCATTGATCAGTTTTTCAGCCGCGCCGCGCATGGCTTCCAATTTTTTAAGTTGAAACGCCAACCGCTCTGCCAGTTCCTGCCCTGATGGCCCTTCGGCTTCTTCCTCAGGGGGCAATAACAATCGCGATTTCAAATATGCGAGCCAGGCAGCCATCACTAAATAATCGGCGGCAATTTCAAGCCGCAATTTTCGGGCCTGTTCGATAAAAGCAAGATATTGTTCTGCCAATTGTAGAATAGAGATTTTGAGCAGATCAA
This sequence comes from Sneathiella sp., assembly GCA_034669685.1. GTDB lineage: Bacteria > Pseudomonadota > Alphaproteobacteria > Sneathiellales > Sneathiellaceae > Sneathiella. The sequence continues at coordinate 877,795 of JAXMOU010000001.1, forward strand.
CTTTCTGATCGCGCGCAAGCGCCAGCAAGATATCAAGCGGACCTTCATATCCGTCCAGATCAACAACCAGCGCATGCGCCGCCGGAACAGGCCGGTCATCCGCCTCAAACTGATCTTTCTTGTCAAAAAATCCCTTATTATCCGCCAATACACTAAACCCCTGTGACGTGCTTTGGGAAGTTTAGGGGAGCCCGGCAGCCTTGGCAATAAAAGACACGACATAGGCAATGGGAACTTCATTCACCCAGCGCAGCAAATTAATCTCGTGCCCCATCGCGCGGGTGGCCATAGGCAGCAGGAAAATAATCCCGATCAGGATCATGAACCCATAACGCTCCAGCTTGGCAAGCGGAATTGCCAGTGAATTAGGTAAAATACCAACCGCGACCTTACCACCATCCAGCGGTGGGATCGGCAGTAAATTAAAGACACCCAAAACGACATTTAAAATAAGCCCATTGCGCATATTTTCAAATGCCCACAAGCCTTGTGTTTCAGGCAGAAAAATCACCAAATGGATGCTGAGCGCAAAAACAAAAGCAAGCAGGAAGTTCATGCCCGGTCCGGCGAGCGCAACCAGCACCATATCGCGGCGTGGGTTTCCAAGGCGGCCAAAATTCACCGGAACTGGCTTGGCATATCCAAATAGAAATGGTGCCTTCATCAGGAGAAGAAGACCCGGCAATATAATGGTGCCCATCGGATCCACATGTTTAAGCGGGTTGAGTGTCACCCGGCCCTGTAACTTGGCCGTGGGATCGCCCAGTTTCCATGCGGCAAAGGCGTGCCCGGCCTCATGCAAGGTAATCGCTAGTAACGCCGGGATAATCCAGGTCGACGCCTTATACAGTATTTCTTGCACATCCATGATCTAGCCTAAACTCAACTTAATTCGACCAAATCGGCCAATTCATTTTTTAATCCGGCAACATCAAAAGATACCGGATACTTAACCTGTGACATCCCGGCTTCTATGCGGCGCACGGTATCAATGGACAATTTGGGGCAGGCACTGACAACTTCTTTCATCTCAGATAGTTTGCCCGAACAATGCAACACAATATCCACCCCTGCAGATATGGCTCTTTTCGCACGGTCTGCAAGGCTGCCTTTAAGCGCCTGCATATTCAGATCATCAGTTAGCAGCAGACCATCAAAGCCGATTTCGCCGCGAATAACCTCTTCGACCACCCGTTTTGACTGGGTTGCCGGATAATCAGGGTCCAGTGCTTCAAAGACGATATGGGCAGTCATTCCCCACGGAATATGGTTCATTTTTTGAAAAGGAATAAAATCACTCGCTGCCAATTCGCTGTGGGCCGCCGCGACAATGGGAAGCTCAAGGTGGCTGTCCACGGTTCCCCGGCCATGCCCTGGGATATGCTTGATAACCGGCATGATACCGCAGGCCATATAGGTTTCGGCGACAATCTTTGACAAGGCGATAACCTGATCCGCGTCTCCGCCGAACGAGCGATCCCCGATCACCGCTGATGTTTGTGGCAAGCCCAAATCAAGACAGGGAGAACAATTAACGGAAAACCCAACAGATACTAAATCCGCTGCAATGAGCCGTGTCGTAAGCTCGGCAGCTTTTAGCCCTGCCGCGCTATCCTGCTCATACAGAGCTGCTATTTTACCAAATGACGGGGCGTTAAACCAATGCGGCGCCCGCAGTCGTTGCACCCGCCCGCCTTCTTGATCGACCAGTACCGGCGTATCGGCGCGGCCAGTGCAGGCCCGCAAATCCGAAATCAGCTTGCGTAGCTGATCGGGCGTATCAACATTACGGGCGAATAGTATGAAACCAAAAGGTTTTTCAGATTCAAAGAACGCCGTCTCCGCCGCCGTTAGTTCCGTTCCTTCACAGGAAAAAATGACGGAGCGGACATCCGCATAGTCAGTTTTTGGCAACGAGGCAATCCTGCTTTTCGGCTTTCAGCTTCTCACAAAGTGTTCCCGCGTCCCCGCGCGTTGTAAAAGCACCGGCCTGCAACCGATGGAAAACACCCTTGCCTTTGATTTCGACGCTGACAATCTTGTAGACCTCACCGCCGAGCAACAATTCGTGTTTTTTCTGAAGATCGCTCCAAGCCTTTTTCGCCGCATCTGAAGATCGGAATGCGCCTAACTGAACGCGGTAGGCCTCTCCTTCAGGCGCGACCTTTGGCTCTGCGGCCTTAGGCGTAACAGCTGGCGCTTTTGACGCCTTAGAGACTTCTTCGACGGCTTCTTTAGCTTCTTCCTTTAGCTCTTCGGCCTTATCAGCAACCACTTTTTCAGCGGCCTCAACTTTTTCAGCGACCTTATCGGCTGCTGCTACCGCCCCGGCCTTAACCTCTTCCTTTGTATCCTCAGCTTTGGACATCAAGGTTTCAGGTTCACTGGATTTCTTAAGCGCCGGGTCTTCTGCGATATCAACGGGGGCAGATTCTTCGACAACCTGCTCAGGTGGCGCCATCAAGGTTTCAACTTTTTCCTCTTCTGGTTCTGCCTTCAGAACGTCAAAAACCTTCTTGTCCTGATGGGGAATTTCCATTCCGCCTGGATCTTCGGGTATTTCCTTAACGGGCGTTTCGTCCGCTTTAATAATGGGCGGCGCGAGTTTCACGCCCTTTTTTACGCCCTGATCATAGGCGTACCAAATCCCGATACCGAAACCGGCAACAATGACGATGGCCAGGGCAGCCCCCAAGAGCTTCCAACGGTTGATCGTCGGAACATAATCATCCTCAAAAAAATCTTCGTCATCGTCAAAATTGTGATTGTCGCTCACTAAATGAACTCCTCTGCCCTTTGTATGTCCATCAGGTTAAGCCCCTTTGTGAGGAAACCCTTTGTTACTCTCAGTAACTGCAACCGCGCAGATCTCTGCGGTTCTTCCTGCAGATAATCCGACGATTGGATACGCTCCTGTTCGTACAAGCGGAAAAATAGCAGGGATACCTGCTGGAGGAAAGAGACCAAATTAACCATGTCCCCTTCACGCAGACAATTTCGAACCACCATTGGCCAGCCAACCAGCTCTTTTATGAGATCCATCTCCGCTGGCCGAACAAGCATTGCTTCCTGATGAGAGGTTTCAGCTAGCCCTGAATAGTCCGCGAGTATTGATGCCAGTCTCGCTTCTGCATAGGGCAACATAAATGCAGGATTATCAGCATTCCGATCCACGGCCAGAACCGGGCTGAACTGAACCGAAAAATCCGGGGCGTTTGCCAGCAGGGCTAGCCGCAATACGTCCGAGCCGCATTTTGATAGGGCCGCACTTGTCGAAAAACCCCGCAGATCCGGGATCGGCCAGGGCACCTCGTTAAAGTCTACGCTGGCAAGTTGGCACATTTTCTTTAGGAAAGTTCCGTTCAAAAATTGCCGATACGCAAGCAGGTCATCCGTCTCGCCGGGAAGTTCGATTTCCATTGCCGGGCAATGGGCGGATAGTCCTTCAAGACCATAAGAAAGCCCCTGCTCTTCCATCTGCTCAAGCTCGGCGGCGAGCCGCTCTGATTTCAGAGTTATATTCAGGAAATCATTATCAGCGAGTGAGGCATTCTCAATCCAGTCGATGTTCAATAGATTTCCGCGAATAAGATCCGCCTGAAGCAGGCAATTTCCATCCTGACCGCCCCCCAGTAATTGTACGACATTTGTACAAAGATCACCCCATTCCGATCTTTTGGGCGGGCGCAGCGTCAACCGCTGTAAAATCACGTCTATGCTGCCCGCCGCAGGCTGCGTGTGAAGCCGGATCTCTTCGACAAGCTGATTACGGATCGTGACCCAGTAATGTTCTGACATTCTGTGACCTAAGCCTCATGGGTGGGGAATTGACAAATGACTTCAGGATAAATACATCATTATCTGTTATAGTATCAAACTGAACCTTTTGTTTTTATGTAAAGGCCTGCTTTATGACTGTCCAGGACGCTATGGAAGCCCCTGTTAAATTAACAGATTCAGCTGCTGCGCGGATTAACGCCATTGTCGAGGATATGAATTCCGACAAGAAAATGCTGCGCGTTGCGGTCAATGGAGGCGGCTGTTCAGGCTTTCAGTATAGTTTTGATCTGGAAGACAAACAAAATCCAGATGACATTGTTGTCGAAAATCAGGGTGCAACCCTGCTTGTCGATAGCATCTCACTGATGTATCTGGCTGGGTCAGAAGTCGACTATGTCAGTGATCTGATTGGGGCTTCTTTTCAAATTAAAAATCCAAATGCGACCGCATCCTGCTCTTGTGGCTCCTCTTTCTCGGTTTAAGTTTTAATCGCCCCTTGAAATCAGCCCCGAAATTCGTCATCAATGATGACTAGAAAATCAAATTTACGCGGGGCCAAGTTTATGAAAATCGCCAGTTGGAATGTTAATTCGGTGAAGGCACGCCTTCCCCGCCTGCTGGACTACCTCAAAGAAAGCGAAATTGATGTCCTGTGCCTACAGGAACTCAAGACAATTGATGAGGGTTTTCCCCGCGAAGATGTAGAAGCTTTGGGCTATAACGTCGAAACTTTTGGACAGAAAACCTACAACGGCGTTGCCATTCTCTCAAAGCACCCAATCGAAGATGTTATGCGGGATCTCCCAGGGAATCCTGACGATGAACAGTCACGCTATATTGAAGCGACAATCAATAACATTCGCATCGCTTCTATTTACCTTCCAAATGGCAACCCCGTAGATACAGAAAAATTTCCCTACAAATTGGAATGGATGGATCGATTAATTCAGCGCGCTCAAACGCTGCTAGCCGCCGAAACCCCCGTTGTCCTGGCAGGGGATTATAACGTGATCCCGCAAGACGAAGATTGCTATGACGCCAAACAGTGGGTTGGCGACGCCCTGACCATGCCAGAAAGCCGCCATCGTTTTCGCCAGCTTTTAAACATGGGATTTTCCGATGCCTACCGGACTTTTACCCCAGATGTTAATTACACCTACTGGGACTATCAACGCGGGGCTTGGCAAAAAGACAATGGTATTCGGATTGACCATCTTTTGCTCTCACCCGCTGCGGCAGACTTGATGACAACGGTCGGTATTGACAAAGGGCCGCGCGGAAAAGAGAAACCATCTGATCATACGCCGATCTGGGTCGACCTCGAAACAGCCCCCTAACCCACACATATTCTCCCTCTTTGACACTGATCCAACGGTCATTAGGACTAATTTAGGAATTTAACGTCAAAATCCTTCTTTAGTTATATTACGCGCAGTTTAGTTGCATGCTACTGCTGATGGGGAAGGTTGTAACGTGTCGGATCAACGGGGGTTAGAGCTTACACACATGTGTCTGGAATATCTGGACCATGGAATTAGTGTGGTCGACGCTGATTTTAATCTAATTTATGTGAATCTAAAATTTTTGGAAATTTTAGAATTACCTTCTGATTTGCTTATCCCCGGCAAAACCCATCTCGCGGATGTTTTCCGATACAACGCCGAACGCGGTGAATACGGTCCCGGCGATATTGAGCAACAGGTCCAAGAGCGGATGGCTCTCGCGAGCTTACGCATCGCCCATTCTTTCGAACGCGAACGTCCCGATGGTAAAGTTATTAAAGTAGTTGGCAACCCGCTGCCAGATGGCGGCTTTGTAACGGCCTATTCCGATGTTACTGAGCTTTTCCGCTCCAAACAGCAGTTGGAAGAGACAAACAACCAACTTGATGAACGGGTCCGCACCCGCACCATGGAACTGGCTGAACGCCGGATTGAGCTTTCAGAAAAAGCAACTACCCTTGAAACCGTTATGCAAAATGTGAACACAAGTCTGGCCTTGTTTGACAATGACCTGCGCCTCAGTTTGTGGAATACCCGTTTTCAGGAAGTGATGTCCTATCCAGATTCTTTGATGAAAAAAGGAACCCATATCGAAGAATTTATTCACCACATTGCCAACGATGAGCACCATGGTGAAAACCTGTCCGAGGAATCAATTGCCAAATTAATGAAAAGTGTTCGCAATTTCGAACCTTATAGTCAGGTTCGCAAACAGGTGGACGGCCGCTATTATCAAACACAACGGCAGCCGACACCGGCTGGTATGCTGGTCTCCTATATTGACGTGACGGATCAGAAAAAAGCCGAGGCCGTTTTACGGCACACCACCGAAATTTTGGAAGAAAAAGTCGAGGAAAGAACCCACGAACTTAGAGCTGCAAAAGAAATTGCTGAGACCGCGAGCCGCACCAAGTCCCAGTTTCTCGCGAATATGAGCCATGAGCTGCGCACGCCGCTAAACGCGATCATCGGATTTTCTGAGCTGTTGAAACTAGATGATTATACACTTATCGATCAACAAAAACGCATCGAATATGCGGCTGACATCAATGCCGCTGGCACGCACCTGCTGCAAGTCATTAATGATATTCTGGATGTCGCAAAAATCGAAGCTAATCAGATCAATTTAACAGAACAGGAAGTAGATCTTCGTTCAATAATAAATTCATGCAACCAGATGGTTTCTGTTGATGCGGAACAACGAGGCATCAACCTGATAACCGATATCCCCGACACTCTGCCCATCCTCATTGCAGATCCAACCCGTATCAAACAGATCATTGCCAATCTGCTTTCAAACTCCGTTAAATTTACCGACAAAGACGGAGAAATTTGTACGCGCATCACGCATAATGTAGACGGTGATATCGTCATTAGCGTAACCGATACAGGTATCGGCATCGCGCAAGAATATATCGATCATGTTCAAACGCAGTTTGGCCAAATTCAATCAACCTATAATCGCAATCATCAAGGTACCGGTTTGGGGCTCAGTCTCGTCCGATTACTGACCGAAGCTCACGAAGGATACTTTAAACTGGAGAGCCAGTTAAATGTGGGCACAACGGCTAAAGTGGTACTCCCGCGTCATCGCTTAAAAGTCCTCGCCGCCTGACACTTCTTACCTGTTCTGTCGAAAGAACATTTTGACAGGTTACGAAATCGCGTATATTCAATTTGTATTTTATTAACAAAATTGAGTATTATGTTTCAATTATCCCAAGACGAAGTGCCGCCATGTCTAATCCAGCAAGGATACGAATATTGGTTAAATCAGTGCGATGGACAAAAAATTCCGTCCTGGTCAGATATTAATCCTGCGGCGATCAAGCATTTATTGCCCAATGTGGTTGTCATTCACGTCTCTTATGATCCCCTTGATTTCGTTGAGCGCATCACCGGCGATGTCATTTTATCGCACAGCTCTGAAAACAGCATGCAACGTAATTGGCGTGACTATGAAGGGCGTGGGCCGGACAGCGTAATCTGGAAAGTGATGCAAAATGTTGTGGAAACCGGCGAGCCAAGCTTTCAAACGATTCCCTATGTCGGACCACAAAAGTATTTCAAAGGCATCAATACAGTCATTTGCCCAATCCTCGGTGAGGATAACAAGATAACCCGCTTATTGTCCTTTGTAGATTATATCATGCGCAGTGACAGCCAATTGGAAAAAGAAATCGTCGAACACCATTCAAACCGTTTTCCAATAGCTTAAAAGGGCTTGTTTCCCAAACCCTCTGCGCGTATTTTTTGGTAATGACCAGTCGAACAGATATTCTTCTAAAAGTAGAGCGGGCGAGCGCACAATTTGATGATTGGAGCGCCCTACTGGATCTCATTCAAAGCGCGTTTTCATATATGGAAAACCGGATTGATCCCCCCTCCTCCATGCATCTTCTCACCCCCGAGACGCTCGCCAGCAAAGCGAGCCAGGAAACCCTCTTTCTTGTCCGTGAGGAAAGTCGCCTAATCGGCTGTGCATTTGCCGATGTTCGGGACGATTGCGTCTATGTTGGAAAAGTATCAATTGCACAAGAGCAGCAAGGAAAGGGGATCGGTAAAACCTTGATGAGTGCCTGCGAAGAACTCGCACGCGAATGTGGTCGGGATCATCTTGAAATCCAGGTGCGCGTCGAACTGGTTGAAAATCATCGTTTCTTTGGTAATCTTGGTTTTATCAAAACAGGGGAAACTGCCCATGCCGGATATGACCGCCCAACCAGCATCACCATGCGCAAAAAGCTAGCCTGATGACACGGGATGAATTTGATTTATTTTGCGGATCTTTAAAATCGACAACACATGTCGTTCAGTGGGGAAACGCCAGCGTTTGGAAGGTCGGCGGCAAAATCTTTGCGGTTTGCTCCGTTTGGGGCGAAGGCTCGCACACCAAAATATCTTTTAAATGCAGCGACCTATCTTATCAAATTTTAACAGAGCAAGAGGGTCTCATACCAGCCCCCTACCTCGCCCGTGCCAAATGGGTGCAATTGGAAAACCCGGACTCCATGAGCGATGAAGACCTGAAAACCTACATCAGAACCGCGCATGAAATCATTTCCAAAAAGCTCACAAAAGCCGTTCAGCGAGAGTTGGGATTACTCAGCTAGAAAGAAACCGTTACTTTACTGCCCCTAAGCGCGAAACCGGATGCAATGAACTTTTTAAACTCCGTCGTCGTTGTGACGCAGGCTGCTTTTGAATTATAAAATTCCGGTTCTGGATTTAGGAATCGCGCTGACAATATTTTTTCACCATGCAGTTCAAAAAAGGCATTATCTAGCCATGCCCGCGTCATAATATCGGCCATACCACTTCCGCTGATCACATAAAAAGCGCAAACTCTAACATAGCCGGTGTCATTATAAATCCGATAGTAAACATCGGTTTCTGTTCCCGCGCTTGTCCCGGTCCAGCGGAGCGTAAAATTGCGATATCCTTCATCCCCGACTGCTTCATATGATATAGGGCCTTTTGCCCCGCTCGTCACACAAGCAGATAAAAACAGCGCAATTGCAATTGTTAGATATTTCAACGGCTCCCCCCCAAGGAATAATCAAACCTTAAGTCCAGCCTACAATCAATACGCGCAAAAATAAAGCGCACATGCAACATTGCATATGCGCTTTACCTAAAGTCAGCTTTGCAAGATTACTTCTGAACTTGCGTCACATCCCGAACAGCACCGCGGGCAGCGCTGGTGGTGAGCGCAGCATATGCTTGCAGCGCTTTTGAAACGACACGGGTGCGTTTTTCTGTTGGCTTCCACGCATCAGCACCTTTCGCTTCCATTGCGGCGCGCCTTGCATCCATTTCTGCATCTGTAATGCTGAGATTAATTGTCCGGTTTGGAATATCGATTTCGATTGTATCGCCTTCCTGCACAAGACCAATGTTGCCGCCCTCTGCCGCCTCAGGTGACACATGCCCGATAGACAGGCCGGAAGTACCACCAGAGAAGCGACCATCAGTCAAAAGCGCACATTCTTTGCCCAGACCTTTAGACTTCAGATATGACGTTGGATACAGCATTTCCTGCATGCCGGGACCACCCTTTGGTCCTTCATATTGAATAACCACCACATCACCGGGAACGATTTTATCGCCAAGTACGGCTTCAACGGCACTATCCTGACTTTCGAAAATACGGGCACGACCGGTGAATTTCAAAATGCTGGAATCCACGCCGGCTGTTTTCACAATGCAGCCTTCATGGGCAATATTACCATACAGAACCGCGAGACCGCCATCCTGACTATAGGCATGTTCTTTGGTTCGAATACACCCGTTCACCCGGTCCGTATCCAGTTCAGGATACCGCTTGGACTGGCTGAATGCTTCCGTTGTGCGAACGCCGCCTGGACCGGCGCGGTAAAATTCCTGCACCGTATTGGCCCGGGTTACCATCACATCATACATAGACAATGCATCTTTTACGGAGGGGCTATGAATGGTAGGCAATTCATTGTGGATCAAACCGGCGCGGTCCAATTCCCCAAGAATACCCATAATACCGCCCGCTTTATGCACATCTTCCATATGATAATTCTGGGTGCTTGGCGCAACTTTACACAGATGGGGAACACCGCGGCTCAAACGATCGATATCCTGCATCGTAAAATCGATTTCACCCTCTTGCGCTGCGGCCAGCAAATGCAGCACCGTATTGGTGGAACCGCCCATGGCAATATCAAGGGTCATGGCATTTTCAAACGCTTTGAAAGAGGCAATTTCGCGCGGTAGCAAACCGCTCTCTTCAAGTTCGTAATGACGGCGCGTAATGTCAACAATGGTCCGCGCGGCATCAAGGAACAGCTGTTTACGATCGGCATGGGTTGCCAGCAGGCTGCCATTCCCCGGCAGAGCAAGGCCCAATGCTTCGGTCAGGCAATTCATAGAGTTTGCGGTAAACATACCTGAGCAGGACCCACAAGTTGGGCAGGCCGAACGTTCAACTTCGGCGACCTGTTCGTCCGACACATTCGGATCTCCCGCCTGGATCATGGCATCAATCAAATCCAGACCAATTTCCTTGCCGTCAGCCATTCCTTTGCCCGCTTCCATGGGGCCGCCCGAGACGAAGACGACAGGAATGTTCAGGCGCATCGCAGCCATCAACATGCCCGGCGTGATCTTGTCACAGTTGGAAATACAAACCAGCGCATCAGCGCAATGGGCATTCACCATATATTCAACCGCGTCGGCAATCACCTCACGCGATGGCAGACTGTAGAGCATGCCATCGTGACCCATGGCGATTCCGTCATCGACCGCAATTGTATTGAATTCCTTGGCGACACCACCGCATTTTTCAACTTCACGGGCAACAAGCTGGCCCAGATCCTTCAAATGCACATGACCCGGCACAAACTGCGTGAAGGAGTTTGAAATCGCAATAATCGGCTTTTCAAAATCGCCGTCCTGCATACCAGTTGCCCGCCAAAGTGCGCGGGCACCAGCCATATTCCGCCCATGTGTGGAAGTTTTGGATCTGTATTGGGGCATTTTTATAATTTCCTCAAAAACTCTAGCTTATTTAGGTTACATTCCTAAACCTTATCGTCAGCGAGAGCAACAATTGCCAGCCCCTAAAGCTTGAAAATACCTGAAACTTATCTCAAAAAACTACTTATAGTTGTATTTTTAAAAAGTCCTACTATCTAATAATAATTTAGAGTGTGGGAATTAAGAAATGCAATGCCAGGGAACGACACGAAGCGGCGCACGATGCCGCAACAATTCATTAAACGGCGAACTGTTTTGCGACGTTCATATGCGGGTCAATAAATCACGCAATTTGACTTTAATTGTCCCCGGCCTTCTAACCATCCTGACCTGCTATTTTATTCTGTTCAGCCTTTTCCTGAGCAATACAACCTACGCCGTTTTCAATATTCCCTATTTGCAGTTTGTCGGTTTGGATGATGTCTTCCTGAATGCCTTGAAATTTGCAGGTGTCATCGGCTTCGCCGTTGTCTCCCTCTTTGCGCTATACAGTGTTTTCCTGATTGTGTTTTTCTGCACCTCCCTGATTTTTCATATTATTCAGGGCACCCGCGGCAAAAATATTTCAATTCTTGAAACGCTGTCGGCTATTGTGCTGGGCCTTTATGTGCTTATTGCGAATATGACGTTGCGCCTGCTGTCGGTTATTCCCGGAACCGGACGAATTAAGGGAACAAAAGTCGAAATCAAAGAAAACCGTTTTTCACGGGCATTTTTGGAACTTCGAAACAAAGACGGTGATTTACGAAAAGGGCGCCCCCTCCTCAGCGCAAAGGAAGCCCTGCAAAGCTATCTGTTCTTTAGAAACATGGGGAACCACCGCTTTTCTGTCTTTACGGTTCTTTTGATCCTTCTGACACTCGTGATTTATTTTACAGTCCTGAGCGAGGCGGACAGACTGAAAACCTGTAAATCTGATCCGCTAAATGTTCTGACAGCGGACAATTATCCATCAAGCGCCTATCAGCTTTTTAGCCCCTGCCCAGTGCAGATAAAAGATGGCAATCTTATTCAGCGCGGTCTTGCCAGTATCACGCATTACCTGCTTCCCCATTCAATGATCCTTCTCAATACCAGTCCCACACCGGCCTCTTTGCTGCATATCGGATCAACATCCCGCTTTGATCTGTTATTTGATCCGCAGACAGCGAAGCCAGTTGTGTTGCCCAAGGGGATCAATTTTCCCGCCTCGCAAGCCGCTTCCTTTATGGATATCGATCCAATACTCGACAAAATTCAGGCCGGTTTTGAAAAACTTAATCAGTACCGACTTTGGGTTTCGCAGCGTCTGTTAGACCATGAACAACGTCTTGATCAGGTAGACCAGAAACTGGCCAAACTGGAAAGAGAGATAAACCGATCAGCAAAATCTGCAAACCCTCAAAAACCAACGGGCCCGAGCGAATTGGCAGGAGAATGCAATCAACAAAATCCAGATCTCATTATTGCGTATAAACTCAATCAATCTAGTATCCAAAATCCATTTTCCTTAGATCAGATCCGTCAATTTGCCCGCAATCTGCGTCAGAGCGAAAATCTTAAAATTCGTATTTTAGGATATGCCGACCCCAGCGGAACAGACGCCCGGAATATGGAACTTTCACGAGAACGGGCGCAAGGCGTTGCCAGAGTGCTTGCACAAATGGGAATTGCTAATAACCGCTTTGAAATTTATGCGCTTGGCAAAAATTCCAGCACCAACCGGCCCCGCCGTCGCGTCGAAATCATAACCTGCCCATAACCACAAAAAAAAGCGGGGGCCAAATAGCCTCCGCTTTTTCGTAAATGAATTAAGAAGAACTCTTAAGTCGCTTTTCTGCGCCGTTTCAGATACCCCAGCCCAAGCAATGCGGCCCCAAACATCAGGATGGAAGGCGGCAAAGGTACGGTTGACACTGAAAATTTAACCCCGGCCAGTTTGAAGTCATCATCCCAATAAGGCGCGGCAATTTCAAACACAGTGCCGACCAGTCCTTCACCCGCAAAATTAAAGTAACCCGATCCATTGTCGTAATAAGTACCCCCGACAATATCATAATCAAAAGTAGGACCTGTATCCGCTTTGATCGAAAAGTCGTCATCATAACCAACGTAGGAAAAATAAAGGGATTCAACGTGAACTTCCTGATCGAAAGTTAATTGAACGGCTTCCCCTTCTTTATAGCCATCAATCTGATGCGTATTATCACCATTGCAGCTATTGCCTTTACCCTTTCCTTTTCCCTTTCGATCACAATCATAGCTCCAGATATAAAGACCATGGCTGGATTGATACATGGATCCGCCGTTGCGACTGCCAATAATCGCAGACGCCGTGAGGTCCGTGCCCTCCTCAGAATAATGATAGGCACCGTCTGCATAGTTTCCATTTGTAAACCAGATTGACGTTGCATTAGCAGCAGGCGCTCCGATCATCATCATTAGCAAGGCAGCTGTTATCAGCGACGCCATTTGAAAGGATGAACCACTCCATTTCAGCAAGAAATTGCTCGTTTTCACATTCAAAACTGCCATTTTCACATTCTCCATTTCGTGACCGCGAGAAGAGACCATCAACCGCAAAGCGGACCACTACAATTGGTCATAACCTGAATGAAAAAAGTTAAAATAGAGCTAGAAATAAGATCAAATTTTAAGCAAATTAACAGTATATTTCCATCGCAATTGCAGCTGCAATTGGCGAAGTTCAAAAAAGTAAAAAGCCCCCGCTTTTCAGCGGAGGCTCTAATCTTTATTCCCATGGAGGGAATTACATATTATGCAGCTTGAGCTTGCTTGCGACGCTTAACCCAGCCCAGACCAAGAAGCGCAGCACCGAACATCAGAACCGCAGGTGGCAGAGGAACTGAGGAAACCGTATATTCCACGCCCTTCAGTTTAAAGTTATCTGTTCCCCAAAAACCATCATAGACCGCAGCAATATCAAACGAAGTTCCAGTTACTGAAGGCGCAAAAGTAAATGAAGTGAATCCTATACCTGGAATATTCATATTGCTCCAGCTTCCATCGTCTACGTTAAACCAAAAATAGTCATTGCTATCCACGTAGGTGAAATAAATTTTCTCGACTTGAACTTCTTTCTCAAACGTTAAATTAACGCCTTCATTATAGTATCCGTCAATTTCATGATCATCGCCGTAACATCCGCCATAGTAGGTGCTGCCATTACAGATATTCAATCCATTTACAGATTGTTGCAATGTTCCGCCGAAAAATTGAATACCGCCATTCCATCCGTTAAGCACTGACGCCGTGTGATCAGTACCGTCACTTCCCGTGAATTCATAGGTATTACCAACATGATTTCCGTTCCCGGAACTAAACCATGAAGTCGCTGCATTGGCGGCAGAAACACTGACGAGCAGTGCGGCTGCAGTAACAACCCCTGTCATTAATTTTTTCATCATTTTATTATCCCCCAGCCAAATAAATACGATTAACGCACTCTGGCCGTTCTAAGTTAATGCCCTGCCGAACGGCAACGCACCCCAAATCATCTCAAACATAGTACTAAGCATCAGATTTCTAATTTCAGAATATTCCACTTACCTCACGTAAACCAGTATTTTACGAAAATCTTATGGATTTTGGGCCTAAAACGGAACCAACGTGGTTAACAAAAATAGTTAACAAATGGTTAAGGTTGCAGAAATTTTTGATAAAAAACTATAAGCTGCAGAATCGATCAGGAACTTATTCCACTTTGCCGAATCAAAAAAGCCCCCGCTTTTCAGCGGAGGCTTTAAATCTTAACCCAATAAAGGGATTATATATTAGGCAGCTTGCTTGCGGCGTTTAACCCAACCCAAGCCAATCAGCGCAGCACCAAACATCAAAACCGCAGGTGGCAGAGGAACCGCAGATACGGAAACTTTCATACCACGGATTTTGAAGTCATCGTCGTCAAATAACGCTGCGATATCAATTGTAGTGCCTAGCAGGCCTGGTAGATCAAACACGTAGCTACCATTAGCGTCATCCCAATAGTTGCCACCGTCGATATCTTCTGTTGTATAGGCACCACCGTCGGCACGGAAGGAGAAATCGTCATTATAACCGACATAGCTGAAGTAAATTTTCTCAACCAAAACTTCAGTTGAAAATTCGAATGAAACGCCTTCACCCCAATATTTGCCATCGATTTCATGATTGCTGTCACCGCAGTAACCATAGTAGCAATCAGAACTGCTTACAGTCAGACCGCTGCCATACTGGTTCAACGTGGCACTTCCAAAATAATTATTTGCAAAAGGAGTCGCTGTTACATCAACACCATCTTTTGAAAATTCATAAGTATTACCAACGTGGTTTCCGTTACCACTGGTGAACCAGAATGTTGTTGAGGCTTGTGCAGATGTTGCACCCAAGAATGCAGCGGCAGCGACGATAGCGCCTGCCAGATATTTTTTAATCATGTTAATCTCCACTGGGTCCAGCAGACCTGATTAGGGTTGCATGGCCGCTATAAGCTTACTTTATGCACCGCCTCAAACATAAACTGGCAGCGCCCTATTGATTTGATACTAACTACGAGAGTTACTTAAATTCTGAAGATTGAATATCCGATTGCCATGACCGACACCAGTGTTTTAATAAAATTTTATGAATTTTTTTCACAAAAACAGGTGCTTGTGGTTAACATTAATGGTTAATTAAAACTTTATATTGCACTCGCCCCCATACTTAACCAATAAGTTGCATTCCGGATGATTGTTTGCCCCTCAACAAGTCGAATCAGATTCGATAGCTTGCGAATCTTGGATAAATGAATCCAGTAATTCTAGAATCATCCTAAAATAATCGTATTTATTTTTAGAAAAGCACAGAAAATTAACCCAAAATTAACGATAAAGCCCCACTTTGAACATTCATCAATGCGGATTGGTGTATACACATCTCCGAAAAGTCGGTGGGGGCCTTCCCTCCACCGACTTTTTTTATGCTTTAACCTGTTAGATCAGCTAACGGCTTTATCCTGATCTGCCCAAAATGGTTTTCGCAATTCAGTTTTCAGGATTTTTCCCGCCCCCGACAAAGGCAGCGGATCAGTTACAAAAGATACACTGCGCGGACATTTAAAGCCCGCTATCAGCGTATGGGCAAAATCAATCAACTCCTGCTCACCCGCCTGCTCTCCATCGACGAGACGCACGACCACGTGAACCTGCTCCCCCCATTTTTCATGGGGAATACCGATCACCGCGCATTCCGCAACGGCATGATGTTGATAGACAGCGTTTTCAACCTCGGCTGAATATACATTTTCGCCGCCCGAGATAATCATGTCTTTCACGCGATCGACAATATAGATGAACCCCTGCTCATCCATATAGCCCCCATCACCGCTATGCATCCAACCCCCTTTGAGAGCTTCTGCTGTTTGTTCCGGCTTATTCCAATAACCCAGCATCACATTATCGCCGCGCACGCAAACCTGCCCAACGGTGCCCCGTGGCACTTCTTCATCATTCTCATCAAAGATTTTAACGTCCGCGGAAAAAACGGCTCGCCCCGCAGATTTAAACCGCCCGGCATTTGGTCCCTCCACCACGTGATATTCCGGGCCGGTGAAGCTCACCAGCGGAGCGCATTCAGTCTGGCCATAGGCATGGGTAAAGCCACAGCCCGGCAATATATCCAATGCTTTTACAATTACGGCTTCGGGCATAGGGGATGCCCCATAGACAATATTCACCAGCGAGCTGAGATCATATTTTCGCACGTCAGGATGGTTCACCACCATATTGACCATGGTTGGCACCAGCAAAGTACAGGTTATGCCATGCTGTTCAAAAGCCTTCATGGCCGCATCGGGCGTAAAGCCAGGAATAAACACATGCTGGCAAAGCCCCATTACACCGGCGAAAACGGCGGCTCCATCGGCAATATGAAACATCGGCGCCGCATGTAGCCACTTGCTACTTTCCGTAAACCCATAGGCAGGCATGGAATGCAGGCTGTTCATCACCAGATTATCATGGCTGAGCATGACCCCCTTGGACACACCGGTGGTACCGCCGGTATAAAACAGCCCTGCAATATCGTCGCCGCCCCGCCCTGCGTCTTCAACAGCCGCTGCCGCTGCCAAAATCTCTTCATAGGGCAACATTCCATCGGGGCAATCGCCATCGCCGATGTAGATCAGGTGTTCCAGGCTTTCGACCAGACCTTTAAGCTCCTGCGCTGCTGCCGAAAAAGCATCATCCACCAGCAACACCTTGGAGCCGGAGTCTGTCAGCCAATAAGCAAATTCCGGGATGGCCAAACGCGTGTTGACCGGCACAAACACGCCGCCAGCCCACGGAACCGCATAATAAAATTCAAGATAGCGATCTGAATTCTGCGCCAGGATTGCGGCGCGCTCCCCGCTTATGATGCCCAAGGCCCGCAAAGCCCCTGCAAATTTCTGCACCCGCGTTTTAAATTCTGAATAACTATGCGTTCTGTCATTGAAAACAGTCGCGATACTGTCGGCCTTGATTTGCGCGGCACGTTCCAGCAGCTGTGAGATCCTCATCTCATCCTCCCCTTATTTTTTTATGCCACTCAGTATCCAAACTTTTGGAAACGGGTAAAGAATAAAAGAAGAGGAAAGCCCGAATGAGCAGATTTTAGTCCCGGCTGTACCAGTTGCCATAAACGAATGAGACGAGCGCAAGTATGCAGCACCCCACCATGGTCAACACAAGCGGTGTCGGGGATCCGGGAAACTCGCTAAGTAAGGTTCCCACAATAAAGGTCGCAATTGCACCAAAGCCAATCTGCATGGAGCCGGCAAGGCCAGAGGCTGCCCCCACCCGATGCGGATCAGCGCCCACCGCTGCAGCAATACCTGTGGAAATACAAAATCCATTTCCAAAAGCAATGACGGTCATCAGGGCCACAAAGGAAACCGCGCTCAACCCAAACAGCTGATCAAAGACCAGAATGGACAAAGCACCAACCAGACTTGTTATGCTACCAAAAGTAATCAGACGATTAATCCCAAAACGGCTGTTAAGCCGCGCTGTCGCAAAATTCCCCAGAATGTAAAGCGATGATACCGCCACAAAGGCCAGCCCCAGCTCACTGGCCGATAAGCCCATCAAATCGATAAGAACATATGACGATCCACCCAAAAACGAGAAATAGGCTGACGTGCTAAAAGCCACTAGAAAAGCATAGGCGTTAAATTTTGGATTTTTCAGCAGCTGATAAAAAGACAGCAGCATTCCAGCAAAGTGCGTCGCATGCCGCTTTTCAACGGGCAGTGTTTCAGACAGGCTTCGGGTTGCGACAAACAAAATCAGCGCGCCAATTACAACAACAAAGACATAACTGCCCTGCCACCCGTATACATCCTCTAACACACCGCCGATGGCGGGGCCCAAAGTTGGCGCCAGTACAATTCCCATTGTCATATAGGCAATGACCGACGTGGCCTTTTCGGCATTATACTTATCGCGCACCATCGCCCGGCCCATCACCATCCCCGCGCAACCGCCAAATGCCTGCAATATCCGGGCGGCGATCAGCATTTCAATGGACTGGGCGAAATAACAGGCAACACCCCCAATAATATAGGTGATTAATCCAAAATAAATCACCGGCATGCGGCCCAAACGATCTGAAATGGGCCCATAGATCAACTGGGCAACCGCAACCGAAGCCAGAAAAAAGGTCAGGGTCAATTGCGCTGTTGCATAATCCGTATCGAAAGCCGTCTGGTAGGAGGAAATGGATGGCAGAATGACATTCATCGCCATAGGTCCGCACATACTGATCAGGATCAGCGCCAGAAGGACACTTTTGGGCATCGAGGATTGAGATGTATTTTGCATGAATTGCAGCCAATTGGGGATCGGGGATGTTGAATTTATAACAGTTATTGATTGAGATCAATCAATTGAATTTCACAGGAACAAAAGAAGTCCCAGATCACTTTACAGCCAGCACGTCTAATTGACTGGACAGCACACAACCAGATTTTCTAATGTTCTTACAAGGCAATTGGGTTTCAGCGTATCAAAGGGGTAGCGTTATATGATCAAGCGACTTTTAGCCATCGGATTTGTTCTGTTGATGGCATCTGCCTGCGTCACTCCCGGCCCGCTTCGCACCACAAAAGTAATTCCCCCTTCAGTATCCGCGCCTGTATCCATCGCAGCCCTTCAGCGTTGTAAAGATCCAGCCTGCCTCTTGGAACTTGCCAAAACGCAAAATACGAAAACCCATGAATTTGAAAATAAAATTGCGAAAGTCGCCTTTGCAGCCACTCATATCCTGCTGGATGAAGAAGCTGAAGCACTGGCGATCATTGACAATATTGATGGCAAAGGGTTTCAAAATCTTTTCTACAAAAACTTTGGCAGCATCGACAAGGACAAGGTCAATAAATTCATTGCCGACACGCAGCGCTGGGAAAATGTCGAGCTTCCCCTGCCCGAAAGTATTTTAGGCCGCAACGAAGAATACGACACCCTGTATGCCTTCTTTCTGGCAATCAATGGGGAAGCGGAACGCGCTTTTGGCCTCGCCCAAACCCTGAAGAAAAAAGAAAACCGCTATAAAATCCTGTATATTCTGTCGCTACATGCCCTCAAAGACAAAGATTTTACCGGTGCCTTAAAATTTGCCCGCGAATTGGGCGGGAATATCAAATCTTCCACATCACGGGCGCGGGCCCTCTCCCTGATCTATTATCAGTACTACAAGGAAGGTTTTCAGGCCGAAGCACTTCAACAGATCGAAGAGATGAATTACCTGTTTGATAAAGACGGTGCCCGCGCAGGCATTGCTTTGGCAATGGCCGAAGAGAGCGTTTATGATCCAGCTATAAAGCTTAGCCAGAAAATCCTTTCGCAAAAAATGCGCCTCCTCGCCTATGAAGGGATTTTAAGCGCGCTGGCTGCAAAAGGGGAACTTGAGTTTATCCACCAAATTATTGCTGAAACAAACGAGACAGATCGCAACAAACTCTCCTATCCGCGTATCGTTGGCGCCTTTGCCAACAGTGGCCATTTAGATCTGGCCGAAGAATTTCTGGGCACTGTCCCTGATGACACGCAAACCATTTACAGCCTGTCGCTGCTTGGAAAATTCACTGGCAACATTACTTATTTTCAACAAGCCCTTGTTTTAGCAAAAGAATTGCAACAACGCGAAGAGACTAAACTGATGAAAGGCACCCTGGCCCTTTCCATTGATATGGCGCAAGCCGGTTATCTGGAGGAGTCGATCAAAACCCTGCATCTTTATAAAATCCCCGCCATCCGCAAAATTTCGCGAAACCTCCTTTTCGCGTTCCTGCACAAATCACCCCTCGCGCCAAAGGATTACAGCCCCCTCCTTGATATGGCTGAGCAGGATTTAAACGGCTCGCAGCCAGAAGAGTATAATCAGATCCTCACGAATACGACTAAGCTCATGCTGGTAAACCACGCCGATCTGGAGGGGATTAACCGCTACCTGAAACTGGTGGATCGCGTTAAAAACCCGTTCAATCGGCAATCCCTGTATGGGCGTGTCATTCCCCACCTCGCTTATCTGGGGGAATTTGACCGGGTGAATGCCATGATCAACAGCATGACCCATACCATGCCGCGGATCTACGCGATCCTGAGGCTCGCTGAATTTCATATTCTCAAGAAAAAAATCGAGACGATTTAAGGCAGAAGCGCCAATCGCGGATCGTCGAACAGGGCCCGATCATATTCAAGACTGTATTTTGGAAATTCGCAGAAAGCCTGTGCCCTGTTTTGGGTCAGGCGAATTCGCCAGGTTTGGCGGTCAATCGGCGCTGGCTGATCAAAAACCTGCCCGCCGAGAACGGCCAGATTTACTCCCGCGTCATGGCGTACGGACTGATAGCGAATAATCTCCCCGCCTCCTTCCCGAAGCGCATCTGCCAGTGCCTGGCAAGCGTCATAATGAACCGGGTCGGTCCAATATTCCTGATCCTTTGAAAGCGGCGGCACGGTCAAATCCAGCAAGCCGTCCGACTTCAACGCCGCGGAAAAAGCCGAATAATCCGTTGCGTTATCCGAAGGGTGGGTTTCTGGGGATTCCGCATAAAACAAAAATCGGTAAAAGACCAACTCGCGAATGGCTGTCTCAACCGCTTCTGCACCATAAAAGACCCCCGGCGTTCGCCCCGCCCGGCGAAAACGGGACCCGTGGGGATAACTTGTGCCATAGCGAAAGGGGGTTGCCAGTAAATAATCCAGATGGGCGCATTCCTCTGGAAACTGTGGTTTTGTCTCTTCGATTATATCTTCCAGCAGTTGCTGCTCCTGCAAATTATCCACCAGCTTTAAGGTGGAAATCTGATGTTGCGCTTCAACCACCCGCCAGCAGGAACCGGTAAAAGGCCGCAGTTCAGAGGACAGCGCGGCGGGCGTCCAGATAGGCAATGACATCCATTAATCCTGATATGCTGGTGATACAGGCTTTGGGGGCAGCGCCCAAAACAGTGTTGGGATTGCCCATCCAGGCGCGGGTCACTTTTTCATCCCCGCCCAGAATGGCGTCGAGGGAACGAAACACCCGGATCAATAAAACCGCCAACTCATAAGGCTTGGTTTCGCTCTTGATCACAAATGCCCCCTGCTTCATACGCGATACCGTTGGCTCGGAAACGCCCAGCACCTGCCCCAGATTTTTCGCGGTCAATCCCAATCGATCTGCCGCCCGAAGGACCGCCTTGGTCACGACTTTATCCTTATCTGAATAAGCAACTCTCTGAACTGCCGTTTGCATCGCTCAATTCCTTTCAACAGAAATTATTTCGATAATATATTTCTATATATAGAAAATATTCGCTCAATTCAAGCTAAAAGCCAGCCCTCAAACCTTCAGGATCAACGATTGCGCGGGGTTAATCTTCCCGGCCACCAGATCAGTATAGGCTGCCCCCACCGCTTTGGGATCTGATTGAACCTTGATTTCGGTTAAACTTGGCGCCAGCGAAATGAAATCATCCCACGCCGCCCCCAATCTTGCCTGCAATCCATTACTTCCCCACTCTTCGCTGCGCGCCTTAAGGCGGCCGGGGGCAAAAAACGGGGTAATGGGCGCGCCGGGCAAATCCCTATCGGGTCGGCTGGAATCCCAATGGGACAGGCCAACCAGACAGCTGAATTTAAGCTGATCCTTGAAATGATGATGGATAGCGTTAATCACTGCGCCATTGCCCGCCATATCGATCAGTGTTGTTGGCGTGCCCGCATCCAGTTCATCAACCGCATCATAACTGATCACGTCGGCATATAATCCCGTGGATTTCACAAAATCCAAATTCCCTTTCGAGGTCACACCGATCAGCTTGGGCACCTTTTCAAATTGATTAAAGCAGCGCGCGGTCATCAACGCGGTCTTGCTGGAGGCGCTACAAATCAAGATCTGCTCCGCCCCATAGTAATCACTTTCAGCAAACTGATCACAGATCATATAACCGGTGACCAGAAGCGGGCGAAACACGGGCCACAGGTCTTTTTCAGCGGCCTTCACATCGCCCTCCCTGCGGACCCGGTTATATTGATTATATACCGGTGCCAGTTTCAGGCGGTGCGCCATGGCATCATGCAAAGAGGCCGCGCTCATCTTGCCTGGCTTCATCACCAGATGGCTGGCCATGGGGAAAAAGCCATACAACTCTTCACCCACTTTAACATCGGGATGATTGCTCCGCCCCACAGTCGCAAATCCCCAAATGGGCAGTTGCCCAAGGCTGTCATCTGAACAGGGGAAAAAGGCCCAGTAACCCGGCATATCCGTCCAGCTTCCAAAGGATTTGCCAAGCGTCGCATAGGTCACATTATTGGCCGTCAGGGCAAATGTTTTGACCGCAACCTCAATTTCATCGGTCGTCAATTCCGGCGCAGGCAAATCGACCTCCATTTGCACCGCCTTAATATCATCCTTGTCAATTGTATATGTCCACCGACCGGTCATGCGACCCTCCCCTTATGATGTCCCTGTTATCCAAAGTTTAAAGGATAACCCCTTTCGCGTCATGCTTGTTTACATCAGAAAAAATTATTTATCTTTTTTGGAATTCTTGCATTGCTTACGCAGGGGAAATATGCAATTTTTTAAAAAATGTCGGTCCCGACCAGAAAAATAAAAATCCGGGATCACATCAGAGAGAAATAAGAACAATGAAACGACACCTTTCGCGATCCTTTACCCGATAACAGTAACCACTCGGCTCCCGCCGATATCGTTGTCACGACAATAGTTTGTAAAATCCATGAGGCTGCTGGCGATAATATGGCCGCCTCACTCCATAGACCTTAAGCGTCATGTCTTTCCCAAGGCGTGTTGCCAGCCATACCAATGATTGCGTCCCTGTGCGGTCAACTATAGCTCAACACGACTCCCTGTGCAGTTGTTCTCCCTGTCAAGAACATGCACAAAAAAAGCGGCCCGGAAGCCCCCGGGCCGCTTTTGATTTTCAGGCAAAGCTCTGAACCCCATAACCCTCAGTTGCGAATAGGGCGTGAAAAAGCTCGTTCTTTGCGGTAAGCTGATATGCGAAGGGGACCGGTGTGAATGATAAAGACCCAACGTCATTTTTAGAATGGCTCGGATATACAAACAAACCAAACTACCGCGATTACAAATGGCTGGGACCTGTTGTGGGCGTCATCCTGGGCCTACTCGGCCTTACATTTGCGGTTTATCTTGTTTATTACGATCATCCAGCCCTGTAGCTCTCAGTGTCGGAAGCGTCATCGAAGATCTCGAATTCCATAAGTTATGACAAATAAAAACCTCTACCAGGGCGATTTACAACATCGACATATCAAACAATCTTTGATTTAATTAAATATATGAAATTATTATCTATAATTCTTATTATTTTTCTGGCCATGTCCGTTTTTATTGCGTCATCAGATGGTGGTATTTCTCTACAAGGGGTACTATCTCATTTCATAATTGTAACAATAATCGTGGCGCCAAGCACTTTAGTATACGCAGTACTTGCAAAATTATTAAAAGAACATTTATGCAAATTCTACCATATCAAATTAGAAATCCATTACGCATTTTTGGTATTTCTAGCGTTGGGCACGTTAATTTCTTTGACTTTAAACTTATCTACCCATCTTTCACTCGCAAAATACAACAAACTGAACCAACCTCTCACTGAAGATTTTGTTCTGCCGTCAACTGTCGGCTTACATTTCACCAGTAGTAAAAAAAGTAATGAAACATGCAATCAGCTATGCAAGAAAATGTTATACAATAAGGTAGTTGATCGTATCGTTGTCGTTCCCAATTTGGAAAAGATCAAAAATCCCTCTGAAATAAATGTCGTATCGTATCAAATTGAACTAATGGAAACTTGCCCCGTAGAATATCTACATGGGGATCCTCGAAAATTTAATATTAGAGAAGACCCTCATTTTCAAAAGCGTATGAATGAAGGAGAATGCCTTGTTCGGGATTATACAAAACTTTCTGATGTAGAAATAATAATTGTCAAAGGTCAGAAGCGTTTCAGACGAGGTGATAACTCTACTGGTTTACAAACAATCCGTTTCCTGGAACTACATAAGAAAATCGACGATTCCTTTCAGCAGATCTACAGAATTAGTTCTGCTCACGCTATAATATATTCTTACCCTTTAGGTTACGGATTATACTCAAGATCAGGTCGAATATCTGGCTTAAAAATTGGCTTTTTCTTACTAAACCTCTGGTCCAATGATAGTCGTGAATTTTCAGCTAAAGAAAGTGAATTCTTTCGAAGTGGCGTTATAACGGTCCAGCCGACCTTAAAACAATTGCCCAAAACTTAGAGCTCACGCAAAAAAAACCGAAGCGTGAACCTCGGGCTTTTCCGCGTCCAGATCCATGGCACCGGCCAGCGGCAGCGCTACCGTTGCGCCGTCATGCACATACTGCAGCGATCCCTTGGGCAGGTCCGCATCAATCGCTTGGATTCAAACAACAATAAGTTGAAAATAAATTGAATTAATGATTGCGTAAAAATTAACGGTTGTGCAAAACTACAAATCACACGAAACAGGATGAAATAATAATCAAAGCAGGAAACTAATGCGAATACTCTCAACTATCTTATTGTTATTTCTTCTAGCTTCTTGTGTTACAGTTGGCGGGAGACCGGAACCAACGACCTCATCAAAAATCGCATTTACTGCACTTGATAAATGTCAATCTTCGCAATGTTTTATAGATTTTGCACAATTACAACTTCAACATACAAATCAAAAAGAAACTGAAAAATTGCATGGGGAAATTGCGTATACTTATTTCGTAATTGGTGATAACACTAAGGCTCTAAACCATTCGAATAAAATAGTGTCAGGTGCGGCAAAGAACACTTTCGAATTTCGGTTTGGCTACCCCCGGAGCGGCTCAATCATTCACACCCGTAATTCATTTTTAAAATGGAATAACGGAAAGGTCATCCTTCCTGAATCCCTGATCGGGTTTTCTGATATATACAACCTGATTTACGGGCTGCGACTTGTGGATGAAAGAACCTTCGAGGAAGCCTTTAATTATGCAAAAACACAGAAAATCACCGCAATTCGAAATGTTATCTTGCATGATTTATCGATTAAACAATCAAAAGCAAATCAAATTGAGAACGCCTTTAATTCTGCTAAATTTATTATCAGGGACGATGACAAGAAATTTTACCGGGACTTCGCAATCCGGAGTGTATTCCGTCAACTGTATTCAGGCAATTACATTCAATCAACGATCGAGAACTACTTTGCTCGCATTACAGAAGACGATTTAGAGGCAGCGCATGCTGGAATTCTAGAGGCCTACGCTGAACAAGGTAAAATTGATGGAGTAATGGAACAGTTTGAAAAAATATCTAACCCCTTGCTTCGCTCACATGCGTATCGACATCTGATGTCTTACTATGCTTCTACTGGTGACATTCAAAATGTAGCTGATCTTCTACATGAAATGCACGATTACGATACAAAATCTTTTGGATACCACTTTGTTGCAGCCTCATTTGCAAGAAACGGCCACCAAAAGGAATTGTCTGAATTTATCCAGCTCCTAGACAATAAGGAGAAGAAGGTTTTTGCATTAGCGTATGCAGGAAAAGAAACTCGTTCGCTCGAATATTACAATCGTGCATTGCAGCTAAATCAAAAATTTAGCAAAGAAATGGGTGTACCTACTCAAAACAGCGCGATGGGCCGTGTCGTCGAATTCATGGCCGAAACAGGGTTTACTTACGAAGCATTAAACCAACTTCGCGCAGTGGATGAATCTATTTCAGATGACTCGCAAATCATGCGACTTGTAAAAAGACTCTCTGCCAAACAGCGTTTCTTTGAGGGCTTGAGAAACTCTGAAAACAGGCCAACTACTTCAGAAGAAATGCTCAAACTCCTTCACACAAATGTAGAAATCACCCCCAACAAAGAAGTGGATCTTGCATTGTTTGAAGCTTCTGACTTTTTCACTGTGGACGGCGTTAATCAAAACCTATTGGATGTATATCTAAATTATTCCCAAAAAATTACCAATCCAGAAAGTAAGGAGGAGGCTGTAGCACGGATTATTCCACACCTTGTATACCAAGGACAAAGAACTAAAGCTTTGCAAATGGTGTCTAATATGGAATTCACCGCTCCGCGTGCTTTCGCATTACTACAACTGGCCCAACTTTATTCAAAAAACTAAACCCATAGGAAAGCCCGGGGCGTGAACCCCGGGCTTTCTTAATCTCACCTCAGCAGATCTTAAAGTTCAGCTAATCGCTCAGCCGCTTCTTTAAGTTTTGCCAGTTTCACTTCGGCTTCAGAGAGTTTATCACGCTCGCCCTGCACCACGGCTTCGGGCGCACTGGCGACGAATTTTTCGTTGCCGAGCTTTTTGTTGAGGCCAGTCATGTAACCTTCCAGCTTGCCAATCTCTTTGCCCAGACGCGCTTTTTCCGCGTCCAGATCCATGGCACCGGCCAGCGGCAGCGCTACCGTTGCGCCGTCATGCACAAACTGCAGCGATCCCTTGGGCAGGTCCGCATCAATCGCGTTGCTTTCAAGGCGGGCCAGACGAGAAATCACATCCCAATGACGGGCAAGGCGATCTTTCTGCACGTCGGTTCCGCCGTTAAAGATCAACGGAATTTTGGCACCTGCAGGCACGTTCATTTCTGAGCGAACCGCCCGAATACCCGTGACCAGGCCTTGCAGCCAGTCCAGTTCATCGGCCGCACCCTGATCAACCGCCGTCTCGGGGTAGACCGGCCAGTCGGAGACAATCAAATCGGCGTCGCGCTTGGTGCCAATGGTGCCCCATAGCTCTTCGGTGACGAAGGGCATAAACGGATGCAGGATTTTCAAAATCTGATCGAGCACCCATGCGGATGTAGAGCGGGTTTCCAACTTAGCCGCTTCATCATCGCCCTGGAACGGAATTTTCGCCAGTTCCAGATACCAGTCACAGAAGACATTCCAGGTGAAGGCATAAACCGCGTTAGAGGCATCGTTAAACCGATAGCCATCGCGCTGCCCTTCCAAGGCTTCGCGCACGGCGGCCTCACATTTGGCAACCTCACCGACGATCCAGCGATTAACCGGATCTTTCGTTGCAAAGGGATCAAAGCCGTCCGCAATAGCGCATTCATTCATCTCGCAAAAACGAGCTGCATTCCAAAGCTTGGTGGTGAAATTGCGGTAGCCTTCCACCCGTTGTTCGGACAGGCGGACGTCACGTCCCTGCGCCGCACTGGAGGAAAGGAAGAAGCGAAGCGCATCGGCGCCATACTCATCAATCAGAACAAGTGGATCAACCACATTGCCCTTTGATTTGGACATTTTCGCGCCATGCTCATCGCGCACAAGCGCATGAATATAAACCGTGTGAAACGGCGGTTCATCATCCATGAAATGCAGACCCATCATCATCATCCGGGCAACCCAGAAGAAGATAATATCGAAAGCTGTGATCAGCACGTCGGTTTGATAATGCTTAGCCAGCTCAGGTGTCTGATCAGGCCAGCCCAGCGTTGAAAAAGGCCATAGTGCAGAGGAGAACCAGGTATCCAGAACATCTTCATCCTGGTTCAGTTCAACGTCTTTGCCATAATGGGCTTTCGCTGCCGCATAGGCCTGCTCTTCGGTTTCCTCAACGAAAATCATGCCATCGGGGCCAAACCAGGCCGGAATGCGATGTCCCCACCAGAGCTGGCGCGAAATACACCACGGCTGGATATTGCGCATCCAATCGTAATAGGTGTTGGTCCATTTGGACGGCACAAATTTGGTGTTGCCCTTTTCAACCGCGCGAATGGCAGGTTGCGCCAATGTGGCCGCATCAGCAAACCACTGATCGGTTAAGAGCGGTTCAATCACCACGCCGCTGCGATCACCGTAAGGCACCGTGTGGGTATGATCTTCGATCTTGTTCAAAAGCCCAAGCGCGTCAATATCAGCAACAATTTTCTTGCGCGCTTCAAACCGCTCCATACCGCGGTAAGCTTCGGGTACATCGTCGTTCAAACAGGCGTTGATATCCATGATGTTGATCACATCAAGACCTGTGCGTTTGCCAACTTCAAAGTCATTGAAATCATGGGCAGGCGTAATTTTCACGGCGCCCGATCCTTGCTCTGGATCAGCATATTCATCGGCCACAATCGGAATGCGGCGGCCCACCAGCGGCAGAATAACGAATTTACCGACCAGATCCTTATACCGTTCATCGTCAGGATGAACCGCAACGCCAGTATCGCCCAACATGGTTTCGGGGCGCGTGGTCGCAACGGTGATGAAACGCCCCTCTTCGCCTTCGATTGGATAGTCAAAATGCCACATATGGCTGTTGACTTCCTTTTGCTCCACTTCCAGATCGGAAATCGCGGTGTGGAATTTTGGATCCCAGTTGACCAATCGCTTATCGCGATAGATCAAGCCTTCTTTATGTAGCTGTACAAAGACTTTACGAACGGCCTTGGACAAGCCTTCGTCCATGGTGAAGCGCTCGCGCTCCCAATCACAGGACGCGCCCAGACGGTGCAGCTGTCCGATGATGGAACCACCGGACTTCTCTTTCCATTCCCAGATTTTCTCGATAAATTTTTCCCGGCCCAGATCATGGCGCGTGATGCCCTGCTCCGCCAGTTGCCGTTCCACTACCATCTGGGTTGCGATACCCGCATGATCGGTGCCCGGCTGCCAAAGCACATCCTTGCCGCGCATACGTTCAAAACGCACGAGAATATCCTGCAATGTGTTATTGAGCGCGTGGCCCATATGCAGGTTTCCGGTCACGTTCGGCGGCGGAATCACGATTGTGAAAGCGTCTTCGCTCTCGTTTCGACCACAGGCAAAAGCCTTACTCTCCATCCATCTGGAATAGAGTTTTTCCTCGACCTCTTGCGGCCGATAAGATTTATCCAGCATTGCTGAATCCTCTTTTATCTAGTTACGTATAAATGTGAAGTGGGGCGCAAAGCGCCCCAGAATTAGATAGTCGGCTCACACACCTGCTAATTACTCGTTATCATCAGCCCGGTCTGCGAGCTTGCTCACCTCGCGCTCCACAATGCGCTGAACAATACTGGCCAGATGTTCATCCAGCCACTCTTTCAACATGGGGCGTAGCAGGCTTCGAACCAGTTCTTCCAATGTGGATGCTGAATTGCCCATGGGCATTCCGCGAGAGGCGGAAACGGCACCAGCAAGACTTGCAAAAGAGGTTGTCGCAGCCTCAACCACCGGATCTTCGAGTAAACTGTCCAAACGCCGTTGCTCTGCAGAGACCTGCGGCGCGGGTTCAATCTCCGGCTCTGGCGCGATGGCCACTTCTTCTTCAAGCTCAGGTTCGGGTTCTGGCTCCGGAACGGGATCAAATTCTGGTTCTGGTTCTGGTTCAGGCTCAGGTTCAGGGGCGGCTTCTTCAACCACTTCCATTTCCGCATCCAGCAGCATCTCATCTTCGTCGTCTTCGACAACTTCTTCGTCGTCTTCGACAACTTCTTCAGTCAGTTCAAGAACGTCTTCTTCAGGCTCAGGTTCAGGTTCGGGTTCCGGCTCGGGCACAGGATCGAAATCCATATCCGCCTCTGCTTCCATTTCGGGCGCAGGTTCCTCTTCTGCGGGCGAAGCCTCTACTGCCTCACCCTCAGGTTTCTCTTCGTCACCATCTTCTGAAATGATCCGGCGAATAGAAGCCAGAATTTCTTCCATCGTCGGTTCTTGTTCTGTTTTTGCGTCACTCATCTTCTAAATCACCACCAGAAATGGAAGTACAACTTTTAAACTTAGCGAAGAATGACAGAAAAAACCAGCCAAGTACATAATTTTAGGCCGGAAAATCGGGGAAGGGTTTAATCCAGCCCGCCATCCGTACCAACCCATTTGCCCCGAACACGGTTATAATTGGTTTCTGGGTCATAATAATCCACATTCAGTCCCATTTCACGGGCATTCAGATTCCCGATCGCCGCCAGAACATCATATTGGGCGACATGCAGGTTAATGCGGGCATTGACCAGATCCACCTGACTGCTGAGCAATTCCTGCTCGGCGTCCAGCACGTCCAATGTTGTCCGTGATCCAACTTGCGCTTCCTGCTCGACACCATCCAGTGCGATGCGGTTGGCGCGAACTTGCTCTTCAGTGGATTGAATACCGGCACGCGCCGCTTCCAATTTCTCCCACGCCTGCGTTACAGCTTCACGCACATCGCGAACAGCTGTTTCAATTTCAATTTTACGCTGACTATTCAACTGGCGGGCCGCACGAACACTGCTGTAAACCGCGCCCGATTGATAAAGCGGAACTGTAATCGTGGCTGAAATCGCCGCGCCCTGACTCCATTGTGACGATGAGGTCTGTTCATTTGAATGTGACAGTCTTCCGTCCAATGAAATGGAAGGTAGCAATTTACCAGACGTCGCCCGGATCGCATGCTTGGAACTTTCTTCGACATATTTCGCAGAGCGAACATCGGGATTATTCGCCATGCCCAATTCTATGGCCTCGTCCAGGCTTGCGGGAAAATTTTCCGGATATGCTGGATAGCCAACCTCACCAGGTTTCTGCCCCACGACTTTTTCATAAGTCGCTTCACTGACTTTCAGCGATCCAATGGAGGTGACAAGATTTGCTTTGGCCCCGGCCAGACGGGCTTCGGCCTGCGCTACGTCGGTGCGGGTAATTTCGCCCACGCTGAAACGGTCATCAGCAGCTTCCAGCTGACGGGACAAAACTTCTACGTTATTGCGATTCAATTCAACAACGGACTTGTCGCCCACAACGCTCATATAGGCGGAAACCGCTGACCGGAAAATACTCTGCTCAACCGACAGCAATCCTTCGCGCGCAGCCAGAACATCCGCCTCGGCTGATTTGGTTTCCGCAACCGTTTGCCCCCCGCTGTAAAGCGGCTGGGATGCTGAAAGTGCGAGTGATGTCGGGTTGCTTGTCTTATCTCCGCCTGCTTTTGTGGTAGAGCTTTTGGTGTAACTTGTTCCGCCCTCGCCCACCAGCGTTACCGTTGGCCGCCAGCCAGATAGCGCCTGCGAAACGCCTTCGTCGACACGGCGAACACTGGCCCGCTGGGACTGAATACTGGGGTTGGTATTATATGTCATGATCAGAGCTTCTTCGAGCGTCTCCGCCTGAACGGACGCCATCGGGGCTAAAACGGCCAGAACCGAAGCGACTGAAATAGTGAGTTTTTTCATAAATATACGCCCTTTAATCATTTCCATCACGTTAAGTGACCCCGACTAATCATTGAGACAGACCGGAAAATTCGTCAAACAGAAGACTTACCGTATTTTCAAAACTGACCAAGTACCCAAACTGTTATAACTTATGATAGTGTGACCCACATCATAATGAAACACTGTGATTAAAACTGAAATCCACCCGCAGACGCCATTACACCCAATTTTGGAACTTCGGCATCAAACAACGACTGACTGTAAATCACACCGTCTTCTTTTGTGTAAAGTGTCGCCACGCCCGGATTGTTACCAATCACACAGGTTAAACGGCCACCCTCTGCCAGTTGGTCAAATAACGCCGGCGCAACAGTATCAATCGCCCCATTAATATGAATGACGTTAAACGGCCCCTGCTTGGCATTTCCCGCATCCAGATCGCCTTTGATAACGGCGACATTATCTGCTTCCAGTGACGTTAATATTTCACTGGCCTTCTCAACCAGCTCGTCCTGATCCTCAATCGCTACAACGGCCTGCGCCAGCAATCCCAGAACAGCCGCGCTATACCCGGTTGCACATGCCACATCCAGGACAACATCGGTTGTCTCCACCCTTGCCGCCTGCAGCATCAATGCAAATACCCGGGGTTCAATCAGAAAGCGGCCCTCGGCAATTTCCAGATCTTCATCCATATAGGCGACCCCGCGAAGCTGTTTGGGGACAAATTTTTCTCTGGGAACAATTTCCATCGCTTCTGCGACGCGATCACTCGTAATCCGGTTTGGACGGAGTTGGCTGAGCACCATGGACCGGCGTGCTGTTGCGTATAAATCAGTCATCATATGGTTCCTAAATAACTGCCTTCTAGCTCACTATTTTCCGGGCAAAGCCGGACGGTTTGAGCGTTTATACTGAATGAACTCTATATAACGCAAGGAAGAAGCGACCTAACCGCCTCTTTTTCCAAGCATTCCTCGCTCTAAGTTGTATTTTAGCACAAATATTGCTCTTAAATACTTAAGACGCCTTTCCTGTGGCGAAAAATGCCTCCTGAATTTTTGTTAGCGAATGCCCTTCACTTGCCAGTAAAATCTGTTTACCCACATGCACCCATGCCTCTGCGGCACTGGGAAACCAGGTCACAAAATCATTTCGACTTTCAAAGCGGTAATGCATGGCTGGGTAATTTTCTGAAAACGTCTGGTCCCCGCATTTAGGTGCATTAAAACTGTAAACAGCGGCAGGCTTGATCAACGCACCGGCAACCGTTGCCATGGCCCCTCCCATGGAATGCCCGCACAAGTAAACAGTTCCCTTCAGTTGCGGCCGGATAAGGGGAAGCAAGGCCCAAACCGCACTTTGATACCCATCATGAACATGCCCCACACCCCCGATAAAACGCACTAACCGGCTTCGCAAACTGGTCATCAAATCCCGCCAGTTTAAGAGCGACAGCTCCGTCCCGCGAAACGCGACAATGGTTTGATCTGCCCGCTGACCAATGACACATTGATGCGGCCCCTGACTAAACAGATAATATTGATATCCTTTTTCCATCGCCATTGAACGGCCCACTGCTGCCGTTTCATACGCCAGACTTGCCCATTGGGCGGCCTCCCCCGGTGTCATAATCGGCAATCTCCCCATGACTTTGTCACGAATGAACGCAACCGAATGTTTTTGATGAATTTGACCAAACTCTTTTGTTGACACTTTTGCCGGAAACTCCTAAAACCCTTGAGCTTTTTCAAGCAAACACCACATAGTGAGGCCTGGTGGCGGAGTGGTGACGCAGCGGATTGCAAATCCGTGTACACCGGTTCGATTCCGGTCCAGGCCTCCACCCTTTTTTCCGTTAAAATTTAATCACATGGCCTTCAGGCGAAGCTGCCTTGCGCTCAATTATGTTGCCGCATCAGAACGCCTCCGCTAACATAAACAAAGACAAATAACCCTTGGAGATCCGAGAATGAGACTGATTATTGCTATTTTACTGCCGTTTGTGCTGTTTTTTACTATTGGAAAGCCGTTTCAAGGCATCTTGTGCCTCGTCCTGCAATGTACGCTTATTGGCTGGATCCCGGCAGCAATTTGGGCCGTATATGCCCTCAGCCAGTACAACACGGATAAAAAGATCGCAGGTCTAAATTAATCCTCATAAAAAGGCGGATATCGACACCACTGCTTTTTCGCCGCAACCTTTTGAATTAAAACGGTAAAACTCAAATTTTACGATTTTTTTTCAAAAAAATGAAAATCAGGGCTTGGCAGGAAATCATTCCCTTGCTATAAGCCGCGAACCCGATCAAATCGGGTCGACTGATCCCCGATAGCTCAGTTGGTAGAGCAGCTGACTGTTAATCAGCCTGTCGCAAGTTCGAGTCTTGCTCGGGGAGCCAAAATAAAAACCCTCGGTAGAGCGTCTGCTCCCGAGGGTTTTTCTTATTCTACGACATGACTAAAGAATTCACCCCGACCACAAGGAGAGAGCGTATTCCAGTGACGTTGCTTTTCCATACTAAAATCGCTAGAGATAAAGGGATAGAACGATCCCTGTAATTGCTGATCCCCATTTGGCGTCAACTGACTAAAGAAGAGGATGTTCGAAATGTCCACAACCAAAAAAATCGAACTGGCACTTCAGGGCGGTGGATCTCATGGGGCTTACACTTGGGGCGTTCTGGATCAATTGCTCCAGGATGATCGTATCGAAATTGCCGCAATTAGCGGTACCAGTGCAGGCGCGATGAACGCCGTGGCAATGGCCGATGGGTTGACCCGGAATGGCCGCGAGGGCGCACGTGAAAGCTTGGACAACTTTTGGCGCGCCGTTAGCAATGCAAGTCGTTTCAGCCCGATAAAACCAGGGTTTATGGATTTCCTGCTGGGAAATTGGCGCCTTGACGCTTCGCCTGGCTATTTGGGGATGAACATGCTCTCCCGCCTCGCCTCGCCGTATCAATTAAATCCGTTCGACTTAAACCCGCTACGCGATGTGCTTGAAAAACAGGTCGATTTTGATCGGGTAAACGCCTGCGGAGCCACCAACCTATTTGTAACAGCAACCAATGTCCGTACCGGCTTGCCGCGCATTTTCCGGCAACACGAAATTACGCCCGATGTCGTTATGGCATCAGCCTGCTTACCTGATATGTTCAAGGCCGTCGAGATTGACGGTGAAGCCTATTGGGACGGCGGCTTTACGGGTAATCCAGCACTATTCCCATTGGTGAATGAAAGTGATTGCCGGGACATTGTAATTGTCCAGATTAATCCTATTCGCCGCGATCAAGTGCCAACCACCCCCGCAGAGATCCGCGACAGGATGAATGAAATCACCTTCAACTCCAGCTTAATCAAGGAACTGCGATCGATTGCCCTCCTGCACCGCATCATCGACAAAGAAGGGCATGAGGACGAACGCTATCGCGACATGCGATTACATCTCATTGGCGGCGCAGGCCTTGAACACTTATCGGCATCGACCAAAATGAACGCTGGACTAGACTTCCTGTTACATTTGCGCGATCTAGGCCGAAGCTCTGCCGAAAATTGGATTGAAGCGAACTTCGCAGCGCTGGGGGAGCGGTCAACTTTTGACCCTGAAACCCTTTTTGAAGAATCCCTTCACGTCCCAAAAGCCTCTAAAGGCAAAACCAAAAACACCACATAAACCTTGGTGCAAACAACGTATCTGACGTCGTTTCAAAGCGCCTTCTTCAAATTTGAGTGATCGCTCAAATTATAAATTGAGTGATCACTCAAACAACATTATGTATTTCCCAACACCCCAACGAAACTCAAAAGGAAATACCATGACTGATTTTATCAAACACTCCATCGAAACAGCACCCGAAGCCTCAAAACCGCTTCTTGAAACATCATTCAAAAACAACGGCCGTATCCCCGGCCTGCATTCGATCATGGCGGATGCCCCCGGCTTGCTGGCCACCTATAATTTTGCCCACCAACAATTCATGGCCACCAGCCTGACGGACGATGAAAAAACTGTCGTCTGGCAAACTGTGAATGTCGAACAGGATTGTCATTACTGTGTGCCTGCCCACACAGGCATTGCCAAAATGATGAAAATCGATGACGCAATTAGCGACGCTTTGCGCAATGAAACACCGCTACCAACCGCAAAACTGGAAGCCCTGCGCGACTTCACCCTGCTGGTTATTCGCAATCGCGGTTTTGTGGATGAGGCGAACACACAAGCTTTCCTTGCGGCTGGCTTCACTAAAACCAATATTCTCGAAGTCATTCTGGGCGCTGCACAGAAACTCATGTCAAACTACACCAATCATTTTGCGCAAACACCCGTCGATAAAGTGTTCGAAAAATATGCTTGGTCACGCACAAAAGTTGCGGCTGAGTAACCCTTCTATGGCTGAGGCGTCACCGATGAGACACCTCAGCTTCCCCTATATTGATTACTTTTGACATCAATGACTTGCGCCGATGGCCGTAGAACGATCATACTGTTTCACGAAATGACAAAAGGAAGATGACATGACGACGCCCCTTCACATTGATATTGTGTCCGATGTAATGTGCCCATGGTGCATCATTGGGTATCGCCAACTGGCCCAAGCGCTAGCAGCGACGGGTACCGCCCATGAAATTCGCTGGCATCCATTTGAACTCAATCCCGAAATGCCACCCGAAGGCCAAAACCTGCGTGAGCATATCACGGAAAAATATGGGGCAACCCCTGAACAATCTGCGCAGAACCGCATGCAAATGACCGCGATTGGAACCGATCTGGGTTTCAACTTCAATTTCAACGATGAAACGCGCATGCACAACACGTTCAAAAGCCACCAATTACTGCATTGGGCTGACACCCAGGGACGTAAACATGATCTAAAAATGGCGCTATTCACGGCTCATTTCACCGACGGGCGCAACCTGTCTGATGACACCGTTTTAGCCGACATCGCTAGCGAAATAGGCCTTGATCGGACCGAAGCACTAGCCGTTTTGGATGATCAACGCTTTGCAATCGTCGTCCGGCAAGAACAGAACTTCTGGACCCAAAAGGGAATTAGTGGTGTCCCTGCCGTGGTCTTTGATCGCCAGCATCTGGTCACGGGCGCGCAAGGCGTCGAAAATTATACCAATATTCTCAATCAACTGGCGCCGGAGCCTGCCTGAAAATGACCCGTGCAGCGCCCTATGATCGAGAAATAGCGCTTGAGGCTGCCTTGACGGTATTCTGGGAAAAAGGGTTTCACGCGACGTCGCTCAAGGATCTTGAAGCGGCACTAGTGATGAAACCCGGCAGCATCTATGCGGCCTTTTCCAGCAAAGAAAAGCTCTATCTCTTGGCGTTGGAGCGGTATTTTGAGAGGTCTCGCACCGCCTTTCGCGATCAGTTGGCACAGGCTTCCTCACCGCTCGCCGCACTGGCAGATTATTTTCGCGGCTTTGCCCGGCTCGCGCCGAATGACACCTCTCGCCGGGCCTGCATGTTGACCAAAACCATGGTCGACACCAGCACAACAGATCCGGCCATTGCCACCGCAACGCAACGTTATCTGAACACCATGCAAAAAGAATTTGCCGCCGCTTTCGCCGCCGCGCAAAAAGCTGGAGAGATTACAGACACTGCCCATCCTGACCGCCTGGC
This sequence comes from Sneathiella sp., assembly GCA_034669685.1. Classification (GTDB taxonomy): domain Bacteria; phylum Pseudomonadota; class Alphaproteobacteria; order Sneathiellales; family Sneathiellaceae; genus Sneathiella. The sequence goes on from JAXMOU010000001.1 coordinate 914,879, forward strand.
GCGCCGCTTTCAAGCCAATATTACGGCGTTACGACTCGCGACTCATCACGGGATGGCAGCTGCGGATTTCGCCGAATTGGCGGAAGACATGGCCACGGAAATAGAGCGAATGCGCATTTCCGCAGCCTTATAATCATGACGTGCTTAACCAGAAACTCAGAATAAAATGGAAAGGTTTAACCGGATACGGCTATCTTCATAGCCCGTCGCATCCTCATCAATAGCCTCGTCATTTGCAACAGACATCACGTGTTCCAGCGCGATTTCACTACTCAGCCCGCCACGCGTAAACCCAATCCCTGTCCGCAGCCGCTGCCCGCCATACTCATCCCGATTACCACCAAAGAACGGCTTAAAAATTCCAAGGCTGCGTCCTTTATCATCCTGAAGATCAACACTCCAGGCAACCGTCGCCCCGATGGTATATTCGGTATAATCAGTCCGGCCAGCAAGGTAACTAGCTTCAAGCGCAGCACTCAGGCCCGTTGCACTATCCGAAATACGCATTCCTCCGCCGATATTAAACGCGGCCTTGTCATCGTTCAGTGCATCGGTGAAGTCATAAATTAGTCCGGTTTCAATAAACGGCGTAAGCGTCAATGTCGCCTTCGGATAGAAACTATAGGCGGCCTCCACAGAGGGATTGATTTGCTGCGTATCGGATCGGGTGGACGCCACTTGCGTTGCGTCACTTTCCGTGTAGCCATCCACATGTTTACGGGCCGCAATGAACGCAACTGAAGGAGTCAGGGACAGCGGTATACTTGCATTTGGATAAAGTTTATAAGAGGTCGTTAAGGCGGCATACCACATATCGGAATCAGTTTCACCGGTCACCGCATCGTTATCACGGGTCACATCAATACTGCCCTGACCGTAGCCCAGCTCCCCAACCACCATCAGCCCATTTATCGGCCGATAGATCGCATAAGTTGCCAATAACCATCCCTTTTCGTCATAGGATCCATCGTTAAAAGCAGTATTGAGATTTGTGTCGTTATAACCAATGGAAACTCCAGCGGTCAGGACTGGGGTAAAGCTGTAATCGATCCCCAAATTATACCCCCAGACATCCCCGTCATACCGGTTGTCCGCCCCACCGCTGACATAGTCGTTATCAACAGATGTGAACGAGCCGTGTCCCCAAAGCGTCAGCGGAGATGATGTCTCCAGCGCCATTCGGCCGTCAATACCCCCGGCAGCGCCAGGCACCCCCTGCCCCGCATTCAATCCCGATAAAATGGAACCAGCCGAACTGTCAAAATCGCCCATCATCGCCAGTTGGCGCATGCCATTACGACTGCCAGAAATGCTATAATCTTCTGCGTATGGCGTGAAGCCAAAAGAACCCCGATTGGCTAGATTAAAGCTGCTTTCGGCAGGTTTCTGCGGCGTGTTGCCGGCGGGCGTCGTTGGTGCCGGACTCACCGAATTGGCCAGTGTAGACACCCGCGATCCAATATTTTTCTGAACGACATTGATTTGTGATCGCGACACTGCAGCAACAACAACAGAGGTTGTACTGGCGTCTGAGGGACTAGCCGGTGCCGATGCAACACAGCTAAAAACAGCGGATAAAGTGCCCCCGCCACCCGCGGAGGCGGAAAAGTTGAGCGTTGCATTAGTAGAATCCTGCGGAACCGTAATTGTCGTAGTAATCGTTTCCCCATTAGCAACACTTCCCGATCGTGTAATGACCGCACCGCCATTTGCTGTATCTGTATATGTAAACGTATAGGTTTGCGTGGCCCCCGAGTTAGTCACTACGACCTTTGCATATTGACCGTCGACAAACAAATGATCTGAGTTTTGAATGCCGCTCCCTGGGGTAAGCGGAAATGTGCCCGACCATTCGTCACAACCTGACGCCGATGCCTGCACATTGTTGCTAAAAAGAGCCGAAAGACCGATAAGGGAAAGAGACAAATACCAAACTGATTTTTTGTTTGGTGTTACGTGAAGAAGCATGATGTTACTCTTACAGGATTTTAATTACAGGTCCTATTCATTAGATTTTATTATTTAAAAAAACTAATAAATAGAATATTTCCATTTTATTTATCGCAATAATTACACACCAGTTTGATTAATACAATATGAATAAGTTTCATAAAATTTATCTCAAGCTCACAATTCGTACGGTATAAACTGTCGACGTAATAAACTGTCGACGTAATTATCCTTACCTTTTTGATCTTCAGGCCTTCTTCAACCATCCGCATCTGTCCATGGTGTCTTTTATCGGTGGGACAAAAGCCGATCCGGCCATTGCCACCGCGACGCAGCATTACCTAAACACCATGCAAAAAGAATTTGCCGTCGCTTTCGCCGCCGCGCAAAAAGCTGGAGAGATTACAGGCACTGCCCATCCTGACCGCCTGGCGCGCCGCTTTCAAGCCAATATTACGGCGTTACGACTCGCGACTCATCACGGGATGGCAGCTGCGGATTTCGCCGAATTGGCGGAAGACATGGCCACGGAAATCGAGCGAATGCAGATCTCCACTGCTTCATAAACCCTATCAAAACGAGCCCCTGTTATTGCGAGTTTTGTGCAAAGCGTTGGGATGCCGCGCGGCGTATAGCAGCGACAGCATCTGTGGGGGATCTGTTTCCCTGTTTTTTTAATTTCTGCAAACGATTTGCAGTAAAATCAAACTTATAGAAAACGGGATCTTCATTATTTCATTTCCTTTTTAGCCGTCAGCCCTTCAACCACCATTTCCAGCATGACCTGCGCGGCCGGTGTCATTTGCCAGTCTTTTCGCTTAATGATGCCAACTGGGCGTAAAATATTGGGCTCAACCAGCGGTATTGCGGTCATTCCTTCCATACGGATTGCCTTTAAGTAGGACGACAGGATTACCCCCAAGCCAGCTCCCGCAGCCACCAAAGACGCCACTGTTTGAATAAGAGCCGGCTCCAAAATCGGAGTTAAGGCAATGCCTTCTGGTTCAAGCGCCCGATCAACACTCTGGCGAACACCCGTGTCCGCCGACAAAACGATGATCTCTTCCCTGGTCACTTGACGCCAGGTAAGCTGTTTTTTTTGGGCCAAGGGATGATCTTTTGCCGCGAGCAACAACACTTCATCATTGTAAAGCGGCTCAAACGTCAACTCCCCCATCTCTGGGGGCCGAGATCCAATCCCAAAATCGGCGATACCAGATCGCACGCGCTCGATCACTGTGTCCCAAATCCCGTCCACGATCTGAATTTTAACCTGCGGATATAGCTTGCGGTAATCCACAAGGATTGGCGGCAACTGATTTGCCGCAACGGATGGAAAGGCCGCAACCGTGACTTTGCCTTGCCGCAACTCCGACAGATCCCGCATTTGCTGAACCGCCGCCTCCAGATTTCGAACCACATTTTCGGCAAGCGGCAAAAATGCCTTTCCCATCTCCGTCAAGGTGACCTGCCGAGTACTCCGGGTGATCAGTTTAACCTTGAGATGCGTTTCCAGTTGGCGGATCATCAGGGAAAGCGAGGGCTGGGTTGTATGAATTTCTTCTGCTGCTTTCGTGAAATGCAGATGCTTCGCGACAGCGACGAAGGCGCGAAAATGTTTATGCTGCATCAAACCTTCCAATTTATACGATTAATATATTAATAAAGATAATATTACAATTTATCATATTAATTGAACCCATATAGGTTTCTTTTGCAAGTCATTTGGGGGAAGCCATGAAAAATATAAAAACAACCTTCTTAATCGGCGGATCGGAAGTCACCGGGGATGGCGAAGACCTTATCATCACCAATCCGGCAAACAGCTCTGAACTGGCGCGAATAAAGACTGCTTCAAAATCACAAATCGATCTGGCCTTTAAACTGGCGGCGCAGGCAACGGCGCAAAACGACTGGTTCGCAAAATCCCCGCACGAGCGGGCAACGGTTCTGTTCAAAGCCGCCCAGCTTATGCTTGATCGCAAAGAATTGCTCGCCGGTCTTCAAACCGCTGAAAACGGCAAAACGCTGAAAGAGTCGCTGGGTCAGGTTGCCAGCGCTGCGGGCATTGTTCGCTATTTTGCCTCTGTTTGCGAAACGCTGGAGGGCGAAACGCCGCCGCCGCGCGGCCCCTACCTGTCCGTCACCACCCATGAGCCGGTGGGCGTTGTCGCGGCGATCACCCCGTGGAATTCACCGCTGACCATGGCCGCTCAAAAAATCGCACCGGCGCTCGCCGCCGGCAACGCGGTTATTCTCAAACCCTCGGAAATTACCACGCTGGTCTCGATCGAGCTGGCCCGCGCCTTCATTGATGCCGGATTGCCCGAAGGCTTGCTCAGTGTCCTGCCCGGGGAGCGCACTGTGGGAGAGGCGATTATCAATCATCCTGATCTGTCCATGGTGTCATTCACCGGCGGGACAGAAGCCGGGCGGGCTATTGCCGCAGCTGTGGCCCCCCGGTTCATTCCGACCATCTTGGAACTGGGCGGCAAGTCGCCTAACATTGTCTGCGCCGATGCGGATCTGGATCTGGCGGCCAAAGAAGTCTCCTCCGCGATCTTTGGCTCTGGCGGGCAATCCTGCGTTGCCGGATCGCGTCTGTTTATTGAACGCAGCGTCTATGATGATTTTATGGACCGTCTGATTGCCGTCGCCAGCCAATTAAAAGTCGGCCCACCGCTCGAAGATACCAGCAATATTGGTCCCATGGCGTCGGCCAAACAACGCGAACGCATCGAAGGCTATGTTCAAACGGCCCGCGATGACGGCGGACGAATATTACTGGGCGGCACGCGGCCCGAAGGAGACGCCTATAAAGACGGCGCCTATTACCTGCCAACAATCATCGACGGGCTCGATCACGGATCAAAGGTTTGCCAGGAAGAAATTTTTGGCAGTGTTCTGTGCGTCCTGCCGTTTAATGATGAGAAAGATCTGATCCCTCTGGCAAATGACACACCCTTTGGCCTTGCCTGCGGGATCTGGACCAAAGACCTGCAAAAAGCATGGCGTATCGCGGCTGCGATCAAGGCGGGCACGGTCTGGATCAATACGTATAAACAACTCAGTATTTCAGCGCCCTTTGGCGGCTATAAACAAAGCGGTCTTGGCCGCGAAAAAGGAATTCAGGGACTACGCGCGTACCAGCAAATAAAAAGCATATATCTGGGCGGAATGGGGAGCTAACAGTATGACAAATCAACAACAACCACTTATCTCTTTAAACGATGTGTCCTTTGTGGGGCAAAATCTCAACCGGCCGGAAAGTGTGCATGTGGCGGGTGACGGGTCGCTTTATGTGTCCCACCGCGATTGTGGCGTCTCCTATATTCGCCCCGATGGCAGCCAGCAGCTTGTTGGCAATGTGGGTCAGCAGGCCAATGGCCATGAACTCATCCCCAACGGGATCGCCCGGCTGCCCGACGGCTCCTTTCGTCTCGCCAATATCGGTGATGGCGGCGGCGTCTGGACGCTGGATCATATCACGGGAGAACTAACCCCCTTCGTGATGGAAGCCGAAGGCCAGTTCCTCGCGGCGGCCAACTTTGTCATGACCGATGGACAGGGCCGCACCTGGATTACCGTCAGTACGGTCAGCCAGCCGCGCTTTGCCGCCTATAATGAAACCGTCGCAGATGGTCTCATCGTACTGCATGATCAGCACGGCACCCGCATTGTGGCCGATGGTCTGGGTTTTGCCAATGAATGCCGCTTATCAGCCGATGGCAAGCAGCTCGTTGTCGCAGAAACCTTCGCCCGCCGCATCACCCGTTTTGACATCGCGGCAAATGGCGATTTGTCCAACCCGCAAACCCTCAGCCAATTTGGCCGTGGCGATTTTCCCGATGGTTGCCGGTTTGACGCGGCGGGTCATTTATGGATGACCAGCATTGTCAGCAATCGGCTCTACCGAATTGCCCCGGACGGCACACAAACCCTAATCCTGGAAGATTGCGATCCGGCCCATGTAACCTGGGTCGAAGACGCATTGGCAGCGGGAAAAATGGGCCGTGAGCATTTTTATGTGACCGGCGGAAAGATGTTGAAAAACATTGCCTCCGTTGCCTTTGGCGGCCCGAATGAACGAAGCGTTTATATGGGCTCCTTAGCCAATGACAAAATCGCCACCTTCACCCTTCCCAATGATTTTAAATAAGTAACGAACAGGGACATTTTAATGACCGACACACTAAAACTCGGCTTCATTGGCCTTGGCGTCATGGGCGAACCCATGTGCCGAAATATGACAGCCGCGGGCGGCGTATCCATGATCGCCTGCGATCTGGACCCTGCCCCGCTCAAACGCCTTGCCGAGGCGGGCGTAACGACCGCTGCCTCCATTGCAGAAGTAGCAGGCAATGCCGATATCATCTTCCTCTCCCTGCCCGGCGGGCCGGAAGTGGAAAAGATTATCCTTGGGGAGAATGGCTTGCTCGCAAACGGCCGTAAAGGTCAGACCATCGTTGACATGAGCACCTGCCCCGTTGCCCTCACCAAAAAAATTGGCGCGGCGCTGGCCGAAAAAGGCATGCATTTCGCTGATGCCCCTATCGCCCGCACCCGTCAGGCGGCCATTGACGGCACGCTCAGCATTATGGTTGGCAGCGACGATGCGACCTACGCCCGTATTCAGCCCCATCTGGCCGCTGCCGCCACGGACATCACCCATTGCGGCGGCGTGGGAACAGGTCAGGTGGTAAAACTGCTCAACAACATGATGCTGATCCAATCCGTTGTCGCCATTGGCGAAGCCCTGACCATTGGCGAGCGCGCCGGGGTTGAACGGGAACTTCTACTCGATACGTTGAGCAAAGGCTCCGCTGACAGTTTCGCCCTGCGCAATCACGGACGCAAAGCCATGCTGCCCCGCGTCTTTCCGGTTGGCGCATTTGGCACCGATTATGCCACCAAGGATATTTCCTACGCGCTCGAACTTGCCGCCGATTACGGTGTGGATTCGCCAGCAGGTGAACTTGCCCGCGAGATGCTGCTTAAAACCAGCAAGGCTGGCTTTGGCGCTGAATATTTCCCCGTCCTTCTAAAAATGATTGAGGAGCAAAACCAATGACGACCCCCCAGTATGATGTAATTGTTGTTGGCGCGGGCAATGCGGCTCTTTGCGCCGCCCTCAGCGCCGAAGAAAATGGCTCAAAAGTCCTCGTTCTGGAATGCGCACCGAAAGATTTGCGCGGTGGTAATTCTCAATTTACCGCCGGGGCCATTCGCTTTGCCTATAACGGTCTGGATGATCTTCTCCAGGTGATGCCCGATCTATCGGACACGGAAATTGAAACCACCGACTTTGGTACCTACACCGAAGATCAGTTCTTTGACGATATGTTCCGCGTTACCCAGCACCGCACGAACCCTGACCTCTGCGAAGTTCTGGTGCGCAAAAGCTTCGACACCATCCGCTGGATGCGTGAAAAGGGCGTTCGCTTTGTCCCCATTTATGGACGGCAAGCCTTTAAAGTCGATGGCAAATTTAAATTCTGGGGTGGCCTCACAGTCGAAGCCTCTGGCGGCGGTCCCGGTCTTGTGGACTCGCTTATTGCCTCCGCCGAAAAGCGTGGCATTGATATCTGGTATAGCGCCCGCGCCCTTGAAATCCTCACGGATGGCACTGCGGTGACAGGCATTCGCATTCGAAAAGACGGCGAAATTCAGGATCTACCGGCAAAATCCGTTGTACTGGCTGCCGGCGGATTTCAGGCCAATACAGAAATGCGCACACGCTATCTGGGGCCCAACTGGGATCTGGCCAAGGTGCGCGGCACACCATTTAATACCGGTGATGGCATTCGCATGGCCCTTGATATTGGCGCCAGCCCGGCGGGCAACTGGTCAGGCTGCCACGCTGTTGGATGGGAGCGCAATGCCCCCGAATTTGGCGACCTTGCCGTGGGCGATGGCTTTCAGAAGCACTCCTACCCCTTTGGCCTGATCGTCAATGCAAATGGCAAACGTTTCGTCGATGAAGGCGCGGATTTCCGTAACTACACTTACGCCAAATATGGGCGTGAAGTTCTGGCTCAACCCGGTCATTTTGCCTGGCAGATTTTTGACCAGAAAACCGTCCACCTCTTGCGCGATGAATATCGCATCAAACAGGTGACCAAGGTTAAATCTGACACCCTCGAAGGACTGGCGGAACAGCTTGAAGGCGTTGATCCTCAAGGCTTCCTGCAAACCATCAAGGACTATAACGCTGCGGTACAAACCGACATACCGTTTAATCCCAACGTTAAGGATGGCCGCTCAACCAAAGGTCTCGATCTGCCCAAAAGCAACTGGGCCAATACCATCGATGAAGGACCCTTTGAAGCCTATGCCATCACCTGCGGCATTACCTTCACCTTTGGCGGTCTGCGCATCGACACGCAGGCACAGGTCCAAAGCACCGACTACACCCCGATCAAAGGGTTATTCGCGGCGGGTGAACTGGTCGGCGGGATTTTCTATAACAACTATCCCGGCGGCACCGGCCTGATCAACGGTGCGGTATTTGGTAAAATCGCCGGCAAATCTGCAGCACAACACGCTGCATAACCCTGCAATTCGATCCATAAAGCCCTCAGCGCCCCTCCGGCCTGAGGGCTTTTTATTGCGGGCATGAACGACCTGCTAACACCGCAGAACAGCTATATACTGTCCTCGAAATCTATACATTCATCCCTGTTTAACTATGGGTTTCGGGTTTGTCCGACATTTCCAGATGTAACTGATTGCCCTTATAAGGATTTGCCCGCGCAACCTCTTCGTTCAGCTCAATGCCAAGGCCCGGTTCAGTTGGCGGAATAATATATCCCTCTTCCACGCGAATGGGCTGTTTAACAATTTCGGCATGAAAACCGCCCATTTCTTTGATGCTTTCCTGGATCAGGAAGTTGGGCGTACAGGTGCTCAGCTGAATATCGGCCATGGCAGAAATGGGCCCGCAATACATGTGTGGGGCGATCTGTGCATAATAAACCTCACACATACCCGCGATTTTCTTACCCTCCAGCAGGCCGCCAACCCGTCCCAGCGCCATTTGAATGATCGACGCAGCCCCGCCGCGAAGAACACGAGCAAATTCATACTTGGTGCAAAGCCGCTCCCCGGTGGCGATGGGTATGCTGGTTTTTGCCGCCAGCTTGGCCATCTCATGCTCACTATCGGGTGGGGTTGGTTCTTCAAACCACAGCGGGTCATATTTCTCCAGTCTTTTGGCCAGTCGCACTGCCCCTGACGTCGTAAACTGGCCATGTGTACCGAACAGAATATCGCAGCGATCCCCCACAGCCTCGCGGACCCGTTTGACTATATTCTCGGATATATCCATCCGCTCCAATGACGGCTGGCGCGGATCAAACGCTGAATAAGGCCCCGCAGGATCAAACTTCACAGCCGTAAACCCTTGGCGCATCACTTCTACGGCACGCTCGGCGGCCATATCTGCATCCTTATACACATCGGCCGGATCTCCCTCTTCAGGGTACAGATAGGTATAGGCCCGCAGGCGCTCATGCACCTGCCCACCCAGCAGGTTGTAAACCGGTTGCCCTGTCTCCTTACCATTGATATCCCAGCAGGCCATTTCCAGCGCGCTCAAAACGCCCATCATGGTGACATCGGGGCGTTGGGTATATCCGGCGGAATAAACCCGCCGCCACAGCTTTTCGATATGAAACGGGTTTTCACCCTCAAAAAATCGTTGATAAACGTCACGGATCATTTGCTCGGTAATATATGGGTCGAACGGCACCGCATACGCTTCCCCATAGCCCACAATGCCGCTATCGGTTGTCAGTTTGCAGAAAACCCAGAACTGCCCACCCCAATGCGGCGGCGGCGTCCCAACAACAAATGTTTCCAGATCGGTAATTTTCATATCAAAATCCTTATCCCCAATCGGGGCTTGTGGCGGCGCTCTAAAGCGTCTCGTCCAAAATAATTACATTGCGCAGCGCCTTATCAGTCCGCACCTCATCAATGGCCTCGTTGATTTGATCCAGCCCATACCGGCCACTAATCAATTCATCTAGCTTGATCCGTCCCTGCTCATACAGTTTGACCAGCTTGGGAATATCTACGCGCAGGCGGGCCGACCCCATTTTACTCCCCAGAATATTCTGGGCAGATCCGGCAACATTTCCCACTTCAACGCCAACCTTTTCCCCTGTAGGCGGCATTCCAACCAGTGTCATTGTCCCCGCCGGGGCCAACATTTCCAGTCCCTGCTCAAAAGCAGCCGGGCTTCCCGCGGCCACAAAGACGTAATCCGCCCCGCCGCCGGTCAATTCATGCACCTTAGCAATCGCATCCTCGGCCTTGCCGTTAATCACATGACTGGCCCCGAAATCAGGTGCGACCTCTAACTTGGCATCGACCAGATCCACAGCAATAATCGGATAGGCCCCAACAAGGGCTGCTCCCTGAATACTGTTGAGTCCAACGCCACCGCAGCCTATGACCACCACCGATGCCCCATAAGGCACATTTGCCGTATTCACGACTGCGCCCAGCCCCGTAATCACACCGCACGACAGCAGCGCCGCCGCATCAAAAGGTACTGAATTTGGAATTGTTACCACCTGCGACTGATCAACAACCACTTCCTCGGCGAACGCCCCGGTTCGAAGGCCCTGCTGCACGGAAAGACCGTCACTGTCCGTGATCGGGCTGCTTTGATCTAATGGAAATTCGCTTTCGCACAAATACGGCGCCGCCTGCTCGCAAGGGGCACAATGACCGCAAGAGCGAATTAACGTCACCAGAACCCGGTCCCCTTTTTGCAGGCCGCGCACGCCAGGCCCCAGCGCGGTTATCACACCTGATGCCTCATGCCCGAAAACCTGGGGTAACGCCCCGCCCCAGCCACCGTCCATATAGGTAATATCCGAATGACAGATCGCCGAAGCGGCAAGCCTGACCTGAACTTCGCCCGTATCAGGCGCGGTTAATGTCACCTCTTCAATGCTCAAAGGCTGATTAAATCCCCTGCAAATCGCAGCCTTCATAAAGTCCTCCCCACGTCCGCTTTGTTTGGCTCAAAACATGTTAGTCTTTTATTCATCTTGACGGTGTAAAACTCAGAACGCAAGGGCGTCGTCATTAACTTTGTTTTGATATCAACTGCGCCATATTGTGTTGAAGGTATACCTTAGGAGAAAGCTGGATGAACGAAGGTTTATATTCAGGTGAGTTTGAAACACCATTTGGTAAAGGGACAGGCGTTCTGTATTTTTCAGGCGGCGCTGTACATGGCGGCAATTCGGCCCTGTATTATATTGGCGAATATAAAACCGATGGAAATATTTTCAAATGCAACCTGCATACCAAACGCTATGCGCAAAATGTCGATATAGCCTCGGTGTTCGGCATGGACGACATCACCATTGAAGTCGAAGGTGTGATCGATGGCGATACAATAACCATTGATGCTGTCGCAGACGAAGTCCCTGATATGCAGATGCGCGGCAAATTGGTCCGTATTCGCCCTTAAGCGGGGTTTCCGGACCAATATCCTATCCGCCACGTCACTCGCTCAGGAAACCTCTGGCACTTGAACGCGCGGTGGTAAAATCAAGCTCTGCAATATCATCCTCAGTACGATCATACAGATATCCCTCGGCCTCATCGCAAAATTCATTGTAGCAGGGGATCGCTAACCCCAGTGAATTCGCATCATCGCTTTCTTCATTATCATTAGCGGGCTCTTCAAACGCGCTCAGCAGATCATCGGAAAGTGCGCCAATATTATCATTGGCCGGAATATGACCTTTCAAACCTGCTCCCCTTTCGGGTGAGCTCTTCAAATTCTGGACGTCTTTAACATTTTTCAGCATTGATCTCTCCCCGTTAAATCAGTTTTCAAACATTAGCCATTTTCCGCAACGGATCGCGTCCCCAGAACCCAAAAGCGGGTTGACGGGTTCGCTTCCCAACAGTCAATTACGACAGCTTTTCGATAAATGGTCGCCTCTATAAAACACCTAAAAGTAGATATTTTATTAATATTAAAATAGATGCCAGATCAGAAAATATTCTGAATTGCATCAAACCTAACGACTTCAAGCCTATATTCTTAAGCCAGAACGCATAATGAATAGCCGACTTTTTTCACGTGAATTTGCTCTAAATTTCAGCTTAATCGAGCGTTTCGCTTCCCATATTATTTAAATAATATTATTTATTTCAATGGGATAAAATAATATTTTAATTGAAAACAGAAACTCAACGCACCAATACCCTAACGCAGCTTAGGCTCTTATTTTTCGGAACCTCTCTCTTTGCCCGTGGCAAATCCACTTATTGAAGCCTCTATATTTTATTAGCTATCTATAGTTGATTTTAATAAATATATATTCGGTACATCACGCACCTGTCCCTTCAGCCCATGCAGGCCCTCTCACATCTCATCTGCATTTTTATTCAGACCGACATTTCCAGCGAGCAGGTTCAGAAATTTCAAAACCCTGTCCATCATGGCGTTATCCGAACGGCTGGGCGTAATCGCCGTTACCAACGTCGCCAACGTGACAACAATCGCCAACACCTGTCCCGCCAGAATCGTCGCATTTGATAATTCACGGGTGATATGTTCACTCAACATTTTAAATCTCCTTCTACGGGGTAAAGGGTCTCAGGGAATAGGTGACCCAAGTTGCAAAGGTTGTCAGGGCAATAATCACGCTTCCCGTGATCCCCAACACCTTCACTGCCCCCCGCCCCATACTGACCTGCATTGTCAAAATTTTTAAATCATCGCGCAGCTCAACCATGTCCAGATGCACGCTTTCAACCCGGCTGCGCAAGGCACCCAGTTCCTGTTCCAGATTGTCCATTATTTCTATCCTGCTCTATGCCAAGGCCTGGATCGAAAACCAGCTGCAGTAGTCGCTCAAGATTTGGCGGGAACTGCCGCTGTTTTGATAGGCAAGGCATTCGAACGTATCACCGGCCGTGACACTCAGCACAGGCGACGTCAAATTCTGCATCAAATTATCTTGGGCGTCATTTTGGGCAAATGCGCGCCCCGCGTAGCTTCCGGATCCGTTTTTCAGAAACAGAAAATCACGGGCATTCGTTGAATTCACACTCCAGCGAATTTGCGCGCGCAGAATAATCTTCGACACGCCGCCGGGAATGGTGAACGCCGTTGTTCCGCTACCGCTAAAAAAGCTGTCCGTATCATATTCGGCTGCGTTCCATTCAATTTCTGTCCCCATGGAATCCGGGATATTGAAATCACTGCTCAAAGTCACCAGCGCCCCGGAAAAACTTACCCCGCTTGGGACCGCGCCGATACTCAAGGCCCGCAAATTCGTCCCATCTGCGTATATCAAGCGGCATTCGCCGTCCTGCACGGCAACCGTCTCCCCGCTTCCCAAGCTTATCGTCGCTGTATCTCCGCCAGAATTTTCAATCATAAACGGCCGCCGAATATCGGGCACCGTTACCGTAAAGGGCGCCCCTGCACTGCCGCCGATCTGATGGAACCAGCATCCTTTGAAATCGGCGGGATTAATGGCAAAATCACCCGCTGTCGCATCATGGTCCAGCTTGCCTTCACACAGCGCCTTTTCCAGCGCTGCATCCGCATCATTGGACGTTACATATGCCGCGGCCTGCGCTTCGGCAATTTGCGGTAAATCCAGTAAACTCATCTACAGGGTCTCCTTGGCTGGGAAACCGCGTCCCACGGCCTCCGACAGTTGGTACAGCTCAATTTCAAGGGGCGGAATATCCATCAGCGAGACATCAAAATCGGCATTAAACGCGGCGACCGTATATGTGAATTGCCGCTCTTCCATGATGTATTTGGACACCTTCTTGCCGCTGTATTTTGCGACCAGCTCATACCGTTCGGACATTTCAGACAACGGCACGACACTGGCAAGGCCAGCCGCCCCAATCCGGCTGCGGCGCTGCCAGGTTAATTCCAAAACACCACTGGCGCGCACCCCCGTTATCTGAACGGGGGCATAGGGCATCAAATCCCGTCCCTGATGGGCATGGCGGAGGGGGTGCGCTTCCTCCAGATAGCGACCAAAACTCACCGCTTTGTAATAATAACTATTGCCCAGCATCGATAGCGGTAGCAGCAGACGGCTCAAGCGGGTCTCTTCCAATAAAATTACCTTCTCGCCCACCTGATGCGTATCTGCCGCATATTCGGTGCCGCGCCGCCCTCGCAATAAACAGCTTAGTTTCCAGCGGCCATCCTCCTGCAACGCCGCGTTGGCAAATTGAATGATCTCTGCCCCCACCAGCAAAACGTTGCGCCCGCACAGCATTTCAAGCTCACTCACGCTTTCCAATTCTTCTGGCGCGTGGGCAAATTGGACAATCAGGTAATTATCCCGATCCGTTTGAAACGGCTTTGCCGGTGCGCCCAATGCGTTGCCAGCCACCCCCCAGTTCAGATCCATTGTCTGATTTTGCAGCAGGTCATAGCGCGCACCCAGCGCGGATCGATAAATCTCGGCGCCGGTCCAATTTTCCGGGTTGTGAACAGCGCACCCCACATAGGCGCGGCTGCCACTACCGGCCGTCGCGTCCTCATCACGCAGCAATGGTAAATCCAGCAAGATCAGGTCTGTCTGATCGGCGCTTCGGATGGGCAACTCCACATAACCATGCCCCGCATCCGCTGCGGGCGCAGCAGATACCGCGGCGGATGCGCGCCCAACGGTTTCCGCGTCCATGGATAAATCACGCGCCAAATAGGTTTCGCTAATCCGCCCTTCGGTTATCAGACCTTCAGCCTGGATCAGCCGGATCTGATCAGCAGCATCCAGCGCCAGATATCTGATCGGCAATCGCAAGCTTTGCAAATGACGTTCCTGCCAGGCACTTTGCAGGCTGGCAAAACTAATCTCTTTCGCCTCCTGGGCACTCAGCGCCATGGGCAGGGTCAGGCTCTCGCTATTTTTTGTAAAGCTGGTTGGATAGGGCGCGTGGCTGCGTTTGGCGCTTTGCGTGCCAATCTGATAGCCGCCATCACTTGCCATATAACTCACACTTGCCGATCCGGGTAGCTCACTCTCCTGAATACGGCTGGCTTTAGCGGGGGTCAGCAAATCCCCGGCGGGGATATCGGTCACTTCCGCTGCTGTGGCCGGTTGAAACTTCAGCTTATATCCGCTCTCCACTACATTCAGTTGCCCGGCCAGCAACAGGGGATCCAGTGCATCCTGCACGCTCATTTGCCGGGGCAGCACATACCCGCCGCAACTCAGATCAACTGCCGACACATCGATATCCAGCGCACCCAACCCTGCATCAGCGCACAGGCTGGTGATTACTGCGTCGTAATCAGCCGCCTGTCCGGTTTTCCGGCGCAAATATAACCGCCGGGCGGGCGCTCCCGCTTTCAAGCATATGACGCTGTCATTTTGCCAGTCATAGATCGCCGCGCCCACTGAACTCACCCCTTCAAACGCCAGCAGATCAACCACCTCTATCTGCACCAATGTATCGGCCGAATAATACAGAACCCACCGCCCGGCCTTTAAAAACACCAGATGATCGCCGCTGATCCCATCGCCGATATAGCGGTAATCGCCAAAATCCCCGTCCACGCTTTGACTGATCTGCGCAGCGTCAATGGACCAGCGCAGCAGGCGATAATCATTCATAAAAACCAGCTCATTATCAGCCCCATTGCAATGGATCAGCTGCGTGACATTCTGGGTTTCCGATGGATTGCCGGGGGTCAGCTCACCTGCATCGATGGTAAACACCTCACTATCGGCGAAAGGAACCGCCCCATCCACTTCCGGCCGGGACATCATCGTCACCCGGATAATCTGCAAATCATCAAACGGGCGGATCGTGTCATTGGCGCCCATGGCAACCCATGCCTGCCCCTGTGCATCACACAGCGCACCACTACAACTGAGCGAACTCACCGGCAGCACCGCCGCCACGGCCAGCGACTGATCAAAAACCACCACCTCCGCCGATTGCTGAGATCCTGCCACCTGAAAAGCCGCACCGGAAAGCGGATCAAACACGGGCGCCGACGCCGCCACCGCGCCCACCCCACTGGGCAAATCCGCAGCATCGCCCTCCATCAAGGCCCAGTGAAAGCTGTGAATTTTCCGCCCCGCCAGCAGGCCAAACCCACTCCCGGCCCAGATGGTCCCCTCCGCGCCCAGACAAAACCCCTGATAGGCATGGGGAAGCGGGGGAAAACCTGCCGCGCCCATGGGATCAAGCGAACCTGCAGCCACTTTGTGGATTTGACCGCCGCCACTTGCGCTATAGGCAAAAATATTCTGTGATTTCCCCTCCAGCAGGATCTGGCTCGCCGTAAAGTCAACGGCACCACCCGTCTCAAGCGGATAATGATGCTGGGCCTGCCGGGTCACCAGAACCTCGATATTGGGCAGTCGGTTGCCATAGGGGCCAAGCGGCAAACTATCAAACACCACATAGCAAATGCCGCGATATCCCGGCACCTGATCCGCGCCCAGCTCGCCTTGCAAAATACTGTCGGGGCCCTGCGTCTTATCCCCCCGGTAAAAGCGAAACATCAATCCCGGAATTTGCCGCACGCCCGTTGTCTCGGCGTTATAAATCAGCTCCCCATCCGCCCAGATTTTAAGAAGCGCGTCCATCTCCCCCTCGGCAAATGCCACAGCGAATGACGCTTCATACTGGCTTTGCGCTGTATTGGCGCTGCCCGCGCCCATTCCGCCTTTACCGCCGCCAGCGTTACCTCCCGCGCGACGTTTCAGTTTTCCAAGCCAGATGACGGTGCCGCCCAGACGCAGGGTGCCAAACAGCCGCGGGATGGGGCTGCCATAGGACGCGCCGGTCACCTTCAAATCAGAAAGACCCGTGCTGCGCCCGCCCGTATCCGCGCTGATCAACCGGCCCAGGGTTGAGCCCAGCATCCATCCGGTGCTCGCCCCAATACCGGTGATCTGCCCCACCCCCGCCCCCAGGGCGCTGAGCGCTAAAGTCGCCATCAGTTGCTCTCCTTCATTCGGTAAATCCGTGCAGCGGATCCAAAAACGTCAAGCGGCTCTTCGACGACCGCGCGCCGCCGTGCATGGGCGTGAATAACCGTCTGAACGCCCTCTTTACTTGCCAGAATCCCTACATGCACCCGCTGCCCGGCTTCTGAAAACAGGGCAATATCCCCCGCCTGCCCTGATCCGCTTTGAACCGGGTCCAGTGCAGCTGCAAGCGCCGCCTGCAACAAACGCCCGCTGGGCCGCCGCGCATAGGTGGCTGGCGCGTCAAACGTCGCGCCCGCCCCCGCCTCAAGCGCGCACAGGCACAGCCCAATGCAATCCACACCGGCCCGGCTGCGCCCCTGATGCCGCCAGCGCACCCCGATCCAGCGGCGCGCCTCCGCCACGATTAACTCCCCCTTATTCATGCGCGGGCTCCAATAGGCCATCCAGTCCCGGCACATGGGGAAATCCCCGAAAATTCACCTGATTGGCATAGGTATCGCGGCAGGTGGCAAAACGTTTATCACAGCCGGGATACAGCAAAAGCGTATCGCCCTCCGCTGGCTTTCGCGCCAGCGCTGTAAATAGCTGCACCGTGCCCGCCTCCGCGTCATAGGCGGTGATTTCTACCTGACGGCCCGCCATCGCGCCGCTGGCAAAGCGCAGCAACCCGCCCACAAGCGC
This sequence comes from Sneathiella sp., assembly GCA_034669685.1. Taxonomy (GTDB): domain Bacteria; phylum Pseudomonadota; class Alphaproteobacteria; order Sneathiellales; family Sneathiellaceae; genus Sneathiella. Next base: position 932,470 of record JAXMOU010000001.1, read on the forward strand.
GCTGCCATCTCCGGCGTAATCGGCAAGCTCAACAACCGTATCTTCCACCACCGCGCCAACACTCGCACTTTGCACCAGCGCATCCATATCCACACCGCAGGCCCCATCGCCCAAATCTGCCCGACATCCCGGCGTATACAGCGCGCCAACCGTACGCTTGAACCCGTTGCTCAATCCGCGCAGCTCGGCGGTAAAGGTGCCGTCCTGCCAACTCACCTCGCCAATCCACCCCCGGCGCAGCGGCAAAATACCCATGTCCGGGTCCTGCCAATTGACCAAAAAGAAATCGACTTTCGCATAATCATAAAGCCCCTCCGCCAGATCACGGGTGTCCAGCCAATCACTTTGCAGCAATCCGCTCAGCTCCATCTCATCCGTATCGCTGGCCCCACTGCTTTTCAGCGGGCTTCGATCATATCCTTCGCTCGCCGCGTAAACCGTACCCTCAACTGTCAAATCCCGGTCATGATCGGTCAGGCAAATCTGCACGCCGTCAGTACGGGTGATTTTCCAACAACTGCAAAGGCTCGTCACCTCGGCCTCCAGATGCGCTTGCAGCGCGGCGCTCAGCGGTTTCATACGCGCACCTCCACCAGCCGGACACTTTGCCAGTGATGAATATCCGGCCCCGGTATGGCCGCTGCCATCAAATCGGTGTCAAAGCGCACGGGCACATCAAATTCACAGCTCACGGTAATGATCCCCCCCGGCGCCGGTGCCGCGTCAAACGTCAATAGGCCGCTGGACGCCTCCACGCTCCACCCCGAAAGCTGCGGCGCACCGCTTAGCGCAACGGAAACACTGCCGGGCACAATCTTGCGCAGCTCCCGCTGATGCGGCCAGTTGCCCGCCGCTTCATAAATCTTGCAAATCTGAAAGGATGTAACCTCCCCGTCACCGGTTCCAATCTCGCCTGCGTTCAGTTTAAAATCTGAAAAATCCTTCAGCCGAAATCCATAGGCCATACCCCGCCGCGCATGAAAGAAATCGAGCAGCGCTTCCCATTCACTGCCCCGGCTGGGGCTGATATCCACCTGATATTCCCGCCGCGCCGCCGACCAGTTGATATTGCGTTGCTCATGCCCCGATGCCAGCGTTTGTACGGTGGTTGAAAACCGCGGCCCGCCGACCGCCCCATAGGAAATTTTGGTGGGAAATCGAATGTCGTGAAAGCTCATTTCTCATCCATTTCTTTTCAAACTGCGCTGCGCCGATTTAAGCGCCTCGCTCTGCAATTGACTTTGGGATCGGCGAAACCCATCCACATCGGGCGTACTGATCTGATAGTTAAAGGTGAAATTCGCCGGGGTGCTGACTGGTGGATCGGACCGCTGCTGCGCCGGGGTCTTGACCGTTACCTGCTCGCCGCGCGACAGCCGCAACCCAACCAGATTGCGATCCCGCCCGGCCGCGCCGCCCACCCGAAACTGACCGCCGCTTGCAAACCCGGCAAAGGCCGAGGTTAGAAAATCTCCCGCCCCTGAAAACAGATTTGAAAACAGATCCCCTGATGTGGTTTTCCGCTTGCCCGTCAGCGCCGCTGATCCATAGGCCAGCGCTTCTTTCTCAAGCGACTGCAACAAAGCCTTCGCATCCGCCCCCCGCCGTAAAAACTGATCAAAACTCCGGCCCAGAAGATCGCCCAGTTCCCCCGACACAGCTTGTCCGGTCGTCTTTAAATTGAGCAACGATTTTTGCGCGGATCCCGCCCCGCCCGGCCTCCTGTTCGCCTGCGCCACGCCGCCTGTAAACTGACGGTGGATCGCAGTACTTTTATCCAGCAATCGGTCTAGGTTATCCATAACCTGCTCATAGCCGATGGTCTGAATTTCCAGCCCGACAGTCCCTAAATCTGTTTCCAAAACGATCTCCTTTATGTCTGATCGGCGGCAAAATTTTGGACATATTGCCCAATAACCTCTCCCAGCAGGGTCAGCTCATATCCGCAAACCGCGTCCCCCTCTAGCGCCGCGATCAAAGCCTGACATCGCAGCAAATCCACATCGCCGCGTAACCACCGCGCGGCCTCGAACGGAACCAGCCTTAAAAACCACTGCCATATGTGAACGGCGCACCCCGGAAAGGGCGCACCCGGCGGCTCTGCTGCCCCGCCAGTCATTTTCGCTACCTGCCGCGCCACCGCGCTTGTCCTCACTCCCCGGCTGTTGACAGGTTTTGCCCCCTTCAGCGCGGCCTCGCTGGCCAGCAGAAACAACTGGCCTATACGGGCAAAAAACGCGCGCGATCCTCCACAAATTGGGCCACCTGTTCGCGGATCCACACCTGCTCCTGATACAGTCGCCGGGCATTCCCCGCATTACAGGCCATCGCCTCCCCGTGATAGCTGACGCCCTGCCAGCGAACCGTTGCCGCGACCAGCCGCTCGATATGCCGCTGCTCCAGTTCAGCCGCGCTCAGCTCCACTTTTCCTTCGGTGATCTGTTGATCAATCTGGCGGCGAACAACAGCGCGGTAGCTGGGCGCATCGGTGCCGCGCAGCACAATACTCACCCCCAGCGCCTTACCGCTCACCGGATGACAAAGCGTCAGCTCCGCCCCTCTTTCGGCTCGCTGGTCCAGATCAAACGCCCCCATATCAAATATTGCCGTCATGAAATCTCCCCCCTTAATCAGCGCTACGTTCAATGCGAATGTCGCTCCCCATCACCGCGTCATGCAGGGCGACAAAGGCAAAACTTGTGGTCACGGCCGCATCGCCGCGCACCGGATTATTCCCCGCCATGTACAGAATTTTGGGCAACGTAATTTCGTAAGTCCCGCCCTCCCCAATCAGGGTCAGGGACAGGCTGCTATGGCTCTGGTTCAGAAATTTTTGAAACTGGCTGTTATCTTCAAAATAAGCAGTCAGTTCACCGCTGATCCGTGATTTGCCATACAGCGCCGCTGAGGCGCTGCGCGATCCCAATGCATAAGCATTCTCAAGCCCGTTCTCGATACGCAGATCCAGCCCCGCAACCAGTCCAAGGGGCGCTCCGTCCATAGTCACGCTGCCCTTAAACGCCTCCATCGGTGCGTTCAGCGCAGGCGCGATAATACTTTCGCTCAGCGGCTCATCTGCAAGGCTCAAACTCCGCCCTTTAATCGAAACCCGTCCACCAACCAGACTTTCTGGCTGCACCGTTAAATCCAGCCGGTCCACACAGCAGCCATGATACTGCTGATATTGCGCCACATCGGAAAAGGCCCGCTCCAGAAGCAGGCTTTTCAGACTGCTCCCGCTTTCAAGCTGATCCCCGCTCCACGCGCTCATCAAGGCAGCCGCCAAAATCGCGTCAAATGCGCCATAGCAAAGTTCAAAATCAATCTCGCCCGCCACCTCTTCAGTGCCATGGAAAAAATGACTGATCTGCCGGTCCGGCCGGATTTCGTCGCTCTCAATGGATTGGCGGGTCAGGTTCAGATCGCAGCCGCTATGACGCAACGCCGTCACCGAAACCGGGTCTGGCAAAATGCCATAGCTCTCCTCCACCACATACCGAAGTGCGTGGTGTGTCTGGGTCGAAAATGTCATGGATATCTCCTAAAAATAACTCCGCCAGCCAATGCGCAGTGCGATATCGCTATGCAGCAGATTACCGCGATTGGGGCTTGCCTCAGCTAGCTCCAGGTCCACTTTCTGGCCTTCAAATTCCAACGTCTGACCACTGTCAAAATGGGCCATCAAATCGCTCAACAGGCGCATCGCCGCCGCAGGGCTGATTTCATGGATGTTCAGCAACAGCGCGCCTTTGCGCTCTTTGGGCTCGTTATCTCCCAGCAGGATGCGCCGAACACGGCCGGGTAAAAAGCTACACACCAGATAGGCCGCGCCTTTTTCAGGCTTGTAGCGGGAGGCGGCATAGACCACATTCCCATAGCCAAATGCCTGAAGATGTGTCTCCAGGGCCGCTTCGATTTTCCGGTAACTCATTGGTACCAAACCTCATAAAGCAGCCCCGCCCCATGATCCATGGCCCCGACCTGTTCAATGCAATATTCCTTGTTACCAATTTTAAGCCGGTCGCCTGCTTCGGGTGCAATTGTGCGGCACAGGATCAGTGAAATCCGAACGCCCTTGTTAATCACCGGACCGGTCTCAATTCCCGCCTTGCTACGCCGCGGCGGCAGTTGAAACAGTTGGGCGGCATATTCTGTATCGCTCAAGCTGGGCATCTGACCCGGTATATGCGGCCCCACCACTTCGCGAACCAGTTTAACGTCTTTCAGTAAGTCACTGGCATTCTTGAATGTTTTCTCAATAATTCGTCGGATCATTTTGTGGTTCATTTCAACCCCTCACCATGGTTAGTGACGCTGATTTGGCGCCAATTTGACTCAGCAGACGAAAGACAAAACTGGGCTTCTTATGGTCGCTATAATAGACCACCTCAATTTGTCCGACCTTCTCTTTGGTGATAACCCTGCCGGGATCATCTTGTGGCGCATTCAAAAACCCGGGCGCCAGTTCCAGCACCGCTGTTGTCAGCGCATGGGGCAAGCCTGCCAGTAAACGGCCTTCGCGATCACACGCGTCGCTTCGGGGCCATTTCAAACCCTGATCACTTTTGGCAACGCTGCCCGGATAATTAAAAAAATCGACATAGGCACTGGCACGGATCAACGCGGCCTCCCGCAGCCCCTCAGGCGCACTCGCCCATTCCGCATTCTCCAGTGCCAGAAAATGCGCGTCGGCCTTTAAAAGTGCCACATAACTGACTGCGTTCGTAACACCGGTGCCGTCTTCAACTGTCAAACTCATCTGATTGCCCCGCTTGATTTCTGAAGAAAAATGAGGGGAGCAAACACCCCCCTCACATCATCACGGCTAACCCGCAAGACGAACCGCCAGTTCAGGCCGAACCAGCTTCACCCCCCAAAGGATGTCAAACTCCCAAACGACCTGTTTATATTGGCGACTAACTTCCAGCCGCAGCGACAAACCGGTCATCGGATCAGTCATGGAAATGATCTGGCTACCAAGCCCCGCACCCGCGCCGCTTTGTGCCAGCGGGCGGTTGGCAAAAGCGAACGCATCCCGATTGAAAACCAAATTCACTTCATGGCTATCGACAAAGGTCAGTTCAGCCTCTTCCAACACTTCCGCGCCCACTTCCGGGGACACGGTCATTGTGGCCGTATCACTGTCCACGGCCGCCACTGACTTCACCACATATTGCTGACTGCCAGCGCCCACAGTGAACACATCGCCTTCAACCGGCAGGCTGCTAAAACCGGACGCGGTAATCGCATTTCCGTTCACCCCTCCCGTATCAATGGTAATGGTGCCGCCCGTTGCTGCGCCGGTTTCATGCTTTAGAACATGATCATCACTAAACCAGTTAATGCCAAACTTGCGGCCAATTTCGCCTTCAATCTTGACGGATGTGCTGCCTGCTTTGTCTGCATCTGCAAATGCGGATAGATCCAGCGCGTTGGCTTCTGCATCAAAATTCAAAACCCCATAGCGGTTTTCTTTGGGCGCGCGTTGCTGCAACAGCAGTTTGCGGGCCGCTGTTGCGTCGCTGGCGTCGGTTGAAAACGGGGTCGTTCCGGCAGCCCCCACCAAACCGTAAATGCCTTTATACTCCGCGTGAACCGACATATTGACCGCATTGGCAAGGGCTCGAATGGCCGATCCCACCTGCATGGGGATAAACTGCTCATGGGCATTTATCTCCATCATTTCTTTGTCACTCAGATGGAAACTGGCCTTCTTCCAGTTGTTCAGTTCAATCTGAACTTTCTGGATATCACTCCCGGCGGATGCAGGCGGCGTTGCCCCCGGCTCCACATTCTCCGCTTCCAGATCAAAAGGCAGTGGCACATCAATCGTGTCGCCTTTTTCAGCGGCCTCCGCGCTAAAATTCCCATTTATCAAACGGGGCATGACTGCCTGTTCGCGCAAAGCCATCAAACCACGCGCCAGTATTTTCGGCATAACTGCCGAGACATCATTTGTCATAAATTTATCTCCAGATTAGGTGAAAATAGCAGGGCCCAACGCCGCAAGGCCCTACAGCGTGACGGTAATTTTACCGGCGGCGATTTCCTCAATTTTCGAATTAATCCCGGCTTGATCAGCAGATCGGAGATTGAAACCAGTCCCCCCACTGCTTGCCGGGTTCATGCCACTGCCCCTCACTGCTTTTTCCGCAAATGCAGCAGCAAAATCCGGTTGCCCCTTAAAATGGGCCAGCAAATCATCGGCGCTCATTGACGCCCCGTCTTTCGACAACCCCTCAAGCCCAAGGGTCGCCGTATTTACCTGCACTTGTCTGCGCCCCTCCACGTCTTGAATATGCAGCGCGGCTTTCATATGCGGCATCAGCAAATTAATGTTGCCCTGTCCTTTTGAAATTGTCTCAACGGCGGTCTTTTCGATCAACAGGCGGTCACTTTCGCTGCGCAATGCTTCCAGATCATTTTGCAATCCTTCATTGGCCGTGGTCAGCGTTTGAATAATCTGCTGATCTGTCTCGGCTGTCATTTGCGATGCAAGGGCTGGCTCCAGTGCAAATCCATCACCGGACTGATTTGGTGCATACAAGCCTTTATAAGCGTCAGGAACGTCGTTCAATTCATTGATTTCAATTGGAAATTTAAACATCTCTACCCTCGTGAAATGGACATAAAAAAAGCCCCTTTCGGGGCCAGTTCGGTAACTTATCGGGATCAGTTTTGATGGTTAAAGCTGCTGCGCTGTTCGGCCCGGCGGGCACTCTCATCGCCCCCGCTTCCATCCCCCTCCATCTCCAGCGCCAGATGCAATCCGGCGCTGCACTCGATCCCCTCCCATTTAGCGAACAGGGTTAGCATCCCGTTCAGGCTATCCTCCAATTCCATCACCATGGCCGATATGGGGCTCATGGCATCTGCGGCATCAATCCGGCGGCCCGTTGCCGTCTCGGCGGCCACTCCGGCTTCAAACTGCAACCCGAACAACTGAATGGCTTTTTCCAGATCGGCAAGTTCACGTGCGCCCGCCTCCAGCGCCGCGCCCGTGCTCTCTACATAATAATATCGCCCGCCCGTATCGGATGTGGTCAGCACCTTGTTGGGGCCGACTTCAATCGGCCCATCGATTTCCGCGTCATATCCTGATGCTGCCAAAATCGGAAAGGACGCCACATTCAGCGCATTTCGCTGGTCGGAGCGGATTTGATAATGCTCCAAATTCAGATATGCCAAATCCTCCAGCAGTGGGCTGGCCCGCATATATCCCGTGCGATTTGTATAAAGCGGCACAATCGGAATTTCCCCCAATGTATTCTCGCCCTCTGCGGTCAGCGCCCAGTTTCCCTTGCTGTTCTTGCGATAAATCTGCCAGTGATCAGGGTGGATCACCCGGATCTGTTCGATCAATTTTTCCTCAAACCCCGACACTTCTTTGACCAGTTCACGCAGGCGAACCTGTCCCAGCCGCGGGCTTAATTGATCCGGGTCGCGCTCGGCGGCGATAACATCTTCCGCCCGGATATGCACGGCATAGGGACGCCCCTGATCAGCAGCACCTTGCCCACCGCCGCTGCCAATATCCCTGCGCGCCGGATAATCAATCAGGGCATAGGAAATGCCCGATACCAGCGCATCTTCAAACCAGCTTTTGGCAAAACTGTTCAGTCCCCGTCCGGCCAGATCGATATTTTGCAAATACTCTCCCAGCCGGGGCGGCAAATCAGCGGTTGGCACGATGGCATTTTGAAACAGGCGGCCTGTAATTTTCTGCACATTCCGCCGGAAATAATTTCGCAGCACCGCCTGCCCTGACCGCGCTGCATAGACTTGCGCATTTTCCGCCGGATGGCGCGGCAGGAAACGCGGCCCGGCCGCGCGCATGGCCGCTGTTCCGCCCATTAACGCCTTGGGCAGCGCCCATTGTTCAGCCATGGCCCGGTAATCGGCCGTTGGTTGTGACGGATCGCTCATACTGCAGCTCCTCTATGATCTAAAATATTCGGGTGCCTTGCCCCGCATCTTGCGATCAGCTCCGCCCAAGCTCGGCTTGCATCACTGGTCAAACCCTCTCGCGTACGACCTGACGCCGCGCCCACTACCCTCACTTAACCCGGCACTCATTTCTTCAGCGCGGGGCAAAATCGGATCCTGTTAGCATGGCGGCACCCCCATCAGGGCTGTGCTCCCATCCCTTACTTCAACGTCTGGGTTGATCAACACGCGCGCTCCACATATCCCGCTGGGACTTATGGGCGGGATCGATCAGCGCGGTAAAGGCATCCACCACCGCGTCCACCTGATCATCATGGCGGCCCGTGGGGAAATTCTGTAATTCCTGCACGAACGCCTCATTCCATGGTCCTTTGACCAGAAAAACATTACCGGCCTCCACCTGCGCGGAAAATGGGGACGCGCGCAAAATTTTGCCGCCCGTGACCGGTTTGCTCCGCACGCGATATCCTGCCAGTAAGCGGCTCAAGGATTGCGCCTGTGCCTTGCCCGCCTGCCCCGGATCCTGCGGCAGGATAATCGCCACGTCCCGCCCATCTTTCTCGGCGCAATTGCGCAGGCACCGTTCCACTTCCGCCGGGCTGCCCTGAAAGCGGGTCACGTCCAGAATATAAAACCGGCCGCTCTCATCCCGCCCGACCAGCGCGCTGGCGCTCCAGTCGCCGCCCGCCGCCGTTGCCGCCAGGTCCCATCCGCGAATTTTCCGCTTCAGGGATGGCACTTCGCCGCCCTCAATCGATGTGAACCAATGGGCCTTGAAATATTGCCCGCCTTCGGGGCGGATCTTCCAGTTGCCGTTCAGCAATCGCTCGCGCTCCACCCGGTCCAGCGCGCCCAGCGTCGCTTTATAGCCGGGGTCTTTAGCCAGCAAAATCTGGTTATCGTCAATATTTGCCGCGATAAAGGTCAGTGACTTGCTCCCCTCAACCGCCGCCTCTGAAAAGACGAGCTGATCCTCATCGCGGGTGAAATAGCGGAGTGTTCCTGCGCGCTCTGATCTTGCATATCCACTATCCCGGTCAATCCACCAGTTCACCAAATCCGCCACCCAACTATCCGCATCCGGATTGCAGGTTGCCCGCACATAGGGCGGGATTCCTGACGTTGAACGGTTCCGGCTTAGCAAGTAATAAAACTGCCGCGCCGTAAAATGGGTCAACTCGTCAAATCCCAGATAGGTGATTTCCGTGCCCTGCCAGTCATAGCGGTTCTTGTCATGCTCCATCGCGCCAAAGCTGATGGTCGCGCCCGACGGAAAGCGCATCAGCAAATCCGTCTCCTTCGCGGTGGCCCCAAGCGGCCCATACAGCTGGCGCGCGGCATCCCACAGCCCGCCTTCATTGCGGATCTGCTTGGCGGTCCGGCGGAAAATCACCGCCCGAAACGCCGGATCATGCACATGGCGCAGCGGCTCCAGCAGCAGCGCATAGCTTTTGCCGCCACCCGCCGCCCCGCCGTAAATGGCGATATCCGCGCGCGATGCCAGAAACTGCTCCTGCGGGCCCGCTTGCGGTTTAAACACAACAGCCCGCATTACGAACGCCCATTTTCAGGCAAATAAACCTTGGCCCGAAACGCATCCATCAACCCCTTACCCGCAGCCATAGCTGCCGTCTTCTGCCCACCATAAAGCGCAGGCGAGAACTGCTCCATCAACCACCGCCGGGTATCAATGCGCAGTTTGGAGCGGGCAACACTTTCCGCGCCGTCTTTGGCAGCCCCCCTCGCGGCGGCAACCACATCATCCGTAATCGGGATGTCCCCCTCTTCACGATCGGCGATTGAGACAATTTCCCCGGCAAAAAAATCCGCCAGAAAAAACCGCATTTTATCCTCATCGCCTTTGCGCAATAAGATACCGCGCAGCGACAATAAGGTCGCTAATTTCTGAGGTTCTCGCAGTGCGGTTAAGAGAGTCGCCGCCTCTTCGCGATTGAGGATTTTAGTCGTGACAATATGATACAGACGGGCTAACCCATCCCGATGCCGAAGAAACCCCATTGGAAATCCTTTTCTACCCTTAAGTGAATCAGATGAATGATTTGTCTGTCAGAATCAGTGGCTATTATTCAAATGCCCCGATCAACCAAATGAATGTAAGTATCTATTGATGAATATTTTTATTATTATTTACAGATACTTATATAATTTTCATTTGAATTTAGACAAAAGAAAAGGGCTCGAAAAACACAGCTGGCGTTTCGAACCCTTTTCTCATCTTGGAATATATACTAGCAAAGTGACCCCGATTTGTCAATCACTTTTCTCTATTTTGGTGTGCGATCTCGCAAATGACCATATAAATCAAGGCCCGCCGCCAAATTTTTTCGGGCATAGCCTTTACGCCGTCCCAACTTTTTATCGACCGCCCGGCAGCTTTGTCCAAACACAAGAATCTCAAGCATGGCCGTCAGCGACAAACGCTCCGCCTTCACCCTTTGAGCCCAGACGATAAACAGATCGCCATAACGATCCCCCCAAACCTGTGATGTGCTTTTCACTTTTGGCATGAAGTTATAATCCTGCGTGCGATACCCACTCCCTCCATATAGTCGCTGGAATCCATAATAGAGGTTTTGCGCCGCCTGCACCTGCTCAGACGAAAAGCTTTTCCAAAATGCCAAGGGTAACTCGATAGGCCGCGCCCCTTGTGACAAGCGTTCAGCATGTTCGGCAAGACATTCCCTCACCTCGGTGATCGCGATATTATCATTTGCAGGCTCGGAAAGGTTTAACCGATCACTATGAATAATCGGGTTACGATAGACCCGGTTGCGTAAGCATGACATTTCTTTTCCCCTAAACCAAAATTTTGGTTATATAAATAATCAACAATTATCTGACTTGCCTTGTTTAAGTGATACTGATTTTGCGCACTTATTTCCGTTATTCACTGTCTTTTGAGGCAAAGAAAAACGAATATTTTGCGAGCGTTATCCATATAAATAGTATTTTTAAGTTTTATAGTTTTTGAATTATACAACTTATAGGGTAGATTAATTTTTCCTAATTGTCAATATTTTTACGAAATTCGTAAATTTAGACTGGAAGGAAAAAAACGGAGCAAGCCCATGAAAAGATCCTGGATTGAACGCAGATTAAAACACCTCGGTCATAGCAAGGGAGAGCTCGCCCTGGCAATGAACCTTCCCTCATCGCGCATCAGCGAAATCTTGGGCGGAAGACGCGCACTCAAGATTTCTGAACTCAACCGACTGGCAAACTTTCTCGAATTGCCGACATGTCAGGTCGCAGACTGGCTCACCGTAAAATCAGATAACCCGCGCGGTCTGACCCCCAAACGCAAAAGCCAAAGTGTTTGGGTTGTGGGTCATCAACGGGACGACAACGCCCAACCGGAACTCTGGCCAAGCGATGCCCATTATCTAATTAACCTGCCCCTGCCCGACCCTTCCGATGATCAGCAATTTTATGCCACCGAAGTGCAGAACGGCAAAGGACAGTTGGGCGGCCTTCAAGTTTTTTCCAGCTTAAACGCCCTGGAAAATCCAGCAGAGGCAGAACAGACATATTCCTCGTCAACAAACCCGCCGATTGGTAAATACACCTGCTTTTAACCGCTGCCGAAATCTGCCGTTACTGACTTAGCTTGGTATTTGGAACCGTTTTCAAGTTTGGCCGTGATGGCTTTGGCCGCGGAACGGCCGGCGCAACTTTGGGTGGGGAGCTCTGATTTTGGGTCGGTCTGGACATTTGCGGAAAAGCGGGATGGCGGGAGTAGGAAATAATACTGCAGGCTTGATTGCCGTCTTTTGGACAGCGAACGCAATGACCCGCTGATTTTGAACAACAATAGGTATCGCCGTTTGAGCCCGAGGGAAACTGCGCATCTGATTTCATCAGACAGGCTTCATATTCAGACTCGCCATATAGTTTTTTCTTTTGGGCGGACATCGCTTCCCCCATGAAGCTAAGGGTCAGAAGCACCCCAATCATACCAAAGAGTAAGGTTTTAAGCGGAAAAATCATGATCATCTCCTTATAGAGGATGCTTGCAAGGATTAGCTTACCAACTTCTGGAACAAAGCCCCCTACGACCGCGCAAATCGCAAGATACGCTGCGACGGTTTCATCGATTGGGTCTTGTTTGAGATACTTGACGGCGATGTTGATATTGGCCAGGGTAACAACAGCAACCCGTGAATGCCTCTAGATCATCACCGGCGCTGCCCAGAAGGCAATCAAAAAGCTATTTACACTCGGATATGGAACCGGTTTATAAAATCCGATTTTTCCGCAATCTACTGTTCGCAATTGTCTGTTTTAAAGCAAGACAATAGGGCATTCGATCGGGAAAAGCCCGAACAAAAGCTGATCGCGCGTGATGTCGATCTCAGATTTGCCTAAATGATTTCATCCTCATCCAGCAAAACATCATCTTCAAGCTGCTTGGTCAGGGCTTCGATTTTGGCCTCGGCGTCAATGTTTTTGCGAAGCTGGGCAATATGAAAAAGCGCATCCCCTTCGTTCACAATTGGCAAATTTGACCGCCCCATGATCAAGCCGTCCCGCTCAGCCAGAATTTCCGTTTCCTTCTCCCCAAAGGGGTCAGACAACACGGCGAGCAGATCGCCTGCCTTTACTTCTTCGCCAATATTTTTATGGGTGCGGAGCAGTCCGCCGACCTCGGCCCGAACCCAGTAACTGCTTCGTGCAATAATCGTTTCGACCTTTTTCTTTTTGACACTTTTTGCCGAAATCATATCCAGATGACGCATGACCCGCAGCACGCCGGACACGCCTGCGCGCACCGCAAATTCATCAAAACGCAGCCCCTCTCCCGCTTCATAAAGCAACATATCTACACCGTTTTCCTGCGCGGCTTCGCGAAGTGACCCTGGGCGAATTTTTGACGCAATGGTGAGCGGTGCACCAAAAACCTTGGCCAGTTCCATCAATTCGGGCTGATCCGGGGTTACGCGGATTTGGGGCAGATTAACCCGGTGGATCGCAGCAGAATGCAAATCAATTCCCATATCGGCGCGCGACACAATTTCCGTTGTAAAAATATGAGCAAGTCTTGAAGCCAGGGACCCGGTCGCATTGCCCGGAAAGCACCGGTTAAGGTCGCGCCGGTCCGGCAAATACCGGCTATGGTTCATAAAACCAAAGGCGTTCACAATCGGGATGGCCAGCAAGGTTCCTCTGACATTTTTCAGGTTGGTGGTTCGCAGGATACGTCTGACGATTTCTGCGCCGATGATTTCATCCCCGTGAATAGCCGCACTGACAAACAGGGTCGGTCCGGGCCGGCGGCCATGGACAACATGCACGGACATGGTCACCGGCGTGTGGTCAGATAAGGTACTAATTGGCAATTCAATCGTGCGCCGGGTTCCCGCTTTGATGTGATGCTTACCAATTTCAAAATCAGGTCGCGTTGCCATCGTTCCCTACCTCGCGTTATGTTTTACAAATATAGCCACACCCTTGATTGCATTCTATTATTTCCGTGCCCTTGTCAATGCAGATTACACTTTGGCGCTCGGCTGCCGTAAATTATGACGGTGCGCACATTGCGCACATTTTTCACGTTTAATTTCAACAAAATCAGACGACCTGACTTTTAATTGAGCCCCGCGATCCCCAACTTTGAAAAAGGCGGACAGCTTATGATGAGAGAAATAACCTTATGACACAACAAGATACTTCTACCTCCGCGGTTCAAAATCCGACACTTACAGCTCATATCGTAAATGCCTTTGTCAAAGACGGACAGGGCGGTAATCCGGCTGGCGTTATACTGGACGCCGATGGCTACACCGACGCACAGATGCTCGAGATCGCAGGCAAGGTCGGTCTGTCGGAAACGGCCTTTGTATCCCGCTCGGACAGCGAGACAATCAAACTTGATTTTTTCACGCCCAACCGCCGCATCGCCCATTGCGGTCATGCCACCATTGCCACTTTTTCCTACCTTGCCAGTATTGGCCGGGTTGGTGAGGGCGCCGCGTCCAAAGAGACCGTGGATGGCCCGCGCAAAATCCTGATTAAAGACGGCGCCGCTTATATGGAGCAGCTCGCCCCGAAATATTCAACCGAGGCCGACTGGACCGCTCAGGATGTGAAAAACACGGATGTACTGCGTTCATTAGGGTTGAACGAAGATCAGCTAGATCCGCGTATCGCCCCAACATTGGTGAATACCGGCAACAGTTTTCTGATCATCGCGGTGAAGGACGCACAAACCTTGCAGGATATCATCCCGCAGCAGGATCAGATCGGGGCAATTAGCGAGCGACTTGATCTAATCGGCTATTACGTCTTTACCACCGATCGGGCCGCCACAAAAAATGACGCAACAACCCGCATGTTCGCGCCGCGCTACGCCATTGACGAAGAGGCGGCAACGGGCATGGCAGCGGGACCGCTGGCCTGCCTGCTCCATGACCGCCTCGGCGTGAACCAAGACCGGATTATCATTGAGCAGGGTAACTTCATGACCCCTGCCTCCCCCAGCCTGATCACGGTTGATCTGTCACGGGCGGACGGTCAGATCACCGGCCTGATGGCCGGCGGATATGGCAAAGTCATGCAATCGATTGAAATCGAAATGTAAGTGATATCCCTCGCGCGGCGGCTAGCTTCGCCCGCGCGGGGGCTGCACTTTTTCTGCCCTTATGCGCCGTTAGTTCCTTCGCACAACAAAGAAGAACCTGATAAAAAGCGGTTACTGATACCGCTCGCGCATGACGGCAAAGAAGCTAGGGTCCATAACGAGTTTAGAGCTCATGGCTTGCAGGTCTTTGAACTTACTGTCTTTCCCAAAGAACTGTTCTGAATACTCTCCGGCAAGCGGCGCATCGTCGCTATAGCCAAAGTTTTCAACCTCAAACCGATCCCCAAATTTAGCCTTGAGCCTGTCTTCTATTTTTCCGGAGACATAGGCGTCCAGATCTTCAAAGGTTAGACCTTTGTCTTTGGCTTCGCTGATCGCTTTTGCTTGAAGCTGACTATCATCAAACATTGTATAGGCGGTCGCATCTTTCAGATACATGCCGACAACTTCACCTCCTCGGCACACCCAGACGGATTTAGCAAAAAGACAAAAGACTTAAATGTCAAAAAATTGACAGGCAAGATTTGTTATGCTTTTTTTTCATATGATGAATTGAAAAAATAAGAACAAGCCAAGTCCGGATTTTCAATGACACCTTTTGCATCCCGAGTATTTTCTCCTCTCACGACCCTGTTTCGTTTTTCTGGTATTGCTTTGGTTTCCGCCCTGCTGACGAGTTGCATCAGCAATAGCGAGCCCCCACCCCCGCTAAGCAAAACAATCACCAATAATGTTGAAGAAGTTGTCACAGCTCAATCACTTGACGATGCAGGTGCGCTGGCAATTGTTGTCCTCGGGGCACAGAATTTCCCCCTGATCTATACCCTCAACGACATCCCTGTCGCCACCCAGTATAAAGGCTACATCTGGTTACCCCTTATGCCGGGGACTCATAAATTTCATGCTCGCCAAGCCAGTTTTAACTTCCCCACGACACAAATCGCAGTCAAAAAAGGGGAAATCACTTATATGGTGATCGACAACTCCTGGTTTGGAGACACGCCCTATAAACTGGGTTCGCGCCCGGAATTCCTCAAAGACCTAAAGGACAGACCGACCCGACCAGATCAGGTCGTATTGAAAAACCCGGTTCATGCTTTTCTGCCTGCCAATCTGAAATCACTGCTGGATGGATGCGGTCCCCAAAGTATTGAGACCATGTGCAAACGCGCCTTGAAAGAAATTCCAGAAATCCTGATTTCAGAAAATCGCCGTGCGCAAATACTCGCCCTGATGAACAGCAAGCCCGCCGCTTCGGCCGTAGCCAAAGTTGAGCCGCAAAAAATTCAACCGCAGAGCCCGGCTCCAGCGCCAGCTACACAATCCGCAAAGGCAGCCGCAACATGGGCATTGCCCCCGGCAGTTCGGCGTGATCAGCTAATGGTACAGATTAGTGACCTGTTCAATGCCGGAAAACCCGAAGCAGCGCTCCCCTATTTCATAAAGCTGGACACCTTGCCGGTCCCGATTGATGCTACGACCGAATATTATTGGGCGCAAGCCCTACTGGCGAGCGGAGATGAACAGGGCGCTTTTAAAAAGCTGTCACGCTTTGTGAGAAAAATTGAGACGACGTCGGATTATTATCAACCCGCGATCCGCCTTCTGACAAAAATTAAAGGGTAAATGATGTTTAAGTTTGGTTCAGCTTTTCGGTTTTTATATATCGCAGGCCTGTTGTTCGTCACGTCGCTGAATACCGCGGGTGCGCAAGACATAAACCAGTATGAAAAACGGCTCGACAAGACAATTAAAACAGCCTGCCACAGCTATTTGGTGGACGCGCTTCCAAACGCGCTTAGCTGGCTTCGCGATGAAATTTACGAGAAAAGCCCCTTTTGCAAACGCATCAATGCGGCCGATGATGCCGAGGATATTAATGACGCCCTTCAGGAACAATTCAGCCGACGATCCGCGTCAGATCCCACCCTCGATTTAAGCAAAAAGCGGGACCGCCGATTAAACATCACGATTGACTGTCGCAGTGAGTATATGTGCATGGAAAGCCGGTTGCGTTTTCAAGACACGGCAAATCCGGTAAGCCAAAAACAATATGATGTAGTCGCGCAATATTGTGGCGGCCGGTACGGATGTATTCAGGCTTTTTTCAACGACTGGCCCCAAAAACTGCCCAACGCAAAAGCCAAAGACGCCGCAAAAATGCTCACCTTTGACAATATTTTAAATCCGGCGCTTACCCCCAAAGGCACACAGATAAGTCCGGCCACCACCGTGCAGCCGGTCCAAAATAACGTGGCAAAGGCTGCGCCCGCCGCACCTGCCCCGCTGCCAACAGGTCAGCGCGCATCGAACCAGAACCAACAACTCAGTCAAAATGTAAAAGCAAAATGCACTTGCTCCTTAAATGGTCGTCCCTGCTTTGATAATCCTTATGGTCCAATCCGGAAAAGGATGGCCCAAATCGAAGCGCAGCGGCTATCCATTTGTACAGCCTGGCAAGGTACATATGGCAACCTTGCCCCCAGTTCCCCTGTGAGCAATGAGCAAATGCAGGCGGATTTAACCTACAGCCTGTCCTATATAAAAGATGCAGATGCACGAGGGAACCACCTGATCAGGCTTGCAGCTGAAGATTTTGAACGCATCAGATACCGAGCCGCCAAAAGGATCCCCTATCGCAATACATTTGAAGAGGCAAAGGCGGATCAATTGGCAAGCGGCCCATCGCAGGATGTGGGACCTGCCCCGGACGGGTTTGGCGAACAGCAATTTGCGCAGAGCAAAGCAACCACCCCCACGGCGGCAACATCGAAACCGGCTGACTTTCTCTATCACCCTCAGCGTTTAAATTTTGCCGATGCCAAAGCGTTTTGCCAGAGCAAAGGCATGCATTTACCCACGGTTGCCGAAGCGAAAGCCAAACTGGCGCAGATGAGATCCTTAGGCGATCCGTACTGGGGCATCTGGACCACAGATCAAAGCTCTTCCGACAAGATGGTCGGCCGCTATCGAACGCTCCGCAACAATGGCTTTACCGAGGGCGAATTTGCCCAAAATGCACAACGGGTGTTTTGCTTCCCCTAAGGTTGCTGATTTCTATTTTTCAAAAAGCTGGTTGAGGTCGCGGAAGGCTTTCAGCTCGATGGCGTTGCCCGCCGGATCATGGAAGAACATGGTCGCCTGCTCGCCCGGCTGCCCTTCAAAACGGATGTAGGGTTCGATCACAAATTCGATGTCGGAATTGCGCAGCCGTTCGGCGGTTTCTTTCCAGGCTTCGATTTCCATCACCAAACCGAAATGGCGAACCGGTACGCCGTGTCCGTCAACCGCACTGGTTGCGGCTGTTCCGCATTCGCTGGGCGCCAGATGCGCGACGATCTGATGGCCGTGAAAATCAAAATCCACCCAATCGGGGGAGCTGCGCCCTTCCCGGCAGCCCAGCAGCCCCAAATAAAAGCCGCGGGCGGCTTCCAGATCATCAACAGGAAACGCAAGGTGAAACGGGCGAAGGGATTGCGTAGACATCAGTTACTCCAAAAAAGAAATTCGCCCGCATCTTATCAACTCTACGCAATCAGGAAAATGGATATCTTTTGCATGAGAGGCAACGCGATTTTCAGGGGTTAGGCTGCGGATACAACTTCTACCCCCCACCTTATTGTGATTTGCTTTTTGCTTCCGCAATCTCTTGCTTTAGCTCTGCAAAAGACTTGTACTGTCCATACCAAGTCTTGATATCAACCGGTGGCTTTACTTTACTCGTCAAATTAAAAATGTCTGATTTTTCAGAGACGTGGCTCACTGCCGCAAACTGTGAATAATCACCACATTCCTTAACATAACTATTATTACGCTCTGTTTGATAAAACTCGATTAAATATAGAGTTTTATTAGTGTACCAACCTGGCGAGCTTTCATAATATTGCTTGAAGCAAACCATGTAGCGATCTCCCGCAGGGATACGCTCGATACTCCAATCGACTTCCTTTACTGTTTTAAAAGCATCGGACCAAACATATGCTTTCTCTGTATTTGAGAAATAAAACATATTTGCAGTTCTGGAAAGAACTCTAATCGTTTTATCTTTCAGGCGGTTTTGCGCTTCTTCGATCGGCAAAGAGTGAAAATCGCCACTTTTCATCCCAAGCCTGTCGTGTCCATCGTGCATTGAAGCGCAGCCCGTAAAAGCGAAAAGAACGAAACCAATAATAAATATGCGCAACATAGAAAACTCATCAAATAACAGGATTAAATCCACAACTTAGCCTAGTGTTTTTAAAAGTTATGTTCCAGCAAAATATCGACGCCTCACCTTAAAACCGCCCCCTCACAAATAAGCGGCGATGCGCTCTTTCATCATTTCGGTGGAGCCGTCGGTGAAGGCGGCGATTTTGGCGGCGGCGAGGTGCTGACCCAGAAAATGCTCTTCCCGCAGGCCGTTGGCGCCTATGGCTTGCATGCAGGCGGTGATCGCCGGGATAGTCACTTCCCCGGCCATTTTCTTGGCAAGGGCGGCGGCAAGGACCGCATCTTCGCCGTTGTCGATCGTGGTGGCCGCTTTTTCAACCAGGGCAGACAATGCCGCGATCTGGGTTTGAACATCACTGAGCGACCAGGCGATGCCCTGATGCGAGATTAATGATTTGCCAAAGGCGGTTCTCTCTTTGGTATAGGCTGCGGCAAGTTCAAGCGCATTTTCCATCATACCTACGCACATGGCAGCCACATAGGTGCGCGCGCCATTGATCGAACTCATGGCCAGTTTAAAGGCCTCGCCCGGTGGGCTGAGCAAATCTTCCTCTGGAGCAACGTAATTTTCCAGATGAAATTCACCGGCGCCAATTGCATGACCGCCGATCAGTTTATAAATCTCTCCGCGCCGAAACCCGTCTTTGCGGGCGTCGATAACAAAACTGGCAATGCCGCGCCAGCCCTTGGCCGGATCAGTTTGGGCATATAGCATAATGGTATCGGCGTAGGCCGCATTGGTGATCCAGGCTTTGCTGCCATTGAGATGCCAGCCCCCGTCTCCCTTAACCGCGGCGGTGGTGATGGCGGCAAAATCACTGCCAGCATGGGGTTCGCTTAACGCTGTGCAGCCGATCCGTTTGGCGGCCATAATATCATCGGCCATCTGGTGGTGTTTTGCATGCCCGCTCTGGCGCAGGCGCGCCGCCACATTCTGGCTGTTGATCATGGCAAAGGTGGCCGCCATTGTGCTGCGCGAGAGACGCCGCGCAACCTCAACCTTATCGGAAAAAGGCGCCCCAAGTCCCCCGTGCCCGATTGCAGTTTCAAGCCCGAGCAGGCCAAGCTCGCTGGCGCGGGTGAACATCTCTTTTGGGGCCTGTTTGCGCGCCTCCCACTCTAATCGATGGGTGCCCAGATAGGTTGCAAATTCAGTGATTTTGGCATCAAGGTGACTGGTTTTAAAAGACATGGCTTTAATCGCTCACTTGTTGGTTGTTTTTTAAACCTTAGCGGGCCTATCCGATGCTGTAAATCTCTGCACGGGGAAAAGGTTCGAAAAGGATGCCTGATACTAATCAAATTCGCTCTTTTCCTGCCTAAAACCGCTCAAAATTAAACAAAAATTTACACATAAGCAGCTACAAGAAACAATAATTTAGTCAACAATAAATATACTTTTAAATTTAAGGACTTACCCCCGCCTTAACATTCGAAAAAGTGTATATAAGGACCCCCTTGATGCGTCTATTAAACCTGAAAATCTCTCAAAAGCTTCCCCTACTTGTTGTGAGTGCGTCTCTCTTTCTGGCGATTGCTTTGGGTGTGACCGCTTACTTTCAAGCGTCTGCATCTTTAGAAAACGAAGTTGAGCAGAAGCTAAACCTGGCACTGACGTCCCGAAAAGCCGCCATGACAAATCTGTTCACGGACATCAAGAAGGATCTTGCCGTAACGGCCGCCAGTCCAATGGTGTCCGAGGCGCTGTCTTCTTTCAGTCTGGCGTGGCTCAACCTGTCGGGCGACGCGAAATCCACCTTGCAGGATTTATATATTCGCAGCAACAAATACCCTGTCGGCGAAAAAGACAAACTGGATGCCGCTTCTGATAGTTCAGAATATACGCAGTTGCATAAACGCTATCACCCGTGGTTTCGACAATATCTGGAAGCGCGGGGATATTATGATGTCTTCCTTTTTGATTTAGAGGGCAACCTTATCTACAGCGTTTATAAAGAACCTGATTTTGCCACCAATTTTGAAAATGGCGAATGGAATAAAACGAACCTTGCCGAAGTGTTCGCGGCGGCCAAAAACGCCCAGTCTGCCGATCAGCAATTTTTCAAGGATTTTAGTGCCTACGCCCCTAGCAACGGCGCGCCCGCCAGCTTCATTGGAATGCCAGTCACCGTTGGCAATGTCACCATTGGGGTTGTTGCCATACAAATTCCCATAGGCCGCATTAACAGTCTTATGCAGAACCAGGCAGGCCTTGGGGAGACGGGCGAAAGCTATCTGGTTGGTTCAGACTTCCTGATGCGGAGCGACTCCCGCTTTTCCAAAGAGACCACAATTCTTCAGCGGAAAATCGAAACCGAGCCGGTTAAACAGGCGCTGGCTGGAAAATCCGGTGTGATGAATGCAACGGACTATCGCGGTATGGCCGTCTTTTCCGAATATTCAGCCATTGAATTCATGGGCACCAAATGGGCAATGATCGTCGAGATTGATCAAGCCGAATTTTTGGCCCCCGTTGTGAGTATGCGAAACAATATGGCGCTTATTTGCGTTGTGCTGTTACTGCTTGTGTCCTGCGTTGGCTTCTTCTTTGCCCGCAGCATTGTGAAGGCACTTGTCTCCGTCATTGGTGCCATGAATATTCTGGCATCGGGCGATCTGAACGTAGAGGTTCCCTCAAAAGATCGCTCCGATGAAATTGGGGATATGGCGATGGCCCTGCAAGTGTTCAAAGACAGCGCGATTGAGCAGAAGCGACTGGAAGCAGAAGCAAGAGCACATGAACAGCAACAGCTGGAACGCGAGCGAGAAGAGCAGAAAAAAGAAGAAGCCCGGCTGGAAGCCGAGCGGGAAAGAGAAAGAGCCGAAGCCGAGGCACAAAAGAAACGGGCTGACCATATTCAGGCCCTTATCAACGCGTTCGACGTTAAAATCGCCGAGCTTTTGTCCACCTTGACCGGCGCTGCAACAGAATTGCAAACCACCGCCAACAGCCTTGTGGAAACCGCGGATGGGACGAAAACCCTATCCTCTGCAGTTGCCGCTGCGGCTTTGGAAGCCTCAACCAATACGCAGACGGTTGCCTCTGCCGCAGAAGAGCTGACCTCAGCCATTGGTGAAATTAGCCGGCAGACCAATCAGGCCGCGACGATTTCAGAAAATGCGGTTGTGGAAGCCGATAATTCGACGAAGACCGTTTCCGAGCTGGCCGTATCGGCGAAAAAAATCAGTGAAGTCATCAACCTTATCAATGACATTGCAGGCCAGACCAACTTGCTCGCCCTGAATGCAACAATCGAAGCGGCCCGCGCCGGGGAAGCGGGTAAAGGATTTGCCGTTGTCGCCAGTGAAGTGAAAAATCTGGCCAATCAGACGGCAAAAGCAACGGAGGAAATTTCGCTGCAGATCAATGAAATGCAGGCTTCCACCGACGGTACCGTTGGGGCGATTGAAAAGATTTCAAAAGTCATTCAGTCCATCCGCGCGACCACAACGGGCATTTCTTCGGCCGTTGAGGAACAGTCTGCCGCAACCAACGAGATTTCCCGGAATGTGCAGCAGTCTTCGAAAAGCACAGGAGAAGTCTCTCAAAAAATCGAACTGGTATCGGTTAAATCCCAGGAAACGGGTGCAGCCGCTGGACAGGTGCTATCGGCGTCAGAATCTCTGGATCGGCTGTCCCATGACCTCAAAAATGACATTGAGCTATTCCTGAAAGAGATTCAGGCCGCCTAATCCTCCCCGGCAGAAGCAGAAGATGACGCAAATCATCTTCTGCTTTTTTTGAACGAAATTGCATCCGCCTTCAAATTGGAATTGCCCCACTCCAGCGGCAATTGCCTATCCAATGATTTCCAGTCTATGATCGCCTGAAGAGATAAAAATAAACAGAGGCCTTCATGACACCGACACCCCCGATAAAAGTTTTATGCTTTGATGTATTTGGCACGGTGACCGACTGGTATTCATCGGTCGTCCGCGAGGGCGAAACCCTCGGCCACCGCCTGGGCATTGAGGTGCCGTGGGGGGAATTTGTCCTGAAATGGCGGATTGATGGCTATATGAAAATGCTGGGCAAAATCGCATCGGGGGAAATGCCGATTATGCCGACCGCCGACCTTCACCGCCAGAAATTGGAAGAACTGCTCGCCGCCTATAACATAACGGGTTTAAGCGAAGCGGAGATTGCGCAGTTCAATCTGGCCTGGAACCGGCTGGATGTATGGGCAGATGTGCCCGAAGGCCTCAGCCAGTTAAAAGAAAACTTCCTGATTATGCCATTTTCCAACGGTGATTACCGCTGCCTGCTGGATATTGCCAAGGCCAATAAACTGCCGTGGGATGGGATTATTTCCGCCGACTTTTTCAAGAAAGTCAAACCGGATCTGATCCTGTATCAAGATGTGGTCGACATGTTGCAGTTTCCCGCCGAGCAGGTCCTGATGGTGGCCTGCCACGCAAAAGATCTGGAAGCGGCCATGCAGTCGGGCATGAAAACCGCTTATGTGAACCGCCCGCTGGAATATGGCCCGGGCCGCACACCAGAGGCAAAGCCGGTGGCATTTGATTATGATGTCGCTGATTTCATTGAACTGGCGCAAACATTAACCCCGCCCCCAGTCAGCCAGGGTGAGATTTTAGAATAATTACAATTGGCACAGGGTGCCGATAATATGCGTTGTTTTTCCGGAAGCATCTATCAAGGGGCAATCGACAGATTCAAAATTCAAAAAGTCTTTGCCAAAAAATTCCAGACTGCCGACGCAACCGTTCACTCCGCCCGCTGCAATGGTCCAGCTCAAATATTCGGCAAAACTGGCATCCGTCACATCTTCACTGTCTGTCGAGATTTCTTTCATGGAATAGCGCCGACCGACCAGATAGGCGACCTGGTCCCCGCTCAACCGATACATATACCGGTTCGGTGACAGAACCGAGAGCAGATAAACATCTGCGGCGATTGACGGAAGATTGATAATGTCAAAATCATCGCGGCAAGGAGCCGAAGGTGAGAAGCTTGACCACCATTTAAACAGGGTTCTGGCAGACCTGCTTTTCAAATCTTGCAGGTCGTTAATTTTTCGGCGCTCTATTGACCTGAAATTATCAGGCAGGGTTTGGCTGTCCAACGTCTACTTCCTAACTCTTTGCGGCGGCCCATCGCGAAACCTGACCATTATGCGGACCTGTACAGACCATTTGATCCGCTAGACCCCCTACAATCGGACGCCTGCCAAGCCATTTAATCCCATTTTGCCAGCGCCACTCCCCCTGCACTCAATCTAGGGCTGCCGGGCACGGTTTCAACCTATATGAGTTCACACACCCCCTTTTTCCTATCATATAAACAGGTTCACCGCTATCAAACAGATGATGTCATTGACATTTCCACGCGGTGCCTGGCGCTATAAAAAGGCCAAATAAAAACGGCCCCGAAGGACCGTTTTTTAAGAATCTTTTTTAGGGGAACGATCAAGCCGTTGCAAGATTTGACCGTTTGCGGCGATAGCCAAAGAACCCCAGAACGGCCATACCCGCGGCATAAAGCGGCAATGCCGCCGGTAACGGAACCGTGGAGAGTGATGAGGCTTCTAGTGTAGAATCTACGTAACCAATATTAATGGAGGTTACGCTATAAAAGGAACCATCAAACGTAAAACCCTGACTGTACCTCCTAGAGCTAAACCCAAAACCTGTCCCCCCAGAGTTCCAACGTTGCCCAGTATCCGATGTGCTAGAACCCCCCACCAGGAAATTGCCTGTTGTCGCATCAAAATTAAAATTTTCTACTGCGCTGCTATGACTGCCGACGGAGTTACCATTATGGAAGCCCTGAATAAAGAAAGAGCTCAACTCCGTTTCATCAACAACCGGACCTGCTGTCGCAGCATCAAACGAGAAGTTACCTGTCATTGAGTAATTATTACTACCGACCCAGGAGATATCGTAGGATTTGAGGGCGGCGTTCGCGCTCCCCATCATCGCCAGACTAACGCCCAAGGCGATCATTATTTTTTTAATCATGTTTTCATTCCTACGAGTTATGCAACTATCAATATATTCCCCCTTATAGACAGTTTTAAATAAATTTAAAGTAGAATTTTATTATATTAACCTATAAAAAAAGTTGCAGGTCTTTCCGTGGGGAGCTTCCAAATTTCCGGGTATATTCCCGGCTGAACTGGGTGGGACTTTCATAACCCATTTCAAAAGCAACAGTTGTGACCGTATTGCTCCCCGCTTGCAGCCGATTGCGGGCTTCGATCAGACGAAGATCCTTTTGATATTGCAGCGGTGTTGTTGCCGTAATGGCTTTAAAATGTTCATGAAAACTGGAGCTGCTCATCCCCACCTCCCGTGCCAGTTCCTGTATATTCAATCCTTGCGTATAATTGGCACGGATATTTGCAATGGCCCGTGAAATGCGGCTGGCACGACTGTCCTGACGGGCAAGACGGCGGATCATTTCCCCATGCCCTGCCTGCAACAGGCGATAGTGGATTTCACGCATTAACAATGGCAACAGGATTTTCTGGTCTTTCGGTTTTTCGACCAGATCGAACATTCGGCTCATGGCATCGGCTAAAACAGGATCCGCAGCATCCGCAATCATGGCAGCCGCACATTCAGAGGGTTCCGGCATCTCTTTGAGCTGGGCGCTCAATTCACGAATGATTTCAATATCCAGCTCCAGCGCCAAGGCCACATAGGGCCTTTCGGCGGAAGCATCGGTAATGCGGGATAAAGACGGCAGATCAAGGCTGACGATCAGGCTGTCACCCTTAGAAAATTTGACTTTTCGGCCCCCCAGATAGGATTCCTTTGCCCCCTGCAAGACAAGACATAACAGGGGTTTATAGACAACCGCTTCGATCATTGTCTCGTGATGGGAGCGGATAAATGAAAAGCCGGCAATCCCTGTTTCATAGGGTGCTTCAGGCGCAGAAACAGATGCCGCATACCGACAAACGCGAGAGATGAGATCAGTGTCAATCATGGTGGCGGCCTCCAAATTCAATATATTTCTATATCGTGGCCTCGTGTATTTTGCATCCAAAAATCTGGTAATTTGGAAAATCAGGCAAGTTTTTCGGATCATTTGGCAGGCGTATTTAAAGGCGCTCCTTTACGGTCCGGGCTCCTTACAGTTCAGGAGAGCCTTATGAAACAGAAAATTGCCCTAATCACTGGTGGTAGCCGCGGCCTTGGAAAAAATGCCGCCTTGCATCTGGCCCGAAAAGGGATTGATGTGATTGTCACCTACAATCAAGACATAGATTCCGCCAAGGCGGTTGTTGCTGACATTGAAAGCCAAGGCGGCAAGGCAGCGGCGCTGCCGCTGGATATAATGGATACCGCCGGGTTTGGTGTCTTTAAAGACCGGCTGGCCTCCATTTTATACGAAAAATGGGCCCGTCGCCGTTTTGACTTCCTCGTCAACAATGCAGGTTTTGGCGTTTTCAAGACCTTTGCAGAGACAACCGAAGAAGATTTTGACCAAATGTATGCGGTTCATTTGAAAGGCGTATTCTTCCTCACCCAGCAGCTTCACACGATTTTGGAGGATGGCGGACAGATCCTTAATGTATCATCCGGCCTGACGCGCATTTCCCTGCCCGGTTATGCTGCCTACGCCACCATGAAGGGGGGCATAGAAGTGCTCACTCAATATCTGGCCAAAGAGCTGGGAGACCGCAAAATCGCTGTCAACACGCTGGCCCCCGGCGCAATTGAGACGGATTTTGGCGGCGGTGCCGTGCGGGACAACAAAGACCTTAATCAGATGATTGCCGGTATGACCGCCATGGGAAGGGTTGGTCTTCCCGATGATATTGGCAGTGCGATCGCCAGCATCCTGTCCACCGACACCCAATGGATGACTGCCCAACGCGTTGAAGTCTCCGGCGGGCAGAATATTTAAGCGACTTACTGGCCGCAGAAAAAACAAAAAGCGAGGCGCTTCCGCCTCGCTTTTTTTTCGGATTACATTGTAAATTTTTAGGCTGCTAAGCCTACTTTTAAGCCTACTTTGCGCTTCAGGCGCCATTTGCCGCCGAACAGGGCCGCAAGACCCGCGATGAACATCCAGGCTGCTGCTGGAAGTGGAACGGCGGAGACATTGACTTCTTCAATATCAAAGGTGAAATTATTAGCCCATTTAAGGGTTGAGCCCGGCGCTTCAATAAACGCGCCAGAAACATCTAGCGACGGCTCAAATTTCAGAGTCAGGTAAAAGTTTGGCCCATTTGCAATCCCAACGGATCCTGGTGCACCAAATTCATTGCCCCCAATCTCAAGCTTCTTCAGATTGCCAGACCCATCGTAGAAAATACCATATAATGTTGCAGTTGCCGGGGTGAACTGCACTGGTGATGCGGGAGATAATGGATTTGTTACCCATATATCAAGTTCAGATGAAAAATCACTGGAAGGGGCAAAATTAGTACCCGTCTTATCTAACCCTGTATCATCAAAAGTGAGATATCCACTCATCTGCCAGTCTGTATCAAAAGCCCCGTTGAAAGACACTTTATGGGTCGCGGCACTTGCCGCATTGGCAATTGCAAAGCACGACAGTGCAACTAAAATCATTAATTTTTTCATAGCTTTATCCTTCCCTCAAAGCTTACGCGGTAACTGGCGTGCGGCGAAGGAGCCGCCATTTGCCACCGAACAGCGCGGCAAGACCTGCAATGAACATCCAAGCGGCTGCTGGAAGTGGAACCGTCGAAAGGTTTAGCTCTTGAACGTCAACTGAAAGAGCGCCAAAAGTCAGCAAACCCGAATTGGCTGATGGCCTAAAATATCCAAAACCCGGTGAGCCGGTGAGGAGGCTAAAATAGAAATCGGCATCATTCGCTGCCATAACGGGTCCAATCCCGCCAGCCTTTCCGCCCAGTTGAAACCGATAGTAGGATCCATGGTCTAATCTCTTAAAACCGGCATTGCCCAGATCAAATACAATAGTAGACAATCCCGATCCGGCCTGCACGAACTGAATAGACATTTCCGTTGGGATCTCACCACCAAAACCATTGGCATCTGGATCATCAAAGGTGAAATAACCACTCATGTCCCATCCGTCTGTGACCGTCTGGCCGCTGACATCAACGCGATAACTCGCTGCGCTGGCTACACTTGTGATCGCGAAAAACTGAACTGCGATCAAAATCATCAATTTTTTCATCTGCCCCCCTCGAGAGCATCGATTTTCTCGCTCTCCAGTCAACTAGCTCACACCATTTACTAAATTAAGACTTTCTCTATACTACCTATGGAGAAACAAGAAATGAGGCTGCGCCCCCAATGGTGAAAAAATAAGCATTTATTTTCACAAAATAATAGGAAAAGTTAAATTTTGTGAAAAATTTTATCTAATTTTCAACTTAAAGTATGTCGAATTATAAAAGATTTCACTAAATAACAGCCATAGGGTGAATTTTATTAACCCTGTTTGTTAACAAAATGAAGAACCTGAAGTTTAATCAAAGAATCAATCAACGCATCTTTGTGATGTGGTTAGGTATTATTTTAAAGTCCTGCTGGCACTGCCAAAGACTGGCTTTTTTTGTGGATAAGCAGCCATTCAATAAAGCCTGAAAGAGGAAATTTTTGCCTCAGGCAAAAAAAAAGCGAGGCGCTTCCGCCCCGCTTTTTTACGGATTACATTGTAAATTTTTAGGCAGCTAAGCCTACTTTTAAGCCTACTTTGCGCTTCAGGCGCCATTTGCCGCCGAACAGGGCCGCAAGACCCGCGATGAACATCCAGGCGGCCGCTGGCAATGGTACGGCAGAAGGTGTTGCTGTCAATCCAGAGTCATACTGGTCAAGAAATAAGGAACTATCGTAAAAGACTTCCCCATTTGAGGATAGCAACTGCCGATATAGGCCAGACCCAAAACCAACACCATTTGTGGGTGGTGTCGGGTAGACATTAGCAGGTTCATTCCACGATTGCCCGTCCGTAGAATTACTAGCCCCCTGATAGCCGCCGCCAAGTTTACCTGTCACCGTATTAAAATTAAAATTTTTGACAGGGCCGCTATAGGTGCCAAGCGAGTTTCCATTCAAAAAACCTTCGATAAAGAAATAGGTCAGTTCTGTTTGATCAACATCCGTTCCTGCTGTCTCATCATCAAACGTAAACTTACCTGACAAACTATAGTTGTTAGCCCCGATCCAAGAAATATCATAAGATTTAAGAGCTGCATTCGCGCTGCTGGCTATCATAAAGCTAAAGCCCACGGCGATGATTATTTTTTTAAGCATATTTTTCCTCGATAATAATTAAGCTACTAAGCATGTAATTAAATTGGCCTCAAAAATTAGTAAAGAATTAACCTTATTTTTTTGAAAAATTTTACCTATTTTGCACGCACAGATAATCATATGTACACAAACAATACTTATAAGTGTGCTTTTCGAGAAACATCTCCCAGAATCATTATCAAGCTGCACCCTCTACGATTGAGGCGAGTTTTGTATCAGGCAACAAAAAAGCGAGGCTGAAAAGCCCCGCTTTAAACGTACAAATTTCAAAAATTTCAGGCCGCTACGAGCGCTTTGCGCTTCAGACGCCATTTACCGCCAAATAGCGCTGTCAGACCCGCAATAAACATCCAGGCCGCTGCAGGCAGCGGAACCGCAGATACCTCAACTTCGGACATGCTAAAAGTCACGCCCCCAATTGTGTTGGTATATTCAGCGGCTTCGTTAAGGAACATGGAATAACTTTTCGTGACATAGAAATCAGGCGCATACTCTGGACTTACCGATAAACTTGCTGGCCCTCCGATGTCACCGCCAACTGAGAACGTGTACAGGTTATTATATCCGGTAAAAAGGAGTTTGGTGACGCTCGCGTTATCTTCAGTGAAGATATAAGTGTCCCCTCCCAGAGAGGCTTCGATGTAAAGATCAGATTCCATCGAGGCAGAAAGATCGTAATTATTCCCTGGATGGTTAAGTCCCGTATCATCAAATGTGAAGTATCCCACAATTGATCCACCGCCATTAACCGTCGCATTTAAATCCACACGATAGGTCGCTGCATTAGCCAAGCCGGCAAACAGCATAAATTGTAAAACTATAAGAAACGCTACTCTTTTCATGAATATTCCTCACTCAACGGTTAAGCTACTGAGCGTAGAATTAAGTTGGTTCCAAACATTAGTAAAGAATTAACCTTATTTTTCTTAGAATTTTATCTATTTTACACGCATAGATAATCATTCGCACCTACATCATACTCATAAGTGTATAAAATTTGAGAATACTTCCTAGAATCACCATCGGATCATGCCCTTGGCCAAAGCTTCCACGGCCCCAGTCAAAAGAATTTTAATAGACATTTACCCCGCACACACCTAAAAATGCGAATATAAAACAATACTTTACAACAATACTTAATTAGATATTTCACTTTTCCATAAACACCAATTGATGGGAAGCGATTAAAAACTTTAAAGAGAGCAGCCGACTTCTACATTTTATCGCAAAGTCAGCGCATATGCCTGTTATACGCTTCAAAGTAGTTCAATCTAGGCTCGCTGGAGAAGAAGGTCGCAAACGCCTTAATCTTCCAAAACCCGCGGGAAAAACTGCCGCGACTTTTGTTCCCCCATCCACTTTGGCGTGAATTTCGGCAGCAAAGACAAAAAAAAGCGAGGCATTACAGCCTCGCTTTTTGTCGTTTCAGAGTTTGGAATTTCAGGCCGCTGCGAGCGCCTTGCGCTTCAGGCGCCATTTGCCACCAAATAGTGCTGTCAGCCCCGCAATAAACATCCAGGCTGCTGCCGGAAGTGGAACTGCAGATGGTGTTAGCGTTGCTGTTAAACCAGAGCCATTCTGTTCAAGTCCTAATATGCTGTCCCGGTATCTAATACCGTTCAAATAGAGGCCTTGTGAATGTATCCCTGAATCAAGTCCAATCCCAGCAGTTCGCCTCCCAACGGGAACATTCCAGATCTGGCCATTTGACTCGTTACTAACACCACCAAAACCACCGCCCAGCCTTTCAGTTACCGCATCAAAGCTGAAATTATAAACAGGACCGCGATATGTACCAAGCGAAGTCCCGTTTAAAAAACCTTCGATAAAGAAATAAGTAAGCTCCGTCTGATCAACCGACGCCCCCGCAGTTGCATCATCGAACGTAAACTGACCTGACAATGTGTAGTTGTTAGCGCCGATCCAAGAAATATCATAAGATTTAAGCGCTGCGTTTGCGCTGCCCGCCATTGCGAAAGTCACGCCTAAAGCAATCAATAATTTTTTAAACATGTTGTCCCCAATTCACTAAATTACACCACCAAGAATGGCTAGAAGGAGCGACGTAATCACGCCCCTTCGATTAATAATATCCAGCAGTCTTCTTGTGTTTTATTTCATCGCTATCAATGATTTGCGCGATAAATCACTACTTTTTCAAACCGGTCAGCAGCGTAAATTGCAAACCCATAAGAAACGTCACCATTTTTATGATGATGCACATCTAAAAAACTAAATAATTCAATGTACAAGTAGATTTGTTTCAAACATTAGTAAAGAATTAACCCTGTTTTTTGATAAATTTTAGGTATTTTTGCACGTATAGATAAACCGATCGCTTCAAAATTCACTTATAAGTGTATATTTTTGAAAATTGGCTAAAGAATCATCAGCGAATCCTGCCCATAAGCAAAGTTTCCCCGGCCCAAGGCGAAAAAATTTATTAGCTACTCGCCTCGCACAGGAATAAAAAATATTGATAAAAAACAATACTTTATAGGAACACTTAATTAGATAATTCAGTTTTCCCATATAAATCAATAGATGGGAAGCGAATAAAATCTTTAAAGAGAGCGAGCGATTTCAGCAATGTATCGCAAAGATGGCGCATATGCCCATAATACGCCTAAAAGTAGTTCAATATAGGCTTGTTGGAAAAGAAGGTCGCGGTCGTGTTAATCTTCCAAAACCCGCGGGAAATATGCCGCGACTTTTGTTCCCACATCCTCTTTGGAGTGGATGGCGACATAGCCCGATGATTGCTTGATAAAACCATAGACCATAGAGAGCCCAAGCCCCGTCCCCTTGCCCACTTCCTTGGTTGTGAAAAACGGGTCGAAAACATGTTTGATTTTATTGGGCGGTATACCTGAACCGGTATCGGAGACTGTTAAAACAACATAATCGCCTTCGGGAATTTCTTCTCCCAAAATCTGCTGCGTCGCTTGCTGGTGATGATTTTCCAGCGACACATCGATGCGCCCCCCCTTTGGGGTGGCATCGCGGGCGTTCAGAACCAGATTGATCAGCGCATTTTCCAGCTGCCCCGGATCAACCTGACAGGACCAGGGATAGGGCGTAATTTCGACGTTAATATCAATTTCTTCCTCAATAGTGCGCCGTAGCATGGCAATTGAGGAGTTCACCGAATTCGACAGCGTCGCCACAATAGGTCGCAGACGCTGTTCACGGGCAAAGGCCAGCATGTTTCGCGTAAGATCGGCGCCGCGCTCGGATGCGGATACGATAGCCTGCAGCATACGTTCCCGCGAAGCTTCGGGCACTGTATCGGGCTCCAGCAACAGCTCGGCGTTGCCCTGAATAACCGCCAGAAGATTGTTAAAGTCATGGGCAATCCCGCCGGTCAACTGCCCCACAGCTTCCATTTTTTGCGATTGGCGGAGCTTTTCTTCCAGATCACGCTGAGCCGTTACATTCTGCGCAAAGCCAAAGACAGAATTCACTTCACCGCTCTCATCAAATTCCGGCAGCACAGATCCCATCATACTGCGCAACTCGCCGCTGGGGGTCATTAGCCGGACTTCATAATTATGGGGTTCGCGTTTGCGTAAAGTGTTGTTGATCGCGTCGATCATATTGGCCCGATCTTCAGGTATAACCAGCGATTTCGCCAAGTCGATATCCAGCGATGTTGTCTCTGGATCAAGTCCGTGAATTTTATAGATTGTTCGCGACCAGGTCACATTCAGGCTGGGAAATTCAATCCGCCAGTGACCGGTTTGGCCCATCTCCTGCGCCATTTCCATTTCCTGGTCTTTTCGATGAAGTTTTTCGAGGTTTTCCTGAGCTTTGGACATATCCCGAATAATCAGCAGCGTCCCTTTTTCCCCATCCCAATTGACCGGCTGCATATATAGCCGCGTGGGAAAATCGGTGTTATCAAGGCGCAAGTGACGCATGTCCAGATGGGTTGCCAGGTCCTGCTCCTCCACTCTCCGGCGAAGATTGTAGGCTTCGTCACGCATTTCAGGCACAACAAGGGAAATTGACGCTTGGCCAATCAGATCATTTTTATGCGTTGCGCGAAATAGCTGAACTGCCATTTGATTGGAATAGAGGATCTTACCCTTTGCCTGCACAAGAACCGCATCTGGCATTAACTCCAGAATACGTTTGTGCTGCTCTTCCTGACGTTCAAATTTTGCGTGGCTTTGCGCCAGTTCGGTAAAGTCCTGAAGGACAGAATAAAAGGCAGGCTTACCGTCATAATACCCTTTGGTGGTGGTATAGAGGATCGTTTTTGATTGGCCGTCGTCCGTGCGTAATTTTAGGCTATAATTTTTAACGCGGTCATGCTTGCGAAGCAGTTTCTGAAACTCGGCATGACATTCGCGGTCAGGGTGAAAATCAAACGTACAGCGTCCAACAAGGCTTTTTCCAGCGAGCCCATAAAGCTCATTGGCAAATTCATTGGCAAAAAGAAAATGATCATCACGGGTTACAACAAGGGCAATCGCCGCCCCGTCCATCAGGTTTCGAAAAAGATTCTCGTCCTGCGTCATTACAGCGCTCGTACTCGCGTCCATACTACACTCACTTTGCAATGAGTTTACCAACTTTTGACGCACCAAGGCCCCCGTTTATCATTCTTACAGCAACTCCTTGGCAGGACATTAACACAGGAAATAATGACAAAAGGTTAACCCCAATGCATAAATCATATTTTTGAGCAATGCTGAGCGATGTTTGAAATTCTAAAATCTAAACTGAAAATTTTCTATCTAGATACTCTCTGATATGCCGTGTATCCATCGACTGCCAATCAAGATTAAGTAGCGCTGTTGTATAATCTGCTTTTTCTAATGACTTTTCGGAGTATTCGCCCTTACCACGAGCAAAATCGTAAAGTTGATTTGCATATGCTGTAATTTTCGCTGCGTCAAAATACTGACTTGCAACATTCTCTGGCATAACAATTAAATGCGGATTTTTAATATCATCCCCCAAGGTGTTAATTCGCGCCGTATGGACCTGCAAGTCACGTAAGATCTCACATAGTTTTTCTCCTACGTTCGGATCGGCGTGTTCAATGCATTTTTCAAAAGTAAGAAACACATTTTCATCTATTTTTGGAACAGTCGGCAAAGTGTTCGGTACGTCATTAATGCCATTACTCTCTATCATTTGATACGCTTCATCAATAAATCTGTAAGTTTCCTTGCAATATGAGATCAAATTACTTAGCGCTTGAGGTAAAAAGGCTCGAGCTGACGTAAAGCGCCTTTGTCTCAGCTTTTCATTTTGAACGTGTGAAATGCTCAACGCAATTATGCTGGCTATAAATGCAATCATTGCAACATTAAAAGTTTGCCAATGTGACCATACACTTTGCAAATGAACCCAACTTCCCTCACGAATTATTGGATAAATTACCATTCCAAAACAATAAGGGAAGATCACAAATATATTCAGAAGCACGAATTGAAATTTGTATTGCTTCAAAAATTTTAACATTTTTCAGCCACGATTAAAGTATTAGAATAATAAAATTATACTATCTCATCGCAAAACATAACAACTATTGATTGCTAATTCTCTCTCCAACGTTTTCTTGAAAAGAACAGATTTTCGGACCGCCGTCACAGGATCAATACAGCCCTCTTGCGAAACTTTGTGTTATTACCTAGATTAACAGTAATTTAGTGCCAATTAGTCTTTTTCACAGAGAATATCATGATAGTCCGCAAAAACTTCGTCGACACCATCGGAAACACCCCACTGATCCGCCTTACCGCTGCGTCCGAGGCAACGGGCTGCGATATTTATGGGAAAGCTGAATTTCTGAACCCCGGTGGCTCTGTCAAGGACCGCGCAGCCCTTGCGATTATCGAAGATGCAGAAGAAAAAGGCCTACTGGAGCCGGGCGGGGTCATTGTTGAGGGAACTGCTGGTAACACAGGGATTGGACTTTCACTGGTTGCCAATGCCAAGGGATACAAGACTGTCATCGTCATGCCCGAAACCCAGACAGACGAGAAGAAAGCCCTGCTTCGATATTGCGGCGCTGATTTACGTCTTGTTCCTGCAAAACCCTATAAAGACCCGGGAAACTATGTGAAATATTCTGGCCGCCTTGCCGAAGAAATTGCCGCGAGCAGCGATCACGGTGCCATCTGGGCCAACCAGTTTGATAATGTGGCCAACAAGCTGGGCCATTTCAAAACAACGGGCCCCGAAATTTTTGAACAAACAGCCGGTAAAGTTGACGGCTTTATTTGCGCCGTGGGTAGCGGCGGCACCCTTGCCGGGATTGCAGATGCCCTGCGTGCCCGCAAAAAAGACGTCAAAATCGGGATTGCCGACCCAATGGGCGCAGCCTTGTATGAATATTATAAAAACGGCGAGCTGAAATCATCTGGCAGCTCCATCAGTGAAGGCATTGGTCAGGGTCGTATTACCGCCAATCTGGAAGGTTTGACCGTCGATATGCCCTACCAGATTGACGATGTGGAAGCCCTGAACGTCCTTTATGACCTGAACATCAAAGAGGGTCTGCAACTGGGCCTTTCCAGTGGTGTAAATGTGGCCGGTGCCATTCGAATGGCGCAGGAAATGGGCCCCGGTCATACGATTGTGACGATCCTTTGTGATACGGCGCAAAAATACTTTAGCAAGTTGATGGATGTTGATATGCTGGCAAAAAATAACCTGCCCATAGCTCCCTGGCTGAAGGGGGCCTAAAATATCCTGGAGCTAGAAGATCAATGACAAAAGCGCTGTTTCGCGAAGATTCCTATTTAAAAAGTTGCACGGCAACGGTTACAGAAATCAACGAACTTGGCGGCATTGTCCTTGATCAGACCATTTTCTATCCAACAGGCGGCGGGCAGCCGGGCGATAAAGGCACCCTCACCACATCCGATGGCACGGTGATTACCATTGCCACCACGGTGAAGGGTAGCACCGCCGATGAAATCGTCCACGTCCCGGCCGCCGATCAAAGCGTGCCGAAAGTGGGCGATACGGTCACCCTTGAAATTGACTGGGACGTTCGCCACCGGCTGATGCGCATGCACAGTTGCCTGCATCTATTGTCAGCGGTTCTGCCCTACCCCGTAACCGGCGGACAAGTCTCTGACGGGAAAGGCCGTCTTGATTTCGACCTGCCCGAAGCCACGCTGGACAAAGAAGAAATTACGGAAAAGCTCAACGCGGTGATCAACCAAAACCGCCCCGTAACCTCTGACTGGATCACCGAGGATGAGCTGGATGCCAAGCCCGAGCTGGTCAAAACAATGTCTGTTCAGCCGCCGCGCGGCCATGGGCATATTCGCCTGATCAAGGTGGAAGATACCGATTTGCAGCCTTGCGGTGGGACCCATGTGAAGAACACGTCCGAGATTGGCCGGGTAATTGTGCGAAAAATTGAAAAAAAGGGTCGTCAAAACCGCCGTGTATCTCTTATGTTTGAAGACTAAGATTTAAACCGGCCCGATAAAAACAAGAGAAGATTTTATGTCCTACATCAATCCCACATCCCTTGTCTCCACAGAATGGCTGAGCCTGAATATGTCTGCCCCCGATATCCGGATTGTAGACGCGTCCTGGTATATGCCTGCTGAGAACCGAAATCCGCGTGCCGAATATGATGCCGCCCATATTCCGGGGGCTGTTTTCTTTGACATTGATGACATTGCCGACACCAGCATTGATTTGCCGCACATGATCCCGGCGCCAGAGAAATTCTCTAGCAAAATGCGGAAACTGGGTCTGGGCGATGGAAACCGGATTGTGGTGTATGATGGCGCGGGCATCCGAAGCGCCGCGCGTGCCTGGTGGATGATCCGCCTGTTTGGTCACACCGATGTGGCCATCCTTGATGGTGGATTGCCCAAATGGCAAGCGGAAAACCGGGAAGTCACTGACCTGCCAACCCTGCCTTCTGAGCGCCACTTCACGTCCCGCATTAACAGCATGATGGTCAAAGATAAAGATCAGGTCCTTCAAAATATCGAAAGCCAGAAATTTCAGGTTCTCGATGCCCGCTCTAAAGGCCGGTTTGAAGGTACAGAAGCGGAACCCCGTCCGGGTTTGCGCGGCGGTCATATCCCCGGCTCTTCAAACCTTGCGTTTAATGAACTGCTGACGGCGGAGGGAACATTGAAATCTGCGGAAGAGCTGAAAAGCGCTTTTGAAGCGGCTGATATCAACCTGAGAAAACCGGTGATCACCTCTTGCGGGTCTGGAATTACAGCCTGTGTTCTAGCCTTTGGCCTGCATATGCTGGGTCACCGGGATACTGCGGTTTATGACGGATCATGGACGGAATGGGGCCTGGATGAGAGCCTGCCGATTGAAAACGGGGCCAAGTAATGCCAATTATGCGCAAACCAGAGCCCAATTCAGATGGCTCCTGGCCCGTAACAATTACCTACCTGCGAATGACGGAAAAGCCGCGTCCGCAGGCCTTTCCGCCCCCGGCCATGCCCCACGGCATTCAACGTGCGGAGAAGCCAACTGTTTCGTTTTATCGTTATTTATATGATGCCGTTGGACGGGATTGGGGTTGGATGGACCGAAAAAGAATGTCCGATGCTGAACTGGAAACGGTTTTAAGCGATAAAGATACCGAAGTTTACGTGCTTTATATTCGCGGCGTTCCCGCCGGATATGCCGAGCTGAACTTCAAAAAATTCCCAAAAGAAGTCGATCTGGCCTATTTCGGGATTATGCCGGAATTTATTGGTATGAAACTGGGACCCTATTTTCTAAACTGGGCCATCAGCGAAGCCTGGCAGCGTGGCCCTGACTGTATAACGGTTAACACCTGTACGCTGGACCATCCCAAAGCGCTGCCTCTATACCAGAAATTTGGGTATGTGCCCTACAAACAAAAAGAGCTGGCAATCGCCCCGATCAGGGACTAATGCCAGCTCGAAATCAGACAACTTCTAAAGCTCTGACGGGACAATGAAGCCCTGCCCTATTCCTCTGAATAGGCTTTAAACAGTAATACGGCGAAGGCAAACGACACCAATGCCAACGGCACCAGAACGGTCACCAAAACCGTATCCAGCAAACAAAATCCGTAACCGCCAGCTATACAGCCTGTTTTTTCGGTTACACTGAAGATACCTGCTGAGATCCCAACGCCAATCATTAACGCTAGAAGTTGTGTCACACACACAATTAATTTATGTCGCATATCCTGTTCTCCCAAACACCAGATATGGATTTGTTACCCTTTTACTGCATTCACGTTACAACATAGTGCGTAATTTAGGAAAGGAAAATCTCACAACTTTTCGTAAAATTTAAATAAAATTATAATATAATTGAAAATGGGAGAAACACACCAGAAAGTTTATTGCTTGCTTAGGGTAAATAATTGCAAAAACTAGTCGTGAAACACACCTGGCTGTCTAAGCCAAATATTTTAGCAAAAGCAATTTTCTCTCTTTCTGGGCTTGGTTCTCTTGAAAGAGTGAAAGTAGTTACCCAATCTTTTCCCAAAACATATGAACTTGATGAGACTGCAAGTAGTTTGGGTGAACCCGGGAGATACTTAAATTCGGTTGGAGTTTTAAAACGCTTGTTCATTCCTTCAAGTATTTCGAGAGCTGATTGTTTTTTGCGCGGAAAATTTCGCAAGCAAACTTTTTGTTCGTAAAAAGAATCCATTTCGCCAATGAAAAAGTAATGAATCTTTTTATCTATTCCAGGAATTTCAGTTGGATTTACGGTTATTTTCACGTCACCAAAATAAGGTTTAGCAGCCGCTTGGATTTTGACCGGATCTAACGCCCAATTTGTACAGATCACAATAAGTCCGATGTTCCGAAAGGCCTCTCTTCGTCGATCAATATACTCAAACACAGACCTATCAGACTCAAACGCTTGAGGTTGCTTAGGGGTTTCAGTCGCAGGCGTCACCGCGTACGCATTGCAACCGATGAGCAAAAATATAAAAGTCAAAACGTGAAACGGATGAATTGACTGAATGGAAACTGGATTCATATTTAATCTGCTGCTTTTCCTAGTATCGACGCCTTTTGCGCAAAATATAATGAACCACTCCGTGATATAGGTGTAAAGTAAAAAACCCCCGGTGTTGCCACCGGGGGTTTTGTTTGCGCGTAGGCTAAATTAGCCGTTGTGCAGGATTTGCGAGAGGAAGAGTTTGGTCCGCTCGCTTTGTGGGTTTTCGAAAAACTCGATCGGCGGTGCCTGTTCGATAATTTCGCCCTGATCCATAAAGATCACCCGATCCGCAACAGTTTTGGCAAACCCCATTTCATGGGTCACACAAATCATTGTCATGCCTTCTTCGGCAAGACTGATCATGGTGTCCAAAACCTCTGAGATCATTTCAGGGTCCAGTGCAGATGTTGGCTCATCAAACAGCATGATCCGTGGGTTCATGCAAAGCGAGCGGGCAATCGCCACACGCTGCTGCTGCCCCCCGGAAAGCTGCCCTGGATATTTCTGCGCCTGCTCCGGGATCTTGACCCGTTCCAGGAATTTCATCGCAGTTGCTTCGGCTTCTGCTTTGGGTGTTTTTCGGACCCAAATTGGCGCCAGCGTACAGTTTTCCAGAACCGTCAAATGCGGAAAGAGGTTAAAGTGCTGAAACACCATTCCCACTTCACGGCGGATCTCGTCGATTTTCTTCACATCATTGGTCAGCTCAATACCATCCACGATGATCTGTCCCTGTTGATGCTCTTCCAAACGGTTAATGCAACGGATCATTGTGGATTTACCCGAACCAGACGGTCCGCAAACCACAATTCTCTCGCCGCGTTCAACCGTCAGGTTGATATCGCGAAGAACGTGAAAATCTCCATACCATTTATGCATTCCAATCAATTGGATTGCGGCTTGTTCCTGTGCTTTACTCATGGCTGCATCACTCATTTCGCGGCCTCCTATCTCTTATGTCCGGTGTGGAGTTTGTTCTCCAACCAGATGCTGTAACGGGACATGCTGAAGCAGAAAACCCAGAAAACCGCGGCGACGAAAATATAGCCTTCGGTCGCAAGACCGAGCCAATTTTTATCCGTGGTTCCGGTTTTCACAATGCTTAAAAGATCCAGCAAGCCAATGATCAAAACCAGTGTCGTATCCTTGAAAAGGCCGATAAAGGTGTTCACAATTGACGGAATGGCAATTTTAAGCGCTTGCGGCAAAATGATAAATGTCATGGCCTGCCAATAGCCAAGTCCAAGTGACTTGGCCGCCTCCATTTGCCCTTTTGGAATGGCTTGCAAGCCGCCCCGGACAACCTCTGCCATATAGGCGGCAGAAAAGAGAGACATACCAACGAGCGCGCGAACGAGCTTGTCGAAATTCGTTCCCTCTGGCAGAAACAGGGGCAACATCACGGATGCCATAAACAGCACCGAGATGAGCGGTACCGCGCGGATTAGTTCGATGAAACCCACACACATCATGCGGACCACCGGCATTTCCGAGCGACGCCCAAGTGCCAGAACGATCCCTAGCGGTAAAGCCACAAAGATCGAGACCGAAGCCAGAACCAATGTCAGGAACAATCCGCCCCACTGTGAAGTTTCCACCACTTCCAGACCAAATCCTCCGTAAAAGAGGAAATAGCAAAGAACCGGATAGACCCCGAACAGATAAATGGCTGGCCATTTCTTATTTTTAACGATGTCTGTCAAAACAAGAACAAGACCAATAGCCCCAAGTACATACCCCAGGTCCACACGCCAGCGTTCACTTTCGGGATAGAAGCCATACATGTTTTGGCCAAAGCGAGCCTTAATGAAAACCCAGCAAGCGCCCGTCCCTGTACAATCAGCCTGAGACGTTCCCACAAAGTTGGCATTAATAATCGTATAGGAGATCACGGCGGATAAAACCGTCCAGACCACATATAAAGAGATTAATGTCAGGATTGAGTTCAGCCAACTTGAGAAAAGATTTTCCCGCATCCAGCCAATGATACCCGTCTGCGACACTGGTGGTGGCAAATCGGGATGGCGGTCTGTTTTTACAATAGCCATAACTTACCTCTCCACCAATGCGATACGTTTATTGTACCAGTTCATGAATACGGAAATCAGCAGGCTGATCATGAGATAGAACAACATGGTCATTGCAATGATCTCAATCGCCTGACCGGTCTGGTTCAAGGATGTGCCACTGAAGATGGCCACAACATCCGAATACCCAACCGCTGTCGCCAGAGACGAGTTTTTGGTCAGGTTCAGAAATTGACTGGTGAGCGGCGGAATAATGACCCGCAAGGCTTGCGGCAAGACCACAAGACGCATATTCATACCCGGACTGAGGCCCAGAGAACTGGCGGCTTCGGTTTGCCCGTGACTCACTGAATTGATGCCGGAGCGAACAATTTCAGCGATAAAGGCACCCGTATAGATGCTCAACCCCAAGAACAGAGCCACAAATTCTGGCTCCAGTACCCAGCCCCCCTGAATATTGAACCGGCTGAGTGCAGGCGTTTCAAATTCAAAAGGAAGTCCCGCAGCCAAAGCACCTAAAATCGGCAATCCGATAATCAAAGCAACCGAGGTCAGAAATACCGGGAACGGCTGTCCGGTGGCATCCTGACGTTTATGGGCCCATTTGCGCATAAAATAAGTCGCCACCATGCCAAGGATCAAGGCAATCCAGATTACAAAAAAACCGCTTTCCGGGATCACGCTTGGAAAATAAAGGCCCCGGTTATTGAGCATGAATCCTTCTGTAAAGACGACACTGTCTTTGACCAGCGGCAAAACACTTAAAACGGCGAAATACCAGAACAGAAGCTGTACCAGTAGCGGTATATTTCGAACGATTTCAATGTAAACAGCGGCAATTTTATTGACCATCCAGTTTTTGGACAGTCGCAGCACACCAAAGATAAAACCAATAATGGTGGCCATAACAATACCCGACAACGACACCGCGAGTGTGTTGATGATACCGATAAGCAACACATCTCCATGCGTTGAGGTTTGGGCGTTATAGTCCATTAACAGGACAATGCCGATACCAAAACCGGCTGGTTGGGACAAGAATCCAAACCCTGAGGCGATTCCCCTCTTCTCAAGGTTTTCGACGGTGTTGTGACCCACATATAATACGAAAGCAAGGAATAGCGCGATAACGAGAACCTGATAGAAAATCGCACGGATCTTCGGGTCCCGCCACATACTAACTCCAGCTTGGCCTGAGACATCAGCAGTCATAAGGCAGCTCCTTCCGGGAGTAGTTGCGTAATCAAAAAACAAAAAGAGTGCATGTCCCGGTTAGGAGACACACACTCTAATTTGGTTAGCTAGCTATGATTAGCGTGCTGGTGGTGCATACAGAATACCGCCTTTGCTCCACAGCTGGTTCAAGCCGCGTGCAATTTTAAGCGGTGTCGAAGCACCGAGATGCTTTTCGAATACTTCACCGTAGTTACCAACCATTGTGACAATGTTAAATGCCCAATCGTTAGACACACCAAGCTGCTCACCCAGATCGCCAGAACCGCCCATCAGACGAACGATACCTGGGTTTTTGCTGCTTTTCATGTCACTGGCATTTGCAGATGTAATGCCAAGTTCTTCAGCTTCGATCATTGCGTTCAGTGTCCAGCGCGCCAGATCACCCCATGCGTTGTCGCCGTGACGAACAAGTGGGCCGAGTGGCTCTTTTGAAATCACTTCTGGAAGAACGACGTGATTTTCTGGATCCGCAATAACCGAGCGTTGTGCATACAGA
Source organism: Sneathiella sp. (assembly GCA_034669685.1). Taxonomy (GTDB): domain Bacteria; phylum Pseudomonadota; class Alphaproteobacteria; order Sneathiellales; family Sneathiellaceae; genus Sneathiella. Next base: position 975,152 of record JAXMOU010000001.1, read on the forward strand.
CCAGATTGGTCAGTTGTGTAAACATCGCAAGTGTCTTTGATGTAAGCTTCACGAACTTCATCAGCTGTATCGAACAGCACTGAATCGTATTTCATGCCCTGTGCTGCGAAATAGTCAGCAAGGTTCAGCTCAGTTGTTGTACCAGCCTGCAGACAAACCCGAGCACCGCTCAGCTCTTTTGCAGATTTAACGCCCAGTGATTTCTTAACCATGAAACCCTGACCATCGTAGTAGTTTACGCCGATGAATTCGAAACCAAGATTAACGTCACGGCTCAGTGTCCAAGTTGTATTACGAGCCAAAACGTCGATTTCACCAGACTGCAACGCTGTGAAGCGTTCTTTTGCAGTTGTTGGCGTGTATTTGACTTTGTCCGGATCCGCGAAGATAGCAGCAGACATCGCGCGACAGAAGTCAACGTCGAAGCCTTCCCATTCACCTTTATCATTTGGAGATGCAAAGCCAGCAAGACCTGTTGTTACACCACACTGGATAAAGCCTTTGGCTTTTACGTCTTCCAATGTGCCAGCAGAAGCTGTACCTGCCATAAATGTAGCAGCAGCAGCGACCGCAATAAAGCTCGCTTTTTTCATAAAATAACCTTCCTGTCAGTTTTCTGTTTTCATTTCACCATCTCTTAAAAGAGCCGGCGAAAGGCTTAATTAGCCTGTGGTGTCCAATTTTCCCAATTTGGATGAGCCACATGCTAAGACGATAATATTTTTGCTGAACCCGTCAACGGAAAAATTTAGCAATTTGTTAACATTTAGCGTTTTTACAGTTGTGTTAACCATACATTTTCACCCTTTCCTCCCCCTCTCTTATCCTTTATTGATGCGAGGTAATTAATCAATCCGTGGAGTAAAAACGCATGAAAGATGAAACAAAGCTCGTCGTCGCGGGCAGATCGCCAGAGACTAATTTTGGAATTGTAAATGTTCCCGTTTATCATGCCTCAACGGTTTTGTATTCGTCCCTTGCCGACCTTAAGCAAAAGCATAAAGAACGTAGCGAAGGCAAGCAGGTCGTGACCTACGGGCGCGCCGGAACACCGACGACATGGTCCCTTGAAAATGCGGTTGCCGAATTGGAAGGCGGATATCGAACGCAAGCTTTTCCATCTGGCCTTGCAGCCTGCGCACATGCCATTCAGGCGTTTGTAAAAACCGGCGATCATATTCTTGTCACGGACAGTGTTTACAACCCCACAAGGCAGTTCTGCGAAAATATTTTAAAGAAGTTTGGCGTAGAGACCACTTATTACGATCCATTGATCGGCGCAGGTATTTCTGAGCTGATCCGACCCAATACAAGAATCGTTTTTACAGAATCACCTGGCTCACAGACCTTCGAAATGCAGGATATTCCTGCCATAGCAGATGTCGCTCATAAAGCCGGTGCCATTGTCCTGATGGATAACACTTGGGCATCCCCGTTATTTTACAAGCCTTTCGAGCATGGTGTTGATGTGGCCATTCAAGCCGGTACCAAGTATATCGTTGGACATTCCGATGTTATGATTGGAACGGTGACCACCACCAAAGAATTATGGCCTCAGCTATCAAACAGCTCCTTCATGATGGGCCAAACGGCCGGGCCTGATGATGTGTATCTGGCGCAGCGCGGCCTTCGCACCTTATCTGTGCGCCTGAAGCAGCATATGGTGAATGGAATTAAAGTCGCCGAGTGGCTGAAAGGTCGCCCGGAAGTCCATTCCGTACTGCATCCCGCCCTGCCCGATCATCCCGGTCATGATCTTTGGAAACGCGATTTCCTGGGAGCTTCCGGTCTGTTCTCCTTCCGGCTAAACGCGGTATCCGAAACGGCGCTGGCCGCCTTTTTGGACGATCTGGAGCTATTTGGAATGGGCTATTCATGGGGCGGATATGAAAGCCTGATTATCCTTGCTGACCCCAGCAGCTATCGCACAGCGACCAAATGGGACAACACCAACCCATTGGTCCGTGTTCATATTGGTCTGGAAGATCCGGATGATCTGATCGCTGATCTTGCTGCCGGATTTGACCGATTAAATGCGATCAAATAAAGATTGATCCAGACAGGAAATGTGACATGAGCAAACTCGACAGCCTACTCAAGTTCAATGAAGACGGTTTGATCCCGGCCATTGCCCAGCAACATGACACCGGCGAAGTCCTGATGATGGCCTGGATGAATAAGGCATCCATTGAAGAAACCCTGCAAACAGGACATGTTTGTTACTGGTCCCGCTCGCGTCAGGCCTTCTGGCGCAAAGGGGAGAGTTCTGGTCAGATGCAGACACTGGTCAAATTGCGCGTTGATTGCGACGGTGATACAATTTTGCTGCTGGTTGATCAAAAAGGCGCAGCCTGCCACACGGGCCGCCGCAACTGTTTCTTTAACGAGGTAAACGGTGACGAAGTGACCGTGATTGCGGATGCAATTGTCTCGCCCGAAGAATTATATGGAGATAAATAGAAAGCCATTATGCTCCTGAGCCCCGAAGAATGGGAGGTTATCAACCTTTCACTCAAAATCGCCAGCTGGTGTGTGGCTGTTGCCATCCTACCGGCGCTGGCGATGGCGTGGGTACTGGCGCGATGCGACTTTTTTGGAAAATCACTGCTGAATACAGTTGTTCATTTGCCCATGGTGATCCCGCCGGTGGTAACGGGTTATTTCCTGCTGGTTTTGCTGGGGCGCAACGGCGTGATTGGTAAGTGGCTGTATAATACTTTCGACATCACGTTGATTTTCACCTGGAAAGGTGCGGTCATTGCCACCGCTGTTATGGCCTTTCCGTTAATGGTCAGATCCATTCGAGCCGGGATTGAAGCATTGGATCCAAGGTTGGAAGATGCGGCAGCTATGCTGGGAAAAGATCGCTCTACGACTTTTCTCACTATTACCCTGCCGCTTATCTTTCCGGCGCTTGTTTCGGCTTTCACATTGGGATTTGCCCGCGCGCTTGGTGAATTTGGCGCAACCATTACCTTTGTCTCCAACATTCCGGGCGAAACCCGGACCCTGCCCATTGCCATTTACAGCCTGCTGCAAGTTCCTGGCGGTGAAGACCGGATCTTCCGGCTGGTAATTATCTCGCTCATTCTCTCCTTTGCCGCCCTCGCCTTTTCCGAATGGCTGGTACGAAAAAGCCCCGCCCGCCAGATGAAAGCCAGCTGATGCTCAAGGTTTCTTTAAAAAAGCAACTTTCAGATTTTCAGCTTGAAGCTGACTTTGAAACGGCGTCTGGGGTTACTGCCCTGTTTGGACCATCAGGCACGGGAAAAACCCAGCTGGTCAGAGCGATCAGCGGCCTTGAACTGCCCGATGAAGGGCAAATCGCGCTTGATGGAGATGTCTTATTTGCGCGAAGCCCAAACGCGGCGGCAACAACGAACTGCCCCGCGCACAAGCGGAAAATCGGTTTCGTTTTTCAAGATCATCTGCTGTTCCCCCATATGAATGTCCGGCGAAACCTGACCTTTGGACTGGCCACCAATGCACAGCTAAAGTTTGACGAAATCCTCAAAACACTGGATATCGGTCATTTACTGGACCGCAAGCCCCGCGATTTATCCGGCGGCGAGAGCCAGCGAGTTGCCATTGGCCGTACCCTGCTGAGTGAGCCGCGTCTGCTGATCATGGATGAACCCCTTTCCAGCCTTGATAAAGCCCGAAAAAGCGAGATCCTGAGCTTGATCGAACGCATTCGCGATCAGTTTGACATCAGCCTGCTTTACATTACCCACGCCCTTGATGAGGTGATGCGCCTTGCAGATCATTTAATCCTGATGGAGCGCGGCCAGATCAGGGCCCACGGGCCAATGACCGAAATTCTGTCCCGCCATGACCTGTTTCCCCCATCCGGTGACATGGATGTGGGCAGCGTCTTAACAGGCCAGGTTCAATCCCGCGATGAAAAGCTAAACCTGACCACAATTACGAGCGCAGCCGGTCCTTTACTGGTCACCGGCCTTGAAAATGCGTCGGCGGGTGATGCGGTTCGCATTCGGCTTCGGGCGAAAGACATCGCCATTTCCCTGAACGCGCATTCCGATATATCAACACTTAACCAGTTAAATGGAAAAGTAACCTCAATTCATGATCACGCCGCAGGTGTCGTTTTACTGGAAATTAACGTTGGGGTGATAATTACAGCCGCGATCACTGTTAAATCTCTGCAGGCCCTGAACCTTGAAGTGGGGACCCCCATCTGGGCTCTCATCAAGTCCGTAACCGTCAATTCAGTTGAGCATTAACCCATGAGCACGTCCCCCAAAACAGTTGCAATCATTGGCGGTGGTCCAGCGGGCCTGATGGCCGCACAAATCTTAAGCCTGAATCCGAACATCACGGTCGACCTGTATGAACATAAACCCTCTGTCGGAAGAAAGTTCCTGATTGCAGGGCGCGGCGGGCTGAACCTCACTCATTCCAGCGCAATCCCCGAATTTATCTCTTCCTATGGTGTTGGCGCGGCCTTTTTGGAGCGGTTTTTAACAGATTTTACCCCACAAATGTTGATCGACTGGGCAAAGGATTTGGGCAGCGAGACCTTTGTTGGCAGTAGCGGCCGTATCTTTCCAACCGAAATGAAGGCAACAAAATTAATGCGCAGCTGGACGAAACGCCTGACGGATCAGGGCGTACGGGTTCATCTGCAGCATAGCCTGACTGACTTCACTGCCGACCATCAGCTCACTTTTCAGACCGAGGATGGCACCACCGTTTCGGCCAAACCAGATGCTGCCCTTTTTTCGATGGGCGGCGCCAGCTACCCCCACCTCGGCTCTACCGGTGAATGGGTTAAATTGTTTTTAAAACAAGGCATTAAAGTCCGTTCTTTACAGCCGATTAATTGCGGATTTGACAGCAACTGGTCAGAATTTTTAACGACAAAGTTTGCCGGACAGCCCCTTAAAAATGTTCGGGTTCTGTTTGAGGGCGCTGCGTCCCACGGTGATCTGATCTTCACCGAATATGGTTTGGAAGGCGGCGCAATTTATGAGCTCAGCCGCGAGTTGGTGACGGCACTAAATACAAACGACAGTGTTCAGGTGCATCTGGATTTTTGCCCCGGGCAAAATCAAAAACAAGTGACGGCCCGTCTGGATATTCCAAAGGATAAACAAAGCCTTTCCAATTTCCTGCGCAAACGCTTGAGCCTGAGCGCCCTGCAAATTGCGATGTTGCATGAAAGCGAGCGAACCCTGCCCGACGATCCCGGCGATTTGGCCAAACTGGTCAAGAATGTCCCCGTTACGCTAACCAGTCCGCGCCCCATTGCCCGGGCGATCAGCAGCATGGGCGGCATCATCCTTGAAGAGTTGAACCCTGAGCTGATGCTGACGAAATTTCCCGGTTATTTTGCCGCTGGCGAAATGATCAATTGGGATGCCCCTACAGGCGGCTATCTGCTGCAGGCCAGCTTTTCAACAGGCCGAGCGGCCGCAAAAGGGATTGAAAAATGGCTCGAGGGAGACGGCTAGCGCGCCACGTTTGAGGTGGATGTTGCCAGCGAACTGATCAATTCTTCGATACCCGCTTTGTCTTTCAAGTAGAGGTTCTTGCCTTTTTTCAGGACAAGTTCGTCATTTGAAAGCTGCCCCAAAACCCGCGCAACAGTCTCACGTGTGGTCGATACACGGCTGGCAATCGCGCTTTGTGTTGGCATGGGATAAATCAGCCAGGAACCGGGGGTCACCGGATCGGGTTCCGCCATGCGCAAGAGTTCCTGACAAACCCGTTGAACCGCACCCAGCGTTGATAAATCCAGAATACGTTCATCATTCACCCGGATAATACGGGCAAGACGCTGCAGTACCTGAATAGAGACTTCAGGATGCGCTTTCAGAAATTCCGTGAAATTTTCCGGCGACATGGAGGCCAGCTGGCAATCCTTGTTCGCGATCACATTTGCCGAACGCGGACGCCCGTCAATGGCTGACAGTTCGCCAAAATATTGTCCAGCTTCCACAGTCGCGTAGGCAACTTCACGTCCCGAAACCCCGAAATTCACGATATTAACGCTGCCACTCACCACGAAGAAAACGTCCCGGCTGGTGCTTGACTTTTCAAGAATCTGCTTACCCGGTGCATAATTTTTCCAGCTGCATTTGGCCGCAATCGCTTGCCGCTCTTCCAGTGTCAATCCAGCTAATAGTTCAATATTGTCCAAGCTTTGCATTATGGCTCTTCAATGATCTTGTATCTGTACCCCATCGTACCGATGCTGAAATTAGCATAATTCAGGTGTGGGGCAACAAATAGTAGCCCTTTTGGGGTAAAAAATCCAAACCGCAAACCGCTTGCCTGCAAATTGCGGCTGCCTTAGTTTGGATATTCATTAGAAACTGGCAACAGAAACGGGACGCGAAATGAAAATCTGGATCCGGGATCCACTGGCAATTTTGGGCCGTGACTGTGACGGGGGGCTGGTTGTCGAAAATGACATTATTATTGAACTGGTTGCCCGCGGGCAAGCGCCCAAATCGGCGCCGCTGGAACAGCTACAGATTGTTGATGCGCAGCAACATGTGGTCCTGCCGGGGCTGATCAATACCCATCATCATTTTTATCAAACCCTGACCCGTGCCTGTCCGCCCGCACTGAACAAGCCGCTCTTTCCCTGGTTGCAGGCGCTCTATCCGATCTGGGCAGGGCTGACACCTGAGATGATTGCGCTGTCCACCAGATTGTCCCTTGCCGAACTGTTGCTGTCAGGCTGTACGGCCGCCGCCGATCATCATTATCTATTCCCCGGCAATCTGACCGACGCCATCGATATTCAGGCAGAAGAAGCACAAAATATGGGGCTTCGCGTGATGCTGACCCGGGGTTCCATGAGCCTTGGTGAAGATCAGGGCGGCCTGCCCCCGCAAAGCACCGTGCAGGATGAACAGGTTATTCTGGATGATAGCGCGCGGCTGATTAAAACCCACCATCAAACCGGCCCGGGCGCTATGGTTCAGGTTGCCCTCGCCCCCTGCTCGCCCTTTTCGGTCAGCACGGAACTCATGAAAGCCTCCGCGACCCTCGCACGGAATAAAGGCGTTCGCCTGCATACTCATTTGGCAGAAACCCATGATGAAACCGCCTTTTGCCAAGACATGTTCGGGTTGCGCCCGCTTGATTATCTGGAAAGTGTCGGTTGGCTGAACAGCGATGTGTGGCTGGCCCATGGCATTCATTTTGACGACAGCGAAATTGCCCGGCTGGGTAAAGCCGGAACCGGGATCTGCCACTGTCCGTCATCCAACATGGTGCTCAGCTCTGGCATTTGCCGAACCCTGGAACTCCAAGCTGCGGGCGCGCCCGTGGGCCTTGGGGTCGATGGATCGGCATCAAATGACGGGTCAAACCTGATACAGGAAGTGCGGCAGGCCCTGCTGATCGGGCGGCTGCGATATGGCGCTGATGAAATGACCCATTTTAAAGCGCTGCAAATGGCAACAGAAGGATCAGCCGGTTGCCTTGGGCGTGATGACATTGGTCAAATTGCAGTGGGCAAGCAGGCGGATCTGGCGCTGTTCAAACTGGATGAGCCGCGCTTTTCCGGCGCAGGCGATCCCCTCGCCGCCCTGTTGCTGTGCGGTGCAAGCCGCGCCGATCACGTCATGGTCGGCGGCAACTGGCGGGTACAAAACGGCGAAGTTGAAGGGCTGGATTTAGCAGCGCTTATTGCGAAGCACAGCGCCGCAGCGAAGGCGCTGGTGGGGTGATGGACGGGACCTGACGCTGCCATAAATCTTTCAGCAAATTTCGCTGGATCATCGGCTGGACTTGCGTCAATATGATACACAATAGACATAAAGTCGTATCGTTTTGCAGAACACAGGGTCTGTTGTATGGGTGGAAGCATCGAATTGCTGTCGCGTCAGTTGATCAAACTACCGGAAACACTTAATCCAAAAGCACGGTCCTTACTGGTGACGATTTGGGGAGATTCCATCGCGCCCCATGGCGGCACGGTCTGGCTGGGAAGCCTGATAGATCTGGTGGAGTGTCTGGGCCTGAACGAGCGCGCGGTGCGCACTTCCGTTTTCCGATTGAAAAATGATCATCTGCTGAGCAGCACCCAAAAGGGACGCAAAAGTTTTTACACCCTTACTCCAACCGGTCAGCATCGATTTGAAGAAGCAACCAAGCGGATCTATAACCATCTGCCACAGCAGTGGGACGGTGACTGGACATTGCTCTTTTCCGAGCGACGACGGCTGAGTGATGATTTGAAACGGCAATTGGCCGTTGAATTGGGCTGGCTGGGTTTTGGGGATCTGGGCGCCGGAATTTTTGCCCATCCCAACTGCTCCCCCGCGACAGTTGAGCGACTGGTTGATGATCTTGGGGTGAAATCCAATATCTCCTTTATCAAGGGAAAAGAATTTGCCCTGCTCAACGAGCCCACCGCCCATATCATCGTGCAAAAGGGCTGGAATCTGGAAGAGATTGAAAAAGGCTACAGCGACTTTATTGCGCATTTTGATCCCATTCACGCCGCACTTTCAAACAATCAATCCGTCAATGACCAACAGGCGTTCCTGATCCGGACCCTACTGGTTCACGAATATCGGCGGGCTTTGCTTCGCGATCCCATGTTGCCCGAAACGTTGCTGCCAGAGGGCTGGCATGGCAATAGGGCGCGAGAACTCTTTCACGCCATTTATCAACAGGTTTGGCAACAAACAGAGCAGCATTTAATGACAAAACTGGAAACAGTAGAGGGCGGCCTTCCGGCTGCATCTGCTGATTTCGCACGCCGATTTGGCGGACTTCGGGGCTAGGAGGAAACTGTCATGGGAGAGAGCTTAAAAATTGCGGTCATTGGGTCCGGCCCAGCGGGAATGTATGCCGCTGGCGGGCTAAACACAAAATGCCCGGGCTGTGAAATTGATATTCTTGAAAAACTGGCGACCCCATACGGGCTGATCCGAACCGGGGTCGCACCGGATCACCAGACAACCAAAAATGTTGCCCGTGCGTTTGACAAGATCATGGAAAATGACAATGTGCGTTTTGTGGGCAATATCAGTCTGGGCGATGATATCTCGCTGGAGATGCTGCGCAAACTCTATGACGTGGTGGTGATGGCCATTGGCACCCCCAAGGACCGCGAACTTGGCATTGAAGGCGAAAACAAGTTTGGCGTTTTCGGCGCGCAGACCTTTGTCTACTGGTATAACGGCCACCCGGAATTTCGCGATGCGGTCCCCCATCTGGATATCCAAAACGCAATTGTAATCGGTAATGGCAATGTGGCGCTTGATGTAGCGCGGGTCCTTCTCAGCACAACGGATGAAATGGTCGATAGCGATCTGGTCGATCATGCCGGTCAGATGATTTTCAAAAGCAGCCTGAAACATGTTCGGGTTGTTGGACGGCGCGGCCCCGAACATGCCCAATTTTCAACCAAAGAGTTGAGCGAATTTAAAGAGCTGAGCACAGCAGTTACCTGCGTGGACCCGACCGTGATCCCCGATCATTATGAGACCGAGGATCCAAAGGAGACAAAGGTTGCCAATAACAATTTGCAGCTGCTGCGCGAGTATGCCGCAAACAAACCCGATCCCGCCAAACGCAGGCTGGACCTTGAATTTAAACTCTCCCCCACCCACATAAACGGGGAGGATGTGGTAACCAGTGTGCGGTTTGAAAAGAATAAAATCGAAGATGGCAAAGCCATCGGGACTGGCGAATTTGTCGACTATCCGTGTGATCTGCTGGTGACCTGTATTGGTTACGAGCTCAAAAACGTTGGTGGCTTACCGGTTGAGAATGGCATTGTAAAGAATGTTGATGGCCGCGTAGATGAGCAGCTATACGTTGTTGGCTGGGCCAAGCGCGGTCCATCCGGTACGATCGGCACCAACCGGCTGGACAGCCAGCGGGTTGTGGATCTGATCGTAGAGGATCATTGCAATGGCGGCGATCCCGCCAAAGAAGGCGCCCGGGGCCTGGATCGGTATTGCAACGAAAACGGCATAGAAGTCGTCTCTTTTTCTGACTGGGAAAAAATCAACGAGGCCGAGCAACAACGTGCGGGCGATTACAGCCCCAGACGCAAATTTGTGCGAAAGAGAGATATGTTAAGCCTGATACGCGAAGGACAGCAATAATGATCATTGCGCAGTTAAGTGATCCCCATATTTCCGTTAGAGGAACAGAGTTTCATGACCTGTATCTGACGATTGATAAACTGCGTATTGCCATTGAACGGGTCAACACGCTGGATCCCCAACCGCAATGTGTTGTCTTAACAGGTGATTTGGTAAATTCCGGCTGCGCCGATGAATATATGGCCTTGCGTGATGTGCTCGCCGACTGCCGGGTTCCGTTGTATCTGGGCATTGGCAACCACGATTGCCGGGACACGTTTCGCAGCGCCTTTGAAGATCATGCCTATATTCCAAACGACGGCTTTATCCAGTATTCGTGGGAAGCCGATGGGCTGCGCTGCATTATGCTCGATACCAATGTACCGGGAAAGCCTCATGGCATTTTATGCGAAGAGCGATTGAACTGGCTGGATCAGGCCTTAGCCGAAAAACCTGATATGCCGACGCTGATTTTCATGCATCACCCCCCATTCCTGACCGGGATCAAACCCATGGATGATATGGGCCTTAAAGACGCGCCAAAATTTGGCGAAGTTGTCGCCCGCCATAAACAGATCCAGCGGATATTTTGCGGCCATATACATCGCAACATCAGTTCGAATTTTTACGGCGTACAAGCCGAAATCTGTGCCTCAACCTCGCACAAGCTTCTACTAAACCTGACCGGCAGCAATCGGCTTGGCACCGTTGACGAGCCCGCGGATATTCTTTTGCATATCTGGACACCCGATGAACGCATCGTCAGCCATGTTTGCTTTACTGAACCGTCCAATGTGCTATGGGAAATGGAAATGGGCGACGGCGGCTATTAAGCCGTGACCGCATCCAGTCCCATCTGCCAAAACCCAATTTCAAGGCGGGTTGCATCCCCAAAGGTTTTCGCCAGCGCATCGAAACGCGCGTCTGTCAGACGGCTTTGAGCAAGGCGATCGAGCTGTTCGATCGCTGCGGTCATGATCGGCTGATAATCATCGCCGCCATACATATCAATCCAGGGAGTATAGGGATTGTTTTTGGTCAGCGTGTCTTTTGACGCTTTCAGACGGGCTCCAATTTCGCCATACCCAATCACACAGGGCGATAGCGCCACATAAAGATCGAGAATATCGCCAGACACGCCTTTTTCCAGAACGTAGCGCGTATAGGCCATGTTGGCCGGTGCTTCGTCGGTTGCCTGCATTTGGGCTTCGGAAATCCCCCATTCTTTACAATATTGGACGTGCAGGGACATTTCGGTATCCGTCAGCGCAGTTACCGTTGCCGCTGCGGCCTTCATATCCGCCAGATTATCCGCTTTATAGGCCGCCAATGCATAAGCACGGGCGAACTGGATCAAAAACAGATAATCCTGCACCAGATAATGCTGAAACGCAGGTCTGGGCAGATTGCCCGTTTGCAAGCCTTCGACAAATGCATGATGCGTATAGGCGTGCCAGTGGGTTTCGTTGGCAGCTTTAAGCCGCGCAAATAAAGTATTTTCTGTCATATCTCTTAAAATAGCTGGTTGTTAAAGCCTGATGGCAGGGAGACAACAATACCTTCCAGCTCTTCGGTCATGACAATTTGGCACCCCAATCGAGAGGTTGGTGTCAAACCATAGGCCAAATCCAGCATGTCTTCTTCGTCATCTGTCGCCTCTGGCAAGCGGTCGAAATCTTCTTCATCAATGATCAGATGGCAGGTGGAACAGGCGAGACTTCCCTCGCAAGCGCCTTCCAGTTCAAGTCCATTCTGATGGGCAATTTCCAGCAATGACTTTCCAAGCGGGGCATCCACTTCAATCCGTTCACCGTCTGGCTTAATAAATGTAACTTTAGACATTGAAATTAATTACCCTTTTGATGTGCTGTTGCTTCTACCCGTCACGCAGCCGTTTTAGGCGTTTTCTTCTCATATAACTTCTGCCAGACTTCGACAAATTTATCAATCTCTGCTGCGGTTGTTCCGCGTCCCAGACTGATGCGAATGGCTTGCGAGGCCGCGCTCTCACTCGCACCCATGGCAGTGAGAACATGGCTGGCTTTAACCTTGCCACTGGAGCAGGCGGATCCTGCGCTGACAGCAATCCCGGCCAGATCAAAATTCATCACCTGCAATTCAGAATTTACCCCCGGCATGGACAAACAGCAGGTATTCGGCAGGCGCGCGACTGCTGCGCCGTAGATTACTGCGTCCGGGCAAAATTGGGTTAAACGCTGTTCCATATCGTCCCGTAGATGGGCTATGTCCTGCATTTGATCCAGTTCCGCCTGCGCCATTTCCGCAGCAAGTCCGAAACCGGCGATCCCGGCCACATTTTCTGTTCCACCGCGGCGCCCCAATTCCTGCCCACCGCCGCGCAGGCCCGCTTCAAGCGGCAAACCTTCGCGCACGATAAGCGCGCCCTGCCCTTGTGGTCCCCCAACTTTATGAGCTGAGACAGTCATTAAATCAACGCCAAGATCCTTAAAATTCAGGGGTATCTTACCGACGGCCTGAATGGCGTCGGTGTGAATTAATCCATCAAATTTATGGACAAGTTCAGCGATTTGCCCAATGGGTTGCAAGACACCCGTTTCATTATTGGCGAGCATAACAGAGACCAACATGGGGGCATCTGAAGCTTTCAGCGCAACTTCAAGCGCAGGTAAATCGACAATCCCATTCCCATTGAGGACCAAGTGGGTTGCTGACGCCAGAACAGCGGGGGCGAGAATACTGTCATGTTCCCCAGCGCTGACCAGTAGCGCGCGCGCCGGAAACCCTTTCAGCGCCATGTTATTGGCTTCTGTTCCGCCGGAAGTGAAGATGATTTCTTGCGGTTTGCTTCCCACAAGCGCCGCCAGTTTACGCCGCGCCGTTTCCACCCGCTGCCGCGCCCGGCGACCCGATGCATGAACGGATGACGGATTGCCGCCCTCGGCCATCACCTCTGCAACAAGGGTGATGACATCGGGCCGGATCGGCGATGTGGCGTTATAGTCAAGATAAATACCTGTGGTCATAACCGCAAAATATGTATTTCCGGTCCGTCAGGCAAGGTCTTGCCCATAAATTCACAGAATTGGAGAGAAAATCGGACTTACTTGTCCGACTTAACCTCGATTTCAATTTCTTCAGAAGATATCATGACACGGGAAGGACGCTTGTCATTAAGCTCACTTTCCAGCTCTTCAACGCGCATGGACAGGGACTGAACTTTGTCCAAAAGACCATCCAGAACTTTAAACACCGGATCGGGCAATTCATCGCCGCCAATTCCGTAAGCTGCGAATCTTTCCTCGGTTGGGCGGATGGCTCCGGTCACGGCACGGGCCGGACTTCCCACAACGGTCACCCGTTCAGGCACATTTTTCACAACAACAGAATTTGCGCCAACACGTGCGCAACGTCCCACTGTAATCGGTCCAAGAACCTGCGCACCAGAACCAATGATCACATTGTTTTCAAGCGTTGGATGACGCTTCACATTTCGCTGACTATCGGAGTCAATTGAAGGGGCAACACCGCCCAATGTGACATCATGATACAGGGTGACGTTATCGCCAATTTCCGCAGTTTCCCCTATTACAACGCCCATTCCATGGTCGATGAAAAGTTTGCGGCCAATTTTGGCGCCGGGATGAATTTCAATGCCCGTCAGGAAACGACTGAACTGTGAAATAAGCCGTGCGAGAAAGCGCCAGTTGCGCTTATAACAGGCGTGGGCAAACCGATGAAATAGCACGGCATGGAAGCTCGGGTATAGGAGAGCGACCTCAATTTTAGAGCCTGCAGCAGGGTCTCTTTCGATGACTGCAGCAAGATCTTCGCTAATATGCTTGAACATATGCCCATTCCTTCTGTATTGTGCGCCCTTTATAGCTAAATGCATGAAAGGTTGCAACGCGCCCGCATAGTTTGACATATAAAGGCTTCTCCTTGCCTGTCAAGGAAACCCAATATTATCACTTTGTTTATTAACGCTTTGTTGACCACGATCACAGCACTCCCTATGTGGGCTGTGGGGATGCGCACTTAACATGTTTAGACGATTAGGAACCCGGATTTAGATGCCTGACGTAATTTTTAATGGACCCGAAGGACGGCTTGAAGGCCGTTACCACCACTCTGATGAACCCAATGCGCCGCTCGCGTTGATTTTGCATCCGCATCCCCAGTTTGGCGGAACAATGAACAATAAGGTTGTTTATCACCTGTTCACCAACTTCAAGGAACGCGGCTTTTCAGTTCTGCGGTTTAATTTCCGGGGCGTTGGTCGTAGTCAGGGCGATTACGATCACGGCGTTGGTGAGCTCTCCGATGCAGCCTCTGCCCTTGACTGGATGCAGACGAATAATCCAAATGCCTCCTCTGTCTGGGTTGCGGGCTTTTCTTTTGGTGCCTGGATCGGCATGCAGTTGCTGATGCGCCGCCCAGAAATCGAAGGATTTATTTCTGCTGCGCCGCCTGCCAACATGTATGATTTCTCGTTCCTGGCACCTTGCCCTTCTTCAGGCATTATCATCAACGGCCTGCGCGATGTGCAGGTTCCGCAAAAAGATGTGCTTAAGCTGGTTGAGAAACTGCAGACGCAAAAAGGGATCACAATTCATCATTCTGAAATTGAAAAAGCTGATCATTTCTTCCAAGAAACCATCCCCGACTTGATGGAAACAGTGAATGAATATCTGGATATGCGATTACAGCCTTCAGATGCTTAAACAAAAAGCCGCCCCAAACCGGGCGGCTTTTTAATTGCTTTACACACTTTAACATTAGATTCACCTATACTTCCTATAGTAAACTCACATGTAATTTCGGAAGTTAACTCATTGTCTCATCGGCCTTTCCATTCAAATCATGATCAGCCCACTCCGCCCGCCGATCTGGAAACCTTAAGTGAAGCTGATCAGAATGTTCTGTTGAAACAACAGCTTGCCGCGACACAGGAAGAACTGGCCAAAACACAACAGAAACTGGCGCAAATTGAAACGCTATATAGCGCAGCCTTTTACTCAAGCGCGCATCTTGCTTCATTTTCAGTGGTTGAGACGGGACGATTTATCGATGTAAATCAGACCTGGTGCGAAACACGCGGTTTTACCCGTGAAGAAGCCATTGGCAAAACAGCGGTCGAATTGAGAATCTGGGGAGACAATCCGGAAAACCGAACCAAGATCATGGAGGAAATTACCCGCTTTGGCCGTTTTCGTAACTTTGAAGCCAAAGCCAAAATGCGCAATGGCGACATACGCGATTTTCTGATGAACGGTGAGGTTATAGAGGTTGATGGCGAGAAAATTGTTTTCTTTTCCGGGGTTGATATTACCGAACATAAATTGATCATGCAAAATCAGCAACGCAGTCAGCGGCTAGAAGCAATTGGTCAGCTTTCCGGCGGAATAGCACATGATTTCAATAATTTATTGGCAATTATTCAAGGAAATCTTGAATTACTTTCAGAGCAAATCGGTCCCGACAATAACCAGCAGAAATTACTCTCAGCAGCGATCAGCAGTGCCCAGCGCGGCGCAAAAGTAACCAGTAAATTGCTAAGCTTCGCCGCCAAACATTCTTCAGGTAGTGAGGTGATTGATCCAACGGATATTATTTTGCACATGAAGGAGTTGATTGCAAAATCAATGACTGCAGCAATCAATTTGGAAACAACGCTGCAGGATCACCTGTGGCAAGTCGATGTTGATGCCAGTGACCTTGAAGATGCAATTATCAATCTTTGCCTCAATGCGCGGGATGCAATGCCCAACGGGGGCCTGCTCACAATCACGACAGAAAACGCAGAAATTTCCCAAAATTACGCCCGGCTCAACCCGCCGCTCACGGTTGGAGATTACGTTGCCATCAAAGTTTCAGATAATGGTGTTGGTCTGAGCGATGAATTAAGAGAGCATATTTTCGAACCCTTTTTCACCACGAAATCTAAAGGCCAGGGCACTGGACTGGGGCTCAGCATGGTGTTTGGGTTTGTTAAGCGCTCTGGTGGGCATATCACGGTGGACAGCACTCTCAATGAGGGGTGTGAATTCACCCTTTACCTGCCGCGATCAAATGCCGATAGAAGCCCCGAGATAACAGTTGAAAAGAAGCCCGCCAGCTTAATCCCCGGGACTGAAAAGATTCTCGTCGTGGATGATGAAGCGGGGCTTGTCGAGATAGCACAGCAAACACTGGAAAGCCTTGGCTATACGGTTTACGCCACAACAGAAGCCAACACCGCGCTTGATTTACTGGACAAGCATCCGGACATTGAACTGCTGTTTAGCGATATTGTGATGCCCGGCGGTATGAACGGGTTTGAACTGGCCGCCGCCGCACTTGTAAAAAACGCCAACATAAAAGTTCAATTGACCAGTGGGTTCGCCCGCGCGGAAGATCTGGTGACCGCAGATAGCGATCCCAAAATGATGGATTTGAAAAACAAAATTCTTCCCAAACCCTATCGCATAGCTGAACTGGCAAACGCCATTCGCACGGCGATTGACGCGGACTGAAATTCGCTCCGTTCAGGCAGCGCGGCAGGAATGCGCAACGCCGCCGCAGGTTGGCGACGCAACGCCGGTTGTTGATGGCAAGCTTAGCGGCAAACCGGCCAGACTTCGCACAGCAAGAAAGGCGAACGCTTCCGCTTCCAGCTCATCCCCACGCCAGCCAACCGCTTCCACCGGTTCCAATTGAACGCCCACAGCCGCCGAAATCTGTTCCATGAAGAAAACGTTATGCCGCCCGCCCCCGGTTGCCAGCCAACGGACGGGCCGAACTGGCATAAAATCCAGCGATTTGGCGATTGTGGCAATGGTAAACGCGCTTAACGTCGCCGCGCCGTCTTGAAGGGACAGATGATCAACGGCGCTGCGCGCAAAATCATCACGATCCAGACTTTTAGGGGGTTGCTGCATAAAATACGGATGGGCGAGCAACTGCTCCAGCGCGTTCAGATCTACGGTGCCCTGCCGTGCGATCAATCCATCATGATCATAGGCTAAACCCGCTTTATCCAGCATCCAGTCGTCCAGCAATGCACTGGCCGGACCGGTATCAAATGCCAGTATGTCGTCGCCGTTTATATAAGTAACATTCGCAACCCCGCCCATATTCAAAACGACCAGCGGCGTTTCAAGGGCCTGAGCGAGTGCCCGGTGATAGAGCGGCGCAAAAGGTGCGCCCTGCCCGCCAGCAGCAACATCAGCGACGCGAAAGTCGGAAATGACGTCAATACCCAGATCACGGGCCAAATGTGCCCCATCCCCAACCTGCACGGTCACACCAGCCGAGGCGTCATGAAACAGGGTCTGCCCATGGAAGCCAACCGTGCGGATATCTTCAGGGCTATGGCCTGATTGCTTGAGAAGTTCGCGCACCGCCGCCGCATTCAGGTCCGTAAACTCCCGGACAATTTCAGAAGGTGCGGATCGTTGACCTAAAAATGCTTTAAACCGATTTCGAAAATCGTCCTGATAGGCAAAGGACAGCGCAGGGCCATGTTCCAGAACCCGTTGGCCGTCCGTGCGTAGCATGGCGGCGTCAATTCCATCCATGGAAGTTCCGCTCATCAACCCTATTGCCCAAACAGGTTCCATTGTCACTTCTCCTTAACAGCATCACAATTGGCTGAAACCAGTCCTTTCAAAATGGGTTCGGAATATGCTACAGGACTGTCTCACATATTTTTACAACACGAAATAATATAGATCAAATGACCGAATTACGCTCTGACTTTATGAAAACTTTCGTCGACCGTGGCTACATGCATCAATGTACCAATCTGGACGAACTGGACGCCGCCTTTGCCAAAGAGTCGGTGACTGCGTATATCGGCTTTGACTGTACGGCCCGCAGTCTTCACGTTGGTTCACTGATGCAGATTATGATCCTGCGCCGTTTGCAGCAAGCGGGTCATAAACCAATTGTCCTGATGGGCGGCGGCACAACGAAAGTGGGCGATCCGACTGGGCGCGATGAAAGCCGTCCTGTTATCACCGATGAAATCATTCAGGAGAATATGGATGGTATCAAAAAGGTGTTTGAGAAATTCATCACCTTCGGCGACGGGCCTACAGATGCGATTATGGTCAATAACGATGACTGGCTAAGTGAGCTGGGATATATAAAATTCCTGCGCGAATATGGTCGTCACTTCTCGATCAATCGGATGCTGACGTTTGAAAGCGTTAAACAGCGGCTGGACCGGGAACAATCCATGAGCTTTCTGGAATTCAACTACATGATCCTGCAAGCGTATGATTTTGTTGAATTGAAAAAACGCTTCGATTGCTCGCTGCAAATTGGCGGATCGGATCAATGGGGTAATATTGTCAATGGCACAGAGCTTGGTCGCCGGACCAACAGCTTTGATCTGTTTGGCCTGACAACTCCCCTACTGACCACTTCATCGGGCGCAAAGATGGGCAAGACGGCCTCTGGTGCAGTATGGCTGAACGAAGACATGCTTTCGCCTTATGACTACTGGCAGTTCTGGCGCAACACCGAAGATGCAGACGTTGGCAAATTCCTGAAACTGTTCACGGAACTGCCAATGGATGAAATTGCCCGTCTTGAAAATCTGGATGGTGCTGCGCTGAATGATGCGAAGAAAATCCTTGCCAATGAATGTACCCGTCTGGCCCACGGCACCGCAGCAGCAGAAGCCGCCGCGGAAACAGCGCGCAAAACGTTTGAAATGGGCGTTACGGCGGATAGCCTTCCCAGCACGGAAATTGCAAAATCCGAATTGGAAGAAGGCATTCCAGCGGCCATCCTGTTCAATAAGGTTGGATTGGCGCAATCAGGATCAGAAGCACGCAAGCTGATCAAAGGCGGCGGCGCGCGCCTGAATGATGAGAAAATATCAGATGAACGCCGTGTCCTCACACTGGCAGATTTAGACGGCGAAGGCCGGATTAAACTGTCTGCTGGCAAGAAACGCCACCATCTGATCGTTCCTGTTTAAGGACGAAATCGAACAAAGGGTCTGTCTATTTTGCCGGTTACGGTTGAGTGGACGGCCCTTTTTTTGTGTCCGGTGTCGGTGGTTGTGTATCCACATCCCCCCATGGTTCAAAGAACATGCGCCGCAAAATTCCGGGCGCTAGCGCGGACACAGGATTTACGAAGACTTCCGGATCTTCACTTTTCCCCGAAAGCTTGTAGGAAAAGCCGAAAATCCCCTCGCCTTCGCGGCCAACCAGCAAACGCCCGAGAATAGGAATATTTCCAAGGATCGAATTGAGCGTATAAGCCGGAATAACAGTACCAAAACCCTCTATCTCTCCCAGGTTTTGATCAATTTCCCCGGTAAAGGTCAGACCAATTGCCCCGACAGCCCGGAAATCTTTCGTCTCAATCACGCCATTTTTATAGGTGAACGGCCCTTCGATTGAGGCAAATGTCATACCGTCATTTTGCAAGAGCTCAACAATGCCGGTCAAAGAGCCAATGGTCAGGATTTTGCCCAGTACCGGCGCTTTATACACCTTCAGGTCATCGATTTTGAGCTGACCTTTTATATTGTCCTCGTTGGGATTATTGGTCATTTTGGCAGAGAGCTGCAATTTACCCCCCTGACCATTATCATAGATATCCATCGCTTTTAGGAGCATGCCCGCATCTTCAGTCCAGAAAGCGACTTTTCTTCCAAGCGTGCCATCTGGCTGAACGGTATACTTAACCGGATGCTGACCGGCAAGCAAAGCTGTCACTTCCGCTTCCTGAACAATTCCAGCGCCATATTTAACCGCGCCGGAAATGTTGGATAGATTCACCCCTTCATCGAGTAATCCATCGGTGAAGGCAAAAGCGACCGTCACATTGGGGCCTGCTGTTTTTGGATCAATGGGCGTCAGCTTTTGAGGCGCGGGCACAGCCGCCCCATCTTCTTGATCCGACAGAATATAGGGTCTGAGATCAACCTGATCACCATTAAGGCGCACATCATAACTGTTCTCTGCCCGGCGCTTGACGGAAACAGCCATCGCACTCCCTCCAAAGCGGAAAGTGTCCGCGTCAAAGGCCAACAGCCCCGCATCATCAATTGTCGCTTTGGCCACAAGTTCCAGATTTTCTGCGCTCAAACGAATGTTAGAGAGCTTTGTTAGTCCCTCTTTTGAAGTGGCAAACTGCGCGCCGACAAGCCCACGGACGCCAACTGGTTTATTGATTTTTAAAATTGGAAGATCGATTTCACTTTCCAGCAAATTCAAAGTGACCACGCCTGAGGATGTTTTATTGCTCTTAAGGTCAACAGCCAGAGATGCGCCAACCGAACCTGCCAGATATTCCGTATCCAGCAGCTTCAACTCTTTGCGGGCAGGTTCATCCAGCTTGGCCACCACCTCATAGCGGCGGTCGCCCGTCCGCGGACCCTTGAACCAGGACTGAAATACGATATCCGCGTTGGTCCCATTTAATAGCCCATCGCCCTTGACCGTCAGTTTATCCGGTGTCACCAAAACCGTCATATCCGCCGATGACAGATTCAAATGTTCATATACGTTGGGGATATAGGCGTCTTGAAATGCACCGCTCACATCAAAATCCAGTTTCTCAAGCGTCAGATCACCGCGCAGCGGAAAAATAAAGCGTGCTTCGACGGAACCGACCCCCTTCATTTGCGATGGGATCACCCCGTATGCTGTTGAAAAGCCCAAAGGTTTGCGGTCAATAAATTCAAAAATCTTTTTGCTATCCCCCGCCACAGTCAGCTTGATATCCGCGATTTGATCATATTTATCAAAATCATAGATCAACACGTCGCCTTTGGGGAGTTTGACGCCCTGCACTTCGCCGACCATGTCAAAAATATGGATCTGTTTTTCCGTGAGGATGGTTTTCCCGGAAATATTCGTGACCTTGGGCAAAGGCGAGAAATAATCAGCCGACGCCCCTTCAATATCGAATTTAAGTTCGATGGAATCGTCGGGAATGACGCCACTTGCGAGCGCACCTGGAGGCAAATCAACCCGGAATGTAACATTATTTGCTTGTCCCTCGCTGATTTTAGCGGTCACCCAGTTATAGGCGTCCACTGCCGCTGAATAAGGCCAATACACCGCCACATCTTTGGTTTTAATTTCAGGAAAGCTTCCCTCAATCGACATCCCAAACCCCGCTTCGGTCTGTCGGAATGCACCTGTCATGGTGATCTTTGGTCCCGGGCTGTCAATTTTTAGCAGATTGAGATTGACCCCATCAAAGGGGGCTGCACTGTGCCCTTGAACTTCAATTTGATTGATGGTCAGCGGTATTTTATACAGGCTTGGAATATCTACTTGCCCAGCGCCTGCCTTCAAATCAAAACGCACCTGTGCAGGTTGAAACTGGGAGTCCAGCGACAAATCAATCAAACCACTGACCGGCAGTGTTACACCTTGCAGTATTTCAAGATCTGGAATTTCACGCGCCAACAGCGGAAGCGGCAGATCGCGGATACTGGTTTGAACCACTGTGGTTCGAAAATTACGGTCATAGGCGGCGTCAAAAATCAGGTTGATCGTATCGTCACCAAAATGCGCGTCTCCCTGAAGCCGGCCATTGAGGCCCTGCTCACTTTTCCAGACCACAAGATCGGCGGAGGTGATGCGCCACATTTTATCAATTTTTCGGTCCTCAACGAACAATCCAAATTGATAGATTTCAAGCCGTTCCAAATATGCGGTTAGATCAGACGTACTTTCTTTCTGGCCAAGTTCGGCCAGCAGGGCGTGAATAAATTCCGGATTTGCGCCGTCCTGCGCGAGCAGGTCACCGCTATTTTCCGTGGTGGGTTCATTAGCATAGCTGTAACCCAAACTCACACTGCCCGCTTCATCGCGCGTCAAAACTATCTTAAGGCCACTAAATTCCAGACCCGAGGGGGCGATACGACCTTTCGTCAGCGCATCCCCGCTAAAGGTCACCGTGACCGCGGGAATAAAGGCGACCGTTTCCTGTTCTTTGCGGATGGACATATTATCCAGATTAAAAACGAGATTTTTATCCCGCCCATCCCACAGCATTTCAATGTCATCAAAAGCAAACTTGTAGTCAGGATATTGCTCAGCAATTACCTGATCCAGATAGGGGCCAAGGAACGTCAGGGACAGCGGCCCGCGCGAGAGTGCCGCGACAAGACCCAGTGTCACGACGACAGCTAAAACAACAAAGCCGAGAACGGTTCGTGTCAGAATTTTAGAGAATGTTGAAATCAAAATAGTCTATTCACTTAACTGCTAGGCTCCGACCGCGAAATATTGCAAACTACGTCTTCAATAGGCTGAATAGCTGCACTATGACTGATTTTGGAATTGTTGGATATGCCCACTACTGAAAATTTTTTATTCCTCGCGGAAATCCAAAAATTGCCCCACGCCGCAAATGACGAATATAAGCATTTGGGCATGGAAAACTGGTCCGAAAAAACAGCCAACGAACCTGAATTCTCCAGATTTGCAGAAGAATTGGGCAATTCTGTGAACGGATTGGAATTTCTGCATGCTATTTTTGGAAACAGCCCCTTTCTCAGCCAATGCCTTTTGAAAGACATTTTGTTTTTCAAAGTCTTAATTGAAAATGGAAGCGATAAGGCGCTCGGTTATATTTATGCGGATATGTCGGAGGCGGCCAGCCCGGATGCCAGCGAAGCTGACGTTATGAAAGCTTTGCGCATTGCCAAACGGCGCATTGCCCTGTTGACGGCGGCCTGTGATATCGGCGGAGCATGGGAGCTGCTAAAAATCACCCGGACCCTGTCTGATTTTGCCGCGAAAGCTACCGATTGCGCCCTTGCCCATCTTCTGTTTCATGCACACCAGAAGGGCGATCTGGCCCTGCCTCACCCTGAAAACCCTGTACTTGATAGCGGTGTCATTATTCTGGGTATGGGCAAACTGGGCGCCTATGAGCTGAACTATTCCAGCGATATTGATTTGATCGTGCTGTATGACCGGGAGAAAATCACCTACACGGGCCGTAAATTCCTCGAAGACCTTATGATCCGCATGACCAAAAGTCTGGTCCGGATCATGCAGGATCGGACCGCCGATGGGTATGTCTTTCGGACCGATTTACGCCTGCGCCCCGATCCCGGTGCAACCCCAATTGCGCTGCCACTTGCCGCGGCCCATACCTATTATGAAAGTCAGGGGCAAAATTGGGAACGCGCTGCGATGATCAAGGCGCGCCCCATTGCCGGTGATCTGGATGCCGGTTTCGAATTCACTGAATTTTTAAGACCGTTTGTCTGGCGTAAATTTCTTGATTTCGCGGCGATTGCGGATATCCAGTCAATCAAGTCTCAAATTCATACCCACAAAGGATTTGGCGAGATTTCACTGGATGGCCATAACATTAAAATTGGCCGAGGTGGTATTCGAGAGATCGAATTTTTCTGCCAGACCCAGCAATTGATTGAAGGCGGACGTAACCTTTCCCTGCGCACTTCGGGCACCTTGACCACGCTCAACGCCCTTGTCAAATGTGGGAAAACAGACCCAGCGGTACGCGACGATTTAACTGAAGCCTATCTCTTCCTTCGAACCCTCGAACATCGCCTGCAGATGATCCATGATGAGCAGACACAATTACTGCCCGAAGAACCTGAAGAGCTGAACGCACTTGGCATATTTATGGGTTATGATGATCCAGCCCAATTTCGCGCGGTGCTGGAGTGCACCCTGAACACGGTGAAGCAGCATTACGACAATCTGTTTAAATTTGAAAAAAACGCCGAGCGAGTTGTTGGCCGTCTTGTCTTTACCGGATCAGAGAATGATCCAGATACACTGCAATCACTGGCGGAGCTGGGATATGACGATACGGCCGGGATTTCCCAGTTGGTTCGCGAGTGGCATCATGGCCGCTACCGGGCAACACGTACGGTTCGCGCGCAACAACTTTTAACCGCACTCCTTCCCACAATATTGGAGGAGCTGGCCAATACCGCCAACCCCGATGCTGCGTTCAAACGATTTGATGCGTTCCTGCGCAAATTACCTGCGGGAGTACAGCTTTTTTCCCTGTTCACCGCCCACCCCAGCCTGCTTAAACTTGTGGCCAAAATTATGGGTATGGCCCCCGAGCTTGCAGATCGCCTCGCCAATAATCCCCTGCTGCTTGATGGCGTTCTTTCCAGTGATTTCATGGGCCCCATTGATACACGCGCCGAACTGGAAGAAGAACTTGATCAAATGATGGCCACTGGTCGCGATTTTCAGGATATTCTGGATATCAGCCGGCGCTGGCTCAATGACCTGAAATTCAGAATTGGGGTCCAGATTCTGAACAATATTAATCACGGCACCGAGCTGGGCCCAACGGTCAATGCTGGCAAAAGCCTGACCTTGATTGCCGAAATTGTTATGGACAAACTGCTGCCGCGGGTGAAGACCGAACTCACCGACAAACACGGGGATGTGCCCGGCGGACGCTTTGCTGTTCTGGCCGCCGGAAAGCTGGGAAGCCGTGAAATGACCCCAAGATCCGATGCGGATTTGATTTTTATATATGATATCCCTGAAGAAGGTGTGGAAACTGATGGCCCGAAACCCATTTCTGCGGGGCTGTTTTATACCCGCCTGTCACAACGCTTCATCAACGCGCTGAGCGCCCTGACCGGAGAGGGATATTTATATGAAGTGGATTTGCGTCTGCGGCCCCATGGCAAAGCCGGTCCCATTGCGCTGCCGCTAGAAAGTTTCAACGCCTATTATCTGAATGAAGCGTGGACGTGGGAGCATCTGGCCCTTACCCGGGCTCGGCCAATTGTTGGCGATTTGTCCCTTTGCATTGATGCGAACCGCGATGTGATTAAGATACTCAGCACAGAGCGCGATCCGGTCAAAATTTCCGAAGACTTGATCAGCATGCAGATGCGAATTCAAAAAGAATACAACAGCGCAACGATCTGGCAGCTTAAACATCATACGGGCGGGCTAATGGATCTGGAATTCATATGCCAATATCTAAAATTATGCCATGCCCATGCCCACCCGGAAATTTTGAGGGCGAATACCATAGAGAGTTTCGCAGCGCTCAAAACCGCTGGTATTCTAAAAGCGGCAGAGGCTGATTTTTTAACCACCGCCATGAGCTTCTATCTCAATCTACAAGGCCTGATCCGTCTGTCGCTAAAAGATCGAATTGTCACTGATGAAATCCCTGCTGCGCTAAAAGAGGCTTTGGCTGTAGCTGGGAATGCAGATAATTTCGACGCACTGCAGATTAAGCTGGAGCAAACAGAAGTTAAGGTGAGTGAAATTTTTTGCCAAATTGTGGGCACCAGCGCTTAAGTTAAGATGCACACAGAAAATCTGGAATGATCCAATCCAGAAAAGGGAGCTAAATGAACTTAAATATTCTGCGCCGTCCGTTTGTCGTCTTGCTAACCGTGCCAGCGGCAATCGCCTTGTTCATCGGCTGCCTGCCATTCCTCTTTTTTATTCTCGAAAGTCACTTACTCTCAGCGAGTATAATTTCGTTTATCCCTGACCTGAATTTTGAAACCTCACAAACCGCGCTGACCATTGTCGCGGGCGGCGCCATGACGGCGCTCAGCCTCACCTACTCGTTGGTTCTGGTTGTTTTCACCCTCGCTGCCGGGAATATCGGCCCCCGCATGTTAGAGCGATTTACATCCGACCTTGTCAATCAGATCACTGCGGGGATATTTGGGGGCACTTTCTTATATGCACTGATTTCAATCATGCTGATAGAGCGGAGCTTTGTTCCAAAAATCACTGTAATTGGCAGTGAATTTCTGGCGGTCTTGTGTGTTATGCAATTGATATATTTTGTTCGCCACGTGTCCAAAACCGTCACAATTGATGATGAAATCGCCGATATCACGGAAAATTTAAAACTCAATCTGCAAAAGCGATATGATCGATCAGACGCAAATGATGCCGAGGATAAAGACGTATCTGATGACAAATTTACCTTTGAAATCTGCGCCAGCAAATCGGGATATATCTGTTCAGTCGCAGAAGAGAAGCTCTTAAATATTGCCACAAAGCATGAGGTCTGCCTTAAGGCTCATAAACCAATGGGGGAATACACGCTATCCGAAGAGGTCTTATTCTCTGCCACCAAAGAGCTGGACGACGAATTGATTAAATCAATTCAGCACGCTGTGTCTATTCAACCGTCGCGGTCCGAAGATAGCCCGATCGAATTTTCGATTAATCTTCTGCTTGAAATTGCACTTCGGGCATTGTCCCCCGGCACCAACGACACCTACACAGCTATCGCGACCGTGGACAGCCTTTCAAATGCGCTCTCAAGCGTCACCGCCCGAGAGAAACTATCCTCTCTCGTCCTGAAAGACAGGGAGGGTGCAGAAAGACTAATCTTGCCAGAATTTTCCGTGGAACACCTGATTAATCAGGCTTTTCATCCCTTGCGAAGAGCGGCGGGGGAAAATATTCTGATGAGCCAGTGTATTGCGCGGGCATATGCCCGCCTGTTTGAAGCTTCCCGAAAGGATGTTCGCGCCCATCTGGAAGAGCATAGTTTACTGTTATTACGTGAACTGGAGCATGCCGGTCATTTTGACGAAGATATCAAAAGCGTTTCCAACAAGCTTCCCTCTGGAATTCGGGACCGCTACAATAAACAACACGCTGAAGATTAATATAAAAAGCCCCCTCAGCTACCCGGTTCAAAAGAAGCCACCCTGGCTGATGTATCAGGTTTCAAAGCCCCACGGGGAAATTTGAAATCACACAAACAAAGATCCCCGGAGAATTGGGGGCTCCGAGGATCTGAATTTGCACTTATATTTAAGAGGGTATTATATTACTTCTTAGTTGTTGCTTTTTCGAACTCGTCTTTGGAAAGCTGGCCATCACCATCAAGATCGGCTGCTTTAAACTGTGCGTCAGTTACAGTTGGTAATGCTGCTACCAACTCTTCCATGCTGACGGAACCACTTTTGTCCGTGTCCACAGTTTCAAACTTCATACCATCTGCCTGAGCAGATGCCAAAGCAAGTGTTGTCAGTGCAGCTGCTGTTGCCAGAATTTTTTTCATTGGTCATCTCCAATCGTGTTTGAAAAAAGTGATCCTTTTCAATTAGTTATTCCTAGGATCACTGAACAGGGTTACCCCCTGCTCGAGAAGCTATTTGCCCCTCGATCGTGGCAAAAAAAGGCCCAAAAAAAGACCCCACAAGGGAATTTTCAAGGCAACAATTCCGCGAAGGGCTTGTATCCTTGGACAACCGCTGTTAAGTCAAAAACAGGTTTTTAAACAAGTTAGGAAAATCAGCGCAATGACAGAAGCAGGAAACCCCGTACCAGCGTTTGAAATGCCAACAGATTCGGATGGCACTATCAGTTCAGAAGGTTTGAAGGGGCAGAAGTATGTCGTTTATTTCTATCCCAAAGATGATACCCCCGGCTGCACAACAGAAGCTAAAGGCTTTACTGAACTGAAATCGGAATTTGACGCTTTGGGCGTTAAAATCATCGGTGTCTCCAAAGATACAGTCGCCAAGCATGGAAAATTCCGCGCCAAACACGAACTGGATGTGATCCTTGGTAGTGATGAAGAGGGCAGCGTTTGCGATGCTTTCGGTGTTTGGGTTGAAAAGAATATGTATGGCCGCAAATACATGGGAATTGAACGGGCAACCTTTTTGATCGATGAAGCTGGCACTGTTCGCAATGTCTGGCGCAAGGTGAAAGTCAAAGGCCATGTTGACGCCGTACTTGAGGCGGCAAAGGCCCTCTAACATGGCGGATCTAAGTCATTTGGCGCTTGAGGTGCTTGGTACGGCCAATGCGGATGAAAAAGCACGCCTCAGCCGTCTCAACGCGGCCATCTGGCGAGACAACCCGGAAATGGGCATTGGACATGCAACTGCAGCCGATCGCCCTGCCCGCCCGCAATCCCCTGAGTTGATTGCACCTGAGGATATGCCCAGAAGACGCGGCAATTCGGAAAAGGCCCGTGCAATGCTTTTGCATGCGGTGCTGCATATCGAGCTGAACGCCATCGATCTGGCATGGGATATGATTGCCCGCTTTTCCGATCAGAACATGCCCCGTGAGTTTTTTGATGACTGGGTCCTGGTTGCAGATGAAGAGGGCAAGCATTTTGCTCTGTTGCAAGAACGGCTGCGTGATTTGGGGTTTGAATATGGTGATTTTCCAGCCCATGATGGCCTGTGGGAAGCCGCCTTTGACACCCGCTTTGACATTGCCGCCCGTCTGGCCATTGTCCCGATGGTTTTGGAAGCCAGAGGGCTGGATGTGACCCCCGGCATGATCGCGCGATTCGTTAAAATGGAAGATTTCGACAGCGTGGCGATCCTGAAAATTATCCTCGATGACGAAATTGGTCATGTCGCCACCGGCAATCGCTGGTTTCATTTTATCTGTGGCCGGATTGGCAAAAGCCCCCGCGAATATTGGCAAGAACTGGTTCGCCAGAACTTCAGAGGCCTTTTAAAACCCCCATTTAATGAAAAGGCCCGCACAGAAGCCGACCTGACACCCGACTATTATTTGCCGCTGACGAATCGGAAAACACAGGCAAACTAAGCGATCCACCTTGTCGCGAACACCTCCTTACAGTTGAATTTTTACCGAAAATAAGTTTAATAAGTGCGATCTTGGACGATCAGAATGACGTTTGTGGGGACTAAATGAATTTGATGGGGACTCTTGGTCGCGTCTTTGCACCACGGCAAATTATTGTCAGCACAGATGGACAACCCAAATACTTTAACCTGAGCCGAAACCTACAAATATCGCTTGCGATTGGTGGCGTCAGTATTTTTGCGATCATGGCTGCTCTGGCTGTCAATTCAGCCGTTCAGGAAGGGCAGATTGCCCATCGCGATCATCAACTCACCCTGTTGCAGGACAAAGTCCGGACCGTCTCTTCTCATCTGCTCTATTCCCGCTCCAATCTGGCGATGACCAAAGAGGAGCTGGATCGTCAGTATGCCCGGCTTGAAAATATTCTGGGGCAGCGTGAAAACCTGAAATCAACATTGGAAATGGCTACGGCCAACCTGCAGCAAAAAGCCAATGACCTAAACAGCCGGGATGAATATGCCCATGATCTGGAAAACCGGATCAAGATGCTCTCCACCCGACTGGAACGAACAAACAAGCGCAGCGAAGAGCTGTCCTTGAAGATCACCCAGATTAACAAAGAGCTTTATCAGACCGCTGAAGAGCGGGACATGCAGGCTGAAGAGAAGCTGATTGCGCAGAAACGCCTATCCTCTTTAAACCGCGAACTGCAAATTTTTCAGTCCTCAAAAGATGAAACTTATAATGAGCTGCAGCAGACGCGCAAACGCCTGTCAGCATTTGAAACCGAACGGAACCAGAAAGCCGTTCTGGTCGAAAACCTACAAAATCAGGTGACGGATCTGAAATCCCGGATTTCAACAATATCAAAAGAAAACAAAAGCCTGATCGCCCGGGTTCATGAACAGGCTGAACAAGGCATTGCGGCGCTCAAAAATACAATTACACTGACCGGGCTGAACCCCGACGATGTACTGGCACTGGATAATGTGGAAGGGGTTGGCGGCCCATTTCAGGATCTTTCGAATGCGTCAGAGCTGCTGGAAGTTGAACAGCGCTATTATCAGGATGCCCAGAAAATGGAAGCCAGCCTGACAAAATGGTCGACCCTGAACACGTTGATGAAAAATATCCCGCTCGCCAAACCCATTGACACGGGCTACATCTCGTCAAGTTTTGGAAAACGGCGCGATCCGATGACCAAGAAGACAGCCTTTCATTCAGGTGTTGATATGAGCGGCCCCCGCAATTCAGCGATCCTTGCAACGGCACCGGGTAAAGTTGTCTTTGCCGGCTATAGCGGTGCTTACGGCAAAATGGTCGAGATTGATCACGGGCAAGGCTTTCGGACCAAATTTGGTCATTTAAAAAAGATCCACGTCAAAAAAGGTGAAACTGTTGATTTCAGAACCAAAATTGGCACAATGGGTTCAACAGGCCGGAGCACGGGACGCCATGTCCATTACGAAGTGATCTATAACGGCAAGCACCAAAATCCAGCCAAATTCTTTAAGGCTGGAAATTATGCCTTCAAAACCAGTAGCGTGTCCGAGGAATTAACTGACTAATTACATTATGGAGAGGTTCAAGCTCATGTTTTCAGGTAGCAGCGACAAAAAAACGCGACAGGTTGTCGACATGCCCTCCATTATTGCCAAGGGACTGGTTATTTCCGGAAATATGGAATGCGACGGCGAACTTCAGGTCGACGGTATCGTTGTCGGCGACGTTCGGGCCGATAAACTGACCCTTGGACAAACCGCCCATATCACCGGTGAAATTGATGTGGATACGCTGGTTGTTCACGGAAAAATTGACGGAAATATTCGCGCCGTAGATGTGACCATAACGGCAACTGGTCGGGTTAAAGGGGATGTGCTTAATTCATCGCTCAACATTGACCCAGGTGCGATTGTTGATGGCCATTGCCGTCACAGTGATAACCCGCGCGGCACCGCAGAGACAGTTGCCTTGTTTGATAAGGCCGATGCTGGCGCCGCTGAGTAATTCAGCCGCTCATTTGTTCCAAAAAAAGGGCCCTCTTCCGAAGGCCCTTTTTTCATTTGGTCATTGCGATAAAGTAAAGTTAGCTGGCGACACGCACGCGCCCTTCACTGGCGATCAGATTAGCAAGTCGGCGCATGCCGTCATCAATCACTTCTGGTGTACAGGTTGAAAATGACAGGCGAAGCGTATTCTCCCCGCCGCCGGCCGCATGGAAAGCCGCTCCGGGAACGAACGCGATTTTCTCATCCGCCAATGCTTTTTCCAATAGCTTGTGCGCGCTCAGTCCATCGGGCAGGCGTAACCAGATAAACATGCCCCCGGCTGGTTCAGTGAAACTGGCGCTGTTGGGCAAATATTTACGCAACGCCCCAACCATCGCCGTACGGCGTTCGCCGTAAACGTCACGAAGTTTGAGAACATGCTCATCCAAAATGCTTGAGAATAATTCATAGGCCAGCATCTGATTGGTACAGGATGTCTGTAGATCGCTTGCCTGTTTCAGGATCACCAGTTTTTCAAGCAGCGGTTTCGGGGCAATTGTCCAACCGACACGCAAGGCTGGCATCAGCGTTTTGGAGGCGGTGCCAACCTGAATGACCAAGCCCTTTTCAAACCATTGGTCCTTGCCCAGAAATTCGCCTTCAACCTCCAGCAACGAAGCTGGCGGCGGGGCATCATAATACAGCGTGCGATAGGCCGTATCTTCGATGACAACCACATCGTATTTATGGGCCAGTTCAACAATTTTCCGGCGGCGTTCCAGCGGCAATGTCATCCCGCCCGGATTTTGAAAATCCGGGATCGCATATAAAATCCGCGCGCCTGCTTTAAATGCTTTTTCCACTTCAGAAGGAATTAAACCATCTTCATCTGTCATCACGGGCAGGAAACGGGGACGCCGGGTCATGAAAACCTGCAGCGCACCAAGGTAAGTTGGATCGGCGACCGCAATCGGTGTTTCTGGATCCAGCAATCCCCCTGCCAGCAAAGTCAACGATTGTTGAGCTCCGCTCGTCACCAGAATATTACTGGCCTGCAGTGGAATGTCCGTGGTTGCATGTCGATCCGCAATCCACTGGCGCAACGGCTCATAGCCTTCGGTCGCAGAATATTGCATTGCCTGACGTCCCAGTACCGGATCCGCTTCGATCTTCTGGCGAATACTGGCCACGGCTTCCATTGGGAAGAGTGCCGGATCGGGAATACCGCCGGCAAAAGACAGAATGGTCGGATCGGCAAGAATTTTCAGCAGCTCCCGGATTTCAGAAGCTTCGATTGCCCGCGCATCCGCAGAGAATTTACTGGTCCAATTCATGGTCATCACACTTTGTTTGTTATTAAGGTCAGTCATACTGTCCTTAATAATCTTTCTTGTCAATGCCTATCTTGGTAATTTATACGATCAATTGGACCTGATAATTGATATTTTCAACCTCATCCGCGCAAAACAAAACCCCGCTCAAGACTGAACGGGGTTTGTCAAATTTTCAGAAACCCGGTTGGGTTTCGTTCATTCTCGTGAAATCAGAAGGCGTTAGCCAACAATTTCGAACTGTGAGAAGAACTGAGAAATTTCAATCGCAGCATTCTCAGGGCTGTCAGAGCCATGAACTGAGTTTGCTTCGATGCTTTCTGCAAATTCTTTACGAATTGTGCCCGGAGCCGCATCGGCAGGGTTTGTTGCACCCATAACTTCGCGGTTTTTCAAAACAGCGTTTTCGCCTTCGAGAACCTGAACAACAACAGGACCGGAAAGCATGAAGTCAACCAGTTCACCAAAGAAAGGACGCTCTTTATGAACAGCGTAGAAAGCTTCTGCGTTAGCGCGGCTCATCTGAATGCGTTTCTGAGCAACAATGCGCAGACCAGCCTCTTCAAATACAGCGTTGATTTTACCTGTCAGGTTGCGACGGGTTGCATCTGGTTTAATAATGGAGAAAGTACGTTCAATAGCCATTGTCATCACTCTGGTTGTAAAACAGGAAAAAGAATTTTGCGCCTTATAGCGGTCTCAGCGGCTTGCTGCAACCGAATTACCGCATTTTTTAGCTATTCGCTGAGTATTTTAGTGTTCCAAGGCTGAAAAAACTGCTAGAGGTCCCCCCATGCTGCAGATTAATGACCTTACATACCGCATTGCCGGACGTACCTTGCTGGAAGATGCCATTGTTCATATTCCCCCAGGCCAGAAAGTTGGCTTTATCGGGCGGAACGGAACCGGCAAATCCACGCTCCTGAAACTGATCATCGGGGACATTCACCCCGACGCTGGGACCCTGCGCCTGCGCAATGGCGCGCGGCTGGGTGTTTTGCCGCAGGAAGCTCCCTCCGGGCCCGAAACTCTGCTGGAAGCTGTTTTGGCCGCCGATGTGGAACGTGCCCAGTTAATGGCCGAAGCGGAAACCGCAACCGATCCGATGCGGATTGCCGACATTCATATGCGCCTTGCCGATATTGACGCGCATACAGCAGAGAGCCGGGCAGCCAAG
The DNA here is from genome assembly GCA_034669685.1 of Sneathiella sp. Classification (GTDB taxonomy): domain Bacteria; phylum Pseudomonadota; class Alphaproteobacteria; order Sneathiellales; family Sneathiellaceae; genus Sneathiella. The sequence goes on from JAXMOU010000001.1 coordinate 1,008,242, forward strand.
ATCCTCTCAGGCCTTGGCTTTGATCATGAAGCGCAGCAACGCCCCTGCTCTTCTTATTCTGGCGGTTGGCGGACCCGCGTTGGTCTGGCCGGCACACTCTTTTCAAATCCCGATCTGTTGTTGCTTGATGAGCCGAGCAACTATCTGGATCTGGAAGCAACCTTGTGGCTCGAAAACTTTCTGCGCGGCTACCCGCAAACATTGATCATTGTCAGTCATGATCGTGATTTGCTAAATAACGTTGCCACTACAATTGTGCATCTGGAGCAGAAAAAACTGGTCAAATATACCGGTAACTACGACTTCTTCGAAAAGACCCGCGCCGAGCAACTTGCCCTGAACGCAGCGATGGCCAAGAAGCAGGATATCCAGCGCAAACATTTACAATCCTTTGTGGACCGCTTCCGGGCGAAAGCCTCGAAAGCCCGTCAGGCGCAAAGCCGCGTGAAAATGCTGGAAAAAATGAAGCCGATCGCATCGGTTATGGAAGAGTATACCGTCAATTTCACCTTTCCCTCTCCAGAACCTTTATCCTCTCCCATTATCTCAATGGAAGGATGTAGCGCCGGATATGCCAAAGATAAACCGGTTTTGAACCACCTGGATCTGCGGATCGATATGGAAGACCGAATCGCGCTATTGGGTCAAAACGGAAATGGTAAGTCGACCTTTGCCAAACTGATCGCTGGTAAGCTTGAGCGTATGGGCGGCGACATGAATAAGTCGAATAAGCTGAAAATCGGTTTTTTCGCGCAGCATCAACTGGATGAAATGCGTGCAGACGAAACAGCTTATCAACATTTGGCAGCGAAACTTGGCAACGCCGGGGAATCGCAAATTCGCGCGCGCCTTGGTCAGTTTGGCTTCAATAAAGACAAATCCGATGTCCCGGTTGAGCAGCTTTCCGGCGGCGAGAAATCACGTCTGACCTTCTGCCTGCTCTCTGTTGATCAGCCACACATGCTGATCCTCGATGAGCCGACCAACCATTTGGACGTTGATGCCCGTGAAGCCCTTGTTCAGGGTTTGAACGAATATGAAGGCGCTGTTTTGCTGATCAGCCATGATCCACATCTGGTAAGCCTGGTTGCCGATGAACTGTGGCTGGTGTCTGATGGTACTGTCAGCCGCTATGAAGGTGATATTGAAGATTACAAGCGGCAGGTTTTGGAAGCTGCCCGCTCTGGCGGATCCTCAAATGCCAAATCTGGTCAAGCGAAAGAAGCCCGCAAGGGCGGCAAAGAAGGTCGCAAACAGCGCGCTGAAAACCGCGCAGCGATGGCCCCTCTTCGTAAAGAAATTGCCAACCTTGAAAAGCAGATCCAAAAACTGGAAGCGGAAAAGAAAGCGCTTGAACAGACTTTGGCTAAGCCTGAAACCTATGATAAAGGCGCGGCCTATCAAGCAGAGCTATCGGCAAAGATTGGTGAATTGAATTCCAAACAAAATAAAACCGAAGCTGAATGGATGCAAAAGCAGGAACAGTTGGAAAAGCTGGCAAGCTAGAGCTCAGGCTTTCTTGATCCAGCGCCCCTCTTCCTGCTGCCAATAGGTAACATCTGCACCCTCTGCCTTGAAGTCTTTCCAACGACTTCGGGCAGCGGTCAGACTTTCAGGATCATTTCCATCAAACATGTATAAACAGCGGTCAAAATTATTAAGGTCGCTTGAAGGACTGTCTTCGAGCAAAACCAGAATGCTTGCCTGATTGGGGTTTGTATCACCCGCTGCAGTCAGTAAAATTGGTTGCTGATCGGGCGCGTCGTCTTCGTCCGTGCCATGAGGTAGAAACGAAGGCGCGGAATAAGTCCAGAGCGTTCCGTTCAATTGATTTTTCAGATCATCCGTTTTTAAGCGAACCAGCGCTCGCAGGCCCCGCTCACTTACTTTTTCAAGCAAGCGCGGCAAGACCTGATCAAGCGGTTGTGCCTGTAAATGATAAAAACTGACGTCTGTCATTCAACTGGTTATTTACCTTCGTGATTGCGTAAAACGAAGTCATCCAAAAGCCGAACACCATAACCAGTGCCGCCTTTTGGCACTGTCGGCTCGTCCTTTTTAGACCAAGCCATACCCGCAATATCCAAATGCGCCCAAGGCTTGCCGTTTACATATTTTTGCAGGAATTCAGCGGCAACGATTGAACCGGCACCGCGCCCGCCTGTTCCAATATTCTGCATATCGGCAATTGGTGACTTGATCTGTTTTGCGTATTCCGGCTGAAGCGGCAGGCGCCATACGCCTTCGCCAACAGCTTTACCAGACGCGAAAATCTGATCCGCCAGTTCGTCATTATTTGAAAACAGACCGGCATTTTCATGACCAAGCGAGATGATGATAGCGCCTGTCAAAGTTGCCAGATCCACAATCAGTTCAGGATCAAAACGATCTTGCGTATACCAAAGCGCATCCGCCAGTACCAGGCGGCCTTCAGCGTCCGTATTAAGGATTTCAATAGTCTGACCAGACATTGAAGTTACGATATCACCGGGACGCTGCGCGTTGCCATCGGGCATATTTTCCACAAGACCGATAACGCCAACCACATTGGCTTTGGCTTTGCGGCCTGCAAGCGCTTTCATCAAGCCGGTCACTGTACCTGCGCCGCCCATGTCCCATTTCATTTCTTCCATACCCGGCCCCGGTTTCAGGGAAATCCCACCGGTATCGAAGCAAACACCTTTACCCACAAAGGCAATTGGTTTTTTAGATTTTTTAGCTGGCGCGCCATTCCAATGCATAACAACCAAACGGCTCTCGCGGATGGAGCCTTGCCCTACGCCCAGCAACGCCCCCATGCCCAGACGTTCCATTTTATCTTCGTCCAGAATTTCAACTTCCACGCCCAGTGCTGTCAATTCCTTGCAGCGCTCTGCAAAGCTTTCAGGGAACAGTGTATTGGCCGGCTCGCTAACCAGATCCCGTGTCATAAACACACCTTCAGCAAGTGCCTCGAGGTCTGGGAACGCTTTGCGTGCGCCTGCAGATGCCTTACAAGCAACCGTCATGCGCTGCAACGATGGCTCACTGGCTTCGTCTTTTTCAGACTTGAATTTTGTATAACGGTAGGAGGCCAGTTTAGCGCCAAAGGCGATGCGGGCCGCCGCTTCGTTATCTTTCACACCATTTGCGGCGAGTCCGTCCAGAATAACCGTGACATTTTTCGCGCCGGATGCGTTCAGCTTTTTCAAAAGCCGTCCCCCCAGATTTTCGAAATCCGAAACCTTAAGGTCTTCAGGCTCGCCCATTCCGCACAGGATCACGCGGGAGACGTCCATGTTCTGCGGCGCTAGAATTTCCAGCATGTCGCCCGCCTTACCGGTAAAACGACTTGTTTCAATTGCCCGCAACAAAACACCATCCGTTATGTCGTTCACTTCCTCGGCAATCGGCGACAATGTTTTTTCTGCAAAAACGGGTACCGCCAAGGATCCACGTTTTGGAAGAGATATCTCGGAGAAGGCAAATTTCATGAGTAACACCTGATCATTGGACAAATTGTTTGATACCCTTCATTACCTTAGCCACGCCCCGGTATCAATAAACAATAGCATTTCGAAGGAATGTCATCCGCTAAGCCGTTGCTATTTTTTAAAAAAACGATCTTTTTTTGTGCATTTTGATCGCTTCTTTAATAGCGCAAAAAAATAGATTCGCTATACTGCCGCAATGAAAAAGATCAATTGGTACATTATCCTGCAAATTCTGGGACCGACCCTGTTTATTACCTTTGCCTTGACCGGGGTTATCTGGCTTTCGCAAACGCTGCAGTTTGTTGAAAAACTGATTACCGGACTTCCCATTAGTACCTTTTTGACATTAACGTTTCTTTTGATCCCCGGAATTTTGAAATTCACATTGATGCTGGGGCTGTTTTTTGGAATTTTGTTCGCCTTTAACAAGCTCTATACCGATTCAGAACTAATCGTGATGTGGTCAGCGGGCTTGAGCAAATGGGCCCTCACAAAACCGGTTATGTTTCTATCATTAGCGGTTGTTGTTGTGCTGTATATTTTTAGCTTTTATTTGACTCCGTTTGGCATTCGCACTGTACAGGAATTGCGTGTTGAATGGCGCGAGAGCTTGGCATCCGTTGTTTTACGCGAAGGTGTTTTCAACACCCTCTCCAACGATGTAACTGTTTATATCCGGGAAAAAAGTTCGTCGGGAAAACTGCTTGGAATTTTGGTACATGATGAGCGAATTGCGGAAAAGCCAGTCACTTATATGGCACAGGAAGGCGCATTTATTAAAACCGCGGATGGCCCACGTTTTATCATGAAGAACGGCAACCTGCAGGAAGTCCAGAAAGATCAAGCAAAACTGAGTATCCTGTATTTTGACGACTATACGCTCGATGTAAGTCAATTTGAAAAACAGCGCAGCGAAGGTTTTCTGAAACCTGAAGCCCGCTACCTGACAGAACTGCTTTGGCCAAAGGATGAAGATCTGTCCCAAAAAAACCAAAACAGACTAAATTCTGAACTCCATAACCGGATTATTTTCCCACTCTATACTTTCAGCCTGGCATTTATTGCCCTTGCGGGCACGATGGGCGGTGAGTTTAGCCGCCGTGGACGCGCATCCAAGATATTTGCCGCGGGCTGTTGTGGTATTTTGTTACTGGTAATGGTCATTGCATTGACCAATTTGGCAGAGAAAAACTTGCTGTTTGTTATTCCATTGTATCTGCTACCCCTTATCAGTAGCGCCCTTGCAGGTCATCTGGCCGGTGGTGGAAAGCTGCCCGCCTTCATGCGGGCAAAAACATCTACTCCTGTTTCGGAGCTTCAAAATACAGGAGCGGCAGAATGAAACTTTCTGGCACACTGTCTGTATATCTGGGAAAGCAATTTCTGAAAAATGTGGCAATTATCTTTGCCATCATTATGGCGATCGTTTTTCTAGCTGATTTCATTGAGTTTTTAAGACGCGCCAGCGACCGAGAAAATGTTGGTGTCTTCTCTGCTGTTCAGCTTGCCCTATTGCGCCTTCCGGCTCTTGCCCAGATCCTGTTTCCTTTCATAGCTTTATTTGGGGGCATGCTGACCTTTTTCCGGCTTTCACGGACCAACGAGCTCACAGTGATCCGCTCGGCAGGTGTATCGGCATGGCTATTTCTATTACCATCACTGGCCATCGCGTTTTTTCTAGGGGTGTTTATTCTGACCGTGATCAACCCTATTGCTGCGGCCATGCAATCCTATTCCGCCCAACTCGAGACAAAATATTTTGAGAAAAGATCAAACCTTCTGGTTCTGACGTCGGACAACCTGTGGCTTCGGCAAATCGATACGGATGGACTATCTGTTATTCATGCGCAAGGAGCGGTTAATCAGGGCATTGACCTGACCGATGTTATTATTTTCAAATATGATCTGGATGAGAATTTCACCGGTCGCATTGAAGCTGATCATGCCACACTGAAGGATGGATATTGGGATCTGAGCAATGTCCTGATGACCAGCCCGGATCAACCCGGTAACGTGCTTGATAAGCTGCAATTGAAAACCGGTTTGACAGCTGCTCAAATTCAGGAGAGTTTCGCCCCACCAAAACAAATCTCTTTTTGGGACTTACCTAAATTTATTGATACGCTCGAAGCTGCTGGATTCTCTGCTCTAAATCATCGTATATACTGGCATAGTCTAATCGCGCGGCCCGTCCTGCTGCTGGCAATGGTGCTGGTCGCAGCTACCTTCAGCCTTAGAGCATCAAGAAGAGGGAAAACGGGACTTTTGGTAATGGCGGGGATAACAACAGGTTTCGTGTTCTATTTCTTTACAGATATAATTATGGCTTTAGGACTTGCTGGAAACCTGCCAGTGTTACTCGCAGCGTGGATTCCTTCAATTGCGATAACTTTGCTTGGCCTCTCCATGATGTTCCATCTGGAGGATGGCTAATAAATGAAACGCTTACTCCCCGTACTTCTGGCTAGTACTTTCTTCTGTAGCCCCTCATTTAATGTCATGGCACAACAGGCAGCTGTGCCCGCTGTAGATCTGAATAAGCCCTCACTTTTTAATGCCGATGAGATTTCTTATGACCAGAAATCAGATACGGTCACGGCTTCTGGAAATGTTGAGATTGTTCAGGGAGAGCGCGTTCTTAAAGCGGACAAGGTCATATATAATGTTAAAGCCGACACCGTTCAGGCCCTTGGCAATATTGTGCTGCTGGAACCTTCCGGGGATGTTTTGTTTGCAGATAAAGTCAATCTGTCCAACGAAATGAAAACCGGCGCCATCGAAGAAATCCGGATTCTGTTTACAGATAATTCTCATCTTGCCGCGTCAAGTGCCGTGCGTCAGGACGAGAATACTACCATTATGAACAAAGCCGTTTATAGTACCTGCGAGTTATGCGAAGAAAATCCGAACGCCGACCCGCTTTGGCAAGTCAAGGCCTCTAAAATTACCCATGACGCGGCGGATCAAACTATCGTGTATGAGAATGCCGTTATGGAATTCTTTGGTATTCCCATTCTGTATACCCCCTATTTCAGCCACGCAGATCCAACTGTTGACCGGAAAAGTGGTTTTTTGGCGCCATCTGCCTTTAATTCGACAAGACTTGGGTATGGAGCAACCCTCCCCTACTACTATGTCATCTCTGAAGATAAGGATATGACTATTACACCGATGCTCACGAGTAAAGAAGGGCTTCAGGTTGCAGTTGAGTACCAGCAAGCATTCGAGACCGGCAATATGGTTCTCGATGGGTCACTCACCTATGTGGATGAACGCACATCAACGAATGCTAAAACCGGCGACATGGAATTTCAGGGTCATATTCGAGGAAAGGGTGAATTTAACCTGAAGCGGGATTGGGTATGGGGATATGATTTCTTTGCGACGTCAAATGACACCTATCTGGATAAATATGACATCAGCGATGAAGATACTTTGACGTCAACAGCCTATGTTCAAGGCTTGCGAGGCCGAAACTATACGCGGGTCAGCGCCATCGCCTTTCAAGGTTTGGATCAGGATGACGATAGCGGGGAAACGCCCTTTGTCCCCGGCTGGTTGGAATATTCCTATGTCAGCGAACCCGATCGATATGGATCCCGTTTCAATTTTGATATGGACGGCTTGATGCTGGTACGAACAGACGGGCAAGATACAAACCGGCTTTCCGCATCAGGTGGCTGGCATCTCCCCTACACCACACCTTCGGGCCAGGTCCTATCCTTGGATGCCTCAATTCGCGGTGATGCCTATTATGCCCGCGATCAACTTGACGATCCATATGACCTGACCAGCGATACCGACAATAATTTTACTGGCCGCATTATTCCAGCTGTGTCCTTCAAATGGAGCTACCCGTTCGTTCGAATGGCGGGCAATATGCGGCAAACCATAGAGCCGATTGTTGAAGCTGTCTGGTCAGAGTCATTGGGCAGTCAGAATACACCTAACGAAGATAGTTTAAGTTTTGAATTCGATGATACGAACTTATTCGGCTTTAACCGCTCTGCCGGGCTAGATCAGGTTGAAGAAGGTGCCCGCGTGAATTACGGCGTGAATTTCGGTTTCTATGGCGCAGAAGGTGGTTACACGTCTCTTTTGGTTGGACAAAGCGTCTACGAAAGTAATGACACCGGCTTCAGTGAAGGTAGTGGCCTTGAAAACCAGATTTCAGATTATGTTGCCCGGCTAAACATTCAGCCAAACGAATATATCAGCTACGTTCAGCGCGTTCGAATTGATGAAGATGATTTAAGCCTATCACGTCACGAAATTGACTTGCGATTTGGCGGCAATGAAAACTGGTTTAGCTTAGGTTATCTGAGTTTGAAAGATGATCAGGCCGCTATTGGAATTGAAAGCCGCCATGAAATTACAGTTGCCGGTCAGGTGAAAATGACGGACTACTGGAGCACTTATGGCGGCTACAGGCGCGACCTTGAAGCGAATGATTCAATCGAAGCCCTTGTGGGTATACAATATCTGGATGAGTGTTTTGGTTTCGCGCTGGAAGTTAAACGAGAATATACCCGGGATAGAGATATCCAGCCGGAAACCAAAATCGGGGTTAAAATCAGACTTCTTCCCTTTAACTAAGCGTGATTTTAGTTAAACAGGCGGCTGTCAATATTTAAAATCAGTGCTAGATTAGCCAGCTTAGAAATGTGTTGTTGAGAGTTAAAATGAAACTGGTCACCAAAATTCTTTTCCTTATATATCTGACTGCTGTGGCACTGGTTCCCATGCGGCTTGCTTCGGCACAGGAAATTCAGAAAATTGTCGCCATTGTCAATGACGACATCATATCGGGATATGATGTTATCCAACGCATCAATTTAAATATTTTCATGGCGGGACTACCCGCAAACAACCAAACCCGCCAGCAACTGGTTCCCTCTGTTATCAAAACATTAATCGATGATCAGCTAAAGCTTCAGGAAGCGAAAAGACGCAATACGGAAGCAACCGACCCCGAAATTGATCGAGCGATCGCCCAGTTTGAAAAACGCTTTAACATTCGCCCTGGCCAGTTTGAAAATGCACTAGCAACTATCCGGGTGAGCCCTGAAGCTGTTATCCATCAAATTCGGGCTAGCGTCGGATGGGACAAACTGGTACGCCGCCGCATTATTCCCAGGATCAATGTGACCGAGAGCGAAATCAAATCCAAGCAAGAGGAAATGCGCGCCAATAAAGGGAAAACCGAATATTTGCTGCGTGAGATCTTCCTGGCCGTCGATGTGGGCAGCAAATCCTCGGAGGTTCAGAAAAGCGCGCAAAACCTTTATGGACAACTCAAGAAAGGGGCCAACTTTGCCCGCGTAGCTGCTCAGTTCAGTGACGGCCCAACGGCTGCAAATGGCGGCCTTGTTGGGTGGCAAATGGCTGAAGAGATGCCCCCGGAAATTGCCAAAACCGTTCTGCGTATGGACGATGATAAGCTTTCCGAGCCTATTCGGACCAATGATGGCTATTATATCGTTGCGGTTACAGAAACCCGCAAGATTTTAGATGACACCCCCTCAGATGCTTTACTGGAACTGAGCCAACTTGTGTTACCCATTGCGCCCACCGAAGAAGCGGGCGGTAAAGAGGCCCAAGTCAAACTGGCTAAAACCATGTCCAAGTTTGTCAATTCCTGTGAATATGTCCCCGCGTTGGTCGACGAAATGAGCAATCGGGAAAGCGGCGTTATGGGCAAGGTTCAACTCAGTAAATTACCTGATAATATTAAGTCACTTGTTGGCAATCTGAAAGCGGGCGAAGCAAGTGAACCCTATCTGGATAAAAACGTTTATCGGATATTCATTGTGTGTGATCGAACAGATGCAAACACCCAAAGTGACAGTGAAGAAGCTATTCGCCAACTTATCGGAGCGTCGCGAATTGAAAGTCGGGTCAGACGCTATTTAAATGATCTTCGGCGGGAAGCCTCCATCGAAACGCGCTAAGGCGGCGCCAACAAACAGGACCATTCCGACTATGTCTGGACTTCCGTTACTGGTGACAATGGGCGACCCAGCTGGCATTGGCATTGAGATCACCCTCAAAGCCTGGATGCAGCGCGCTACGCTTGGGTTGGCTCCGTTCGCCCTTGTTGGAGACTCCGATCTCATCCAGCGTTCAGTTGGTGTTCTGGGCTATGACGTGCCAATAGAAGTCGTAGAGACACTCCCTTCAGTTATTCCGCAAAACACGCTGACAATATTTGATCCCAAAGAGGGAAATTCAGAGGCGGCAAAGACCATAGCGGCGATCCGCGTCGCCGTTGAACTTTGCCAACAAGGTACCGCAAGGGCAGTTATCACTAATCCCATTCAGAAAAAGCGGTTGTATGACGCAGGGTTCACTCATCCCGGTCACACGGAATATCTGGCCGAACTTACAGGTGCGCCCGGAAAATCAGTTATGATGCTGGCCTGCCCCGAATTAAAAGTTGTGCCTGCAACCGTTCATATTCCACTCAGTGATGTATCCAAGCATTTAACCAAAGAGAGCTTGGCCCATGTCATTCGCACGACCCATTTAGATTTACAATCGCGCTTTAATATTGAAAATCCGAAAATTGTTGTAGCTGGCGTCAACCCGCATGCAGGCGAAAGTGGGTCCATCGGACGCGAGGAGCAGGATCTTATCATTCCGCTAATTGAGGCTTTAATCCAAGAGGGTATTTCTGTTTCCGGCCCCTATCCGTCAGATAGCCTTTTCCATGAAAAAGCCCGTAAGAATTTTGACGCCGCGATTTGCATGTACCATGATCAAGCCCTGATCCCGATCAAGACGATTGATTTTGATCGAGGTGTGAACATTACACTCGGCCTGCCAATTATCCGCACCTCCCCAGATCATGGGACCGCAGACGACATCGCAGGTCAGGGAATTGCAAATCCAACCAGCCTGATCGAGGCCATCCGGGTCGCAGATACAATGTCCACACCTTCAGGAAAGAGCTGAGCATGGCAGATGAAGATGGGCTTCCCCCGCTTCGGGATGTAATTAACAGCTATGGCCTTCGCGCCGAGAAATCGCTGGGTCAAAACTTTCTACTGGACTTGAACCTGACGGGCCGGATCGCCCGTTGTCCCGGCCCCCTTGCCGGTGAAACCGTTCTTGAAATCGGCCCCGGCCCCGGTGGCTTAACCCGGGCTATTTTAGCAGCAGGCGCTGAAAAACTGATCGCAATCGAGAAGGATACACGCTGCCTTGCACCGTTGGCAGATATCGCTACGGCCTATGAGGGGCGCCTGACAATCCTAAACGAAGATGCCCTGAAGATTGATGAAAGCACGCTTTTGACTGAGAAGGCACATATCATTGCCAATCTTCCCTATAACGTGGCAACCCCGCTGCTCATTAAATGGCTGAAAACCCGTGAGCAATATAAATCCATGACCTTGATGTTTCAAAAAGAGGTCGCTGATCGCATAACGGCAGAACCCCGAACCAAAGCCTATGGGCGATTATCTATTATCAGCCAATGGCTTTGCCGGGTATCCCGCCAGTTTGACATTTCACCAAAAGCGTTCACCCCGCCGCCTAAAGTGACCAGTACGGTGGTTAAACTGATCCCAAGGGAGGTGCCGGAATTTCCGGCGGATCTGGCAACATTGGAAAAGGTTGTTGCAACCGCATTCGGTCAACGGCGCAAGATGCTGCGGGCCAGCCTGAAATCTTTAGGAGGCCCGACTGAAGACATATTGGCAGAAGCGGATATCACGCCCACCCAGCGCGCAGAAGAACTGAGCGTGGAAGCGTTTTGCCGCCTATCCGAAGTCTACCGAAAGCGTCAGTAGCCCTCGCGCAACGCTTCCACAAAATTCAGCAACCCGGTTCGGCGAATACGGCGAACCCGCTCTGCCCGGAGGATGGCTTTCACCTCCTCAATGCACCGGTCCATATCATCATTGACCACCACATAATCATATTCGGCCCAATGGCTAATTTCTTCAGACGCCTTTGACATCCGCTGCGCAACGACTTCGTCGCTATCTTGCGCCCGGCTTTTAAGGCGGCGTTCCAGCGCCTTTGTGGAGGGTGGCAAGACAAAGACACTGACAAGATCATCACCTGCCTTCTGAGCAAGCTGCTGCGTTCCCTGCCAGTCAATGTCGAACAGAATGTCTTTTCCCTCGGCCAGTGCATCGCGAACCGGCTTGGATGGGGTGCCATAATAATTGCCAAAGACTTTGGCATGCTCCAGCAATTCGTCTTTATTCACCAGGAGATTAAAATCAACGGGTTCCATAAAGTAATAATCTTTGCCTTCAACTTCACCCGGACGGGGGTTTCGGGTCGTTGCTGAAACGGACATGGAAAGATCCGGATCATCTGCAAGGAGCGCCCGTGAAATAGTGGTTTTACCCGCGCCTGAGGGCGAAGATAAAACAAGCATCAGGCCCCGGCGGGCGACATCAACATGTTCAATCGGTACTGAAGACACATTCTTACCTATTCAATATTCTGGACTTGTTCACGGAAACGGTCGATGACAACCTTTAGATCTAACCCGATCTGCGTGAGGTCCTTATCACTGGATTTAGAGCAAAGCGTATTGGCTTCGCGGTTAAATTCCTGACAGATAAAGTCAAGACGGCGGCCGATCGCATCAGAGCCGCTATTTTCAATCACATCACGCGCTGTTGTCACATGACCCGCTAGGCGATCCAATTCTTCAGAGATATCAGCCTTGGTTGCCAGCAATGCAAGCTCCTGTTCAAGACGGTCTGCTTCGATTGTACCCGCATTATCTGTCAGCAGTTCAATCTGTTTCTGAATCCGCAGACGGACATTTTCTGGTCGTAGCGCAGCAGAAGACAAGGCTTTCTTAGTCAGGGTTGCAATTTCATTGATCTGGGATTGAAGAACAGCAAGTAATTGCTGCCCTTCTTCAAGGCGAGCATCCTTCAATTTTGAAATGGCATCAGCCAAAGACGCCAAGAGCTCTTTTTCCAGAGCTTCCTGCTCGCCATCATCTGCCATGACTTTGTCGCTTGGCTCGATCACCCCTTTTAAGCCAAGCAGGCCATCAATCCGTGCCGATTTAACCCCTGCCAGACCAGCCTTGTCACGGGACAGCTCTATCAGCTCGTTCAAAAAATCATGGTTGATCTTATATTCTGATTTTCCTGAGCTTTGCTGTAATTGCAAATGCAGGTTAACACTGCCGCGATGAAAAGCCTTTTTAAGGTTTTTGCGCGCTGCTTCTTCAACAGCATCAAATCCATAAGGAAGCCGGGTTCGAATCTCCAGGCCGCGTCCATTGACACTTTTAAGCTCCCAAAGCCAAGAGTGATCTGCGTAATTTCCGCTGGTCCGGGCAAAACCGGTCATGCTTTGTACTGTCACGCTTACCTCGTCACTAAAAAAATAATGACATTGTATATCCTCTATTCACAGGACAAACAAGAAAGCACCGGGTTGTATTTGAACTCTTTCCTCAATTAAAGCGCACTTTTACGCGAAATTATCAGATTTGTGATCCCGCCGCCGAGCAAACCAGCACCAAAGGCAATCATCGCATTTGCAATATCTCCAGTCACATCATTTTCAGAGGAAAGTAGAATGAACACGGTATAACTGATCAAGCCCAATAGCCCCCCCATCATCGCTTGCAGGCCCATTCCAGTAGTCATTTGACCGTTAAAACTGCCGCGGCGAATGGCCGCCGCAATCAAAGCGGTTAAGTAGCTTAAGCCACCCGCTATGCCCCAAGTAAAAGTAATTAATCCTCCAATAATCAGCACCATATCCCTTGAGAGCTGCGGTTGAAGCAGTTGTCCTGCCAAAACCTGCAACAACATAAAGGCAGGCAGTACCACCAATACTAATGCCGCAATGATCATTGGGATTCCCCACAACAGTCCATTAGGCTGTCGGCTATCCACAAGCGTTTTTCCATTGATTTTTGACGTTGGATACGTTCGCTCTACAACATCGCGATAAGCATTTTTAAGCGCGTCCAGAGCCTCTGTTTGCCCAGACCCTTCGGGCATTTTTTTAACCTGTTGTATTGCCGCGTCAAGACGGTTGAGGAGTTGATTTCCCGCAGCAGAAGGATGATGTAGACAAAACCCGGCAAGCAGAATCGCCTGTTCAATCAGTGCTTCTGGTGCAGCTCCATTCGATACGGGTCGCGGTTTTGCGGCCTGCCCTAAATCGATATCTGAAATGGGTGACGATGAAGGTGAAGCACCCTCATCCGAAGCTGATTGTTTTTTTGCCATAGATGGAACAGGTTTATCCACAGCATCATCTGGCTTAGGCAGTTCGACCTTTCTCCGTTCTGGCAGCAAAGGTTGTTGATCTGCAGGTTCAGATAATAAATCCTCGCGGGATACCTCTTTAAACTTTGTGGCCTTTTCTTCCGCTGGCGAGGGCGCTGCTGGCGACGGCTCGGCCATCACGTCAATCTCCCCTTCGCCCCGCTCCGAAACGGTTGCCGACTGCGTTATATCTTGAACTGCCGAGGCATCAGCTGTCAACGTGGCTCCATCAAAAGATACCCCGGTCATGGAATGCGCTTTGGTATTTAGCCGCGCAATTTCTGTTTTCAGATCCTGCAAACAGTCGCGGAGCTGACGGCGTTGGCGCAACAAAGTCTGAATGGAGTCACTGCTTGGCTGCATGGTTTCCCTGCTCAATTGTCTATAGCGGTTTGCACTAAAGACGCTTGAAAGCCAGATTTGTGCCAAACGGCATTGCAGTTAATTGCTTTTAAGGGATTTTTTTAGCTTACGCCATTTTCGAACGTTGCTGTTATGCTCTTTAAGCGTTCGCGCAAAAAGATGTCCACCGTTGCCACTGGCGACAAAATACAGGTCTTTTTCATTTGCCGGATTGAGAACCGCTTTCAGGCTTTCAATACCAGGATTGCAGATTGGGCCTGCGGGCAGACCCGCAATGACATAGGTGTTATAGGGATTGTCTGCCGCCAGATCTTTCCGCGAAATGGGCCGCCCCAAATCGGTTTTCCCCATTGTCACCCCGTAGATCACGGTTGGATCAGATTGCAGGCGCATCTTAATTTTAAGCCGGTTTAAAAAAACACTTGCGACATGGGGGCGCTCAGATGCAAGTCCCGTTTCCTTTTCAACGATAGAAGCCAAGATAATCAGGTCTTTTTTTGATTTGATCAATGGATTGGGCGTTCGCGAAGCCCAAAGCTGATCCACCGTATTTGTAAAAGCCTGCTTCATTCGCACGATCAGATCATCCCGAAGATCTCCTCGAATGAAATGATAGGTTTCTGGCAATAACGTACCATCTGGGGCAGATTCAGTAATCTCACCTTTCAGGATGGGTGAATTTTCGATCAGAGCCAAAATTTCACGGCTTTGCAAACCCTCTGGGATTGTTAGCGAGTGCACGATCGATTTTCCCGATACGATGACCGCCAGAATATCTTCAGCAGACGCACCAGAGGTGAATTCAAACTCACCGGCTTTGAGCATTTTCGTCTGGGATTTAAGTCGAACACCCAGCAGGAAGGCCAAATCATTATAAATGATACCTTCATTCTGCAATCGGGCTGCGATCTGTCGCAACCCCATTCCTTTTTCAAGGACAAAAACTGTGTTTTGGGTGAGCGGGCCGGGCTTGGTGAAAAGATGCCAGCCATATCCCACTAGCCCCGCTACTGCTGCATTGAACAGCAGGAACAGGACAATCAGGAGGATTAGAAATCTTTTCATCCGATGGAAGGCCGCAGGTTAAACCCGCTTCATGACCAAACTTGCGTTCGTTCCGCCAAAACCAAATGAATTTGAAAGGACCGCATCTAATTTCTTTTCCTGAGCCGTGTTCGGCACAAGGTTAATGTCCAGTCCATCAGATGGATTTTCAAGGTTGATCGTTGGCGGCATAATACCTGTTTTCATTGCCATGATAGAGAAGACAGCTTCTACACCGCCCGCTGCTCCCAGCAAATGACCGATCGCCGATTTGGTGGATGACATCGCCAAATTTTTGGCGTCTTCACCAAATAACCGCTTAACTGCGTTCACTTCAATTTCATCACCAAGTGGCGTTGATGTTCCATGCGCATTCACATAGCCAATGTCATCTGTTGAGAGACCAGACTTGCGTATGGCCATCTGCATGGACCGGAAACCGCCATCACCATCACTTGCAGGTGCCGTAATGTGATAGGCATCTCCTGTCAGACCATAGCCAACGACTTCTGCATAAATATTCGCGCCGCGTTTCTTGGCATGTTCATATTCTTCCAAAACAACGACACCCGCGCCTTCACCCATCACAAAGCCATCACGGTCTTTGTCATAAGGACGGGACGCTTTTGTCGGATCATCATGGAACCCTTTGGAAAGTGCTTTAGCTGCAGCAAATCCCGCAAATCCAATCCGACACATTGCAGCTTCGGCGCCACCTGCAACCATCACGTCTGCATCGTCACAGGCAATCATGCGTGCGGCATCGCCGATCGCGTGAGCACCTGTTGAACAGGCTGTCACCACTGCGTGGTTTGGCCCTTTAAATCCATGACGAATTGAAACCTGGCCAGAGACCAGATTAATCAAAGCACCAGGGATAAAGAACGGACTAATCCGCCGAGGTCCCTGCTGCAATAATTTCAGTGAATTTTCTTCGATTGACGGCAAGCCGCCAATACCAGAACCGATAGACACACCTGTTCGAATAGCATCTTCTTCAGTTTCCGGCTTCCATCCAGAATCCAAAATCGCTTCTTCTGCTGCGGCAATCCCGAAAATAATGAAATTATCGAGTTTACGTTGCTCTTTTGGTGCCAGAATTTCATCCGCCCGAAAGGCATCCGGATGATTTTCATCGATAGGAACCTCACAACCGTAGGCAACAGCCAGATCAGTTGTATCAAATTTGGTGATCATCCCGGCGCCAGACTCACCATTGATCAATCTGTTCCAAGAAGGCTTCACACCATTAGCCAATGGTGTAACAAGCCCCAATCCAGTGACAACTACTCGTCGCATCATGATACCTATCGAAGAATATTGTTATATGTATATCGGTTCAGTTTTCGAAACTATTTCGCTGCTTCGATAAAGTTCACAGCGTCACCAACAGTCAGAATTTTTTCCGCTGCATCATCTGGAATTTCGATACCGAATTCCTCTTCGAAGGCCATAACCAGCTCAACTGTGTCAAGGCTGTCTGCGCCTAGATCATCAATGAAGCTTGATTTTAATGTTAGACTGTCACCTTCAACACCAAGGTGTTCGACTACGATTTTTTTGACCTGTTCGGCTGTATCACTCATGTGCTTTGTCCTTAGATAAACCAGCAATAAAAGTTTTATTATACTTGCAAATGGCCCCGATTTTTCAAGCAGTTTATACCATCAGCAAAATCTCGAGGCGTTCCTAACATACTTTACAGTTAATGCAAAGAAAACCTGCCACATTCTGTTTAATGCAAAAAGCAATTAATTACAGAATATGGTTAAATCATGGCCATCCCACCGTTTACATGCAGGGTCTGACCCGTCACGTAGGCAGCTTCATCGGAGGCTAAATACAGAACTGCTGCAGAAATATCCTTTGGATCACCTAGACGACCAATCGGCACATTTGTGAGCAATTTCTCTTTCTGGGCATCCCCAAGTTCGTCGGTCATTGCCGTTGCAATAAAGCCCGGCGCGACGCAGTTTACGGTAATTCCGCGCGCTGCAATCTCCTGCGCCAGAGATTTTGACATACCAATCATGCCTGCTTTTGAAGCCGCATAATTCATTTGCCCCGGATTGCCTGTTACACCGACAATCGATGTAATATTGATGATCCGACCATTGCGCCGTTTCATCATGCCACGCAAGCAGTTTTTAGAAAGTTTGAAAGCAGACTTCAAATTTACGTCAAGAACCGTGTCCCAGTCCTCATCCTTCATCCGCATAGCCAGACCATCGCGGGTCACACCGGCATTATTGACCAGAATATCAACCTGCCCCATAGCCGCTTCAGCGTCCTTGATCAGATTGTCAACGGCATCCATATCAGACAAATTACAGGGCACGATATGAACACGGTCCCCCAGCGTATCGGCAACTTCTTTAAGAGCTGCCTCCCGCGTTCCGGACAACGCCACAGTTGCTCCGGCTGCGTGTAAATCTCTAGCAATTTCAGCACCAAGACCGCCGGATGCTCCCGTTACCAGGGCGCATTTACCCGTCAAATCAAACATTATTTTCTCCCATAATTCCTGTTACTTTAACAGGCATGTCTTCAAAGTGAATTTAAAAATGCTTCAATGTCAGATGGGCCTTGCACAGCACTGCCCGTCATTTCTTTATTAATACGGCGCACCATGGTCGAGAGAACCTTACCTGTTCCAAGCTCAACAAGGCTTTCCACTTCCTGCTGCCCCATATAAAGGACGCTTTCACGCCAGCGAACCCGGCCGGTCACCTGTTCAATTAATAATTTTCTAATTGTTTCAGGGTCGCTCACCTGCTCTGCGGTAACGTTGGCGACCAGCGGAACCGCTGGCGGCGCAATCGTCACGTTGGCAAGCTGCGCTGCCATTTCATCTGCTGCAGGCTGCATTAATGGACAATGGAATGGGGCGCTAACGGGCAACATCATTGCTTTGCGAACACCTTTTTCCTTGGCCAGTTCAATGACACGTGCAACCGCATCTTTGTGACCACTTAAAACCACCTGTCCATCTGCATTGTCATTGGCAATCACACAAATTTCATTTCCCTCTGCAGAAGCTGCAGCTTCAGCGACCAACTCTTCGACCGGACCAATATCCATTCCAAGCAGGGCAGCCATCGCGCCCACGCCAACTGGAACAGCCTTTTGCATTGCAAGGCCACGCGTTTTTAGCAGACGCGCAGTATCAGCAAGTTTTAAAGATCCGGCTGCGGTCAAAGCGGAATATTCACCCAATGAATGGCCCGCAACAAATGACGCCATATCGGAAAGCTTTCGCCCGCCTTCATTTTCAAGGACACGAACCACCGCAATACTTGTCGCCATCAGGGCGGGCTGCGTATTCTCGGTCAAGGTCAACTCTTCAATCGGACCTTCAGACATAAGTTTTGAGAGATTCTGCCCAAGTGCATCGTCCACCTCTTGAAAGACCTCTCTGGCCACAGGAAAGGCTTCTGCAAGTTCTTTTCCCATACCCACTGACTGGCTTCCCTGCCCCGGAAATACAAACGCACGTTTCATTATAAATAGTCCGATCTTGTTAGAATTTGCTGACACAGTCATATTACGAAAGTTTTTCCTGTCAAGCCCACTTGCATAAAGTCAGGAAATCTGTATAGTCCGCCGCCTCAATACTCCTTGCCGACGGAGGTCGGCTAAGTCTGTTCGGTTAGCAATGGTTGCTAACTCCAGACACCCAAGAGCCATAAGGAGCTTACACATATGCCTCTATATGAGACAGTTTTTATTGCCCGTCAGGACGTCTCTACACAACAAGTAGAAACTCTGACAGAACAAATGTCCGCATTTATCACCGACGGCGAAGGTACAGTTGCCAAAGTTGAAAATTGGGGTCTTCGCAATCTTGCTTACAAAGTAAAGAAAAACCGCAAAGGCCATTACGTCCTTATGAACATTGATGCACCTGCTGCAGCAGTGAAAGAAATGGAACGTAACCTTCTTTTGAACGAAGACATCCTGCGTCACATGACCATTCGTGTTGAAGAGCTTGAAGAAGACGATTCCGTCATGCTTCAGAGCAAAAGCAGCCGTGGTAGCAACCGCCGTGATAGCGAAGATTCAGATGACGCACCAGCAGCAAAAGCTGCCGACACTGAAGAAACCACACCTGAAGAAACTAGCGAAAAAGGGGAAGAATAATGTCTGATGCACGTCGTCCATTTTTCCGTCGCCGCAAAACCTGCCCTTTTTCAGGCGAAGGCGCACCGAAAATCGATTACAAAGATGTAAAGCTTCTGCAACGCTTTGTTTCCGAACGCG
Organism: Sneathiella sp.; assembly: GCA_034669685.1. Classification (GTDB taxonomy): domain Bacteria; phylum Pseudomonadota; class Alphaproteobacteria; order Sneathiellales; family Sneathiellaceae; genus Sneathiella. The sequence continues at coordinate 1,027,644 of JAXMOU010000001.1, forward strand.
GTAAAATCATGCCAAGCCGGATCACTGCCGTTTCATCAAAGAAACAGCGTGAACTTGCTAAAGCAATCAAACGGGCACGTAACATTGCGCTGCTGCCGTTTATTGTAAGTTAAGTAACACCGGAAGGCGGCTCGCCGCCTTGTCCGATAGTGGGGACCATGGTCAAGAACATCGCAATCAGCGCAGCCCTCGGGTTAGCCAGTGCCCTGTTTCTAATTCTCTCAATGTTGGGAGCTGAAGGAGCATCTGGTCAGGTTAATGCGCTGCAGGCAATGGCTCTAATGACCTTATCCATTATTCCACTCTTTGTCTCCGGACTAGGATTAGGCTTAATGGGTGGTATCATTTCAGTTGCAGCCGGAACCTTGGTTTCGGCAACTGTAATAGCCCCATTATTCAGTTTGACGTACGTTTTGACTTGCGGCCTGCCGGTCTTGGCGATTGTTCGCCAAGCCCTGTTGTGGCGCGAAGAAGACGGAAAAGTATCTTGGTATCCAGTATCCAATTTGATGGTGACCTGGATAGTTGTGAGTATCCTCCTTTCCAGTATGGCAGTTTTTCTGCTGTATCTGGATCCAGAGCTTAAGAACAATCTGATCGCACAGTTCGAGCAGATTATTCCCAAGCTTCGGGAACAGGGAGGGCAAATGTTTGAAGCGGTTACGGCCGAGAGGATTGTATGGCTTTTGCCTCAGTTCTTTGGTCCGTTCTGGGGAATTATTCTTCTATTGGGCGGTAGCCTTGCACAGGGTGTGCTGGTTCGGTTCAAGATGAATAATCGTCCAAGCCCTGAATTTCAGGCGCTAAGACTCCCCACCTGGCTAGCAGCCACCGCAATTGCAGTTTATGTGTTTAGCATATTCTTCAGTTGGGGCGATGCGATCCTCGGGGCCGTTATACTCACTTTGGTAATTGCCTTTTTCCTGCAAGGGATGGCCGTTATTCACAAGGTTTCAAAGAGTTGGAAATATCGCTCTTTTACGCTGACTGCGGTGTATTTGTCGTTGATTTTAATTTTCTGGCTGGTGTTTGTAGTTGTTCTACTAGGGCTGGTCGATAGTTGGGTTGGATTTCGCGAGCGTACGGCGTCGCATCCAGACCCGGAGGAAGACTAAATGGAAATAGTATTGCTAGAGCGTGTTGAAAAGCTCGGTCAGATGGGTGATGTCGTTACAGTCAAAAACGGCTTCGCACGTAACTTTCTGTTGCCACAGGGCAAAGCCCTTCGTGCCAACAAATCAAACTTGGCAGTATTCGAAGCGAAACGGGCCCAGCTTGAAGCTGACAACCTGAATCGCAAAGAAGAAGCCAGCAAAGTGGCTGAGAAACTGGAAGGTACAGTGGTTATTCTGATCCGTGCTGCCAGTGAAAGCCAGCAGCTTTATGGTTCAGTTAGCACACAGGATATCGCCCGTGCGGTAACCGAAAGCGGTGTTACTGTTGACCGTAAACAGATCGTTATGGACAAGGTTCTGAAAACTTTGGGTATGCATGACATTCGTGTTCGCCTTCACCCTGAAGTGACAGTCGACATCATTGTGAACATTGCCCGCTCTCAGGAAGAAGCTGAAATCCAGGCGCGCGGTGATTCTGTTGAAGAAGCTGCTGAAGCTGCTTTGGATGCCCGTGATGAATCTGGCAACGAAGTATTCGAATCTACTGCAGAGATTGACGAAGACCTTTAAGCGCAAGCCCGGTTTTCAACAAATCAGTTACGATTAAAGCGGCATCTGAAAAAGGATGCCGCTTTTTTTGTAACAGTCCCTCTTTGAGAGTTATCCCCAGCCTCTGTTTCCCTGCCCCATTGAAGTAACGTGGTTTTAAATTTTATCCACACTACCCACAGCCTGTGTATAATATTTATCCACATATTTTAGCGGATAAACCTTCATTTATCCTGCGACGCGTCAATTATGCTTGTGTTAGGGTTCCGCCATGGAAAGTCCTGTGTTTACTTCTGAAACTGCATCTGAGGATAAAACCTCACCCAATTTTCGCTCCCTTCCCTGCAACCTGGATGCGGAACGCGATCTGCTTGGCGCTATATTGATCAACAATGAAGCGAGTGCAAAAGTCAGCTCTTTCCTAAAGCCCGAGCATTTCTATGAACCGGTGCATTCCAGAATATTTGACGCGATTTCAATTCTGATTGATCGCGGCGAGATCGCAGATCCGATCACGCTGAAATCCTATTTTGAGAATGACTCTGCTCTGGCTGATATTGGCGGCGCCCAGTATTTGGGCCGCCTGGCTGCCTCCGCAACGACCATTATTAACGCGGAGAACTATGGCAAGATCATTTATGATCTGGCATTACGACGTGAACTGATCAATCTTGGCGAAGAGATCGTAAACACAGCCTACGATTCTGGTCTGGAAGAGACATCCTCATCCCAAATCGAAAGTGCAGAAAAGCAGCTGTTTGCACTGGCTGAAAATGGCACCCATGAAGGGGGTTTGACCCCGGTGCGCGTTGCTGTAAATATTGCTGTTAAATCTATTGAAGATGCGTTTCAACGCGACGGCAATCTGGTTGGCGTAACATCAGGTCTGAGAGATCTTGATGGCAAACTTGGCGGGCTCCATAAATCGGACCTGCTAATCCTTGCGGGGCGGCCTTCAATGGGCAAGACGTCGTTGGCGACAAACATCGCCTATAATGCGGCGAAAGCACATTATGCTTCTGGGGGAGCTGAAGGCGCCCCGGTTGGATTCTTCTCTCTGGAGATGTCGGCTGAACAATTGGTGGCACGTGTTCTGGCAGAGGCAACTGAGATCAGTTCTGAAAAGCTGAGACGCGGAGATCTGACGGACGACGAATTTGCCAATAAGCTGGTACCCCAAAGTGCCATCCTTTCGGAACTTCCCCTGTATATCGATGATACACCTGCGATTTCGATTGCAGCGCTTCGCACCCGTGCCCGCCGCCTTAAACGCAGCCACGGGCTTGGCATGATCGTTGTTGACTATCTGCAATTGATGAAAGGCAGTGGACGCGGCGACAACCGGGTTCAGGAAATTTCTGAAGTAACGCAGGGACTGAAAGCTGTTGCCAAAGAACTTGATATTCCCGTCATTGCACTGTCGCAGCTATCGCGTCAGGTTGAAAACCGCGATGACAAACGTCCCCAGCTTTCAGATTTGCGTGAATCCGGCTCTATTGAGCAAGATGCGGACGTTGTGATGTTCGTCTACCGCGAAGAATATTATGAAGGCCGAAAAGAGCCTTCCGAAGGAACACCTGAACATCTGGAATGGCAGGAACGTATGGCACAGGTTCACAACATGGCCGAAGTGATTATTGGCAAGCAGCGTCATGGCCCGATTGGGATTGTGAAGTTGCAATTTACACCTGAATTCACGCGCTTTGGCGATTTGGCACTGGACCGATATTTACCGGAGCAACATTAATGGATCCTCGGCTTGCCGGTGGCTACCTCACCATTGATCTTGTTGCCATCCAGAATAATTACAAACGCATTCAAGAATTGGCGCAAGGTGCCGAATGCGGCGCATCCATCAAAGCAGACGCCTATGGGCTGGGCGCAACGAAAGTTGCCCCTGCCCTCAGCGCAGCCGGATGCCGCAAATTTTTCGTCGCCCTCCCCGCTGAAGGGGTTGAGCTGCGCCGAATTCTTCCCGATGCCGAAATTTTTATCCTCGGCGGACTGTTTCAGGACTGCGAAGAGCTTTATGTGCATGAAAGACTCGCTCCCGTGCTTAACAGCCTTGAGGAAATTCGCATCTGGTCAGACCTGACCAAGAGCCACGGCCCACTCCCTGCAATCATCCATCTTGAAACCGGAATTTGTCGGCTAGGCTTAATGGAGGCAGATGTCCGGGAGCTCGCTGCGAACCCTGGATGGCTGGACGGGCTGGAAGTGGACTACCTATTGAGCCATCTTGCAAGCGCAGATATTGTGCAGTCGCCGCAAAACTCCGAGCAGCTTGCGACACTGAAACATCTGATTTCTCTCCTACCTGAAGGACTTCAAAATACACCGGTTTCATTTGCCAATTCCAGCGGCGTTTTCCTGGGATCCGATTTCAAATTCGGCCTGTGCAGACCGGGAATTGCGCTGTTTGGCGGCAATCCAACCCCGCATTTGGAAAACCCAATGCAGGCTACCGTCCAGTGGCAGGGAAAAATCCTGCAAGTTCATGACGTTGACAGTGAAATACCCGTTGGCTATGGTGCCACGTATCGAACAAGCCGGAAATCCCGTATCGCGACCGTTGCAATCGGTTATGCGGATGGATATTTCAGGTGTCTGGGCAATCGGGCAGACTGTTCTATCAATAACAAGCGGATACCGGTGGTTGGACGAGTTTCAATGGATATGATTACTGTTGATATCACGTCACTTGGACAGGATGAATGCAAACGGGGTGATTTGGTCAATTTGATCGGCGAGGATATTACGCTCGATGAAATTGCTCAAAAAGCAGAGACAATCCCCTATGAAATTCTGACGTCACTGGGGCAGCGTTGCCATCGCAGGTATCTGGAAGCTGGGGTATAGGGCACAACTGGATGGAATGGAATTTTCTGGCGGCAATTGGCCGTGTGGCACTTCGCTTTATGGCGGCCGTCGGGCATCTATCGCTCTTCACCTTACAAACTGTTCGGCATATCTTTCTCCCTCCCTTCTATATGCGGATCTTTCTGCGCCAACTGATGAGCATCGGTTATTACTCCCTGCCCGTTGTCGGCATGACGGCCCTGTTCACCGGCATGGTTCTCGCCCTGCAAATTTACGTGGGCTCATCCCGCTTTAACGCAGAAAGTGCCGTTGCGACAATTGTGGTGATTGGCCTGACCCGCGAACTGGCACCCGTGCTGAGCGGCCTGATGATTGCCGGGCGTGTTGGCGCGGCGATTGCCGCTGAAATTGGAACAATGCGGGTCACCGAGCAGATTGACGCTCTTGTCACGCTCTCCACAAATCCTTTTAAATATCTGGTTGCGCCGCGCGTTCTGGCCGGCGTCATCACGCTACCTATTCTGGTTCTGATCGCCGATATTATTGGGGTGTCGGGCGGCTATCTGGTGGCAACCGAAAGCCTGAACTTCAATGCCAGCTCCTACATCAAGAATACTTTTGATTTTCTGGAAGCACGCGACGTTATCTCCGGCCTGATCAAGTCATCGGTTTTCGGTTTTATTGTGACCCTGATGGGCTGCTACCATGGATTTAATTCCACGGGCGGCGCACAAGGCGTGGGTAGAGCCACAACGAATGCGGTTGTCTCCTCGTTCATTTTGATCCTGATCAGCGACTATTTCCTGACCGTGTTATTGCTGGATTAACCCCAATGACACAAACCCCAAAAATCAGCCTTAAAAATGTTTGCAAGTCCTTTGGCAGCAAGCATGTGCTGAACGGATTATCGCTAGATGTTATGCCCGGCGAGTCGCTGGTGGTCATTGGTGGATCAGGAACCGGTAAATCTGTGATGCTGAAATGCATTCTGGGGCTTATCACGCCGGAATCGGGCGAGATATTTATCGACGGGCAACAGGTTCTGGGCCTGCCCCCGAGTGAGCGGGAGAAAAGCCTTCGTAAGACCGGCATGCTATTTCAGTATGCCGCGCTATTCGACAGCCTGCCTGTTTGGGAAAACGTATCCTTTGGCCTGATGCAGGCCCATGGTATGGGCCGCAAGGAAGCCCGACAAAAAGCCATCGAAAAGCTGGCTTTGGTTGGTCTGGGCCCCGAAATGGCGATGAAAAGCCCCGCGGACCTGTCAATGGGTATGCAAAAACGGGTTGGTCTTGCCCGCGCAATCGCAACAAATCCCGACATCATATTCTTTGACGAGCCGACAACCGGCCTTGACCCAATTATGGGCGATGTCATTGATACCCTGATCCGCGATTGTACCCAGCAGCTGGGAGCGACAACCCTGACCATTTCTCATGACATGGAAAGTGCACAAAGAATTGCTGATCGGATCGCACTGATCTATAAAGGCCAAGTCGTCTGGATCGGCCCCGCGAATGAGATTGAAACCTGCGGAAATCCATATGTCGAACAGTTTGTGAACGGTGCTTTTGAGGGCCCGATTGAACTGGATATCTTGAAACCCTGACTTTAAGGGGCCAAATGGCACGCGTAACCGAACAGTTTATCTGCCAAACTTGTGGAAGCACATATCGTAAGTGGCAAGGCAAATGCGATGATTGCAACGAATGGAATTCCATTGTTGCCGAGGCCAGCAAGGAAACCCTGCCCAAGGGCCTTTCAACCGGCAAGGGACGGCAAATTACCTTCACCTCGCTGGATACGGATCATACCGAATATAAACGGCATATGTGCGGTCTGGGCGAGTTGGATCGCGTATTAGGTGGTGGATTTGTCCCCGGCTCTTCTGTGCTGATTGGTGGTGATCCGGGTATTGGTAAATCGACAATCTTACTGCAGGCCGTCGGCATGATGGCAAAACGGGGTCATCGCTGTACCTATATTTCCGGCGAGGAAGCAACCGCGCAAATTTCCATGCGTGCGCGCCGTCTTGGATTTGCAGATAGTCCGGTGATGCTGGCATCTGCCAATTCCGTTCGTGATATTATTAGCAGCATTGAAAAAGCGGAAGCCCCCGATCTGTTGATCATCGATAGTATCCAGACCATGTATGCCGACAATCTGGACAGTGCTCCCGGTTCCGTCTCGCAAGTGCGCGCTTGCTCACAGGAATTGATCCGCCTTGCCAAACAGGTCAATTGCGCCCTGATGCTGGTTGGACATGTCACGAAAGACGGACAGATCGCCGGTCCCCGTGTTCTGGAACATATGGTGGATACGGTTTTATATTTCGAAGGCGATCGCGGCCATCAATTTCGAATCCTGCGGGCCGTCAAAAACCGCTTTGGCGCGACCGATGAAATTGGCGTGTTTGAGATGACGGACAAAGGCCTGTCCGAAGTCTCCAACCCCTCCTCCCTGTTTCTCAGCAATCAGGACAAGGAAATCAGCGGTGCATCCGTCTTTGCCGGAATGGAAGGCACCCGCCCGCTACTGGTGGAAATCCAGGGACTGGTTGCCCCATCCCAACAGGCAACTCCCAGACGCGCCGTTGTGGGCTGGGATTCAAGCCGCCTTGCGATGATTCTGGCTGTTTTGGACGCCCGGTGTGGATTATCGCTTGCCGGGAACGAAGTATATCTGAATGTGGCGGGCGGACTGCGCGTTCAGGAGCCCGCAGCCGATCTGGCGGTTGCCGCATCGCTAGTTTCATCAATTTCTGACATCCCGGTACCGGAAAATAGTATCATTTTTGGTGAGATTGGATTATCTGGTGAGGTACGCGCAGTCGGTCAAACGGACGCCCGTTTGAAAGAGGCTGCAAAACTTGGATTTACAACGGCGATTATCCCGCGCGGAAGCAAGGTGAAAGACCCTTCCTTGAAGATTATCGAGGTTGAACATTTATCCGAAATCGTGCGGCTGTTCACGGGAAACAAGAACGGCAAGGCACGACAAGAAAGATAGGACAACGTATTTATGGAAGAACTGCCCATCAATATTACGGATGCAGTCATTCTGATTATTCTGCTGATATCTGCTGTCTTTGGTTTCATGCGCGGATTTGTCAAAGAGGTCCTGTCTATAAGCGGCTGGGTCGGTGCAACGTTTCTGACCCTCTACCTCTTTCCGTTGCTGCAACCCTATGCGCGTAAGTATATTGAAAATCTTTTGATTTCAGACATTCTGACCGGTATTGGAATTTTCATCCTCAGCCTGGTTATTCTGTCTTTTATTACCCATTCCATTTCTGAAAAGGTAAAGAACTCTTCGCTGGGGGCACTTGATCGATCTCTTGGAATCTTTTTCGGGATCGCCCGCGCTGTCGTTGTCGTCGGTATTCTGTGGCTGGTATTTGTTCAATTTATTCCACCCGAAGATCACCCCGACTATGTCACCGAAGCCAAGATGCTTCCCATAGCAAAAGCCAGTGGCCTGTTTGTGGCGCAGCTGACCCCGCCTGATATGCAGGAAAATCTGAAAATCGCGGTTGATGGTGCAGAAGGTGCGGCTGGCGCTGCCAAGAAATCCTATGAAGCAATCCCCGAGCCCTTGCGTAAAGACGTAGAAAATACGGTTAAAGACGCAATCGAACAATTGGATAAGGGATACGATGAGAAATCCCGCCAACAAATGGAAAACCTAACTAAAGGTACCCAGTAAGTCATGACTGAGCAACACGACATGTATTTCTCCACCGACCCCTATGATGACGATAAATTGCATGAAGAGTGCGGCGTATTTGGCATTTATGGCCATGGCGAAGCCGCAGCCCTTACCGCCCTTGGCCTCCATGCCCTCCAGCACCGCGGACAAGAGGCCGCTGGCATTGTCAGCTATGATGGTCGACATTTTCATAGCCATAAAGGCATGGGTAAAGTTGGCGACAATTTTTCGTCTGAAAAAGTGATCGGCAGCCTGAAAGGCGACGCTGCCCTTGGCCATAACCGGTATGCGACAACCGGCGGAACTGTACTTCGAAATGTGCAGCCTATTTTTGCAGATCTGGCCAACGGTGGCCTTGCGGTTGCCCACAACGGTAACCTGACAAACGCGGCAACTGTGCGCAAGCAACTGGTCATGGAAGGCAGTATTTTCCAGTCCACAATGGATACCGAGGTCATCATCCACCTTGTTGCAAACAGCAAAAAAATCAAGGTTGTAGACCGTGTTGTAGATGCAATGAATAAGATCACAGGTGCCTATTCACTTGTAGCCGTGACCAGCAAGAAAATGATTGGCATGCGCGATCCACATGGCGTTCGCCCACTGGTTCTGGGTAAACTTGATAAGGCCTATATTCTGGCATCAGAAACTTGCGCACTTGATATCATCGGTGCTGAATTTATTCGCGATGTGAAACCCGGTGAAGTGATTGTGGTGGATGAAACCGGGCTAACATCCTTAAGCCCCTTTAACAACCCTCCCCCGCGCTTTTGTATATTCGAACATATTTACTTTGCGCGTCCTGACAGTGTTCTGGAAAACCGGTCAGTGTATGAGGTGCGCAAATCCATCGGACGCCAGCTTGCGCTTGAAGATCCAATTGAAGTGGATGCCATCATCCCCGTTCCCGATTCCGGCACACCTGCGGCCATCGGCTATTCGGAACAATCAGGGATCCCCTTCGAGCTTGGTATTATCCGTAATCACTATGTGGGTCGCACCTTTATTGAGCCGACCGATCAGATCCGCCATTTGGGCGTAAAACTGAAACACAATGCCAACCGGGCGATGATTGCCGGAAAACGCGTTCTGCTGGTTGATGACAGTATCGTTCGCGGCACCACATCGACCAAGATTGTCCAAATGGTCCGCGAAGCCGGCGCGACAGAAGTTCATATGCGGATTGCCAGCCCGCCGACGACTCATTCCTGCTTTTATGGTGTGGATACACCTTCGCGCCAGAAATTGCTGGCCGCCCAGCATGATCTGGAAGGTATGCGTCAATTCATTGGCGCGGACAGCCTTAGCTTTATCTCTCTCAACGGGCTTTATACGGCCATGGGCGAAGAAAGCCGTAACGCTGCGCTGCCCCAATATTGCGACGCCTGCTTTACGGGTGATTATCCGATCGGGCTGGTCGACAATGACAATGGCGCAGACAAAGAGCTAACGCTGCTTTCTGAAGATTCCTGAACGGACAGGTAAATGAAAAGATTTGACGGAAAAACCGCACTGATAACCGGTGCTTCACGAGGGATCGGCGCAGCAGTTGCCAAAGGGCTGGCAGCAGAAGGCGCGCATGTGATCCTTGTTGCCCGCTCCGTCGGTGGACTTGAAGAAGTCGATGATGAAATCCAGAATGCAGGCGGCAGTTCAACGCTTGTACCGCTGGATTTGCTGGAGACCGCCGCTATTGATGGCCTCGCCTCACCTCTATACGAGCGTTGGAACAAGCTCGATATTCTGGTGGGCGCGGCTGCGACACTGGGAAAACTAACTCCAGTGCACCAGTATGATCCCAAGTTATGGGAAGATGTTTTTAAGCTGAATGTTCATGCTAACTGGCGTCTGCTTCGCGCGCTTGATCCCCTTTTGCGCAACGCCGACAATGGCCGCGCCTTATTCGTAACCAGCAGCGAAGCGAATATGGCAAAGCAGTTCTGGGCAGGTTACGCCGCATCGAAAGCCGCTCTGCAGGAAGTCATTCGCACCTACGCTGCGGAAACAGCAAAAACCAATTTGAAAGTCAATTTGATTGACCCGGGACCGATGGCCACCAAACTGCGTCTTTCGGCTTATCCCGGTGAAGATCAATCTGTATTGCCAACAGCAGAAGACAAAGTGAGCCTGTTCCTAAACGCGCTTACAGAAGATTTTCAGGAAACCGGTACGACAGTCCGCTAAAAAATACGGGGAAAGGGTATTTCGTTGCCCTCCCCACACAATGCTGATTAAATATCCTTTCATAAAGAAAACATTCCAATAAATGGAAGGATTATTATGGCAACGCACCCCATCGCTGCGATCAAGGCACAAGCGGAACTTCACCACGCCTATCTACTTGGCCTGCAACTCATGGTTTCCAGCCGCAAAGGTGAAGCGGTCATGGAGGAATGGATGTTTCGGCTGTTTCGTCGGCAACATCTCGATAAATTTCTAAGCAGCTTTGAAAAACTGGGTTTAAGCGGCCTGCCTGACGCGGTGGCCTGCGCCCGCTATCACGTGTTGTCAAACCAGATTGGCGGCGTTGCTGTGGAGTATATGGAAGAAAGCGACAAGAAAGCCTGGGTCCGGTTTCGCTACCCCCGCTGGATGTATGATGGCCCCACTTTGTGTGGCGTTAGTAAAGGCGTTGGTCGGGGTTTCCTGCGTGGCTGGTACGCCCACAATGGCGTTTCCTTGAAGAACCCTCGCCTTGGGTATGTTTGCGTGTCTGAAGATGTAACCGGTGAATTTGGGTTTTGCGGTTATTTCAAGGAATATGATCACGACCTCAGCGACGATGAACGCCTGCAGTTTGCTAAAGGCGAACTACCACCGCCTTATGATGCGGCAGCCCAGCCCGCACCGCCAGCCGGTGAGTGGAGCGAGGAACGCTTACAGAAAGCCAATCGCAACTATGCCATGGAATATGTTCGCAATGGCCTGATCGAACTGTCAGATGTTATTGGCGACGCAGAAACATTGGAAATCGGAACCTTGGCTGCCCGCCTGATTGGATTGCAATATTATCCCAGAATGGCCGCATCGATGAAAGCAACGGATGGCAGCACGATCGATGCCCGGGCCTTTCTAATGGATATGATGCAGGGAATGGGCGATGATATTTCTGTACTCCCGCAAGCGACATTAGATCTTGCCAGTTTTGAACAAAAAGGCCTGCGCATCACGCGTGGACTTGAAGGAAAAAGCCGGGATCTCATCTTGCAATGCTGGAAAGAACTGTGGGTTGGCTGCGTCCGCTCCCACCGGGAAATGCTGTCACTTACTTCGCAGCAGATTAATCCTGAAAAACTGGTCTGGCATATCGGAAATCTGCGAAGCGTTTAAAATGGCCGCGATTAACAGTCACAGCCCTTGAATGAAGTTTTGAAAAGATTTCCCGGGACCGGTTTCGAATTTTTCGTCTCGTGCGGTAATCGATAAAATTCGATCCACTCGAAAATTACGATAGTCATCTTTAAGCTCACACCAGGCGGTTAGTAGCCAAACATTATCAAACGTCGTAAGCCCCAGAGGATGAATGATCCGTTCACTCACATCCTCGGCAAGTGATAAATATTTAATTGTGAGCTTTTGGTGAGATCGAATTGATTGCCGAATTAAAATGAAATTGGCGTCATTCAACTCATCTTCTGTCGCTTTTTTTGAAACTGCCATTAAAGGCCTGTTTAAAAAACTCTCTTTAGCACCCTCAGGCAGCACATCAGCAATTTTACCCATTGCGGTTAACGATGCCTGTGCAAGTGCGTTATCTGAACGACTGGCCAGCAGGCGAAGACCTAAGATAATTCCATCCATCTCGTCTTCGTTAAAATGTAACGGCGGGAGGAAAAATCCACTTTCAATTTGATACCCCAGTCCCCCTTCCCCAATTATGGGGGCTCCAATGGATTGGAGCATGGCCATGTCGCGATAAATCGTGCGAAGTGACACATGATACCGTTGCGCAAACACCTGAGCTGTGACGGGCCGTCTTGCCGCCCTCAAATCATCCAGAATTTCAAATAAACGTATTATTCGCATGCGATACCCTGACATATATTGTCAAGGCTGTCAGATAAAAGACGTTTGTTCCCTAAACGGATTTTATATGAATGGAATGAAAAATGCTGATTAAGCAATTGAATAAAAACACCATAATGGGATTATCCCGTTTTCAAAATAAAGCTGAAGTCCCCATTGAAGATGTAATCGAAAAATCGTTGGCCTGGAGTGAATGCTTTCTTGAAACGATAGACGGTATTAATTTTCATTGCCTGCTTCAAAATGTAAAAGGCGAGTTGGCAGATGTAATTTTTGCAAAAGACCCGCAAGCATTCTCAACAATGAACGATGCGTTTGGTCAATCTAGTCACTCGAGACAATTTTTATCACTTTTAAAGCCCGAAACCATCAGATTGAATCAGGTTCATATCATGGATGAAAACTTTGAAATCCCAAGTTCATTTGGAGCAATCGAAATTGGATTTATGAAAACAGACGCGCAAAAGAAATTCACCACCTCAGATGTTACAAAAGCATCTGCTGCGCTTGAAGACGATTATCTTTTAAAACAGGAAAGTAGCCTGGCCCATTTCATTGGCCAAACAGATGAAAATGCATTTGTCGATGTCACGTTTGGTAAATCCTTGGGCAGCGTTCGCAAAACCTGCTTTGGGTTTTATGAAAATCCTACCGCGTTGAATTTTCTAAATTTATTTGAAAAAAGCAGCTTCGAATTGGATTTCTGGTATCCACTAGCCTAAGAAAAAGGCGGGCCTCAGAGCCCGCCTTTTGCTATTTTTTGCCATCCACATATGGATTATTACCCGTTCGCGGGAACAACCGGATCGGAACCGCTGGCATATCAAAATCTTCACGAATGCCGTTGATCAGATAGCGAATATAACTCTCTGGCAACTCACCACGCGAGGACATAAACAACGAGAAGGTTGGCGGACGTGCTTTCACCTGTGTGATGTAGCGAATTTTCAAACGACGCCCCTGAACCATTGGCGGTGGATGTTTTTCAAGCATCAGTTCCAGCCAACGGTTAAGCTGTGAAGTTGGGATCCGGCTATTCCAAAGTTCATAAATTTCCAGAACTTTGGGCATCAATTTTTCAAGACCACGCCCCGAAAGCGCCGATAAGGTTACAACGGGGATCCCGCGAACCTGCGGCAGCGAGATTTCCAATTTATCGCGAATATGCTGCAACATGGCATTACGATCCTTGACCGCATCCCATTTATTGATTGCGACAACTAGCGCCCGGCCTTCGTTAATGACATGAGAGGCAAGCGTGAGGTCCTGTTTTTCAAAAGACACGTCAGCGTCAATTACCAAAACAACGACTTCGGCCATCTTAACCACCCGAAGGCTATCGGCAACGGACAGTTTTTCCAGCTTCTTATTCACACGAGAGCGGCGACGAATACCAGCCGTATCAACCAGTTTAATTTTCTGGCCTTTAAATTCCCATTCAACTGAAATCGCATCACGCGTCACGCCTGCTTCAGGCCCTGTCAGCAGACGATCCTGTCCGATCAATTTATTGACCAGTGTGGATTTACCGGCGTTTGGACGGCCAACGATTGCCAATTGAAGCGGTCTGTCTTTTGCGGCGACTTCCGGCTCATCTTCTTTTTCGAAAGGCTCCAGCAAATCAAAAAGCTCGCCCAGACCTTCACCATGCTCGGCAGAAAGCGGCAATGGATCGCCCAGCCCTAATGAATAGGCTTCGGACAAATCATCATGCGCTTGTCGGCCTTCGCATTTATTGGCAACCAGAATGACCGGAACGGTGGATTTACGAAGCCAGCCCGCAAAATGCTTATCCATTGGAGAAATGCCAATACGGGCGTCATATAGCATCAAAACCACATCAGCCTCAGCCAATGCCGCTTCGGTCTGGCGGCGCATGCGCCCTTCCAGACTATCGTCGAAGGCTTCTTCCAGACCCGCTGTATCGATGACCTTAAACTTCAGCCCACCAATACGCCCATCCCCTTCACGCCTGTCGCGGGTAACACCCGGCGTGTCGTCCACCAACGCAAGCCGTTTACCGACAAGGCGATTGAACAGGGTAGACTTACCCACATTGGGCCGTCCAAGAATAGCGACTGTAAATGACATTAGGTTTAATTAGCGATATGCCACAAGCTCGGCATCGTCCGTCAAAATAAATAACATGCCGCCGGCAACCACTGGGGCTAATGAAGCTGCATCAGAGAGCTCAATCTTACCCAGAATTTTGCCATCGTACGGCGAAACAGCAACCCCAATACCGTAGTTAGACAATAAAATCAAACGATCACTTGCCAAAATAGGGCCAGACCAGACAATCAGGTCCCTTTTATCTTCAATATCGTCATATTTACCAAGTGGGCGTACCCAGCGAATTCGGCCCGATTGCCGGGTCAGGCAAACCAGTTCCCCGTCCGTGGTAATGACATAGACGAAATCACCCGCAACCCATGGCGTTTGAAGTGTTGCCAGTTCCTGATCCCATTTACGCTCGCCGGAGCGAACATCAATGCCCACCATATGGCCGGAAAAACTGGCGGCGATTGCAATTCCGCGATCAATTATGGGGCTACCGTTGATATCTGTTAGAGACGTTAATGAGCTGGACCGACGTTTGCGTTGCAACTGATCACTCCAGGCCTGTTCCCCATTATCAGTTCGAAGCGCATACAGCTCACCGGATGAAAAAGGCACCAGCACCGTTCCGTTATCGACCGCAGGGCTAGCCGCCCCGAGCAGACCAGTCACTTCCAGTCCGCCTTCAAAATCCCAGTTTATTTCACCCGTAAGAACATCCAGTGCATATAACCGACTGTCATATGTCACGGCGAACACTGTGTTTTCAGCAACAGTTGGCGCCGCCCGCAGTGGCACTTTTAAACTTTGTTTCCAGTAGCTACCCCCGCTGATCGGGTCCAGCGCCCATACGTCGCCATAAGATGTCGTCGCGAAAAGTCGGCCATATTCCAGCGCTAATCCGCCGCCAACACTGCCTTTTTCTTCTGAGCGCGGTGTCAGGTTTACCCGCCATAAACGCTCCCCGGTCTGTTGATCAAATGCGGAAACATAACTTTCCGCATCCATCACAAATACACGCCCATCTGCAATCACGGGTTTGGCCATCAGCCGATTTTCATCGTCTGATCCCTCACCCACATTGACGCGCCAAACTTCTTCCAGGTCACCTTCCAGCGTCAGATGATGAAGGGCGTGACTGGCATTGCCTTCGGACTGGGGCCAGTTTTCATTCACATAAGGTTCTGGCAAACGCACCGTTACATCGGAGAGTGCTTCATCCGGCTCCAGAGTCTGTTCCAGCGCCAAAATAGAGATCCGCTCACCGGGCAGTGGTGGCTCTTCAGAGTCGCCAAACCACCCGCCAGAGCACCCAGCCAGAGAGGCAAGCAGTCCTGTTAAAATAATCCGCTTACCAATTGAAAATGCTGAATTCTTCACCTTCGCGCCCCGATCTGCCCTATTCGCTAATAAAATTGTGGATTAGCTTTTGTTATCCAAAGTCTTCAGTAACTGTTCGGCACGGCTTTTGATGCCCGCCGGTGCAGTCGCATCTGTAGAAAGCGCATTCAACAAAACTGCGGCCTCATCCGTTTTACCTTCTTTCAAGGCAGCGAGAGCCAGTAGTTCTTGCGCCGAAGAAGACCAGAGATTGCCTGCAGCATCCAATCCGCTCACCCGTTCGCGAACCTGTTCGGGTGTACCGTGATCAATCAGATAGTATCCAGCCATAATTTTCGCCGCTGCAACGAATTCAGTATCGGCTTCACTTGCTGCCAGCGCATCATAGATCTTAAGCGCTTCATCCCCTTTATCGATTGCAATCAGGGCACTTGCTTCACGCAAGCGGGCCATCGCTGTGTAACTACCAGTTCCTTCTTTCGCCAGCATGCCAAAGCTGTCAGAGGCTTCCTGATACTTCCCATCGGCAAAAAGTTGAGAGGCCAGTTGATACTGACGCCCCTGCTCTTGTGCGGCATTCAATTGATAGTTCTGCCAGCCCACATATGCAGCGGTGAGACCCACAACCAGAACTGAAGCACCAATGACATACTTTCCATAGGCCTTCCACAGCTCTAGGGATCGGTCTTTGCGGACCTCTTCATCTACTTCATTAAAAATATCGGACACAAATAACTCCAGTTTGGCTTGAATTTGCGCATAAAATAAACTGACTGGGATCGGAACGCAAACCCTGTTGTTTTATATGTCAAAAAATATGGCGGTCTTTGGGCACACTTACGCTATTTTATCTTCCAAAGCGAGATTTTCAACAAAGGTAGGGTAAAAACATGACGACCAGCGACATCATGCATTTAATTGCCATGGCAATGGTTCTGTTTCTGGTTTTGCCAGGATTTCTGTATTACACCCGCATCGGCGGGAAGCAGGCCGCATTTCGCAATATTGCCATATGGCTCATTATTGGCCTGATTGGCGCTATTATTTATTCCCAATTTGGACAGTATTTCGAAAATTTCTGATTAAAATCAAAACTTGGGCGCTATAAATTTCGTCCAGAGGCTCTCCCCAGGGCGTGCAAAAGATTTTCAAGACCGGCGGCATATGCGTTTCCACCGTTAAATTCTTGTCATCCTCGCGGTGCCAATCCACATGATTTCGGAAAAGATCGTTTTGATTAAAGCAAGGCGCCGATATTGAAGGCGTCCAAAAGAACATCTATCATCCGAACGGCGTGGACAAAGTGAAAAACCGGTCCACGTCCTTGGCATCGTTATGATCAAACTGTCCTGAATGCCCCTGTTGCGAAAAAAAGACCGAAGCTTTGTTTTCCGCGACTTCCAGAACTGATTTGACGAGATAATAGTGCCATAAAAAACACCATAATGCAAGTTTTCTAATGTTCTAAATATAACCTTATTTAGCAACCTGTTTTCGCCTTATTTAATCTTTACCTAAAATTTAGAGTTTTTGTTTAACTTCCTCTATAGTTGAGGTAACTAGCTGGGAGTATGCTTATGGCCAGCACATTTTTGAGTAAAGAAAAACAGGCAATCGCTGAGAATCTAATCGAGACTTGCGGATTGCAACGCGCCTTTCACGCCGCCCAACAATTTGGTTGGCATGACATCGCCAGTTCCATCTTTCAAAAATTGGAACAATCCGATTCCCATCCTGTAAAGCATTGACGCAAAAACGCTGAAGTTCACTAATGGCGCACTGTGTCTTTGCGCACCTCTGCCAAAAGAAAGAACACCAGCACAGCTAAGCCGCCGATCAACGCGGCAGACGTCATCAGCAACACTGAATGTGTGGCCGAAAAAGCCGCCTTGCCCGCCGCAATCAACGCGGCGGCCTGATCATCAGGGAGCTGCCGCGCCACCAGATACATATCGCCCATCGAAATGGTCGCCTGTTCCACAAGATTGGGAGGCAACCCAGCCGGAGCGGACAGGTTACGCCCGAAAACCACCGACATAAACACGCCGAAAAGGGTAATGCCGAGACCTGTACCCAATTCATACCCTGTCGCCTCCAGTGAACCTGCGGCACCGCCTTTGCTAGCGTCGACCGCGCCCATAATCGCGATGGAGGAAGCTGTCAGGCCAATGCTGAGAGCCAAACCCAGCAGTGCAAGAAGCACCGGCACGATCAGTCCCGGGGTATGAAAATCCTGCACCGCAAGCGTGCCTAGCGACATTGCCGCCACGACCAACGACAGGCTGGCCACGGATCTCAGCCCATAGCGGGCAGATAGCCAACCCGCGACTGGACCGCCCACCGCCGCCGCAGCCATGATGGGGATCATAAATATCCCGGCCTGAAGCGGCGATTTGTCTAGGACATATTGCAGTTCCTGCGCCAACGTTAATTCGACCCCGGCAAATGCACCGCTTGCGACCACCGCCATGATAATACCAGCGACGATAGCAGGATGCGCAAATAAGGACAGGTCCAACATGGGCACAGCTGCGGTTAGCTGCTTGTGAGCAAACAGCACCAGCATTCCCACCCCGAAAGCCAAAGTCGACAACACCACAATAAGGGGCTGTTTGCCACCGAAACCCGTTTTAGCCGCATACACCACTGAAATCATGCCCATGACCAACAGCAAAGCCTGACCAATTGGCCAATGACCGGGCGCGGTCCGCGCCTCACGGGGCAGTAACAGCCAACAGGCCGGAGCCACGACAAGCATCACGGGTACATTGATCAGAAATACAGAGCCCCACCAGAAATGTTCCAGTAGCCCGCCACCTATTAGCGGGCCAACGGCCGCACCGGCGGCCCCCACTGTCCCCCATAAGCCGAGCGCCAATCCTCGTTCCTTATCGTCCTCGAAGGTACGGCGGATAATTCCCAGCACGCAGGGCATGATCATTGATCCTGCTAGCGCCAGCATAACACGCGCGCCAATCAACATCTGCGCAGTCGGCGCAAAGGCCGCCGCGGCGGACGCAAGCCCAAAGATCACCAAACCGATCAGCAAGATGCGCCGGTTGCCAACTTTATCGGCTAAAGTACCCATGGGTACCAGTAAACCCGCCATCAACAACGGATATATGTCGATGATCCATAGCACTTGGTTGTTGGACGCTCCCAACGCCTGGGTTAGCGTGGGGACTGCAACATGCAGGATGGTCATGTCCAGAACGACCGGCAGGAATGCCAGCATTACTGCCAGTAGAATCAGCCAACGCCGGGGGTTGGGTATACCGTCAAACACAAGTTCACCTATAATTTGCATGTTCTTCAAGATATAAATACAATCGTATTTAAATAAGGTAATAATGGGGCCGGGAGAGAAAGGCAATGGGAAGAAAACCAACTATCACCCGCGACGGGCTATTGGACGTGGCCGAAGAGCTGGTCCGCGCGCGAGGCGGCTCTGCACTGACCATTGGCGCTTTGGCAAAGGCGGCGGGCATTTCCAAGGGCGGTGTGCAATATTCCTTCGCCAGTAGGGACGATTTGGTGCGCAGCCTGGTTGATCGCTGGACAAGCCGGTTTGACGCGATGCTGAACGATGCGGCGACGCATGATCCAGTCGACTTTATCCGAAGCTATATCGCGGCGACGCGAACCTCGCAGCAGGCAATGGACGCGAAAACGGCGGGCCTAATGGTCAGCTATCTGGAAAACCCCGAAAATCTGAAAGAAACACGCGACTGGTATCGGGGGATTTTTGACCGTCTGACCGGCGCATCGTCAAAGGCACAAGCGGCACGCGTGGCCTTCCTTGCCGTCGAGGGGCTTTTCCTCCTGCGCATTAATGGCATTGATGAAGATGGTGAGTGGATTAGCTTTTTGGACGATGTGGAGGCCGTACTGACGCGCTTGACATGACATAACCTGTTTCCGCCCATCAAAAACTGGAACAAACAGAATTCCCAACCCTAAAGCATTAAACGATTTCGAGTTAGACAACCGGATATTCAATTGCTTTATGTCAAGTCTCCTCCTGACCGCTTCGGAAAATCGCCCTTCCTGAGCGACTAGACATTGCAATAAATTTTATAGACGATATGAACTAGGCAACTAATCAAAGACTTGAAGGTGCGATCAGTGAACAACGACAGAGAACTTGATTTAGACATTGGCAGTCGACATGTTGTTATACAACGTCGATACGAGACGTTGGGCGCATTTAATGACCTTTTGATAGCGATCTGGTTTTTAGTCGGCAGTTTTCTCTTTTTGAATGCGTCTCTTGTGGAAAGTGGAACCTGGCTGTTCATCGTCGGCAGCGCACAGCTCATCACCAAACCCCTCCTAAAACTAACGAGTTTAGTTCACGTGAGCAGAGTCTTTCGAAATTCTGCATAGTTAAGAATTAAGGCGTGAGATAAAACGCCAGCGTAACAGCCAAACAGTCTACTCAGCATCTACAGACTAAAAAGATCGTATAAAAAATTAGGGTTTGAATGGACTGCTTTGGCCATAGAAACGGGCGCTAAAGCAAAAGGCCTAACTCATGTTTGAATTCAAACATGAGTTAGGCCCAGTATATTATCGTCCTGTAGTGCGGATAAATGAGAATATTCAGTTAAGTGACTAA
Source organism: Sneathiella sp. (assembly GCA_034669685.1). Lineage (GTDB taxonomy): Bacteria > Pseudomonadota > Alphaproteobacteria > Sneathiellales > Sneathiellaceae > Sneathiella. Next base: position 1,047,879 of record JAXMOU010000001.1, read on the forward strand.
GCTCATATTCCTACTCCTACTCCCACTCGAATAGCAACGAGAATAAAATCAATCTACATAACAGATACTTAGAAAAACTGTCATTATCAATACCATCATCTATACCATGTACAGACTTTTTTGATGTTTTGCTGCTCATCGCCGTTTTAGTTCTGCTTTTGCCCAGGCTGAAGATTCTGTCATATCACGACGAAGCTCTCGTTTCTCTTCTGCAGTAAGCAAACACGTGCCAGATGTAATTCTCCCCACTTATGTTTCATACTTGTCGTTGGGCATAGCAGTTGAGGATGCAACAGACGTTAACGCTTTTGTATTTAGATCAATAAAGCCATTACATGACATCAGCCCTAACAAAAGAACATCGGAATTTTCCGTCAATGCAAACGATCCAAGACGCTCAGGTAATGACCAGAGTTCGACGCGGCCGTTTTCTTCTTCCAAGGAGAGCAACTCACAACCTTCAACGTCTGTCCAAAACACTCTACGTATTTGTTCACATCAGAGCGGACACTCTCCCGACTCATTAATAAAGTCAAAAAATAGAAACATGTTAATTCTTAGGATCTGATACCTGACTAGGCAAGGCTTGCGAGGGCTTCGTCCCTAGCAAGCCTTGCCTTTATCAGTGCAAAAAACGCGTTGATAGCTTGTCGCCGAACAACATAATGGCAAGTCCGATCAACATAACCAGCATTCCACCAAGCTTCAGCCCCGAAACGGGGTGTCGGATGGAACCCAACAAACCAAAGTGATCTATAACCTGTGATGACATCAGCTGCCCGACAATAGCCAACCCGAGCAAAGCTGAAAAACCAATTTTGGGGGCGAGCACAACATAACTAAATAATGCGCATGCGCCGATCACGCCACCCACTAAAGTCCACAATGGTTGCGACGGAATAGCAGCAAGCGAGGAGAATAACCCGCCTCGCAGCAGTGAATAAATGCCAAGGCAAAACGCTCCAGCCGAGAAAGAAAACAGTGCCGCAGTGACTGAGTCTCCCCCCAACCCTTTTGCCAACTGACTGTTCAGGGTTGTCTGCAACGTGATACCAAGGCCGGCAGCAAAAGCAATTAAGTAATAGATCATGCTCATACATATTCCTCTATTTGCTCGCCTGCTCCAGCGGCAGAAAAACGTCAGCAAAGATATCAGGCTGATACCCAGACGCAGCAAACAGATGCTCTAGGGATTCATCAATGGCGGCACGAAGACGCTCACTGTCGACACCCAAAACTTGACCCTTCTGTTTGACGATGCGCCCAGCGATCATCACGGTATCAATGTTGCTACGTTCCGTTGCATGCACCACGGTGCCAAAAGCATTACCGGACGGGTAAAGGTTGATGTCATTGGCGTTAATCAAGATCAAGTCTGCCTGTTTACCTGGCGTCAAACTGCCAATTTTGTCCTGCAAACCGGCACAAGTGGCACCATCGACGGTGGCTGATTTAAGAAGCTGAGCGGCTGGAAGGGTTGTCTGCATATGGTCATGATCAGAACCACAGCACTTCTGCTGATGCATGCCCATGACTCGTTGTAGATAAAATGCCACACGCATTTCCATAAACATGTCAGTACTGTAAGACGTTTCATTGTCGACACTTAGTCCTGGGCTAATGCCATGACGCTGCGCAGCTGGCATGGCGAACATACCGTCTTCGATGCCATAGTGTGAATCAGAGCGTGGGCAGACGTTTACTCGAACACCCGCTTCACGCAGGATTTTCCATCCTTCATCAGGCAACGACGTGCAGTGATTGAAAATATTATCGGGACCAAGAAGGCCTTGCTGATGCAGTGGCTCAAGCTCATCGGCCATCAAAGAGCCAAAGAACTCAGTCACAATGGGTAGCCCTAATCGACGAGCTTCGGCCCACAACTCTGGCTCCAGCTGAGCCATGACGCCAAGAGAAACAAGGCTGTCAGGGTTATTCGTAAAGTACTTTTCCTGCAAGCGTTGCCAGTTACCTGGCCAGTGTGCTTCGTCCCATTCACCAGCAACTGGCGCACCCGAGGCATGTATGGCGCGAATGCCTGAATCAAGAAGGGCTTCAACGGCGGCATCGGAATGTTCAGCGGTGCGGCTGTTATGGGAGTTATCAATGACGGTGGTGATGCCCGCGTCAATGCAGCCCAGAGCCGTCAGCAAGTTGCCGATATAATTATCGGCAGGGCGATAGTATTTGGCGAAAGAGAAGTGTGTAGCGTTGCTATAGTCTTCCAGGCATGTGGCGTTAGGGTTGATACGGCGCAATTGGCCTTCCCATGAGTGACGATGAGAGTCCACCATTCCCGGCATGGCAATCATGCCCGCCGCATCGATAATGACGGCGCCACTGGCCTCAAGGTTTTCACCTATGGCCATGATGGTGCTGCCTTCGATAAGAATATCAGCACTGACTAAATTACCTATTTCACTGTCCATACTGAGAACAGTCGCGCCTTGGATAAGCGTCCGAGTGGCCGGTGACTCAGACGTTTTTACGATATTTCGATTATAATCAGTCATTTGCAAGCTTCCCTTTGAAATTTCATGAAGCAACGATACGCAAGGTGACTATTCGTAAAAAGATGGCTAAACTGTTTTCATTATTCAAAAATAACGAATAATTGAGCCCTCGGTTGTGGCTCATGGAAAAAGCATATGGATCGTATTCAGGCAATGCAGATTTTTGTTCGTGTGGCGGAGGCTGGGAGTTTTATCTACGCAGCGGAAACCTTGTCGTTACCGGCTTCGACGGTGAGCAGCACAATTAAAAATCTTGAGAAATATTTGCAGGTACGCCTGCTGAACAGAACAACGCGGCGTGTCAGTTTGACCACAGAGGGCGCGCAGTATTTGGCTCAATGTTTAGAAATACTTAAATTGATTGAGCTCACAGAGTCTAGCCTGACCGATTCCGTTAAACGGCCGCAAGGGCGCTTGCGTGTTGATATGCCTGGCGGTATTGCCCATGTTGTTGTCATGCCAAATCTGCAAGACTTTTATAGACGGTATCCGGATATCTATTTGATGATAGGTGTTAATGATCGGCAGGTAGATCTTGTTCAGGAAGGCGTAGATTGTGTCATTCGAACCGGTGAGCTTAATGACTCTACGCTGGTTGCGCGACCACTTGGTCGATTTCGCTGGGTGACATGCGCTTCTCCGGCCTACCTTGAAGAGAAAGGAATTCCACAGACACCCGAAGATTTATCTGACCACCGAGCCGTCCATTATTTTTCAGGGCATGCTAAGCGAGCGAATGAAATGAGCTTTGTTAGCGGCACTGAAAAAATGTCAATCCCGGTCAGCGGCGCAGTGGCCGCGAATGAGACGGGACTCTACATAAAAATGTGTCTTGAAGGGTTAGGGTTGGCGCAGCTTGCTGAGAAGGTGGTGCTAGACCATCTGGCAGAAGGTCGACTGATTGAAGTACTTGCCGACTGGCAGCCTGAGTCTGTGCCGGTTACTTTACTCTATCCGCATCAACGTTTTCTATCGCCAGCCGTACGTGCGTTTGCCGATTGGGTAACCGAGCTTATCAGTGACGATAATTCGTCCATCTGATCGACAAGAGCAAACACCACTTTTTCTGTACTAAGATGACGGTGTCATAGTTATCTGTGGAACCACCATTTCGCTAATACGGGAGAGAGTTATCTCCCGTATCTTATAAATATGGGTTTAATTCATCGATGGAGCAGGTTCAAGGTGGACGTTTCGCCCGGCCATCATGCCAGTACACGCGCCAGCAACAGCGATAGCTGCCGTCATTAATAGCGGTGCAGTCCAGCCACCGGTCCAATCGTGCACCTGGCCTAGCAATAAGGGACCTGCTGCAGCCATGAGATACCCTACACACTGAGCCATTCCTGACAGAGCGGCCGCGTCGCCAGCATTCTTTGTCCGCAGCGCAACGAAAGTTAAGCCCAACATCATGCAAGAACCAGAGCCAAAGCCCAGAAGCGCAGCCCACAAGATGGCAAACTCTGGCGCATAAATAAGTCCGATAAACGATAAGGCAACCAACAGACTGGATGTTACGGCCGCCAGTTTCTGATCTTTAAGGCGGCGCAGTGTGGCTGCCAATATTAACCCCGGAATGGCTGTGGCCAGTTGCAGCGTTCCATGCACGGATCCGGCTTCAGTGGCGGATATACCATTATCGATCAGAATAGTCGGCAACCAGCCCACGGCGACATAAAAAGGCATCGCATTGAGACCCATAAACAGTGTGACTTGCCATGCTAGAGAGGATTTCCAAACGGCTACCGTCGCCGATTGTTTCGGATTGGATAGGCTAACTGGCTCATGCTTTTTAAGCTGCGGCAACCATACAATAAGCGCAAACAGCGGGGCTGCGATTAATAGAGTCAGCGCAATATTCCAGCCCCAAACCTGCGTTAGGGGAATCATGATTGCAGAGCCTATCGCGCCCGCAGCCCCCATCGTAATGGAATAAGCCCCCGTCATGGACGCAACGTTGGCGGAGAGGTCGCGCTTAACTAGACCAGGCAGCAGTACGTTACCCAAGGCGATACCTGTACCGATTAGGATTGTACCGAGAAACAGTGTCCAAACGCTTCCGGTAGACCGCAGCAAGATGCCCAGCGAAATGATTGTGAGTGCGCCAAAAAGGGTGCGTTCTAGCCCGAACTTATGGGCAACAGGTGCGCTCAGTGGCGAGAATGCGGCAAATGCCAGCAATGGCAATGAAGTAAGCAGACCGACGGCCGAGGAGCTCAAGCCGAAATCACTTTGGATTAGCGGCAGCACGGGCGCTATGCTGGTAAAAGGAACCCGCAAGTTAACCGCAATAAAAAGAATTCCCGCCACAAGTGCAATGGTATTCCACTTGTTTTTAGTGTATAACATATTCGTTGACCTTCGTTAATTTAGAAAAAAAGAACTCTAAAGTAACGGAAGTACGTATAATATAGACAATGTGACATACGATATCTAAATTATGCCAGATTTTAAAAAAACGGTTTCCTCACCAGAAGACTTCGATTCCGATGAGTTCATGCAGGCAGCCGTTGCCCTGCAGGTCGAACCTGAACTGAACCATTCCGGTGTTAGGCCGCATGACCACCGCAAGGGCCAGTTGATCCTGTCTTTACACGGTGCGGTGAGCTGTGAAGTACAAGATGCACTGTGGCTTGTTCCTCCTCAGCATGCGGTCTGGATCCCAAGCGGCACCCCTCACAGCTGCCAAATCACCCAAAATGCCAGTACCTGCTTTTTGTTTGTTGAGCCTAGTGCGGCAGCCATGCCCGACACATGCTGTACGGTTGCTATAACGCCTCTCGTACGGGAGTTGATTCTGCATCTTGCTGAACAGGATCCCTCTTACCCTTCAGAGGGTAAAACAGCCCGTCTTGTTGCGGTGCTTCTCGAACAACTTTCTGATGCGCCGCTCAAAGAGCTGCATCTACCAATATCAGACCACCCCAAAATTAGACACATTGCCGATGCACTTTTTGCAGACCCGAGCGACCGTACCACTCTGCGTCAGTGGTCGGCGCGACTTGCAACCAGCGAACGATCGCTCGCGAGACTGGTAGAAAACGCTACTGGATTGAGCTTCGGACGCTGGCGTCAGCAGCTGCATTTGATGATTGCGCTGAGCCAATTGGCAGAGGGGAAATCAGTACAAAGTGTCGCAGGTAACCTGGGCTATGATTCAGTGAATGCTTTTATCACTATGTTCAAAAAAGCGCTGGGTAAATCGCCTACTCAATATTTTTCATCGCTGCGATAAAGCTTAAGGAAGGCGTGTTAGACGTTGTTATGCTTTATGGAATCATATGGAATAGGAGTCTTTTTAATAGTTACCAAATTTAAAGAGCCTCACAACACCCTTAATTTCAAATAACTCTCTAGCATTGGGGGAATAAACGGAATACTAAAGCGTTTCGAAATAAGAAGAATCACCGATACTGCCACTAGTTTAGTGTTCCACCACAGAAATCAATCCACTATTACCGCGCCTTGCTAAACAGCATCTGTGAAAAATAGTAGGCAAACATCACAATGAAAAGTAAAAAAACAGTCAGTATTGCTGACTGGTTTTTTACTTTTATAGCGACTAGGGTAGCTATTTATAACTTGGCCTACTCCCACTCAATCGTTCCGGGAGGTTTGGACGTTGTGTCATAAACCACGCGATTGATCCCTTTGACCTGATTGATGATGCGCGTTGAAACGCGGCCCAGGAAATCATGATCAAACGGGTAGTAATCAGCGGTCATGCCATCTGTTGACGTGACTGCACGCAGGGCGCAAACATAATCATATGTGCGGTTATCCCCCATCACACCGACGGTACGTACAGGTAGCAACACGGCAAATGCCTGCCAGATTTCATCATAAAGACCTGCGTTGCGGATTTCATCCAGATAAATCACATCGGCTTTGCGCAGGATATCAAGGCGTTCGCGGGTAATTTCGCCGGGCACCCGAATAGCAAGGCCTGGCCCCGGGAATGGATGCCGGTCCACAAGGTCGCTGGACATACCAAGCTCTCGGCCCAGGGCGCGAACTTCGTCTTTGAACAGTTCACGGAACGGCTCCAGAAGCTGCAGATCCATGCGCTCAGGCAATCCGCCCACATTGTGATGGGATTTAATGGTTTGGCTGGGACCACCGGAGAAGGAAACGGATTCAATCACATCCGGATAAAGTGTTCCCTGCGCGAGGAATTTGGCGCCGCCAACTTTATTGGCTTCCTCTTCGAACACATCAATGAAAATGCGACCGATGGTTTTGCGTTTTACTTCAGGATCGGAAACCCCTTCCAGATCATCAAGGAACAAATCAGACGCATCGCGGTGAATAAGCGGAATATTATACTGATCGCGGAATAGGCTGACGACCTGTTCAGATTCGCCTGCGCGCATCAAACCATTGTCCACATAAACACAGGTCAATTGATCGCCAATTGCTTCGTGAATCAAAACCGCAGCAACGGAACTATCAACCCCGCCGGAGAGGCCGCAAATAACTTTGGCATCTCCTACTTTTTCACGGATCGCAGCAATGGACTGCTCTTTAAATGCCGCCATCGTCCAGTCACCGGGCAGGCCGCAGATTTTATGAACGAAATTGGAAATCAGCAAATGCCCTTTAGGTGTATGCACGACTTCTGGGTGGAATTGGACGCCGTAGAATTTCTTTTCTTCGTTGGCAATGGCTGCATAGGGTGCGCCTTTGGATATACCAACAGTTTCAAATCCTGGCGGGATCTGCGTCACAGTATCGCCGTGGCTCATCCATACCTGATCACTGGTTCCCGGTTTCCAGAAGTCATCGAACAAGCTGCACTCTTTGACAATATCAAGCTGGGCTCGGCCAAACTCTTTGTGATCGTGCTCTTCGACCCGACCCCCAAGTTGGGCTGTCATGGTCTGTTGGCCATAACAAATACCAAGAACAGGAATCCCCATCGTAAACACCTTGTCAGGTGCCTTAAATGTTTCGTCGCCAATTGCAGATGCTGGTCCACCTGAGAGGATAATTCCACTCGGCTCAAAGCTCTCCAATTTTTCGGCGGCTGTATTGAAAGGGACGATTTCGCTGTACACCCCAGCTTCACGGACCCGGCGCGCGATAAGCTGAGTGACCTGACTTCCAAAGTCGATGATCAAAATGCTGTTTTTCATAGACGGTATTTAACGGCAAGATCCGCTAAAGTCCAGCCAGATTCTGCAGGTATGAGATGTTTTTTAAAGTGACCGCCTAAACGCTGCCAGCCCGCTCTACGACCAAGATGCGCGCGGGCCCGTCCGGATGGGCCACATGCTCATCGCCCGCCTCTGCATGAAAGATATCACCGGCTTTAAGGGGCCAGCATTTCTCCCCCTCTGCATTCCGGGTCCACATATTTACCTGACCATCCAGAACGACGAAAACTTCCGGGCCGTCGTTCACATGCCATTTATAGGGCGCATCCGTCCAATGAAGGCGAACTGTCGCGCCATCAATCTGTTCGATATCCAGCGCGTCCCAAGCGTCTTGACCGGTAAAATCGGTTGGTGAAATGACCCGCATTTGATTTCTCCGGCCTGAAAACGTCTATATCCTAGCTGTTTTTACCACGGTATTCAGCGACTGCGCGCTGAAGCATTGTGTATTCGGCACAGCCAAATGTGCAAATTTCATCCAGCTTCTTCAGATGCTCTTCTGCTTTCGCCAAATTACCTGTCTGCAAATAAGCTTCGCCAATATATTCATTCGCGCCCTTGTGCTCTGGATCGATCGACAGGGCTTTATTATAGGCGGTGAAGGCTGCGTCATACTGACCGATATTGCGATTGGCATAGCCCAGGTAGTTATAGGCATCCGCATTTTCCGGCTCTTTTGTGACGACTTTTGTAAAAGAGGTGATAGCGCCTTCCCACTCTTTTGCATCGATCTGCTTCTTACCTTGCCCGAAATCGCTATTGGCTGCCTTTTCTGCGGTTGGCGTATCTGAACTACTGCCCATGGCATACACCATTTCTGCGTTCAGCAAATGAGTCGCCGCCATTGCATATAAAACGATTGCAAAACCCTTAAATTTCATTGTGTACCCTCACCTGCGTTTTCTAATCAATATCACTGTATACGCTTAATCAAAGATATGGGATTAATTTTCCTGTATCGCAAGTCACCATTTAAACTTAAACGTCAAAATCCAAAACAGGCAAATCTTGCCAGTAGCCTGACACGACCGCCTTCAGTGAGAGTGCTTCAAGCACCTTTGATTGAATTTCCACCCCAAATGAATATGTAATAGCGGCATGTCAATTGAGGAAAGGAATAGAGCATGAGTAATATAGCACCCCACCTGAAAGAAGAGTGCAACGCTCTAAAGTCCAACCCTGCAATTGAATTTCTACTCCAGCCAAAAGACAAGGATATTGGGGGATTTTCCGTCCGGCGTTCACTCCCCACCAAACAGAAGCGCCAAGTTGGCCCCTGGGTTTTCTTCGATCATATGGGTCCTGCTGACTTTCCCCCCGGAAAAGGAATAGATGTGCGTCCCCATCCGCATATTGGCCTGGCAACTGTGACCTATTTATTTGAGGGAGAAATGCTGCATAGGGATTCTTTGGGAAACGAACAGGCAATTTATCCGGGCGATATGAATTTAATGGCGGCAGGACATGGTATTGTTCATTCAGAAAGAGAAAGCGACGCCGTTCGCAGCAGTCCCCATAAGCTGCATGGTTTGCAATTATGGCTTGCCCTGCCCAAAGATAAAGAAGAAATGGATCCGGGCTTTTTCCACTATGATCGCGAGGAAATCCCAAGCCTTCAAAAAGACGGTATCGACATCCGCGTTCTAATCGGAGAGGCGTTTGGTGTCACCTCTCCCGTTATTACGTTTGCTGAAACCCTCTATTTTGAAGCTTATTTCAATACTGGGGATTCTCTTATTCTGCCAAATACAGCGGAACGCGCTGTTTATGTCGTCGAAGGGTCCCTTATGATCGATGGCACGGAACTACCCACTCACTCGATGGCCATATTAACAGCAAAAGAGAACGTCCAAATCACAGCAACCGAAACAGCCCGCATTGCCGTTATCGGCGGCGAGGTTTTTGACAAACGCTATATGGACTGGAACTTTATTTCCACCCGCAAAGATCGCGTGGAAGTCGCAAAGAAAGATTGGGAAGAAGGACGTTTTCCCAAAGTTCCAGGGGATGAGGAAGAGTTTATGCCTCTTCCTCGCTAGACAATTAGTCCTGCCGCTGTAGGACTGCAGTAAAGAACCCATCTGCGCCAAAGGAATTTGGCGTAATTTGCATGTAGGGCGTGGAAATCGGTTCGCCTTGCAAACCGGCTTCGGTCCAAATGGAATCAACTGGGATCGCTTTATATTCAGTATTTTTTGCCAAAAAAGCATCCACCTGATTTGCATTTTCTTCGGCAAATAATGAGCAGGTCGCGTAAACCAATCGACCGCCCGGCTTTACAAATTTCGCTGCTTTTTCAATGATTTCAGCTTGCAATTTGACATATTCTGCCAGCTTCTCTTCAGTCAGGAACCATTTCTGCTCTGGCTGACGGCGCCACGTTCCAGATCCGCTGCAGGGCGCATCAACAAAAACAATATCTGCACCGCCTTCAATTTTCTCAAGCGCGTCGTTTGTTTGTCCATCTTCTGGAATAACCTGCTGCTGAACATTGTGAAGGTCAGCCCGCTTGCACCGCTCGGCGATGTCCTTCATCCGCCGCGCTTCAATATCAAGAGCATAGATCTGTCCGCTATTGCCCATGTTTGCGCCCAGCGCCAGCGTCTTCCCACCCCCGCCTGCGCAATAGTCGACAACCTGCATGCCGGGCTTGGCACCCGCCAGCAGCGCCGAGATCTGAGCGGCTTCATCCTGAACTTCGATGGCCCCTTCACGGTACAAGGCGTTTCCAGTCAAATTTTGATGTGTGTCGAGGGAAAACCCATTGGGTGAGCAGTGCATTGCGCCCGCGCCAATTCCCTCTTCTTGCAGTTTTTGCATAACTGTATCAACGGAAGTTTTTAGCAAATTAACCCGGAAACTCGCGGGTGCCCGGTTGCGAAAGCTCTGCAGAATATCAGGGAGCCTGTCACCATACTGATCGCCCAGCTTTTCAATAATCCACAACGGAAAATTGGCAGTCGCTGTTTCCGGCATTTTCGCCAAATCAAGTTCCGAAGCTTTTACAAACGCGTCAAGCTCAGACGGTTCAGGCGGAGTGAGCGCATGCGCACCCTCAAAATGTTTCTGAGCGACTTCTGCTGCAGAAATGTCATTAAATACAATAAGGGACAAGCACGCGCGGATGCGGGCTGTCGGCACTAAATCGACTTGTTCAGCGATCCAGTCCAACTCCCCCAACCGGCGAAGAATTAGGTAAAATTGCTCCGTGATCCAACGGCGATCTTTCGATCCCGCGAACCGGCGGTTTTTAAAGTAAGTTGAGACGGCCTGTTCGGCCCGTCCGTTCACCTCAAAGTTAATAATAAGCAGTTCAACAACTGCACTCAGGCGTGCGGACGGGGTCATCAGGTTTCCTTAAAATCGAGTCTAGCCTTGACGGTAATTAGGCGCTTCTCGTGTAATCGCCACATCATGAACATGGCTTTCTTTCAATCCAGCGTTTGTAATCCGAACAAAGGTCGCATTTTTCTGCATATCGACAATGCTTGCACTGCCTGTATACCCCATTGCGGCCTTTAACCCACCCACTAATTGGTGAATAATTGCATTCGCTGGACCGCGATGCGGTACGCGCCCTTCAATTCCTTCGGGAACCAGTTTCAAATTGTCAGAAACTTCTTCCTGGAAATACCGGTCGGCTGAACCGCGGGCCATGGCGCCAAGTGAGCCCATACCACGATAGGATTTGAAAGAACGTCCCTGATAAAGGAAAACTTCACCGGGGCTTTCGTCAGTCCCTGCAAGCAAGGAGCCAACCATGGCGCAACTGGCACCACCAGCTAATGCCTTAGCCAGATCGCCGGATGTTTTAATCCCACCATCGGCAATAATCGGAATACCTGCCTTGTTCGCAACTTCTGCGGCATCCATAATCGCTGTTAATTGCGGTGTACCAACGCCGGCAACAATTCGCGTTGTACAGATCGAACCGGGACCGATACCCACTTTAACCGCATCAACACCTGCACCGATCAGTGCCTCTGTTCCGGCTGCTGTGGCAACATTTCCGCCAATCACCTGAACATCACCGCTCAGTTTCTTGACTCTGGCCACAGCATCCAAAACACGAGAGGAATGACCATGGGCTGTATCGACAACCAGCACGTCAACGCCAGCGCGGATCAGTTCTTCAGCCCGCTCAATACCATCGTCGCCAATTCCAATTGCGGCAGCAACCCGAAGCCGGGCCTGCTGGTCCTTAGAGGCATTTGGAAATAGTGTTGAACGCTCAATATCCTTGACCGTGATCAAGCCGATGCATCGATATTCATCATCGACAACCAGCAGTTTTTCAATTCGATGTTTGTGAAGCAGAATTTTGGCATCTTGTTGCGTTGCATCTTTTTCAGCAACCGTCACAAGGTTGTCACGGGTCATCAGTTCATAAACTGCCTGACTTTCGTCTGTTGCAAAACGGACATCGCGGTTGGTTAAAATACCCACCAGTTTGCCGTTCTTGCGCTCCGTTACGGGAATGCCTGAAATTTTATGAACCTGCATCAAGTGCAGGGCTTCGGACAATGGCGCGTCGGGAGAAATTGTAAGGGGGTTTACCACCATACCAGCTTCGAACTTTTTAACTCTTTTAACTTCCTGAGCCTGTTCTTCGATGGATAGGTTTTTGTGGATAACACCAATGCCACCGGCCTGTGCCATTGCAATGGCCATTTGTGCTTCGGTGACAGTATCCATCGCACTTGAAATCAACGGAATTCCAAGTTCAATTTTTTTGGTGAGATGGGTAGTGGTTTTGGCTTGCGCCGGGAGGATATCAGAGGCTGCAGGTTGCAGCAGGACATCATCAAACGTATATGCTTCGCGGATTTTCATAGCAACTCCTTGGGAATTGCAGCGCAATAATAACGGCAAGTTTTGAAATTCCTAGGGTAAAAATTGTCCCTCTGATTTTTTTTCAAAAATGAGAGATCTATGTCACAGCAAGGGTTGTTTCGGACTGTAGGGCAAGGCCTATACGTAATAAAATTACGCTACTTATTATTTCCTCGAAATCCCGTCGCGATAACATAGGCTTCACGCGAATCTGGACGACTTGCTTCAGGCTTTGCATGACGAACAATGGCAAAGTTTTTCTTCATCAAATCCAGCAGATCATTCTCAGTTCCACCCTTCAGGACCTTGGCAATGAAGACACCACCCGGCGCCAGAACATCCACTGCGAAATCCAGCGCCAGCTCACACATATAGACAATCCGGATATGATCCGTTTGCCGGTGCCCTGTTGTGGGTGCTGCCATATCAGAAATAACCGCATTCACCGGACCGCCCAGACGTTCCTTCACTTTAACATCAGCATCTTCGGTGGTGAAATCCAGCTGCATCACTTCAGCGCCGGCCATTTCTTCCATTTCCAGAATATCGACCGCCAGTACCTGCCCTTTACCTTTGAGCGAGCCCACACGATCCACAGCAACCTGTGTCCAGCCGCCAGGGGCGGCTCCCAGGTCAACAACGCTATCACCGGGTTTGAGCAAGCCATATTTTTCATCAAGCTGCATCAGCTTAAATGCCGCCCGTGATCGCAGGCCACGGTTTTTAGCCTCGACAACCCAAGGATCGTTCAATTGACGTTCCAGCCAAAGGGTCGATGAATGTTTGCGCCCGCGCGCTGTTTTCACCTTGGTATGCAACAAGCGCCCGGTGGTTTCCGCAGACCCCACTCCCGCCTTTTTGCCTTTTTTACCATTATTCGTCATTACATCAATTTCTCGGCCGCTTCACTTGCCGGTTCAACCACTGGCGCTTTTTGCTCCAGATCAGCGTCTTTCATTAATCCGATCAACAAACCTTCGCGAACGCCGCGATCGGCAACGCGCAGCTTTTTGATCGGCCACGTGTTATACATGGCCTGTACAATTGCACAACCCGAGACCACTAGATCCGCTCTTTCGATCCCAATACAAGGCTCTTCCGCGCGGGTCTCATAATCGCTTCTGGCAAGGCGATCACAGATTTCGAGAATTTTTGACGTCCGGAGCCAAGCCCCATCGACCCGCCGCCGATTATACCGGGGCAGACCAAACATAACGCCAGCCAAAGTGGTTACCGTCCCTGACGTTCCCAGCATTTGCACCCGCCCGCGTTTGATTTCAGGAGAAATATTATATTTCTCTTCAAACGCCAGCACATGCTCGGCCACATCATTGATCATGCGATTATATGCATCCAACGACCCCGAAACATCGCCATGCCGCTCGGTCAATGAAACCACGCCATACGGAATGGATGTCCAGCCGATGATATGATTCTGTCGTCCCTTGCCCAACTTCAGCCAGACAAGTTCAGTGCTGCCACCGCCAATATCAAAAACAAGGGCGTACTGATTTCGGTAATCCAGCAACGGCGAACACCCATCAAGCGCAAGGTTTGCTTCTTCCTGCGTTGAAATAATATCCAAATCCATACCGACCTCCGCCTTCACCCGAAGCAGGAAATCAGAACTATTGCCTGCCTTGCGGCAGACTTCCGTTGCAACGCAGCGCATTTTTGAAACGCCCCGTCTTTTCATTTTATCCGCGCAAACAGATAGCGCATCGATTGTTCGGTTAATGGCATCGTCAGATAGCAAACCGCTTTGACTAACACCTTCACCTAGGCGGACAATCCTTGAGAAACTGTCGATAACCCGAAAACTACCGGATTCCGGCTTTGCAACCAGCAAACGGCAATTGTTTGTTCCTAGATCCACGGCCCCATATGTATGCGACCATCTTCCATTGTTTCCTTTTTCGGACCGGGGTTTTCGCCGGTATCTCCTTCGATTGTCACGCGCTTTGTTTGGACTATTTGACAAAGTCACTCAAACTGCCCTCCAGCACAAATTGGTTCGCCTTTCGGCGCTTTGGAAACAGAGTAGCAGCTTTCCGAAGAAGATTTCACAAAAATTTTCGAGAAGATTCCAATTAATGTCATTTGCCGATCCCAAAATCAGCAGTTAAATTTATTCCCTGCCCTTCAATTACAGCGTTGACAGAGTCAGTACTTATTGGTAGTGAAACCGCCTGCCGTCGCACTGCGACGCGGCCCTGCTGGGGAATCGTCTAATGGTAGGACAGCGGACTCTGACTCCGTCAATCCAGGTTCGAGTCCTGGTTCCCCAGCCAACTTTCCCAAGGCTAAATACCACCGTTAAAGCGGGCAGCAGCACGCTATGATTTCGCTTGTCTTTATTACTTTTTTAAAACGGTCATTGTCATCAAAGCTATTTTCCCTCTATGATGAGCTAAACCATTGATTTTAATAGAGTAGCGTAATGATCAAAAGACTAGTAATCGCAACGCTATTCGTAGGTTGCTTTTCCCCCTTGGCGCATTCGCTTGAAACGGTAAAAATTGCCGTTACGAGCGTTCAGCACCCATTTGTCATCAGTCCAAATGAACGCAAGGGCCTAGCCTATGACCTGATTGATGTTCTGAACGGATTTCAATCTGACTTCCAATTTACCGACGTTTTTTGTCCCCCGCGGCGACTGCTTGTGGAAGCCAGGAAACAGACCGTAGACCTGATTGCCTTTAATAATGTCGATTGGGGATGGCGCTCCATTAATGCGATCGGTAGCCGAAACCTGACAAAAGATAAGGATTTATTCTATAGCCTTAAAGGTCAGCGAAATGACAATCGATCGGACAGCATTGCTGCTGTTCGAGGGTATCATTATAAATTTTCCGACAATGATCCCAATTCATTGTTTGCAAAAGCTGAGGTTACGCTGGTCAATGATGAGCCTTCAGGGCTTCAAATGGTGATGCGCCGACGAACAAAAACAAGCATCGCCAGCGAAGCATTTCTCTACTGGGTCAAAACCAGTGCACCAGATGTATATGAAAGATTATCGATCAATCCGGTACCCGATAGGGAATACGAACGACATATTGTCATATTCCCGCATTCTCCGATCAGCGCAGAACGCCTGAACAAGCTTCTGACACGCCCCGTAATTGTAAACGCACTCAAACGTGTCTTTGCAGACTACGGCCTGCCCCCGCCGCTCTTAACAAGCAACTAGTTTATGATTTATGAGAAAAGTTCCCTGCTTCAGGGACTAACCTTTTTGTGAGCGGCTTCCAAGATCTTCCAGAATATTTGTGATCTCGTTCAATTCAGAATTCAGACTACGTAAATTCCGTGCGCGCTCCAGAAATGTGTTCGTATTTTTTTCAGCAACAGTGTCAGATAGCATTTCAAGCGCGGCAACATTGGCCATATTCGCCCGGTCCGCAACGGTTTTGCGATTGATCCGCGTTGATTTTGAAAAATCCGATTTTAAATCACTTACAAGTGACTTCAATTCGACCTGCTGCATTACCAGTCCCTTTCACCCGACACATGCTCTACCAAGAGCTAAAGGCTTCTAAAGGAAATTTAGACTTATACAGTAAACAAATCCTTAAAGACCAGTTTAGCAAAAATTTATGTAAAATTCAAAAAAATACGCGAATTGAAAAGATGTTCTTAACCATTTTGCGGGAGAGTCGCTGTGCTCTAGAGGGTAAGAGCATCATTGCAAGCACATCTGGGTGAGAATTTGGGGGAAGAATGACATCAACAGAAACAGCTAATCGTCGGGAACATAAACGCGTTCTCATTTCCAAGCCAACGCTTGTCAAAAGCGGAGAGCAGGAATTTAATGGACGTATTTTAAACATTTCCGCAGGTGGTGCTGGCATTAGCCTAGATGTTCAATTGAAAGACAACACCCGAATTACGGTGAATATTGAAGATATCGGCATGATCCCTGCCCGAGTTGTTCGCAACATGAAAAATGGCGTCGGCGTAAAATTCGAAATCTCAGAAGAAAAAGAAGCTCGTTTCATCCAACAAATTACAGAGATCGTTGAAATCAAACGCCGAAAAGCAACTGAAAATGTATAGGCTTAGTTTCACCATCACAGGATAGTGGCACCTGCCAACTATCCGCCCTGGCGGCCCGCATACAGAATTTGCCGAGCATCTTTATAGAACTCTTCAGCAAGTAACATCTCGGTTCTAAGCTCACCCAATGATTTATTCCGATCAGAATCAGTTAAACTAGCTTCGGAATTTAAGGACACGAGTTTTTCAACACCAGCTGCCGCAGCCAATGAAAAGCCTTTTGCAAGATAGGCAGATTTGCGATCTTCAATCCAGTCCAATAAAGCATCGACCTGTTCTTGGGTTATATCCATTGCATCTCACCTAATTTATTTGAATTTTTGTATCGTAAATTGAATTCAGAAACGAACTATTAACTTTGCCGCTATATTACAGAAAATTGTAGGCAAATATGGCGAGCAGCGCTATTTTCTATGTAGTCAGCAAGGTTCAAGTTTTTAAAGGGATATAGATGTCGTCTATTACTCCACAAGACATAATAACAATATTGGAGCAACACACAAAATGGCTACGCAATCCCAAAGAAGGTAAACAGGCCGTCTTCAAGCAGGTTGATCTATCCGGTGCAAACCTTGAAGGTGCAAAACTTCAAAAATCTGTATTTTCGGGCTGCAATCTGTCGCGGGCCATTCTGAGAGGTGCAAATCTGATCCAAGCTGATCTCTTTGCCGTTGATCTAACAAAAGCTGACCTTACAAATGCACTGCTTATTCGTGCCGATATGCGCGGCGCTGAGCTGCGCGGAGCACGTCTAAACGGTGCAAACCTGCAGGAAGCCGACTTTCGTGGTGGCTCGATGATTCTGGCTGGCGGCAAGACAGTTACGTTTGGTTCCTCGAACCTGTCAGGTTCTGACATGAATAATGTCATTGCCGAAAAAGCAAATCTAACCGGTGCCAACCTGTCCGGGGCTCATCTGATGAACGCCAATCTGGCTTATTCACAGCTCAACGGCGCAAACCTTGAAGGTAGCAAGCTATCCAATGCAACAATGCTTGGCGCCAATATGGAAAACTGCAATTTAAACAATTCGGAACTTGATGGTGCTGACCTCAGCGGATCCAATATGACCGGTGCAAATATCGCCGGTGTTAATCTATCCGCGGCCGTGCTCACAGGAGCAAACCTTGAGGGAGTATCCCTCACTGAAGAGCAGGAAAAAGCACACAGAGCCGTCAATATGGCCCCATCTGCCCCTCTACCACCAAGCCTCAAAACCCTTCTGGAGAAACATTTCAAATGGGTCGCATCGAACGGTTCAACTGGCGAGCGGGCCGACCTTCACGATATGGATTTATCCAACATGGATTTGAGTGGATGCGCGCTTAGCGGTGCCAACATGAAAGGATGTAACCTCAACAAGACAAATATGAAGGGCGCCCAAATGGTTATGACCGACATGTCCTATTGTAAAATGGAAGGGGTCGATATGTCAGATACCATTATGGAAGGCATCAATCTAACCCGGTCCAATTTAACAGGGGCCAATCTCACCAATGCTCAGATCACAGCCGTTGACCTGAAAGGGCCGGACGGAAAACCAATGGGTAAGAAATGGCCTGCGAACCTTGCCGCTGCCAACTTCAAAAACGCCAAATTGCAAAATGCGGATATGACTGAAGCAAATATGATTGATGCAGATTTTTCAGGCGCTAATCTGGATGGCGCGATTATGACCAACGCCATCATTGAAGATGCTAAATTTGATGTCAGCTAATCAGTAGATTTTGGCCTCATTTTCCCCGGGTTTCAGTTCGTAAATATGGACGAAATAACCCGCCATAGGATTACGATCCAGATATTCCTTCAGATAATCCCGACAAGCCTCACTAGCACCCCTGATTAAATACTGCCAAAGCGGCTCCATTGGCGCCGTATGGGTGTCGTTGTGCGGGATGCTCACCGACCCACCCCACTCAACGTCAAAACCAGACAGATAATTCTCTGCGTAATGGCGAAAGACGGACGCCTCATCGATTTTCACGCCCGCTTTATTTTCAAAACAAAGTCGTAGATCCATTTTTTCGCCCCTCAAGGAAACTGTAATTATCAGTCAGTATAGCGCGGAAAAAATAATTTCACACGTGTTCCCTGACCAAGCTCGCTCTCTATGCGAATGGATCCGTTTGATTTTTTAACAAACCCATAAACCATACTTAGACCAAGCCCTGTACCGCGTCCCCGCTCCTTAGTCGAATAAAAAGGCTCAAAGACATGCTGCATTGTCGTGAAATCCATTCCAGCACCATCATCGGCCACTTCCAGAACAACATAATCACCAGCATCCAAATCAAGCGCCCTATCTGCTTCGGCTAAATGCATATTATTGAGATTTACGTCAATGCGTCCTGCACCGCCCATCGCATCTCTTGCATTAATTGCCATATTTAGAACCGCATTCACAAGCTGATCCTTATCAACAAAAGCCTGCCAAAGACCTTCTTCAACGTTCAAACCAACCTGAACAGCCTGCCCCACACTACTTTTCAAAATATCCAGAAAACCAGAAATTTCAGTATTTAAGTCCAGGGCTTCTGGCCGCAGGGTTTGCTTGCGCGCATACACAAGAAGCTGGCTGGTAATAGCTGCCCCCCTATTGGCAGCGTTCACAATTGTGCCCAACCGCTCTTGAAGTTCGCTTGCCGGCTTATTTGCCTCTACCATTTCCTCCAAAAGTTCAGCATTACCCAAAATGACCGCCAGCAAATTGTTGAAATCATGCGCAATGCCTCCAGTCAATTGTCCAACGACTTCCATTTTTTGCGATTGCTGCAACTGTGCTTCCAAAATTGCCGCTTCGCTGATATCGCGGCCAACGCCACGATATCCCATGAACTCGCCCTGATCTGAATAATACGGGGTGCCCGAGATCGTCCAGTGTCGGACCTGACCATCTTTTCGGACAAACCCATAGGTAAAATCTTTAAAAGCGCGGTGATGTTCGAGATCATCAAGATGGTTTTTCCACAGTTCCCTGTCTTCTTCGCGGGTCACCAGATCTGCCCGTTTCAAGCCCAACATATCCTGTGGCTTCATCCCCGCATTCTCGCAGGCTGCTTCTGAAACATATGAGAAACGAAGTTCAGAATCCATTTCCCAGTACCAGTCAGACGCTGCTTCGGCAAATCCCTTAAAACGCATCTCACTCGCTTTTTGGGCTTCCGATGCTTTGACTTCGCTGGTTACATCCTGTTGAATCGAAATAAAGTTGGTAATCGTGCCGTTATCTCCAAAGACAGGGGAGACCGTTTCACGGCACCAGAAAATTCCGCCATCTTTTCGGCGGTTACGAACGGTGCCGAACCAACTCTCTCCACGTTTAATGGTTCGCCAAAATTCCTTATAAAAACCAGCACTGTTTTTACCCGAACTTAAGATCCTTGGTGTTTTGCCGATGGCCTCTGATGCTGGATAACCGGTAATCGTAGAGAAGGCTTTATTGGTATATGTTATGAAGCCGTTACTGTCCGTAATCAGGAAGCCGTTTGGGGCGTCTTCTACGGCTTTTTCTAACGTCCTGAGCCAAAGGACACCCGAAGCCGACAAGGGCGCTGCCACATCAATAGAACCAGCCCCTATATAGCCGCAAATCAGGCCTGCTTCATCATATGATGCTTTAGCTGAGAGCTTTAGCGTCTTAAGCTGGCCACTATCGCCTGTAAACGTGAATGAAAAGTCCTTTACGGGTGATCGGTTTTCGATCAATTTAAAAAAAGTCTTTAAAGAGGATTGGTTGTTCGCCGTTTGAGCGCCGGGTAGAAAATCCAGCAGATCCTTTATCCGTCCAGCCAAAATTTGTTCGGTAGGAACTCCAATGTTTTTCTCCAACACCCCATTCGAATAAATAAAGTGGCCATTTACATCAATTTCCCAAAGCCACTCGGAAATTAAGCCATCAAATCTGGACAACAAATGCGCGCCGGCCCGAACAGTTGCTTCGCTGTTTTTTTTGGTTCCTTTATTTATTAGTGCTGCCATCCCTTGCCCTCAACCACAGAAGTAACCGCTTTTTTTTAACAAGACGCCCACCAATGGCTTCTGCAATTAAAACAAGGCTAGATCTATAAATGCAAACAATCAGTTAACACAATTTAGAAAAAAGACAGAATTTAGCTAAATAAATCAGGACTTTATTTAACATTCGGGATATTCCTACTCCGAATTTCATACGCCTTATTAGAACATTCTAAAGTCAAAATTGCACGATTTGCCGCCGGGCACTGAAAACTGATTTGGAATAGGATTAACGCAGGACAAAAAAAAGCGCCCAGAAGGGCGCTAATTTTTTAACAACTTCACCTTGGAAAGGTGGCATCCCCTAGGAGAATTGAACTCCTGTTTCCAGAATGAAAATCTGGCGTCCTAACCACTAGACGAAGGGGACACAATGTGTTGCTGGAGGCAGTGTTTAAAGTCATTCGGCAAAGCAATCAAGTAAAAAATTCAGGATTTTTGAATTTTTTTTGACCTTTAGCGCTGATCCCCCGTTTTCCCTATTTTATCAGTTTAATCTGAAGGCGTCTTCAATCAGGATCTGGGGCGAAGTCTGACCACGCCAGGTATTTTTTCGAAGGTGACCTGCGATGTGAAAGCTGGCTCCCTGATGGTTAAGCAGACTTTGGCCCAATGGCGTATCAACGCTTTTAAAGCTTATTCCAGTGAGTCGCCCTCTATTGCCACTCCCCGTCAGAATAACCCGTACATGATTTTCGCCAACGATAGACGCCTGAATGATCCTTGCGTTACTCAACACAAATCGTGGTTCCGGGTTTCCAGCGCCAAAAGGACCCGCCTGAGCCATCTGATCGATCAGATCAACGGACGCCCCTTCAACTCCCAAAGCACCATCCAGCCCCAAACTTGCGTTTTGATTGGCAGTAATAACGTCTCCCGTTAGCCTGTGGTTTAGGAACTCGGTAAACGCTGGAATTTTATCCCTGGCAATTGTGAGGCCTGCGGCCATCGCGTGCCCACCCCCACCAAGGATGAGTTCTTTATGCCGTGCAGCGCCAATCGCCGCCCCCAAATCAACACCAGGCACCGATCGCCCAGACCCCTTACCCTCGTCGCCATCAAGACCAATGACAATTGTTGGGCGCTGAAAAGCATCTTTAAGGCGGCTAGCGACAATCCCGATAACCCCGGGATGCCATCCATCACCGGCAACGACAAGAACCCCTTCGGATTTAAGCGATTCTGCGGCAGACATAGCTTCGTCCGTAACCTGCTGCTCAATATTCTTACGTTCCTGATTATTGATATCCAGAAATTGAGCCAAACGGGCACATTCTTCAGGGTTGATGCTGGACAGAAGCTGCGCACCATATTCAGGCTTGCCAACACGCCCCCCGGCATTAACCCGTGGACCCAGCATAAATCCCAAATGGTAGGTTCCCGGCGCTTCATCCAGCCCGGCGATATCCCCCAGTGCAACAAGACCTGGGTTTCGCCGCTGGGCCATTACCTTCAACCCCTGGGTTACAAAGGCTCTGTTTAACCCCTTGAGCGGCACAACATCACATACAGTCCCCAAAGCAACCAAATCCAGCAATAGCATCAGATCAGGTGGCTTGCGATCCCCATACCAATTGAGAGTTCTGAGCTGGCGGTTCAGGGCAACCAGCAGGATAAAACTAACGCCGACAGCGGCGAGATAATCAAATTCCTGACTTTCGTCATGGCGCTTGGGATTAATAACGGCAACCGCATCTGGAAGGCGGGTTTCCGCCTGATGGTGATCAACCACGATTACGTCAAGGTTTATGGCCTTCGCATGAGAAATCTGCTCGAAGGAAACAATCCCGCAATCCACCGTAATCACAAGATCAATCCCATCTGCCTTCAATTTATCAAAAGCAGGGATGTTAGGGCCATAGCCTTCTTTAAGTCGGTCCGGAATATATATTGTGAGCGGGATACCAATTTGATCAAAGAACCGCTTCAGAAGGCCTGATGACGTTGCCCCGTCCACATCATAGTCGCCAAACACCGCTATTTTCTGCCCGGTTTGAATTGCAGTGGCAATACGCTCAGCGCCTTTGTCCATATCTTTGAACAGGCTTGGGTTTGGCAATAAATCGCGCAATGTTGGCTGTAAATAACGCTCAGCCTCTTCGGGAGAGACGCCGCGTCCGACCAGAACGCGGCCAACTATCTCGGGCACATCAAGTCGCTGCGCCAAGGCAAGCCCCATCCGATCGTCCTGCGATCGGAGGCGCCATTTCTTACCCATAAGTGAGCTTTCAACACCAAGAAACGCCGGTATTTCCGTCTCACTCATGGTCATTTCCTTTATTTACTTCGCGGAGTGGTTTCCACGAACGTAACGAACTGTTCCGGTATGAGAGCGCATGACGATTGTTTCTGTCATCACCCGGTCACCAACTTGACGGACGCCTTTGAGCATAGATCCGTCTGTGACACCAGAAGCTGCAAAAATCACGCTCCCTGCAGCCAGCTCTTCGAGGTTATAGACCTTATTGAAATCTGTAACTCCCCACTTGATTGCGCGGGCTTTTTCATCTTCGTTGCGGAACACCAGACGTCCCTGCATCTGACCGCCAATACACCGAAGCGCGGCAGCTGCCAAAACGCCCTCAGGCGCGCCGCCTGTACCCACATACAAATCAACACCTGTTTCAGGGTTTGCTGTTGCCATAACACCGGCCACATCCCCATCAGAGATCAATTTAATGCGCGCACCTGTTTCACGGATAGAAGCGATAATTTCAGCATGACGTGGACGATCCAGAACACAAGCTGTTGTCTGATTAACAGGAACGCCTTTGGCTGCCGCCAATGCACGCATGTTGTCACCAGCCGATTTATCAAGGTCAATGATACCTTCTGGATAACCGCCACCAATGGCAATTTTCTCCATATAAGTATCTGGCGCATGAAGAAAGTTACCTGATTCCGCAAATGCGATAACAGCAAGCGCATTTGGCCCACCTTTGGCGGTTAATGTCGTACCTTCCAGGGGATCAAGCGCGATATCAATTTTGGGTCCCTTGCCGGTTCCCACTTTTTCACCAATGTAGAGCATCGGCGCTTCATCACGCTCACCTTCACCAATGACGATCGTGCCATCAATATCAAGTTCATTCAGAGCAGTGCGCATTGCGTCAACCGCAGCCTGATCTGCCGCTTTTTCATCGCCCAGTCCGACCAGATTGCAGGCTGCCCGCGCCGCTGCTTCGGTTACACGAACAATCTCTAGAGTCAGTTTACGATCCAGTTTGGAAATTTCAGCCATTACATTTCATCCAAATATCAAAGCGACGCCCCGTCGCTCCGTTTAATCTCACAATTTTGCAATACGGATCATGCGTGGCTCAGCCACACTATGATCAAATTTTTCTATAACACTGAGCGCCCTTAATAGAGCCGCCTCTTTAACTTCGTGGGTTGTCAGTACCACTGATACAGCTTCTTCTGGAGCACGTCCGCGCTGCAACAAACTTTCAATCGAAATTGCTTCGTCTCTGAAAGCCGCTGAAACATCGGCGATAACACCCGGCAAATCCCGCACACTCAGCCGAACATAATAGCACCCAACATGTTCCTCAACTGGCACTGGCGTGACACTTTTCAATTTGCCAACCGGAACCCCAAATGTCGGTGTTTTCCGATCTGCCGTAATATCAATAATGTCTGCAACAACGGCAGAGGCTGTAGGCCCCTCACCGGCACCGCGCCCTTCATACACCGTACTATCAACAAAGTCACCCTCTGCGACAACAGCATTAAAAACACCTGATACGTTCGCAATCGCGGTCTCTTTACGAACCATGCAAGGATGAACCCGCTGTTCAATTCCCTTGTCCGTCTTACGCGCAACCCCAAGCAGGCGAATTCTAAATCCAAATTCCTGAGCGAAGGCAATATCCAAAGCACTTACTTTTCGAATGCCTTCAATATAGACACTGTCAAAATCGACAAAAGTGCCAAAGGCCAAGCTTGTCAAAATGGCAAGTTTATGGGCTGCATCAACACCGTCCACATCAAAACTGGGGTCTGCCTCAGCGTATCCCAATGCCTGGGCATCGCTTAAAATATCTGAGAAATCGCCGCCGGTCTCTTCCATCTCGGTCAGGATATAATTGCAGGTACCGTTCAAAATACCATAAACCCGGCTGATCTGATTGCCGC
Organism: Sneathiella sp.; assembly: GCA_034669685.1. GTDB lineage: Bacteria > Pseudomonadota > Alphaproteobacteria > Sneathiellales > Sneathiellaceae > Sneathiella. Next base: position 1,072,591 of record JAXMOU010000001.1, read on the forward strand.
TCAATCCTTCGCGCATGGCTTTCACAATCGGAATGCCACCTGCGACAGCCGCTTCATAGGCAAGAGACACATTATTCTGCTCTGCCAAGGTGGCGAGTTCAGTTCCGTGGATAGCCAGCAGCGCCTTATTTGCAGTTACAACGGGTTTCCCAGCTTTCAAGGCAGCCTTGCAAAGATCGTATGCGACACCATCGCTACCACCGATCAGCTCAAGAACCATGTCGACGTTGGGATCATCGACAAGATCCAGCGCATTATCGTACCAGGTCATACCGTCCAGAGAAACACCCCGATCTTTAGCCTTTGTCCGGCCAGAAACCGCCGTGATTTCAAGTTTCTCACCTGAGCGCGCAGCCAAAACATCTGCATGAGCGGTCAAAATCTTTATGACCCCTACACCAACTGTACCAATACCAGCGATACCAACCTTCATATTATTTACCACTCTTCCGGTCGTGATAGTTTGCCAAATGCAAATCCGCATCTGACAGGAATTTCTTTACATTACGAATAGCCTGCCGGGTTCGCTGCTCATTTTCTACCATAGCAATGCGAACGAAGCGATCCCCGTGCTCGCCAAATCCAAGTCCCGGCGCAACTGCCACTTTTGCTTCTTGCAGCAACAGCTTAGAGAATTCAAGACTGCCAAGTTCCGTAAATGGCTCCGGGATCGGCGCCCAGGCAAACATTGTGGCCTCTGGCGAGGGGATATCCCAACCGGCCGCAGCCATCCCGCTAATCATCACATCCCGGCGAGCTTTATAGAGCTGACGCGCTTCTTCAACGCACTCTTGCGGACCGTTCAGGGCTGCTGTCGCCGCTACCTGAATAGGTGTAAACGCGCCATAATCGAGATAAGACTTAATTCGTGTCAACGCCCCGATCAGTTCTTTATTGCCCGTCGCAAACCCCATTCGCCAGCCCGGCATGGAATAAGTTTTGGACAACGACGTAAATTCAACAGCGATGTCTTTAGCGCCTTCGACTTGCAAAATTGACGGCGGTGGGTTGCCATCAAAATAAATTTCGGCATAGGCGAGGTCCGACAGAATATACATCTGATGCTGTTTGGCGAATTCCACAACCCGCGCATAAAACTCCAGATCAACCGTCATTGCAGTTGGATTTGAAGGGAAATTCAGGATCAGGCAGGTTGGCGTTGGAAAACAATGCGCCATTCCCCGCTCAAGCGATTCAAAGAAATCGATATGCGGGCCAACTTCAAAATGCCGAACGACAGCCCCCGCGATTATGAAACCGTAGGGATGAATAGGATAGCTGGGATTTGGCGACAGGATCACGTCACCTGGTGTGGTAATCGCCATGGCCAGATTGGCCAGCCCCTCTTTCGAGCCAAGCGTGGCAATCGTTTCCGTATTCGGATCGATATCCACATTAAACCGGCGCTTGTAATAGGCGGCGTTCGCCCGGCGAAGTCCAGGAATACCGCGACTTGTCGAGTACCGGTGTGTGCGACCATCGCGAACCGTCTCCACCAACTTATCAACAATATGTTGCGGGGTCGGACTATCAGGGTTGCCCATACCCAGATCAATGATATCTTCTCCGGCCGCTCGCGCTGCTGCTTTCATACGATTTACTTCTTCAAAAACGTATGGTGGCAGTCGCTTAATGCGGTGAAAATCGGAGCTCATCGGCCTTTTCTCTTTTTTATTTTGATATGTTTATGCAGAAGCGCTCCAAAAGCCTTTAACTGGTTCTTGGAAGCCGCCGCTGCCCGGTTTTATACGAACTTTTTCTAATTGACGAGAAAGATTTCAACCCTGCGGTTTTTCGCTTCATCACTTGGCATTGCTTCACGCGTCACAGGGTTGCTGTCACTTTGTGATTCAACAACAATATTTTGTGATGCAACACCTTGGCCGATGAGCGCTTTCACCACATTCGTAGCGCGCTCTTGAGACATCCGCAAATTGACCATCATATGACGATCAAGCGGCAGTTCCCGTGTTCGGCTGGAGGCGTGACCAACAACCTTTACAACACCGCCCGTACTTGCTTGCGCCGCTGCGATTTTCCGGATTTTACCCATATCGCCCGCACCGACACGCGATGAACCAACTTCAAAGTAAATGATTGCATCGGCGTCGCCTGCAATGGCAACTCCCGTTTGCATCTGTGGTGTTCCAGCTGTGTTGCCATAGCCCAGTGCAACCGGTTGATTATAGGTATCCTGAATAATAGGAGCGACAGAGACCGCCGAATTATTCAAAGGCGTTACCGGATAGGATTGGAACTGCGTGCTTGCCGGAAGTGTTGTGGTTGTTGCAGCAGAAGCCGCCAGCTGTTTCTGGAACACATCTTCAACGCCATTACCACTAATCACAACTGTATTGCTCGCGGGAACCTGACGGGCATAAGCTTGTTCAGGTGTGGTAATTGGCGCCGCATTTGGCATCAGTTTAACACCGTTACTTGTTTGCGTCGGTGTTGGAATTTGCGGTGCTGTCACCGGAGCAGGCGCACCGAGAGGAGCCGCGGCGACCGGCGCCGCTGGAACTGGCGCAACTGCCGGTCCTGTTGCTGGCGCTTCTGCAGGTGCTGCGGGTTCAACAACAACAGGTTTTGGTTTCGGCATTGGCTGGATTGCGGTATCTGCGCGAAGTTTCTGATCTGTATACTGAGCGTTATCCCGATCCGCCTTTAAACCATTTTCAATAGTATCGGCTTCTTCTATCGAAATCGTCTTTCCGGGAACAGCCGGTGTAGACCCCAGCTTTGGATATTCCCCGCCCTCATCGCTCTTCACCCCGTCTGCTGTTGGGGCTGAATTTTCGATAGGAACAGGTGCATTGTCCTCTTCAAACCAATTCGTTGGATTAACCCAATCGGGAGAGGAACAGCCTGCAACGGCAAGCATTGCAGTTAATAAAGCCAATCTGGAAGCCCCTTTTTTGAGCTTACCCATATTGAAATCTACCAGTTTGTTCTCTATCACAACCATAGTCGCCTGTACCTGCTTCAATTTGTGGTCTTCATTTTACGCTGAACCGCATGTATCCAGTAAAAAAAATACTCACTTGAATTAATTCTCAATAACTTAAAGCATATGGGGGACAATTCCGCAATATATTCAGCACTATCTCATCAAAATGCCATATTTTTTTGTTTTTTTAGTGCCAGTTCAAATGCTTCTGCTAAAGTAGGAAAAAGAAAAGAATTTGGCCAATAGGGGGTATCAGCCGATGCAAGATAAATTCCAGAACGTATCACTACCGGCATTCCCGGAGAATTCGCAGGAACTTGCTGAAAACATGACCAAGCTTTCTGAGAAAAGTATGGAGCTTGTAGCCGAATTTTACGAGCAGCAAAAATCCAAAGGTACTCCTGAGCTTGACCCTTTGAATATTGGCGGCGCCTTTTTAGAGCTGACGCAGAAAATGCTGACCGAGCCGGATAAATTAATTCATGCCCAAACACAACTTTGGCAGGGTTATATGGACCTTTGGCAAAATGCGGCTATGGCCGCAACGGGGCAGGAAACAAAACCGGTAATCGAGCCGGACAAAGGGGATAAACGTTTTCGGTCAGAAGAATGGACCAAGAACCAGATTTTTGATTACATCAAACAATCTTACCTACTGACGTCCAAAACAATCAATGATCTGGTTTCAGACGTCGATGGGCTCGACGAGGTTGAGCACAAAAAAGTAGATTTCTATACCAAACAATTCACTGATGCCCTGTCCCCGACAAATTTCTTCTGGTCCAATCCGGACGTTCTGAAACGTACCTATGAAACCAAAGGTGAAAACCTGCTTCACGGTATTGAACACCTGATTGAGGATTTAAAAAACGGAAATGGACAGCTCAATCCCCGAATGGTTCCCGAAGGGGTCTTTAAAGTTGGTGAAAATGTAGCGGCCTCGCCCGGTAAAGTCATTTTCCAGAATGAATTGATGCAACTCCTGCAATTCACACCTTCAACCAAGCAGGTTTATAAGCGGCCACTGCTGATCACCCCACCATGGATCAATAAATTTTATATTCTGGATTTGAAGCAGGAAAATTCATTTATCAAATGGTGCGTTGATCAAGGCTATACTGTTTTTGTGATTTCCTGGGTAAATCCAGATGAACGCCATGCAGACAAAACCTTTGAAAGCTATATGTCCGAAGGCATTCTTGCAGCCTTGGATGCAATCGAAACCAGCATTGGCGAAACCGAAGTAACCGCAATTGGATATTGTATTGGCGGCACTCTGATGGCTGCCACCCTCGCCTATCTGGCAGCGATCGGTGAAGAACGCATTGTGGCGAGTACTTTTTTCGCAGCGCAGATAGATTTTGAAGAAGCGGGCGACCTTCTCCTGTTTACGGATGAAGAACAAGTTCAGATGATTGAACGCAAAATGAAGGCTGCGGGCTTCCTCGAAGGGAAGAATATGGCCACGACATTTAACATGCTGCGCTCTAACGATCTGATCTGGTCGTTTGTCATAAACAACTACCTGATGGGTAAAGAACCCTTCCCGTTTGATCTGTTGTTCTGGAACTGCGACACCACAAACATGCCCCCCAAAATGCACAGTTTCTATCTGCGCAACATGTATCAGAAAAACCTTCTGCAAAAACCCGGCGGGCTTACTCTTGGCGGTCAGCCCATTGATCTGTCAAAAGTGAAAATTCCGATTTTTGTGCAAGCCAGTAAAGAAGATCACATTGCGCCCTACACTTCCGTGTTCAAAGCAACCCAGCTTATGAGTGGCCCTGCTGAATTCATGTTGGCAGGATCCGGTCATATTGCCGGTGTGATTAACCACCCTGATGCCAAAAAATATCAGCATTGGACAAACAACTCGCGGAAAAAATATAAAACAGCAAGCGATTGGCTGGCAGATGCAAAAGAACATCCGGGGTCATGGTGGCCACATTGGGATAAATGGCTGTCCAAGAAATCCGGACCAAAAGTGGCGGCGCGTGATCCTGCAGAAGGCAAACTGAAACCTTTAGAAGATGCCCCAGGGTCTTATGTGAAAATGAAAGCCAAACCGGGTGCCAATGAGTTAAAAAAATCAGATATTACAGGCACCTAATCGCGCTTATTGATCCGACTTATAAACTTGTGCCAACTCCGCATAATGCGCGGCACCGCCTGTCAGATTAGCCTGCTGCTCATCTGACAATTTACGCATGAATTTCGCGGGTGAGCCGCCCCACAGCTCGCCTTTTGGGATACGCTTATTTGGTGCCACGAGCGCACCCGCCGCAACCATGGCGCCGCTTTCAACAACAGCGCCATCAAGAACTGTTGCGCCCATGCCCACAAAGCTACCGTCTTCCAGTGTGCAGCCATGGACAATACAGTTATGTCCAACAAGGACATCATCCCCAATGATTGTGGCATGCGTCGCATTTGATACATGAATAACAGTGCCGTCCTGAATATTGCTGCGCTTGCCAATTCGGATATAATTCACGTCTCCGCGAACAACACAGTTAAACCAGATGCTTGATCCTTCATCGATCTCAACATCTCCAATAACATCGGCAGACGGGGCAACAAAGACACTCTGATGCAGCTTTGGCGTAATGCCTTTAAACGCGATGATATTGTTACCCATGGTCTGTTCCTTTGTTCTTTTTATGGGAAGAGGGCGACTTGTTCCAGCCCCATAGCCTCATCAAGGCCAAACATCAGATTCATATTCTGAACGGCCTGACCGCTTGAACCCTTCACCAAATTATCAATAGTTGCAATAACGGTAGCCCGGCCGGGAATACGATCAGCAAACACATTCATCACGCAATTATTTGAACCCCGAACCATTTGCGTCTGCGGGATATTGCCATCCGCCAAGATCCGGACAAAAGGCTCGCCGCTAAATGTTTTTTCCAATTCCGCCCGCAAATCGTCAACCGTCTTACCGGGCTGCAATTTCACATGACAGGTTACCAATTCTCCCCGGCTCATGGGAACAAGGTGCGGAACGAAATTCACCCGCGTGCTTGCGGCATCAATGCCCGCAGCCTTTGCAACCTCCTGCTCAATTTCCGGTGCATGCCGATGCTTGGCCACACTGTAGGGGCTAAGTCCTTCGCCCGCTTCGCTGAACAAGGTGTTTTGCTTCAAGCCACGTCCAGCGCCGGTTAAACCCGATTTGGCATCAATCACAAGATCCTGCGGATCAATCAGACCAGCCGCGACCAGCGGCAGCAGTGCCAGCAATGTTGCGGTTGGATAGCAACCTGGACATGCGACAAGCCGGGCGTTTTTAACATCTTCACGGTAGAGCTCTGTCAATCCATAGACAGCCTCTTTCTGCAAATCCATCGCCATATGCTCATGGCCATACCATTCAGCGTAGGTTGCCGGATTGCGCAGCCGGAAATCGGCGCTAAGATCAATGATTTTCACAGACTTTGGTAAAGTCGCAATAATATCCTGTGTCGTTCCATGCGGCAGTCCACAAAAAACAACATCAACAGATGACCAATCGGCATCATCAACGGATACCATATCCGGAAGACCATACCCCCCCAAATGCGGGTAAACTTCTTCAACAGATTGACCGGCTTTCCGATCCGCCGTCAGCAGAGTCAGCTCAACGGCTGGATGCCGAAGAAGAAGCCGAATTGCTTCCGCACCGGTATAACCGCTGGCACCGAGAATGCCTGCTTTAATTTTTTTATCAAATTTGCTCATTTTAAAATTCTGCCCGTTCGGCAGACCCATAGTCTTTATTATGTCAGATAGGATTTATGCTCGCCCTTTAAAGTCTTATCAGCGAACCAAATCAGTATATTAAGATCGAAAATTTCAGCTTCCTCTTCGCTTAATCGGAGTCGGCCTTTTTTCAATCCTGACAAAACAATTTTCTGAGCTTTACGAAGCAGCGCACCGCGAACAGAGTTGCGAACATCTAGCTGATCAGTCATTTCAGCCAGCAATTCCTCTTCCGTCAGGTTATGCGTATAACCCTTAACAGAAATAGCGAAAGCCCCCTCACCGTTCAGCTTGATGCCGAGTGACTTGGCGTCTACTTTTTCCATATCCGTTATTGGATAATTCATCTGCTACTTTCCGGACCGTTCTTCATTTTTCAGGGAGGAGTTTCATACACCAATTTATGCATTTAGCAAAGATTTCTCGTAGTAATATTCCACCGTATTGCTGAGATCGTTCAACGTTCTCGTTTTAACGCCCCCAACAAAACCCCGTTTTTCATACAATTGATGCGCTTCTTTAAATCGCGTATCTGTCCATAAAATGATTTTATCTACACCAAGCTTTTGCGCCGCCTGTTCAACCTGATCGCACAGCTGCGAAGCAATTCCCCGCCTGCGAATTTCCCCATCAACATATAAATGCTTCAGTTCAAACTCGCCGGACAAAACTGTGTATCCGATGCAACCTGCCAGCTTTTCACCAAGATGCGCGACCCAATATTCACCGCCTTTGGCCGCAAAATACGTCGCAATATAATTCAGCTGTGGCTCCTCGTTCACAACATCTAAAATACACCCATCATATTCCGCATAACATTTTGAGATCAGCGTAATTAACTGGGCGGCATCAGTATCCCGCCCGGGTCTGTAGGTAACTTCCATTTCAATCCATCACTAATTAACGAGGCTATCTTTTCGATCCCTGAATACAGGCCCCACATCCCCTTTTCAACCTTTCCCAAAAGGAGATTATTTTTACTTGTTCCCAAACCTGCGCTTCGCTACCGTAGCCTAAATTTTCAATCGGGGTCCCCAATGTTTCCAGATACAGCGACACTGCTGCTCTTTCTCTCTTCTGCTTTCATGCTTACCATCGCGCCTGGACCTGACATTATTTATGTGGCGATGCGGGGACTGGCACAAGGCTGGAAAGCAGGACTTGTTGCTGCACTAGGTCTGGTCACAGGAATCTTTGTTCATATTATATTGGCCGCTGCGGGTCTGTCCGCAATTCTTGCCAGTTCACCCGTGTTATTTGCAATCGTTAAATACGCTGGGGCCGCCTATCTCATTTATATTGGTTGGCAAATTTATAAGGCTCCTCCCCTATCCGTAGGCGAAGATCACCACCAGTTAAAACTTGGCCATATTTACCGTCAGACAATTTTGATGAATATTCTCAATCCGAAAGTTGCCTTGTTCTTCCTCGCATTTTTACCGCAGTTTGTGGATACGACCAGTGATCAGGTAACAGCCCAATTCATCCTCTTCGGGTTTCTGTTTCAACTAACAGCCTTGATGATTATGGGATCTGTCGGTCTGTTTTCTGGCACTATTACGGCTGCATTGGGTGGAAAAACAGGAAATAACACCTGGCTCACCAAAATAGCGGGCAGTGCGGTTATGACGCTCGGCGCCGTTATCCCGCTCAAAGATGTATGGGCGTTCATGGAGCATTCCTAGGGAAAATCGATGGAAATCACAGAAATAAATCTAGCTCAATGGAAACGACGTGACACATACAAGCTGTTTCGCAAGGCCCAGAATCCATTCTTTAGCCTAACGTCGGATATCGATGTAACGCCCTTTATGCGGCACTATAAAAAACGGGGCCTGCCGCCTTTTAATTTCACATTGTTTAGTATCATGCGCGCTGTAAACGCAATCGACGAGCTGAAAACACGGTTTGAAGGTGATAAAGTTTTTCAGTCCAGTAAAACCAGCCCGTCCTTTACGGTGCCGATTGAAAATGATGGCTTTGCCTTTTGCGAAGTTGAATATGATGAGGATTGGACGCAATTTAACGCCAGATGCCTGACGCAGATTAGCGCAGCCAAACAACAAAAAAGCCTACAGGAAAACACCCAGTCAATATTCTGGACATATTTATCCTGCATGCCCTGGATTAATTTTACCGGTGCCGCTCATCCGACAATGAATGCGGATGATTGCATTCCTAGAATAGTTTGGGGAAAATATGTTGATCATGGCGAGAAATGGACAATGGCGCTAAACTTACAAGCCCACCATGCGTTGCTCGATGGCGTTCATATTGCCCAACTCTTCCTGAAAACCGAACAATTCATGGCAGAGCTACCAGAGACGATAAAAACCTAAGTAAAATCGATGAATGAAATTCGGGTTGCTTTCACCTGTACAATTTTATCTTCGCGCGGATCTCTGGAATTTGGGGGAGTGTCTTCGTTCGTCAACGCAATTATCCGCGTTGCCTTTCCATTACCATCTAATGCCGGTAAGCAGATTGCTGGGCCACTGACTTCAAAGCCACTCTCGGCGATCGCAATCAAGTAAGTGGAAATCCCCATCTTCGTATGAAACATCTTTTTAAAATGATACAAAAGCTTGGCTTTATCTTCTTCCGCCCACAGAGACAGATAATCATGATCTGTGTAGTCCCAGCCAAAACCTTCCACAAGGCCAGTTCCCATGAGGCGGCACCTTAAGGTGTCATCTTCAAGCATTTCATAAATTGTAATATCTTGGAGTAAGTGACGTACATCAGCTGGATTGAAATCAGACTGATATGGCAGTCCATCTGATTTTGGCAATGTCATCCAATAGGATACGAAGTCGACAAATTTTTCATGCCCAAAATCAACATCTATGAACTTCTCAACTAACATTTTCCATACCAAGCTAAGTATTTCTATCGTTAACGTGACAAGCAAATACAACACTCAACCTATAGTTGACAACCCCCTAAATGAAATTCTGGAAAAGAAGGAGATTTAGCATACAACGCCCTACTCTATCGAACAAACCCAACAAGCCATCCAGTAAATTAGGATTACTTTAATAAACATATAAGTTCATTAAGATAAACTTATGTTAGTTGATTAAGTGGGCAAAATATAGACAAGACTGAAAAATCGAAACAATTTTAATTTGGCAGGCATCTCGCCCTCAGCATCAAAAGAGCGCCCTCCCGCTTTTAACTTTGCGCCCCAGCCTGCCCCAGAAACCTGCAAGACTCATATTCGTGGTATCCACCCCAATTCAATCGAATTCGCTCTCTTCCCAAAAGCCCGTCCAGGCCAGCCGGTTAAGAAGAAAATTGATAGAATCAGTGCCATGATCAATATAAATCCCAATCATAATTTAGGATTTTCTATATTCTTGCCTTTTTCAGAAATCAGCGTGATGCATCACCAACTCCATAAATCTCTAACGATTACAAATTGAGCAATCCGGATATGACACGATCATTGAAACTGTTGTTTTCAGTTAATTTGATTAATTTTTAATCATCCAATTTCCGAAAACCCGCAGAAACCCGATCTCCAATCGCCTACATAAAACACATCTAATCTACAAAAACTGATGGTGGATTTTTGTACAATGGATGCCCGCAAAATATGCATCATCACAGAATGGGTCCAATCCTTTGGGATGAGCCAAAATTTGAGACTTGTCTTCACAGTCCAACCTTACAGAAAATTGTTTTCATACGAATAAAAGTGATGTTATCGTTTTGACAGTAGGTATGAAAATGAGAGTTATTAGGATGGGGACTGTAATAACAACTTCGTAAAAATTATGCTCTTTTCATATTGGAACAGAAAAATTCAAAAACTGGGAGTCGATTATGACAAAGCAAACTACAAATCCAGTGTTGGCCGCTAAAAGCAAAGTTAGCCGCCGGACACTTATCAAAGGGGCGACAGCTACAGGTGCTTTTGCACTAGCTGGACCAGCATATGTAAAGAATGCGCTGTCTTCATCTGGCGAAATTAATATCCTGATGTGGTCAGATTACTTACCAGAGAAATTCATTGGTGATTTTGAAAAAGAAACCGGCATTAAAATTAATTATACTGGTATCGGATCAAACGAAGAAATCATCAACAAGATGAAAGCCAATAAAGGTCAGGGCTTTGACATTGTCTCGCCAACCAACAATCAGGGATTGGAATGGGGTCCACTTGAATTACTGCAGCCTTTTGACATGAGCAAAGTGCCAGTAGACAAAGTAAATCCGGCAATGACAAATATTGGTGACAAAGACTGGAACCTTGACGGTAAAGGATCTCATTGGTTACCGCATATCTGGGGCACTGAAGGCATTGCCTGGCGGACCGACAAATGGGCACCTGCTGGCACAGCGCCAAGCTATGGTGATGTTTGGGATGAAGCCAACGCCGGTAAAACAATGGGCCGCCCTCATTCAATGATGCTCGGCGCGGGTCTTTACATGGAGACAATTGGTGAGCTGGAGCCCGGCTCCATGTGGAAAGCTTACGAGAATGAAGAAACCATGCGCCCAATCTGGGAAAAAGTAACCGCATGGTGTATCGCACGTAAGAAAAACCTCAAACTCCTATGGAATGATGCAGATACCCAGAAAAACGGCCTGCTGAACGAAGGCGTCATTGTTGGCCAAACATGGGATGGCCCACCAATGGCACTGAAAACTGCTGGCGATCCGATCATGTACCAGGCACCTAAAGAAGGCTCAATGGCCTGGGTTGATGGTATGGCAATGCCAATTGGTGCCAAGAACATGGATCAGATTTATGAGTTCATCAAATTCTCATATGATGCGAAAAACGCGGGTAAAGCGATTGATGATCATGGCTACAATTCACCTGTTCTGGGAGCGGATGGCTTTGCGGGCGACGCCTACAAAAAGAACTTCACTGACGCATACCCAGGTGAGTCACTCAGCAATCTGAACCCATGGCCACCACAGGCCCCATGGTACGCGGAAATCCGCACCGAATATGTGAACAAGTTCAAGAGTTCATAACTTAAATCGATAAAACATTGGCCCGAACTTACGAAAATTAAGTTCGGGCCTTCAAATTTTAAGCAGTGGGGAACAGCCTTTAGTTTTAAGGCTGTGCTGGATCTGTGTTTCAGCCATGGAGATTAGTATGAGCAAGGGTGTCGGTGTCACGCTCGAAGATGTCTGGATCCGTTTCGGCGATTTTGTCGCGGTCCGAGAAGCAAATGTAAATATCAAAGGCGGCGAATTTTTCTCGTTTCTAGGTCCCTCGGGTTGCGGGAAAACAACCATCCTCAGATCCGTATCCGGCTTTTTAGAGCCCAGCGAGGGACGCGTTCTCATCGGCGAGAAAGATATGGCTGGCTTTGGTCCGAACAAGCGACCAACCGCACTCATATTCCAAAACCTCGCCCTCTTCCCTCTTATGAAGGTATGGGAGAACATAACTTTCTCTCTGGAAGTTCAAGGGGTCGGCAAAGCCGATAGACGCAAACGCGCTGATGAACTTTTAGATATGATTGCCCTGCCCGGTCAGGGAGACAAACTTCCCTCCGAACTCTCGGGTGGTCAACGACAGCGTGTTGCAATTGCAAGAGCCCTTTGCGCGCAACCTGACGTACTGCTTCTGGATGAGCCGCTATCAGCGCTCGATTTAAAACTCAGGCAGCATATGAGAACCGAACTGCGTGAGATCCAGCAACGGGTTGGCATTACCTTTATTTACATCACCCATGATCAGGGAGAAGCCCTGACCATGTCTGACAATGTTGCCGTGATGCGGGCCGGAATAATCGATCAGATTTCTGATGGCCATACAATCTATAACGATCCGGCAACCCCATTTGTAGCGTCCTTCGTTGGCGAAAATAATGTGTTCCGCGGAACCATTAAATCCATCAACGGTGACCACGCCCTTATTGACACCAACAGAACAGGTGAATTATTGGCGCGAATAGGCACAACAGCAAAAGGTAACTTGGCCGTTGGTGATCAAGCCATGATGTTCTTACGACCGGAGGCCTGCCATTTAGCCACAGAGACCACGCCTGCAAATAATCGTTTCACCGCCCAGGTAAAGCATGAAGAATTTGAAGGGCAGAATTACAACGTCTTCTTGGAAGGATCGCAGGGCAAAGAAATTAAAATGGCACTTGTCAATGAAGGGCAAGATCGTGAATCTGCTGCGGGCCGCGCCTTAACTTTGGAATATAACCCTGAACAAGCTGTCATTTTGCCATTTGGCGAACTGGCAAGTGAATAAGGGGGGCTCATGGAAATCGTAAACAGCTTCCACAGATATTTCGAAAAGAATGGCCTCGGACTTGGATCATTCCTGCTCCTCGCAGTTTTGTTCTGGATCGTTGTCCTGATTTTATTACCCCAGCTTTCCATGCTGGACTTCTCGTTCCGACATCATTTGCCGCCACCGGAAATGGGTGGCCCGAAAGACGTATATACGCTTGAGCATTATAAATACCTCATTCTAGGGGCACAGGGTTCCGACAGCTCATATAACGTTGTAGATCTCGGTGTTTTTGGCCGCACATTGCTTGCCGCCGTGTTTGTTACAGTCCTGAACCTGGTGATCTGCTATCCCATCGCCTATTATCTGGCACAAACCAAAACAGGCGGTTTCACACGCGGACTGGTGCTTTTGCTGATCATTCCCTACTGGATCAATGAAATTCTTCGCGCATTTGCCTTTCGAATTATTTTTGGAGAAAGTGGCGTTCTCAATGAAATGATGCTGGCCGCTGGCCTTATTGACAGCCCGGTTGATTTTATCCGGGCGAATATCGCGCTCTATGCCGGGCTTGGCTATGCCTATATTCTCTTGATGATTTTTCCCATATACAATGTCATTGAAAGTCTGGACCGAAACCAGATTGAGGCGGCCCGTGATATGGGGGCATCCTGGATCCGCATTCATTGGCGCGTTGTCATACCATATGCAAAACCAGGCATATCATCTGGCTGCACGATGGTGTTTATGCTAACGGCGGGAGCGCTTGCCGCACCGCAAATTCTCGGAGGGCCGTCCAGCCTTTGGTTCACTCAGATTATTTATCAATGGTTTAATCAGGGTGGAAACTGGCCGCGAGGAGCCGCATTTGCGATCGTCCTGCTGGTCACATGTGTCATTATCGTCCTTTCGGTGATGCGCCTGTTTAAAGTTAAAATGGGGGATATCGGCAAATGAAAACCGAAAACCTTCTTCTCAAAATATTTCTGGGGGCCTATCTGGTCATATTCTTCGGATACCTTCTTGGTCCGTTGATTGTTATGAGCATTACGGCCTTCAACTCTCCAAGCTTTCCAAAAATGTCACCTTGGGAGTGCCTGACTTTTGAATGGTTTGATGTTCTTGCCAAGGATGAGCGTATCCTGAACGGTATCAAGAACAGTCTTATCGTTGGTTTGGGAACGGTTATTTTATCCGTAACCATGGGTCTTGCAGGGGCTCTGGTCCTCACCCAGATCTGGCCACGTCTTCGGTCAACCTATTACACGGTTGTGATCGCGCCTATCCTAATCCCGGGTGTTGTTCTTGGTATTTCGACACTGGTCTTTTGGGATCGTGTAAACGTCATGCTTGGATTTAGCAGCGACAGCTTCCTGCATAACGGTATTTTCCTGACCATACTGGGCCAATCCACCTTTATTGCCTCCTATTGCATGCTGGTGTTCGTTGCCCGGTTGCAGCGATTTGACGAAGGCTTAACAGAAGCCGCACTGGATCTTGGGGCAACCAATATGCAGGCGTTTCGAAAAATCCTGCTACCATTCATGAAACCCGCTATGGGGTCGGCCGCTGTTTTGGCATTTCTGGCGTCGTTTGAAAATTATAATACGACGACGTTCACGTTTGGTAAGTTCCCGACACTAACAATTGAGCTGGCACAGAAAGTCAGATACGGCATCAACCCGTCAATTTCCTCGCTTGCCTTTATCATCATAGTACTGACTGTACTTGGTGCACTGGCACACGAAATTTATCGCCGGCGCCAACAACTGGCACTGTCAAACGGTGCCCCTATCTCAGCCGTTAGTGGCCGGTTCCAACTGCCAAAAATTTTGCGGCATAATCCTGCGGCAATCTTAATGATTTTACTCGCTCTGGGCGGCTTTAGTACCGTTTGGTTTGCACAAGTCTATAGCCCCAAACAATGTATTTCAGACGTTCGGGCGAAAAAACAAATTGAGATTGAGAAAAAGATTAAGGCAATTCAGGAAAAACGCCGTCAGGAACAACTGTTGAAACAACAGCAAAATCCGAGCACGCCTTCGACAAACGGCAGCAATGCAGTTAATCCGGGCAAAGGCGCTTTCGGAGGTGTCTTTGCACCAAACAATCTTGATAAAGTGGAACCAAAAGAACCAGCAAAACCTGCGAACCCGGGCAAAGGTGCTTTTGGTGGTGTATTTGCACCCAATAATCTGGATAAGGCGAAGCCTGATCAATAACTGATCTCATTCATTGCTTTATTCTTGAATTAAAAAAGCTTCACTCACTCTTTCGAATTATAAGTAGTGAGTGAGGCCTTTTTTAATTTGCCATGCTTTTTACTATGCTGAAAAGGCAGGCTCGCATATGCGTCAAAAAACTTGTCGCTTTGAGGCGTAAGCTCAACAGAAAACCAGCTGTCCAGATTCTATGATTTATATTTGAGAAACGGGATAGGAGAAAAGCGCTCCAATAATTTTGTCCTATTTCTGAATAAAACACGAAAAACTTCCAATTTTTACTCACGCGGAAAAAGAAAAAACAATATATACTAATACTAAATTAACCCAACACCGCTTAAGTTCAGCTATATGGCTTACTATTTTTTTAAATCATTGGGAAAAAAATGGACTCCAATACCAGCTTTCATGCTGTTTTATCTATCCCTTAGCCTCACGCCTGCAGCTGCGTTCGAAAGCTGTGTTAAAATTGCTCAATGGAGTGTGGGCACCCGCCTCCAACAAGTCGCTCAGGAAATAGTATTAGATGCCTACAATCGCGCGGGCATTTGCTATCAGCTTGTCGATATTCCTATTCTACGGTCCAACGATTTACTGAAAAGTGGTGAAATTGATGCAATGCTTTGGCGAGCTTCAGAGTTCGTTGAAACCTCTTTAGAATTTGCCGTAGCGGTACCAACGCCCATTCTAGTAGGGAATGTGTCCCTAATTTATGATACTGACGTGTATCAACCCGACGACATCATTTCTCAGATAAAAGGTAAACCGATCGGGATTACACTGGGCACATCGAATAGCATGGAGTTAATCGATAATCTACAGGGCGTTGCTGTAACAGCGCCAGCATATCGCCAATTATTTCAAATGTTTACGGTCAAACGCTTTGCCGCCATTATAATGCCTGAAGACTTGTTCATGTCCTACGCATCGAAAAAGGCATTCACTGTCAAATATGACATGCACCCACTTTATCAAACAAAAGTCTATCACGTGCTTGGGATAGCTAATCAGGGTTTAGCCATGCCACTCGCATTTGCACTTAAATCTGTTCTGGACGAAGCCAGCTTCTTTGATCGTTTGGAAGCGATCAATTAAAACAAAAAAGGGCCGCCCAAAGGCAGCCCTTTTCCAATTCCGAAAAATCCGGAAACGAATTAACGTTTTGAGAACTGGAAGCTCCGACGAGCTTTCGCACGACCGAATTTCTTACGTTCAACAACACGGCTATCGCGTGTCAGGAAGCCAGCGGCTTTAAGCGGACGACGCAAAGCTGGCTCATACAATGTCAATGCTTTTGAAACACCGTGACGAACTGCACCGGCCTGACCAGAAAGGCCACCACCTTTAACCGTACAAACAACGTCATACTGTTCAACACGATCAGAAACTTCAAAAGCCTGAGCGAGGATCATGCGCAGCACTGGGCGTGCGAAATAAACCGTCTGATCACGACCATTAATCGTGATTTTACCGTTACCTGGTTTGATCCAGACGCGGGCGACAGCATCTTTACGCTTACCAGTTGCGTAAGAGCGACCGTGCTCATCAATTTTTGGATCTGGCAGAGGAGCTGTTTCAACAACTTCAGAAACTTCTGCAGCTTCAGAAGAAGCTTCTACGCCGCTTGTCAGATTTTTCAAATCCTCTAGGGATTGGACTTCATTCGACATAATTAAGCTCTCCGTACGTTTTTAGAGTTCATCGCAGCAACATCCAGAACTTCTGGTTTTTGCGCGTCATGCGGATGCTCGGAACCACCATATACGTGAAGTTTTTTGAGCTGTGCACGGCCCAGAGGACCTTTTGGAACCATACGCTGAACAGCTTTTTCAATAACGCGTTCAGGATGGGTGCCACCAAGGATCTTTTCCATTGTGCGGCTTTTAATTCCGCCTGGATGACCTGTGTGCCAATAGAAGATCTTGTCTGTCATTTTGCGGCCGGTAAACGCAACTTTTTCAGCGTTGATAACGACAACATGATCACCACAATCGATATGTGGTGTGTACATTGCTTTATGCTTGCCGCGAATGCGGTTTGCAATAATAGCAGCAAGACGACCAACGACGAGCCCTTCGGCATCAATCACCAGCCATTTGCTTTCGACCTCAGTCGGTTTTGCAGAATAGGTTTTCATAAAATTCAGCCTTCGCTTATGCGTGCCAAAACAAAAGAAAGGGAGCGCGAGCTCCCCGAAACGTGGGCGTGTTATAATTTCAGTTTACATTAATGTCAAACGAAAAAGCGCAATAAAAACACGACATTATTTATGAGGTAATATAATACCTCATAAATTGATCCGCTATTTTCCGCCATCTTTTACCGGAGGGATCGCGTAAGTTAGCGTCGCATGTGCAACGGGCTCCTCAACCCCTTCTGAATAAATAGAAACTTCCCCTGTGGCCAAAAGTTTCCCCAGCTTCAGAAGCTTACCATCAGCCCGCATTTTTCCCGGTTTCGGCTTTCTGAGAAAATTAATATTTAAATTAGTCGTAACCGCTAAAGCCACCGGTCCGATTTGCGCAAGCACAAGAAAATACATGGTGACATCAACCAGCGACATCATGGTTGGGCCAGACACGGTCCCGCCCGGCCGTAAATCCAAATCCCGTGTTTGCATGGTAACCGTGATCGTTTTATCCGTTACCTCTTGCACCCGATATCCTGCGTCCGCGACCTCAGGAAATTCGCGAGCATTAAATTCTTCCAACATTTGGGGTGTCATGACAGGCATCGGGCAAACTCTCCTTGTTATTATTTCGCGCGATTATATTTTCATTGATCAGATTAACCAGGGTTCTGTCAAGATCGTAACAGTGATTGCACCGCCCCTAAAATCAGTTACTCTATAAGATAACTAATGAACAACAGGTATAATTTAAAAACGCTGGGAGCCCCCTTCATGTCCAAGACTGCTGACATCAACTCAGAAGATACACCGCCTGTGGGTCTGACAATTCACAACAGAATTGCGACTTTGCGATTGCAGGCTCCGGCAACGCGCAACGCGCTCTCAACCCAAACAATGGGCGCAATCATCCAAACACTTGATCAGATCGCAACGAACGCAGAAGTTGCCGTTGTCATTCTTGAGGCCGAGGGCCCCGCATTTTCATCGGGCCATAATCTGAAAGAAGTCCTTAGCATTGACCGTAAAGACATTATGCTAGAGCTTTTCAATCAATGCAGCGAAATGATGCAGAAGATTGTAAACCTTCCCCAGCCGGTCATTGCCAAAGTTGATGGCATCGCAACTGCCGCCGGCTCTCAACTTGTCGCAAGCTGTGATCTGGCCTTCGCCAGCAAGGCTTCCCGATTTGCAACACCCGGTGTTAATCTTGGCTTGTTCTGCTCGACCCCCATGGTCGCGTTAAGCCGAAATGTATCCCCCAAACACGCAATGGAGATGCTGCTCAGTGGGGAGTTTATTGATGCCGATCACGCAGCACGCATCGGATTGATTAACCGCGCTGTTGACCCAGCCGATCTGGATAAAGTGGTATTATCTTTTGCGAGCAATATTGCGTCAAAATCCACTCATACCGTTAAAACCGGAAAATCGGCTTTTTATAAGCAGCTCACCATGCCCCTTGATGCTGCTTATGACTTCACCTCCGAAGTCATGGCGCACAATATGCAATCCCATGATGCCCAAGAAGGTATCTCCGCGTTTTTAGAAAAACGTGATCCCCAATGGCAGGATAAATAATGGACCACAGTAGTTATAGCGATAAATATATTGAGGACATACTTGCGACAGTGAAAACAATTGCAGTTGTCGGCGCCAGTGATAACCCCTCTCGTCCCTCGAATTTTGTGATGCGGTACATGAAACGAAAAGGATATCGCATTCTGCCGGTAAATCCCGGGAAAGCTGGGCAGGAATTTCTGGGAGAAAAATTCTATGCTTCCCTTGCCGATATCGATACCCCTATTGATATGGTCGATTGTTTTCGTGCCAGTGAGGCAATTCCAGGAATTACCGAAGAGGCAATTGCCATTAATGCCAAGGTGCTTTGGATGCAACTGGGTGTCGTCAACCCAGAGGCTGCGAAAAGGGCTGAGGACGCAGGACTTAAAGTTGTCATGGACCGGTGTCCAAAAATTGAATTTGGCCGGCTGTCTGGTGAAATCGCCTATATGGGCGGCCGCTCAAAAATCATCTCATCAAAACGAAACAGACTTATAGGTAAACAATCATGAAAGACCCAAAATTTGAAACCCTTGCCGTTCATGCCGGGGCCGCACCGGATCCGACCACAGGTGCGCGGATAACGCCCATTTATCAAACAGCATCATATGTGTTTGATGATGCTGATCATGCGGCTGAACTGTTTAACCTGCAGGCCTTTGGAAATATTTATTCACGTCTGACCAATCCAACCAACGCGGTACTCGAAGAACGCGTTGCGACATTGGAGGGCGGCGCAACCGCACTCGCGGTCGCCTCTGGCCACGCGGCGCAAATGATTACCTTCCACACGTTGATGGAGCCCGGCGACGAATTTCTGGCCTCTACGCGCCTTTATGGAGGTTCCATCACACAGTTCAGCCAGTCGTTCAAAAAGTTCAACTGGAACGCCATTTTTGTTGATTCCGATGATCCGGATAACTTCAAAGCGGCTCTCACCCCCAAATGCAAAGCCATCTTTATTGAGAGCCTTGCGAACCCTGGCGGTGTTGTTACCGACATCGAAGCCATCGCAAAAATCGCACATGAGGCGGGCATTCCGCTGATCGTCGACAACACACTGGCGAGCCCTTATTTGTGCCGTCCAATTGAATGGGGCGCGGATATCGTGGTCCATTCAGCCACAAAGTTCCTTGGCGGACACGGAAACTCTGTTGGCGGTGTTATTGTAGATTCGGGTAAATTTGACTGGAGTGCCAGCGAAAAATTCCCCACTCTAAGCGCACCAAACCCATCCTACCATGGCATGAAATTCCATGAGACGTTTGGCGAACTGGCGTTCGGAATTGCGTGCCGGGCACTGGGCTTGCGTGATCTGGGTCCTGCCCTCTCCCCTTTCAACGCTTTCATGATTACCACAGGCATTGAAACCTTGGCCCTTCGCATGAAAGCCCATTGCGAAAATGCCATGGCCGTTGCCAAGTTTTTGAAAAACCATGAAAAGGTCTCGTGGGTCTCCTACGCTGGACTTGAAACCGACAAATATCATTCGCTTGCTCAAAAATACACAGGCGGCGCCGGTGGAGCGGTCATGACGTTTGGTATTAAAGGTGGCTATGAGGCAGGTATTAAAATGGTCGAAGGAGTCGACCTGTTTTCCCATCTTGCCAACATCGGGGATACCCGAAGCCTGATTATCCATCCCGCGTCCACCACACATCGGCAACTTGATGAAAATCAGCAAATCGCTGCGGGTGCTGGTCCTGATGTGGTTCGACTGTCAATTGGCATTGAAAATGTCGAGGATATTATTGCGGACCTGGATCAGGCTCTCAAAAATACCTGATCAATCAGCAGCGGGAGCGTCATAAACAGAAAGCTCAATCAAATTCAAATCGGGGTCGCGCACATAAATTGATGTGATCGGCCCCGTCGCTCCCGTCCGCACAACGGGTCCTTGCAGAATTTCAATATCGGCTTTTTCCAATTTTTCCTGAACATGATTAAGGGGAACATAACAGATAAAGCAAAGATCCGCGGTTCCGGGCTGTGCAACATTTGCCTTCGGCTCCAGTTCCTGACCTTTCACATGCACGTTGATTTTCTGCGACCCAAAATGAAGTGCCTGCCGTCCTTCCCCAAATGCTTCAAACCGCATATCCAGAACATCACAATAAAACGCTTTGGTTTTCTCCAAATCGGCAACGGTAATTACCAGATGATCTAAGCGTGCTAACATTTTTTCCTCACTTGGTTAGTATTTAGTATCCCGGTACAAGCTATGGACCGTGGCAACCGCTAATCCCAGAACAACCATCCCTCCCGCTTGATGCAGGGCGCCCAGGGAAACTGGAACAACGGACAC
The DNA here is from genome assembly GCA_034669685.1 of Sneathiella sp. GTDB lineage: Bacteria > Pseudomonadota > Alphaproteobacteria > Sneathiellales > Sneathiellaceae > Sneathiella. The sequence continues at coordinate 1,093,708 of JAXMOU010000001.1, forward strand.
CAAAGTCCAAATCCCGATTAACACCTGACAGAAAATAGCCGCGACAAAAAAGTGAGCCATTTTAAAGGGGCGTCCCCGCAGGCCCCTTTTGCGGCACAGGAAGAACAATGCAATCACAGCTATCAAGACCAGATAGGCGACCATTCGATGGGTGAATTGGATCGTCGCTACATTTTCCAGAAAATTATGATACCACGGCGACATATGGAAAATATCTTCGGGAACGAAGCCTCCGCCCATTGTTGGCCAGTCATTATAGATGAAACCTGCGTTCAATCCTGCAACGAAGCCGCCGATCAGGATTTGAAAAACGACCAATGCCAAGCAGACGATTGAAAATTTTGAAAGCTGATCTGCAACTTTCATTTTGCGTCCCGGATATATCAAATCAAGGGCTGTCCACAAAAGCCCCATGAAGATAAGACAGGCCAGCCCCAGATGGGCCGTCAGGCGATAATGACTAACGTCTGGATGATCGACCAGCCCGCTTTTGACCATCACCCAACCCATAAGCCCCTGACTGCCGCCCAGGATCAACAGACCAACTAGACGCGGCGTCAGCGACAATGGAATTTGCCGCAAAAGAAATAAAACAATAAAGGGAATGACAAAGGCTAGTCCGATGACGCGCCCCAAAACACGATGCGAGTATTCAAAAACGAAAATCCCTTTGAATTCAGACAGGCTCATCCCTTTGTTGATTTTTTGATACTCTGGAAAGGCCTTGTATTTCGCAAACTCATCCTGCCAGGCCTGCTCGCTAAGCGGCGGCAACCAGCCGGTTACGGGCTTCCATTCCACCATGGATAAGCCAGAGTTCGTCAGACGCGTCACTCCGCCCAGAACCACCATACAAAATACAAGAAAGGCAACAACCAGCAGCCAGCCAGCAATCACCTTGCGGTTCGCTGCAGGCAGCGCAAATCCGTAACTTTGAGTCATATCTGTCATGCCCAGAAGATACTCTGGAAGGCCGATAAATTTCAATTTAATAAACAGCGACAGAATGCCACGTATAAAAGATGCAGAATCCTCAAATAAAAAGCCCCTGAAAACAATTGCTTTCAAGGGCTTCTTTATTGGTCGGGCAGGCCGGATTTGAACCGACGACCCCTTCACCCCCAGTGAAGTGCGCTACCAGGCTGCGCTACTGCCCGTCATATAATGGGGTGGGGCGGCGGCACTATAGCCTTGATAAATCGGCATTGCAACGCAATCAGATCGCTTGCGCAAAAAAAGTTTTCTGGAAATTATTAACGGGGCAAAAGGCGGCGAATTGCCTGTAATTCTTCGAGCACAGCCTTAAGTTCGTTTTGCCCGCTCATCGGTGCGCTGGCACCTGCCTCATCCGCCGAAACAGCGGCTGTGGGTTGCGGATCGCTTTCAGCAACTAAAACACCGCCGCTGGCAAGAACATCAATGTTTTCAATTCGTCCGCCCTGTTCTTTCAGAAGCTTCTGGGCGCCCTTAATTGTGAATCCATGCGTGTATAAAAGATCGCGGATCCCTCGAATGATCTCTACATCTGCAGGCCGATAATACCGACGTCCCCCGCCCCGCTTCAGCGGTTTTACGATCGTGAATTTGGTTTCCCAGAATCGCAAGACATGCTGCGGGATATCCAGCTCTTCTGATACCTCGCTGATTGTCCGAAAGGCGTCAGGAGCTTTTTGAGAGTCTTTTTTTGGGGTGTTTGGCATTTTATATAATGAGTTAAGGATTAACTGTTCGAACTGTTAATCTTTTCCTTCAGTACGTTAGATGCCCGGAATACCAAAACCCGGCGAGGATCAATTGGAACCTCTTGCCCAGTTTTTGGATTACGTCCGACACGACCATTTTTCTGTCGTACCTGGAAACTACCAAAAGAGGAGATTTTTACAGTCTCGCCTGCGATTAAACGATCCGAAATCTCATTCAATACTGCTTCGACATGTTCCGCAGACTCATTACGTGAAAGGCCAACTTGTTTATAAAGTGCCTCTGCCAGATGCGCCCTGGTCAATGTTGTTTTGCTCATATTTCCCACCTCGTGCACTACATTAAAGGATTAGCACAGCAGAAAAGACCGTCAACTGCAAAGACGTGAAAAGGAATAGGAAAAGCCGCTAAACACGTGATTTTATGGCAAAATCAGCAAAATCAGATCTAAAAAAGTCCAGATTTGCCTTCAAAAAATTGGAAAAACCGAATCTTTTGTCCCAGAATCGCCACAATTCAGAATCGGACTAACGCTGATCCCCAAGTAAAGCCGCCGCCCATCGCCTCTAACAAAAGAAGGTCTCCTTTTTGCACCCGGCCGTCCCTGACAGCTTCGTCCAATGCCAACGGAACGGACGCTGCTGAGGTATTTCCATGGCGGTCCACGGTAATAACAACTTTTGCGGGGTCCATTTTCAGTTTCCGGCCTGTGCCATCAATAATACGTTTATTGGCCTGATGCGGAATAAGCCAGTCGATATCCTCTGGCGCAAGCCCTGTCGCATCCAATGCCTCACCAACCACACTGGCCAGATTATTCACGGCATGGCGAAACACTTCTCGGCCCTGCATACGTAAATGCCCTGTGGTTTGCGTAGATGAAGGTCCCCCGTCCACGTATAACAGATCATGATGGTTACCATCCGCATGCAGATGGCTGGTCAGCATACCGCGGTCCTGATTGGTACCCGGCTGCTCAGAGGCTTCCAGAATAATAGCACCGGCTCCATCCGCGAACAGCACACAGGTTGTCCGGTCTTCCCAGTCTAAAATACGCGAGAAGGTTTCTGCGCCGATCACCAGTGCCCGATTAACCTGTCCGGCTTTGATGAAATTGTCCGCGGTTGCAAGTGCATATATAAAACCTGTACATACAGCCTGAACATCAAAGGCAAAGCCTTGCTTAATTTCGAGATTCTTCTGAATTGTTGTTGCTGTAGCAGGAAAAGTTTCATCTGGCGTTGCGGTTGCAACCAGCACCAGATCGATATCATCCGGGCCAACACCCGCGGCTTCCATCGCTTTACGCGCAGCATTGGTTCCAAGGTCAGAGGTTAGTTCACCATCTGCTGCAATATGACGCTGTTTAATTCCGGACCGGGCAACAATCCATTCATCGGATGTGTCCACTATCTTTGCCAGATCCTCATTTGTCATGATCTTTTCTGGAAGGTAGGAGCCGGTACCGGTAATAATTGAGCGACGCATTTCTGTCCCATTCTCCGAAGCATAGCTTCAGTTACTGTTTCTTGTTTCTTAGGACTCCGAGTTGGCTGGCGCAGGACTCTCGTCAACACCCTTCTCGGAGGCTCCCTCATCATCCACATCTTTTGTTTTTATTTCAAACTCTTTGAAGTGGGCGATCATTCTGTCGATCAAACCGTCAGCAACCATTTCGATTGTGACTGCAATCGCATTTGCATAGCCATGCGAATCCGTACCGCCGTGGCTCTTAACACAAATACCGTTCAGCCCCAGAAAGACCCCGCCATTATAGCCACGCGGATCGAGGCGGTCTTTTAACATCTGCAAACCACCCCGGGCAAACAGATAACCAATTTTTGAAAGGATAGAACTGGCGAAGCCCTCTTTAAGGAAGTTGGTATAAAGCTCTACCACGCCCTCAGCGGTCTTCAGTGCAACATTACCTGTAAAGCCATCCGTCACAACGACGTCAACAACACCTCTGGTAATGTCATCGCCTTCAACGAAACCGTGATATTCAAAGGGGGCATTTTCCATAGAACGCAGGCGCTCGCCTGCTTCCTTGATGGTATCACTGCCTTTAAGCTCTTCACTGCCCACGTTCAGCAATCCCACACGCGGTGGCACCCGGCCCAAAACAGCTCGCGCAAAATCAGCGCCCATCAACGCAAACTGAACAAGGTTATCGGAATCACATTCGATATTTGCCCCAAGATCCAGCATCACCGTCTCCCCTTTGGGAGAGGGTAGTACGGATGCAATCGCAGGCCGGTCAATACCGGGGAGCATACGCAGAGAGAATTTGGCCATCGCCATTAACGCGCCTGTATTCCCCGCAGAGACAACCCCATGTGCTTCGCCTTCGCGCACGGCATCAATCGCAAGACGCATACTGCTCTTACGGCCCTTACGCAAAGCCTGACTGGGTTTATCCGTCCCTTTAATCGCTTGATCCGTGTGGCGCACTTCACTCACAGCGCGCACACCTGGATGCGAATTCAATAAGGGCTGTAAACGTGCATCGTCACCAAACAGCAAAAACCGGGCGTTCGGAAATTGTATGCGAACGATGTCTACTCCTTTGATGACAATTTCAGGGGCATCATCCCCACCCATTGCATCAAGGGCAATAACAACGTTTTCGCTCATTCCACCGTCCGGTTCTTGTTATCCAACTAACAGACTTTAGAAGCTTAAAGTGCTTCTGCAGTATCAACCACTTCACGATCTCCGTAGAAACCGCATGAACCACATACGTGGTGTGACCGCTTCAGTTCGCCGCAATTTGGGCATTCCTGAGCCTGTGTGCCAGCAAGTGCGTCGTGTGAGCGGCGCATGTTGCGTTTTGATGTGGTAGTCTTTCTTTTAGGTACTGCCATTTTCTCTATCTCTCTCATGCACCTTGTCAGGTGTCTAACATATTCCGGTTGCCCAAAAAGCAAACGTTATTTTTTGTCCAACAAATCTTTCAAATTAGCGAAAGGCTTATAGACCTCCTGGGTCTCACCTTCAACCACTTCGTCTGGCTGCAGCAAATATTCTTTTGCGCTGCCAGAAATTTCTGCCCCTTCTGCCCGAGGATAGGGGTCCAACGCAAGTGCTATCTGCTCCTGAACGGCCAGCACGACATCAATTCGTCCCCCTTCCACCAGTTCGGGAAGGTCATCCTCGTCCTTGCCAACGACATAATCTGTGTCTTCAAGGACCGTGTCCTCCTTGTCGAACGTGTAACACAAGGAGAAGTTCACATCAATTTTCTGCGGCACCGGCGTCAGTGTGACAACACATTCCTGAACAGCTTCTGCCTTCAGTTCTGCGCTCAGTTTCAGAAGGCTTTTAGCACCAATTCTTTTAACATCTCCAGACACCTCCAGCAGCTTCAACTCTAAAATATCGAGTCTCTCCGCCAAATCGGCCCGTTCTGCATCTGTTGCTGTGAAGCTGAAAGTAATGGGATCACGCTTAATACGATCAACCTTAACCCACTTCACAAATCCTGCCCCGGCATTCTGCATGGAGCACCCTTTCCAACTATTCTTGATCCTAAATGACCGAGTATTGCTGAAAATCGTACGGTCTTCGATTCGAAGGCGCGAAAATAGGCGTTTCACGCGCCCGGGTCAATCGCTTTTACACGACAAATTTAAACACCTGATTTTAAATATAAAAATCAGCTCCGATTGATGAGACCTCCTCAGACCTGCTGTTCGATCTTTTCAAAATTCAAAAATTCGATTTCACCCTTAAAGATATTTTCGCCAGACTGGGTTTTCAGGAAATTATCATTTTCAACAATATAGTGTGCCAAACGCTTAAGAACAACCATTTCGGGTGACTTTTCAAGAGTCCCGTAATGATTGCGCGCAAGCGCCTCTTCCAGAGTTTCATCAGAGGTACCGTCAATTGCAGCCTCATAAGCCACAATCCGGCCGTAGAAAACCTGCGCCATTGCTTTAATACGCTTTCCAACGCTTAAGTCCCCGACCCCCAGCTCCCGGATGGAATGATCCATATCAGCAAACATCCGGTCAAACACGGCTTGCGAGAGCTTCTGCCCCTGCTCCCCTTCCTGTTTTATGCGCCGCAGAACCAGAAACGCATGCAGCGATACCATTTCATATCGACCATCGACCGTATCGGGAACATCCGCCTCCAGATAAAAGACCGGCTGGCGCGCCTGCTGGACTATTTTTTCATAAATGTCACTGGCAACCGCTTTGTAGGGGTTACGGCCAAAAAGCTTTTTAAAAATCATTGCCTGCTCACAACAGAAAAATTTGACACTCCACCACTGAAAATGTCATTTATAGCGCATCAGTTAAGGGGTTCACGGTTCAGAGTCAACTTTAACCCAGAATCCCTTTCACCCGCATTCGTGCGAAGCTTACCATAGGCGGTATGCATAAATGAAAAAACAAATGGCCTGTTTGATTTGCGCCAGTCTCATAACACTGTCACTGACGGCTTGTGATCCTGTTCGTGAAGAAAAAGGGTATCGGCTGGACCCTGAGAAGATTGCTTTGGTGGAACCCGGCGTTTCAACAAAGGATGAAGTGGTTTTGCAAATGGGCTCCCCATCCAGCGTCTCAACCTTTCCTGACGCGGGAGAGGCTTGGTATTATATCGGTAAAAAAACCGAGCATTACGCTTTCCTTGAAAAGAAAATCATCGAACAAAATGTGGTTGTTATCAGCTTTGACGAAAATGAAGTCGTCAAAGAGATTAAAAACTACGACAAAGATGCAGCACGTGAAATTGATGTGGTGGAACGTACCACGCCGACTGGCGGCAACAAGCTTGGATTCTTCGAGCAGATCTTTGGCAACTTTGGTCGCTTCAACCCCGGTCAATAAAAGCATCGCTTCAACAAAAAAAAGCCCTCGAATATATCGAGGGCTTTTCTTTTTTATATCTAGCGAAATTTAATGCGCCAAAACTGCCAGTAACAACAGGGCAATAATATTGGTGATCTTAATCATCGGATTGACCGCAGGACCGGCAGTATCCTTATAGGGATCACCGACCGTATCACCGGTCACCGCCGCAGCATGTGCATCCGTTCCCTTACCACCATGATGACCATCTTCGATATACTTCTTGGCATTATCCCAGGCACCGCCGCCAGCCGTCATTGAAACGGCGACAAACAATCCTGTAATAATAACGCCCAGTAACATGGCCCCTAATGTGGAGAAGGCCGCAGATTTACCTGCAATAACCTCAATCACAAAGAAAACCACGATTGGTGCAAGCAGAGGAAGTAGTGATGGGATAATCATCTCGCGAATAGCAGCCTTGGTCAGCATATCAACGGCCCGACCATAATCAGGCTTGCCCGTCCCCTCCATAATCCCTGGGATTTCCTTAAACTGGCGACGGACTTCCCGCACCACAGAACCAGCAGCACGGCCAACCGACATCATGCCCATCGCCCCAAACAGATAGGGTAGCAATCCGCCAAGGATCAGTCCCACGACGATATATGGATTTTTCAAACTGAAATCGAGCGTAACCCCCTGAAAATAGGAGAACTGTTCAGCCGTTGCATTGCTAATGAAGTAGGAAAGATCCTCCGTATAGGCGGCAAACAGGACCAATGCGCCAAGTCCAGCGGACCCGATCGCATAGCCTTTTGTCACCGCTTTGGTCGTATTCCCCACCGCGTCCAGTGCATCGGTTGTCTTGCGGACCTCTTCATCCATATCTGCCATTTCGGCGATACCACCCGCGTTATCTGTCACGGGTCCGTATGCATCAAGCGCCACAACCATTCCCGCCAAAGCCAGCATGGTCGTAACCGCAATCGCGATACCGAAAAGTGCCGCCATGTTATAGGCCACAATAATACCCGCGCAGATGATAAGCGCCGGAATAGCGGTTGCCTCCATGGAGACGGCAAGCCCCTGAATCACATTTGTTCCGTGCCCCGTTTCCGATGCCTTGGCGATACTGCGAACAGGTCGATATTCTGTCGACGTATAATATTCCGTCACCCATATCAATAACGCTGTCACTGCCAGACCGACTAACCCACAGAAAAACAAACTCATCCCCGTGAAGCTTTTATCGCCGATCGTGTAGACCGTATCCAGACCGATGGTATATGAGGTGATAGGCCAGATTGCGATCGCAGACAGAATGGTGGTCACAGCGAAACCTTTATACAAAGCGCCCATGATATTTTGACTGCTGCCAAGGCGGACAAAGAATGTCCCGATCACCGAGGTCACAATACAAATACCACCAATCATCAAAGGATATGACATGAGCTTGGCATCGCCTGCGAAATAGATGGATGCGAGAACCATTGTCGCCACAACCGTAACAGCATAGGTTTCAAACAAGTCTGCGGCCATACCCGCGCAATCCCCAACGTTGTCGCCCACATTATCCGCAATCACGGCTGGGTTACGGGGATCATCTTCGGGAATTCCGGCCTCAACCTTACCAACAAGATCGGCCCCAACATCTGCGCCTTTAGTAAAAATACCGCCGCCTAAACGGGCAAAAATGGAAATCAGTGAAGCGCCAAAACCCAACGCGACAAGACTGTCAATCATCTCGCGCCCCTCAACATTCATATTCAGCAAAGCAATGTAATAGCCAGCAACCGCCAGCAACGCGAGGCCAACAACCAGCATACCAGTGACGGCACCGGCCTTAAAGGAAACAGCCAGACCCTCTTTAAGGCCAACAGCGGCGGCTGCAGCTGTGCGCACATTTGCCCGAACAGAAACGTTCATGCCGACAAATCCGGCTGCCCCCGATAGAACGGCACCAATGAAGAAGCCGATAGCAACTTTCATTCCCAGCAAGAACCAGAGAATAATGAAAATAAGAACGCCAACCATTCCAATCGTCAAATATTGACGATTAAGGTATGCCGTCGCCCCTTCTTGAATAGCTGCTGAGATTTCCTGCATTCTTGCGGTGCCAGCATCGGCTGACAAAACTGAACGTCCCGCATACACACCATAAATCAACGCGATCACCCCACAGATGATCGGAATCCACAATACATCAGACATAAGACCCCACCCTATTTGCTAACAGACTTCATTGCCTGTTTCATAATTTGATTTTGGAACTTTTGTTCACATATTCACTTCACGCAAGTTACCGGGAAATCTACCAACGCCTAAAAGAATGGCAGATAAATATTTGATCTGCAATAAAGAGTTTTTATTAATTTAAATAACTTTTGAATACTTAAAATTATGTAATTTTATAAATATTTATTAAAATATAATTTCAAAAAATTTTTACTTTATTTAGTAAATACATATATTTTTGTAATACATAAAAATATTTATTAAAACACATAGCGAATACGTATAAAAACAGCGCAGAAAAACATATGTTTTATATTTTTATTATTTAGTTTTTTCTATTTTATATTTTTATAATTTTATAAAACCGCCTTTTTTGACTTAATCTACACATAAAAACCGCAGATTTTTGAATCCGCTATGGCATCTAATTGCTGAACGTGCTAAGCGAACGCCAACGATTTTAGGAAGCTTACAAGGAACTTGTTGCGAAATGGATATCTCCAAAATTTCTGCGGGCAAAGATGTGCCTTGGGACGTAAACGTCATTATCGAAATTCCAATCGGTGGCGTCCCGGTTAAATATGAAATTGACAAAGACTCTGGCGCAATGTTTGTCGACCGGTTTTTGCATACTGCCATGTTCTATCCTTGCAACTATGGCTTTATCCCCCACACACTGGCTGATGATGGCGACCCGACCGACATGTTGGTCGCGGGCCCTATCCCGATTATGCCTGGCGCTGTCCTTCGGGCCCGCCCTGTTGGCGTTCTGATTATGGAAGATGAAGCGGGTCAGGATGAAAAAATCCTTGGCGTCCCAGTAGACGCGCTTCACCCTTATTATTCCAATATCTCCAACTACACTGACCTGCGCAGCGTATTGCTTGATCAAATCGCTCATTTCTTTGAACATTATAAAGATCTGGAAGCGAACAAATGGGTCAATATTGTTCGTTGGGGCGATGCAGATGAAGCCGCTGAAATGATCAAAAAATCTTTGGTGAAAGACGCCTATACCGGCTAAGCCACCAAATACTCAATAAAAAAGCCGCTCATATTTTGAGCGGCTTTTTTTTCAAGTACCAATCGTCTATATCGATTAAGCGCTGATCTTCGTATTTCTCTCTGCATCCAACCGCAATTCAAGCTCCTTAAGAAAAGTAGTTAAATCCACAATGCTTTTTGCAACACTCTTTTCAAGCGCTCTCGCCCCCATAATTTCCGGCACCGCACGCCCAGCATTAAAGACAGCCTTTCGCTTACTCGTTGCGCTGGCAATCTGCTCATCAGTTTTCGTATCAATAACTATAAACTCAGCCACAGCGTAACCACTCGAAGAACTTACCCATGAAAGCCTTGGCGACACCCAAAAACTAATTGATGCGTTGCGCGGTGGAGGATCATAGGTAAGCTCAACGAACTTTACCTTTAGCTGGTATCTGGAATTTGCACTTCCTGCATACAGAAACACGTCAAGCCCGGAGCGCATAACTTGTTCCAATACGTCTTCATCTCGTGGCCCACTCAGATAGTTCAAGCCAACTGATGCAGGAAATTCAAAATCGGCGACATACAGGTTTTTATGCATTTCTCCTGCAGCAATGAACGCCTTATTGCCTTCATTGATACTAATTTTCTCTTGCGAGGTATGTTGACACCCTGAAACTAGCTGTACGCCAAAAATCAATACTGCGAAAAGAAACAAACGACCTGGCTTGACGTTCTCGAATCCAGTTAAATTCAACTATCGACCACCCTTCTTCTCAAAATCGATGTCAGTGACCAACCCAGTAGAAGTGTCATAGTAGACGATTAGTGTCTTAGCAGACGCTCGAAGATTAAAAATTCCACCGTAAATATAGGAGTAAGTATAAACCACGGCTTTTTCACCTTCATTTTTAACAAGCGGAAAAACCCGTTCACCGTCAGGTTCGCCAAATAAATGCTTTACCTCCCCAATTGTCGACATTCCTGTTTTAATTTGCTCGACCAGCGCGTCATCGTAATTTGTTGAATCTACTGCAAATGAACTACTAAACTCAGTCCCAACCAACTTATCTTCGTGAAAATAGAATGTTTGAGCTCGAGCTGGCGCTGTAACTTCATCGGTTGCTGTCTCTCCACTTGCATCAGAAAAAGCGAAAGCCATGGTTTCAAAACGAAGTCCATTTTCATCTTTTGAACCCATTTGAAATGGTCGTCCGATAATCTCTCTTACTTGGACACTTGTTGTCTGCCCATATACCAATTGCTTTCCATTGAGTTTGGTAAACTCTTCACCACCTGTGGCACATCCACAAAGAAACAATACGCTCAATAATACGATTATTTTTCTCATTCTAATTCCCCTACGGCACACATAATATCAGTACTAAATCTATATATGATTGTATCTTATGAAAAACCTAATTAGCTTTGCAAGTATAATTCAATGATTACGGCTTCCCAGAGAGAAGCATGTGCTAATAAAAAAGCCGCTCATATTTTGAGCGGCTTTTTTCGCGCTGTTTTATTTAAATGGGCGAAACTCGTTTTTGAAAGCTTTTCAATAACGTCAAAGCACCAATTAGAACAAAGAACGGAAGAACCGTCAGATTTACTGTGTCCCAGCCATATTTTGTTTGCAGAAAACCTGCTGACAGGGAGGCCGTCGCAACGGTACCAAATACTAGAAAATCATTGAGCCCCTGAACTTTTGCAGCCTCTGAAGGCCGATAGGTTGTGGTCAGCAGTGTTGTCCCGCCAATAAACATGAAGTTCCAGGAAACTCCCAAAAGAACCAACGCCAGCCAGAAGTGCGTCAGAGCCATACCAGACAGGGCCACAAACACGCAGAGAACCCCCAGGAAGGCCCCAACCGCAATAATCCTGAACTCACCAAAACGGGCAAGGAGTGAGCCTGTGAAGAAGCTTGGGCCAAACATGGCGACAACATGCCAGCTGATGACATTAAAAGAGTCAGAGCTTGCCAGTCCGCACCCAATAATCGCAAGTGGTGTTGCTGTCATAACAAAGCTCATCCCCGCGTACCCCACCATCGCACTGACAATTGCAATCATTGCTGTTGGCTGCGTAATGATTTCGAGCAGAGGGCGTGCAGGTTCGTGATGGTCTTCAATCTTCAATTTTGGAATTTTAACGAAACTGACAAATATAATGGCCAAAACCCCTAACCCAACGATCGCGAGATAGGGACCTAAAAAGGTATATGGCATGATCAGGTCCATAGTGCGGCTTGCGATTTGCGGACCGATAAATCCGGCAATCAATCCACCTGCCATCACATAAGATACTGCCTTGCTTCTATTCGCAGGGCCGGCAACGTCAACAGCGGCAAAGCGATAATAATTGCCAAATGCCGCGCTGGTACCGATCAGCATTGCGCCGACCGTAAAGATGACAAAGTCTGAAACATAAATTGCGTAAGCGGCCAAAGATGCACCGGTAATCCCCAGACAAATTCCGAACAGGAAGCCCGGCTTGCGCCCCAGTTTCTTCATAAACATGGACGCGGGGATAGTGGCAAGGGCCGTACCGGTCACCACAGCAGTCACAGGAACCGTAGCCAGTGACTTGTCTTCACCCAACAAGATCAGGGCAACCAAAGAGGCCGAGCTAATTAGAATGGAAGTCGTACTGTTTAACATGGCCTGCGCTGCAGCCATAAACATGATACTTAACTTGATACGCTTGTCGGTCACACTTTTCTCTCCCAAACAAATGGGGTATAGCCGACCCCGTTTTTAGCTGCCTTTAAAAACCTTTACCACATGCATTCCATTTGGTGCATTTTTTCCGAGCACTTTTTCCGCTTGCTTAACCAAACGGCGTTTAACCAACTCAAAATCCACGCCCATTTTCTTATCTTTATGAAGCACGGACCTACCGCTTAAATCCTGTATGAAAGCATCCCGAACGCGAGGCAGCATTCGCCGTGAATAATCTTTCTTTTCTTTTTCATCAAATTCCATGCTCATGGCAATAAACATGTAGTATTTGATAGCGCCACTTTTACGACGAATAGGGACACTCAAAGGCTTCATTTCGAGATAAAACGGCCCCTCCTCAACAACGGCTTCCTCTTCGCCGCCTCCACTTGAGGCCAAAGCAGTTTTCATATCAATCATGACAGACATAAACGCCAACATGATTGCAAATGCACCTAACCCAAAAATTCTATACATGTTCCTGAACAACCCGTATTCGTAAAAATGAGATAGGGATATTCGCAGATAAGACTTACGGAAAGGTTACAATTTATGACTTAATTTCTATTAAGCTGCCCCGGACAGAGGGACCTTTCCACCAATGACATCATATTCGTAGATACAATCAGAGCTGGAACTGAACTGATTATTTGGACTGGACCACAAACTACATCTGGAAATTTCCCAGCGGTCCGGATCCAATAAGACCAAATGCGCAAACAATCCTTTTTGGTCGATTGCCTGTCGATGATTATCCGTTTCCTGCTGCTTAAGCGTCACCAGCGACTTGTTGCCACACACCTTGTCCACCTCGGATGTCATGGAAACCGGCGACAATTGAGACGGACCATAGTCAAATTCCAAAATTTGCCAGCTCCGAACCCGAGGCCGTCCAAAGTCCTGAACGACATCACCAAAAAGGCTATCCATGAGGAAATCTTGAGCAGCTTGTGTATTCTGCCAAATGTAGAGCGGCGCATAGATATGTTCTTCGCGCTCATACAAGTAAAATTTATGTTTTAGGCCAGGTCTTCCCACAAATTTGGGTTCTCTTGCGGCGACGCGTTCGTTTACTCTATCCAAAGTATATTCTGTCGGAAGTTTGACTGAATATTGCATTGCTAGCATAAAGTTCTCCTAACTCAACGTGTGCAGGCGCGGAGTTTTTCAAAATGACGATTAAATGACAACAGTCAGAAATGCATAGCACTCATGCAGGATTGTATTAGGTCGATCAAATGCAGATAAAATTTTCTCAAATATGCGTCCAACCTCTTGATTTAATATCAATTTTTTTTCCTTCTTTTCCGCGAACGATAACGCCCTTACCGCGAACAATCTGACCGATCACGTAAATTGGTGTCCCTGTTTCCTGCTCAATATGTTGAATTTTAGATAAATTCTCAGGCGCAATTGTAAAAGCGAGCTCGTAATCATCTCCACCCCCAAACACCAGGGACCACAAATCAGGATCGGCGGCCAATAATTCAGACGCGGCAACAGAGAGGGGAATTGCCTGCTGATCGATCTCAGCACAAAAATTTGACTGCTCGCACAAATGCCCGACATCGGCCAACAAGCCATCTGAAATATCCAGACAGGCCGTTGCAATATCCCGCAGCGCCATTCCCACCGACACTCTGGGCTCAGGCATAAAATATCTGGCCTTTAAGGTTTCTGATAAAACCTCTGACGAGCAGGTGATTTCCCCCTGAGCAACCTGCAACCCCATAGCCGCGTCGCCAATCGTCCCGGTCACACACAAAAAATCTTCAGCTTGCGCGCCATTGCGCCGAAGCGCCTTACCCTTTGGCACTTCCCCGACCAACGTTAAACTCAGTGTCAGGGGGCCCGGCGTTTTAACCGTATCTCCGCCAATCAAAGAGAGGCGAAATTGCAATTGATCCGCATGTAACCCAGCAGCAAAGCCCTTCAACCATTCAAGGTCGCATTCCTCTGTCAGCGCCAAAGCTAACAGATAGCATTTCGGCTCAGCGCCCATTGCGGCCAGGTCAGACAGATTTGTTCTCAGTAATTTTTGGGCAATATTTGACGGTGTATCACTGGCCAGAAAATGAACGCCAGAAACCATTGCGTCTTTTGTGACAACCAGCTCGCAACCCTCTGAGACAGAGAAAACGGCAGCGTCATCCGTTAAATTAAATGCCCCCTTAAAGTCAGATGACAAGGGAGCAAAGATATCTTTGATAACTTCAAACTCCCCCATCTTTCCGCTTTGGTCTGACATATCAGTTGTCAAATTCACCTGATCGTAATTTACGTGCCAGACGATCGAGAATTCCGTTCACAAATAACGGTTCTTTTCCCGTAAAAAATGACCGCGCAAGCCCGACATATTCCGTGATCAATACAACTGCTTTTGTGTCAATGCGCGCCAGCAATTCATATACGGCAACCCGAAGACAGGCCTGCATAACCAAATCCAGTTTTTCAAGCGTCCGCTCTTTGTCGAGCATCCCTTGTATTTCAGCGTCGATCTCAGCCAGCCGCTCGTTCGTTCCGATAACCAGATCTTTGAACAACGGCTTATCACTGTCCTTAAACTGATGACCATCAATTTCCGCGCCCAATCGATGGGACATAAATTGTTCGACGATGTCTTCAGCCGAGCTTTCTTCCATGCCCATTTGATAGAGGGCCTGAATAGCGCTAAAGCGGGCCAGCGTACGGCGGCTATGTTTATCGCCCCGTTTTTCAGATTTAGTACTCATCGTGGGAATAATCCAAAAGTCTGCTTCAAAGCGAGCATATCAAGGGCTGTTTTCGCGGCCCCGCCCCCTTTATCCTTTTCAGTACGCCGTGCACGTGCCCAAGCCTGAGCCTCGTTTTCGCAAGTGATAATCCCATTACCAATAGCAAGGCAATAATCCTTACTGAGATCCATCAAACCCCGTGCACTTTCTTCTGAAACTGTATCGTAGTGACTTGTTTCGCCGCGAATAACGCAACCAAGTGCGACATAGGCATCATAACGACGACGACCACCAGTATGTTCCATGGCCTTCAACGCAAAACGAACTGCCGCAGGAATTTCAAGGCATCCTGGCACCTGAACAATGTCATAGCTGACCCCGGCTTCATCAAGAACAGATTTAGCCCCTTCCAAAAGGGCGTCTGAAATATCGCGATAAAAGTCGGCTTCGACGATCAAGACATGCACATCATCCATAATCATTCACCCTTAGCTTTAATTGGTCTGGTTTCACTTACAGACAGGCCATAACCATCAAGGCCAACAATATGTCTTTCAGTGTTCGAGAGTAGGACCATATCTGTAACACCAAGGTCAAGCAGGATCTGCGCACCAATACCGTAATCACGCAAATCATTCTGCATTTTTGGCGGTTCGCCAACTTTACGGCGAACTTTGTCTGACAATGCCATCGGACGTGGTTCACGAATCAAAACAACAACGCCCCGTCCCTCTTCGTCAATTTGTGCCATTGCATCTTTAAGAAGGGTTGGATTTTCATCCGTCTCTCCCAGCACATCTCCCAGTGGGTTCATCGCATGCATGCGGACCAGAATCGGATCAGGTGTTGAAATATCCCCTTTGACCAAAGCCACATGCTCTGCATATTCGGGCTTGTTGGAATAAACGATCATTTTCCAGTCACCGCCGTAAATGCTGGAAATATCCGCTTCCACTTCACGGGTAATCAAGCTGTCGTTCAGGCGGCGGTACGCAATAAGATCTGCAATCGTCCCGACTTTGAGGTCGTGCTTCTTGGCAAATTCCAGCAGATCAGGCAAACGGGCCATAGTACCGTCATCGTTCATGATCTCGCAGATCACACCCGCTGGCATCATGCCAGCAAGGCGGGCGATATCAACGGCGGCCTCGGTGTGTCCTGTCCGCCGGAGTACTCCGCCTTCACGCGCAACCAGCGGAAATACATGACCAGGACTTACAATATGCTGTGCACCTTTGGTGGGATCAATGGCCACTGAAATGGTTTGCGCCCGGTCGGCTGCTGAAATACCGGTTGTAACCCCTTCACGTGCTTCAATTGACACTGTAAAGTTTGTATGTAGGCGAGACGCATTGGACTGCGCCATCAATGGCAGTTCCAGCTCGTTAATACGCTCTTCCGTCATGGATAGACAAATCAGGCCGCGTCCGTATTTAGCCATAAAATTAATCGCGTCAGGCGTCGCCATTTGAGCCGGAATTACAAGATCACCTTCGTTTTCGCGATCTTCAGCATCCACAAGAATGATCATCTTGCCATTGCGGACATCTGCCAGAATTTCTTCAGTTGTTGCGAGGTCTTTATTACGAGACATTTTACTTTTTCACCTCATTCATGCGTGCGACGTAACGGGCCAACACGTCAATTTCCATATTGATCAACTGTCCAACTGACAACTGATCGAATGCCGTATTCGCTTTCGTATGAGAAATAATATTCACACAGAAAAAGTCTTTCCCGGCTTCGTTCACGGTTAGCGAAATACCATCCAGCGTGACGGACCCTTTTTGCGCCACGTAAGCGGCATAGTCCGTGGGCAATGAGAAAGTCACTTTCGTAGAATCGCCGATGGTTTCGAGCGAATTGACAGAAATTACAGCATCGACATGACCGGTTACAATATGCCCGCCAAGCTCATCACCAATTTTCAGTGCCCGCTCAAGATTGACCAGCGATCCAACTTTCCAGTCTCTCAGATTTGTAACAGAGAGCGTCTCGTCCGAAGCTTCGGCTGCAAACCAGTCCTGCCCTTTGTCCGTTACGGTCAGACAAACACCCGAACAGGCGATAGACGCACCGATATCAATATTCGACGTATCGAACGCGGTGTTGATTTTTATTTTCGTATCGCCGCTTTTTTCGAGGGAGGCAACTGTTCCCACATCCGTGATAATTCCGGTAAACATTTTTTATTCGTTCCGAAGAATATATTTTTCGACATGATCATCACCGAGTTGTCGGCGTTCCACTAAGTCCAGTACAGGTGCCTCTGACACATCCGTCAATCCAATGGATTGAAGCGCAGGGATACCATCACCTCCGATAATTTTAGAAGCTCTGAACCAGTAAATCTGATCTACCAGCCCCCCTTTTACCAACGATGCTTGCAGATGGGAACCTCCTTCGACAAGTAATCGCGTAATTCCCATTTCTGACAATTCTTCGAAAGCCTGCTTCATATCCGGATATCCAACTTCATCGCCGCCAGTGACGATGACTTTGACTCCTAGATCTTCAAAGGCTTCAATCCGTTCATTCTTATTTTCTGGGGCGGTAATAATCCAAAGCGGCACTTCGCCCGCGGATCTTACAAGCTCACTGGTCAGGGGCAATCGCAGGCGACTATCGGCAACAATACGAATTGGAGATCTGGCATTCAAACCCGCCAATCGACAATCCAGCCGCGGATCATCTGCCAGCGCGGTTCCGATCCCAACTAATATGGCGTCATTGGTGGCCCGCAGCATATGTCCGTAGCGCCGAGCGTCCGGACCGGTAATCCATTGACTGCTTCCGGTTCGAGTTGCAACCTTTCCATCCAGCGTTGTTGCCAACTTCAAGGTAACTTTTGGTCGATTGATTGTTTTGGCCAGCACAAATCCAAGGTTGGCGTTCAGCGCCTCTTCGGCGCAAATATCTGTGACTACGTCGATACCCGCGGCCCGGAGTTTTTCAACACCCGCCCCGTTCACCCGCTCGTCCGGATCGGTCATTGCCATCACAACCCGCGAAATACCATGTTCAATAAGCGCTTCTGAGCACGGCGGGGTCTTACCATGATGCGAACACGGCTCCAGAGTCACATAGGCTGTGGATTGATAAGCTTTACCGCCCGCATCTTCAATTGCCATGACTTCTGCATGAGGTCTGCCGCCATCTTGCGTCCATCCCCGCCCAACAATCTGGCTATCTTTTACAAGAATACATCCAACTGCCGGATTGGGGGCCACACGCCCCAGCCCGCGCCGCCCATACCGAAGGGCTAGCTCCATATAGAAGGTGTCAATTTGTGTTTGTTCAGCTTGTGACGTCACTATGCAGATCGCCAATAAATTCTTCGAAATCTTTTGCTTCGCGAAACTCTTTGTAGACAGAAGCAAAGCGAACATATGCAACACTGTCGATATGCGACAAGCCTTCCATCACAAGTTCACCGATTTTTTCAGAAGTCACTTCCTGATCACCCGCGCTTTCAAGTTGACGAACAATCCCATTAATCATTCGATCAATTTTCTCGGGATCCACTTGCCGCTTACGTGTTGCGATCATAACTGAACGCTCCAGTTTTTCGCGTTCAAACGGACTTTTCTGGCCGTTTTTCTTGGCAACTGTCAGTTCCCGGATCTGAACCCGCTCAAACGTAGTAAAACGGGCCCCACAATCTGTACACGCTCGTCGCCGTCTTATGGCTGTATTATCTCCAGTTGGACGACTGTCCTTTACCTGGGTTTCTTCACTGTTACAAAATGGACAACGCATTCACTAGCTCCCCGCAACGATCAGAGCATCTGTTCTCAGATGCTCTGACAAAATCCGACTTACAGAGACGAATAAATCGGGAATGCGTCACAGAGTTCTTTGACATCAGCCCGGACTTTCGCCTCAACCGCGCTGTTATCCTCAGGGTTTGCAGCCAATCCGTCAAGGACTTCAGCAATCAGGTCCCCAACTTTCGCAAATTCAGTCGTACCAAAGCCACGCGTTGTCGCCGCTGGCGATCCCAGACGCACACCAGATGTCACCATTGGTTTTTCTGGATCGAAGGGAATACCGTTCTTATTACAAGTGATATTCGCGTTTTCAAGCGTATGCTCAGCAACTTTACCTGTTAGTTTTTTCGGACGTAGATCAACAAGCAGCAAATGCGTATCAGTACCGCCTGACACAATGTCCAAACCATGCTTGACCAACGTTTCGGCCAGAATATTAGCGTTATCTTTAACCTGCTGGGCGTATGCTTTAAAGGCTGGTGTCAACGCTTCACCAAAAGCGACGGCCTTACCTGCGATGACATGCATCAAGGGACCGCCTTGCAGGCCCGGGAAAATCGCAGAATTTACTTTTTTAGCAATTGCCTCATCATTTGTAAGGATCATACCACCGCGCGGACCGCGCAATGTTTTATGAGTGGTGGTTGTTGCAATGTGCGCATGTGGGAATGGATTGGGATGCAGACCAGCAGCAACCAGTCCCGCAAAATGGGCCATATCAACCATTAAATACGCACCAACTTCATCGGCAATTTCGCGGAATTTCGCAAAGTCCAAAATGCGGGGGTAGGCTGATCCACCAGCGATAATCAGAGCCGGTTTATGCTCATGCGCCAATTTACGCACTTCTTCAAAATCCACCAGATGATCTTCACGGCGTACGCCATATTGAACTGCCTTGAACCATTTACCAGACTGGTTCGGCGCAGCGCCATGCGTCAAATGCCCACCAGCTGCCAGTGACATCCCCAGAATAGTGTCACCGGGCTTGATCAACGACATAAACGCACCCTGATTGGCCTGCGACCCTGAATTTGGCTGCACATTGGCAAATTCACAACCAAAAATCTGTTTCGCCCGTTCAATCGCCAGATTTTCAACCACGTCAACATACTCACAACCGCCGTAGTACCGGCGCCCGGGATAACCTTCCGCATACTTATTTGTCAGAACAGAGCCTTGCGCAGCCATAACAGCAGGGCTGACAATATTTTCAGATGCAATCAGCTCGATCTGGTCGCGTTGACGTCCCAACTCTTGGGTCATCGCGCTGAAGACAGCTGGATCTGAAACTTTAAGGTCCGCATTGAAGAAATCGATTTGTTCTGGGCTCTGTTTAGTCATATGGGTCACTCCACTTTTGACAACTGGTCAAACGGATGAAATATCCGAGCGAATATTACACTGCTCCATTGCTCTTCATTCGAACCGAAACCTGTCTAATTAGTCAGTTTCAAACGCTGAATTCAGCCAATCTCGCGCGGTTTGGATATCACATCATTAGGTTTGTTCCTAGACATAAGTCCATTTTTCTTGAACATTTTAACCCGCTAATTTTCGACCACTTAAAAAGGATTCCTACACAATAATACCCTTGCGTGGTGGCGGAGTTTGGTTTTCCTCAGTTTTCGCTTCGGATTTCTGTGCCAGAACGTATTTTAATTTTTGAATAGCTGCTTGTTGCAAGTCACTTTTGGACGCTTTTCGAGGACCAATGATTGAAACTTCGGTCAATGTGGTCGTATCCATAACCGTGACCTTGACCGAATTCCCGATCGGAACGAATTCAATTATCAGCTCTTCCCGGCTCATCACATAACAGACCTTCTTTACCCATTTTCTTGAGTTCTGTGTAAAAGTTATATAGATACGTTACAGCAATTACAAAATCATAAGTAAAAGAAGCAATTTACGTTTGTAAAATGGAGCCTCCAATGAGCAGTACCCCCCCAAATCATCGCCCTTCGTTTGATCCGGTTGATCCGTTTCTGTTGGAGGATCAACTAACCGAAGAAGAACGCATGGTTCGCCAGACCGCACATGACTATTGTCAGGACAACTTGATGCCCCGTGTTCTGGAAGCAAACCGTCATGAAAAAATGGACACAAGCATCTTCCGTGAAATGGGCGAGCTTGGCTTACTGGGCGCGACAATTGACGGCTACGGTTGCGCCGGAATGTCCTATGTGTCCTATGGCCTGATTGCCCGTGAAGTTGAACGCGTTGATAGTGGCTACCGCTCTATGATGAGTGTGCAGTCCAGCCTTGTAATGCACCCGATTTATACATACGGCACGGAAGCGCAGCGGGAAAAATACCTGCCAAAACTGGCGACTGGTGAATGGATTGGCTGCTTTGGTCTGACAGAACCTGATCACGGATCAGACCCAGGCTCAATGGTTACCCGCGCCAAATCAGTGGACGGCGGCTATCGCATGACTGGCGCCAAAATGTGGATCACAAATTCTCCTGTTGCAGATGTTTTTGTTGTTTGGGCGAAAACCGATGACGGCATCATTCGGGGTTTCATCCTTGAAAAAGGTATGGAAGGTTTGTCTGCACCAAAAATCGAAGGCAAATTCTCCTTGCGCGCATCCGTTACCGGCGAGATCGTTATGGACAACGTGTTTGTGCCTGAAGAAAACCTGTTGCCAAACATTCAGGGCCTCGGCGGTCCATTCGGTTGCCTCAATAGCGCCCGTTTCGGTATTGCTTGGGGCGCACTTGGCGCCGCTGAATTCTGCTGGCAGGCTGCCCTGCAATACACAATGGACCGCAAACAGTTTGGCCGCCCGCTCGCTGCCAATCAGCTGATCCAGAAGAAACTTGCTGATATGCAAACAGAAATTACGCTCGGTCTGCAATCCTGCCTGCGTGTTGGTCGTCTTCGCGATGAAAACCGCGCCGCACCAGAAATGATTTCACTGATCAAGCGCAATTCCTGCGGTAAAGCCCTCGACATCGCGCGGGTCGCCCGCGACATGCACGGCGGCAATGGCATTAGTGACGAGTATCATGTCATTCGCCACGTGATGAATTTGGAAGCAGTGAACACATATGAAGGCACCCATGATGTGCACGCTCTGATCTTGGGCCGCGCACAGACAGGAATCCCCTCCTTCTCTAACTAGTCTGATTTCCGTATGAATCGAAAAAGGCGCTCATTTGGGCGCCTTTTTTATTGCCTGCTGCCTACAAGCAGCTAACATGGAGGGACAAAAACAAAAAGGAAGAACAATGAAAGTCTCAGGGAAGAACATCGTCATCACAGGTGGAGCAAGCGGTATCGGCAAAGCACTTGCTGAACGGTTTCATGCAGAAGGTGCAAAATCAATTACGGTCGCAGACCTGCAGGAAGGTATGCTTCAGGATGTTGCCAAATCTGTAAACGGGCTCGCGGTTGTGTGTAACGTTGGCAAGGAAGAAGACATCCTCAACTTAATTGCCAAGGCCGAGGCAGCTTATGGCGATATCGATATTTTTGTCTCCAACGCCGGTCTTGCCCGTTATGGATGGGAAGAAACATCAAATGAAATCTGGCAGCTCAACTGGGATGTCCATGTGATGGCCCATGTTTATGCCGCACGGGCGCTAGCGCCGAAAATGGCCAGCCGCGGCGAAGGATACTTGATCAACACCGCATCTGCGGCAGGTCTGCTAAGCCAGATTGACAGTGCGACCTATGCTGTAACCAAACATGCCGCCGTCGCCTTTGCGGAAACCATGGCGATCCGCTACGGCGATAAAGGCGTGCGGGTGTCAGTTCTTTGCCCACAACAAGTGCGCACAGGTATGACAGAAGGCCGCCTTGATGCTGTTGCCTCTGTAGACGGCACTTTGGAGCCTGAACAACTTGCTGATTGTGTAATCGAAACGATGGAGAAAGAAGAATTTCTGATCCTGCCTCACCCACAGGTCCTTGATTACATGCGCAACAAAACCGCAAACTACGACCGCTGGATCGGGGGAATGCGTAAACTCAGAGATCGTTTTTTGGGTACCAATTAATAATTACAAATTAACCGGTTAGTTGAGAACCCTAAAGTGTTTTATCAATTTCTCAACTAACCCTATCGCCCTTTAAATTCAGGATCGCGCTTTTCCAGAAATGCTTGGATCCCTTCAGCATAATCTTCGGTCAGTGTCGTCAGCGTAAACTGATCCACATCCATGAAGCTGCTGGTCTGGTTCAACGCATTTGCAGCGGCACTCGCGCCTTTTTTAATCATTCGAACCGGGATTGGCGGACGCGACGCGATCTTGGTCGCATATTCAAACGCAAGGTCAAATGCAGTTTCAGATTCCGTCAACTCTTCGACAAGGCCCCAACGCTGCGCCTCCTCTGCCGCGATAATATCCGCAACGATACAAAGTTGTTTGGTCCGCGCAGGCCCTATCAGATTGACCATTCGCGGCACGGAATTCCAACTCATATTCATACCATTTCGAATTTCCGGCACATAAAATTTCGAGGCCGTTGTGGCAATTCGCATATCAAGCGACACCGCCAGCGCAACACCTCCGCCGATACAATATCCATCAATAGCAGCAATCGTCATGGGTTCTATTTTTTCCCACGCTTCGCACATTCGGGGGCCAACGGATTGCATATTCCGACGCTCCAGAATACCCGCCTCCATACGGGCTTTAACAGCCGGCCCTTTTAAATCAAAACCTGCAGAAAAGTTCTTACCATTGCCAGTTAAGATAACTGCATTTGTCTCTGTATCCTGTTCGAAAGACCGTGCGACATCCGTCAATTCTTCCATCAGCTCTACGGATAATGGGTTCATGTCATGATTACGGTCAAATCTGACAACGGCAATTCTATTTTTCTTTTCAACGTTCACATACTTGTAGGTCACGCTTTTCCCCTTTATTATTTTGCCTTTCGGAAAGGGTAGCAGCCCTTTCGACCAAAAAGAAGGAAAGTTTCATGACCGCGTATATGCTTGCCCGTATCAACGTGACCGATCCAGTGCAGTACGAAAATTATAAAGCACTCGCCCCTATTGCGATTAATAAATATGGTGGAACTTACCTCACTCGAGGAGGTGCAATGGAAACACTGGAGGGGGAAGAGGAGACTTTACGTGTTGTCTTGCTTAGCTTTCCTGATCTGGACACAGCCCGCGCCTGTTACCACAGCCCAGAATACACAACAGCCCGTGCGGCGCGCGCCGGCGCCGCAGAAGGTCAGTTTGTTATTTTAGAGGGTTTTACTCCTGAATAACGTCTAGATTTCCAGATCGCCGGTATCCAGTGGCTCGAAATAAGCTGCGATATCGGCATCGGAAACTTTTTCCAGCGCTGCGGGTGTCCAGGTTGGATTTTGATCTTTATCAACCAAAAGGGCACGAACGCCCTCATAAAAATCAGCCCCTTTGATGACCCGGTTGACCATCCGCCATTCCTGCTTCATACAATCATCAAAGCTCTTGGCAGCCCCCTCGTGAATTTGTCTGAATGACAATTTTAGGCTGGTTGGGGATTTCATCCGAAGTGCTTTGACTGTGTGAACGGCCCACTCATCATCTTCCTGATCAAGGCCACTGATAATTTCCTCAACGGTTTCACTTGAAAAATGACGGTCGATCATGAGCTGTAATTCAGAAAGGCTCGCTGCTCCCGGATCTCCGCTATAGACGGAAATTACCTGATCAACCTCTGTATATGGATCACCTGAGAAAACCATGCTTGATAGCGCTGTCTCAACAGCATCAAGATCCTGAGAAGAAATAAATGAGGTTGCAATACCGGCGTAAATTGCATCCGCCGCTTTAAGCCGATTACCCGTCAGTCCAAGATACATGCCAATTTCACCGGGACAACGCGGCAAGAAATAGGATCCCCCCACGTCAGGAAACAAGCCAATGCCGGTTTCGGGCATAGCGAACAGGGTTTTCTCAGTTGCAATGCGATGGCTACCGTGCACGGAAACGCCAACGCCGCCGCCCATCACAATCCCATCAATGAACGCAATATAAGGTTTAGGGAAATGCTTTACCCGTGCGTTACAGACATATTCATCATGGTAAAAGCGATAAGGATAATCCCCTCCAGCTTTGCCTTCTTTATACAGTTGAACAACGTCCCCACCCGCGCAAAAGGCTTTCTCTCCAGCGCCCTTGATTAAAACAGCTGCGACAGCATCGTCAATGCTCCATTCCCCTAACTTCTGCTCAAGTGCGATTGCCATTTCATGGGTTAAAGCATTCAGTGCTTTCGGACGATTAAGGGTAATAACGCCCAACTGACCTTTGATTTCAAAGATAATTTCCTGCTCTTCAGACATATTAATTACGCCCTTGTCCATCTTGTAGTTTGCGGGAAATAACAACCCGCATAATTTCATTGGTACCTTCAAGAATTTGGTGAACTCTTGTATCGCGCACAAAACGCTCAATTGGAAAGTCTCTTAAGTAACCATAGCCACCGTGAAGCTGCAATGCCTGATTACAAACGTTGAAACCCACATCTGTTGCAAACCGCTTTGCCATTGCGCAATACAGTGTTGCCTCCGGATCTTTGGCATCCAGCTTTGCCGCAGCTTGGCGGATCATCAAACGGGCCGCTTCAAGTTCGGTCGCCATATCGGCAAGGTTAAACTGCACGGCCTGAAATGCGCCAACGGCTTTACCAAACTGTTTGCGATCCGCTGTGTAGGCCAATGCCGCCTCAAGACAAGCTTTAGCCGCACCAATAGAACAAGCCCCGATGTTAAGGCGCCCCCCGTCCAGACCCATCATCGCGATTTTAAATCCCTGCCCCTCTTCACCCACAAGGTTTTCGGCGGGAACCCGGCAATCATCAAACAGAACCGTTGCTGTGGGCTGTGAATTCCAACCCATTTTACGTTCCTGTGCGCCAAAACTAATACCCGGCGCGTCCTTTGGAATAACAATACAGCTTACGCCGCCAGCGCCGTCATCACCGGTGCGAACCATGGTCACATATACATCTGCGCGGCCACCACCTGAAATAAAGGCCTTCCCCCCATTAATCACATACTCATCTCCGTCCCGCACGGCGCGGGTTCGAAGAGATGCCGCATCAGATCCAGCCCCGGGTTCGGTCAGACAATAGCTGGCAAAATGTTCCATAGTGGTGAGTTTTGACAGGAACTTGGCGCGAAGCGTATCACTTCCAAACCGATCAATCATCCAACTGGCCATATTATGAATTGAAATATACGCAGCCGTTGAGGTGCAACCTGATGCCAACTCTTCAAAAATCACCGCCGCATCCAACCGTTTTAAGGCCGATCCGCCAAATTCTTCCCCAACATAAATTCCGGCAAATCCAAGTTCAGCGGCCTGACGCAACTCATCAACGGGAAAGATCTTTTCCTCGTCCCATTTCTCAGCTTTGGGCGCAAAAACTTCATTGGCAAAGCCGCGTGCCATTTCCTGAAACGCCTGCTGATCCTCTGTCAGGTTAAAATCCATTTTATGCTTCCTCCAAAACTCTTTTCCAAGTGATACGGTTTTGTCTATCCCCTGTCAACGCCAGCCAAACGATCGTTTGGCTTGTAAATTAAAAAGAGTAAATATTAAATACACCGCAAAATCCGCCGCTTTTAGAACGGTTTAGTCTGTATACTTGAAGAAAGGAAACAGCTACGACATAATACACACCTGCAGAAAAATATCAGTTTACACCTGAATTTGATTTCCGGATTGGCTTAAAGATTTAAACGAAATCCGGGCAAACCAGCATTGGAAGTTTAAGTGCGACAAAGTGAAACCTTGTTTGAACCCCTTAAATTACCCTGTGGCGTAGTCTTGAAGAATCGAATTGTAAAATCCGCAATGTCAGATTCCTTAGGTGATGGTACAGGCCACCCGACAACAGAACAAATTAACCTGTATAAACGTTGGGCTGAAGGGGGAATTGCCGCCTCTATAATTGGTGAAGTGCAAGGGACTGAAAATTTCGCCGAGAAGCCCGGAAACCTTGTTCTCAATGAAGCGTCAGACCTTACTCGCTTTCAAAAACTTGCCCAGCAAGGCAGTGTTCACGGCACACAAATATGGCTGCAACTTGGACACGCAGGCGCGCTTTCCTACCTACCAACCAGTCGCCCCAAAGGCCCAAGCGCACTTGATCTGCCAGGGCTGACCTGCGCCGAACTGACAATAGACGAAATTCGTCAATTGCCCTCAGAGTTTGCAAAGACAGCCCAATTAGCAAAGCAAGCTGGTTTCGGCGGTGTGGAAATTCATGCAGCACATGGATTTCTACTTAGCCAATTCCTTTCGCCGCTTTTTAACAAACGGCGCGATCAATATGGAGGAGCAATCAATAATCGTACACGTCTTCTGCAAGAAGTTATCCAAGCAGTTCGTACTGCCGTTGGATCTGATTTCCCGATCGTCCTAAAACTCAATTCCTCCGACCAACTGGAAGGCGGTTTCACTAATGACGATGCGCTCAATGTATTGAAAATATTAGACCGATCCTCAATTGATCTGATCGATATCAGCGGTGGAACATATTTTCCGGGAGCAAAGGCTGCTTCCGATGGCGCGGGATCGGGACCCTATTTCATCGAATTTGCAAAACGCGCCCGGACGGTAACGACTAAGCCGCTCATGCTAACCGGTGGCTTTAAAACACATATACAAGCTGAGAAGGCAGTGGCAAGTGGTGACGTCGATATCGTCGGATTAGCACGCGCACTTGTCCTTGAACCTTCGCTGCCCAAACTCTGGCAAACGGCTCAAAAACAAGAACCTAGGTTTCCCAAATTTGTAAAATCCCCTGAGGGCGGTATAACTGCATGGTATACGATGCGATTGACTGAGCTCAGCACTAACAAAGAAACACCGGCATCTGATAACCTCGAGCAGGCAATCCAAAATTATGAAGCACGTGATCAAAAAAGAACGGAAATTTGGCTACGTCATTTTACCAACAATTGCGTAAGTCAAATTTGATTGGCTTTAGTTTCTCCGCTTGCTCTCTATCTGTATTGCAGGCAAATGTATTGCTGAAAACTCCACCCCACTGGGCCGATCGAAATTGACGAACATACCTTGCCAGCCAACTGGTCAAAATTTTCTCGATAAAATTTGCCCCGTCACTTGCTCAGCATTATACTGCCTAGAAAGTGTCATGAGCTGAAAGTCCCCCATATGATAACACCATCCAGAACCTTTCCGAACACCCGTCTGCGCCGCAATCGGAAATTTGACTGGTCCCGCCGGTTAGTGGCAGAGAACAATGTGACTCCTGATGACCTGATCTGGCCGGTTTTTGTGCATGAGGGGAAAAATCTGGCGGTTGATATCCCGTCCATGCCCGGCGTGCAACGCCTTAGCACAGACCTGTTGGCAAAAGCGGCCAAGGAAGCCCATAGCCTCGGCATTCCCGTAATTGCGCTTTTTCCTGCCGTTGAACTGGCCTTGAAAACCGAAGATGGCCAAGAGGCATCCAATCCGGATAATATTATCTGCAAGTCGATTAAGGCGATTAAAGATGCCGTTCCCGAAATGGGCGTGCTTTGTGATGTGGCCCTTGATCCTTTCACCACTCATGGTCAGGACGGCCTGCTTGAAAATGGGTATGTGGTGAATGACAAAACCATTGATGCCCTTGTCGCCCAAACCTTGAATCAGGTTGAGGCTGGCTGCGATATTATCGCGCCTTCGGACATGATGGATGGTCGCATTGGTGCTATTCGCGCAGCATTGGAAAATGCTGGCCATATTGAAACTGCGATTATGTCCTATGCAGCGAAATATGCTTCGGGCTTTTATGGCCCATTCCGCGATGCCGTTGGATCTACGGGTAATCTTGGAACTGGTGATAAACGCACCTATCAAATGGATCCTGCAAATACAGACGAGGCTTTGCAGGAAGTCGCCATGGATATTGCCGAAGGCGCGGACATGGTCATGGTCAAGCCGGGCATGCCATATCTGGATATTTGCCAGCGGGTTAAAGAAAATTTCAAAGTCCCCACCTTCGCCTATCAGGTGTCTGGTGAGTACGCCATGCTGATGGCAGCCGCTGAAAATGGCTGGCTGGACCACGACAAGGTAATGATGGAATCCCTGCTTTGCTTTAAACGGGCTGGCTGCGATGGCATCTTAAGCTATTTTGCGGTCAAAGCCGCAAAATTGCTTAACGGATAAGACTACCGCCCACCAGAGACATCCAGCAAAGCACCCGTGATGTAGCTTGCCGCATCGGACAAAAGCCAAAGTGCGGCATCTGCAACCTCCCGCGGCTCACCGCCCCGTTTCATGGGAACATTTTCCTTTACGCGATCAACACGTCCGGGCTCCCCGCCCAGCGCGTGAATATCCGTGTAGATAACACCTGGACGAACCGCATTCACCCGAATTCCCTGCTCTGCAAGCTCCTTGGACAAACCGATTGTAAATGTATCGATCGCTCCTTTTGAAGCGGCATAATCGATATATTCGTGCGGCGAGCCCATTCGCGAGGCAGCCGATGAAATATTGACAATCCCACCGCCGTCACCGCCATGTTTTGTCGACATGCGCAAGACCGCTTCGCGCGCACAAAGGAAACTACCCGTCACATTCGTTGTTAAAACCCGCTGCAGCCGGTCAAACGTCATATCTTCGATACTGCCGTGTGTTTCCAGAATACCGGCATTATTTACCAAGGCAGTCAGGGGCGGCAGTTCGCTATCAACCGCCTGAAACAGCTTTAAAATATCGGCTTCAACGGCGACATCCGCCTGTACGGCAAGTGCTGTTCCGCCCTTGGCCTGAATATCACGGACCACGGTTTCAGCAGCCGCCGCATTACTATGATAGGTTAAACACACCGCATATCCTGCATCAGCAGCACGCCGGGCAATTTCCGCACCAATACCGCGGCTTCCGCCCGTTACAATAAGCGTTCCCATTTCTAACCCTTCAGCGCCTGTTCCAGATCTGCAATCAGATCAGCGGCAGACTCAATACCAACAGACAGACGCAACAAATCAACAGGGCACGGTGTTCCCGCGCCTTCGATGCTGGCCCGATGTTCGACGAGGCTTTCAACTCCGCCAAGTGAAGTCGCGCGCTTAAAAAGCTCCAAGCGCCCGGCTACATCCATCGAAGCCTGCTCGCCGCCCTTCACCCGAATGCTCATCATGCCACCAAAACCGCCAGACATTTGACGCTGACTAACTTCAAAGGAAGGATCCGATGGTAACCCCGGGTAAAGAACTTCTTCAACATAAGGGTTATCCTGCATCGCTTTCGCTATCGTCATTGCATTGTTAGATGCCGCCTTGACCCGAATATGCAAGGTGCGCATTCCCCGCATCAGCAGCCAGGCTTCAAAGGGACCAAGAACAGCGCCGCCCGCATTTCGAATGCGGCGAAGTTTTTGCCAAAACTCGCTATCTTTTGCTGCTACGAGCGCCCCTGCGATCACATCTGAATGACCGTTCAGATATTTCGTTGCGGAATGCATAACAATATCTGCACCATGCTCAATCGGCCGGGTCAAAACAGGCGTCGCAACCGTGTTATCAACGGCCAGTATCGCACCAGCTTTCTTCGCGATTTCGGCCCATGCAGCGATGTCATCCACGACCCATGTTGGGTTGGCGGGTGTTTCCATCCAAAGCAATTTGGTTTTACCCGGGATAACTGCAGCCTGAACGGCATCCAAATCACCATTTTGAACAAATGTCGTCTGCAGACCTATCTCTGCGCCTAAAGTGAGCAACCAGTTTCGAAGTGCCCAGTACATGATCTTTGGCGCCACAATGTGATCGCCGGGCTTCAATCCCTGAAAAACGGTGACAGCGGCTGCCATCCCCGAAGACAGCAGCATTGCATCGACACCTTTTTCAAGATGCGCCAAAATCTGTTCCGGCTGATCATAATTTGGATTCTGATCCCGGGAATAAACGCGTCCTGTTGGATAGCTCCCATCAATTTCCCGCTCATAGGTCGTGCTGGGATAGATGCCCGGAATAACGCCCTTAGAGCTATTTTCCATTAACCCGAAGCCTTGA
Source organism: Sneathiella sp. (assembly GCA_034669685.1). Lineage (GTDB taxonomy): Bacteria > Pseudomonadota > Alphaproteobacteria > Sneathiellales > Sneathiellaceae > Sneathiella. Next base: position 1,124,629 of record JAXMOU010000001.1, read on the forward strand.
GCCGTGATCGTTTCTGGAGAACCGTTTTTTTTCACCACAATACTATTCCTTATTCACAGACATTGAAGCCCCTGCGTCTGACCAGCAGAACTTCTAACATCTAAATCAATACATGTCTTTAAAGGGCATTCAGCAAGGGGGACCTGCCGCATGAGCCAAGCCAAGGACCTGGTATCTCTGATAAACGAGATGAGAACTGACAGGAACTTAACGCCCTTTAATTTTAACGCCTGTTTGATGGCAGCGGCAATAGCCCATTCAAAGTATATGCAACACAGCCAACATTTCGCACATATTGGTGCAGGTGGCAGTACTTTTCATGAGCGGATCAACGCCGCTGAGTATCTATTTATGGAAGCCGCCGAAAACATCGCCTTTTGTGAAGGGAATGCACGGGCGGCTTTCCAAATATGGATAAACAGTCCCGCGCACCATAAAAACCTGATTAACCCTAACTTTATCCATATTGGCGTTGGCCTAACACCAAGCTATAAAACCACTCAGAATGGACCGAAAATGTATTACTGGACCGCCAATTTTGCCCAACCCCTCGCTTTTAAGGATCAGAAACAATTGGATCTTTAGGATAGTTTGCGAAGGCGCGTGATCAGGCTGGAAGTATCTTTTCGCCCGCCGCCCGTATTTTGAACATCCGCATAGAACTGATCAACCAGCGCTGTAACTGGTAAGCTCGCCCCAATTTGCTTTGCTGTGCTCAAGCAAATTCCCAAATCCTTGCGCATCCAATCAACGGCGAAACCATAATCAAATTCACCGGCAATCATTGTCTTATAGCGGTTTTCCATCTGCCAGCTTTGTGCAGCACCTTTGGAAATGACTTCAATCACTTTCTCAGCGTCCAAACCTGCTTTTTGGGCAAAATGAATAGCTTCGGAAAGGCCTTGAACGACACCCGCAATGCAAATCTGGTTGACCATCTTTGTCGTCTGCCCGGCGCCAACGCCGCCCAGACGTTTACAGGCCTGTGAATAGGCATCAATTGCAACTGCAGCCGCGTCAAAATCGGCCTGCTCCCCGCCGCACATAACGGTTAGAACACCGTTTTCCGCGCCCGCTTGACCGCCCGATACTGGCGCATCGACAAAACCAAATCCTTTTTCAATGCCAATGGCAGCCAACTCCACGGCAACCTCTGATGAAGCAGTCGTATGATCAACAAAGATAGCTCCGCTATGCATTCCAGCAAATGCACCATCCTCACCCAGAACAACACTGCGCAGGTCATCATCATTACCAACACAAGCCATCACTAAATCAGCGGCTTTGGCCGCTTCCCGTGGCGTAGCTGCAAAAGATCCACCATATTCAGCGGCCCATTTTTCCGCTTTAGCAGCTGTGCGGTTATAAACCGTCACGTCATATCCTGCCTTTTGCAGAAAACCTGCCATTGGATATCCCATGACACCGAGACCGATAAATGCTGCTTTTTTGCCCATAGACTTGACCCTCCGAGTTTAACTTTTCCTAGTTGTACTGAACCTGTTATCAACATGGAAGGCTTAATTGAACCCTGTTATTCCGTATCACGAAATTATGGACCATGGTTGATATTGTATGGTCTTCTGATAACAATGACGCGTCGGTTTGTGAGGATGAATAACGAATGCGAAATTTTGCGAAGTTCAGTGGTTTGATTTTCAGCCTGATTTTATTAATCGGCATTGGGTTATTTTTCTATGTACGCTCCGCCCTTCCAAAAACCGAAGGCGAGGTCCATGTTCGCGGTATTTCGAATAACATTTCCATAATCCGCGACGCCAGCGGGGTGCCCCATATCGAAGGGACTTCTTTGGCGGACGTATCATTTGCCCTTGGCTTTGTTCATGCGCAGGATCGATTGTGGCAAATGGAAGTGAACCGGCGTATTGGCGCCGGACGGCTGTCTGAAGTATTGGGAAGCGCGGCCCTTTCAAAAGATAAATTTCTACGCACTGTTGGCTTTTACCAAGCGGCAAAACAGACCTACAATCATCTGTCTGACGAGACAAAAATTCTATTTAAGGCCTATACCGCAGGTGTAAATGCGCAGCTCGAAATGCATAAAGGCGCGCTGCCCCCCGAATTTCTAATTCTGAATATGAAGCCTGAAAAATGGACCGTCACAGACTCGCTGGTCTGGATGAAAATGATGTCATGGGATTTAAGCAGTAACCTTTGGCGTGAACTGGAAAGAATGCGCCTGCTCAAAACCCTCTCCCCGCAAAGAGTTCTGGAAATTTTACCGCCCTATCCTGGCGACGATCCATACGCCCTTCCCGATTTCTCTGCCTATTACAAAACAAGTCAACTTGACCTAGACAAGCTTGTGGCCGCCTTTCCGCCGCCGCTCCCTGAAGGGGCTGGATCCAACAATTGGGTCGTTGATGGCTCACGCACCCAATCCGGATTACCGCTTCTGGCGAATGATCCCCATCTGGGTTTAGCCGCGCCCTCGCTTTGGTATTTCGCGCATCTTAAAACGCCTTCACTTGATGTGATTGGGGCGACACTTCCCGGATTACCTAGTATCATTTTGGGGCGTAACAATCATATTGCTTGGGGCTACACAAATACCGCGCCAGACGTTCAAGATCTTTATCTTGAGCAAGTTGATCCGGCCGATCCGAGCCGATACAAAACCCCTGACGGTTGGGAGCCGTTCACCGAACGGCAGGAAACAATCAAAATCAAGGATGCCGATCCCGTTGTCATTACCGTCAGAACCACACGCCATGGCCCCGTCATTTCGGATATTTTATCGTCTACCGCAGATGATCTAGCGGACAATACGGTTTTGGCCCTCGCCTGGACGGGGTTATCGGAAAAAGATATTACCCCAGATTCTGCCGCTCCGATGATGAGAGCTAAAAACTGGACCGAATTCAAATCCGCCATCCAAAATTTCACAAGCCCGCAGCAAAATATGGTTTATGCGGATGTTGAGGGAAATATTGGGTTTTATGCCCCTGCGTTAGTTCCTGTTCGAAAAGCTGAAAACCTGGCTAAAGGCCGCCTTCCCTCTCCCGGCTGGCTTGCGGAATATGATTGGCAGGGGTTTATTCCCTTTAACGAACTGCCCCAGGGTTATAATCCCAAGAACGGGCAATTTTATTCCGCCAATCAAAAAATAGTCGATGGAAAATACCCTCATTTCATCACCAGCGACTGGGCATCTCCTTACCGGGCAAACCGGATTGCAGAGCGATTGGAGCAGGAAGACATGCATAGCATGGAAACTTTCCTTGATATCCAATCGGATACCTTCTCAAAAATGGCTGAGGACCTACTCGTTATTTTGCTCACGACGAAGCCGTTGGATGAGTTGTCTCGAAAAGCCTTAACCGAACTATCTATATGGGATGGCCGCATGACAAAATCGGCTGTTGCGCCGCTCATTTTTAACGCTTGGATGAAAACGCTCAATAAAGCGGTTTACGCCGATGAACTGGGAACTCTTTTCGCAAGCTACTACCGCCAGCGCCCCCTTTTCCTAAAAAATGTACTCAGCAACGTCAACCGGCAAGGAATTTGGTGCGATAATATCGAAACTCAAGACTTGGAGGTTTGCGCCGATATCCTACAAATCTCACTTCAAGATGCCTTGGTAGATTTGCAGGCTCGCTACGGAGAGAACATGCAAGATTGGCGTTGGGGGCAAGCGCATATAGCCCATAGCACCCACACCCCCTTCTCGCGGGTTCCGCCACTTAATAAACTTTTCGACATAACGGTCCCCTCAATGGGGGATACTTATACCGTAAATGTGGGCCGACATAACATAGGGGACGAAAAGGCGCCCTTTGCCAATACCCATGCCGCATCCATACGAACAATTTACGATTTTTCAAACTTGAACAAATCTCTATACATTCATTCAACCGGGCAATCAGGGATCTTTTTCTCCCCTTTTTATGACGATATGGCAGCGGATTGGTCGAATATGAAATACAGACAAATGACAACAGATCCCAAAGATTACACCAAAAATGCAATCGGAATATTGACGCTTAGACCCGACTGGTCAGAGCGGTAGGATTAAGCCAAAAGCCTCAGCTAAGTTTGGGAAAAGAGCCTTTATAGAAAAGCAACGGGGGCTCTTCCGTCTGGGCAACTACATTTGTCACTTTGCAAATGAACACCAGATGGTCTCCGGCTTCTTGCAGGGCAAAAGTTTCGCATTCCAGTATCGCAAGCGAGTCTTCAAATACGGGAACACCATTTTCGCCCACGGTATATTCAATATCGGAAAATCGATCTTCAATTGGGGAGGCAAATCGCTCACACAAGTGCATTTGACTACCACTCAGAATATTAACGGCAAACTTCCCAGATTGCTTGAACTCGTTACAATGGTTTCCGCCATGCCCCAAACTAAACAAAATAAGGGGCGGGTCCAACGAGACGGAACTAAAAGAATTTACCGTAACGCCAAGGGGTTCATTCTGTTGGTTTATGGAGGTAATTACACTCACCCCCGTAGCAAAACACCCTAGTGCATCCCGAAATTGTCTGGCATCAAATGTCATATGTCACAATTTATCTATTAATATACTGATTGAGGGGCACCTTCCCACAGCCTGATGGCAAAATCATCTTTTTTTTTCCATTTCTCTGATCGGCATCCACGAAATACGACCCGCTACATACACTTTACGAAGCCAAAAATAAGGATCAGAAAATGGCGAAATCGCGCGATAGTTAAAAACTTCCTCAAATTGCACACTGTTTATTAACCAAATTTCGCGCAATATCTCCTTGCTAACAAATAGATATGCTAACAAGGGCCGAGCCGAGAATGTTCTTTATCATTGGAGTCGTAGTTACATTTGGATGTGTCGCAGGCGGGTATATGCCGCATGGCGAACTAAGCGTCCTCTTTCAACCCCTTGAGTTTCTTATTATTTTGGGGGCCGGTATTGGTGCGTTCTTGCAAGGAAACCCAAAGTGGGTGATCTTTGGAACACTCGGCAGTTTAGGCGCGCTGGTTAAGGGGACTCCTTATGACAAAAAAGCATATTCAGAACTATTGACCTTGATGTATGCGATTTTCAAGCTGGCAAAAACCAAAGGGATGATTGCGTTGGAGCCCCATATCGAGAACCCTAAAGACAGTGCTCTGTTTCAAAATTTTCCTTCCTTTACCAAGAACCATCACGCGATGGATTTCATGTGCGACTACCTGCGCCTAATGACCATGGGCACCGAAAATCCACATGAAGTTGAAAACCTAATGGATCAGGACCTTGAAACTCACCATAACGAACATCACGCCATGGCGGCGTCGATTGTGTCTCTCGGTGAAGCCTTGCCGGCATTTGGTATTGTTGCGGCCGTGCTGGGCGTGATTGTGACAATGGGTTCCATTGCTGAGCCCCCTGAGGTTCTGGGTGGTCTTATCGGTGCTGCGCTTGTGGGAACATTCTTTGGTATTCTGGTGGCGTACGGCCTGGTCGCCCCTATGGGAACCAACTTGCAACAATATTTCGAAGCCGATGGCAAATATTATGAATGCATGAAAGTTGGCTTATTGGCCCATCTTCAAGGATACGCACCTGCCGTCTCTGTCGAGTTCTCCCGCAAAGTCCTCTACAGCCACGAGCGGCCTTCCTTCACCGAAGTGGAAGAAGCCTGTAACAACGCCCCAACTGTTTAATCATTTTTATAACGAATAGCGGATAATATGGCTGACGAACTCGCCCCCATAATCGTTAAAAAGATCAAGAAAGCTGGACATGGTCACCATGGCGGCGCGTGGAAAGTTGCCTATGCGGATTTTGTGACTGCAATGATGGCATTCTTTCTATTGCTTTGGCTTCTCAACGTTACGGACGCTGTTCAAAAACAGGGAATTTCTGATTATTTTGCGCCCACGGTTGCCAGCTCCAGCGAGTCAGGTGCTGGTGGCGTTCTGGGTGGTACCAGTATGCAAACCGAAGGTGCAATGACATCTAATACAGGCACACCATCTGTTGTTTCCAGCATTTCACCGCCAGAACAGGGATCGAAAGACGATGCCAGCGAAGATGGCAAAAGCGAGATTGATGAAGCAGAGTTTCTGGAAAGATTAGCCGCCCTTGAAGAGGCAAGCTTTGAAGAGACCAAAGATCAGATCAAAGCTGCCATTGCAAGCGACCCTGAAATGGCCGGCCTTGAAGACAATATTATCATCGATATGACACCAGAGGGTTTACGCATTCAAATTGTCGATCAGTATGATGAAAGTATGTTCGATCCCGGCAGCGTGACCATTAAACCCAGAATTAAAAAACTGATGGCAAAGATCGTCAAAGCAATCGAGCCTTTACCAAATAATTTAGCCATTGATGGCCACACCGACAGTTCGGGCTTTTCAAATGCTGAATATACCAACTGGGAACTCTCTTCCGATCGAGCTAATTCCAGCAGGCGTGCCTTGGTCGAGGTTGGACTGGATCCACAGCGTATCGAGCGCGTCGCAGGTAAAGCAGATATCGATCCGATGATTGCGGATGATCCATCAAATCCCGGCAACAGACGCATAAGCTTAACGTTGCTTCGGGAAACTCCGGTCCTGCCCCCGAACCTGAAATAACTATATTTTCCAGATCATCAACTTGGTTTTACGACCATCCGAGACAGTTACCGTGCGATCCGGCTTTTGCCCCGGGACGATAAAACTGTTGCTTATAAACAGGCTGCCCGGTTTCATTTCCGCTTTAGCCTTATCATACAGACGTTTCATAGGCACTGGCGACAAGAAGCAATATACAACATCATATTCTGCAAGGTTCGCGTTCCAGATACTTTTCAGCATCAGACGGACGTTGCGCATACCCTTCAAGCGTGTCAGAACCCAGGAAAGTACGTAAGGCACTGGAGCCGTTTCATAACCAAAGAAGGATTGAGAGGGCCGCTCAATCGCCAAATCGCGAAGCGTATTTGCCAGCCCACTACCTAAATCTACGAACTTTATACCCTCTGTTTTAGGGATAATCGTCAATAGTTTCCGGGCGGTTTTATCATTGGTCAAATACAAAGGAACCCGATTAAAGACCACATTCCAAAACACCGCCGCCAATAAAACGGTGATGACGGGAAAGATCCAAATGGGAACGTCAACACGAAGCGCGAAAAGTAACAGCAAGGGAAAGAATAGCTGAATGAGCACCCACCAATAAGATTGCCGGAACCAATAAGAGCCAATTGCTGCGATCACCCCCTGAACCAGTATTTTTAATATAACCGGTATATTTGAGTTAAACTGGATTTCAATCCACGGCAGCGATAAATATAGAATTAGGAAGGCGAATGCCTGAATTGCAAGCGCTATAAAAATTGGCGGTACTTTCGACATATTATTCATCTATTTCAGCGCGTTACATCGTGTTTATAACCTAACGTACAAACACCATTTATCAAAATAACCTTGAACACATGCCTACATTTACCATTTATGGTGTAACTGAGGTAGAGGAATTCAATATCGTCAAATCGAGGAGACCCCCGAGACGTGGCTTTAGAACGCGAACCATCTATTCAGCTTTCCTCTTTGAAAGCTAACAAATCAGACAACTTTGAAACTCAAAGTTTGGATTCCTTTGACGGTATTAGAACCAAACGTTTGATTGCATATCTCATCGATATTGTTTGCATTTTTTGCATCAGCGTAGTGGCAACCCTTATCGCGACAATCATGGGCATTGTGAGCCTTGGGCTACTTTCGCCGCTTCTCGCAGTCGGCTTGGCATTAATACCCTTGGCCTATCACACGCTAACGATTGGCAGTGAATGGAATGCAACGGTTGGTATGCGGACCATGGGAATTGAAGTGTATCTTTATTCTGGTGAAAAGCCTGATTACCTGACCGCTTTTATCCACTCTGGATTATTTTATGTCAGTCTGGCGATTACCTCTTCCCTGATATTACTCGTATCTCTGCTCAATCCAAAAGGGCGTTTGGTCCACGATTATCTGACAAGTAGCGGGGTGCGCCTGGCATCGCCAACTACAAAAGATCTTTAAGTCTGTTCCATAGCAAGACCGTATAATAGAGCGGCACCTGAAGCAGCCTGCTTCGGGGAATATAGCTGTGCGGGATACGTGCAAATACATCGAACCGCGTCATATCACCATTAATTGCATCTGCTAGAATTCGGCTAACGATTGCCGATAACGGCACCCCCTGCCCTGAATATCCTTGCGCATAATAAACGTTATTTGACAGCTTACCTATATCAGGCAATCTTTTTCGGGTAATAGATAATTCCCCGCTCCAGAAATAATCAACTTTGACATCCTTCAACATTGGAAATGTTTTCAGCATGCTGCTGCGAACTGAATTATTTTGTTTTGTTGAATCCCCAAAAGACAGATCCTGCCCCCCATAAACCAGCCTGTTATCGGGTGTAAATTTGAAATAATCGAGATCAAAGTTGGTGTCTGCAACGCAGGCTGACGACTTCAACAACTCCCACGCTCTATCTTTACCCAACGGCTCTGTTGCCAGAATGCTGCTGCGCGCCGGTATCATTCGCCGCTCCAACGGAGTCGCTAAATTTCGCATATAGGCATTTCCCGCAAGAACAATTGAACTCGCAGTTACTTTCCCGTGTTCGGTCAAGACTTCGACTTTCCCGCCTGCGGTATCAGTTCTATAGGATAGAACCTTTGAATTTTCGAAAATACGGGCCGACAGGCACGCCGCGGCATCTGCCATTCCAACAACATAGTTTAGCGGATTTAAATGACCGCCTTCCAAATCCAGAAGGGCCCCCATATACCGATTACCGGCCATGACCTCCCTCATTTCGTCAAGATCAATCCATCGATATTTCTCATACCCATAACTGTCTTCGACAAATGACATCTCTTTTTGCAACCATTTCAGGTGAGAATGCCGTGGAGCCGCATAATATTCGCCGTCCCGATAATCACATTCAATATTAAATTGAGCTAACCGGTTATGCAGAATCTCTTTGGCCATTTCTGAGAATTCCCAAAGTTTCGCCGCGTCGGCATTTCCCACAATGTCCGCCGTCTCCATCATCCCACAAGAATAACCGGACGCCACCTGCCCGCCACTTCGACCAGACGCGCCATACCCCACATACTCGGCCTCCAGCACGACAACCTTATAGCCTTTTGCCGCAAGCTCTAACGCAGTCCCCAGACCTGTAAAACCAGCACCAACAATGCAGATATCCGCCGTAACATGTTCTGGCAGAGCAGGAAAATCGAGCGCCTTATTTACCGTCGACCAATAATAATTTTCGTGTTTATGCAAAAACTTAACTCTTAAAAAGTGAACTATAGTTCAACGTGGTACTTGCATGATTGCTGACAATCCTCATGATATGAGAACTTGGGACCTAAAACTAATTGCGTTTGAATAAGATTGTTTTATTTCTTCGAACAATAGCGTGGAATTACAGAATTTATGATTGAAACTCAACTGCATATGTGGCTGGTCTTTGGGATAATTGCTGTTGCAATGTACGCCTTTGCAAGCGACCGGATCGAGCTTGAGATCTCATCCGTTGCCGTGATTAGTGGTCTCCTGCTGTTATTTTATATCTATCCTCTTGTAGATGAAAGCGGCACGTCACTTCTGAGCGCGAATGATATTTTGGCTGGGTTGGCCGATCCGGCGCTCATTACCGTTCTATCCCTTCTTGTTGTTGGCCAAGGAATCGTGCGAACAGGCGCCTTGGAAAAACCTATTCGTATGCTGGTCGCAATTCGTCGCCACCATCCTTTTATAGCAATCTCGCTGGTCTTGACGACGGTACTTTGCATTAGCGCGTTTATGAATAACACTCCCGTCGTGGTGATCTTTATTCCGCTTATGACGGCGCTCGCTGAAAGGCTCCACAAGTCAACGTCCAGTCTGATGATTCCATTGAGTTACGCTTCGATACTTGGTGGCATGACAACACTGATCGGCTCTTCAACCAACTTGTTGGTCTCGGCTGCTGTCGTTCACGCGGGGCTCCCGGCGATTAATTTCTTCGACTTTTCTGTTCTGGGGCTCGTCCTTGCTGCATCCGGCTTAATATATGCCTTGCTGGTTATCCCCTACCTTTTACAAGATCGCGAGGCGATTACAGACAGCAGCGGCAAAATCTCGGGAAAGCAATTTATTGTACAGCTCGAGATTTCAGCAGATAGCCCTCTTGTGGGTGAAGAAGCTGTCGCGGGACAATTTCCAAGTCTGCGCAATATTACCATCCGCTTTATCCAAAGGGATGACAAACTTCTCCTACCGCCATTTGAAGATCTGTTGCTACGACCCGGTGATGCCATCGTATTTGCAGGTACACGCAAAGCATTAACCGACTCATTTGCCGACAACCCCCAACTACTGGGAGATTTTCTCGATATCGAAGAGGAAACGGGAACGGATAGTTCGGGTCTTCCTAGTGAAAAAGACCAGATGGTTGCTGAAGTGGTCGTCGCTCCGGCATCGCGGATGATTGGCCGTGCGCTGCATCAGATTAATTTTCGGTACCGCACAAATTGCGTTGTTCTGGGCATTCAACGTCGATCCCGTATGATCCGAACCAGCCGTATGACGGATATTCGTCTGGAGGCTGGCGATGTATTGCTTCTGATGGGTAGCCGCGCAAATATTATGCGCCTTCGAGCTAATCCTGACGTTCTATTAATGGAATGGTCAACGCGTGAGCTCCCTGCACTTGCGCTTGGACGGCGGGCTCTTCTCATTTTCGGTGCAATTGTCATAACAGCCGCAACCGGCCTTGTTCCGATTGTTGTCGCTGCAGTTGGAGGGGCGACCGCAATGGTGGCCAGTGGCTGCCTGAATATTCATCAAGCCAGCCGTTCTATTGACCGCCGGATTGTCTTACTCATTTGGGCTGCCCTGGCACTTGGCGCAGCGATGCAGGCGACAGGCGGCGCGATCTTCCTTGCAGAGAGTTTAGTCGGTTTGCTCCATGGTGCGCATCCGGCAATTATTTTATCTTTGTTCTTCTTGCTCGTTGCCATTATTACGAATATCCTTAGCAACAATGCGACAGCGGTTTTGTTTACACCGGTTGGGATTGGAATTGCAAAAACGCTGGGAATTGACCCCATGGTTTTTGTCTTTGCTGTCATCTTTGCGGCTAATTGTTCCTTTGCTACGCCAATGGGGTATCAAACGAATCTGTTGGTTATGGGGCCTGGTCATTATCGATTTATCGATTTTTTCAAGGCCGGAACCCCTCTTGTAGTACTACTTTGGCTCATTTTTTCCATTATTGCGCCTATATATTACGGCTTAATATAAGTTTTTAAGGAATTTAGGGTGTAGTCTAATCAATAGATGACAATATATTAAATATAACGCCATAACTGAGACGGCATAACGCAAATGAAACGAGTGGAAATTCCATCCAGATTTTTTTTCTCGACGCCCCCGGCGCCGTGCCCATATCTGTCTGGAAAACTCGAAAAGAAAATTGTAACCCTTCTGGCGGGCAAAGATCCGGACAATTTACATAATACACTTAGTCTGGCAGGATTTCGTCGCAGTCAGGATCTCGCGTACCGACCTGCATGTGATGATTGCAACGCCTGTATTCCTATCCGTGTTTGTACTGAGGACTTCCAACTCAAAAAATCCTACAGACGTATCTTACGGAACAATCAGGACTTAGATGCAAAGGAAATGCCGGCGGCAGCGTCTGCCGAACATTTCGAACTGTTTCAGCAGTATTTGAAATCCCGACATTCCGATGGTGGAATGTCCGATATGCAGTATCCCGATTATCAGGCAATGATTGAAGATAGTCCTGTCGAGACCCAGCTCACTGAGTTTCGAGATCAAGAAGGCGTTTTATTTGCTGTTTGCCTCACCGATAAAATGGATGATGGGCTTTCGCTTGTTTACAGCTTTTTCAATCCTGAACTAAAAAGCCGGAGCCTTGGAAGCTATCTTGTGCTTTGGCATATTCAACGAGCCCAAGAAATGGGCCTACCTCATATCTATCTAGGGTATTGGATTTCCGAGAGTCCCAAAATGTCATATAAGACAAGATTTCAACCTGCGGAAATTCTTACGAAAGAAGGCTGGACTCCCTTCATTTTCTAAAATTGCCTAAAATTTAGCCAAAAAAATGTAAATAATAGGCAAATTAGCAATACTAACTAGTTGCCTTTATTGCTTTTATTTTTATACTCTGTTCCCGAAAGGCGGAAGGGTTACGTATAATCCGCCTCTAGGTCTGGAATAATTTTAACAGGGTATTCCAGCCTATATTTACAGGGAGAATATTTTAATGGATCGTCGTAAATTTATTAAATCTGCGGGTCTCGCCGGTGCTGCTGGTACTATGGCAATCGGGACACCTGCTCTTGCACAGGGCCGCGAAAAGCTAACTATGGTGACCTCTTGGGGTCGGGGCTTGGCAGGCGTTTTTGATGCTGCTCTACATGTAGCAGAATCAGTAAATGCAATGTCTGGCGGCACACTTGAAATCGACGTCAAAGCACAAGGCGAACTCGTATCAGGCCTTGGACCTGTGTTCGATGCTGTTACATCTGGTCAGGCCGACATGTATCATGCTGCCGACTACTACTATGTTGGACAGCATCCAGCATTCGCATATTTTACAGCCGTACCTTTTGGTATGACACCAACAGAACTGCATAACTGGTACTACCATGGTGGTGGACATGGCATGCATCTGGAGCTCGGTGAAGAGTTTGGTCTTCACTCATTCCTAGGCGGCAATACAGGCCCACAAGCTGGTGGTTGGTTCCGTAAAGAAATCAAATCTGCTGCTGACTTTAACGGATTGAAATTCCGTATGCCTGGTCTTGGCGGTAAAGCACTTGGTAAATTGGGCGCATCTGTTCAAACACTTCCAGGTTCAGAAGTTTATCAAGCTCTGGCATCTGGCGCGATTGACGGAACTGAGTGGATTGGTCCTTGGGCCGATGAAAAAGCTGGCTTCCAAGAAATCACCAAAACCTACTATACATCTGGTTTCCATGAGCCAGGTGCGGGTCTTTCTGTTGCTGTTAATAAAGAGCGTTTCAACAGTCTTAGCAAAGAGCACCAGAAAATGATCGAAGTGGCATCTGCTGAAACCAACCAGTGGAACCTTCATCAGTATTTGAACAACAACTCTGCAGCACTTGTTCGTCTACAGGCAGCGGGTGTACAGACACTTGAATTCCCTGATGATGTTTGGGATGCATTCGGTAAAGCATCTATCGAAGTCCTTGACGAAAACATGGATGATCCATTCTTTAAGAAAGTTAGAGAATCCGTCGAAAAATCCATGAAAGCATCTGCTAAATGGGACGAACTGTCCTCTGTGGCATATGCCCGTCAGCGTACACGCGTTTTGGGTTAATCCAAACGATTACGGCAAACAGGAAACCGGGCACATTGCCCGGTTTCCCACTTTATTACAGACAGTCCGTTTAGGTTTAAATTATTAGTGCAAAATTGACGGATTAGATGATTTCGGTCGCCTATGAAGCAATTTAAAGTGAACTGGCATTCAACGAAATGCAAATAGCCAAATTGGTTATATACAGGCGGGGCGCAGTAAAATCAGGGACATTAAGACTGATCAGGCTCTTCTTCAAATAATACGCTCGCACTCTTTGAACCATCGGTGGTGATTAGAAAGAACCGCTATGGAAGCGATTGGGACATTTCTACTTAATTTTCTAATGGGTTTTGTGAACCTGGCGATGTTGCCCGTTCATATTTATAATTGGGCTAATCTTGAAACACTGAAGGCTAAAATGAACATGCTGACACTGGTCGGCATGTCACATGAATTCTTTTTCATGGTTTTAGCACTTATTTTGATATTAATCGGAATTGGCATATACAAACGTCGTTTTTTGTATGGCACGGTTCAGGGACTTGAAAATTTTAACGGGAAAATAGGTAAGGCTGCGGCTTGGTTCGCCCTACTGATGGTTTTACAGCAGGTTATTATTATCTCGGTAGGCCAGATATTTCGCGGAAACGAAATTGTATTCTCCCCTCTTGGCATTAATCTCATAGATGAAGAACTACAATGGCTGTCAGGACAATTGAAGTTCTACAATACCATTCTGATTGCTTGCGCTTCGGCCTATACCTTCATTGAAGGTGGTCACGTTCGCGTTGATTTGATCTACGCCTCTTGCAAGACAAGAACGAAACAATGGACTGACCTGATCGGAACAATAATATTCTTCATCCCGTCCACCGTGATGCTGTGGTGGTTCTCATGGCCAATTGCCATGAACGCAGTTTTTGCGCAAAAACCACTGAATATTTGGTCAGATTCAAGTCGTTGGCGGAACTTCCGATTTGAAACCTCTGGAACCGCTGAATTTTCATGGGTATGGGTTTTCAAATTTATGGTTCTGCTATTCGCCGCGTTGATGTTCATTTGTGCGGTTACGTTCCTCATGCGCTGTATTTTAGCATTGTTGGAACGTGATAAAGAAATTCCGACCCATTACTTGTTTGCCGATGATATTGAAAACAGTGTCAATCCTGACGCGCCAGTTCATCCACTTTAATTTATCTCGGAGTTTTAACCCATGTTATTTGGTTTTACCGGCGTTGAACTTTCGCTGATAATTGTCGCGATTTCGCTATTTGGCGGTATTCTATCTGGATACCCTGTAGCGTATGCGATTTCCGGCTCCGCTTTTGTGAGCTTTGTCGTCATTGCTGCTTTGAATGAGGCTGGTCTTCTTTATACATTGCAGGAAATTAACGGAACTATGACACAGATTCCAGTCTTCGAGGGCGGTTGGGAAAAAGCCATGCTTTCGACGGAGTCCACTTGGGCTCAAGGTGTCTTTTCTCGTGCCTTTGGCGGTAATGTTGAAACCCTTCTAGCTGTCCCCCTCTTCGTGTTGATGGGTATTGCGTTGGAGCGTTCAAATATTGCTGAAGACCTTCTGACCACTATGGCCAAGCTGTTTGGCACAATGCCCGGCGGCCTTGCCATTGCCGTTGTTTTAGTTGGAACGTTACTTGCCGCCTCAACAGGCGTTGTGGGTGCAACTGTGGTCACCATGGGCTTGATTGCCTTGCCCACTATGCTGAAGCATGGATATTCAAAATCACTGGCAACCGGGGTTATCGCGACTTCCGGTACTTTGGGCCAAATCATCCCACCTTCAATCGTGATCGTTTTGTTGGGATCCATCGTCGGTGACATGTATTCAATCGGTCAGGAAGCACGCGCCGACAAACTTGGTATTACCGTACTGGAAATGCTGGGAGAGCCAGCAGTGCTATCAACAGGTACCCTGTTTAAAGCTGCCTTCATTCCCGGTGTCATGCTTGCACTCCTCTATGGCACCTATGCCTTGACTTTCGCCCTTCTAAACCGGGATAAGGCACCACCTGTTCAACTCGGTGACCCAGACCCATACAGGCTATTGCAATACTACCGCCAAAACCCCTGGTTTTTGGCAGCGGCAATCTTTGGCCCTCTTATCCTATTAATTGCCCTATGGATTAGCTTTACTCTTACGGGGCATATTGGTAGCGCAGCAGAAGGAATGCCGACAGGCGGGTATCTGTCTTCAGGGACTTTTGCGATCTTGGTGCTGGTAACTTTTATCTTTACATTGTCTTTTGCTTTGCGGCCAACCTACGCGAAGACACCCTTAGTCGTTGGTGCCTTTGGTGCGCTATTGGTTCTGATTGCTGACTGGTTCTTTGTTCCAGGCAACGCGAGTGGAGGCCTTAAGGCACTTTACTATATTGGTCCTGCCGCCATGATTGTTTATGGCTTGAAACACGCGATGATCCGGTTACTGGAAATTGAAGTACTTCGCGTCGTATCCCCTCCCGTGATCCTAATTGTCGCGGTTTTGGGATCAATTTTAGGGGGCATCACAAATCCAACTGCAGCTGCATCTCTTGGGGCTGCAGGTGCGATTATGCTTGCCGCAAATCGCCGGTTAAAAGATTTAAACCTTTCGAATAGATCAATTATCTGGGCGTCACTGGCGATCATTATTCTTCTTCTAATGCGCGGTAACTTTGATCTTCGCTTAGAAATGGATGAAGTCGACTTTGACAATAAGGTTGCAATTATTGTTTCAATCATTGCCTATCACATTGCCCTTTTTGGCTTACTCTATTCTTGTTGGGTGCTAATCAGAGGCCGGGTGATGTCGGCGATTGTGAATGAGACAACAAAAGTAACCTGTATGGTTTTTGTTATTCTGATCGCGTCCCTATTCCTCAGCCTAACCATTCGGGCTTTCGGCGGTGAACATTATATTCAGGAATTCCTTCATTCATTTGAAGATCCGAAGACATTGTTGATTGTAGTTATGATCGTGTTGTTCTTCTTGGGCTTTGTTTTGGATTTCATTGAAATCATTTTCATTGTTATCCCAATTGTTGGCCCCGTTATTTATGCAGCGGATCCGACTATGATGCCACCGGTATGGATTACGATTTTGATTGCGGTGAATTTGCAAACATCCTTCATCACGCCTCCCTTTGGGTTTGCCTTGTTCTATCTGCGCGGTGTTGCGCCGCCAAGTGTGACAACAATGGATATATACCGTGGGATCATTCCATTTGTTGGCATCCAGATCGTGGGCTTACTGCTATTGTGGTATTTCCCAGTCATCACAACATTCCTTCCTGATCTCTTACCTGCAAGCTAGGCATGATCTAAGGAAGACAGAGCGATAAAAAGCCGCCGGAAATTCCGGCGGCTTTTTCTTTAATCATACATGAGGCTTAACGGGATTTCTTTTTAAGGGAACGAAAATCCCGAAGCCCCTCAGATTCCAAAGGATTTAAATCGGGTCCAAATATTTGGGCTTTTTGAATTTTCTGGGTACCCGTTGTTGGCAGCTTATCCAAAAACAGCATCCAGCCCGGCGGCTTAAAGTAAGCCAAACGCTCAAAAGTAAAATCGAACAATTCACGCGCAAGCGCATCGCTCTCATCAACCCGATCCATTAACACGACACAGGCCATAACTTCTTCTTCGCGAAGCTCATCTTTCACGGCAATAACCGCCACCTGGGCAACAGCTTCATGGCTTTGCAAAACAGCTTCAACTTCGGCCGCGGCAATATTCTCGCCTGACCGCCGAATGATATTTTTCATCCGATCCACAAAAAATAGCATTCCCGTTTCATCTTGCGTCACTGTATCACCGGTGTGAAACCAACCGCCGGCCCAAGCCTCTTCAGTTGCTGCTTCATTATTCAGATAACCGGCGAAGAACCCTTTTCGCGGATTTTCCGCTGAAGAGCGAACCCAGAGTTCACCTTGCACCCCGCGCGGAACCTCTTGGCCATTCTCATCTGTGACCATGGCCTCCATACCCGTTGAAGGGCGGCCAAAAGCCCGTGTTTCAATCATTCGCGGTTCATCACACACCCCAAGAATACGGCCCGTTTCCGTCATGCCCCAAACTTCTAAAAGTGGAAAACCATAACGCTCTTCAAAAATGCCATGCAGTTCTGGCTCAACCCCCGCCCCGACACCAAAGCGAATGACATGTTTCTTTTCATACTCTGAAACAGGTTGATTGAGCAGCATCGGCGGCACGACACCCAAGTAATGAATAATCGTCGCTTGCGTTTCACAAACCTCCTGCCACCAGCTGCGAGGATGGAAACGATCAGGGATAATCAAACATCCCCCGGTTAATAACATGCATCCAAGTGATACGACGGCCGCATTCATATGGAACAAAGGTAGCGGATTATAAATCCGTTCCTGTCCGGGCCGAATATCGATCAGGCCACCTAAATCTGCGTACCATTGTCCTGCGGTTAAATGATAGTCGTTGGTAAGAATGCAGCCCTTTGGGCGGCCTGTCGTTCCAGAAGTGTAAAGAAGGCTCGCCTCTGTTGACAGACAAGGTATTCCCTTCGCGGGTTGCTTTAACGACGCGGGCAGGCTGTCGAAAAAATCAACGTCTGTTACAACGGCTAAAGGCCGGTCCCGATCGTTGGCTACGGCAATGATATCGTCATACCGGCTTTCAATGGTTACAACCAGATCAGCATCCGAATGGGACATTTGATACAGCATTTCATCGTGCCGATAATCTGGATTAATCGGCACGCAGGATATGCCCAGAGAGTTCAATGCAATCAGATGGCAGACATATTCAGGTCTGTTTTCAAGCAAGAAAGCGACCCTTTGATTATATCCATAACCGGCTTCAATATATGACTGGCGGATACTCTCTACTTGCGCGGCCACTTCACGGTAAGTGAATTCTACCCCTTCAGCGTAGTAGGCCCGATCCTTTAAAGGTGGAACACATAAAAAAGAATTATCCGGATAGCGCTCTGCGGTTTGCAAAAACGCTTCGTATATTGTTTCCATCTGCCCCACACTTTAACAGTCTATTTGAATTTATTATTTCGGCTAAACCCTCTTGGGGCCAATCTTCCGGCGTTCCCCCGTCTGGTATACCAGCCGGTCAATTCTGTTTCTGTGCGCGTCCGTTCACCTGATTTCCAGGTCAACCCTTCTTCGCGATTAAACGTTGTGATGTCAGATAGGCCGCCATCTTTATAGCGTTGTAATGTCACGCCGCGCCCTCTGTTCATCTCCGCAATTTCTTCAACCGCGAAACAGTTGAGTTTTCGGTTATCTCCAATGACTGCAACGGAGTCGCCAGTGATTTCCTCACAGAACGCGGCTTCCACATCACCAGTTACATTCAGGGTCTGTTTGCCGTTACGAGTTTGCGCAATGACGCTATTTTCATCCACGATAAACCCGCGCCCATCACTTGCGGCGATCAGTAACTTACGTCCCGGTTTATGAACAAACAGCGCAACAATATCTTGGTCATTTCCAAGATCGACAAGCAACCTGACCGGATCTCCGTTACCCCGCCCACGCGGTAATTTATCGGCACCAATTGTGTAGAAGCGGCCATTGGTTGCAAACAGGATAATTTTATCGGTTGTCTCTGCCGTAATCCAGAATTTGCCTTTATCACCGTCCTTGTATTTTTCTTCGCCGGTTTCAGCGACATGTCCCTTCAGCGCCCTGATCCAGCCTTTATCGGAACAGATGATTGTTATCGCTTCTTTCTCAATCATTGCTTCCAAAGGAATCTCGGGCAAGTCCTGAGCTTCGCCAATAACCGTGCGGCGATTTGATACTTCAGGAACCCCTTTCAGGATTTTTTTCAGTTCCTTCAGCTCATTTGAAATCGCTTCTTTTTGAAGATCTTCACTTTCAAGCAAAGCTTCAAGGCCGGCTTTTTCTTCAGACAAAGAGTCATGTTCGGTGCGAAGCTCCATCTCTTCCAATTTACGAAGAGAGCGCAAACGCATGTTTAAAATTGCTTCAGCCTGAACCTCTGTAAGTTTAAAGGTCTCTATCAGGCTTTGCTTGGGATGATCTTCTTCTCGGATGATGCGAATAACTTCATCCAGATTAAGGAAAACAATCAAATACCCTTCCAAAACTTCCAGACGGTTTTTAATTTTTTCCAATCTATGACGGGAACGACGACGCAGCACATCAAAGCGATGCTTCAGGAATGCTTCCAGAACTTCCTGCAAATTCATAACGCGTGGTGTTTGGCTCGCGTCCAGAACATTGAGGTTCAGTGAAAATCTATTTTCCAGGTCTGTTAATCGGAACAGACCCTGCATCAACATCTCAGCTTCCACATTTTTACTGCGGGGTTCCAGCACAAGTCGAATATCTTCAGCAGATTCATCACGAACGTCAGCTAGAAATGGAAGTTTCTTGGTTTGGATGAGTTCTGCAATTCGCTCGATCAGCTTACCTTTTTGAACCTGATAGGGAATTTCCGTAACGACAATATTATATGTCCCGCGCGCACCTTCTTCGATTTCCCATTTTGCGCGTTGACGAAAGCCCCCTCGCCCCGTCGCATAGGCTTCGCGAATATTTTCCGGTTTTTCAACCAATTCACCGCCTGTTGGGAAATCCGGCCCGGGAATCAATTGCAAAAGCTTATCAAGTCGATCCTTTGACACATGATCCGGGTCTTCAGAATGATATTTCACCAAATACAGCAACCCATCACAAAGTTCGGTTGCGTTATGTGGTGGAATTGACGTGGCCATACCCACAGCAATACCTGAGGATCCATTTGCCAACAGATTTGGAAATGCTGCAGGCAGAACCATTGGCTCTTTATCTTCGCCATCATACGTGGGGCGGAAATCAACCGTGTCCTGATCCAGATCCCGAAGCAGCAGATCTGCAAAAATTGTCATCCGGGATTCGGTATATCGCATGGCCGCCGCGTTATCGCCGTCGATGTTACCAAAGTTCCCCTGACCATCAACCAGCGTATATCTCTGTGCAAAATCCTGCGCCAGTCGAACCAGCGCGTCATAGACAGACTGATCCCCATGTGGATGGTATTTACCGATAACATCACCAACAACCCGGGCACATTTCTTATAGCCTGAGGAGGGATCAAGTTTGAGCATCCGCATTGCATACAGAAGCCGTCGATGAACTGGTTTCAAGCCATCGCGCACATCTGGTAGGGAACGGGACATGATTGTTGACATCGCATAGGCGAGATAACGCTCGCTAATGGCGTCCTTCAGAGAGGTTGGTAGAACTTCTCCGGATTTGATCGTAGTCTGGTCACTCATACTAATCTGTATATCACTTGCACGGCGCTATAGAACACCTAAATTCATCAAATTTTGCAATTGCACTTCATTTTTCCAAACGGCGTTCTATTTGCCGATGGACGGCGTTCAAAAACCGCTCCCTTGCGGGTAGGCTTTCGGCCGAATAATTGGGCAGCAAGCGATTTTGAATAAAATAACCGGTTAAAAGCAAACCTTCTAAAATCTGCAATTCCAGATCATTGCTCTCAGCCTCATGGGGTGTACGCCGTAAAAATCGTGGAAGTTTTAGCAGTTTATCATGATAGGGAAAGCCCGCCTCCTGACAAACCGCAGATCCCGACTTCGGCGACACATATACAAGATCTTCCTGACTTCCTGTGACAGTACATTTTTCAAGATCAAGGCCGTAACCAAGCTCTGACAAAAGCCCAAGCTCCCATTTTACAAATAATGGTCCCCACTGGTCGAAATCTTCCTTCAAATTATCCAAAAGAATAAGACTGGCGGCATATAAGGAAGGGCAGGCTTCACGCTCTGGCAACGTTTTTTCCAGAAGACTCAGGGCTGATGAAATGGCGGATAAATTCAGCGGCTGATCAAACAGCATAGCCCCTTTGGACGATTTTGCTTCAATCGTATAATGCCCCAGATGCTCGCTAAGGCGTCCGTTCCATCTAAGCCCTACCTCGTTTCCAGGCTGCAAAATACCACGCAAACGTTTACTGCTGCCTCCCCGCACGAGGCCAGCGTGCCGACCATGTTCACGGGTAAGCGCCTGAACGATGACACTGTTTTCACCATGTTTTTTGGCCGAAAGGACCAAGCCTTCATCATTCCAGTGCATATCACTCGCTCAAGCATTTGAAATTGCATGCTTCATTATATCTACGAAAGCACTCTCACATCAATCAGCTCTTATACGTCAGTTGCGGTATAGAAAGGAAATATCATGCCGCTGTCTGTTGAAATATCACTGATCAACACGATCGAAGGGAAATCACTGTCATTTCAGGATTTGAGCGATTCCAGAATTTTAAACTGGAATTCACCGCCACCTGAAGAATTAACCCCCTACCAATACAGCCGGTGTAACTGCACGGGGCCATCTTCGGGATACGAAATTGGCTTAAAATACGGGGGGATGATTTGCCGGATCGATGTCACCGCGTGGGGCGTCAAATTTCGGAAATCCACTCCCTCTCAGAATGATATGGAGCTGATACAGGTGAAAGAAAAAGCCCCTTATCGACTTGAACTTATTCTGATTTAACAAACAGAACCAAGATTAGCCACACATGCCGCCGTAGCACAAACAGGAACTTAAAAACTGAAAACCTAAGGCCATTCAAAGCATTTATTGCTCTAGACTTCTATTTTCGATTTTCTTTAAACGATGGCAAATTGTCGCAGTTGATCGAAATCAATGTTGCAACTGCGAAGAAACTGTTAAAAGCTGATTCAGTAAATTCTTCTGCTACTTTTATTTAAGGTTACTGCATCGTGATTAAACAGAAAAACCCTTTAAAACCAGCACTTTTAAAAGTTTCCAAGCATAAAGATACGATTGCTATTTTTGCTTTTCCAGCACTTATGCTGGTATGGGCAATTGGATCATATCAGATCTAAGCTTTCCTAAATCTAATTTTACAGTGCGATGCAATATAAAAAGGGGTGGAATTTCTTCCACCCCTTTTTTCATGTTTAAGACCGTATGATCAGCCGTCAAGCTTGGGCTTCAGCAGCTGATTGACAACGGCAGGGTTTGCCTTGCCACCTGTCGATTTCATAACCTGCCCAACAAAGAAACCGAGCAGTTTATCTTTACCGCCCCGATATTCTTCAACCTTGTCCTGATTAGCCGCGATAATCTCATCAATAGCGGCTTCAATCGCACCGGTATCAGAGACCTGCTTCAAACCTTTTTCCTCGACAATATCTGCTGCCGCTTTGCCGGTTTCGAACATCTCTTCAAAGACTTCTTTGGCGATCCGGTTTGAAATGGTTCCATCTTTAATCAAACCAATCAAATCACCCAGCGCATCCGCCGTAACGGGGCTTTCTGCAAGGCTTTTGCCCGTCCGGTTCAAATTGCCGAACAATTCACCAGTTACCCAGTTGGCAGCCAGCTTTGCATCGCGTCCTTTGGCAACCGCTTCAAAAAAGTCAGCCACTTCTTTTTCAGCAACCAAAACGCCTGCGTCATAAACGCTAACGCCCATTTCATTGATAAACCGAGCTTTCTTTTCATCAGGAAGCTCTGGTAAATCAGCTTTGATCGCTTCAACAAATGCATCGTCAAACTGCAACGGCAGCAAATCAGGATCAGGGAAATAACGATAGTCATGCGCTTCTTCTTTGGAACGCATAGACCTTGTCTCTCCTTTAACACTGTCATAAAGACGGGTTTCCTGATCAATCGTACCCCCCGCTTCCAGAATATCCACCTGACGATTGGCTTCATAAATAATCGCCTGCTGGATAAAGCGGACCGAGTTGATGTTTTTCATCTCACAGCGCGTGCCAAACTCTTCGCCTGGACGGCGAACAGAAACGTTCACATCGGCCCGCATGGAACCCTCGTCCATATTGCCATCGCAGGTTCCAAGATAGCGCAGAATGCTCCGCAGTTTCTTCACATATGCAGCAGCTTCCTCCGGAGAGCGTAAATCAGGTTCGGACACAATTTCCATCAAGGCAACACCGGACCGATTTAAATCGATCAGCGACATGCTTGGGTGCTGGTCATGTATACTCTTACCGGCATCCTGTTCCAGATGAAGACGGGTAATGCCAATTTCACGGCTTTCTCCATCTTTCAGATCAATAATCATCACGCCCTTGCCAACGATAGGCTGCTGGAACTGACTAATCTGATACCCTTGCGGCAAATCCGCATAAAAGTAGTTTTTCCGATCGAACACAGAGAAATTATTGATCTGGGCGTTCAAACCAAGACCGGTTCGTACAGCCTGTTCAACGGCCATTTCATTAATCACCGGCAACATACCCGGCATGGCCGCATCCACGAACGAAACTTGCGTATTATGTTCAGCGCCATACTCGGTAGCGGAGCCGGAGAAAAGTTTGGATTTTGAGGTAACCTGAGCATGAACTTCAAGCCCAATTACGACTTCCCAGTCGCCGGTAGCACCCTGAATAATCATTCCCATATCAGCCCCTCCACCAAGCATCTGGTGTCGCAGTAAATCCGGCAGCATCTTCTAAAACACCTGCTGTGCGGATGACAGTTTCTTCATCAAACGGACGGCCAAGTAGCTGTAAACCCAGCGGCAGTCCATCGCTTGAGATACCCGCTGGCAAAGAAATGCCAGGCAAACCAGCGAGGCTGGCCGGAACGGTGAAGACGTCGTTGAGATACATTTCCAGTGGATCATCCCCAACTTTTTCGCCAATGGCAAAAGCCGCACTTGGTGCAGTTGGTGTCAGGATTGTATCAACTGATTTAAACGCTTCTTTAAAGTCGTTTGCAATCTTTGTTCTGACCTTCTGCGCTTTCAAATAGTAAGCGTCATAGTAACCCGCTGACAGGGCATATGTGCCGATCAGGATCCGACGCTTAACCTCTGCGCCAAAGCCTTCAGCCCGCGTCCGTGAATACATATCGTCAAGATCATTGCCCTCGACGCGAAGACCGAAGCGAACGCCATCATAGCGCGCCAGGTTACTGGATGCTTCAGCCGGAGCGACAATATAGTAGGCTGGCAGAGCGTATTTGGTATGCGGCAAACTGATGTCGACGATTTCTGCACCAGCAGATTTCAGCCATTCAATTCCCTGATCCCAAAGTGCCGCAATTTCAGGCGACAGCCCATCCAGACGATATTCTTTCGGAATACCGATCTTCAAACCGCGAATGTCTCCGGTCAAAGCCGCTTCAAAATTTGGCACGGGCATATCAACGCTGGTGCTGTCTTTTGGATCAAATCCGCACATGGCTTCCAGCATAATGGCTGTATCACGCACAGAGCGGGTCATTGGTCCCGCCTGATCGAGGCTGGAGGCAAAGGCCACCGTTCCCCAACGCGAGCAACGTCCATAAGTCGGCTTCATACCGACAATTCCGGTAAAGGCTGCAGGCTGACGAATAGAGCCACCCGTATCGGTACCCGTTGCGCCCATCGCCATATGCGATGCAACCGCACTTGCCGACCCGCCGGATGATCCGCCAGGAACCAAAGGCTTGTCATCTGTTTTACGGCGCCAGGGGTTTACCACATTGCCATAATAACTTGTCTCATTGGATGATCCCATTGCGAACTCATCCAGATTGACCTTACCCAGCATCACAGCGCCCTGTTTCCAGAGGTTTGCCGTGACCGTGCTTTCATATTCTGGCTTAAAGCCATCAAGAATATGAGAAGCCGCCGTCGTCAGCGTTCCCTTGGTGCAGAACAGGTCCTTGATCGCAAGTGGAATCCCTTCCATCAGACCGGCTTCACCGGCAGCAAGGCGCGCATCAGAAGCCGTTGCCCCTTCGATCGCCTGTTCAGGTGTTTCTGTAATAAAGGCGTTCAATCCGCGGGCACTGTCCATGGCGGTAATATGCGCCGCTGCCAGTTCAACCGCCGAAAATTTCTTTGCTTTTAGCCCATCGCGAGCCTCAGCAATTGATAGTTTCGTTAAATCACTCATTATTCGATCACCTTTGGCACGGCAAAAAAGCCATCTTCTTCAGAGGGGGCGTTTGCAACAATTTGCTGCTGGTAACCGCCATCGGTGATTTCATCGTTACGCCAGCGCAATTGCATTTCGGCAACCGACGTCATTGGGGCGACATCATCTGTATCGACCTCAGAAAGCTGTTCAACCCAGCCAAGGATTGAGTTGAGTTCATTGGCCAAAGGTTCCAGATCATTTTCTTCGACCCGTATCCTTGCCAAATTGGCTACTTTTGCCACAGTGGCTTTATCAAGCGACATTTGTCACCCTTTGCTATAAGTAAGAAGCGTGTTCCGGATGGTCGGCCCGGATATCCAGTTTTCATCAGACAAAAGGCCAAACCGACAATGGCCGCAAATTAGCGCAACCAATGCTCCTCGGCAACCCCAGTCACCTGAAACATTTTATTGCTTTGAACCAACGCCTTCTCGGCTTTGATCCGGGAACGAAGACAATTGGCCTAGCCTTATCTGATACATCGCTAAAAGTGGCGACTCCCCTGACAACGATCAAGCGAAAAAAATTCAAGGATGATGTGGCAGAAATCGCCAAAATTATTGAAAAACATAATATCGGCGGCTTCATCATTGGCCTTCCCTTGAATATGGATGGCACAGAAGGGCCGCGTTGTCAGTCCTGCCGCCAATTACAAAAGAATCTGGAAGAGCATTTTGATTTGCCAGCCTGTTTTTGGGATGAGCGCTTATCGACTGTCGCTGTGACCCGCACATTGCTGGAAGCCGATGCCTCGAGAAAACGGCGCTCAGAAGTTGTAGATAAAATGGCAGCAGCCTTTATTTTACAAGGCGCACTTGATTCGCTTTAAGCCTCAATAAGATTAAGAGTGAAACTTCCCCTTGCCCTGCTGTCATACGGACAGTATAAAATGCCCCTTTAATGACACATACTGATCAAACACGATTTGCGCATCGGCATCTCCTCGATATTGCCCGTCTTTCGGCCGGCGATATCAATATGTTATTAAACACAGCCGAGGGCTATGTCAGCAAATCCCGCGCCGGTGACAAGAAATTATCTCTGTTGCACGGCCGGACCCAAATCAATCTCTTTTTTGAAAACTCGACGCGGACTCGAACCTCCTTCGAACTGGCCGGAATGCGGCTTGGTGCGGATGTGATCAATATGTCCGTCAGTTCCAGTTCTGTAAAAAAAGGGGAAACTCTGATCGACACCGCGATGACACTCAATGCAATGCATCCCGATGTCTTGGTCATTCGCCATTCAGATTCGGGAGCACCTCACCTGCTCGCACAAAAAGTGGACTGCGCCGTCATCAATGCCGGTGATGGTAGCCACGAACATCCAACACAAGCTTTGCTCGACGCGCTGACCATACGCAACCGCAAAGGCAGGCTTGAAGGTTTGATTGTCGCAATCTGCGGCGATATTTTGCACAGCCGTGTTGCCAGGTCGAACATTGCCCTGTTGAATATCATGGGCGCGCGGGTTCGAATTGTTGGCCCGACAACGTTGATCCCCTCCAACGCCAAAACACTGGGCGTCGAAGTCTATCATTCCATGGCCGAGGGCTTAAAAGACGCGGATATCGTCATGATGCTGCGCCTGCAGACAGAGCGTATGCAAGGGGCGTTTGTGCCCTCCATTCGTGAATATTTCCATTATTTTGGCTTGGACAAAACCAAACTGTCAGTTGCCAAACCGGACGCTTTAATCATGCATCCGGGACCGATGAACCGCGGCGTTGAAATTGATTCTGAACTTGCAGACGATCTAAATATCAGTGCCATTTCCGAACAGGTCGAAATGGGAGTTGCCGTGCGAATGGCGTGTCTGGATATACTTACACGGGGAGATCACACATGACTTCCGCCCCATATGCACTCATCAATGTTCGCCTTTTAGATCCGGCAACCAATACGGATACCATGGGCGGAGTTCTCATTCAGGATGGTTTGATTCTGGATTGGGGTTCCCATATCACGAAAGACAATATTCCTGATGGCGCAACGACCGAAGATGGCGGCGGGCATTGCCTTGCGCCGGGATTGGTCGATGCACATGCCTATTTGTGCGAGCCGGGAAAAGAACATCGCGAAACGATGGCTACAGCCGGTCTGGCTGCGGCAGCTGGCGGCGTTACAACAATCAATGCATTCCCTGCAACAGAACCGGTTATTGACGATCCGTCACTCGTCGAAATGATTAGCAGACGTGCCGCCACAACCTGTTCAGTGAACATCTGCATTACTGGTGCCCTAACCAGAGGCATGCAGGGCAAAGAGATGGCAGAACTTGGCCTGTTGTCTGAGGCTGGTGTTGTTGCCTTTAGCGATGGCCAATATGCAATTGCCGATATTAACCTGATGCGGCGTTCGCTTGCCTATTCAACTATGTTTGACAAACCGATTATCGTTCATGCGGAAGAACCCAATCTGGTCGGTAGCGGTGTCATGACAGGCGGACGAACTGCCACCTTTATGGGACTGAAAGCCATTCCATCCGCCGCAGAAGCCATTTTGGTCGAACGCGACATTCGTTTGGTGGCTATGACTGGCGCCAAATGGCATGCAGCGCACCTGAGCACGGCGGATGCCCTTAATTCAATCCGGCGAGCCAAGGATCAGCAAATTAATGTTACCGCTGGCACAGCCCCTCACTATCACGCACTGAATGATCTGGAAGTTGGTGAGTACCGCACATTTGCGCGCGTCTCTCCGCCTTTACGTGTTGAAGAAGATCGCATGGCCGTGGTTGAGGCGCTTGTCGATGGAACAATTGATGTGATTTCATCTCAACATCTCCCTCAAAGTGCTGACAGCAAACGCCTGCCTTTTGCCCAAGCAAAGCCGGGCGTGGTGGGGCTTGAAACCATGCTCCCCGTTAGTTTACGGCTATATCACAATGGTCAAATGGGTCTCCTGCCTCTTTTGCGCACAATGACGGTCGCTCCAGCGCAACTTTTAGGGTTGAATGCGGGACGTATTGAAAAAGGTGCAGCTGCCGATTTATGCTTGTTTGACCTTGGCAAGCCATGGCAGGTTGTGGGATCAGAACTGCTTTCCAAGTCAAAAAATACAGCGTTTGATGGACATCTTTTGCAAGGCAAAGTTCTAAAAACAATGGTTCGCGGAAAAACCGTGTTCGAGTTTGGGAGATAATTTTACATGCCAGATCCCTTGGGAGATTTGAGTTATACGTGGCCTTTTTGGGCGGCGGCAATCATTGGCTACCTGATTGGATCTATTCCCTTTGGGCTGGTTCTAACCCGACTTGCCGGGCTTGGAGATATCCGCAACATTGGATCAGGCAACATTGGCACGACAAACGTTCTTCGAACGGGCAACAAGTCGCTAGCACTTGCCACTTTGATACTCGACGGCGGCAAAGGTGCGCTTGTTGTCGTTTTAGCAAATTACTTTCTGACGCAGGATTACGCGGTCATAGCAGGTGGCTGCGCCTTTCTGGGCCATCTGTTCCCGGTCTGGCTCCGTTTTAAAGGCGGCAAGGGTGTCGCGACCTTTATCGGCGTTATGCTGGCAATTTCCTGGCCAGCGGGCATAGCGGTTGCGCTGACATGGCTTGCCATTGCGCTCATTTTCCGCATGTCATCCTTGTCTGCGTTAGTCAGTGCGGCCCTATCCCCGTTTTATATCTACTGGCTCATGCACAATCCCTTTAGCGAGAATATATATTACGGGGACTTGCAGCGAATTGAACTCGCCGCCTTTATGGCCGTCCTGATTTTCATCCGTCATCACGAAAATATACGGCGGTTATTAAAAGGTGAAGAGCCAAGGATCGGCAAAAAGAAAGAGAAATAATCACACTTTTCAAGAAAATAGTATTTATACTTTTCAATTGACGCGATTATAATTCTAACTCACTATTTTGTCATGACTGAAAATAGTGAACTGTCCTATGCCGAAAAAATAGACTGGTTACGGTTGATCCGATCGGAAAACATCGGCCCGATAACCTTCCACCAGCTGATTGCCAAATTCGGTTCGGCAGCGGATGCGCTTGATCACCTGCCCAGTCTTGCGCAAAAAGGCGGCGCCAAACGTCAAATTCGGATCTGTTCAAAAGCGAAAGCCTCAAAAGAACTTGATGCTTTGAGCGAACTTGGCGGCACCCTTGTTGCCTTTGCGGATCCACATTACCCGCCCCTACTCCGTGAAATTCATGATCCGCCGCCTCTTCTTAGCTGTTTTGGACATATCCATCTTCTGGCAAAAGAATCTGTTGGTATTGTTGGCTCGCGAAACGCCTCAGCGGTTGCTTGCAAGATCACCGAACGCTTTGCACGGGATCTGGGACAATCAGACTTTGTTATTTCGTCAGGTCTGGCGCGCGGTATAGACAGCGCTGCACATATATCGGCACTGGAAACAGGCACGATTGCCGTTGTTGGCGGCGGTGTCGACATTATATATCCCAAAGAGAATCAACGCCTTTATGACGAGATAAAAGCGCGCGGCTGCATTATTGCCGAGCAACCCTTGCACACACAGCCACAGGCCCGGCACTTTCCAAAACGCAATCGGATTATTTCCGGCTTATCCCGGGGTGTTCTGGTTGTTGAAGCAGCTCCCCGTTCAGGATCACTGATTACGGCCAGAATGGCCAGTGAACAAGGGCGTGAAGTGTTTGCTGTACCCGGCTCGCCCATGGACCCCAGAGCGCGCGGAACCAACAATCTGATCAGGAACGGTGCGCTGTTGGTCGAATCTGCCGCAGAAATAATAGCAGAACTTCAACCCCTTCTAAGCTCTCCCGTTCGCGAACCTGATTTGCCGGGCCCTACCACTTACCTCAGCGATCAAATAAGTGACCCTCAATTAGATACAGCCCGCAGAGAACTATTGATCCTTCTCGGCCCGGTTGCCACTGAAATTGATGATTTAATCCGCCTCAGCAATCAGCCTCCAGCTGCTGTTTTGACGATTTTACTTGAATTGGAGTTGGCAGGCAGACTAGAACGCCAAACTGGAAACAGGGTTTCCTTGATCGACTAGCGTCTCTATATATGGCAAAAGCCTTTTACATATGAGAGGCTGAAACCAGAATAAACCTGCGGTGTCCTAAATGAATGTTGTCGTTGTTGAGTCCCCAGCTAAAGCAAAAACCATCAATAAGTACCTAGGAAAGGATTACACAGTCCTTGCCTCCTATGGTCACATCCGAGACCTGCCCTCAAAAGATGGGTCGGTGAAGCCGGATGAAGATTTTGCGATGGATTACCAAAATGATGCAAAGTCTGCCAAGCATATTAAAGCCATTGCGGACGCCTTAAAAGGCGCAGAAAATTTATACCTTGCCACTGACCCGGACCGTGAAGGTGAAGCCATTGCCTGGCACGTCCTGCAGGTCATGGAAGAAAAGAAGAAACTAAAAGACGCCAAGGTCAGCCGGGTTGTCTTTAACGAAATCACGAAAAAAGCGGTACTGGATGGTATCGCCAATCCGCGTGAGCTGGATATGAACCTTGTCAACGCGCAACAGGCGCGCCGGGCACTGGACTATCTTGTTGGCTTCACGCTGTCGCCTGTACTTTGGCGGAAACTGCCGGGCGCGAAGTCTGCTGGACGTGTGCAGTCCGTTGCGCTTCGCCTTATTTGTGAACGTGAGCTTGAGATTGAAGCCTTTATTCCAGAAGAATACTGGACAATTGATGCGGATTTCAAAACCCTTAAAGGGGATACGATCACTGCCCGCCTCACACAATTGGAAGGCAACAAACTAGAGAAATTCTCGCTTCCAAATGAAGAACTGGCGAAACGCGCAGGCGAAAAAGTACGCGCAGGTAATTTCTCAGTGGCCTCGGTCAGCAAAAAACCGGCTAAAAGAAATCCATCACCCCCCTTCACCACTTCCACGCTGCAACAGGAAGCGTCTCGTAAACTTGGCTTTGGTGCCAAACGAACAATGATGGCGGCCCAAAAGCTGTATGAAGGCTTTGATCTTGGCGGTGAAACAACGGGTTTGATTACCTACATGCGAACAGACGGCGTAACATTGGCCGGGGAAGCCATTCACGCCTGCCGCGAAGTGATCGCGGCAGAATATGGGGACGATTACGTCCCAAGCTCGCCGCGGCAATATAAAACAAAGTCCAAAAATGCACAGGAAGCGCATGAGGCGATCCGTCCAACGGATTTACGCCGCACCCCTGCCATGATGGCCAAATATCTGGATAAAGAACATTTGCGTCTTTATGAACTGATCTGGAAACGGACCATTGCCAGCCAGATGGAAAGTGCGCAACTGGAACGGACAACAATCGATTTTGAAGATGGTACCGGGCAGACACTTCGCGCCACTGGTAGCGTCGTTCGCTTTGCGGGCTTCCTGAAACTATATGAAGAAGGTCTTGATGACAGCAAGGACGACAAGGATGGCAAACGTCTTCCGGCTGTTAATGAAGGCGATAAAATGGGCACCGACGAGGTTCGGGAAGATCAACATTTCACAGAACCCGCCCCGCGCTATAGTGAAGCTAGTCTCGTCAAGAAACTGGAAGAGCTGGGTATTGGGCGTCCATCAACATATGCCTCTATTATTTCGGTTCTTCAGGAACGTGACTATGTCCGGCTGGATCAGAAACGATTTATTCCCGAAGATAAAGGTCAGCTGGTAACGGCTTTCTTATCCTCTTTCTTCACCCGCTACGTTGAATATGATTTTACAGCCCAGCTGGAAGAGCGGCTGGATGATGTCTCGGATGCGAAACTTGACTGGAAACAGGTGCTTCGTGATTTCTGGAATGATTTCAGTGTATCCGTTGAAGGAACGTCTGAACTGCGCGTCACTGATGTTCTGGAAGAATTAAACAAAGTCTTGGGTCCACATGTTTTTCCACCCAAGGAAGATGGCTCTGACCCTCGCGGTTGTCCTAAGTGCGATGAAGGCCGGTTAAGCCTGAAAACAGGCCGTTTCGGTGCATTTATTGGATGTTCAAACTATCCCGAATGCCGCTTCACCCGCCAGTTGGGTGCCAGCGATGACGGGGCGGATACATCCGATGACGAAGGTCCACGTATTTTGGGTATTGAACCCAAAAGCGGATTGGAAATCTCACTGCGAAAGGGTCCGTATGGTCCCTATGTGCAGTTAGGTGAGGCTGAACCCAAGAAGAAACCGAAACGGGTTTCCATTCCAAAAGACATCTTGATTGAGGATGTGGATTTGGAAATTGCGCTGCAATTGGTTTCCCTGCCCCGCGAAGTTGGCCCGCACCCCGAATCCGGTTCGATGATCACGGCCAATTTGGGACGCTATGGCCCATACGTGGAATGCGATAAAAAATATGGCAAGCTGAGCAGCGGCATGGAAGTCCTCACGGTCGGTATGAACCGCGCCGTTGAAGCCCTAGCAGCAGCTCCAACACGCGGTGCAGGCCGCGCCGCGCCGCCTCTTCGGGTGGTTGGCGCTCACCCTGCCGATGGGGCCGACATCAATGTGAAAGATGGACGCTACGGCGCCTATGTGACACATGGTGGCATTAATGCGACGATCCCCAAAGGATCCGACCCCATGACAATTACGTTGGATGAGTCGGTTAAACTGCTGGCGGAGCGCGCTGAGAAGTCTGGCAAGAAGCCAAAAACGGCAAAAGCCAAAGCTGCGCCAAAGAAAAAGGCCGCCCCAAAGAAGAAAGCTGCTCCGAAAAAAACTGCTGCTAAAAAGGCGGCAACCAAAGAGTAATACAAAGCGGCAATTGCTGCAGAAACAGGTAATGTGACAGGTAAAAAACCACAGCAGGCTCACCTGCCCTCAAAAGAACAAGTTGAGGAGTTTATCAGGACCAGTGACGGTCCGGTCGGCAAGCGTGAAATCGCTAAAGCTTTTGGCATTAAAGGCGCGGACCGCATTTACCTGAAGCAAATGCTCAAAGAGCTTATTTCAGGTGGAGCCCTTGAAAAAGGACATCGTCGCTCGGTCACACCTGCGGGTGCACTCCCCAGCGTCGTTGTTGTGGAAATTGCCCGTCTGGATAAGAATGGCGAGGCTATCGCCAAGCCCATAAATTGGGACGCGGACACCCCGGTTCCGGTTATCTATGTCAGTCATACATCAAACGCCCGAACCAAAGCTCCGGGTGTAGGGGATCGTCTGCTGGTCAAGGTAAACCGTCAACCCGATGGCCATTATGATGCCCGCATTATTCGTCATTTGCAGGAAACGACCGGTCCGATACTGGGGGTTTTCACCCGCACGGGCAATAATGGCCGCGTTCAGCCAACGGACCGCAAGAACAAAAAAGAAGTTGTCATTCTGGACGAATATTCCATGGGTGCCCAAAGCGGTGAAGTCGTGATCTGCAAGATCCTGCCGGGCCGCCACGGAGGACTTCCCGAAGGGAAAGTCACTGAAAGACTGGGGCCACTTGGCGATGCCCAGTCCATCAGTATGATCGCTGTTCACACCCATGATATTCCCTATGAATTTAATGATGCCACGATCAAGGAAGCCGTCGCGGCGAAACCCGTTCAGCTTGGGGATCGAACAGATTTACGCGGACTGCCCATTCTGACCATTGATCCTGAGGACGCCCGGGACCGGGATGATGCGGTCTGGGCAGCCCCCGATGATGATCCCAAAAATGCCGATGGATGGCAGATCATTGTCGCCATTGCTGATGTCGCCCATTATGTCAGCCAAGGGACTGCTTTGGACAAAAGCGCACTGGAGAGGGGTAATTCTGTATATTTCCCCGATCGGGTTGTGCCCATGCTGCCCCATGAGCTCTCAAGCGATTTATGTTCATTGCATGAAAATGTAGATCGACCCGTGATGGCCGTTCACATGTGGTTTGACGCAAACGGCAACAAAATTCGTCACCAATTTATGCGGGCAATGATTAACTCCTGCGCATCTTTGACCTACAGACAGGCACAGGATGCGTATGAGGGGCACCCAGACGCCCAAACCGAACCCCTGACAGAAGCGGTCATCCTTCCGCTGTTTGATGCCTACAAGGCACTTAAGAAAGCCCGCGACAAACGTGAACCTCTCGATCTGGACCTGCCAGAGCGGAAAATTGAGCTGAACGAAGACGGCTTTATTAAATCCGTTGGGAAAAAGGTCCGCTTTACAGCACATATGCTGATCGAAGAATTCATGATTCAGGCAAATGTCTGCGCAGCCGAGACACTGATTAAGAAAAAGCGTCCCTGCATGTTCCGGGTTCATGAAGAACCAAACCCAGAAAAATTAGAGGGTCTGCACGAAATTCTGGGAGAAATGAATATCAGTTTCTCCAAAGGTCAGGTCATCCGCACATCCACGTTCAACCGAATCCTGTCGCAAGCAAAAACGGAAACGGACAAGGAACTTGTCAGCGCGCTCGTTCTTCGCTCACAATCGCAAGCGGTCTACAGCCCTGAGAACCGGCACCATTTTGGCCTTCATCTGCAGGATTATGCGCATTTCACCTCCCCTATTCGGCGGTATGCTGATTTGCTTGTTCATCGTAGCCTTATTTCTGCACATGGATTTGGCCGCGACGGTCTAACCGCAGATGAAGCTGAACGGTTTGATGAAATTGGCGAACAGATTTCCAACCTGGAAAGACGCGCCATGCTGGCTGAACGTCAGACCATGGATCGCTTCACGGCAGTTTTCCTGGCCAATCAGGTCGATAAAATCTTTGAAGCCAAAGTTACCGGTGTGACCCGCGCGGGACTCTTCGTCTCTCTCGAAGCAACAGGGGCAGATGCCCTCGCCCCGATTTCAACGCTTGGCCATGATTTCTTTGTCTATGATCAGGACAAGCACATGCTGTTTGGCGAGCGAACAGGCGTGAAATACCGTCTGGCAGATCGGCTGATGGTAAGGTTGCAAGAAGTGGATATCGCGACAGGCAGCATGATTGTGACCATTGAAAATGGTGATAACAACACAGCATACAAAGCCCGTGGCAATCGTAATCGCCGCAAAGCTGGCGGCGGCGCATCCAAGCCCCCCTCTCGCGGGAAAATTGCAAAGAAAACCAAGAAAAAAACAATGCCCAAAGCAAAAAAGAAAGCTTTGAAGCGCAAGCAGAATTCAGACTGACCAACATTGATTTAGATCAACATCATATTGCGTCACAGTGTCGCAATCAATTGTTTGCGGACGACAATTCAGTATTTACTGTTATCCTGTAGATCTTAATTTTTATGGTGTTGGGAAATATGACTGAAGAACGTCCGTTATATCCGGCCTTTTTAAAAGGCTTTATGCGCAAATGCCCTTCCTGCGGAGAGGGGAAAATTTTTGACGGCTATATCAAGGTCAACAACACCTGCCCAAATTGCGGTTTGGAACTTCATCACCAGCGCGCAGATGATGCACCTCCTTATTTCACAATGCTGATTGTACTGCATATTGTGATATCTGGTGTTTTAACGGTGGAGCAGATGTTCAGTCCTGAAAACTGGGTACAGCTTGTGATTTGGATACCCGTTGCAACCTTCTCTGCACTCATCCTGCTGCCCCACGTTAAGGGCGCCTTGATTGCAATTCAGTGGGCAAAAGCAATGCATGGCTTTAGCAACGAAAAAGACGGCTATAGCGCTCAACAAATTGACTAGCGGATATTGTTTTCCATCCAACTACTGGACTTGATTGGACATTAGAGGCATTCTTATATCAAAAATAGGAATAGCCAGATGGAAAATAATAAGAAACGTGTGATTGCGGAAAATCGCAAAGATGGAAGCACGGCCCCAAGGCCTAAAGATGCCTCCACTCTCATCCTGCACAGAAACAACGGATCTCGAATTGAAATCCTGATGGGCGAAAGAAGTGCCCGTCACAGCTTTATGCCCAATACATATGTTTTTCCGGGCGGCCGCGTTGATGCTGGCGATTCTCGTGTAATCCCGGCAAGAGACCTGCGCAGCGACGTTATGGAACGCCTGTGCCGCGGAGGATGTAGCCCTGCCCGCGCCCGCGCCCTAGCAACTGCTGCGATCCGGGAAACATTTGAAGAAACTGGACTGCTGATTTCCGCCTCATATGATCGCCCCCGAAAATCCAAGGTCAACATCTGGAATGAGTTTGGAACCGTCACTTGCGGACCAGACCTGTCCCGTTTGGAATATATTGCGCGCGCCGTTACACCTCCCATGCGTAAAAAACGGTTTAACACCCGCTTCTTCATTATGGATGGAAATGAACTTGAAGGGGAACTCTTGGGCTCTGACGAGCTTTTAGACATGAAATGGGTAACATTGAGCGAAGCCCGTGATTTAGAGATCCCAGCCATTACCGAATATATTCTTGGTGAAGCAGAGGATTTCCTTAAAAGCAAACCTAAACCAAACAACCTGTACCCTGTAAAACTGTTCAAAATGGTCAATGGAAAACGGGTTTACACGACAGAATGAAAATAGCTCCTCCCCAAGCCACCAGCGCGGTCAAACCTCGGGATGCGTCAAGTCTGGTCATATATGAAAAACGCGGATCCGATATTTTTGTTTTGATGGGCAAGCGTGCCAAAGCCCATCGTTTTCTGCCCAACGTATTCGTTTTTCCAGGAGGTCGGGTTGATAAAGAAGATGGAGACATAACTCCTCATGCACCACTGGTAGATGAAACATCCAACTATTTATCAACGCCTGGAAATCAATCCCATGCCATTGCCTGCGCAGCCGTTCGAGAGACCCATGAAGAAACAGGCCTGACAATTGGACCTGTAGTAGACGGTGAATTGCGCCCTGATCTATCCCGGCTGCAGTATCTTGCCCGCGCAATTACGCCCGCCCACAACCCCATTCGGTTTAATACCCGTTTTTTGATGGTGGATGCCAATCACGTTAGGGGTGAATTGGGGGGATCAGGCGAACTCTTGCATCTGCAGTGGTTCGAAATTAGGGACGCCTTAGCCATGCCGTTAGTTGATGTAACCGAGTTTGTGTTGCACGAACTTCGCAAACGGCTTACAACACCCGCATACGATGATCATTTAATCCCAGTTTTCACCTACCGAAACGGCAAACCCTCCATTCGCTGGGTCCCGCACTAACGGCACTGTCATGCTAAAGAACAGACCCATTTTCACAATTATTGCGGCCGTTACCGCGATGGGACTTTCCCTGAGTCTCTCGATTCCACTGGTATCGCTTTCACTGGAACGGCAAAATGTTGGTGCCGATATTATTGGCCTTATGGGTGCTGTTCCGGCGTTTGCGTTTTTGTTTGTATCGCCTTTTGTCCCTCATCTAACCCGAATCTTTGGCTCGGGAACACTACTGTGGCTTTCACTTTTTCTTTGTTGTGGCTCAATCCTGTGCTTGGCACTGAATGACAACCTCATCTTTTGGTTTCTACTCAGATTGCTCATTGGTGTCGGCATGTCCATTTTATTTCTTATTACAGAAACATGGATTAATCAGGTTGCATCAGATCACAATCGGGGCCGGACAATTGGACTCTATGTAACCTTCATGACGGCTGGATTGGCATCTGGCCCCATCTTGATCAACATCATTGGAACCGAAGGATCTTTTCCTTTTGTGGTCTCCAGCATGATTGTTGCAATGGCCGGGATCATTTTCCTACTCGCAGGGAACAACTACCCCCTCTTTACTGGTGAGAGCAGCTTTTCCGTATTGAGGTTTATTCGGCTTGCGCCGCTTATCTGCTCTGCAGTTTTACTGGTCGCGTTTTTCGATGGAACCGTGCTGACACTAATCCCAATATACGGGGTTCGGCACGGCATGACTGAGGGCACCGCCGTCATCATGACAACCGTCCTGCTCGCCGGGAACATCCTCCTGCAAGTGCCTATTGGCTGGATCGCGGATCTGGTTGGGGATCGGAAAATCATATTGGTTTGCGGACTTGTTTCAGTAGGCGGTGCTCTGGCTCTTCCTGTTCTGATGGATTATCCGCTATTGCTTTGGCCTGTACTTCTTTTTTGGGGGGGCTGTGTCGGCGGTGCCTATACATTGGGAATCGTTTTGATGGGGCGCTATTACAGCGGTGCTGAGCTTATAACTGCGAATGCGACCTCAGGGGTTCTGTGGGGCATGGGAAGCCTTGCCGGGCCCTCAGCGGGCGGTTATGCCATGAAATACTCCGACACCTATGGAATGCCGTTCGTTTTCGCCGCTGTCTCCGTTTGTTTTGTCGCAATCGCCATTTGGCGCAACCTAAAAAACGGCAATTAAAGAAGCCTTTTCAAAAAAGCAGGATAAAAATTACTGTAGTGCTTGACTTGCGCGGGCAAATCCGTATTTTTCGGGCTTCAATTATTAATTCTTCTGCGTAGTGCAGTCGAAAGACGGAGTTTCTGGCATGGCTAAGCCAACCACGTTGAAAATCAAACTTGTCAGCACTGCTGGTACAGGGTTCTATTACGTAACAAAGAAAAACCCTCGTACACTGACTGAAAAAATGGTTATGCGTAAGTATGACCCAGTTGTGCGTAAACATGTTGAATTCAAAGAATCAAAAATCAAGTAATTCAATCCCTTAGAGGATGAATCTTTGGTTTTGAGACGAATAGACTAACCCTGGCATTTGCCGGGGTTTTGTCGTTATTCTATTCAATGCAGGTCCATTAAAAAAGCCTGGCTCAATAGCCAGGCTTTTTCGCGTTTTTTCAGTTTCAAAGAAATTTACTTGGCTGTTACGACCCTATTTCGGCCATCCCTTTTAGCTTGATACAGCGCCTCATCAGCGCGTTTGATCAAACTCTCCGAGGTCTCTGATTCCATCGACATAGCAACTCCAATAGAGCAGCTAACGTCCAATTCTAAATCTGATGCCGGAATTTTAAAGGGTAAGTCGGCGACTTCCCGGCGTAAACGTTCTGCAACGCCAAGTGCCACCGCCAGATCAGTGTCGGGCATAACAACAACAAATTCTTCACCGCCATAACGACAGGCCAGATCGATTCCGCGAACGCTCTTGATCATGCGACCGGAGAATTGCTTCAACACTTCATCACCAACATCATGACCGTGCGTATCGTTCACCTTTTTAAAGAAATCGATGTCCAATATTAACAAAGAAACAGGCTTGTGATCCTGAACCGCACTATTTTGCAGTGTCTCCAGATGATTGGTCATGTAGCGCCGGTTATATAGCCCCGTCAACGCGTCGGTAACGGCCAGTTCCATGCTTCGATGGTAATTATGGCGCAGACGATCTTGATACTGCTTGCGTAAAACTTGCGTTTTCGTGCGAACAATCAATTCGTTTTTGTCTATGGGGCGCATGACATAGTCGTTGACCCCCAGCTCAAGGCCTTTAACCAGTTTATCACTGTCAGCTTCATCAACCAAAGTCAGTAAGGGTAACTGCCGTGTCTCTTCAAAGGTTCGAATGCGCGAGCAAAACCGCAGCGGATCAAAACTTGTAGCCCCAAGGCTTACCACCGCAAGATCGAAATCGCCACCACGTGCAAGCACCTGCGCTTCTTCCATATTGCTTTCGATGACCAGATCATATTTATCATCATAAATCTGTCGCAACTGCTGACTGGAAAAATCATTATCATCAATTGCGAGAATACGGCCCCGGATAACAGCGTTTCCCTCTTCGTCATTGGGATTGATTACGCCAAGATCAAAGCTTGTCGCCTCCCGAAGACGAAATTCGTCCATCATCATTTTCAATCGAAGAAGCGATTTAACACGGGCAAATAGCGCCACATCATCAACTGGTTTTGTTAGAAAATCATCGGCCCCTGATTCCAAGCCCTGCACCCGATCCGCTGTTTCACTGAGCGCGGTTACCATGATGACAGGGATGTGTGCCGTCTTCGGATCTTTTTTAAGCCTTTGGCAAACTTCAAAGCCATCCATTTGCGGCATCATGACATCCAGCAGAATCAAGTCAGGAGATTTCTCTCTGGCGAGTTCCAGCGCGTCGGGCCCATTATATGCAGTTATGACGTCGTAATATTCAACAGAAAGCTTTGCTTCGAGGATTTTTACGTTGGGTACTACGTCATCAACTACGAGTATTCGTGCTGACATTTATTAATCTAAAAATTCTTTAACAGTATTAATGAAACTCTCGACGGAAATAGGTTTCGCGACATAGGCTTCGCAGCCCCCTTCCCGAATTTTTTCCTCGTCCCCCTTCATTGCAAACGCTGTAACAGCGACAACAGGGATTGAACGCAGATTCTCGTCTTCTTTAATCCACTTGGTAACTTCCAAACCCGAAACTTCGGGCAATTGAATATCCATGAGGATCAAATCAGGCTTGTGTTCCCGAGCTAAGGTCAGTGCCTCCATGCCATCTTTGGTCTGCAACGTCGCATATCCATGCGCTTCCAGCAAATCATGGAAGAGCTTCATGTTCAACTCGTTGTCTTCGACAATCAGAACTGTTTTCTTATCTTCCACATTCATTGAATATTTGCCCCATACAAGTTCTTTGACATTGCCCCTCAACCTGCCACCTTACGGATAGCAGCCCATTTTCAAGTGAAAGACTTCACCCTGAAACACCATGAAATCCGATCACTTTTAGCTAAAAAGGATGTTATCATCACTCAATAAATAGGTATATGCTTAAGATTAAGTTACTTCTACAGCATCGAATTTACAAAAAATATACATGAATCAAGAACTTGCTGAAATAATCGCTCTCAAAGCCGTTACATACCTACTCTCAGATGAGAAAAGAATTTCCTGGCTGCTTGCGGAAACGGGGCTCGATACGACGGCGTTGAAACAATCGCCAGATAATCCGGAAATACTCGCTGGTATTCTTGATTTTCTTCTAAATCATGAAGACATACTCGTTGATTTTTGTGATACAAACGAGATAGATCCAACTTCAATGCAGAAAATCCGTCACTTGTTCCCAGGTGCAATACAGGAGTATTAATCCTCATGACCGAGGGAATTCATGTTGATGTTATAACACAGCTTGCCGATATTCAGGTTGCGCCTGACCGTCCCCTGATCATCACAGATGCGGACGAAGTTCTGTTTAATTTCATGCAGGGTATGGAGCTGTTTTTAGCCGAAAATGATATGTTTTTCGACTGGCAGTCTTTTGCGCTTCATGGAAATATAAAAAAAAATTCTGATCAGACCGCTGTTGAAGCAGAGCAAATCCCAATACTGCTGGACCAGTTCTTTAATGAATATGCGCATCGCCTTCCAGCTGTGGAGGGAGCGGCCGAGACGCTGGCAAAATTAAGCGAACATGCACAGATCGTGGTGCTCAGTAATGTACCTCCCAAATATGCCGACAAGCGATTAGCCGGTCTGAAGCAGGCCAATATGGACTACCCACTTATTGCCAACATTGGCCCTAAAGGACGTGTTGTCAGGCATCTAACCCAGAATCTTAATCGGCCCTCGTTCTTTATTGACGATATCCCAACTCATCATGGCTCTGTTCGCAAACATGCCGAACATGTACACCGGCTGCATTACATTGCCGATGAACGTCTGGCAAAACTGTTGGGACCTGCGGAACATAGTTCAGTACGACTGGACAGTTGGCCCGAACTTTACACACATATTCTTACAATCATTGATGAAGGCTAATAAAATTGCGCTACGGTATTGATCTTGGCGGTACAAAAACCGAAATAATCGCCCTTTCGGATACGGGGGATGAGTTATTTCGCAAAAGAAACTCCACACCGCGCCACTCCTACAGCGAAATTATCAAAAACATTGCGGGCCTGATCGCCGCTGCTGACGAAGCGACGGGATCAAAAGGCACGATTGGCGTGGGCATACCCGGAGTTGTGTCCCCCTTGACCGGGCTGGTTAAAAACGCCAATACGACAGCATTAATTGGCCACCCCTTTGACCAAGATCTCGAGGAACTTGTTGGCCGACCTGTCAAAAGTGCGAATGATGCCAACTGCTTCGCCCTCTCAGAGGCAACTGATGGCGCCGCGGCAGGCGTCACATCGGTATTTGGGATTATTTTGGGAACCGGTGTTGGTGGCGGAATAATCCTTAATGGTAAGGTTCATACTGGCGTCAATGCCGTCGCGGGAGAATGGGGACATACTCCCCTTCCCTGGCCAAATCAGAATGAACAGCCTGGACCTGCATGTTACTGCGGAAAAAAAGGATGCATTGAAACATTTCTTTCCGGTCCCGGCCTCAGCCAGTCCCATAATTCGGTGGGATCCAACGGCCCCGATGCAAAAGAAATTGTCTCGCTGGCAGAAAACGGTGATGCGGCAGCCCAAAAAACCATCAATATTTTTGAAAGGCGACTT
The DNA here is from genome assembly GCA_034669685.1 of Sneathiella sp. Lineage (GTDB taxonomy): Bacteria > Pseudomonadota > Alphaproteobacteria > Sneathiellales > Sneathiellaceae > Sneathiella. The sequence goes on from JAXMOU010000001.1 coordinate 1,167,066, forward strand.
GCCAAATCTTTGGCGGCGATTATCAATATTCTGGATCCAGAAGTCATTGTCTGCGGCGGCGGTATTTCAAACCTTCACCGCATTTATGAGAATGTTCCAAAACTTTGGAAAGAGTATGCGTTTTCAGATGGATTGGTCACTCGCTTTGTCCCTGCAAAATACGGTGATTCTTCAGGTGTTCGCGGCGCCGCGTGGCTGTGGAATTCAAATTCCGATACACCCTAAATCCGATGAGCACGCTTTGCCGAAACTGCTTATCCACATGGGACCGGACACTTCCGAAAACACAAGCACGTTGCCCTGAATGCCGATCGCCAAAGCTAATCTCGCATCCGGAACTTGAATTCCTGTCCATCGCGCATATGGATTGTGATGCTTTCTATGCATCTGTTGAAAAGCGCGACAACCCGGAACTGGCAGATAAAGCGGTAATTGTCGCCTATGATGGTGCCCGAAGCGTTGTCAGTACCTGTTGCTACAACGCGCGGATGTACGGCGTGCGCTCGGCCATGCCCTTGTTCAAAGCGAAAAAACTTTGTCCCGATGGCATCATTGTTAAACCACGCATGGAAGTTTACGCCTCTGTCAGTAAGGAAATTCATGCCTATTTCAAGATGCTAACGCCAATGATCGAGCCTTTATCACTTGATGAGGCCTTCCTCGATTTAACTGGCACCCAAAAACTCCATCATCGATCTGCCGCCGCGTCCATGGCTTGGCTCGCCAAAGAAATTAAAGACAATATTGGAATTACCGTCTCCATTGGCCTCAGCTACAATAAATCTCTGGCGAAACTCGGCTCTGACTTGGATAAACCATATGGGTTTTCTGTTATTGGCAGAGCTGAAGCCCTCGAATTTCTAGCCCCGCGTCCAGTAGGGGACATTTGGGGAGTTGGTAAAGCGCTCAATAAAAAATTGATATCAGAGGGCATCACTACAATTGGTCAGCTTCAGCACCGCGAAGAACACGACCTTGTTTCTCGGTACGGTGTGATGGGAACTCGGCTTTATAACTTTGCCCGGGGCATTGATACCCGATCCGTCAAATCACAAAGCAAATCCAAAAGCATTTCAAACGAGACCACCTTTGCAACAGACGTCCTAGAGTTTGCTGTTTTGAAAGCCAAATTATGGCCGCTTTGCGAAAAGGTGTCCGAACGCCTTAAAAAATCAGAAAAAGCAGGAAAAACAATTACACTCAAAGTCAAAACATCAGATTTCAAAACTCTAACCCGCAGCCATAGCCTCGATCAGCCCACCCAACTCGCGGACACTTTATACCGTGAAGCTTTGCCAATGCTTGAAAAAGTCGCAAACGGCAAACTCAAATTCCGCTTGATCGGCATCGGGATTAGCAGTTTTGGGAAAGTCGAAGATGCTGACGTACCTGACCTTCTGGACAACAGCACAGGAAAAGCCAAAAACATTGAATCAGCAATGGACGCCGTTCGGGCCAAGTTTGGAAACCTGTCGATTGTTAAGGGGCGCGGCCTTAAAAAAGACTAACGACGCAGCGCTTACACACTGCCCTTACACATTGTCTTGATTTGCGCCCACTCTGTTTTTGTCATTGCCTCTCGAAATGGCATGTCACCCTGCTTTTCCAGCTCTTTAATCCGATGTTCAATGCCCGGATGAGTATTGATTAACTCAAACATGGGGTTACCGGGTTTTTTCCGGGATAACTCTTTCAACAGCGGGATCATGGGTTTGACATCATAGGCAAGATCACTCATCAACTGAACGCCAATTTGATCTGCTTCTTCTTCCATTTCACGGCTATAAGCGGCGCCCAGCGCCATCTGACCAATTGAGGCCACAACCGCCCCACCAGAAACATCACCCAGCGCAAAAGACAGGATCGTCGCCATACCAAGATTGGATATCATCAAGCGGGTCGCGTGCTGCTCTTTAATATGCGCATATTCATGGGCAAGAACACCGATCAGGCTGTTCGGCTCTTTCGCAAGGTCCAGCAACCCTGAAAAGATTACCATTCGCCCGCCCGGCAAAGCGAAAGCGTTTGCAATTTTACTATTGATGACAATCAAAGAGGTCACTCTTGGTGCATCGTCACCTGCGGCAACTGTTGTCGAAAATTCTGCGACAATGCGCTCAAGCGTTTTTTGCGCGCCGCTTGCACTACACACTGCCTGATCTTTGGGTTTGTTTTTACTGAAGCGTTCGATCATTTGATCTTCGACCGCCTTACCCAAGTCATTCACCACAGATTTAGGAAGAGCGCGTGCAACTGGTTCTGCGACAAGCGGAATACCAAACCAAACAAATGCTACACAGGCAGCAATGACAGCCACAGCTGCAGCCGCCGTTAACGACCAGGTTTTAAGTCCACCATTCCGAGCTTTCGTCAACTTGGGACATCGGGCTCTAATTGCTTCCAGCATTAAAGGGTCGGTAATACGAAGCCTTGCCTCGTTGGTATCGGCCAAAGAGAGAAAAACCATATCCGGATCAGTTGGAATATTCTCATCCCGGATTAACGCCAGTGGCCAACTTCCGACCAGCACATTCCGCTCATCTTTTAACTCAAGCGATTGATGTGTAACCTGCACTTCCACCGGCATTGATCCAGCAGTATGGCCGTCGAATAATTCAGCTTCAGCTTTGATCATTAAAACGCACCAACATCCAGAGCATCAGCAAGCCCCTCACCGTATTTAGGGGAATCGTGAGAGGCTGCAGCAACATCGCTAAAGACCTCAACGTTACTTACGTAAATATGCTGGCTCATTGAGCGAACGAGTGGAATATAAAAGAATATAAAAATAATAACTTCTAAAAATAGAAACATTAGAAGGACAGGTAAGACAACCATCACAATTGCAACAGGATGAAAGCCCCCGTAGATACTCCCGATCAGTACCGAAACAAAGGCAAAGTATAGCAATGCTAAAACTATAGGAATTCCTATTACAATTAAACCAACCGCCAAAATCTTCCTAACCACCGCAGATACAGGGAGGTCTGCAGCAAAGTTGGCGCCGGCGAAGCTGGTATAAATTGTCGTATAATTAAACTCCTTCACACGTGCAATAATCCAGAAAGCGCCTGTGACCAGTATTAACCCAAATCCAACAACCATGGCAGCAATGATGGCTGGTTCACTGGCCGCTACGGCGCTGCCGGTATTTAGAGCATCAAAGAGAAAACCGTCCATGGCACTGATAGCAAGTGGTACGATAAGGTATGCGTTAAACGCTAAAATGGCAGGCCAGTATATGCGATAGAATTCACTACTCTGTCCCTCAAAATGAAAGCTCTGATCCCCAAATGCCATGTTATCCACACGATACTTGGTGAGTTCATAGCGCATTTTTGGATACATCCAGCCAAGCGTGACTGCCGCAAGAAGCCCCCACCCCAGAGATTTCAGCGTATAGGTAATGGCCGATCCCATTTGGTAAAATCGGATGGTTCGATATGACGTTCGGCTCAGCCGATATCGCCACAACCGGTATCGGGCAAATTGCCAGAACATTAAAAGCAATACCGTATATAAAACTTGTGAAATGGCACCTGTCACAGGACCTGCCATAACCAGAAACTGCAAGAATGTCCCAATTACTCCAAAGACAACCATCAGGATCACCATGACGATTAAAAAGCCAATGAACAGTTCTTTAGCCGTACCATGGTATGTCAAGCGGTCTTCACCGATCCGCATTGACTGCCACAGCAGCCGACGCAAATGTGTCTTTCCCCAAAACCGGTACAATCCAAAAGTTGGGATCGCCAATAGCTTATTGATAAGAAGGCGCTTTACGACAGCGCCTTTTGAAATATCGCAGGACAGAAAATTCTGCACAACATACCCCTAAAAATTCAAATATTTACGCAACCAGTTTAATTGCAATTTTCGGCCTTTTTCAGCTCAAGCTGTACCAGTTCACCTTTCATGGAAAAATCCTGATACTTCAAATAAAGATCGGATCCCACACCATTTTCATACATCCGAAACCGAACTTCATAGTCAGGCTCGTTGGTTTGCTTGCCTAAATCAAAAAAGGACATTTGAACTGACCACGACTTGGCATCAGCCATTCCATTTTTTTCTATAATTTCAGATACTTTTTCGCTTTTCTTGCCAATAATGGTCAAGCTGTCCTGCAACCCGTCTGCGCCATTTCCATCAAAAATCTTTGCTGATAGTAGATTTTTCCCGGCCTGCGCTGCTTTTAAAATTTCGTAGGTATGCCCGGTTGGAAATAAAACGCCCTTGGGTAATGTTATCGGCTCGGTGGTTCCATCTGAAAATGTAACACGCCCGTCTTCTTCAGTTTTCTCCGCAACCCCACCAGACTCTTTAACGACCCGGCCATTAATAGCATTTGAAACTGAAAAGCGCATTGTATTGCCGTCGCTGCCTTCAAATGTAGACAGGTGATAATCGGATACGACCTTTCCGCCACCCGCATTTCCAATTTCAACGAGCATCCGCTGATTTACAATTTTACCGGTGCAGCTGTTATCAAACTCCATAACGATCCGGCCCCGGGCACTTTCGACACCGCCGCCTTCATCAACTTCAGCAAGCTTGAGATCATAAACTGCCATGTGAGAGGCCAGTGTGATTGTTTGTGACGCAGCTGTCGAAGCCCAACTCAAACCCACGGCGGTAGCAACTCCAACAAAAAAAGGCGTCATATTCTTGGATAACATTCAAATCACTTTCCGGTTCGCAAAACAGCCGTGCAAATAAATTGCTTAATTACAACTATAATTAACGTACCAACACGCTAAAGAGCAATTTCTTATCCTTGAAATAAGGCATAAATTACGACTTTCTAGGAAAAAATTGCCTGACCTGACAATAGGAACAAATGTCGCGGCATCTCTTAATCCCCCTATGTGTCTGTTATATATTATCTTTTTCCCACCAAACCAACTGGCATATTCCTTGCTACTAAAGGACTGAGCATGAAATCGCTCGATAGTTAAGATCATTTCGACCGGCAAAGCTGGTCGTTTAGTCAAGGAGTAGGTAATGTCTGGAAGTTTTTTTGCCCATGAGTCAACTTTCCCGCCAGCGATGGATTCGTTTAGCGGTGAAATAACACCTTATTTAGAACTTCTCGCTTCTAAAGCCAGAGCTAACGAGGCGTCTGATGATCTGGACACATCCTTAAACTGGAGCGTACTTGACCGCGTGATTGCCTATGCGGCCAGCGCTGAACAACATATACTTGAACAGCGCCTGCGCATTCGTGAACTTGAAGACATGTCCACGACGGACGAGCTTACTGGTCTTAGTAACCGCCGCGGCCTGAACGAGCATCTTGGCAAAGTCCTATCTTCTGCACGCCGTTACGGTGATACCGGTATTGTGGGCTTCATTGATTTGGATAAGTTCAAGGAAATTAATGACACCTATGGGCACGAAGCCGGTGACAAAGTTCTGATCGAACTATCTAAAGTCTTGGTAGACAACTTGCGCGAGACCGATTTTGTTGCGCGCCTTGGCGGAGATGAATTCTTTTTCGTTCTGGAGAAAGCAGACCCCACTCAAGGCTTAAAACGTGCAGCTCGTATTCGCGACATCATCTGCCAGACAGAGGTTCAGCTGAAAAGAGCAAAAACAACACTTTCCTGCAGCCTTGGTCTGGCCATTTATGACGAGAACAGCAACCTGTCAAATCTGATGGCAGCAGCAGACAAGGCAATGTATGCGGACAAAAAATTCCGCCGATAGTCGATGCGAGGGTCAGGCCGTTTTGACGAGAACTTTTGATTTCGCCAAATAACTGCTACTGCCCTTAAGCTTAAACATCTCTTTGGACTGCCGAACACCCCGAAGGACATGTTGCCCGGCACTCTCAAAATGTGACTGACAATGGAGTGCTTGCGCAACAAACTCACCCGACAAAACGATGTTGGTTTGCAAAGCATCACACAGCGCTTCCATACGGCTCACTTCGTTGACAGCGGGGCCAACTACTGTGAAATCCAAACGGCGTGATGATCCAACGTTCCCATACATCACATCGCCTATATGAAGTGCTGCATCCAACTGGACAGTTGGCAACCCCTTCTGGCGACGTTTATCATTTAAACGCTCAATATTTTCCATCATCATTTGAGTTGCAAGCAATGCGGTTCGGCAAATATCGGCGTCGCCTCCTTCTTTCAACTCAAAGGTCGCCAGCATGCCATCCCCCATAAACTTAAGGACTTCGCCCCCTAAATCTGTAATTGGGTCCGCCATACGTTCCAAATATTGATCCAGTGTAGAGACAATTTCATCGTGGGGAACGGAATCTACAAGCTTTGTGAACCCTTTAAGATCCGCAAAGACCAGCACCGCATTTATGCTTCTGGCAGCACCGCGAACCATACCACCCGACAAAACTTCCCTCGCGGTCTCCTGCCCCACATAGGTTTCCAAAACCGTACCAGCGACTTCGAATGAGGCAATCCCTTTTACCGCAAGCGCAAACAGGGGAATTGCCCGGCGTAATATGGAGAAGTCCCGATCCGTAAAGCCGCCCGGCCGACCAGACGCCCACGACGTGATAAGGCCAAAATCTTTATCCAGCCTGCGGGAACTTCCCCCCCAGCCAAAATCGAACAACTGACAAAACCAGTCAGTGATACCTTCATTGCGAAATTCGACCAAAATCGGGAAATCCAGATTTGCATCTGCATCCAATTTTCGGTGCATGAAGTTGATGCCTTTTCCCAGCATATAAAAGAAAGGGCTCGCAAACCATCCTTCACCGGGTTCATCCGTATGCAGAAACTGGGTATTGCTCACAATCCCCAGTTTATCTTTCCACGTATACATGAAAGCACTGACTTGAGGGTGCAATGTGGTCATCGCTATGTTTCCGCGAACCAGATTAACATCCAGCTCAACAAGGCGTTCACACAACTCTTTCAACAGATTTTCAATCGTCATCTGCTGCATTCCCGCAGCAATCAACCACGAGAGAAGCTCTTCTTCTTTGTTGGTTGGCGGAAAGTGGGCGCAATTGGAAATATTGCTTATCTCAGTCTGTTTCATGGCTTAGCTTTCAAAAGGACTGAAAGTTTTTAGGATAACTTCCGAACTCATATAGGGAGTATACAGGGAAATGTAAGTCATCCTGACAAAATTCTCCGTTACATTGGTCACTATTCGTTCAGAATTTATTGTTTGGGGTTAAACAATCTTTCTTGGCAATGAGCGTTGTAATCTGAAATAATAGCGCCAAAATCGGAACTGCTGAATATATTAAGGTCAGCAAGGCGAGGAGAAAATCGTGCCTGAGTTAAAAAAATACTGGAAAAATTACATCGATGGCCAATGGGTAGACGGTGTTAATAAGGATCGAATTGTTGTTGAAAATCCGGCAACAGCGCAACCCCTTGCCGACGTTGCTCGCGCGACAGAGGCGGATGTCGATCTCGCTGTAGCCGCTGCGCGGCGTTGCTTTAAGTCCCGTGAACTCTATAACATGCGCCCAACTAACCGCGGTGTTTTGATGTTCGAAATTGCCCGTCACATGACAGAGATGGCAGATGAAATCGCCTATGCAGAATGTTTGGACAACGGCAAATCTTTAACGGGCGGAAAAAACGAAGCTCTTGCTGCTGCACGTTACTTTACATATTACGGTGGACTTGCGGACAAATTGGAAGGACGCATGATTCCGCTGGGCGCCGATTATGTTGATTACACGATTCCGTCCCCCTTTGGCGTATCAGCCCAAATTGTTCCGTGGAATTTCCCCCTGCAAATTGCCGCACGCTCGGTTGCCTGTGCTCTTGCAACAGCGAATACCGTCGTCTTGAAATCACCAGAATTATCGCCGCTATCCACTTACTTTATCGCAGAAGCATGTGATCGTGCAGGTGTCCCTAAAGGGGCCGTCAACATCATTTGTGGCTATGGACATGACTGCGGTGCCTATTTGGTTTCACATCCTGATGTGGATCATATTGTCTTTACTGGTTCTCTTAAAACCGGTCAGTCAATCTTGAAAGCCGCAGCAGAACGGGTTCTGCCCTGTGTCATGGAGCTTGGCGGAAAATCGGCAGGCGTGTTGTTTGAAGATGCCGATGTGGATCAAGCCATCAATTCCTCTGCGGCTGGTATTTTCTCAAATGCGGGCCAGGTTTGCTCCGCGCAATCGCGTCTAATAGTCCCTCGCAAAATGCAGGGTGAAATCCTTGAAAAACTTGCTGCGAAAGCGTCAACCCTTTCGGTTGGGCCCGGCATTGACGGACATGATATCACTCCTGTCATTTCGGCAAATCAGGCAACTAAAATTGAAGGCATGTGCATGAGTGCGCAACAGGCCGGTGCCGAAGCGGTATGCGGTGGGCGAAAAGCGCCCGACCTAGCCGGTCATTTCATAGAGCCCACTATTTTTGGCAGTGTCACAGCTGATATGACCATTGCACAGGAAGAAGTTTTTGGACCTGTACTGTCTGTACTTGCCTATGACGATGTTGAGGAAGCGATTAACCTTGCCAATGGGACCGACTACGGTCTTTGCGCGGGCGTCTATACGAAGGATTTGGCAACCGCGCATTGGGCTGCGGATCAGTTGATTGCAGGTCAGGTCTTCGTCAATGAATGGTTTGCAGGTGGCATTGAAACACCATTTGGCGGAACAAAAAGATCTGGTTATGGCCGCGAAAAAGGACAAGAGGCCTTGCTAAATTATGTACAAACGAAGAATGTAGGTATTCGCATTTCTTCGGGCGGCGGCGGCCGTCCGGGCGGCTAACAAACTTAAGATCAGGAGTTATTAACGATGGCAGGACAAGTTGATGCGCGATTAAAGGAGCTGGGGATATCGATCCCCGCTGCCGCAGCACCCGCAGCCAATTATGTACCCTACACGGTATCTGGAAATCTGGTTTATGTGTCAGGTCAGGTTCCCTTTATCGATGGCAAAATTGCGTATCAGGGAAAAGTAGGTAAAGACTTTTCGACCGAAGAAGCTGCTGAATGTGCACGTGTTTGTGCGCTTAACATCGTCGCGCAGGTCAAATCCGCCTGTGGCGGTGATTTGGATAAAGTGGTTCGCTGCGTCAAATTGGGTGGATTTGTAAATTGCATTGATGGTTTTGGGGAACAGCCCAAAGTCATCAACGGCGCATCCGATATGATGGTTGATATCTTTGGCGATAAAGGTCGCCATGCCCGGTTTGCAGTTGGCACGAACGCCCTGCCGATGAACGTTGCCGTTGAGATTGATGCGATTTTCGAAATCGCTTGATCCAATGCTTCCAGATTGGTTACTTACCGTTCCGATTGCGCATCGGGGTTTACATGATGCTGAAAACCAAATTGCGGAAAATTCAATTTCCGCATTTCAGCAGGCAATTGATAGCGGCCTGGCGATCGAACTGGACATACGGTTCAGCGCAGATCGGGTTCCAATGGTTTTTCATGATGCAGATCTATCTCGAATGACCGGGCATGATAGCCCTGTCAGCGAGATTACCGCGGATAAGCTGTCTCGGATGAAACTCAAAAACAGCCCAGACAGCATTCCAACTTTTGAACAGGTTTTGGCTTTAGTCGATGGTCAAGTCCCTTTGATCATCGAACTTAAACCCGTGGACATACCTCGCGCACAGGCTGTCGCGGTTATTTGGGAAATTCTTAAATCTTACAAAGGCCCCTACACAATCCAAAGCTTTGATCCATTCTTACTGATGGCAGTTGGCAGGTGCGCCCCAAACGTTATTCGGGGGCAACTGGGAATGCATTCCCCGCCCGCCTCATTATCGCGCTACCGTAAATTCATGCTGCGTCACATGCTTTTAAATCGATTTAGCAAACCCAACTATATTGGGTATGATATCAATGATATTGAAAAATCGAACATCCATAAATCGATCAAACGCGATATGGCGTTACTGGTTTGGACCGTTAAAAGCAAAGCAGATTTGACAAAAGCCAGACAATACGCACAAAACATTATTTTCGAAGCCCTGCCCCCCACTACCGTTAAATAAAACAGGACCTGGATTACATTCAATGACTGAAGAATTTATCGTCAGAACAGTGCAGAATATTAGTGAGATCTTGCCGCAAGACTGGAATAACTGCCGAATTGATGATCATCCTTTTGTTAGTTTTGAGTTTCTCCATGCGCTTGAGGAAAGTGGCTCTGCACAAGCTAAAACAGGTTGGATGCCACAGCATCTTATCCTAGAAAAACAAGGCGAAATTCTTGCGGTTGCCCCGATGTATATTAAGGGACATTCGCAAGGTGAATATGTTTTTGATTATAGCTGGGCTGATGCGTACGAGCGTGCTGGCGGAAAATACTATCCAAAACTACAGCTTTCAGTTCCTTTCTCGCCCGTTACTGGGCCCCGCTTTTTATGCGGCTCTTCCGAAAACCAAGAACATTATGCCAAATTATTGTCTGCTGGTGCCAAGCAGATTGCTGTAAAATATGGCATCTCCTCTGTGCATATCACTTTTTTACCGGAAGAAGATCTCAACCCTCTGGTAGAGAATGACTATCACATCCGGGTTGGCGAACAGTTCCACTGGCAAAACCAAAATTATGAAAACTTTGATGCCTTTCTGGATCAATTGTCCTCTCGCAAACGCAAAGCCATTCGTAAAGAGCGACGCCCTGAAAATTTCGCAGGCTTAACCTTCGAAACCGTTAGAGGCACCCAAATTACCACCGCACATTGGGATGCTTTCTTTGAATTTTATATTGATACCGGAAACCGAAAATGGGGAATGCCATACCTAAACAGGGAATTCTTCGAATTAATCGGTAAAACACTAGGGGATCAAATTGTCCTTTTTCTTGTCAAGCGAGAGGATCGCTATATTGCGGGAGCACTGAACCTTCTCAGTTCTGATTGTCTGTATGGGCGATATTGGGGCTGCATTGAGGATCATCGGTTTCTGCATTTTGAAACCTGTTACTACCGCGCGATTGAATTTGCGATTGAAAACAAACTTGCGCGTGTTGAAGCCGGGGCACAAGGCCCCCACAAGCTTGCTCGTGGCTATTTACCGACAAAAACCTATTCCGCCCATTGGATGCAGGACCCCGGGTTTCACGACGCTGTCGGATCGTTTTTGGTGTCTGAAACACGACAGATGGACGCTGAGCTGGAATATCTGGGCAAACTATCACCCTTTCGCAAAAATAATTCCTGACACAGCTATATATTGAATATTTTCCTAAATTAGTTTATTCTCCCCTCAAGGTTTACGTTTACGTAAAGGTAAAACAATAACAGCGGTCCAAATCAGTGACTGGGAGGAAACCCAAAAATGGCTCATCACATAACACAAGATCCGATTTATAACGCGGTCGCGCCAGACGATTTTGCAGCAATGCTAGATACAGAACGTTATGGCCAGCGAACCGACGCATTTGATGGCATTATCTCAGCGACCCATGATCATTTCTGGGACCCCCTTGATGAAGCCTATATCGATTTCAACACCCCTTTCGATATGGAAACGCAACTGATTATGCCTCGCGAGACCATTCCTGAGCTGCAAAGCGCTGTTGTTGATAAACTGGATGAACGTCAACAGATCAAGCTTGGAAACGAAAGTGTCCGCTGGGGTATCTCCGGAATACTACATGGTGAACAGGGCGCCCTCTCCTTAAGCGCAAGCCTTTGCCATATTCTGGTTGATCCCGGCGCTCAGGAATATGCCAGCAACCAAACCCGCGAAGAAGCGCGCCACGTCACCGCCTATAGTCGCTATATTCAAACCCGTTGGGGTAGCCCCTACCCGGTCGGCGAACAATTGGGAACACTTCTTCAAGAACTCGTCGCGGCAGAAGAAGTATACAAAAAGCTGGTTGGCATGCAGATGTTGGTCGAAGGGCTCGCAATGGGGGCCTTTGCAGGTTTTCATTCCAAAACCAATGATCCCCTGTTAAAGCGCTTGACCCAGCTTGTGATGACTGACGAAGCCTTCCATCATAAATTTGGAAAGATCTGGGCAGATCGAACCATCCCAAGCCTGTCCGAGAAAGAGCACAATATTGTCGAAGATTGGGCCGCTTCCTGCTTTGAAAAACTCCTTTTCAACTTGATGAATATCCGCCAGAAACGCGTAATTTATGAACAATTTGGTCTGGATTGGGAATGGGTACGCGATGCCTGCCGTGAGGTTTACACGGATGAAGACCGTCGAGAGTCACTCAAAGAGTCGACAAATATTTTCCGTGTGCTTGTCAAAACACTTCTGAAAGCGGGTATCATCACCGATCGTACCCGCCCTCTCTATTCTCATTGGATGAATATGGAAGAAATCGACGGCGAAAACGAAGATATGATCGGCTATGCGATCGCTGATGAAGGGATCGCATATCTGAAAACAATCAATCAGGGTCGCCGCGTTATTGGCCAAAAATAACAGCCGACACTTCACAATAAAAAAGGGTCCAATTGGACCCTTTTTTATTAAACTTTTTGGTTGTCTTTCTTACTGCCTTTGTTTGCTTTCTTCGTCTCTATCTTTTCCCGGCGACTAACCTCATCGGGATCTTCAATAGTGAAAGCAAGCTCACCTTTTTTAAGTGAAACGCTGACATGACCACCTTTGGCCAGCTTGCCAAACAGAAGCTCTTCTGAAAGAGGTTTCTTGATGTTTTCCTGAATAACCCGGGCCAATGGGCGCGCACCATTCAAGTGATCATATCCTTTTTCAGCAAGCCAAGTTGCCGCAGCGTCGTTCACCGACAAGGTTACATTGCGGTCCTGTAATTGAGTTTCCAACTGCAATACAAATTTCTCGACAACGCGGGAAACAACCTCTGGCGGAAGCGCACCAAACGGAATAACAGAATCCAGCCGATTACGAAATTCAGGAGAGAACAGGCGTTTAATCGCCTCTTCATCTTCGCCGTGGCGAACGCCACTACCAAAACCAATGGCCTGTTTGCTCATTTCCTGCGCACCTGCATTTGTTGTCATGATCAGGACGACATTTCGGAAATCAACTTTTTTGCCGTTATTGTCTGTCAGCTTTCCATGATCCATAACCTGCAACAGGATATTGAACAGATCCGGATGCGCTTTCTCAATCTCATCGAGCAGTAGAACCGCGTGCGGCTGCTGATCGATTGCGTCGGTTAGCAATCCACCCTGATCATACCCAACATAGCCTGGAGGGGCACCGATCAACCGACTAACAGTATGTCTTTCCATATATTCGGACATATCAAAACGGATCAATTCGACACCCATGATGGAGGCGAGCTGACGCGCGACCTCGGTTTTACCAACGCCCGTTGGGCCTGAAAACAGGTAATTACCAATTGGCTTTTCAGGTTCACGCAGACCGGCACGCGCCAGCTTTATTGATCCCGCCAAAGCTTCGATCGCTTGATCCTGACCAAAAACAACGCGTTTCAGATCCACATCAAGTTTACGCAGACTTTCCGTATCCTCTTTGCTCACGGATTTAGGTGGAATGCGTGCGATTTTGGCAACCACTTCCTCCACATCTTTGACACCAATTGTTTTTTTACGCCGGCTTTCCGGTTTCAACATTTGGGCTGCACCAACCTCATCGATGACATCAATTGCTTTGTCTGGCAATTTACGGTCATTGATATACCGGGCAGACAGCTCAACGGCTGATTTGATGGCATCCGCCGTGTAGCGCACTTTGTGATGCTCTTCAAAATAAGGCTTCAACCCTTTCAGAATTTTGATGCTATCGGGCACACTTGGTTCCTGAACATCAATTTTCTGGAACCGGCGCAACAACGCCCGATCTTTTTCAAAATGACTCCGAAACTCTTTGTATGTTGTCGATCCGATACAACGGATCGCACCGCTGGCAAGTGCAGGCTTTAACAGGTTTGAAGCATCCATCGCGCCGCCACTGGTCGCGCCTGCACCAATGATGGTATGAATTTCATCGATAAACAGGATCGAATTATCCATATCTTCCAGTTCAGTCATCACCGCTTTCAGGCGCTCTTCGAAATCGCCGCGATACCGGGTACCCGCAAGCAAGGTTCCCATGTCGAGCGAATAGATAACGCTTGAAAGCAAAACCTCAGGCACATCCCCATCAACGATCCGTTTTGCCAACCCTTCCGCAATCGCGGTTTTACCAACGCCCGGATCACCCACTAGCAGCGGATTGTTTTTTGAACGACGGCAGAGAATTTGAATAGTTCGCTCAACTTCGTCCTGACGGCCAATCAAGGGATCAATTTTGCCCCGGCTCGCCTTCTCATTCAAATTCACACAGTAAGCATCCAGCGCCTCTGAACTCTCTGCGGGTTTTGCCTCTTCATTCTCTGGGCTTTCTGGATCTTCAGCGGCAAATGGTCCATCGACACCCCGTACAATACGCGGAATATCTTTACCCGGTGCCTTTGCAACGCCATGGCTTATGTACTGAACTGCATCCAGCCTTGTCATGTCCTGCTTTTGTAAAAAGTATGCGGCATGACTTTCACGTTCAGAAAAAATCGCGATGAGAACATTCGCACCGGTCACTTCTTCACGACCGGAACTTTCAACGTTAATCAGCGCCCGTTGTACGACCCGCTGAAACGACAATGTGGGTCGTGCTTCGACAAACCGATCCATGACAAGATCATCCAGTTCATCTGTGATAAAATCATCCAGATCCTTTTTAAGCAGATCCAAATCAACATTACAGGCCCGCATTACGGCCGCTGCATCTTGATCCTCTGTCAGGGAGTAAAGTAAATGTTCAAGCATCGCGAACTCATGGCGCCGAGACGTCGCCAAGGCCATTGCGCGGTGTAAACTTTCTTCTAGAGCGTTTGAAAATCCGGGCACTATTCTTTCTCCATTGTACACTGCAAAGGATGCTGATTACTCCGAGCATATTCGGTAACCTGAGCCACTTTAGTTTCTGCGACCTCGTAGGTAAAAACGCCACAAACACCAACACCTTTATGATGTACATGCAACATAACCTGTGCCGCTGTGTGTTCATCCATACCAAAGAAGCTTTGAAGGACATGAACCACAAATTCCATCGGCGTATAGTCATCATTTAAGAGAACGACGCGCCATAGTGACGGCTTTTTGGTCTTTGTCTTGGTTGCGACATCAACACCAATATCAGTGTCGTTATCCCCACGTTTTTTATCGTTGCCTTTGGTCATTTCGATTAGAAACCACATATCCTAATAATTAACACTTAATAAGACTGCCAAACTGACAGCTACACGTGCCCCTCTATACATAGTTAGAGATTGTAACAGGAATTTCAAAATAAATGATAAACTCTCGCTAAAAATTTACAAAATAATTTATGCAAACGTGATTTTCCCTTTATTAGTTGGCTTAAATTTTAGAATTTAAAGACCCTCAAACGCAGAAAAGCCCGGCATATGCCGGGCCCTCCTGAAAGCTACTTTTTGGTCTACTATTCTAAAATTTTTATGCGCGAGTTAGGAATTTATCCATGCTTGCAGCATACTGAGCGCCAAATGGCTCCATCAGTGTTTTAGAAGCTTCAACGAACATTGCGTTCAGTTTAGACGCTTCGCTAATAAATGTTTCAGCTGAATTGCGAGCATACTCAGATTGCAGTTCAACTGCTTTCTGGAAGTCTTCAGCTTCAATAACTGAGCGTGTCGCTGCGAAATATGCGTCTACGCGAGCTGATCCGAATTCCATCATTTCAGAACCGATTTTTTCGCTTTTCTCAACAGCAGCTGCGCTTGCTTTCAAGAATGGCTCAGCACCGTCTTTATCATAAATAGGAGCTTCAGAAAGTGACTTAGTCGCTTTCTCAACTTGGGTCTTACCATCTTTAATGGCTTTCTCCATAGATGTTTTGAAAACTTCGCTGCTTGATTTGTAAGCGCTTTCAGCCATTTCAGTTCCTGAAAGGAAAGCGTCCTGCAGGGTTTTCTTGTTCACAGTAAACATAGCTTCAAAATCTTTTTTTACTGCTTCAATTTTTTCCGCGCCGTCTGTTGTCTTTGCGGTTGTCTTTGCTTTTGATGTAGTGCTCATTGGTTTGACCTTTCGAATAGCAATCCAAAATGCTGCATTGCAACAATTGAGCTTAATATATTCATAAAATCTACTTTGTCAATGGTTTTTGTGCAATGCAACATAATTTTTCGAAAAACAATAAGCTATTGATATTTTTATATATTTTTTACATTTAACAAAACTGAAGCAAAAGTTTTATAAAAATTTTAACGCAACGCAATATAAAAACCTGACACATTTTGCCCAAACGACCAAATACTCACAAAATTTTAACCACCTGCGTCTAAGGTTATGAAAGAGACGGGAAATTTTTACGTCAAGTTCTTCAGGCTTGTTGTAAAGAAGACTCATTATGTTACGAATTTTATAAAGTTTTTAGATTTTTGATAGACAGGATTCTTATCATTTTCTACACTGTTTAGAGAGTAGTGAGTGTTTTGCCTGACTATTATGTTCCCAAGTTTGTTTTGGATTGAGAGTACAATTGATTTATTTTACTAAAAAAAATGATCACTTAACCGAAATTTCCTCCTCCCCTTCGTCGACAAACCGATGGGCAGGCAAACTGATCCTCTCTCTTACATTCCTGTTTATCTTGGCTACCGCCAGCTTCGCACCAAAATTTGCGGAAGCGCGTTATGCGTCGATCGTCATTGATAGCCGCACTGGGCAAGTCCTGTTTTCGCGAAACGCTGACAAGAAGCTATACCCTGCGTCCTTGACCAAAATCATGACTCTCTACATGACATTTGACGCACTCAAACATGGTCGGCTTTCACTGAACACACAGCTTAAAGTTTCCGCAAGAGCTGCCGGACAGGCGCCAACCAAGCTTGGTCTGAAACGGGGTTCAACAATTTCAGTTCGAGACGCGATGTTTGGCTTAATCACCAAATCCGCGAACGATGCTGCAACGGTACTTGCAGAAGGAATGGCTCCGACCGAAGCCGCCTTCGCCCGCAAGATGACCGAGCAGGCAAAAAAACTAGGGATGACCCGGACCAGCTTTCGCAATGCGAGCGGCCTTCCCAACAGACGCCAGAAAAGTACCGCCCATGACATGGCGCTTTTAGGCGCAGCAATGATACATGACTTTCCCGGCTTCTATAAATACATGGCCATGCAAAGCTTCAACTACAAGGGAAAATCCTACAAAAACCACAACAACCTTTTAGGCAAATACTCTGGCGCCGACGGCATTAAAACGGGTTATATCCGTGCCTCTGGCTTCAACCTTGTCGCATCCGCAAAGCGGGGTCCGAACCGTCTGGTCGGCGTTGTCTTTGGAGGCCGCACATCGAAAAGCCGTGATTTGCACATGAAGAAATTGCTCGACAGCGGGTTTGAGAAAATTGAACAGCTTCGCTCTTTCGCAATCCCATTGCCAGCCGTTAAACCGTTGAATGTTGCGCTCGGTATGCCCCATATCCAACGAACCGAAATCGCTGCAAAAGTAGCGAAGAACATCCCGGTTGCGAGCGTCAAGCCAACTTTGGACGTTCCGACACCACCAACCCACACGGCATCCCTCGATACCAACTGGGGAATTCAGATCGGCGCCTTCTCCAGAGCGGGCAAAGCCAGAGATCAGCTAAACCTGGCAACACGCAGATCTGCTGATGACATTAATTCCGGACGCTATCATATTCAAAAAGTGACCCACAACGGCACGCCAATTTACCGGGCGCAAATGCTTGGCTTTACAGAAGTTCAGGCCAGCAACATTTGCCGCAACCTTCAGAAGCAATCAATGACTTGCTTCATTGTCTCTCCGGAAACAGGTAATTTGGCGCGCGTTGCGCAGAACTAATCTTACAACGCGTTTAGCGGTATCTTCAAATAAGATACACCATTGCTCTCTTTTGGTGGAAACTTGCCTGCCCGCATATTGACCTGAACAGACGGCAATATCAGCACAGGCATTTGCAGCTCCGCATCGCGGGCGCTTCGCATCGCAACAAACTCAGCTTCTGCGACACCATCATGAACATGGATGTTATTAGCCCGTTGCTCAGCCACGGTCGCCTCCCAAGCGAAGGGCCGCCCACCCGGCGAATAGTCATGACACATGAATAGTCTGGTTTCAGGCGGCAGTTGCAGGATTTTTTTAATCGACTGATATAGTGTCGCGGCATCTCCCCCCGGAAAATCACACCTCGCCGTACCAAAATCAGGCATAAAAAGCGTATCCCCAACAAACAGGGCATCGCCGACCTTGTAGCAAACGCAGGCAGGCGTATGGCCGGGCGTTGCCATCACCTCAATAGACAACCCACCGCAATGCAACACCTCACCATCGCTGACCAGTCGATCAAACTGCGAACCGTCTATCGGCATTTCTGCTTCCGCATGGAAAACAGATTTAAATATCTTTTGAACGCTGGACACTTCGCCGCCAATGCACACCCCACCGCCCAACTGCTCTTTTAAGTAAGGGGCCGCTGTTAAATGGTCGGCATGAACATGTGTCTCCATTATCCATTCGACTGTCAGTCCGGCGTCTTTCACAAATTTAATCAGGTGATCTGCCGCCTCCGTTGAAGTCCGACCGGATTTCACATCAAAATCAAGGACACTGTCCAATATGGCTGCTTTTTGAGTTTCAGGATCAAAGATTACATAGGACACGGTGAAAGTTGGTTCGTGGAAAAACGCTTTAATGCTCGGCTTCATGTTGTGCCCTCAATTCAATCTAAACTACAAAATATATATTGACTATATATCTATATATATGTAGATACGCAAGTATGAATATAAATGACATGAAGAAAAATGCCAGTCGCGCCAGCACCTTGATGAAGGCCCTGTCCAGCGAGACAAGGCTTATGCTGCTGTGTCAGATGAATGACGGAGAACGGTCGGTTAACGAATTAGCTCAAACGCTGGATATACGCGCATCTTCAGTTTCACAGCAGCTTTCCCTGTTACGTAAAGACAATCTGGTCTCTACGCGGCGCGAAGGGCAGACTATTTTTTATTCCCTACACGGAGCTGAAGCCAAAAACATCATCTCCGCTTTATATAACCTGTATTGCAAGGATTCCGAATAATGTCCCGCACATTAGAACGCTTTATACCCGCTCTTCGTTGGTTGAAGCCCTATAACAGGGACGTTTTTGGAGGAGACCTGGCAGCCGGAATTATTACAGCCATTTTGCTTATCCCCCAAGCGATGGCCTATTCTGCGCTGGCAGGCCTCCCCCCAGAAATTGGCTTATACGCGAGCATCGCACCGCCAATCCTTTACGCCCTCTTCGGCAGCAGCAGAACACTTGCCGTTGGCCCCGTCGCCGTTGCGTCCCTGATGGTGGCCTATGCCCTGTCTTCTGTCGCCGCGCAGGGAAGCGAGAATTATCTGGCTGCAGCGATTGTCCTCTCTCTGATGATTGGCGTCTGCTTTTTAATCATCGGCGTTCTGCGGCTTGGCTTATTGACTGAATTTTTAAGCCATCCGGTTATGTCCGGCTTTACCAGCGCGGCAGCCCTATTGATTGCCTTTAGTCAACTCACGCCTTTTGCTGGATTTGAGGAAAAGTTGGTTTTTTCTGATTTTGCGTCGCTCACATTTTCAACCGATATCTGGCAACGCATTAATGGACCAACGCTGCTCATTGGTGCTTTGAGCTTGGGCCTGCTGTACCTTGCTCGAAAGAAACTTGAAAAATTAATTTCCCTTATCCCTGCCCTAAAGCCATTGGCGCCCGGCCTCTCCAAAACGGGCCCTCTACTCGTGCTAACCATCGCAACCGTGTGTGTTGCCGCGTTTGATTTGGCAACGCAGGGACAAGTGAAAGTCATTGGAACAATCCCGGAAGGCCTGCCCTCCTTACATATTATCGATTTCAATCTCGACCTTATCCGTGAACTGGCCCCGTCCGCAATTCTGATCACCCTAATTAGCTTTGTTGAAAGTGTTGCTATTGCCAAGGTTCTGGCCAGCAAACGCCGCCAGAAGCTAGACGTTAATCAGGAAGCTTGGGGACTTGGCTTTGCAAATCTAGGTAGTGGCCTTACGGGGGGCAGTCCTGTTTGCGGTGGCTTCAGTCGATCAGTTGTCAATTTTTCTGCAGGTGCCAACACACAAATGGCTGCCATCATTACGGCTTGCCTCATCGGCCTGACCCTCGCCTTTTTCACCCCCCTGTTTTACTTTGTGCCCAAAACGGTTCTCGCCGCCATCATCCTGGTTGCGATCCTTGAGCTGGTCGATATCAAAGGGTTTCTAAAAAACCTGTCCTATGACAAAGCAGATGGTGCTGCGGAAGGCGCAACCTTTCTTGCCGTGCTGTTTTTCGGCATTGAAACGGGTTTAACAGTTGGAATTGCCCTGTCGCTGGGATTGCATGTCTGGCGTTCCAGCCGCCCCCACGTTGCCATTGTGGGGCAAGTTGGTGATACAGAACATTTTCGCAATATTCTGCGACACAAAGTGAAAACCTACCCCCACTTACTGGCACTCCGAATTGATGAAAGTCTATTTTTTGCCAATGCCTCCTATCTGGAAAATTACATTTTGACGGAAGTTGCCAGCCGGCCTGAACTTCAAGATGTCCTCCTGATCTGCAGCGCGGTCAACTCAATCGATGGAAGCGCACTGCACACACTGGAGCTGCTTCACGAAGAACTTGCCGACAGTGATGTTGAACTACATTTTACAGAAGTCAAAGGACCTGTAATGGACCGACTGCAAGAAACAAAACTCTTTAGAGCTGAAAACAAATCCCATGTTTTTCTCAGTACGTTTGAAGCCTTTAAGACCCTTGGTCAAAAAGGAAATCCCCTTTTCAACGACCCCGAATGGAGTATTTAAATGGAAAATTTCACCCCAATCCCCTCGCTGGCTGGCGGTTTAATTATTGGTATCGCAGCTACACTCTTGCTCACTTCTGGTCGTATTGCCGGTATCAGTGGAATATTAGGAGGCCTTACCCCGCCATCGGCCGCGCCAGATAAAGACTGGCGGTTTCTATTTCTTATCGGCCTGATCGCCGGCGCTGTTTTATTCCCGATTATGGGCGGAAATATTTCCTATATTTCACTCAATCCATACACCTTGTCTGAAAATACTCATTATATCGCAATGGGTGTTGCCGGGCTTCTGGTTGGTTTCGGTACCAATATGGGTTCTGGCTGTACTAGCGGTCACGGGATTTGCGGGCTTGGCAGGCTATCCACACGCTCACTTGCCGCGACACTGACTTTTATGGCTGTAGCCGTTGTCGTTGTCTTCGCCATGCGCATGATTACAGGGAGCTGAACATGACAAAGTTAATCGCTTTAATTGCAGGTATTCTGTTTGGTTACGGGTTAACCTTGGCAGGCATGCTTAGCCCTGCCAAAATTGTCGGCTTCCTTGATATAACGGGAAACTGGGATCCTAGCCTCGCCTTTGTTATGGGCGGTGGATTATTCGTTACCGTCATAACGTTCAAATTTATATTGAAACGCCCTACTCCAATATTCGGTGGAAAATTCTATTTACCAACCCGTCAGGATATTGACCGGCGACTGATTATTGGATCTGCAATTTTTGGAGCTGGCTGGGCAATTGGCGGCCTCTGCCCCGGCCCTGCGATCAGCTCACTGGCATATGCCAGTCCCAAAATAGCCGTATTTGGAATTGCCATGGTCGTGGGTATTATTCTTGCCAAGAAATTCTTTCCAGCATCACCCAGCTAGACGGACAGCCAACTGAGCAGCAAGCTGTCCATTGTTAAGGGCAAGCGCAAGATTAACTTCGCTTGTCCGCCCCCCCGATAATCGATTTAGGGCTCCCAGTATATAAGGGGTCATTCCCGCCCCTTTTATGCCAGCACCGACCGCTTCGGCGCTTGCTTTTGCAACCAGATCATCCACTTCACGATTACTCATTGCCTCATCTTCAGGGATCGGATTACAGATCAACATTCCAGACGGCAACCCAAGATCAAAATGAGATTTCACAACATGCGCAAGCTCCGACAATGAAGCTGCCGATGCCGGAAGCGACAATCCACTCGATACACTATGAAAAGCTGGGAACATATCCGTTTTGTAACCGATAACCGGCACACTATAACTCTCCAGCACCTCCAAGGTCGCCGGTAAATCCAATATCGACTTTGCACCGGCGGCAACAACAGCAACGCGGGTTCTGGAAAGTTCCAGTAAATCAGCGCTTACGTCAAAACCTCCGGCACCTTCTTCAGCTTTATGAACACCGCCGATACCGCCAGTTGCAAAGACTTTTATACCTGCTCTCTCGGCAATGAAGGCCGTGGAGGCAACCGTTGTCGCACCAAGAGTCTTATTTGCAACCGCCGAGGGGAGGTCTCGTACAGAACATTTAGAGACATTCTTTGACTGCGCGAGCTCCAAAAGCTGCTCCTTGCTCAGTCCGCAGGTAATTTCCCCAGATAATATCGCGATCGTTGCAGGAACGGCCCCCTGAGCCCGGATCACATTCTCCATTTCTTCGGCAAGTTCCACATTCTTAGGATAGGGAAAACCATGACTGATGATCGTTGACTCTAATGCAACAACAGCTTTGCCGCTTGAGAGTGCCTCTTTAACTTCATCTGTAAAATTGATTTTCATATCTTCCTCAAAATCAAAACTTATCCTTTGTATTTTCGATGAACTACTCCGCCCGGCCAGCTACTTCAAGCAAAAGATCTTCTTTTATTTGATTTACCCCACTGATTACCGCTAATCTTGGGTAAAGAAATAAAAATAACAGTTTTATGAGGTCGGAAATGAGTTCAACTCGAAAAGTCGCCATTGTAACAGGTTCAGCAACAGGAACAGGGGCTGCAATTGCGATTGCCCTTGCCGAAAAAGGCTACAATGTTCTCGTCAATTACACCAAGAGCAAATCAGAAGCGGAGGAAACTGTCGCTGCGGTTGAGAAACTGGGCGTTGAAGCACTGCTTTTTCAAGGTGACGTCTCCAAAGATGAAGACTGCAAAAAAATGGCGGCGGCAGCTGTTGAGCGTTGGGGGCGGATCGATGCCTTGGTCAACAATGCAGGTCGCACGAAGTTTGTTGCCCACGAAGACCTTGATGGGCTGGACGCACAGGATTTCCACGATATTTATGCAGTGAATACAATCGGGCCATTTCAAATGAGCCGTGCCTGCGCCCCCTATCTCAAAGCAAGCGGTCGGGGCCGCATTGTCATGATTTCCTCAGTTGCAGGCACTCATGGACACGGCTCTTCAATTGCTTATGTCGCCTCAAAAGGAGGCCTCAACTCCATGACAAAGGCGTTAGCACGCAGTTTAGGGCCTGAGATCACGGTTAACGCGATCTGCCCGGGAATGATTGAAACGAGATGGTTACGAGCAGGCTGGGGCGACGAAAATTATGACCGCAATAAAGCCGCGATGACGAAGAAAGTCCCTCTTGCAACAGTATCCAAGCCTGAAGACATTGCCGAAGCAGTTGTCTGGTTTATTGAAGGCGCAAACCTTGTCACCGGTGAATTACTAATGGTCGATGGCGGCATGCACTTAGTTAGCTAATCATGAGCGCACTAATTGTTTCAGTTAAAACTATTAGTGCGTAATGACTTTACAATTTGTTACCTTTCGCTATTGTTGTATCTAATTGATTTCAGTAGCTTAAGCTAATTTTGTAACTTTTTTGTTACCTTAAAAAACAAAAATTACAAAACACATAATTAAAGTCGGACCCGCTAAATGGTGGACAAAAAAACATTGGATGCTCCTGATGACAGGAAAAAACATCTGTTGATAATTGATGACGAACGAGAATTTGGACAGTTCGTTAAGATGGTGGCCGAGGGTATTGGTTACTCGGTTGTTGTAACTGAAAAGGCAGCTGATTTTCAAAAATCCTATATGGAATATCCCCCATCGAATATCGTTTTAGATATGGTTATGCCTGGTGTTGATGGGGTTGAACTCATCAATTGGCTTGCACAACAAAAATGCACATCAAATATACTGGTCGTTTCAGGATTTAACCCGAGCTACATAGAACTTGCAGAAAATCTGGGCGGCGCTCAGGGATTATCCAACATTCAGACACTAACAAAGCCTGTGGAGCTGGCAGATCTTCGCAACGCTCTATCTTGAGAGGGCAAGCATGACCTTAGAGCAGAATGGTCTAGCACAGATCAGCAAAGCACTCGCCTATCCCTACCCAAGACCACTGCATTCCTTTCGCCTGAGAAGTGGAAATGTTTTTCCGCTAACAGAAGCACCTGATTTCACGGGAAAAACCCCCGTTATTGCTTGCGGATCAAATGGCTCCCCTGAACAACTCATTCGAAAATTCACTACTGAAGCCCATAAAGATGTTTACGTTACCCGCGCTCTTTTATCTGGTTTTTTATGCACCTATTCAGCGCATCTAACGGCCTACGGCTCTATCCCTGCAACGATTGCGCCGTTTCCGGAACACCAGACAGACTGTCACGTCACTTGGCTGGATGATGAGCAACTCAGAGTCATGCACGGCAGTGAAGCGCTGGGGATCAATTACAGATTCTCTAAACTCGACCAAATCAATCTCGTAACAGAATTTCATCCGCCATTAACCTCAGCCTTTGCATATATCAGCTTACATGGCAGCCTATGCATAGAGGGCGCACCTGTTGAAGTGGCGGGTATTAGCAATCAGACAAACGCCCCCATACAAAGGATGACACAGGCAGAAATTCAAAATTTAACAATGTCCTATCTGCAAACGGATAATACGCTTGAAGATTTTGTCGACAGGAATATAAATAATGCGTCCCTACGCAATGATCATACAGGCCGTCTTCAGGCGGTTGCCCAACCCTTTACGTTTAAGCACGAACATATTTTGCGGCACAAATGATCCAAGTGACCTGAGAAAGGACACGTATCAAGTACTATGCCTACAACATTAAAATCCCTTAGTATCGGTGCCGTCGGCGGCGCCCTCTTTTACGCAGCTAATTTGCCCCTTGCCTGGATGATGGGCTCCATGTGTATTCTGACGGTTTTTGCCGTCAAAGGGGCTAATCTTTCGGTCAATAACAACCTTCGAAAAGTCATGACGGCGGTTCTGGGTATTATGCTGGGCACCAGCTTCTCTCCTGATACCGTCAACCATATCATGGCATGGACAGGCGGGCTTGCCTTGCTGCTGATAAATGTTGTCCTCACCATGCTCGTGACCTACGTTTACTATCGGAAAATAGGCCGTTTTGATCATACAACGGCCTATTTTTCATCGGCACCTGGTGGCTTCAATGTCATGTATGAGGTTGGGGAAGCAAAAGGTGGCGATGGTCGCAGTATTGCTCTGATCCATGCAACACGGATATTACTTCTTGTCATGACGGTCCCTATTGCATTTCGCTATGGGACTTCGGTCTCGTCATCGCCGCAGGCCATTCCTCTATTTGGGTATTCTGGTCATCTAGTCGGCTACACCATGATGTGTGTCACCGGTGTTGTCGGCTATTGGCTTGGCGGCGTTCTTCGTTTGCCAGCCCACCATTTACTCGGCCCAATGTTTGTGACGGGCATTTTTAGCATCGCCGGAATTATTGATGTCATGCCGCCCATGATCCTGATTTACCTGGCGCAACTGGTCATTGGAAGTGCTATTGGACTTCGCTTTATGGGCACCACAGTTAGTGAAATCAAACGCATAATTCTGCTTAGTTGCGGCTCTACCGCATTAATGATTTTTCTCGCAACCGTTTTGTCATTTTTAGCAGCCAGTTATGTGGGTATCAGCGTTCCGGGATTAATCCTTGCCTTATCCCCAGGTGGGTTGGCAGAAATGTCTCTGGTCGCCCTTGCTCTGGGAATTGATGTTGCATTCGTATCCATTATGCACGTCATTCGAATTGCGATCATTATTGCGTTTGTTCCCGTCCTTTTCCCCCTATTCGGCAGGGCAACGCAAACAAAAGAGACAACTAAGACGCCATAGCCGCTTTTCGAACTCGGGGGTATACTGCAATCAAAGTTACTGCCCGTGCGATCATGAAAATGATAATTGCAATCCAAAGACCGTCTGCGCCAAAACGTTCTGAGAAAATTTCAATTGCTGCAAAGTAGGATAAAAATGCGATGATCATTCCATTACGCATTTCTTTCGTTTTCATAGCGCCGATGAAAATACCGTCGAACTGATACGACCAAACAGCAAATAAAGGCAGGATTGTTAGCCACGGCAGATAAGTATATGCGACAACGCGAACCTCCTGAATATCAGTCAAAAGATTGATAATAGAAGTTCCCAGCAGCCCATAAATCAACGCATATAAAACGGCGACACTCGCCGCTAAAATGGTACTCGATACAACAACTTCATCAAGGCGCTCGGGTTTACGCGCGCCAATTGCATGCCCAACCAAACTCTCCGCAGCATGGGCAAATCCATCAAGCCCAAATGCTAGAAAATGTATAAAGTTAATGGCAACCGCGACAGACGCGAGTGTGTCTTCACCAAGTTTTGCAGCACTTGCCGTAAAATAGGCAAAGGTGAAAATTAAAAGAATGGTTCGGATAAAGATATCTCTGTTGACGCTCATTAGCCCCCAGAACTTCGCAAGCGAGAAAATCTGTTCGCGAAGCCATCTCCCCCCCATTACCCGAAACTCTTTGCCAATAATGATCAAACCCAGAATGACCGCACTATACTCAGCAATCACTGTAGCAAGTGCAACGCCTGTGACTCCCATATCAAGGCCAAGCACAAACACTAAATCCAGGATTATGTTGAGCAGGTTCATAAAAATTTGTGTAACCAGTGCCAGCCGGGTTTTACCCAACCCGATAAACACACCCAACAGGCAGTAATTTGAAAGCGTTGCGAATGCCCCCCAGACCCTACAGTAAAAATAGGACTGCGCACCCTGCTTAATCGCGTCATTACTATCGATGAGTGACAGAGCGAAATGCAATACGGGAACTTGAAGCATCAGGATGAGCGCTGATAACAAACCACCCAGTATTAAAGCCCGCGCAAATATAGACCGTACTTCATCACTATCATTGGCTCCTTTTGCCTGTGCGATGAACCCTGTTGTCCCCATACGAAGGAAACCGAACCCCCAATACAGAAAACTGAAGATCATGGTCCCGATTGCAACCGCCCCAAGGTTTGCAGCATCCGGAAGATGGCCAATCACAGCCGTATCAACGGCCCCCAGAAGCGGAACCGATAAATTGGACAGAATGACTGGCCAGGCCAGGATAAAAACATCCCGGTACACTGTTTTTGATGGAAGCATAAAAGGACCGTATAAATTTACTCAGACATACCTTGGTATCTACAATTACAACCATGATCAACAAACAAACTCGATTGGTCCAGTCATCATTTGAATTCCAAGGCAATAACGCTTAAATCTATTGAAACCAGATTTTATATTAGCGGGATAGAATGGGAAAATCCTTAGAGCCAAACTCTGACAAGTCCAATACCAATGATGTCGATGCCTTCCTCAAGAAGGTGGCTGAAACGCCCCGCGCGTCCTCAACATCCGGTACAGGCCGCCTGCTATTTGCCATTGACGCGACAGCCAGCCGTCAAGCAACTTGGGATCAAGCCTGTCACATTCAATGCGAAATGTTTGAAGAAACAGCCAGCCTTGGGAGCCTTTCCATGCAGGTCGCTTTTTTTCGTGGCTTTGGTGAGTTTAAAGCAACTCCCTGGACAACAAAAAGTAATGCATTAACGGGTCCAATGTCTCGTGTTCAATGTCTTGGTGGCCATACGCAGATTGAAAAGGTTTTAAAGCACGCATTAAAAACCAATGAAAAATCTAAAATCAATGCTGTCATCTATATTGGCGATTGTATGGAAGAAGATCCTGACCAACTTTGTCATCTCGCAGGCCAGCTCGGCCTTGTCAACACACCCGTCTTTATCTTTCAGGAAGGTTACGAGCCGCGCGCAGAGACCTGTTTTCGCCAAATAGCCAAACTCACTTCAGGTGCGTTTTTTCGGTTTGATACGAGCAGTGCCAGCATTTTAAAGGACTTACTTAAAGCCGTTGCTGTATACGCAGTTGGCGGGCGAAAAGCCCTGCAGGATTTGGGAAAGCGTAAAGGTGGTGAAACGTTGCTGCTTGCCCAGCAACTTAAGAAGTAGAATAGCAAATGTTGGGATATTTTATTATTGGCGCCGCAGTATTGATTGCCTTAATGATTGGCGGTCAGGCACTTGCCAATGCCAAGCCAAGTACGCTCCTGCGAACGATCCGGCTAGCTGCATTGATTTCCCTTGGTGGCGGTGCCCTTTTCTTTGGCTTGACCGGCCGCCTTCAAATTGCCTCCGCCTTAGGATTTGCCGCCCTATTTTTCCTCAGGAACAAACCTTTATTTTCGGGAAGCACCCCCTCTTCAGGGCAAACATCCAGTGTAAAAACTGACTGGTTGGAAGCGAACTTAGATCATGACACCGGCGATATGGATGCCCTTGTTATTCGCGGGACCTTCGAGGGAAAGAAGCTATCTTCTCTTGAATTGGATGAATTAGAAACTCTACTTGAAGAATTAACCATAGATCAACAAAGTCATGCCATAGTCCAAGCTTATATAGAGCGCAATCATTCGGGGGATGATACAAACCAATACCACGAGAGTTCAGATAAACCAGACAATTCTTCGGGTGTCATGAGCAAAGCCGAAGCTTACGAAATTCTCGAATTAAAACCGGGGGCGACTTTAAGTGAAATTAAAACTGCCCATAAAAACATGATGAAGAAGTTTCACCCTGATCACAATGGTTCCACCTATATGGCGGCGAAAATTAATCAGGCTAGAGATCTTCTCACAAAATCGTAACTATTCAGATGTTGCAGAGCCCTTCTCAGGGTGCAATAAGCTGAAGCATGAAGACCAAGAGGGGTACTTACTTCAATGCAACAAAGAGTTAGAAAAGCCGTCTTTCCCGTCGGTGGACTTGGCACTCGGTTTTTACCAGCGACCAAGGCAATGCCGAAGGAAATGCTACCGGTTGTTGACAAACCGCTAATTCAATATGCGGTAGACGAGGCCCGCGAGGCCGGGATCGAAGAATTCATCTTTGTAACGGGGCGCGGAAAAGTAACGATTGAAGATCACTTCGATAGATCTTACGAACTTGAAGATGTGCTTCAGGAGCGCCAAAAAGCAGAAGCACTCGAAATCCTGAACCGAAGCTTACCCGCGACAGGAACCGTTGCCTATATTCGTCAACGAGAGCCCCTTGGGCTTGGGCATGCCGTCTGGTGCGCAAAACGATACGTGGGAAATGAACCTTTTGCTGTCATTCTTGCTGATGACCTGATTTTGAGCGAGAAGCCGTGCCTTAAACAAATGCTGGATGCACGCGATGAACTGGGCGGCGGAAATATAATCGCTGCTATGGAAGTGCCCCATGAGCATACTTCACGCTACGGTATTATCGAACCCGGTTTTGATGACGGTAAAAAAGTTGAAATCAAGCATCTGGTTGAGAAACCAAATCCGAAAGATGCACCTTCAGATCTTGCTGTGATTGGTCGATATGTACTGGAACCACATGTGTTTGAATTACTTGAAAATCAGGCCCGCGGTGCTGGCAATGAAATCCAGCTGACGGACGCCCTGTCCAGTCTGCTGAAAAACAGTCCCTTTTATGGCCTGCGCTTTGACGGAACACGCTATGACTGCGGCGATAAAATTGGCTTTCTACAAGCCAATATCGCCTTTGCATTGCAAAGAGATGATATGGGACGTGAAATTGCCGACCACATCAAAAGCTTAGCAGAAACACTCTAAAGGAAGACTAGAATGCGCATTACAATGGTTGGCACTGGCTACGTAGGCTTGGTATCAGGCGCCTGTTTTTCTGAATTTGGCCATGACGTCATTTGCGTTGACAAAGACAGTCAAAAAATTTCCCGCCTGAATGCGGGAGACATTCCAATTTTTGAGCCAGGCCTTGATGTTCTGGTCCAGAAAAACACAAAAGCAGGGCGTTTGTCTTTTCAGGAAGACCTGAAATCAGCAGTTGCAGACGCAGATGCTGTTTTTATTGGGGTTGGAACTCCCAGCCGCCGCGGCGACGGTCAGGCTGACCTTACGTTTGTCTATCAGGCTGCCCGCGAAATTGCTGAAGCAATCAAAAGTTATACAGTTGTAGTCAATAAATCGACAGTTCCGGTTGGCACAGGACGCCAGGTTTCCAAAATCCTGAGCGAGGTATGCTCTCAGGAAAATTTCGATGTAGTGTCCAATCCGGAGTTTTTACGCGAAGGTGCTGCAATTGAAGATTTCATGCGACCAGACAGAGTTGTCGTTGGTGCAGAAACAGAGAAATCACAAAAGGTGATGGAGGCGATCTATCGGCCGCTTTCTCTTATTCAAACGCCCATACTATTTACCTCAATTGAAAGTGCCGAACTCACCAAGTATGCAGGAAACGCATTCTTAGCGACAAAGATTACCTTCATAAATGAGATGGCGGATCTCTGCGAAAAAGTAGGTGCGGATGTTCATGATGTTGCAAAAGGGATTGGTCTTGATGGCCGCATCGGGCGGAAATTTTTGCATGCTGGCCCCGGCTTTGGAGGCTCCTGCTTTCCAAAAGATACCCGCGCACTTTATCAAACGTCTCTGCAGGCGGACGCCCCCGTTCGTATTGTCGAAGCCGTTATTGATGTAAACGAAAAACGAAAATTGAAAATGGCCGAGAAAGTCATAGCAGCTTGCGGTGGTTCGGTTCAGGGCAAAAAAATCGCCGTACTTGGTCTTACATTTAAGCCCAACACCGACGATATGCGAGAAAGCCCTAGTTTGGATATTATTCCGGCCCTGACAAAGGCGGGCGCACTTATTTCGGCCTATGATCCCGAAGGAATGGAAGAAGCCAAAAAGCATTTACCAGACATCAATTATTGTCAGAATTCCTACGAGCCTCTCGAAAAGGCAGATGCCCTCGTCATTATTACAGAATGGAACGAATTCCGGGCTCTCGACTTTGATCGCATGAAATCTCTAATGAAAAACCCCATCTTGGTAGACTTGCGTAACATCTACGAACCTGCCGATATGGCGAGTATTGGATTTGACTATCACTGCGTTGGACGCAGTTCTTCGCGATAACATAAATCGGACGAACAAAATGACACTAGAAAAGCATAATTTCCATCCCAGCATCCTTAGAGAATATGACATTCGCGGTATTGTCGGCGAAACACTATTCCCCACGGATGCTCAGGCCATTGGCCAAGCCTTTGGAAGCCTAATGATCGAAAACGGTGATACCACCGTAACCGTTGGTTATGATGGCCGCGGCACTTCCCCGGAGCTGGAAAGCGCCCTTATAAAAGGCCTTGTATCAACGGGTGTAAATGTTGTGCGAGTTGGTATGGGCCCAAGTCCAATGCTCTACTTTTCAACATACGAGCTCTCCACGGGCAATGGTATTATGATCACGGGGTCACATAACCCGCCTTCTCACAACGGCTTTAAAATGATCCTGGGAAAAAAGCCCTTTTATGGTCAGGCCATTCAGGATTTGGGAAAGCGATGCGCAGCCGGCCAGTTCAGTTCCGGTGAAGGCGCCGTAACAGATGATCCAATGATGGATCGGTATGTCGCACGTGTTTTACGCGATTATAAAAATAAATCTGATCTTGTCGTCGTTTGGGATGTCGGAAATGGCGTCACAGGAGAAGCGCTTCGCAAGGTGGCGAAAGAACTTCCAGGGCGTCATGTGTTGTTATTTGATGAAAACGACAGCGCATTCCCAAATCACCATCCAGACCCCACAGTAGCGGCGAATCTCGAAGACCTCATTCGAACAGTTAAAGGAATTGATGCGGACCTAGGGATTGCATTTGATGGCGATGGAGACCGGATTGGCGTTGTAGATAGCCGCGGCAATATCATTTGGGGGGACCAATTACTGGCAATTCTCTCGCGGGAGATTTTACGAAAAAGCCCTGGTGCCTCAATCATTGCAGACGTTAAAGCCAGTAAAATGTTGTTTGACGAAATCGAAAATCTGGGCGGCTCTCCCGTTATGTGGAAAACGGGCCATTCATTAATCAAGATAAAAATGGCGGAATTGTCTGCCCCGCTCGCTGGCGAGATGAGCGGCCACATTTTCTACAATGACCATTTCTATGGATATGATGACGCCTTATACGTCGGATTGCGTCTTCTCAACCTTTTAGGTGAGGAAGAAATGTCACTAGACCAGCTCTATGACGCACTACCCGCAGCAATCAACACACCCGAACTTCGTTTTGATTGTCCCGACGATGAAAAATTTGGTGCTGTACAGCGAATTCAAACTCAGCTGAAAGACAAAGGCGCCGATTTTTCAGATGTCGATGGTGTTCGTGTCAATGTTGCAGGTGGATGGTGGCTGCTCCGCGCATCCAACACCCAAGCTGTGCTGGTGGCAAGGTGCGAAGCGCCAAGCGAGCAAGCACTTGAAACTGTCAAACAGGATATGCGCCAAAATCTGGAAGCGGCTGGCATCCAGATGCCTTCTATTTAAACGTCTATATCACAAAAAACGGCGCTTCTTCATAGAAGCGCCGATCTCATCAAGTCCGTTCCAAAGAGTAACTAGCTCACTTTTCCCTTTTTCGAAAGAGGAATACCCATCCAGGATTCTCCTGATGCCATGACACATGTCGCGCCATTCGGCTGGGTTAGAACAATCGTCCAGGTTACGCCATCGGGACTCGTAAATACTTCCAGAACACTTCCATTGGCGGCTAAACCAGCCGCGACAGGGGCTTCCTGAAATTTTCCATCCAAGTGTTTAAGCAATGCTCCGCGATCAAAACAGGCATTTTGTGCGCTTGCCTCTGTCACTTGAAATGAAACCATCATCGCCGCAAATACTAGCACTGAAAGTCCAATAGAAATGACAGAGCGCATGCGTAAGATACTTACAGCTGTCAGATGATGCTTAATCAAACTAAACATACGCTCCTCCTTTTAAATTGAGACGACCGAAAAGTTTTCGAAATCAGCTCGATCCCTATCGGCTTTTCTTACCGTTACTATGTATAAGCAGAAAATGTTAATATAAGATATACAGGTTAATATATAAGGCAAAAATAAGGAATTCGCACCAACCTGAATCTATAAATATCTGAATTTAAAGGAAAATTTTTACTGTGCGCATCATCACAATATTGGCCGCAGCCCGCGCATATCCATGAATAAACCCATCGCCATGCAACCAATGATTATCATTTCGCTTAGATTTCGTCGATACGCTCATCCAAACCGGGGAGCTGTAACGCTTTAATCAGATGTCTGATTTCCTGCCGTGCTGCGACATGGCTCATCGACATTTTCACCCCAACACCTTTTGTTTTTAGGTCCAGAACAGTCAATCCTTTAAGGAACAGCTCCCTAAATATAACGCGTTCGCCGAAACCAGGGGCCGCCCTAAACGCAATACGAGCGGCAAGTTTTGCCAGAATATTCTCAATATTGCGCTTATTATGTGCATCCGTGTGCGACAAACGGTTACGCATGACAATCCAGTCAATCTGATGCTTATCAATTAGGGCACGACGCTTTCGTTGCTCCCAAACCATCTCGCTATACCAACTGGGTCTCTCAACGTCATATGTGCGTTCGTCGATTTTTGCGAGCAGGTCCAGATCAATAAAGCTATCGTTCATCGGTGTAAGCAAAGTATCCGCAAACGAATGACCGAGCTTGGCAATGAAGCTATCTGCACCGGGGCAATCCACGACAACAAAATCGTTTTGGTATACCTGCTCCTGCAATGCTGCGACGAAGCGGGTTCGCTCATCGCTCTGCGCCTCATCCATGTTCTTTTTATCACTCGGCTCAATCACCGTCAGTGATGGCATGGGTAATTTCAATTTCTTTCTTGAAACGAAAGACTGTCTGTTTTCAATATATCGGCCCAGCGTTTTCTGCTTACCATCAAGGTCGATAGCCCCAACGCGAAAGCCCAGTGTCAATAACGACACAATTACATGCATACCTGTCGTGGATTTACCTGATCCACCTTTGGCGTTCCCAATAACAATAATGTGGGCGCGTGTTGCCTGCGCATCCGCTTGGGGTTTGCTTTGCTCAACTGTAACCGTCACTTTTCACTCCACGTTTCGAATGTCTGTATCCCTGCACAGGCAGCTTCAAATCAATCGTTACTCTCAGGATTAAACCAGCAGCGCCTCCCTGACAAGACTCAACTTCTACACCCATATATTGTGGCCGCCATAACTTCCGTAAGAATATGTTGATAAAAGGTGAGTGCTTTAGCTTTTTACACTTATGGGTATGTCTTCAACCATTTTTACCGTTATTGCCAAGTCAGGCATAAGCTTCGAAATTGAAATACCCCTCGCTAAACTCCTGAGAAAATTTTCTGATTGGCAATCCAGTATAACCAATGTTTTCAGCGCTTTCGCGCACCTCATACCCCTTTCAGTAATTTGATTGAGCGATAAGTCTATGCATTGAATTTCCGAAACATAGGTCAAATCCCATTCAGCGAACTCAATCAAACAAAATACAACTTACAATCTAAAGCCCCTTATCAATCCGCTTTTACGCCTGAAGCAAACTTATCTTTGAAAATCTTCTTTTCCCCTTAATTCCTCACTAATTTCTGTTTAAATTAGAATCACCTTTAGCCATCGGATTTGCCTCAGGACCTATGCAATGAATCGTCCCTAGTTGACCGAACCTTTAAACCTGCTAACAACAACACATGACAGATTCCGTTGAGACAATAATAATTGGCGCCGGTGTTATCGGACTGGCCATCGCCAGGCAAGCCTCCCTTCAAGGGCAAGATGTTCTTGTCGTTGAACGCCACCCTCATTTTGGCGAAGAAACCTCCTCGCGTAACTCAGAGGTCATTCATGCAGGGATCTATTACCCCGCAGGCAGTTTAAAGGCCCAACTATGCGTAAAGGGAAGAGAACAGCTATACCAATACTGCGCTGCCCACCACGTCCCTCACAAACGCTTAGGCAAGCTTATTGTCGCCACAAATAACGACGAGCTTGGCATCCTTCAGACAATTAACGAGAAGGCGGCGGCAAATGGCGTCGATGACCTGCAGTTTATCTCTGCAGCGCGCGCTATGGAAATGGAGCCGGCTCTGTCTTGTGTCGGCGCCCTACTCTCACCTTCAACCGGGATAATTGATACCCATCAGTATATGTTATCACTGACCGGCCAAATTGAAGATCGCGGGGGCGCGATCGCGTATCAAACAACTTTTCAGTCCGCCGTCATCACTTCTGAAGGCTTCGATGTTCAATGCGGTGATATTGTTATCAGATGTAAAAACTTGATCAATGCTGGCGGATTAAATGCGCAATTCAATGCCAGTCGTATCTCTGGACTTGATCAAAAACACATTCCCAAACGCTACCTCACTAAAGGGAATTATTTCACAATGAACAAGCCAAGTCCCTTCCAACGCCTAATATATCCCGTTCCAAATACTGCAAGCCTTGGCGTTCACGTAACGTTAGATCTTGCGGGTCAGATCCGTTTTGGACCAGATCAGGAATGGGTTAGCGATTTAAATTACAATGTTGATCCCACAAGGGCAGACACATTTTATGAAGCAATTCGCAACTATTACCCTAACCTGGAAGATGGCTCTCTTATTCCAGCATACGCTGGTATTCGGCCAAAAATACAAGGTCCCAACGATCCCATGCGCGACTTTGATATTAAAGGCCCCCAAACCCACCAAATTCCCGGCCTTGTGACCATGACAGGAATGGAAAGCCCAGGACTAACGTCCAGTTTGGCAATTGCAGAACATGTGATGGCTTTGCTCAAATAAAGAATCCAACCGCAGCAAAACCAGATAACATGCGACAAACATAAAAAAATCAGCCCCACTAAAAATTACGCGAAAATCACGATTAAATTCACCATATTTCGTGACTTCCCTGATTTACGAAAGGTTACTGCGAAAATACACAATCAGATCAAAAGCTATTGATTTTTAGGCCATAAACGAAAAATCCTTATATGGACGGAGGATTTTTTTATGACAGTTTTTAGCTCAAAACATTTTGATAACCACGAAACCGTTCTTTTTTTTAAAGATCAGACAACTGGTCTGAAAGCCATCATTGCCATACATGATACGACGCTTGGTCCTGCACTTGGGGGGACCCGAATGTGGAACTATGACAATGAAGAAGAAGCCCTAACCGACGTTTTGCGCCTTTCTCGAGGAATGACTTACAAATCTGCCCTTGCTGGACTGAATTTGGGTGGTGGAAAATCTGTTATCATTGGAAATCCTCGCAGCGAAAAAACACCTGACCTCTTTAGAGCTTTTGGCAAGGCGGTAGGACGTTTGAATGGAGACTATATCGCCGCAGAGGACGTTGGCACCACAGTTCAGGATTTAGAGTGGGCTCGGGAGACAACGCCTCATATTGCCGGTATTAGTGAGGGCGGCTCAGGTGATCCTTCCCCCGCCACAGCATGGGGTGTTTTCAACGGGTTGTTGGCCGCAGCAAAATATCGATTGAAGGTTGAGAACCTTCAAGGTTTAACTGTCAGTGTGCAAGGCTTGGGACATGTTGGCTATGGCCTATGCCGACACCTTCATGAAGCTGGCGCCAAGTTAGTTGTTACCGATATCTTTGAAAAATCGATTGAAAAAGCTGTTAATGAATTCGGCGCGCGTCCTGTCGCCCCTGATCAAATCCTTGATCAGGACGTTGATATTTTTGCCCCTTGCGCATTGGGAGCCGTGTTAAACGATAATTCGATCCCCCGCCTAAAGGCAAAAGTAATTGCAGGTGCGGCTAACAACCAGCTTGCTGACATTCGTCACGGAAACATCCTGCAAGATAACAACATCCTCTACGCCCCTGACTACGCCATTAATGCAGGCGGCATTATTTTAATCAGCCACGAAGGCCCAAATTTTGATCGCCAAAAAGCAATGGCGCAGGTAGCCGACATTCATGACACCCTAATGAATATTTTCAAGCGTGCGGATACTGAAATGCGGCCAACACAGGAAATTGCCGATCAAATTGCTCTGGAGCGAATTTTAAAAACCAAACAAAATAAATTAACCGGTTAATGATAGCTTAACCTACCAACGATTATGAACCCAAAACCAATGATCCGGCTTTTCACGAATCCACTGTTCATACATTTCATTAATCGTAGTTAGAAAACGAACGACATTCTCTTTTGGATCACCTTCTTGAGGGGCATACAGGGCCTTGTATACTGTCACACGCATTCGCCCTCCCTCAAGCCGTTCTGCCCGAATAGGATACACAGGTAAATTCATACGGCAGGCAAAATCAGCAATCGCGGTTGCTGTCATTGCGTCCCGCCCAAAGAACGGAATAGCAATACCATTATTCTGTTTCTGGTCGTTGAGTAGCGCAACAGGCTTCTTTGCTTTTAATGCCCTCAAAATTGCTCGGGCGCCATTTTTTCCCTTAGGAACAAATTTATATCCGATACCAGCCCGTTCCTTTTGAAAGTAGGCGTCGACCATTGGATTATTAGCGGCGCGGTAAATAATATTTACATCAACATTGCAATATTTTCCAGCAAGGGCAGTTGCCTCCCAGGGTCCAAAATGTCCGGTTACGAATAAAGCTGCCTCACCCGAGGCGATAAATTCATCCAGATACTCCAATCCGACAAGTTCAACATCTGAAGCGCTAAACAGGAAATCTCGAACGAAGGGAATTTCTGCGGCGTTACGCCCCAAATTACCCCACATATCCTTTAAAATCTTTTTCCGTTCAACATCTGACAAATGCGGCAAAGCCATTTTCAGGTTTTTCTCTGCAGTCTGATGTACAGCCAGCCGCGGTCCAACCTGCTGACCAAGCCAAGCCCCGAAATCAGAGGCTTTGGAGCGGCCTAAAAGCCGAAAAAACCAAAATACAAAACGCGCGAGGATATACTCGATCCAGTATCGAAACTGTTTTCCCTTCGATATTTTTTTACGCATGTTGTCGGCTACCCAGGGAATTGATCAATAAATTTTGCAAAGCTTTTGGTTTTTCAAATAAAAGGTCTATGTCGAAGACCGTTGTCATCATTTTTGCGTCGATCGGCAAGCGGACATAATCTTTACGCGTTGTCACAAGTGCCGCGTTATGCAAGGCTGCCTTTTCAACCAGCTGCATAATGTCATTTCGGCTAAAGGGGTGATGATCGGCAAACTCGATTGCAGCAACAATATCTGCGCCAGCCAACTCCAGACTTTTGAAAAATTTTCCGGGCCGGCCAATCCCTGCAAAAGCGACAACTTTTTCACCAACGAGTTCAGACTGGAGTGCGTGCGGAACTATCCGCGCCCGGAATACCGGAACGTCCTCAGTCATAAAATGCAATTGATCACCCGTATCTTTTTCACCGACGATCACAATCGCATCTGATTTTTTCACTGCTTGGGCAGGTGTTTCTCGCAAGGGACCTGCAGGGATCAAACGCCCATTCCCAATGCCAAAATCACCGTCAATCACAAGGACACTTAACGTTTTTTCAATCGAAAGATTTTGCAATCCGTCATCCATCACGACCACGTTGGCGCCCGCGGCTATGGCTGCGTTAGCCCCGGCCAACCTGTCTTTGGAAATCCATGTGGGTGCCACACCGGCAAGTAAAAGTGGTTCATCTCCAACCTTACTGGCATCATGGACGTCTAGAACAACACGTTCAGGCCCTTCAAGAGAGCCACCATATCCCCGCGATAAAAAATGTGGCGTCCATCCGGACTTTTGGAGGAATTGTGCTATTGCGATCGCGACTGGCGTCTTGCCTGCACCGCCTGCCACAACATTACCAATGCAAATTACAGGGACAGATACAGCCTCTGTTTTAGTTTGCGACCGGTTCAACCAATTGGCTGCCTGATAGACAGCACTCAAAGGTGCCAGCACATGTGGCAAAATTGATTTTGAACCTGCATTCCAAAACTTTGGAGTCTTCACCTATTTTTCCTCTACTATGGTTTTCTCGACCTGATTAACGAGATGGGTCAGTAAATCTTCTCCAGATTTCACAACATGAGTAGCATTATAGGAAAGATCGCCGCGAACACTAACATCATTCAACAATGCATCGGTTGCAATTACCAAGTCCTGTCCATTTTTCACTTTTAACGCGGCTTTGTTTTCAAGTAAGTCCGTCGCAATATCTTCAAAGTTGGACATATCCGGGCCAAACATAATCGCATTTTCAAGTCGGGCGGCCTCCAAGGGGTTTTGCCCGCCTTTTTCAACCAATGATCCGCCCATAAAAACCACATCAACCAATCGGTAAAATAAACCCAGCTCACCAATCGTATCCGCAAGATAGATTTCTGTTTCCGTCGTGATTGCTTCACGCTTAGATCGCTGAGACACATTAAAGCTGGCCTCATCCAACTTCTGCCTTATCTCTGCGGCGCGCTCGGGATGCCGTGGAACTATTATCGTAAGTAGCGTTTTCATGCGGCTTTTCAATGCAAAATGAGTTGCCGCAATTATTGCCTCTTCTCCTTTATGGGTACTCGCAGCCAACCAGACTTTCCGCCCTTCGAGTGCGTTCTTGAGCTCACGAAACGGTCCTTTCTGAAAAGGAAGGGGCGGCGAGCAAAACTTCAGGTTCCCCAGTGTTTCAACATCTTTTGCCCCAAGATACTCCAACCGATCCGCCGTTAATTGCGTCTGCGCATGAATGTAGTCAAAGCATTTGAACAGGCGCTTGGCCAGGCCCTTTAATTTACGCCAAGTGCTAAAGGACTTTGCTGTCATCCGTCCATTGATCAACATCATGGGAATTTTACGCCGAGCGGTCTGCATCATTAAGTTCGGCCATATCTCTGATTCCAGCCATATCGCAACTTGCGGATGCCAATAATCCAGAAACTGGTTAACAGCTTCTTTCGTATCAATAGGAACATATTGATGAAATGCCCCGGTTGGTAATCGATCTTCCATTAGCCTTGCAGAAGTTACAGATCCCGTCGTTAGCAATATTGTTCTTGAACTGTTTCTGGCGAGCAAGGCCTGGATCAATGGGAGTGCCGACATAGATTCGCCAACTGATGCGGCATGAATCCAGATGAGCTGACCTTTTGGCCTAAGTCGGGACGGTTCTCCAAAACGCTCCTCAAATCGCTGTGGATCTTCTTTCCCTTCCGCAAGACGCTTCTTGATATGGCTCTTTATGAAAGGAGAGCTTAGGGACAGAAATCCGTTGTAGAGGGACATATACATTTGCGTCAGAGGACCTTTTTATTATCAAGTTTCGACCCGGCAATGGTGTCAGGTTCCACCGGAATATGTCCGCACAACCGATCACTCTCTTGGGTCACTGCCGTCAAACTTTCCTCAATTTGCTGCTTGGCCCTCTGGTGACTTCCATTTTCATCCCGCCGCGTCACCTCGATTGGATCGCCCCATACCACAACGCCTTTTGCAAATGGTTTTGCCAATGCGAAACGGTCCCAGCTATTCAAGAACTTAATCCGCGTCGTTGAAAAGCTAACGGGTATGACAGGAACACCGCTCATTGCGGCAATACCCACAACCCCGTCTTGCGATCGCATCCGCGGCCCGCGCGGGCCATCAGGCGTAATAATGGCCATTTCTTTTCGCTTCAGGACCTTTAGCATTTCCTTTAAAGCTGGCACGCCCCCTTTTGAGCTGGAGCCGCGCACGCTTCCAATACCAAGATGCTTTACGGTTCGGGCAATCAGTTCCCCATCACCATGGTGAGAAATCATCACACTGCATTTGACTGTATTTGGAATGATCGGTGCCATCAGTAAAAGTCTGCCATGCCAAAACGCCATCACAAATGGTTTACCCTCATGCATATATCGCATAGGTAGTTCCGCATTGATGTATGTCCATTTCGTCGTCTTATGAACAAACCATATATAAGCAGCAGCTACTCGGCTAATTAAGCTGACGGCTCCATCGCTTTTAAGGAGTTTTTTCAATTCTGAAACAAACCTATTACTAAACAGTGGACTTAAGTGTTTGGATATATCTCGCTAGAGACAACACTTCCAGTCATTTCAACATTCCCAAAACATCTCTGCGCAATGTTATATTGCCGCAGTAAGGATAAATCACTAATCTTAACAGACTTTAGTCACCCCTGATTTTGAGCTGGAAAAAATACATCCCATGTCCGCTGAGCCAAAAATTGAATTAGTTCCCTCTTCCTGTCCCCATGACTGTCCCTCGACATGCTCACTGGAGATTGAAAAACTATCTCCTCAAAAAATTGGACGTGTCCGCGGGGCAGCAGATCAAACCTATACTGCCGGTGTGATTTGCGCAAAAGTTGCCAGATACGCAGAACGAACTCATCATCCGGATCGCCTCATGCATCCGCTAAAACGCGTGGGAGCCAAGGGCGAAGGCAAATGGGAGCGGATTAGCTGGGATGAGGCCATGCAAACTGTTGCTGCCAAGTTCAAGGAGCAGGAAGAAAAATATGGTCCAGAGACAATTTGGCCCTATTACTACGCGGGCACCATGGGAATGGTCCAGCGCGATAGCATTCAGCGATTGCGACATGTGAAAGGCTACTCGGGGCAGGAATCGACAATTTGTGTTAATCTGGCACGGGCAGGATGGAAAGCCGGTGCAGGTGCCTATCGCGGTAGTGATCCCCGCGAAATGGCTAAATCTGATCTTGTGGTGATCTGGGGTACCAATGCCGTTCATACCCAGATTAACGTGATGACCCATGCCACCCGCGCCCGTAAAGAGCGTGGCGCGAAAATTATCGTGATTGATCCCTATCGCAATGCAACGGCCCTCGCGGGCGATCAGCATCTTATGCTCCGGCCGGGAACAGATGGCGCGCTTGCGCTTGGCGTCATGCATGTTTTATTCCGCGATAACATGGCGGATCGCGCGTATATGGAACAACACACACGCGATTATGAAGCTTTCGAAGCCCACCTCAAAACAAAAACACCTGAATGGGCGGCCGAAATTACAGGGCTCTCTTCAGACGAAATCATTGAATTTGCGCATTTGATTGGCAAAACCCTAAAGACGTTTTTACGTCTGGGTTATGGCTTTTCCAGAAGTAGAAACGGCGCCGTCAATATGCATGCAGCCATGTGTATCGCCGCCGTCACTGGCGCCTGGAAGTATGAAGGCGGTGGTGCATTTCATACAAACGGGCAAATTTTTCACTGGAATAAATCCCTGATTGAAGGGTTGGATGTTCGCAACCCCAATATCCGGATGCTGGATCAGTCGCGCATTGGCCCCGTTCTGACCGGCGATCCCAAAGATCTGGGCGACGGGCCACCCGTAACGGCCATGATTATCCAAAATACGAACCCAATGGATGTCGCCCCTGAACTGGCCAAAGTACATGCTGGTTTCGCCCGCGAAGATTTGTTTGTCTGTGTGCATGAACAATTCATGACCGAAACAGCGATGATGGCTGACATTGTCTTGCCCGCCACAACTTTTGTCGAACATGATGATTTTTATCAGGGCGGTGGCCATAGTCATATTTCACTTGGCCTTAAAGTCATAGAGCCGCTTGGTGAGTGCCGTTCAAATCATGAAGTGATATCCGATCTCGCAAAACGGTTAGAGGTCGCCCACGAAGGCTTTGAGCTGACCTCTCGAGAGTTGATCGATCGAACTCTGGCGGATTCTGGATGGCCCGATATCAAAACAATTTCAGAGAAAAACTGGATTGATGTTCAGGTTCCCTTCGAAGAGGCCCACTTTCTCAATGGGTTTGGTCACAAGGACGGTAAATTTCACTTTGCCGCAGACTGGTCAGAAGTTGGCCGAAACTTTGAAGGGATGCCCTCCCTTCCCGATCATTGGGACGTTATACAAAAGGCCGATGCAGAACATCCCTACCGCTTGGTGACGGCCCCGGCCCGAAACTTTCTCAATACGTCTTTCACCGCAACGCCAAGTTCATTGAAACGCGAAAAGCGCCCAACCGTAATGCTCCATCCAACAGATGCTGAGAAAATCGGGACGGCGCAAGATGAAATTGTGCGTATGGGAAATGCGCAAGGATCCTTGCTAATTCACGTTGATGTTTTTGATGGCTTGCAACCCGGAACCATCGTTGTTGAAGGAATATGGCCCAACAAGCATTTTATCGAAAAAATCGGGATTAATTTGTTAGTTGGTGCCGACGCGGCCAAACCCAATGGCGGCGCCGCATTTCATGACACCGCCGTTTGGATCAAGGCAACCGAGGCCTCATAGAAGCCCAAGATCTCTGAGTTCCGCGGCCATTTCTTCGGAAAGTTCGCCTTCGCTGTCTTCATCTTCGTGGGCTTCTGTTACGATATCACGCAAATCGCGTGGGGCGTCTTCAACTTCAAGATAACGCCAGCCTTGATGAGGAGGGCGTTTGAACAACTCTGTCTCGACAAGTTCTGAATCCAGAACAAGTCCGCATTTTTCGCCTTCGTGATCATAAAGTCGTTCAAGTTCGACGATACGCTGGCGAACGGCAAGGTCGCCTTTAATTATCCAGTATAATGAACCGCCGTCCAATAACTCGGCTTCCCGCTGCGGACGTTGTTTCGTCACGTGGCATATTGGCCCCGCAATCAAACGACGCTCTTGCGCTTTTCGCAATTGCTCTACGGAGGTAATACCAACACATACTTTTATCAGGTGGACTGTCATTAAAATTTCTTTTGCTTTTCTATACTCTGAACATCAATTCAGCTTGTCTTTAAGCGCCTTTGCAACGCTGGAAACCGGAGCACGGTCAAGATAATCTGAAATGAACCAGGCTGTTTCTACCAGCTTCTTCAAGTTCAGGCCACTATCTATTCCCATACCTTCTAACATATAGACCACATCTTCTGTTGCAACATTACC
Organism: Sneathiella sp.; assembly: GCA_034669685.1. Taxonomy (GTDB): domain Bacteria; phylum Pseudomonadota; class Alphaproteobacteria; order Sneathiellales; family Sneathiellaceae; genus Sneathiella. Next base: position 1,210,827 of record JAXMOU010000001.1, read on the forward strand.
TGTAGCACCAGGTGCGTAAGGGCAACCCCCAAGCCCGGCAATAGAGCTATCAATCTTTGTTACCCCGACTTGCAGCGCTGCCAGAATGTTAGCCAGTGCCTGCCCATAGGTATCGTGGAAATGAACGCCAATTGCTTCTAGCGGGATCACATTTGCAACAGCTTCAAGTACAATTCTTGTTTTCTCCGGCGTACCAACCCCAATTGTATCCGCGATTGATATCTCATAAGCCCCCATATCATATAGCTTTTTAGAAACGTCAGCAACGACGTCAGGCGTAATGACTTCTCCAAACGGGCTACCGAGGGAACAAGAAACACTTGCCCGGAATTTCACCCCATCCTTTTTCGCAGCGGCCACCACTGGCTCAAATCGCTGCAAGCTTTCAGCGATTGAGCAGTTAATGTTGCGTTGATTAAATTCTTCAGAGGCTGCACTAAAAATAAGTATTTCGTCCGCTTTGGACGCGACAGCCCCCTCATACCCTTTTACATTTGGCGTTAGAACGCTATAGGAAACATTTGGATTTCGGCTTATTTGCGCCATAACATCTGCCGTATCGGCCATTTGCGGCACCCATTTTGGCGACACAAAGCTACCAGCCTCAATTGCGGTGACGCCCGCGTCGATCAATCTTTCAATCAGTTCGACCTTTACCGATGTCGGAATTTGAGTCTTCTCGTTTTGCAAGCCATCGCGGGCCCCAACTTCAAATATGCGTACTGCCGATGGATAACTGCTCATGCCTATTCTTCCGCTTCAATTTTAATCAAGGTAACCCCTTCGTCTACCTGATCACCGGTTTCAAAGAAGATATCAGATACAACACCGTCGGCTCCGGCAGAAAGGGTATGCTCCATTTTCATGGCTTCCATCACCATCAGACTATCGCCTTTTTTCACAGTCTGACCTGTCGTTACACTCACCTGAATGATTTTTCCGGGCATAGGCGCCGTAATGGCCCCCGCGCCGCCTTCATCACCGATGCCAGCGTAGTCTTCGACGATCTGCGTAACTTCAACCTGCTTGCCGTCAGAAATAACGATTAACCGGTTTCCATCGCTCACAATAGTTGCTGTTAAAATATGCCCTGCCAAAGTCGCCCGAAGCGATCCATCTTCAAGTAACTGGGCTGAAGCCGTTACCACACCGGATGGCAGGGTGATCTCATACCCTGTTGCATGATGTGAAATACGAACGGTAACTTCGTCAGCGTCCCGCGCAAACACATATTCATGATGACCCGCATCATTTAGCCGCCACGCACTTGCGTCATTCCAAGGGGAATATGGATCCGTGCTTTGAGAGGCGATTTCCATATTTCGCACGCCGGCTGTAACTGTCAGGAACAAAACGGCCAGCGCCAAATGACGATCAGAGGCAAATTCTTTCGCGGGCACCAAATCATCTTTAAATCGTTCGATAAAAGACGTGTCCAGATCTTTCGCTGCGAAGGCTGGATGACTAGCCACATTCTTGAGGAATTCAAGATTGGTCACCAATCCGGCAACTTGATAATTGGCTAGCGCCAACTGCATTTTACGAAGAGCGGCATCCCGATTTTCATCCCAGACAACCAGCTTGGCAATCATCGGATCATAGAAAGGCGTCACACTATCGCCTTCGACAACGCCTGTATCAACGCGAACACCGGCCTCTGCCTGCGGAGGACGAAGCCGCAATAACGGTCCCGTTGCAGGGAGAAAATCATTATGCGGATCTTCAGCATAAAGACGTGCTTCCAATGCATGCCCTGAAATTATCAAATCTTCCTGAGCCAAAGGCAACTTTCCGCCGTCAGCAACAATCAATTGCCATTCTACAAGATCCTGCCCCGTAATCATTTCCGTTACAGGATGTTCCACCTGAAGACGCGTGTTCATCTCCATGAAATAGAACCCGTCTTCTTTCAAACCGTCGGAGACATCGGCGATAAATTCGACTGTTCCCGCCCCTTCATATTTGATCGCTTTTGCCGCAGCAACCGCCGCCGCCCCCATAGCCGTACGCATTTTGTCGGGCATGTCGGGTGCAGGAGCTTCCTCGATCACTTTTTGATGGCGGCGCTGTAACGAGCAATCCCGCTCAAACAGGTGAACGGCATTTCCGTGTCCGTCAGCAAAAACCTGAACTTCGATATGACGGGGTTTAACCAAATATTTCTCGATCAAAACCCGGTCATCACCAAAGGCGTTGGCGGCTTCGCGTTTTGCCCCTTCAAGGGCAGATGGAAATTCCGCCTCGCTATCAACCCGGCGCATTCCTTTACCGCCGCCGCCAGCCACCGCTTTGATCAAGACTGGATACCCGATCTGAGCCGCTTCTTTAACCAAAAGGTCTGGAGATTGATCTTCCCCGTGATATCCCTGCACGACGGGAACACCCGCCTCTTCCATCATTGCCTTGGCTGCATCTTTAAGCCCCATTGCCCGAATAGCACTGGCAGGTGGCCCGATAAAGACCACATTTTCTGCAGCGCATTTTTCTGCGAAATCAGCATTTTCAGACAAAAACCCATATCCCGGATGGATAGCTTCCGCGCCGGTTTCTTTGGCGATCTGCAAAATCTTATCTGCTTTAAGATAGCTTTGCGCGACTTCCGCCGGCCCCAGCAGCACGGCTTCATCCGCCATTGTCACATGACGCGCAGCGACATCCGCTTCGGAATAAACGGCAACTGTCTTCACGCCAAGTAAACGAGCTGTTTCAATGACGCGGCAGGCTATTTCGCCCCTGTTAGCAATGAGAATTTTTTTAAACACGGTTCAATCACCCAAATGTTAAATCTTGTTCCACGCAGCTTTTCGTTTTTCAAGAAACGCTGTGACGCCTTCTTTCGCTTCTTCGGTTGTTCGGCGCGCCGCAATTCGATCTGCGGTTTCATTGATCAAAGATTGCGTGATGGGCTTGTTCGCCACCGTATAAATCAGATCCTTTGAATCTGCCATTGCGCCGGGTGCATTGGTCATAACTTTTTCCAATATTGCATCTCTGGCATGCGCCAACTCATGAACGTCCTCAACAACTTCATGTAAGACGCCATAGTGATATGCGACGTCAGCATCAAAGACTTCTGCAGTCAGGAAATACCGCCGAGCCGCGCGAATGCCCATTGCTTCCACAACATATGGGGAGATAACAGCAGGCAACAAACCAAGCTTAACTTCAGACAGGCAGAATTTTGCAGATTTCACGCCAATTGCGATATCGCAGGCTGTAACCAGTCCAAGACCTCCGCCATAGGCAGCTCCCTGAACCAGCGCAATTGTTGGCTTTGGAATGTCTTGTAAATTTTTCAACATCCGTCCAAGCGCTTTTGCATCTTCGCGGTTATCTTCTTCCAGAAAACCCGCAGCACGCTTCATCCAGTTCAAGTCTGCACCCGCGCAGTAGCTTTTACCCGCGGCAGCGACGACAACCGCCCGAACACCTTCCTGATGTGCCAGGTCTTCGAATATGTCTCCCAGTCGTTCAATCAGCTCTTCGTCAAAAGCATTATGAACTTCGGGCCGGTTAAGGGTAACCGTAGCAACGCCCTCTGTTGAAAAATGGAGTACAGCAGATTCTTCACTCATAACAATTCCTTACATTCTGAAGAGGCCGAATTTTGTCGGCTCAATAGGGGCATTTAGGGACGCCGATATGGCAAGTCCCAGGACCCGGCGACTATCCGCAGGGTCCAGAATTCCATCGTCCCACACACGGGCACTGGAAAAATAAGGGTGGCCTTCAACATCATACTGGGCTTGAACCGGTGCCTTAAACGCCGCTTCCGCTTCCGCGCTCCAGCTTTCGCCGCGAGCTTCCATGCCATCACGTTTTACAGTTGCCAAAACCGAAGCGGCCTGTTCACCGCCCATGACGGATATCCGCGAATTTGGCCACATCCAAAGCATACGGGGGCTATAGGCCCGACCGCACATTCCATAATTTCCGGCGCCAAAGGATCCACCAAAAATCATCGTGAATTTCGGAACTTTCGCTGTTGCGACTGCTGTCACCAGCTTGGCACCATCTTTTGCAATACCACCACTTTCATATTTCTGACCAACCATAAAACCAGTGATATTTTGCAAGAACACCAGCGGAATATTCCGCTGACAGCAAAGCTCGATAAAGTGAGCGCCTTTTACAGCTGACTCTGAGAACAAAATACCGTTATTGGCAACGATACCAACAGGATAGCCATGGATATGAGCAAATCCAGTTACCAGCGACGTTCCATACAGCTTTTTAAATTCGTCAAATTCCGAACCGTCCACAAGGCGGGCAATTACTTCACGTACATCAAAAGGCTGGCGTGTATCCTGCGGGATCAGACCATAAAGCTCTTTTGGATCATACAGCGGATCAAGAGGTTTTCGAATATCCAGCGGCATGGGTTTGGGCCGGTTTAAATTGGCCACTATGTTGCGGGCGATTTCCAGCGCATGTTGATCATTCTCCGCATAATGGTCCGTAACGCCTGACGTTCGGGAATGCACGTCGGCACCGCCCAAATCTTCTGCAGACACCACTTCGCCAGTTGCCGCCTTTACCAAGGGTGGACCTGCAAGGAAAATCGTGCCCTGATTTCGCACAATAATGCTTTCATCTGACATGGCAGGTACATACGCGCCGCCCGCCGTACAGGACCCCATAACAACCGCGATTTGCGGAATTCCTTTAGCAGACATATTTGCCTGATTATAAAAAATCCGGCCAAAATGATCCCGATCCGGAAATACATCCTGCTGGTTTGGCAAATTCGCGCCGCCACTATCCACAAGGTAAATACAGGGCAAATTATTTTGCTCCGCCACTTCCTGCGCCCGAAGGTGTTTCTTAACGGTCATCGGATAGTAAGTTCCGCCCTTAACCGTCGCATCATTACAGATAATGACGCATTCACGGCCTGAAACCCGGCCAATTCCGGTAATGATGCCCGCAGAATTAATATCCCCACCATACATGTCCCAGGCAGCCATTTGACTGAATTCCAAAAATGGAGATCCCGGGTCCAAAAGTTTACGCACCCGCTCACGTGGCAGTAACTTCCCCCGTGAAAGATGTTTATCGCGTGCACGCTCTCCGCCCCCTTGCTTTACAGTGGAGACTTTATCTCGAAGATCGTCCACAAGTGACTGCATATGGGCGGCATTTGCTTTGTACTCATCACTTCTTGTGTTGAGATTACTTTTCAAAACAGGCATTTAGGCAAAATTCCTCTTTGCAAAAATGGAGTTCCCAGTAACCAGCGAGCTGGTATTTTCAGGAACGGGTCTGATGATTTTCTTTGCGGATTTATCCGTATATGCTACGGCTATGATCGCACAAAAATGAAAATAAGGGAGCCAAGAATGGCCTATAAAGCGTTTGATCTGACCGGTAAGGTCGCCCTCATCACTGGTGGTAACGGAGGTATCGGCCTTGGGATGGGCAAGGCGATTGCAGAAGCGGGCGGAGATGTTTGTATCTGGGGTACCAACGCCGACAAAAATGCGGCAGCGGTTGAAGAAATGAAACCCTTTGGCACTAAAGTCAGTAGCCTTGTTTGCGATGTTAGCAACCAGCAAGCTGTTAAAGACTGTTTTGCCAAAACTCTTGAAGAATTTGGCCGTGTTGACGGATGCTTTGCCAATGCGGGTGTCTCGTCCAAAGGGACTAAATTCACCGACATGACGGATGAAGAATGGCAGCGTATTATGAGCATCAACATGGATGGTGCTTTCTATACGATGCAGGAAGCTGCGCGCCACATGGTCAAACGCGCTGAAGCGGGAGATCCCGGTGGACGCCTTGTGGGCACTGCCAGCCTTGCGGCTGTCTCTGGCGCCGCGCGTAACGAACATTACGCTGCGACCAAAGGAGGTTTGATTTCCATGATCCGCGCACTTTCTGTGGAACTTGCCGGTAAAGGCATCACGGCGAACGCCATTCTGCCCGGTTGGATTGAAACGGCCATGACGGAAGCTTCGTTCAACTGGAACAAATTTGCAGACAACGTCAAACCCCGTATTCCGGCACGCCGCTGGGGCAGCCCCGAAGATTTCGGCGGTATCGCTGTCTATATCATGTCTGATGCCAGCTCTTACCATACGGGTGACACTTTCCTTATCGATGGCGGTTACTTCCTGTTCTAACATTTGATTTTTCCGGCCTCAGATCTGAGGCCGGAAAAACTCAACCTTTGGATGCCTTAAAGGCAAGATACTGATCAATATGGGGAATACGATCCGCCCCCCAAAAAACCTGATCACCAACTTTAAACCATGGCACCCCAAAACAACCGGCTTCAACAGCTGCAGTTGTTGACGCAATCACTTCTGCTTTTGCATCCGGATCATTGGCCGCCTCGGTCACGTCATTTTCTGAAATACCCAGTGATTTCGCTAAATCAATCAAATGTTCAGGCGCCGTAATTTCCTTACTTTCTGCCCACAACAAACGTGATACGCCTTTTGCGAATTCTTTTGCCAGTGCTGGATCTTTCCGATTAATCCGATAAAAAACCAAACGTGCCAGCTTTGCATCAACTGGAAAAACAGCCGGTTTTGACATTGGCAGCCCAGCCATTTTGGCAGAACGCCCAGAGTCCATGTTAATATAATTCATTTTCTGCGGGATAGAGGCTGGCCCCACATTATTTGCACCGATGGTTTTCCACACATGCCCAAGGGACATCGGGCGCCAAATCACTTCACTACCATGTTTGGCCGCAACCTCCTCGATCTGGTTCGCTGCGATGTAAACATAGGGTGATGAAAATTCGACAAAAAATTCGATAGGCGTACTCATGCTTTTCCTCCGTTTATTTTATATTTTTCAAGCGGCCAAGTTTCGGGCAATCACCATTTTCTGAATATCTGACGTTCCTTCATAAATTTGGCAAACGCGCACGTCCCGATAGATTTTCTCAACCGGATAATCGGCGATGAAGCCATTTCCACCGAGCGTCTGAATGGCCGCTGAACAGACTTCTTCTGCCATTTCGGACGCAAACAGCTTCGCCATGCTCGCTTCTGTCAGGCAAGGCACCCCCGCGTCTTTCAGGGTTGCGGCATGCAACACCATCTGACGGGCAACCTCCACCTTGGTTGCCATATCCGCCAGACGGAAACCCACAGCTTGATGCTCGATAATCGCTTTATGAAAAGACTGGCGCTCCTTTGCATATTCAATCGCATGTTTCAACGCAGCATCTGCCATGCCGACACTCTGCGCGCCAATGCCAATACGGCCCGTTTCCAGATTGGCAAGTGCAATCCGGTATCCCGCCCCTTCCGCGCCCAGCATGTTGGCCGCCGGAACGCGAACATCTTCAAATGCGATCTGACAAGTGTCTGACGCTTTCTGGCCCAGTTTATTTTCAACAGAAACAATCCGATAGCCATCCGTATTCGTTGAAACAATGAAACAGCTAATACCTTTTTTACCTGCATCTGGATCCGTGACCGCAAAGACGATTGCAACGCCACCAATTTTACCCGATGTAATGAACTGCTTGGTTCCGTTGATTATAAAGTCATCACCATCGCGAACAGCTTTGGTTTTCAAAGCGGAAGCATCAGATCCTGCCTGTGGTTCGGTCAGGCAAAAAGCACCGATCATTTCCCCTTTTGCAAGTGGCGTAAGATAGGTCTGTTTCTGCTCTTCGGTTCCGTCTTTAAGCAGGGCTGCGCAGCAAGGTGAGTTATTCACACTCATGACCGTTGAAATAGCGCCATCTCCACCCGCGATTTCCATCAAAGCAAGCGCATAGGACACGAAATCCGTCTCTGCACCGCCATAGGCTTCGGGTACTGTCATGCCCATCAGGCCCAACGCACCCATTTCGTCAAAAACCTCTTTGGGGACGGCCGCAGCCGCCTCCCAAGCCACCGTATTTGGTGCCAGACGATTGGCTGCAAATTCCCGCGCCATATCGCGAACCATCGTTTGCTCTTCACTCAGGATCATTTTAATAACCTTCCGTCTGGCATCAATATTAGTCTACAAGCTCAACCGCCATTGCTGTCGCTTCGCCGCCGCCAATACAAAGCGCCGCAACGCCTTTTTTCTTTCCGTATTGTTTCAACGCGCTGAGCAATGTCACCACGATACGCGCACCCGACGCACCAACTGGATGCCCCAGTGCACAGGCACCGCCGTGAACGTTTACTTTTGCATGATCAAGTCCCAGATCCTTCATTGCAGCCATGGCAACAACAGCGAAAGCTTCATTGATTTCAAACAGATCAACGTCATCTTTCGTCCAGGATACTTTATCCATGACTTTGCGAATTGCATCGATTGGCGCCATTGTAAATTCAGAGGGTTTACGGGCATGCGTTGCATGGGCAAGGAATTTAGCAATCGGCTTCAAGCCACGTTTTTCAGCTTCAGACTGACGCATCATAACCAACGCCGCACCGCCATCCGAAATAGAGGACGCGTTAGCCGCAGTCACGGTTCCATCTTTGGCAAAAGCCGGACGCAATGTTGGGATTTTATCCGGGTTACCTTTTAGCGCCTGCTCATCCTTGTCAATGACCACGTCACCTTTACGAGATTTGACCGTTACAGCCACGATCTCATCTTTAAAATTTCCGTTTTCCGTCGCCTTCTTAGCCCGGTTCAGGCTTTCAATTGCGTAGGCATCTTGCGCTTCGCGCGTAAACTGATAAAGACCTGCGGTCTCCTCTGCGAATGATCCCATCAGACGGCCTTCTTCGTAGGCATCCTCCAACCCGTCGAGGAACATGTGGTCTTTGACTTCGCCGTGGCCCAGACGCAGACCTGAACGAACTTTCGGCAGGATGTAGGGGGCGTTTGTCATGCTTTCAAAACCACCAGCAACCATCACATTTGCAGATCCTGCGGCGATGGCATCATGTGCATACATGGCCGCGCGCATGCCCGATCCGCACATTTTATTGACCGTTGTACAGCCGACACTATCTGGAATACCCGCGCCAAACGATGCCTGACGCGCAGGTGCCTGACCAAGGCCCGCTGGCAGCACACAACCCATGATAACTTCGTCAATGTCCTGTCCTGTGACACCCGCGCGCTTCATGGCTTCTTCAATCGCAACGGCACCAAGAGCCGGTGCCTTCACATCTGAAAGCTCGCCTTGAAAGCCCCCCATTGGGGTCCGGGCCATCCCAACAATTACAATAGGATCATCACTCATTATTGTATCTCCATTACTTATTTCCCGCTGTTTGCGAGGATTTTCTTTTTTAAGCGGTTTCGTTAAATAGTTCGCGGCCAATTAGCATACGGCGAATTTCGCTGGTTCCGGCTCCAATTTCATAAAGCTTGGCATCGCGAAGAAGCCGACCTGTTGGGAACTCATTGATATAACCATTGCCGCCGAGCGCCTGAATAGCCTCCAACGCCATCCAAGTGGCCTTTTCAGCTGCATACAGGATCACACCAGCCGCGTCTTTACGGGCTGTCTCACCCCGATCACAGGCTTTGGCAACAGTATATACATACGCTTTACAGGCATTCATTGTCGAATACATATCGGCAATTTTACCCTGCATCAGCTGGAATTCACCAATTGGCTGACCAAACTGCTCGCGTTCATGGATATAGGGAATGACCACATCCATGCAGGCATCCATTATACCCAGTGGTCCTGCGGACAAAACAACCCGCTCATAATCAAGGCCGCTCATTAAAACCCGGACGCCGCCGTTCAAGGGACCCAAAACATTCTCTTCTGGCACTTCGCAATCTTCAAACACCAGCTCACATGTATTGGAGCCACGCATCCCTAGCTTATCCAGTTTCTGCGCAGTCGAAAATCCTTTGAAGCCCTTCTCAATAATAAAAGCTGTAATGCCCCGGGGTCCGGACGCTGGATCTGTTTTAGCGTAGACAACCAGAACATCCGCGTTTGGACCATTTGTAATCCAGAACTTGTTCCCATTCAGGACATAGCGATCGCCTTTTTTCTCGGCTTTCATTTTCATGGAGACAACATCAGAACCCGCGCCAGGCTCACTCATCGCCAATGACCCCACATGCTCACCGGAAATCAGTTTTGGCAGATACTTCTGCTTCTGCGCTTCGGTGCCATTCCGGCGGATCTGGTTGACGCATAGATTGGAATGCGCGCCGTAGGACAAACCCACAGCCGCTGACGCACGGCTGATCTCTTCCACCGCAATACAATGCTCAAGATATCCAAGGCCTGTTCCACCATACTCTTCTTCGACCGTCATACCGAGCAAGCCAAGAGCGCCCATTTTTTCCCACAAATCAGCAGGAAAATCATTTTGTTGATCAATCTCTGCCGCCCGAGGTGCGATTTCATCTGCCGCAAAATTGGCAACTGTTTCACGCAACATATCCGCGGTTTCACCGAGATCAAAATTCAGACTTGGATAATGTGTAGTAGACATAGAGCTTCCTTTTCTTTGCCTTGCTTATACAGCGACTAAGGTCACAAGCGCAGTAGCGACATGACGTTCTTCTGTTCCAGTTTGGCTATAAATATTTGACTCTGCGACGACCAGTGTTCGTCCAGATTTAATCACTTTTGCCCGGGCAATCAACCGGTCACCTTTTGCCGGTGCAAGCAAGTTCAACTTGTACTCTGCGGTTAAACAATTGCTGCCTTCAGGCATCGTCGTCGTTCCCGCCAATCCGGCTGAATTATCGGCAAGCGTTCCAACAACACCGCCATGAAAAAAACCGTTTTGTTGCGACCAGCGCTCATCATAATTCAGCGTAATTTCGCCATACCCAACGCTGAGTTCCGTAATTTCAACACCGAGATGGGACAGAAACTTCTGGCTTTCAATAATTGGCTTTAGCCGGTCATATAAGTCCTGATCTATTTTTGACATATCATGAACCCCGTTTTTTCTTATTCACACTGTCGGCTTTTCCAATCAAACACATCATTGTAAACAAGCCTGTCAGACAATGAACTTGCTGACCATCAACAAAGGTAAACACGTCAGCCTTAAGATGATATAGCTGGCCTGAAATACCAACAACTTCAGCGGTCGCAATCAATTTTTCACCGTTCGCCGGGTTTAGAAAACTAGTCTTAAGATCAACAGTCAGCACTGTACTATTTTCGGGAAAAAGTGAATATGCAGCGTAGCCTGCGGCAGAGTCGGCTACAGAAACCACCAATCCCCCATGAAAAAAGCCGTGTTGCTGCGTAAGTTCAGGCGAACGATCCGTTGTCAACTCACAGTAGCCGGGCTTAAGCATTGTCATTTTCGCCCCAACAAGCGCCATAAACGGCTGCCGGGCAAAACTATCACGAACAACAGTCTCATAATTTGGATTTAAAGCAACATTGTTATGTTGTTCTAAATCTAGCGCCTCATACACTATTGTTCCCTCACCTGTTATTTTTCATGACTATAGGAAGTTTCAATACATAGATAAAATCATTTATTTTAATACAAACTATTGATATCTTCTATGATATGGATCTTTATCAACTCAGATACTTTTTAGCAGTTGCTGAAACGCATAGTTTTTCAAGAGCGGCGGAGCGAGCCTTCGTCAGTCAACCGACCTTGTCTGCAGGGATCAAAAAACTGGAAACCGAACTTGGCACCCAGCTATTTCACCGCGGCAAACGAAATACGACCTTAACCGAGACGGGAGCGCGATTTCTGCCCCGCGCCCGATCAATTATATACGAATGCAACGCCGCCAAACAGGAGGCTCTGGGCAAGACCGAAGCCAAACGCTTGCAGATTGGTATTCATCGTGTGCTCCCGATTGAACATATCAGCAATCTCTTGACTGATTTTCGAAAGAATTACCCCAGCGTTCAAATTGCATTGAAAGAAGGTACATCGGACCGATTAACGAGCCTACTTGATGAAGGGCGGATAGACATTGCCATCACACCTCCCGTGGTGATGGCCAGCTCTTTGCGGTATGAACGATTATTCTCCACAAAATGTCTGCTCGCCGTCTCCAAAACCCATCCCTTATCCGGGAAAGGGTCTGTTGATTTACAGCAACTTGATCGTCAGGATTTTATCCACCGAAGTCATTGCCTGACGGAAACGGAAGTTACACGTATATTTGCCCGGGCCGGTATCCGGCCCCATATTGTGCTACGAACCAGCGAAGATGAAAAAGCCAAGTCTCTGGTGTCTGCTGGCCTCGGCTTTTGTATGATGCTGGACATCATGCAATCGCCAGACATCACATTTGTACCTGTAGACGGCATCTCAATCACAAAACAATTTGGTTTGAGCTGGTATGAGGAAAATGAAACCGAAACCACGCGGGCTTTCCGTCTTTTTGCTGCCAGTCATCAATGGCTTTCAAAATCAAACGAGCCGCAAAACCTGGAATGGGCACGCTGACCTAAACCAGCACCAGTGACGCAAGCCCCAGAAAGGCAACAAAACCAATAATATCGGTAATTGTCGTAACAAAAACACTGGAGGCGATTGCCGGGTCAATATTATATCGATCCAAGGTAATGGGGATTGCCATTCCCGAAACACCCGCGACCAGCATATTCACAACCATTGCAACCGCGATAACCCAGGCAATTGTCGGATCTGCGAACCAGACCCATGCCGTCAAACCAATCAAAATCGCAAAAGCGGTTCCGTTCAAGCCAGCAACCAGCGCCTCTTTACCCAAAATCCGATGCATGTTGCTAACTGTCAGCTCACGGGTCGCGATCGCCCTCACCGCCACTGTCAGGGTTTGCGTTCCCGCATTACCGCCCATGCTTGCGACAATTGGCATTAGAACCGCCAACGCAATCACCTTTTCAAGCGTCGCATCAAAAAGGCTGATCGCGGCAGAGGCTAAAATCGCCGTAAACAGGTTTACCAGAAGCCATGTAAAACGGGTCCGTGTCGTATCAATAATTGAGCTAAACAGATCATCGTCACCAACGCCACCCAGACGCAGGATATCTTCTTCAGCCTCTTCCGAAATAACGTCAACAATGTCGTCAATGGTAATCACACCGATTAGAGCGCCAGAGTCGTTGACCACTGCGGCTGAAGACAATCGATATTGCTTAAATAGATATGCAACCTCTTCCTGATCCATATCCACATCAATCAGGCGCTGCTCGCGCTGCATGATGTCACTTACGGGAACATTCCGGCGGCTTCGCATGGCGTGATCCAGCGAAATTGTTCCAATCGGGTGGTGACGCGGATCGACAACAAAAATCTCGTAAAATTCAGTTGGCAGATCATCCGTCTCACGCATGTAATCGATTGTCTGACCAATGTCCCAATATTCAGGTACAGCGATGAAGCCACGCTGCATCAACCGGCCCGCCGTATCGACGTCGAAGCTTAGACCTTCTTCAATGACCAGGCGATCTTCAGCAGAAAGTTCACTTAGAACATCTTGCTGCTCCTGCTCTTCCAGGTCCTGCAAAACCTCGATCGCATCTTCAATTTCAAGCTCATTCACAAGCTCGGCAATTTCAGACGCGTTCATCTCGTCAACCAGTTCTTCACGAACTGAATCATCAAGATCCGTATAAACTTCAGGCTCGATTAGATCATCAGCAACATTGATCAGCTTCGATCTGTGCTTTGGCTTAAGATACTCGATAAGGTCGGCAATGTCCGCTGAGTGAAGTTCAGCGACCTGCTGACGAACAGACTGATCATTCTCATCATCCAGCGCTTCCCGAATAAGCTGAACAGTCTGGCTATCCAAACCATAATTACTCCCCTCGTCCTCGCGAACAATGGTCGTCGGCTCTTCGGTTTTTTCGATATCTTCGCTCTCAAGCATTGGTCAGCTTCCTAGTTTCTCTTTCGAGAGACTGGCCCCGGCATCATATTACCGGCCCTATGAGATAAAGCATCAACGGCTGCAATTGCCGTGATATTTACCAATCCCCTCACAGTAACAGAAGGCACCGTAATATGCACAGACTTTGCCATTCCGATCAGGATTGGACCGACGGCGATCCCGTTCCCAAGGCTTTTCGCAATATTATAAGCAATGTTGGCAGAATCCAGATCTGGCATCACCAACAAGTTTGCAGCACCTTTCATTTTTGAATTCGGGAACAAGGTTTCCCTGATTTCCGGCACAAGTGCCGTGTCTGCTTTCATCTCACCTTCAACTTCAAGGTCAGGATCAATCGCCCGGATGATTTTGAGCGCTTCCTTGGCCTTTATCGCTGAACCAATTTCAGATGAACCAAAATTAGAATGGGAGATAAGGGCTGCTTTTGGCTCAATCCCGAAACGACGCACCTCATCCGCAGACAGGATCGTTAGCTCGGCCAACTCTTCCGCTGAATGCTGCTCGCGCACCTGAGTATCGGTAAAGAACAAAGGACGTCCCTGAAGGATAACCAAATGCAGCGCGGATGCATGTCGCACCCCTTCCCGCAAAGGAATAATTCCCGAAACGCGTTTATAATGTTTGGAATATTTTCCATACGTGCCACATACCAAGGCATCGGCATGCCCGAGGTGAACCATCATGGCCCCAATAACAGTCGTATTTGTCCGAACGTGCGCCCGCGCTGTGTCTGGATCAACCCCTTCGCGTTCTCGAATAGCGTGGTAAGAGGTCCAATATTCTCGGTAACGCGGATCATCTTCAGGATCAACAATTTCAAAATGCTGGCCTTCTGCAATACGCAGCCCCAACTTTTGAATTCGAAACTCGATTACTTTGCGGCGCCCCACCAGAATTGGCAAGGCAATCCCTTCATCAACAACCGTTTGAACAGCAGAGAGAACACGCTCATCTTCGCCTTCTGCATAGGCCACCCGCATTAATTCCGAGCGGGCCTGATCAAACAAAGGCTTCATAACGAATTTGGTTCGATAAATGAAACTGGAAAGCTGATCGTGATAATGATCGAGGTCCGCGATCGGACGACTCGCCACACCGCTATCCATCGCTGCTTTCGCAACCGCATGGGAGACTTCCACATAGAGACGCGGGTCAAACGGGGTCGGGATTAGATACTCTGGTCCAAAAGACTGTTGGGTAAAGCCATAGGCCTTTGCCACAATGTCGGACTGTTCCGCCATCGCAAGGTCGGCAATTGCCTTAACTGCTGCAACCTTCATTGCTTCATTGATCTCAGTCGCACCGACGTCCAGCGCGCCCCTGAAAAGGTATGGAAAACAGAGAACATTGTTCACCTGATTTGGGTAGTCTGAACGGCCTGTTGCAATTATGGCATCGGGCCGAACTTCTTTTACTTCTTCAGGTAATATCTCAGGTGTTGGATTAGCCAGCGCCATGATAATTGGCTGGTCAGCCATTGTCGAAACCATGTCCTTGCTCAAAGCGCCTGGGCCTGAACAACCGAGGAAAATATCCGCTCCTTCGACGGCTTCGGCAAGCGTTCTTTTATTGGTATCCACTGCGAAGACAGACTTATAAGGGTCCATCTCAATCTCACGCCCTTTGTAAACGACACCGTGGATATCACTGACAAGAATATTTTCTTTTGGCAGTCCAAGGCTAACAAGTAATTTCAGACAGGCCAGCGCCGCAGCGCCTGCACCACAAGCCGCAAGCCGAACGTCCTTTATGTCTTTTCCCACAACGCGAAGTGCATTGTATACTGCCGCAGCCACACAAATCGCCGTACCATGCTGATCATCATGAAAGACGGGAATATTCATTCGCTCACGGCACAATTTCTCAACAACGAAACACTCCGGGGCTTTTATATCTTCAAGATTTATGCCGCCAAATGTTGGCTCCATTGCCGATATAATATCCACCAGCTTCTCAGGATTAAGCTCATCAAGTTCAATATCAAAAACATCAATACCTGCGAATTTTTTGAAAAGAACGGCCTTTCCTTCCATCACAGGCTTTGAGGCAAGGGGCCCGATCGCCCCCAGTCCAAGGACAGCAGTTCCATTTGTAATCACGCCCACCAGATTACCGCGAGCTGTTAGCGATGCAGCCTCATTCGGATCATCCCGAATTGCGATACAAGGATGCGCAACGCCTGGAGAATAAGCCAAGGACAGATCGCTTTGGGTTTCCATTGGTTTGGTCGGCGTGATCGTCAGCTTACCGGGCCGAGGGTACCTGTGATAATCAAGTGCTTTCTCGGAAGAATCTGATGCCATTGGAAAATCCTTTTAGCAGTGGTCATGTGCTGTATGTGAAGATTGAGGTCAGAATATGCTGATAAAAAACCCTCAACACAAGACCATAATCTACGTAAAATTAAACTCACCTTTTTTTCATACTTATACTTTATTAATATAAGATAGGTTTAGCTGTTACATTAGTGGTTAGAATAACTTTCAGAATGGCCTTCGGAAAAAATGAAGTTTGAATTTTATCGCGGAAGAATTGATGAACGTGATCTGTTAAGAGATTTGGTTAAATCTCTACGCATGGCCGACATCAAAGACCTAAAATGCCTTCTACTTGACGCAGATAACAATCAGGAAAGTGATTTCAAACTCGAGACTCATCGTATCCTCTGGCATTACTGGCAAACGTTGAGAGATAAAAGCGATATTGCCACCTATGACGCCATTGATCCGACTGCATTTAACAAAGCGATCGGCAATGTCCTCCTTTTAGAGCCGAATGAAGATCGATCCGATTTTAAATACCGGGTATATGGATCTTCTATCGCGAATAGCTTTGGCGCTGAAATGACAGGTAAATATGTTAGTGATTTTCCCGGAGGACAAAAACTACTATCGCTTGCTCAATACCCGAAAACCCTGAAATTAAGACGCCCGATCTATTCTGAGCACCACACCTCATTTCATGATTATAAAACGACACGCTGGTGCCGATTAATTCTACCCATGGAGCACCGGGAAAGTGGCATACTTAACCGCATTCTTGTGGGCGTGGTACCTATTGATCAGGATGTCGATTAGTCTAATAAGGCAATCCAACATAGTTTTCAGCCAAAGCCGTTTGTGCCGCCTTTGACGAGAATAGATACTCAATTTCAGTTTGCTGGATACGATCACCAAACCCTTCATTTTCTGGGAATTTGTGCAGCATCGTTGTCATCCACCATGAAAACCGCATGGCTTTCCATATTCTTTTCAGCGCCGTTTCAGAATAGGCTCTTAGCCCCGCTTCATCGTCTTTTTGATAAAAACGGATCAGAGCTTCCGATAAATAATACACATCTGAGGCAGCCAGATTGAGCCCCTTCGCCCCGGTTGGCGGCACGATATGTCCGGAATCTCCAGCAAGGAACAGACGACCATATGTTAGCGGTTCAGATACAAATGAACGAAGCGGTGCAATGCTTTTTTCAATGGAAGGCCCAACAACAAGTTTTGCTGCGGCTTCAGCCGGAATACGGGTTTTCAGCTCATCCCAAAAACGTGCGTCTGACCAGTCTTCCGGACGATCATCCAGTGAACATTGAATATAGTATCGGCTTAGTTTTGGATTCCGCATCGAACACAGCGCGAATCCTCGATCATGGTGACTATAAATCAGCTCATCGGAAACCGGCGGTGTTTCAGAAAGCACGCCAAGCCATCCAAAAGGATAAACCCGCTCATACTCTCTCCGGATATTCAGCGGGATGGATTGACGGCTGACACCGTGAAAACCGTCACAGCCCGCGATATAATCGCAATCAATCCGGTGCGTCTCCCCACCTTTAGAATAGGTTACATAGGGCGAGTTGCTTTCCAGATCATGAAGGGCAACATCGACTGCTTCATTGATGACGGCACCGTCCATTTTACGGCGTGCCTCATATAAATCACGTGTAACCTCGGTTTGCCCATAAACCATTACGCTTTTACCGCCTGTCAGCGCTGTAAGATCAACGTGATAACGGGTTCCCTGACTGGAAATTTCAAAACCTGTGTGAACCTGACCCTCGTGATCCATACGCGCGCCAACCTTGGCGGCGCGTAACATGTTAACCAGACCCTGCTCCAGCACACCAGCGCGAATACGGCCCAACACGTAGGCTTCGCTTTGGCGTTCGAGCACAACACTCTGAATGCCCTGCAAATGAAGGATCTGCGACAATAGAAGGCCAGATGGCCCCCCACCAACAATTACAACCTGTGTTCGCATATTCACCTCCCATAAATCTCAAGCACTTAATCTATTGGGCTGGAAGTCTATTTTCCGATTTCCACCACGTCTTCCAAAAGGTCACCAGCCACTCTCATGGCACCCGATGTTGTCATAATCATTTGCGGTAGCATCAACCATTCCAACGACCAACCGCTGCCGGATCGTTCAAACTCATGAACCGCTGACTGATACAATCCTGAAATATTAGTCGCATTAAATCGGGCCAACGTGATTAAAACCTCCGACTTTACCGGATTTTGCTTATGCGGCATAGCAGATGATCCCCCTGCCCCCCTTGTTTTAATCTCCGCAACCTCGTTCATCGACATTAGCGCAATATCAGTGCCCAGCTTACCAAGCGATGTAGTCACATCAGCAAGCCAGCTTCCCAGGTCCTGTATGGAAGACCTGTCGGTGTGCCAGCAGCCCAAAGGATCACCAAGCCCGAGTAACGCGGCTAATTTGGATCGCACCTCTGCGCCCCGTTCTTCAAGCTTGTCCAACGTTCCAATAGCCCCGCCAAACTGTACATTAAGAAGGTCCGCTTCCAAGGTGTCCAATTTGGCAAGCGCCTTTTGCAATGGCCCCCGCCATTCTGCCAGACGATGCGATACGGTAGTTTCATAGGCATGCTGCATACGGGTGCGTGCCATCAAAACCTTTGCGCCAAATGACTTATCCAAAGCCTCCAGCCGGGCAACTATCTTCTGCAAACTGCCTCGAAGAAGCGGCAGTATTTTTTGCAACCGCAGAACCATCGCTGTATCAATCACATCCTGACTGGTTGCACCGAAATGCAGTTTTTCTTTTGCCGTCCCCGTCAAGGTTGATCGCAGTTGCCGGATCAGTCCCGGAACGACAACACCATCCTGCGCGGTGGAGACTTTTAACGCTTCAATATCTGGATTAAATTTCTGGCATCCCTCAGTGATCTCTAGTGCGGTCTGTTCAGAAATAAGACCACAAGCCGCCTCGGCTTGCGCAAGCGCACTTTCGAATTTCAGCATCGCTGCCAACTCCGCCTCAATATCAAAAAAGGCGGAGATGGTATCGTTTCCGAAAAGGCCCGACAAAACCGGATGATTAAAGGCAGAAATGCTCATATTATATAGCGCCTGACGAGATCAGGCGGCCTCTCCTTCATGCGCAGCTTTCGTCCGGGCTTTCAGATCCCGAAGCGTCGTCAGCTCCAGTTCGGTAGGCGCTGCTGTTTCAGACAGATTATCAGCAAATGTCACCGTCCAGCCACAAGTTGCCTGCACCTGCTCGCGGGTCACTCCCGGATGCAAAGACTGAACAACAAACTCTTTTGTCTCTGGATCCGGCCGCCAGACTGCCAAATCCGTGACCAGCAAAGTTGGTCCTTTTGTCGTGATGCCAATATCCTGCCGATGCGTGCCGCCCGTTCCGTGACCGAACGAGGTATAAAAATCAACCTTGTCGACCATACCGCGCAGGGTTTGCTTCATTGTGATGAAAATTTCACCGCTCGATGAGGCAATTTCCGGCGCACCGCCGCCGCCAGGCAGGCGTGTTTTTGGATTGTGGTAATCGCCAATAACTGTCGTATTAATGTTGCCAAACTTATCAAGCTGGGCAGCTCCCAAAAATCCGACAGTAATCCGCCCACCTTGGAGCCAGTACCGGAACATTTCAGGGACCGGGACCGTTGTAACCGCTGTATCGCAAAGCTCGCCATCGCCAATAGACAAAGGCAAGACATCTGGCGCGGTTCCAATAGTTCCACTTTCATAAATCAGCGTGATATCCGGTGCGTGCGTCAAACGAGCGACATTACAGGCCGCGGATGGCGCACCGATCCCAACAAAGCAAATATCATCATTACCAAGCGCGCGGGATGCCGCGATTGTCATCATTTCATCAGATGTAAATTCCTGAGCCATTATTTGCCTCCTTTCAAACCGGAAACACGGCTTTCGAAAATTGTTTCATCAACGTCAAGTACGTTGGCTTTCATCCATTCCTGGAACCCCTCCCGGTCTGTCGCGATTTTATCCCAGTCCACATAGGCGGCGTTATCACGGATATAGTATCCGTGCGCATAAGAGGGGTGCGATCCGCCCGGAACTGTACAAATAGAGGAAATCGTCCAACTAGGCAGTACGCAGGCATTTGGATGCACATCATCGAAATTATCGACAACTTCTTCGACTGTTACAACAGCCCGTTTTGCCGCCAGAACTGCTTCTTTTTGAACGCCGACTATGCCTTCAACTAGCACATCACCTTTTTTGTTAGCTTTCTGCGCATGAATAAAGGTCACATCCGGACGGACAGCCGGAACCGCGGCCAGCGTCTCACCCGTGAACGGGCAGGTAACTTCGCGAATGTTTGGATTTACATCCTTCAGCCCTGCCCCCATGTAGCCCCGCAGAGCCGCAAAGGGCAGACCTGCAGCGCCGGCTTCATAAGCGTTTGCCATTGCCGCATGCGAATGCTCTTCAATTTCCAAAGGCAGCGGCCAAGCATTTTCGACCGCATCGCGCAATCGGCGTAACAATCCTACACCTGGATTACCGGCGTAGGAGAAAATCACTTTTTTCACCATGCCCATGCCGATCATCTGATCATAGACCAGATCCGGCGTCATGCGGATCAGGGTTAGATCTTTTCGACCCTGACGGATCGCCTCATGGGCGGCTGCGTGCGGGATTAAATGCGTAAAGCCTTCGAACGCAACGGTATCCCCATCTTTCAGGTTTTCCGAAACTGCCTGTTTCAGGGACTGAAATTTTGCCATTTACCTTAGCCTTTAAATATCAAAAAATACTGTTTCCAGATCACCTTGCAGGTGAATATCAAACCGATAGTCCGAACCGTCCTTCGCCGCTATCAACGTGGGAACGCGGCTTTGATGCTCGATACGTGTCAGGATCGGGTCGACTTTATTTGCCGCCTCTTCCTCTGGGAAATACATACGGGTATGCAGTCCCAAATTAATG
Organism: Sneathiella sp.; assembly: GCA_034669685.1. GTDB lineage: Bacteria > Pseudomonadota > Alphaproteobacteria > Sneathiellales > Sneathiellaceae > Sneathiella. The sequence goes on from JAXMOU010000001.1 coordinate 1,231,796, forward strand.
CCGCGTGCGACAATCCAGAACGTAATGTGAGGGGCCATCGGACGCCCATCTTTAAAAGGAACAACACCGGGTTTAATGGTTTCAAAGACGAACTCGCCCGTATCCATTTCCCCCGCAGTCCGGCCCCAACCAGTAAAATTGGGGTCTGCCGTTCCGCGCATTTCAAACGGGCTGTTATACAAACCCTTTGCATCCGCCTGCCAAATCTCGATCAGCGCATCTTTAAGTGCCATGCCTTTGCCATCTATGACAGAGCCTTTCACTGTGATCCGCTCCCCTTCGGTCTCTTTGTTGACCATTGAGGTTCCCAGGTCTTCGGGAAAAACACCCGTGATCCCAGAGAAATTTGGTGTACAGCCAATATGGACATACGGTCCGGCTGTTTGAGAGGCGGTCTCTTTCAGATAATCAAGTGACTGAGGCATTAATTTCCCTCCTTGCGATTTTCAAACATGGTGGAGCGGCGGCCTCTAAGCACGATATCAAACTTATATGCCAAACTGTCCATTGGCAGCGTATTCCCCATATCCAGTGGCGCAACCAGTTGGTCAATTGCTTTTTGATCCGGGATTGTTTGCACAATCGGGCATTTAGCAATCAGCGGATCACCTTCAAAATACATCTGGGTGATCAGCCGTTGGGCAAATCCCTGACCGAAAACAGAAAAATGGATATGGGCCGGGCGCCAGTCGTTCACCCCGTTTGGCCAGGGATAAGGACCGGGCTTGATCGTCCGGAAATAATAGCCCCCCTGCTCATCCGTGATGGTTCGGCCGCAGCCACCAAAATTGGGGTCCAGCGGCGCAAGATAGCTTTCCTTCTTATGGCGATAGCGACCACCAGCATTTGCCTGCCAGAATTCCAGCAGGACATTTGGAACCGGCAAGCCACGTTCATCCAATACACGGCCATGAACGACGATGCGCTCACCTATCGGCATTTCGCCCTCTTTCGCGAAATTAAGGATCAGGTCATTGTCCAGATCACCAATAATATTATGACCAAAAACCGGACCGGTCATTTCACTGATCGTGTTGTCTAGTGACAAAAGCGCTTTTTGCGGTGACCGCAAAACACTGGTTTTATAGGTTGGTGTATATGCGGGGGGATGCCAGTTGCGATCCCGCTGCATAAAGGCGCCATTCTCACGCTTTTCATTTGTCATTTTATTGCTCAGCCTGTTGTTCGTCTATTGTTTTAAAAACATCCTTAATCACTTTGATCGCGCTGTTCGCTGCGGGCACCCCGGCATAGATTGCCACGTGTAGCATGGCTTCGCGAATGTCATCACGGGTAGCCCCTGTATTTTGAGCCGCCCGGACATGCATGGCACATTCCTCAATATGTCCAAGGGCCGCCAGTAGAGCGATTGTTACCATTGATCGCTCACGCTTTGACCATTGATCCCGCGACCAGACACTGCCCCAGGCGCCTTCTGTAATCAGCTCCTGAAACGGTGTGTCAAAATCTGTCTGGTTGGCCTCAGCACGCGCTACATGTTCAGCCCCAAGAACGGACTGTCTCGTCGCGCGGCCAGTTTCAAATCGTGAAGACGGTTTCGTCATAATACTCATAATCCGATTAAATTGAATTTGCTTGTAAAAATGTCTGGAGCGCCGCGATTAACTGCTCTGGCTGCTCAACACAGGGAATATGCCCGGCCCCTGTAATCTCGACATAGTTGGCGCCGGGAATTAAGCTTTTTAATTCCTGAACCAGCGCCGGTGGCGTTGACATATCCTGATCACCTACGACGCAAAGGACAGGCATTTTCAAACCCGTAATTTCAGCCGTATAATCTGCATCCCGAATAGCTGCGCAAGTACCGATGTACCCCGCCACAAGCTGCCGACCCAGCATCGCCTTGCACCCCACATATACGGGGTTATCATCTTTTCGAAATCCATCGGTGAACCATCGTTCCATGACAGTCTCAACCATTGGCAGGATACCAGTACTTTCAAGGGCGGTTATTCTCTCTTGCCACATATCCGCAGTACCAATTTTATGCCCTGTATCGCAAAGGATTGCCGCTTGAACCAGATCGGGGCGTTTCAGGCTAAGCCCCTGCGCAATCATGCCGCCAACAGACAGGCCGCAAATCACAACAGACTTGATCCCCAAATGAGTAATGAGAGCCTCGATATCTGCAACATGATCCGACATTGCATAAGGCGGGTTTCCCGCCGAAGACAGGCCGTGCCCGCGTTTGTCATAAACAAGGGTGGAATAATCAGCGCTCAAGGCTTCTACAACCGCATCCCAGATCCGAAAATCCGTACCCAATGAATTGGCGAATACGATGACCGGCTCGTCTGCTGCGGCTTCCCGATAGTGATAGTGAAGCGTGATATTATTGACAGATACAAACTGCATTATGGCTCCTCCAGATATAGACCTATCAAAACAGATTGATTTTGTAAGGTAAAATGATATTTTTGGACTTATTCATAACCAAATGGATATAAATGAACAGAGCGACCATAAAATTCAGGCACTTATCGATCTTTATCGAGGTTGCGCGGCAGCGCAGTGTCGGTAAGGCTGCAGAAATTCTCTCCATCAGCCAACCGGCGGTGACCAAAACGATCCGTGAGCTCGAAGAAATACTCGACGTTAAATTATTCGAAAAAGATGGTCGCGGGATTAAACTTGGCCGCATTGGCGAAGTCTTTCTGAAACATGCGGGCGCTAGCGTCGCCTCTGTTCAACAAGGCATTGATTCCGTAAACCAGGCTCTTCTGCACGCCGCCCCGCCTGTTCGAATTGGCGCGCTGCCCACAACATCTGCCCGCATCATGCCCGATGCCATCAAACTCTATCTGGCTGAAAATGTGGGAAGTGAAATCAAGATTGTTACCGGCGAAAACGCCGTCCTGCTGGAGCAGCTCAGAAATTCAGAACTGGATATCGTTGTTGGACGGCTTGCTGCACCTGAAAAAATGACCGGCCTGATGTTTGAACATCTCTATAGTGAGCAGGTGGTTTTTGCGGTTCGGTCCGGGCACCCACTGCTCGCCTCTAAAAACCTGCGCTTGGATGATCTTCGTAATTATACGATCCTTATGCCCACAAAAGCCTCTGTGATCCGTCCCTTTGTAGAGCGGTTTCTGGTCGCCAACGGCATATCAGAACTCCCCACACAAATTGAAACCGTTTCAGACTCTTTCGGCCGTGCCTTTATCCGGGGCAGCGATGGGGTCTGGATAATTTCTCATGGTGTCATTGCGCATGAACTCAACCTCGGCACAATGCAGACTTTACCCATTGATACCTCTGAGACCAAGGGCGCGGTGGGCCTGACGACAAAATCTGGTACCGCTGAAAATACAGCTTTGACCGTCATGCTCCAAAGTATTCGCCAAGCAGCAACGCGCCCTCACGAAAGCGTGTAACTGTTTGAATTGTCCTCTCCGCCGCAATGATTAGATTTGGTCGAAACAAACAGGAATAATATAATGAAATATTTGATTTTTTCACTTCTTTTACTTGGCGCTCTTGCAACCCGGCCGGCAACCGCTGAAACCACTGAAATCGCGACCTTTGCCGGGGGTTGTTTTTGGTGCGTTGAAAGCGATTTTGAACATGTAGATGGGGTTCTTTCTGCCGTCTCGGGATATACGGGCGGTGAACTTGAAAACCCAACCTACCGCAATCATGGGCAACATATTGAAGCCGTTCAAATTACCTTTGATCCCGCCAAAGTTTCTTACAAACAGCTTGTTGAAATCTTCTGGCGCTCCATTGATCCAGTAGATGCAGGCGGGCAGTTTTGCGATCGCGGACATTCCTATACAACCGCGATATTTGCCAATTCGATGGAGCAATTCAAAATAGCACAAAACTCAAAAGCAGATGTTGATGCATCCGGTGACCTACCCAAAAAAATTGTTACGGATATTCGTGAAGCAGGCCCTTGGACAGACGCTGAAGATTACCATCAGGATTATTACAAGAAAAACCCTGTTCGCTATAAATTTTACCGCTACAACTGCGGCCGAGACGCCCGCATTCAGGAGCTTTGGAAAGATCAGGCACATATGGGGATTTCCGATCACTGATTTTTAGGCAATTGTTCTTGCGCTTTAATATTTGAGCTGTCTTTACTGATTTCAGCTCAAAAAGCGGAGAATAAGATGTCACTTGAACTCTGGATTGCATTTGTCGCGACTAGTGCCACCCTGCTCGCACTACCAGGACCAACCGTTATCCTGATCACCAATTACGCAATGAACCAGGGACGCCGAACCGGTTTTGCCACCATACCCGGCGTCGCTCTTGGTGATTTTACAGCCATGACAGCCTCTTTATTGGGGGCTGGAGCTATTTTAGCGACCTCCGCCACCCTCTTTATGGTGCTCAAAATCGTTGGCGCGGCCTATCTTATATGGCTTGGCTTTAAACTGTGGCGCAGTAAACCTGCCCTGAATGATTTAGCCACCCTTACGCCAAAGAAAAACATGTGGTCCATGTTCTGGACCTCATATGTCGTAACAGCACTCAATCCCAAAGGCATCGTCTTCTTTGTCGCTTTCATTCCACAATTTGTTGACACCTCCCGGCCTGTTTTCACGCAGTTTGCAATCCTGGAGGCAACTTTCGTCACGATGGCCGCGATCAACATTGGCCTTTGGATCCTTCTCACCGATAAATTCAGATCCTATTTCAAAAAACCCGGCATCATTCGCTCGATTAACAAAACCGGCGCATCCTTCCTCATGGGCGCTGGTATCTTCACAATCCTGATGGGCCGCGGCAGTTAGTATCGATGAGGTGACTTGACGGGATTTCATTTCAATGACAAAGACATAATGCGATAGAAGCCCTTGTGAAATTCCACGTCGGGGTAGCCTCGCCCGCAGGTTTTTGACCAGTGAATAAGGGATAATGAATGTCAGTTTTACAGCAGGAAAATACCCACCTGAATCTTAATTTCAGAAAAGATATTAACCTTCTAAGAGCGTTTGCTGTATCTGCGGTAATCCTGTTCCATTTTGACTTTGATTTTGCATTGGGTGGTTATCTGGGAGTTGATGCCTTCTTCGTGATTTCCGGATACCTGATGACGGCGATTATCCTTTCACGATTGTCAAATAACCGGTTTAGCCTTTTGGGGTTTTATCGATCCCGGTTCCTCAGAATTGTCCCCGCTCTCGTGGTCCTTTGCCTGATACTCGGGGTGTTGGGATGGTTTCTCGTTTTCCCCTTTGATTACGCCTATCTGGCCAAAAACATCAACCATGCCCTAACGTTCAAATCCAACATCAGCTTTTCTCATGGGGATGGATATTTCGAAACAGGCGCCAAAACCAAATGGTTGCTACATACCTGGTCACTCTCTGTCGAAATGCAGTTCTACCTTGTATATCCGATCCTGCTCCTGATCATCTATAAGCTGTTCGGCCTAGCTGGGGTTCGAATTGCGCTCGCTGCGGGATTTTTGGCAAGTCTGGGAGCCTACCTATTTAACATGCAGGCTGGAAATACAAACGAAGCCTTCTACCTTTTGACAAGTCGCGCCTGGCAGCTCCTTGCCGGAGCCTGCATCATTGCGTTTCCTATTGTTGATGTCTCTTCTGAAGCGTCCGTAAATAGCAAGGTTCGAGCTCTCAGAGCCATCGGAATTGTGTTGATTTTTGTCTCGGCCATTTTCGGGATTGGCGATGGAAGCCTTGCGGCACTTTGGGCAATTCTGACAACCGCAGGTGTCACCTTTATCCTGGCAACCCCAGCGTCCCTCCCCTCCGTTAGTTTACCCGGCGCGCACATTATTAAAAGCATTGCCCATTACATCGGTTTGATTTCCTATTCGCTGTATCTTTGGCATTGGCCAATTCGATCTTTTCAGGAATATATCGGGTATGAGCAGGATCCGTTAGCAACCGGGATCGCCTTTCTAATGACCGCTCTTTTGGGAGCAACATCCTATCACGCTGTTGAAAAGACCGTTGCAACACTTGCCAAACCCAAAGCGGGCAAAGGGCGAAGCTGGCGCCCGCTCATAACTGTGGGTATCGTCCTTTGCACGATACTACCCGTTTATGGATCTGCGAAAATGGTTCGGGAGCGAGATGGCGTTGTTCAACGGATGGACAGTCTGCCTTTTGACAATATCCCCACCTATTTATTTCAAAACCCGGAACTCTATCTTCTGGAGGGGATTGCCGATAAATGCCCCAACAATAGCACTGCCTGCTACCTTTCAGATGGAAAACGGATTTCGGCGGCGTCTTCGGAATGGAAACCAGACCTGATCTTAAGTGGTGACAGCCATTCCATGGCCATCGCACACGCCCTTTCAGAAACTCGCTACAGAGACCGAAAGCTAAATCTGCTGCTATCTGGCAGCGCAGCCTGTCTCAATTTCCAAGGATATGAAAAGACCCTGCCCATAGATGGAAAATTTGATCGCTGCAAGCGCGCGAACGTGAACTTCAAAGCGGTTCTGGCGCAAACCCCACCCTCTGTCCCGCTGCTATTTGCAAACTTTTTTCCGCAATATCTAAAAGACACAGGACGTTGGAGCAAAATTCAGTATCAGGAAAATAATGAAACGGCAGCCAAAGCATTCCCCCTGAAAGATGCCTGGCTGGATATGGTGTGCAAGATCAGTGAGGAGCGACAGGTCTTTATAATGAAATCAGTCCCGACCACGGCCAAGCCTGTGATCAGAACCTTGCAGCAAGGGGTTTTAAACGGCAGCATAAAAAATATGGATCAGACTTTTTTCAGTAAACCATTGTCTCTTCACACCGAAATGACACAGGAAGAAGCCACCATGCTAAACCGCGCCGCAAAAGAATGCGGGGCAATTATCATCGATCCCTCAGCTATTCTGTGCGAAAACGGTGTCTGCCACGGGACAACGGCTGACGTTATTCCCCTCTACCGCGATGGCTCCCATATGAACCTGTTTGGCTCGCGAAAACTCATCCCCATGTTTGAAAAGTTACTCGCCGGTTTTCCGTCCAAATAGCGGTTACCCCTCTGTGAGCGAGGCCGTTTCTGGATTTCCAGCAGGGGGATTGCTACCCTCTCACAGCCTGTTAATTTGAGGCGGTCGCCAGAGAACGAAGCCAGCGAAGCAAAAGATCAAACTTGGCGCTTCCTTTTTGCAAGCGACACTGCCAAGATCATGATCAGCATATTTGTCGCGATCACCACGACCTGCTGACAAGGCGAAGGACTAACTTTGAAAATACATACAATTCCCGTCGAGGAAATCTACATTCCCGCCCCAAGACGCAAAACCCTTGAGGCTGCAAAGGTCGATGAACTTTCAGAAGATATTCTTGAAAACGGGCTCCAACGGCCCATTCAAGTTCGAACGGGCAAAGATCGCTATGTCATCGTCGAAGGATATCACCGCCTGCAAGCCTGCATCGCTTTAGGTGAAGAAACCATCGATTGCTATATTGTCCAAGCCAAAAAGTTTTAAGTTCCCCACCATCTGAAAACAAAAAACCCCTCTTGAAACCAAGAGGGGTTTTTTGGTGCGGTCGAGAAGACTCGAACTTCCACCCGTGTTACCGGACAGCGACCTCAACGCTGCGCGTCTACCAATTCCGCCACGACCGCTTGAGGTAGAGGGGAAATATCAAATACTGCGCAGCTAGGCAAGAACAGAATTGAAAAATTTCCCAATAAAGACAATTAAATGAAAGGAAGTTGGTCCTGAGCCCGTGATGGATCAGAAATCCTGCTGGTTAATCCCGATTTTATCGGTGATGGAGACGCCGATATTGTCATCGACGACAATAATTTCGCCGTAGGCAATCGGTTTGTTATTGGCCAGCACCATAGCATCGTCATCAACGCCTGTGTCCAATTCGATTACAGCCCCGCGCCCCATTTTCAGAAGCTGGTGGATCGGCATGACGGCTTTTCCCAGTACAACTGAGATCTCAACGTCCACACCCTTGATTGCTTTATCTTCCATCACGACACCTAAACTATTGCGCTGAGAAACATTATCTATTCATTATGGTTACAATTTTCTTAAGGCCCGTGCAATAACTGCTTTGTCTCGGTCCTCAACAGGATGCTATATACGCCCCATGCATACGATTGAATGGAAAATATCAGATTCTCTGGTGCCTTATGACGAGGCCCTCACCCAGATGGAGGCGCGCGCCGCTGCAATCCGGGAAGGAACGGCCAACGAGCTTGTCTGGTTGCTGGAACACCCCCCGCTTTACACCGCTGGCACCAGCGCAAAATCAGAAGATCTGGTCGCCCCGGATAAATTCCCGGTCTATAACGCTGGCCGCGGTGGTCAGTATACCTATCACGGCCCCGGCCAGCGCATTGCTTATGTACTGCTGGATTTAAAAAAGCGCGGATCTGATATTCGGGTTTTTGTGCAGGACCTTGAACATTGGGTTATTGATGTTTTAGCCCAATATCAAATCAAAGGGGAAATACGCGAAGGGCGCGTTGGCGTTTGGGTCGCAAGAGGATCCCGTGAAGACAAAATCGCCGCCATAGGCGTTCGCGTTCGCAAATGGGTCAGCTTTCACGGCATCTCCATCAATGTCGAGCCGGATCTCAGTCACTATGAGGGTATCGTCCCCTGCGGGATTTCAGAGCATGGTGTGACCTCACTCGTCGATCTGGGCATCCCCGTTAGCCTACCCGAATTTGATATCGAGCTTCGAAGCAGTTTTGAGCATATTTTTTTGGCGGATGGGGCTAAAGGGTCGATCGTGACCTGAACCCATCCAGGTCTGGCTCTGGTGATTTTTCCGTAAACCGAATATCGTAAACCCGCGCCAGCAAGGGACCTTCCCAGCATTTTTCCTGCATCTTAAGAAGGCGTGCCTCATCGCCTTGAAAGACGGCCTCTACCGATTTATCCAATCGATTGCGAACCCAGCCTTTCAGGCCCAGCCGCGATGCAGTTTCGACTGTCCATGCGCGATAGCCGACACCCTGTACCCGGCCGGCTATCATCGCATGAACTGCCTTCATTTCAACGCCTATTCAAATTCAAGAATAATATCGTCAACAGCAAGCGTATCACCCCCGGCGGCATTAACTGCCGCAACGACACCGTCCTGTTCAGCACGCAGGATATTTTCCATCTTCATCGCTTCCACGACGGCAAGTGGATGACCGGCTTTCACTTCATCGCCCACTTCCACATTGACCGATACAATCATGCCCGGCATTGGACAGAGCAGATACTTAGACATATCTGGCGCAATCTTAACCGGCATCAATTTAGCAAGTTCTGCAAGCTCTGGACGGCGAACGGCGAAGTCAATCACGGCACCGCCGTGCACAACACGAATGGCATCTTTTGATTTTTCAATCAAAGCGACAATCTCTTTACCATTGATTGTGGCCGTGATGCGCCGCATCCCCGGCACCCAATCCGACCGCACAGCCAAGAGCTGATCATTCAAAGTGACATCAAGGCCGCCATCCTGATCGCTCACCAGGACATCGATGTGCTTTTCAAGTCCTTCACTGACCACCCAGTTTTCACCGAATTTGGCAGCTAGTCCGCTAAGGGCGCGGCCCTGTTTACGCAACTGGATCAGAACAGCAAGAGCTGCCATGTTGTTGTAAACATCATCGGTGACATCAACGCCAGTAAATCCTTCTGGATATTCTTCAGCGATAAAGCCGGTTGTCAAACGGCCCTCTTTAAAGCGTGGATGATTGCAAACGGCGTTCAGGAAATTGATGTTATGGGCAATACCCTTAACTTCATAGGCATCCAGCGCCCTGCTCATTTCTTCAATCGCACTTGCCCTGTCAGGCCCATAAGTGCACAGCTTGGCAATCATCGGATCATAGAACATGGTGATCTCGGATCCTTCGGTAACGCCCGTATCCACCCGCACATTCTCACCTGTTGGCGCATTATAGCGCGTCAGACGCCCGATAGAGGGCAAGAACCCTCTGTAGGGGTCCTCAGCATAGAGACGGCTTTCAACAGCCCAGCCAGTGAGCGTGACATCATCCTGTGTCATGGTCAGTTTTTCGCCATTGGCAACGCGGATCATTTGCTCAACCAGATCCACCCCCGTGATCAATTCGGTCACCGGATGCTCCACCTGCAGGCGCGTATTCATCTCTAGGAAATAGAAATTTCTGTCACTTCCCACAATGAATTCAACCGTGCCGGCAGAATGATAATCCACCACTTTTGCCAAGGCCACAGCTTGCTCGCCCATGGCTTTTCGCAATTCTTCATCGAGGAAAGGGCTTGGGGCTTCTTCGATCACCTTTTGATGGCGTCGTTGGATTGAGCATTCACGCTCGCCCAGATAAATGCAGTTGCCATGCTTATCTGCCAGCACCTGAATTTCAATATGCCGGGGATCCAGAACAAATTTTTCAATAAAGATACGATCATCACCAAAGCTGGAAATCGCTTCGTTCTTGGCCGATTGAAACCCTTCACGGGCTTCTTCGTCGTTAAAGGCAACACGCATGCCTTTACCACCGCCGCCGGCGGACGCCTTAATCATCACTGGATAGCCGATTTCCTTGGAAATCTTCACCGCGTGATCGGCATCATCAATCAGGTCCATATGACCCGGAACTGTGTTGACGCCAGCCGCATGGGCCAGTTTCTTGGATTCAATTTTATCGCCCATGGATGCGATGGCTTTTTTACCCGGCCCAATGAAGGCAATATCATGTTTGGCAAGGGCGTCAGCAAATGCCTGATTTTCGGATAGGAACCCATATCCCGGGTGCACGGCTTCGGCGCCGGTTTGTTTGCAGGCATCGATAATTTTATCAATGATCAGGTAGCTTTCTGCCGCTGCGGCAGGACCAATATGAACGGCTTCATCTGCCATTTGCATATGCATGGCGCCGTCATCCGCTTCGGAATAGACAGCGACCGTTTTGATACCCATTTCTTTTGCGGTCCGGATAACCCGGCAAGCAATTTCACCGCGGTTGGCGATCAGGATTTTCTTAAACATTTTTCTTATCTCCTATTCACCTTAAAGCGGAATATTGCCGTGTTTTTTCAACGGATTTTCAAGTTGCTTGTTTTTCAACATTCTCAGCGAGCTTGAGATCCGATGCCGTGTGTTATTTGGCATAATCACATCATCAATAAACCCGCGGTGCCCGGCAATAAACGGATTGGCAAACCGCCGCTGATATTCATCTGTTTTCTGTTGAATTTTTTCAGCGTCCCCAATCTCGGAGCGGAAAATAATTTCAACAGCGCCCTTGGCACCCATCACCGCAATCTCTGCCGATGGCCAGGCGTAATTAACGTCACCGCGCAAATGCTTGGACGACATCACGTCATATGCACCACCATAGGCTTTACGGGTAATGACGGTCACCTTTGGCACTGTTGCTTCGGCATAGGCGTAAAGCAGCTTCGCACCATGTTTAATAATGCCGCCATATTCCTGCGATGTTCCCGGCAAAAAGCCCGGCACATCAACCAGCGTTACAATCGGGATATTAAAACAATCACAGAAACGGACAAAACGCGCGGCTTTACGCGAACTATCAATATCAAGACAGCCAGCCAGCACCATCGGCTGATTGGCAACAACACCAACCGTCTGCCCATCGATGCGGGCAAATCCGGTAATAATGTTTTTGGCAAAGTTGGGCTGAATTTCAAAGAAGTCGCCTTCATCGGCAAGCTTCTCAACCAGTTCCATCATGTCATAGGGTTTATTCGCATTTGCAGGTACAAGAGTGTCCAGCGACATTTCTTTCCGATCCGGATCATCGAAACTTTCCTGAACCGGTGCTTTTTCCCGATTTGATGGCGGTAACATGTCTACAAGACGGCGAACTTCGCTCAAGGCTTCGACATCGTTGTCATAGGCGTTATCGGCGACGGATGATTTGCTTGTATGCGTACCCGCGCCGCCCAATTCTTCGGCCGTAACGGTTTCATTCGTCACCGTTTTGACCACATCAGGACCGGTCACAAACATGTAAGAGCTATCGCGAACCATGAAAATAAAGTCAGTCATGGCAGGTGAGTAAACCGCACCGCCTGCGCAAGGTCCCATAATGACAGAGATCTGCGGAATTACGCCGGATGCCATCACATTGCGCTGAAATACATCTGCATAACCGGCAAGACTATCGATGCCTTCCTGAATACGCGCCCCACCGGAATCGTTCAGTCCGATAATAGGAGCACCAACCTGCATGGCTTTATCCATAACTTTGCAGATTTTTTTAGCGTGATATTCAGATAGCGATCCGCCGAAAACCGTGAAGTCTTGCGAGAACACAAAGACCAACTTGCCATTGATTGTGCCGTGGCCGGTAATAACCCCCTCGCCCGTAACCACATCATCCTGCATGCCAAATTCGGTGCAGCGATGCTCAACGAACATGTCCCATTCTTCGAAGCTGCCTTCATCAAGGAGAAATAAAATACGCTCACGCGCTGTCAATTTCCCTTTGGAATGCTGGCCCGCAATACGGCGCTCACCACCGCCTAATCGTGCTTTCGCCCGTTTTTCTTCCAGTTGTCGGATTATATCTTGCATTTTTTCTCCCTGACGTTCCCATCTTGCGTGGGCGACCTGTCACTGGTCACAAAGTTCCAAAAACCTAATTGCTGCTGCCAAGCTCTGCTTATTATTTTTCCTACGCTTGGCCTGTTCAGCATCTTCTCCCCATTGCTCGATGACATGGGTTTCGTCCAATTCACTCACCTCAAAAGCACGCTCTGCGTCCAACTCTCTGGCCAAAACAGCCAAAGTTACAACCAGCGAACCTGTAAGACTTACCACATCATGCAGAGCTGCTAAATGTAGATTAGACTGTTCTTCTATTATCTGTCGCATTTTTTTAAGCGCGGCTTCTTCTTGTGCAACATAGCCGACACCTTCAACAACTTTAAGGTTGATATCGTGCTCCTGCTTGATCCAGCTAACAAGTGGATCCCAAGACTCTGATTGCAGCTTAACAAGATGTTCAGGGTAAGAGGCCCGATAACAAACCAGATCCGTTTCCCCAAATCCGGAAACTTCGGCAATGACAGCATCTCGCTGCGGAACCACGCGATCAATCGCAGTCGCGGCATAGCGCATGGCAGGCATTGTAAACGGCTTTACCGTTTCTTCCTGTGTATCCCATTCAGTCGCAATTTCTGTTGCAAGTGCAATCGTCGGCAGGACCAACGGTGCCTTTGCCGGGGTTTTGATCGGACGACCATCCAGCAAAACGGTATACCCGTCATCAGCCTCAATTGGATCTGCTTTTTTATAAAATCGCTTCATCTTATTTATTCTGGTTTAGATTACACACACCGTTAAGCAAACAGTCGTTTGGTTTATACTGTTTAAATCCCAAAAAGCAAGCAAAACCGAGAAAATTACCGAGATACCAGCGGTTGGAGCTGATTGTAATGATCGATCATATGATCAGCGCCCGACGCCTGAAGCATCTCGGGATCATGATATCCCCAACTTACACCAACGGCTGTACAGTTTGCATTCTTGGCCAGCATCATATCATAACTGGTATCGCCAATCATGTAGGTGTTTTCCGGGGAGACCCCGACAACGTTCATTGCCTGTTCCAACATTTGAGGATGTGGCTTACCCGGATTGTGATCCGGTGTTTGAAGGGAGGTAAAATAAGCCTCCAGACCATGCATCTCAATAACCGCTTTAAGGCCGCGCATGGATTTCCCGGTTGCGACCGCCATCAAAACACCTGCCGCATCAAGCTGCCTGATCGCCTCTAATGTTCCCTCATATAAAGGTTCGTGATGATCGGGCTCCATCCGGTGCGCGCGAAAAGCCTGTTTGTAATTGTCCACCAAACGATGCAACAGCTCTAGATTTTCTTTCTCGGTCATCAGCTCATGAATGGCCTCTTCCAGATTCAGGCCAATTATACCGCGCACATCATGATCCGTTGGCACGGGTAGACCACATGCAGCAAAAGATTGGTTCATGCAATGGATGATATTGTACTGGCTGTCCACTAAGGTTCCATCACAATCAAAAACCACCAACTTTAAAGGGGAAACGTCCATACAAGCACCTACTGAATAAGAGTGGACTGCTGTTGTATCAAATGACGCTCAGAAAAACACGCAGCATTTTTTAGCAGATGCTGCAATTCATTCTTTTATATTGGCTGTGGATTAGTTACTCTCTCGCTCGGACAGGAAATCACGGATAAAGGATATTTATCAAATGTATACGCTTTATGATTTCTTACCTTCTGGGAACGGCTACAAGGTACGACTCTTGTTAAGCCACCTGCGTATTCCCTATACGCTTGTTGAAAAAGACATTCTGAAAGGGGAAACCCGGACAGATGATTTCCTAAAATTAAACAGTGCGGGGCGAATTCCCGTCTTGCAACTTGAAAACGGTGAATGCCTGGCGGAATCAAATGCGATTTTGATGTATCTGGCTGAAGGCACGCCTTTTCTATCTGATGACCGTCTCCTGAAAGCCAGAACACTGCAATGGATGTTCTTTGAACAGTATAACCATGAACCGAACATCGCTGTTGTGCGTTTCTGGAAACACTACGGAGAGATCACGCCTGAGCAGGAGGCCCTGCTCCCAGCCAAGATTAAAGCGGGTTATGCTGCACTGGATGTTATGGAACAGCAGCTTGGCAAGACCGATTTTCTTGTCGGCGGCAAATATTCTATCGCGGATATCGCGCTTTATGCTTATACCCATGTCGCGCACGAGGGCGGTTTTGATCTGTCGGATTACCCCGCCATTATGGCCTGGTTACTTCGCGTCCAATCACGTCCCAACCACACATTGATTACCGACAAAAAATAATAACAGGTCGGATTTCGGGAAGTATCCCAAACGACATCACTGTTACGTTTTATTTTTTTGGAGGGATCATATGTCTTCACTGGCAAGCTCTGTACCTAAATCCCAAACAATGTCGCTTTGCAACTGGGGTATTTTGCTTCTCCTGTCACTCCTTTGGGGGGGCTCCTTCTTCTTTAATGGTGTTGCCATCAAAGAACTGCCTGTCTTTACCATTGTATATGGCCGGGTTTTCTTTGCGGCCGTTCTGTTGATTATTTTCATGAAACTAAAAGGCATTCCCTTCCCCAAGGGGGGATCCATCCTTTTGGCTTTTTTATTCATGGGATTTATCAATAATTTTGTCCCCTTTTCGCTAATTGTCGCCGGACAGGCCCATATCAGTAGTGGGCTGGCATCTGTCCTGAACGCAACGACCCCATTGTTTACAGCTGTCGTCGCGCATTTTGCCACCAACGATCCAAGTGAGCGGTTAGATGCCAAACGAATTACGGGAATCTTACTGGGAATTACGGGCGTCGCCATACTGCTAAGTCCTAAAATTGGTGCTGTCGGCTTCAGCGCGAATGAAGTCCTTGGACAGCTCGCTGTTCTTGGGGCTGGTCTTGCTTATGGTGTGGCGGTTGTCTTTGGGCGGCGGTTTGGACAGCTCGGCATTTCACCTGTCGCCTCGGCAACCGGTCAAGTAACGGCAACCAGCATCCTGATGCTACCTATTGTCCTATATGTGGACCGCCCGTGGGAGTTTATCTCATCGGTCAGCCTTGAAGCTTCCATGGCCATTTTAGGGATTGCCCTGTTCAGTACAGCAATCGCCTATATCCTGTATTTCGAATTGATCAAAACTGCAGGTGCCACCAATGCCACGCTGGTCACACTGGTCATCCCAGTCAGTGCCATGATGTTAGGCGTTGTCTTTTTAGACGAAATTATCACCCCGCATATCATTGGCGGCATGCTGGCAATCGGCCTTGGCCTCTTGGTCATTGATGGGCGCTTCCTCAAACTTTTCCATAAAAAAAGCCCGGTTTAAAACCGGGCTTTTTCCGAAATACGAAATGGTTATTTATTCGCGCGATTAACCGCACTTGTAATTGCCTTCAAAGAGGCGGTTACAATGTTTGCATGTCGACCAACACCAAATACCGGGTTATTTTCAGCATCGCGCATTTCAACATAGGCTACGGCAACAGCATCTGCGCCAAAACCAGTTGTATGCTCGCGGTAGTCATTCACCGTCAGCTCAACATTCAGGTTGTCTTTCAGTGCGTTCATATAGGCATCAATTGGCCCCGTGCCCTTGCCTTCAATGGTTTTTTCCTGACCATTATGGCGAACCGTCGCTGTCAGCAGCCGGCGTTCGGATGATTGTCCATCTGCTGTTGTCTGATGGTTGATGAAATCCACGGTCCCACTAGCTTCCAAATATTCAGAAACAAAGGTGTCGTAAATAAAGGCCGATGTCAGCTCCTTACCCGTTTCATCCGTAATTCCCTGAATGACTTTACTGAATTCAACCTGCAGCATGCGTGGCAGTTCGATCCCGTAGTCCTCCTGCAGAAGATACGCGACACCGCCTTTTCCCGACTGACTGTTCACCCGAATAACAGCGTCATAGCTACGGCCCAGATCAGCAGGATCAATTGGCAAATAAGGAATTTCCCAAAGTTCATTGTTGGACTGTTTCATAGACGCGAACCCTTTTTTGATCGCATCCTGATGGGAGCCAGAGAAAGCCGTAAACACAAGTTCACCGCCGTAAGGGTGGCGTGGATGAACCGGAAGCTGGTTACAATATTCCACCGTCCGCACGACTTCATTAATGTTACTGAAATCCAGTTCCGGATTAACCCCTTGCGTGTACATATTCATGGCAATGTTAATCACATCCACATTACCTGTGCGCTCCCCATTACCAAACAGGGTTCCTTCAACCCGGTCAGCGCCAGCCATAATGCCAAATTCCGCTGCCGCAACGCCTGTCCCGCGGTCATTATGGGGATGGAGGGACAAAATGATTTTTTCGCGCTCAGGCAAATTGCGATCCATCCATTCGATCTGATCGGCATATACATTGGGGCCAGCGACCTCAACAGTTGCCGGTAGATTTAAGATAATTTTGTTTTCAGTGGTTGGTTTCCAGATTTCCATTACAGCGCTACAAACTTCGCAGGCGTAATCCAGCTCTGTCTGGGTAAAGCTTTCAGGAGAATACTCCATCTGCACCAATGTTTCCGGCATTTCATCTGCCAACTGACGCACAAGTTTCGCGCCTTCAATTGCGATATTTTTAATGCTCTCGCGGTCCATATCAAAAACAACACGGCGCTGCAGGGTCGATGTTGAATTATATAAATGGACGATGGCAGCTTTACAGCCTTTGATCGATTCAAATGTTCGACGGATCAGCTCTTCACGCGCCTGCGTCAGAACCTGAATTTTCACGCCGTCCGGAATCTCATTATTTTCAATCAAAAAACGGACAAAATCGAAATCTGTTTGTGAAGCAGACGGAAAGCCTACTTCAATTTCTTTAAATCCCAACTGGACCAAATGACGGAACATGCGCAGCTTCCGCTCGTGCCCCATCGGCTCAACAAGTGCCTGATTACCATCTCGCAGATCAACACTGCACCAGATCGGCGCTTTATCAATTGTTTTGGAGGGCCATTGACGATCAGTCAAATTAATCGGTTCAAACGCTTTATATTTTTCACCAGGAGTAAAACTCATTTTAGTTTCCTCAAATCTCTAGCGCGTATTTCGCGCTTCATTCATTATCAAACTCTATATCTTCGAAATGCAGCCAGCTTACGGTCACAAGGTGCTACTCATCCTTGTAACCGCCCATAAGTCGAGAGAGCCTCCCGAATGAACTGGTCGTATCATTCTGGACGCTGACGATAAAGTTTCTTGATTTATACGATGGATCAGGCAGCAAGGCCTTGAAAAAAAACATTTGAATTCTCGATTAACTGTCAAAAAAAGAGGACAACACGCCCCGGCACTCTCAAAGTACCGGGCTAATAAGTCGTAGTAGTCCAAACAGTTGATCATTTTTCATCATGTCAAAAAATTATCTGAAGATGACAAATAGTCAAGATAAAAGGTCGCAAAATTGATCAAAGATCCAAACATTCCCCAAAATGGGACTACGATTAATTAAATTCCCATTTCCTCAAACGGATCTTCATAGTCATTTTCATGGAATCCCATCAATTTCCAGGTTGCCGCCATATGCTGCCCGATTGGTGCCGTTACAGTTAAATCGCTTCCATCGGGGTGCGAAATTGTGATCTCGCGGGCGTGCAAATGCATCTTTTTTGAGATCGCTCCCTCCAAGAAGCATTCCGAGCCTCCATATTTGCCATCACCAACAATCGGATGGCTGATCGCTGCGCAATGAACCCGCAGCTGATGAGTTCGACCTGTCAGCGGTTTCAATGCCAGCCAAGCCGCTTTCGTTCCAGCAACGGCAACCACCGAATAGTCACTGATGGCAGACTGACCTTCACGGTCAACAATCACCTTTTCACCGGCTGATGTCACAACCTTGGTCAGATTATAGGAAATCGTCGCCTGATGGGGGCGCGGAACACCGGTTACCAGTGCCCAGTATATTTTACGTGTGGTCCGGCGTTTAAAAGCGTCGGTCAGATGCTTAGCCGCCAGCCGCGTTCGGCCAATCACAAGAACCCCAGACGTATCTTTATCCAAACGGTGCGTGAGTTTTGGACGCTCGCTATAATCAAAACGCAGACCGTCCAGCAACCCATCAATATGACGACTTTGCTTGGTACCGCCTTGAACCGGAATACCAGCAGGCTTGTTCAGGACAATAACATCATCATCCATATGCAGGATCATGCCCCGAATATCTGCGATATCATGGTCTGTCAGCAGCATTTCACCTTTGGGTTTCGCAGGCTTGTCCTTGAAGGAAATTGTCACATCATCGGGCAGCGGCGGCACGCGGACAATCTGCCCCGGCTCCAGCCTGTCTTTGGATTTGGCCCTTTTTTTGTCGACCCTGACCTCACCTTTACGGAGAAATTTTTCAAGCTGGCTATGCAGAACGCCGGGGAAATGGGATTTAAACCATTTATCCAATCGCTGATCTGCTTCAGCTTCTGTGACTTCAATTTGTTGTACTCTGCTCATGAAAAGGCCAAGCGTAATAAATGTAAGCCTGCGAACAGGCCTGCGATTGAAAGAACAACCGACAGAAGGATATACCCCCCCGCGATCAGATAATCCCCCTTCTCAACCTGAACGGCGACATCAAGGGAGAAGGTCGAAAACGTTGTAAATGCACCCAGAAACCCTGTGACCAGAAAGCTTCTGATTTCTGGAGAGGGTGACCACCGAAGTGCCATATATTCAATTAAGGCGCCCATCAGGAAAGATCCCAGAACATTGACGATTAAAGTGCCATATGGGTAACCAATCCCTAAAAAGCGAATGGCAAAAGTGCCAACCCCGTACCGGGCGCAGGCCCCCATTGCACCGCCAATCGCAATTGAGAGATACATCATCCTTAAGGCTCCTCTTCTTCCTGCCGTTTCTTCCTCAAGCGTGACCAATAGTCAAGACGTTTGCTAATCTCACGTTCAAATCCACGTTCTGGGGGATTATAAAACTCCTGCCGCGACATGGTATCTGGAAAATAATTCTGTCCTGAAAAACCGTCTTCTGCATCGTGATCATAGGCATATCCTGAACCATACCCCAAATCTTTCATCAAGTCCGTTGGGGCGTTGAGAATATGCTTGGGCGGCATGTGGGACCCGTTTTTCCGTGCGGATACTGCCGCCATCTTAAACGCTTTATAGGCTGCATTTGATTTAGGCGCCGTCGCTAAATAGATCACAGCCTGCGCAATTGCCAGATCACCCTCTGGGCTTCCAAGAAATTGAAAAGCCTCTTTGGCCGCATTAGCTTGCAGAACCGCATTTGGATCGGCCATGCCAATGTCCTCAACTGCGAAGCGAACCAATCTGCGGGTAATATAAAGGGGGTCCTCGCCCCCATCCATCATCCGCGAAAACCAGTATAAAGCTGCGTCTACATCGGATCCCCGCATAGATTTATGCAAGGCACTGATCAGATTATAATGCCCTTCGCGATCCTTGTCATAGGATGGGGATTTCTTAGAAATGATCTCAACAAGCTGACTTGCATCCATCTTTTCAATACCGGTTTTGAAAAGTGTTTCTAGCATATTCAAAAAGAACCGGCCATCTCCATCCGCCAGATCAAACAGCTTTTCCTTGGCATCCTCAGTCAGCGGGACCTCTCGCGCTTCTAGGGCTTCGGCCTTCTCCATCAGCTTTCGCAGCGATTTTTCGGTATGTCGTTCAAGGACCAAAACCTGACATCGTGAAAGCAGGGCGCCGTTTAGTTCAAACGACGGATTTTCTGTTGTCGCGCCAACCAGCGTGATGGTGCCATTTTCCACATACGGCAGAAAGCCATCTTGTTGAGAGCGATTAAACCGGTGAATTTCATCGACAAATAAAAGTGTCGCCTTTCCCTGCTGCCGTCGCAATTTCGCAGATTCGAATACTTTACGAAGGTCGGCGACCCCGGAAAAGACCGCGCTAATCTGTTCAAAATGCAAATCAACACGTTCTGCCAAAAGGCGGGCGATGGTCGTTTTACCGGTTCCCGGCGGCCCCCAAAGGATAAGTGACGCCAGCCAGTCCGCATCCAGCATGCGCTGAAGCGGCCCTCCCTCTTTAAGCAGATGTTCCTGCCCAACAACATCATCAAGCGAGCTGGGTCTTAGTCGATCCGCAAGCGGTCGGCCTTTTCCCAACGATTTTGCCTGTTCACCAAATAAATCACTCAACGGCTTATTCTCATGCTTGCAATTTGGCCATTGCGCCGGATTGCAATTTCCCAGCCGCCTTTAGCCGCCAAAAGTACTTTCTGCAACTGTTTGCTGGATGTGATCGCTTCGCCGTTCACTTTGACAATAACATCACCGGGCTTCAGCCGGTGCCGTGCGCCAAAACTGCCTGGCTGGATATCAGTGATCACTACCCCTTTGTCAAAAGCGGATAGTTCCAGCTCCATGGCAAAGGCCGGTGACAAAACACCAACAGTGACCCCCGCTAACGGTTGCTCTCCGCTGAGCAGCAATTCATCGCGTGCAGGAATTTCTGGAGCAACCATCAAAGGAATCGTCAAAGATAAAGGTTCGCCGTCTCTTATAATGCCAACCGTTGCCACCTGACCAACAATGCCCGTTGAAATACGGAACAGCAAGGCGCGCTCATCCAGGATGTCATACCCATTAACGGATATGACGATATCGTTGGGCAACAGGCCGCCACTATCAGCAGCCGAGCCTTTGAACACATTGCTGATCAAGACACCTTGTGGTTTCTGTAGACCAAGGCTTCGTGCCATGTCGGCATTGAGGGATTGCCCCTGAACGCCAAGCCAGGGCCGAACCACCTTACCGGTTGCCAGGCCATTTTCGATCACCGATTTCACCAGATTTGCCGGAACCGCGAAGCCTATACCAAGTGAACCGCCGCCTTTACTGAAAATAGCCGAGTTAATTCCCGCGAGTGTACCGCGCATGGTCAGCAGCGCACCCCCTGAATTTCCCGGATTAATGGCTGCATCTGTTTGAATAAAACTTTCAATGTCAGTGGTCGCGCCTGTCGTTCGCCCCAACGCGGATACAATGCCGCTGCTCACACTTTGGCCAACCCCAAACGGGTTTCCAATTGCGAGCACCAAATCACCCACTTCCAGTTCATCAGAGTTATCGAATTCCAAAAAAGCCAGCTTTTCGCCAGCTGGATCGATTTTCAATATGGCCAGATCCGTACCTTCGTCTTCTAGAAGAACTTTTGCTTCAAATTCACGGCGATCATGCAGGGCAACAGTGATTTCATCTGCGCCAGCGATCACATGGTAGTTTGTCACAATGGTGCCATTGCTTTTAACAATAACCCCGGACCCTAGTGAATTCTGTACCTTTGACCGCTTTCGAGGGGAGCGTATTCCCGGCCCGAAAAACTGCTCGAAAAAGGGATCGTTAAACAGATTTGGCCGCGCTGTTTGCCGAACCTTCTTTTTGGTGAAGATATTCACAACAGCCGGAGCCGCCCTTTTAACCAATGGCGCAAAAGAAAGCTTTATTTCCTGCTGGCTTACAGGCACGCGAACCGCCTCATTCGCATTCACTGCAAATGATGCCGTAAACAGCATTAATATCGCTACAAAAAGCCCTTTCGGGTCTGTTTTAACATTCATTTCGTATTATCCACGAAGCCTTTTCAAGTTTGAACTCTTTGACTTATCCACAATTCGCCTTAATTGTGGTCTACTATATAACCTTTCCATAAAAGAGAAGCGAATGATGAATAATCGATTTACTTTTATACGACTGGCGGTAATCGCAGCAATGTCTAGTGGTATTGTTTTAAACATAAATGAGGCCCATGCCAAAAAACCCACAAGCACAGCGGAAAATGTTGTTCTGAATCAGCCCTTCTTCTCTGACAAGGAAAAAGAACTGATTGGGGACTTCTTTGACATCCTGCGCGGCAATCAGGAAAGCAAAAGTAGTAAGGGTAAAAAAGGCCTGCCCCCGGGACTTGCCAAGAAAAAACAGCTCCCCCCTGGCCTTGCAAAGCAAGTCGAAAAAAACGGCATCCTTCCACCGGGGCTTGCGAAACGGGATTTACCTAATGATTTACGCAGCAGATTGCCAGATCGCAAATCCATTTTTGAGCGTATCATTGTTGGTGATGATGTCCTGCTTATAGAAAAAGGTACAGAGATCATTCTTGATATACTTCGCGGCGCTGCCCGCAACTAACCCAACGAAAAAAGGCAGCTCATACGGCTGCCTTTTTTAATTATCTAACGGATCAGAGACGTTATGCTACAGCTTCTGCTTCCAGCACTTCATCATCTTCCATCACTGGGCCGCTGTCTTTGCCTTTGGCATCAACATCACGTTCAACCAGCTCGATGATCCCCATTGGAGAGGCGTCACCAACACGGAAGCCCGCTTTTAACACACGTGTGTAGCCGCCGTTACGATCTGCATAGCGTTCAGCCAGAGTAGTCATCAGTTTATCAACTGTTGCTTTCTCGGACAAAGTTGCCAGCAGCTGACGACGTGCGTGCAAATCACCGCGTTTGCCAAGTGTGATCAGTTTTTCAACGATTGGACGAAGGTCTTTTGCCTTCGGCAATGTTGTTTTAATTTGCTCATGCTTGATCAGAGATGCTGCCATGTTGGCAAACATCGCTGAACGATGTGATGAGGTTCTGCTGAACTTACGTCCAGATTTACGATGCCGCATTTTTCTACTCCAAAGCAGGCAGGGTGCCCTGCCCCCTTCTACGTGTTAAGTCTTAATCTTCAGATAGCTTACGAGCCAGCTCATCGATATTCTCAGGTGGCCAGTTCGGAACTTCCATTCCAAGGTGCAAGCCCATGCCTGCCAAAACTTCCTTAATCTCGTTCAAAGATTTACGACCGAAGTTCGGTGTACGAAGCATTTCTGCTTCTGTCTTCTGAATAAGATCGCCAATGTAAACGATGTTATCGTTTTTCAGGCAATTTGTTGAACGGACCGTCAGTTCAAGTTCCTCAACCTTACGAAGCAGGTTCGGATTCATTTCAGGTTCGTTATCTTCTTCTTTGACGACAACCTCTTCTGGCTCATCGAAGTTAATGAACAACTGCAACTGCTCCTGAAGAATGCGGGCTGCAAATGCAACGGCGTCTTCTGGAGTAACAGTTCCGTTTGTTGTCACTTTCAATGTCAGCTTGTCATAGTCAAGAACTTGGCCTTCACGAGCTGCGTCAACTTTATAAGATACTTTTGAAACCGGGCTATACAGGCTATCCATTGGGATCAGACCGATTGGCGCATCCTCTGGACGGTTCTGCGAACCTGGTACGTAACCTTTACCAGTATTAACAGTCATTTCCATGTTGATCGTCGCACCTTCACCCAAATGCATGATCACCATGTCTGGATCCATGATTTCGATGTCTGCGCCGGTCTCAATCATGCCTGCAGTAACGGCACAAGGGCCTGATGCCCGCAAAGCCACGCGTTTCGGACCTTCGACGTGACTACGAATAGCCAGCTGCTTCAGATTCAAAACAATGCTTGTGACATCTTCTTTCACACCAGCAATGGACGAGAACTCATGCAGGACGTTATCAATCTGAATGGACGTAATAGCCGCCCCTTGCAAACTTGACAAAAGGATCCGACGCAAGGCATTGCCAAGTGTCAGCCCAAATCCCCTTTCAAGGGGTTCCACAACAATAGTCGCCTCACGGCCACTGTGTTCCCCCGGTTCTACCGAAAGGTTTGCCTGGATTAGGTCTTTCCAGTTTTGAACAATCACGGTGTTGACCTCATAGCTAAGCAGACCCTCTATGGGTCTGCGGAATCTCAAAAACAGTCAGTACAGGTAATCCTGCACCGTCTACTCTACCCAATTATACGCGGCGACGCTTTGGTGCACGACAACCGTTATGAGGGATCGGAGATACATCACGAATGGTAGTGATCGTGAAGCCAACTGCCTGAAGAGCACGGAGCGCTGATTCGCGACCTGTACCTGGGCCTTTAACTTCTACTTCCAAAGTTTTCATACCATGTTCCTGCGCTTTTTTACCTGCATCTTCAGCAGCAATCTGCGCAGCGAATGGAGTTGATTTACGTGAGCCTTTAAAACCTTGCGATCCTGCAGATGACCAAGCAATTGCATTGCCCTGTGCATCTGTGATCATGATCTTAGTGTTGTTAAAGGACGCGCTTACATGTGCAACACCGGATGTGATGTTCTTACGTTCGCGACGCCGAATACGAGCTTTATCACGTGCCATGTTACTTCTTCTTTCCAGCAATCGGCTTGGCCGGACCCTTACGGGTACGAGCGTTTGTATGGGTACGCTGTCCGCGGACAGGTAGACCGCGACGATGACGCAATCCACGGTAACAACCGAGATCCATCAAGCGTTTAATGTTCATTGCTGTCTCACGGCGAAGATCGCCTTCAACAGTGTGTTCCGCGTCAATTACTTCACGGATGCGAACTACTTCAGCATCGCTCAGTGAATTTACACGCATGTCATCTGCAAGTCCGACTTTGCTGCAGATCTCTTTGGCTTTGGTTGTACCAATGCCATGAATATAAGTCAGTGCAATCTGCACCCGCTTGTTCGTCGGGATATTTACACCAGCAATACGAGCCACGCTAGTTTCTCCTCAATCACCAAAATCAGGTCAATCCGACCCGTTGTCTCATGCACTTCCGGGAAGCGCGCGATTATATAAATTTGTTCTTAGTAGTCAACACCTAGATATCAATTAAGCAAAGCTTCTATCTGACGTGTGACTTCGTCTATCTCGGCCATCCCGTCAACTTGTTTCAGGATACCCTTTTCCTTGTAGTAAGGTAACAAAGGTGCGGTCTGATTGTGAAATGACTGCAAACGGGACTTAACCGTGTCTGCAGTGTCATCACTACGCCGGGAAAACTCTTCCCCACCGCATTTATCACACACACCTTCTTTCGCTGGTTTCAGGAATTTATCATGATACCCAGCGCCGCATTTCGCACATGTATAACGACCTGTCACGCGTTCTACAAGCACATCATCATCAGTTTTCATCTCTATTACGGCATCCAAGGACAGATTTTTGTCTGCCAGCATCGAATCAAGAGCTACAGCTTGCGCCTCAGTTCTTGGGAAGCCATCCAAAATCGCGCCTTTTGCACAATCAGGTTGGTCCAACCGATCGGAAATGATTCCTGTCATAATATCATCTGAAACCAGGTCACCGCGTTCCATTACGGATTTTGCCTTCAGTCCGATTTCCGTTCCCTCTGCTACAGCGGCTCTTAACATGTCACCAGTAGAGAGTTGAACAATTCCATGTTTGTCCTGCAACCGTTGTGCCTGCGTCCCTTTGCCGGCTCCCGGTGCACCCAACAGAATCAAAATCATCTACGCCTTCCCCCAAGGTTTGATTTCTTAATTAAGCCGTCATACTGGTGGGCCAGTAGATGGCTTTGTATTTGCGCGACTGTATCCATTGTTACAGATACCACGATCAGTAACGATGTACCACCAAAGTAAAACGGTACAGCCCACTGAGAAATCAAAATCTCTGGCAGAATACACACGAGTGACAAATAAGCAGCGCCTACAACAGTCAATCGGGTCAAAACGTAGTCTAAATATTCGGAAGTCCGTTTACCGGGGCGAATCCCAGGTACGAAGCCACCATTTTTCTTCAAATTGTCAGCCGTATCGTCTGGATTGAATACAACTGCGGTGTAGAAGAAGCAGAAGAAAACAATGCCCAGGATGTACAGCAGCATATACAGCGGCGTGCCGTGACCAACCATAGAGGTAACAGTCTGCAGCCATTCCGGTCCTGTACCAGCAGACAAGCCAGCGACAGTCGCGGGCATCAACAACAAGGATGATGCAAAGATTGGCGGAATAACACCTGCAGTGTTCAGCTTCAGCGGTAAATGCGAATTTTGGCCGCCATAGGTCTTATTACCACGCTGGCGCTTTGGATACTGAACCAGTATTCGGCGCTGCGCGCGTTCCATAAAGACGATAAATCCGATAACAACAACTGACAACACCAACAGCAACAGGATAACACCTGTAGCGATTGCGCCGGTTCGACCAAGTTCCAGTGTACCCACCAGAGCGCTTGGGAGCGCAGCAACAATGCCAGAGAAGATAATCAGTGAAATACCATTACCCACACCGCGAGCTGTAATCTGTTCGCCCAGCCACATCAGGAATACGGTACCACTAACCAGCGTGATCACAGTTGTAAGGCGGAAGAACATGCCCGGATCACCTACGGCTGACTGCCCAGATGACATGGACATTCCTTCAAGACCAACGGCAATACCGTAACCTTGCAGCGCCGCCAGCAGAACAGTTCCATAGCGTGTATATTGGTTGATTTTTTTGCGCCCCTGCTCGCCTTCTTTCTTCATCTGCTCCATCTGCGGAACAATTGAAGTCATCAGCTGCATAATAATAGAGGCGGAAATGTAAGGCATAATGTTCAGTGCAAAAATGGTCATGCGACCAAGCGCACCACCAGCAAACACGTCAAACATGCCCAGAACACCACCGGAGTTTTGAGCGAATACATCAGCAAGGACCGTCGGATCAACACCCGGAATTGGGATGTAAGTACCGATACGGTAAACGATTAGCGCAAATAGCGTAAACCACAAACGTTTCTTCAATTCAGTCGCTTTGGAAAACGCACCAAAGTTCATGTTCGAAGCCATTTGTTCTGCTGCAGACGCCATGTAATGTTACTCCAGATTAAAAGGGCAGCTTAACGCTGCCCTTACGCATTCTTAACTTAGCTTTCAGCTGAGGCTTTCGATAGGATTGTAACCGAACCGCCCGCTTTTTCGACAGCTTCTACAGCACCTTTGGATGCACCAGAAACTTCCAAAGTTACTTTAGATTTCAGCTCACCTTGAGCCAAAAGACGAACACCATCAACAACTTTACCAACAACTCCAGCTTCCTGAAGTTTGGCGATTGTGATCGTATCTTTTGCATCAAGTTTACCGGCATCGATTGCAGCCTGGATCCGACCGATATTTGCAACAGCAAACTCTTTACGGAAGATGTTCACAAAGCCGCGTTTTGGCAAACGGCGATGGATTGGCATCTGGCCGCCTTCAAAACCCTTAATTGCAACACCTGAACGTGATTTTTGACCTTTTTGACCGGCACCGGCGGTTTTACCCTTACCAGAACCGATACCACGGCCAACGCGTTTGCGATTTTTCGTTGCACCCGCGTTATCAGACAATTGATTCAATAACATTTCTATAATCCTTATCCTACAGGCCGCCCTTAGGCTTCCTTGACCTGTACGAGGTGATGAACTTTGTTGATCATCCCCCGGATGGAAGGTGTGTCTTCGACTTCAACCGTACGGTGCATCTTGTTCAGACCCAAACCGACGAGCGTTGCACGCTGAGACTTATGACGCCCAATTGGGCTTCCAGTCTGAGTGACGGTGATCGTTTGCTTAGCCTTAGCCATTATTCACCTCCTGCTTTTTCGCCGCGGCGACCAACGATGTCAGAAACTTTCTTACCCCGTTTAGCAGCCACCTGACGTGGTGAGCTCATGTTCACAAGCGCATCGAAAGTTGCTTTGACCATGTTATATGGGTTCGAAGTTCCAACAGATTTAGTCACAACGTCGTGAACACCAAGTGCTTCGAAAACTGCACGCATCGGACCACCGGCAATAATACCAGTACCGGCAGGTGCCGAACGAAGAACAACGCGGCCAGCACCGAAGTGGCCTTTCACGTCATGGTGCAATGTACGTGCTTCGCGAAGTGGAACACGGATCATTTCACGTTTGGCAGCTTCTGTTGCTTTACGGATGGCTTCAGGAACCTCACGGGCTTTACCGTGACCGTAACCGACGCGACCGTTCTGATCTCCAGCGACTACCAAAGCGGCAAAACCGAAGCGACGACCACCTTTAACAACTTTGGCCACACGATTGATGTGGACGAGTTTTTCGACGAATTCTGATTCGCCCTTTTCTGCTTGATCTGGTCTCATTTCATATACCCTTTAGAAGGACAGCCCGCCTTCACGGGCGGCCTCGGCGAGGGCTTTGACCCGGCCGTGATACTTAAAAGCGCCACGATCAAAAGCAACGGTTGTTACACCAGCCTTCGTCGCACGCTCCGCGATAAGTTTGCCAACAGCAGCTGCGGCATCCTTGTTTCCACCTGATTTAATGGTGTCGCGCAAATCCTTATCAAGAGTAGATGCAGCTGCCAGTGTTACGCCGGCTTTATCATCAATGACCTGAACATAGATCTGCTTATTTGTACGGTGAACGGATAAACGAGGACGTCCACCACCCACTTTGCTGAGGTTCGCGCGAGTTCTGCGACGACGACGCTCAAACAATGTATTTGTTTTTGCCATGGTCCTATCCTATTTCTTCTTACCTTCTTTACGGAAGATAAACTCGTCAGCGTATTTGACACCTTTACCTTTATATGGCTCAGGTTTCCGGTATGAACGGATCTCAGCAGCTACCTGCCCTACCCGTTGTTTGTTCGCACCAGTAACCTCAATGGTTGTCTGGGTTGGACATTTGATCTCGATACCTTCTGGAATGTCGTAAAGGACGTCATGGCTGTAACCCAGGTTCAAAGTCAAAACTTTTCCCTGTACAGCGGCACGATAACCAACACCGACAATTTCCAGTTTCTTGGTGAAACCGTTGCTCACACCTTCAACGAGGTTGCTCAGCAAAGTGCGCTGCATTCCCCACATTTGACGAGCACGCTGGCTTTCATTGGCTGGTTTAACCCAAACCAGATCGCCATCACGTTCAACATTTACATCATCAACGAATGACATGCTCAGGACGCCTTTGCTACCCTTTGCTGTCACAGTATTTTCACTGAACTGCAGGTCTACACCTGAAGGAACAGAAACTGGATGTTTACCAATTCTAGACATGTTGCCTCCTTAGTAGACGACGCAGAGCACTTCGCCGCCAACGTTGGCTTCGCGTGCTTCGCTATCAGAAAGAACACCTTTTGGTGTCGACAAGATTGAAATACCAAGGCCATTACGGACAGGCTCAAGCTCTTTTACGCCGGAATAAACACGACGACCAGGTTTGGATACGCGATCAACTTTCTCGATCACGCCTTTACCTTGGTAATATTTCAGTTCGATGCTCAGCTCTGCTTTACCCTTCTGAGGTTCAGACATTTCGTAACCACGAATAAAGCCTTCACGTTTCAGTGTTTCCAGAACGCTCATCCGCAATTTAGAAGCTGGGCTCTTAACCGCGCTTTTATTTGCTTTTTGACCATTGCGAATACGGGTGAGCATATCGCCGAGAGGATCACTAATAGACATTTTCTCTACTCCCTCTTACCAGCTTGACTTAACCATACCCGGAATCTGACCTGCGGCTGTCATGTCGCGAAGCCCAATACGGGATAGTTTCAGTTTGCGATACACACCACGTGGACGACCAGTCAATTCGCAACGGTTGCGAATACGGGTCTTAGACGAGTTGCGAGGCAGTTCAGCCAGCTTCAGGCGCGCAGCAAAGCGCTCTTCCTGTGGCTGGTTTTCGTCATTGATGATTTCTTTCAACGCAGCACGCTTACCAGCAAATTTCTCTGCCAGGCGACGACGTTTCAGATCTCTTTCAACGGCACTTTTCTTAGCCATTCCTAATTTCTCCTTGGATCAATTGATCTTGAACGGCATGTTGAAGCCACTCAGAAGCTCACGAGCTTCGTCATCAGTTTCAGCAGACGTACAGATCACGATATCCATTCCCCGTACGTCGGCTACATCATCATAGTCGATTTCAGGGAAGACGATTTGCTCTTTAAGACCCATGGCATAGTTGCCACGGCCATCAAAGCTCTTTGGTGAAACACCACGGAAGTCACGAACACGTGGCAAAGCAATGTTTACCAGGCGGTCGAGAAATTCATACATCTGATCCTTCCGAAGTGTAACCTTCGCACCGATCGGCATACCTTCACGTAATTTAAAGGTCGCGATAGATTTCTTAGCAACAGTGGTTACAGGTTTCTGACCTGTAATCTTTGCCAGTTCTTCCAAAACAGATTTAATCTTTTTGGAATCGGCCACTGCTTCACCACAACCAATGTTGACGACGATTTTTTCCAATTTTGGAACCATCATCTCATTGCTGTAGTTAAATTTTTCACGAAGCTTCTTGCGAAGCTCGTCATTATAAAGTGTTTTGAGTCTTGGCGCTGCCATCTTACTATCCTTTAAAGATCAATAACTTCGCCAGAACGTTTAGCAAAACGAACCTTGCGACCATCTTCAAGCGTTTTAAAGCCAACACGAGTTGCTTTGCCATCCTTAGGATCCTGCAAAGCAATATTGGACATATCAACTGGAGCTTCTTTCTCCAGGATACCGCCCTGTTCAGTTTGGCTCTGACGTGTGTGACGTTTGACCATGTTTACACCGGATACGATGGCACGGCGATCTTCGCGAATAACTTTCACGACTTCGCCGCTCTTGCCTTTGTCTTTTCCGGTAAGGACGACAACTTTATCGCCTTTTTTCACAGAGAATTTCTCAGCCATTAGAGCACCTCCGGAGCCAATGAAATGATTTTCATCATATTCTTTGCGCGCAGCTCACGAGTAACTGGGCCAAAAATACGAGTTCCAATAGGCTCGCCTGAGTTATTGATCAGAACTGCAGCATTTGTATCAAAACGAATAGCTGTTCCGTCTGGACGGCGAATTTCTTTCTTTGTGCGCACGATGACGGCGCGTTGCACGTCACCTTTTTTGACACGGCCACGTGGAATGGCTTCTTTTACTGACACAACGATCGTGTCACCAACAGAAGCAGTTTTCCGTTTGGAACCGCCCAAAACTTTAATGCACTGCACCCGTCTCGCGCCGGAATTGTCGGCGACATCCAGGTTGGTTTGCATTTGAATCATAGTCTTTACCTTTGTCTGGTTCTGATACGCTCAACTTAAGCGTTGTCGTAAAGAACTTCCCAACGTTTCAGCTTAGAAATCGGACGACATTCCTGAATACGGACGATATCGCCTTCTTTAAACTGATTCTTCTCATCATGGGCATGGTACTTTTTAGACCGGCCAATGTATTTCTTATAAAGTGGGTGCATCACCTGACGTTTAACGTCAACAACAACAGTTTGACTGTTCTTGTCACTTACTACTGTCCCTTGCAGGATACGTTTCGGCATAGTTATCTCTCCTACGAAGCCAGTTTCGCTGACATGACCGTTTTGATCCGGGCAATGTCACGACGAACCTGACGTTCACGTGCCGTATTTTCCAGCTGGCCACTTGCCTTCTGGAAACGAAGGTTGAACTGTTCCTTTTTCAGGGACAGGAGCTCTTCCTTCAAATCTTCTGGACTTTTGTCCAACAATTCTTGTGCCTTCATAATCAGCTCCCCTCACCGAGACGGGTGACGAACTTGGTTTTCATCGGCAGCTTAGCAGCGCCCCGTTCGAAAGCTTCACGGGCCAGATCTTCTGGAACACCATCAAGTTCGAACAAGATTTTGCCTGGCTGGATACGAACCATCCAATATTCCGGAGAACCCTTACCTTTACCCATACGGACTTCAGTAGGCTTCTTTGACACCGGAATGTCAGGAAAGACGCGGATCCAAACGCGGCCAGCACGTTTAATATGACGTGTAATCGCACGACGAGTTGCCTCGATCTGGCGAGCAGTTACGCGCTGTGGCTCAACTGCTTTAAGACCGTAAGCACCGAAGTTCAGGGTTGTACCTGAAGTTGCGACGCCCTTCAAGCGTCCTTTGTGCGCTTTACGAAATTTTGTACGCTTCGGTTGAAGCATGATATCACCTCTTTACCTTAGCCCCGACGTCCACCAGGACGACCACCACCAGGACGACCGCTAGCTTGCAGCTTTTCCTGTGCTTTTTCCTGGCCCATTGGGTCATGTTTCATAATGTCGCCCTTGTAGATCCACACTTTGATACCGATGATACCATATGTAGTCAAAGACCGTGCAACGCCGTAATCGATATTCGCGCGAAGTGTCTGCAATGGAACACGTCCTTCACGGTACCATTCAGTACGCGCGATTTCCGCTCCACCAAGACGACCGGCACAATTGATCCGGATACCCTGTGCACCTAAACGCAGTGCTGAGTCCACAGCCCGTTTCATAGCGCGGCGATATGCCACACGACGAGCGAGCTGTTGTCCGATGTTTTCTGCAACCAACTTAGCTTCGATTTCCGGCTTACGAATTTCGACGATGCTGATGTTCACTTCGGCTTTGGTCATTTTAGAGACTTCATTACGAAGAACTCCGATGTCCTGACCTTTTTTACCGATGATGATACCTGGACGCGCTGAGTGAATTGTCACGTGGCATTTGTTTGCCGGACGTTCGATGACAATTTTACTGACCGCTGCCTGAACAAGTTTCTTTTCAAGGAAATTGCGGATCCGCACATCTTCGTGAAGAAGTTCAGCGAAGTTACGATCAGCGTACCAGCGGGAATCCCAGGTACGGTTGATACCAAGCCTTAGCCCAATTGGATTAGCTTTTTGACCCATTATGCTTGCTCCTCGCGTTCACGAACAACAATCGTGATGTTGCTGAATGGCTTCAGAATACCGCTTGCACGACCACGACCGCGTGGGCGCATGCGTTTCATGACCAAAGATTTACCGACATACGCTTCTGCAACGAACAACCGGTCAACATCAAGCTGATGATTGTTTTCTGCGTTCGCGACAGCTGATTGAAGAACTTTCTTCACATCACGTGCAATCGCACGCTTTGAGAAAGTCAACTCAGCAAGTGCAGCTTCCGCGGATTTTCCGCGAATGAGGCCTGCCACGAGGTTCAGCTTCTGTGGACTAACACGCAAACGATTGCCTTTTGCAAGCGCGCTGTTTTCGTCAAGCTGCCTTTCGAGGGACTGCTTACCCATGTCTTACTTCCTCCGCGCCTTTTTATCGGCCTCATGGCCATAATATGTACGAGTAGGAGAAAACTCTCCGAATTTATGACCGACCATATCTTCATCAACAAGTACTGGTACAAATTTTTGGCCGTTATAAACACCAAAAGTCAGACCTACGAATTGAGGAAGAATAGTTGACCGACGAGACCAGGTCTTAATGACCTGCTTTTTGCCACTGTTGCGAGAAGCATCTGCTTTACTAAGCAAATAGCCATCGACAAACGGGCCTTTCCAAATTGAACGTGCCATCTAGCGCTCCTTACTTCTTCCGCTTTTGCGGACGGCGCCGCATGATCATTTTGTCAGTGGACTTGTTATTACGAGTCCGCTTACCTTTTGTTGGCTGACCCCAAGGTGTCACAGGATGACGACCACCAGAAGTCCGACCTTCACCACCACCGTGTGGATGGTCAATCGGGTTCATCGCAACACCACGAACGGATGGGCGACGACCAAGCCAGCGAGAGCGACCAGCTTTTGCGAGCTTAATGTTTTTCTGATCAGGGTTGGATACCGCACCGACTGTTGCCATGCATTCAGCAGGAACAATACGTTGCTCACCAGATGCCAGACGAAGCTGGGCATAACCGGCGTCCTTACCAATCAGCTGAACATAAGTTCCAGCTGCACGAGCCATCTGACCACCCTTACCTGGTTTCATCTCCACATTGTGGATGATGGTACCAACCGGGATGTTCTTCATCGGCATCGCGTTACCAGGCTTAATATCGGCACTGGTAGATGAAATAACTTTGTCACCAACTGAAATCCGCTGTGGAGCCAGAATGTAGGACAATTCGCCGTCTTCATATTTAATGAGCGCAATGAACGCTGAGCGATTTGGATCATATTCCAAACGTTCAACTGTTGCAGCTACATCCATTTTGTTCCGTTTGAAGTCCACAATACGGTATGAGCGCTTGTGTCCACCACCACGGCGACGTGCTGTGATACGGCCGTTGTTGTTACGGCCACCGCTGCCCGAAAGACCTTCAGTAAGCATTTTTACAGGCTTACCTTTGTGCAGTTCAGAACGATCAACTAGAACCAGACCGCGCTGCGAAGGTGTTGTCGGCTTATAACTTTTAAGAGCCATTATTAAATCCCCGTCGTAACGTCAATGGTCTGGCCTTCGGCCAAAGTTACCATTGCTTTCTTGAAATCAGACCGTTTACCAAGGCGACCTTTAAAACGTTTCACCTTACCGAATGTCCGGTTTGTGTTTACGTTCGTAACCTTCACACTGAAGAGTGTTTCAACTGCTTCCTTGATCTCAGGCTTAGTCGCGTCCAGTGCTACACGGAATGTAACCTGATTGAATTCAGATCCCATTGTTGACTTTTCAGTCACAACTGGTCCGAGCAGGATGTCGTAAATACGTTCCTGGTTCATTTCAAACGAGCCTCCAGGCTTTCTACTGCGCTTTTTGTCAGGACCAGAGTGTCACGACGAAGAATGTCATAAACGTTGGCACCGTTTTCCGGCAGCACATCAACATGTGGCAGGTTACGGGTCGACAAAGCAAAATTTGTATCTGGTTCGCTGCCGTCGATGATCAGTGCGGATTTCCAACCCAGAACATCAAGCTTGCCAGCCATTGATTTTGTTTTCGCTTCAGCTGCTTTCAACTCATCAACAATGATCAGTTTGCCTTCAGCCTGCTTTGTAGACAGAGCAGTCTTCAAAGCAAGTTTGCGAACTTTTTTCGGCAAAGAATGTTCATGTGACCGCAAAACCGGACCATGAGCAACACCACCACCACGTTGATGCGGCGCACGTTTCTGACCCTGACGAGCACGACCAGTGCCCTTCTGGTTAAACGGCTTTGCACCAGTACCTGACACTTCAGAGACGTCTTTTGTCTTGTGTGTGCCAGCGCGACGAGCAGCAAGCTGATACTTTACCATCCGTTGGAGCAGGTCCGCACGCGGAGCCAGTCCAAAAACCTCATCAGCAAGCTCGATATCGCCTGCCTTCTTATTTTCGAGGTTGATTACTTTGACCTTCATCTTGGCAGATCCTTTTATTCTTCAGCAGGAGCGTCTGTAGCAGGCGCTTCTTCAACAGCTTCAGGAGTTGCCGCTGCAGTTGCACGAACAGCAGCTGGGAACGGTGCATCTGCATGACGATCTTTTTTCGTCGCGTCAGAAACAAAAACCCATCCACCTTTCGAACCTGGAACTGCACCTTTTACAAGGATCAGACCACGATCGGCATCTGTAGAAACAATTTTCAAATTCTGGGTGGTTACACGAGCTGCGCCCATATGACCGGCCATTTTTTTGCCTTTAAACACACGCCCTGGATCCTGACATTGACCTGTCGAACCATGAGCACGGTGAGAAACAGACACACCATGTGTTGCGCGCATACCGCCAAAGTTATGGCGTTTCATGGCACCGGCAAAACCTTTACCAATGCTTGTTGCCACAACATCAACCATCTGGCTTGGGACAAAATGATCTGCAGTCAGTTCTGAACCAAGATCGACGAAACCGTCTTCCTCGATGCGAAACTCTGCAAGTTTCATTTTTGGCTCAACATTCGCTTTCGCATAATGTCCGCGCATGGCTTTAGAAACGTTTTTGACTTTCGCTTTACCAACACCAATCTGCATGGCGTTGTAACCATGAGTGTCCGTTTTGCGATGTGCAACAACCTGGCAGTTATCCACTTCCAGAACTGTTACTGGTACATGCTGTCCGTCTTCAGAGAAAACGCGGGTCATGCCCAGCTTTTTAGCTATCAATCCAGTACGCATTTCGATTACCCCAACACACTGATTGCAACGTCGACACCTGAAGGCAGGTCAAGTTTCATCAAAGATTCAACTGTCTGCGGTGTAGGCTCAACAATGTCCAGAACACGTGAATGCGTCCGAGTTTCGAACTGTTCACGAGATTTCTTGTTCACATGTGGGCTTCGGTTAACCGTTACCTTAGAGATATTGGTCGGTAGCGGGATTGGACCCCGAACCTGCGCGCCAGTACGGCGAGCTGTATCCACAATGCTGCTGGTCGAATCGTCAAGCACTCGGTGATCAAACGCCTTGA
Organism: Sneathiella sp.; assembly: GCA_034669685.1. Classification (GTDB taxonomy): domain Bacteria; phylum Pseudomonadota; class Alphaproteobacteria; order Sneathiellales; family Sneathiellaceae; genus Sneathiella. The sequence continues at coordinate 1,268,213 of JAXMOU010000001.1, forward strand.
GTTTAATTCGAATATTTTGGTTTTCCATTACTCTGGTCACTCCAGAAAACAGCCGCCCCTAAATCGAGGCGGCCTTATCAAGTTCTTTACTCAGAGATGCTGACGACGACGCCGGCACCAACAGTACGTCCACCTTCGCGGATCGCGAAACGCAGACCTTCGTCCATAGCGATCGGAGCGATTAGCTCAACATCAACTGTGACGTTATCACCAGGCATAACCATTTCTGTTCCAGAAGGAAGGGTCACAACACCTGTCACATCAGTTGTACGGAAGTAGAACTGTGGACGGTAGTTTGTGAAGAATGGTGTATGACGACCACCCTCTTCTTTTTTCAGAATGTAGGCTTCTGCCTTGAATTTTGTATGTGGTGTGATTGTACCTGGGTGCGCCAGAACCTGACCACGCTCAACGTCTTCACGTTTCGTGCCCCGAAGAAGCACACCAACGTTATCGCCAGCTTCACCCTGATCCAGCAATTTGCGGAACATTTCAACACCGGTACAAGTTGTCTTCACCGTATCTTTGATACCGACGATTTCAATCTCTTCACCAACTTTAACAACACCAGCTTCAATACGGCCTGTTACAACTGTACCGCGGCCAGAAATTGAGAACACGTCCTCAATTGGCATCAAGAAGGCTTTATCAACATCGCGTTCTGGAACTGGGATGTACTCATCAACAGCTGCCATCAGCTCAAGAATTGCGTTCTTGCCAATTTCATCGTCACGGCCTTCAAGCGCTGCAAGCGCAGAACCTTTAACGATAGGAATGTCGTCGCCTGGGAAGTCGTATTCGCTCAGAAGCTCACGAATTTCCATTTCAACAAGCTCAAGAAGCTCTTCGTCGTCAACCTGGTCAACTTTGTTCATGAAAACAACCAGAGCCGGAACACCAACCTGACGCGCAAGCAGGATATGCTCACGTGTCTGTGGCATTGGTCCGTCTGCTGCTGACACAACAAGGATACCACCATCCATCTGCGCTGCACCTGTGATCATGTTCTTCACATAGTCAGCATGGCCTGGGCAATCAACGTGCGCATAATGACGATTTTCTGTCTCATACTCAACGTGAGCAGTAGAAATCGTAATACCACGTGCCTTCTCTTCAGGCGCTTTATCAATTTCGTCAAACGCAAACGCTGCGCCACCGCTCTGCTCAGCCAATACTTTCGTAATCGCTGCTGTCAGTGTGGTCTTACCGTGGTCAACGTGACCAACTGTTCCGATGTTCGCGTGCGGTTTAGTACGCTCAAATTTTTCCTTGGCCATTTTCTATCTCCGTTATCTCGGGCTGTCTCAGCTCAGGGTTATGCCAATTTGGCCAGCACTTCGTCTGAGACGTGTTGCGGCACAGGTTCGTAGTGATCAAATACCATTGAGAATGTTGCGCGACCCTGTGTCTGGGAGCGCAGGTTATTCACGTAACCAAACATGTTGGCCAGTGGAACCATTGCATTCACAACTTGCGCGACACCGCGCTGTTCGGTTCCGGTAACCTGACCACGACGACTATTCAAATCGCCCATCACGTCACCGATATACTCATCAGGAGTAACGATCTCAACCTTCATCAAAGGCTCAAGAAGACGTATACCTGCTTTACGTGCCAGTTCGCGCATCGCTGAACGACCGGCAATTTCAAATGCCATCACAGAGGAGTCAACGTCATGGTATGCACCATCGACCAATTGAACATCCACATCAATGAGCGGGAAGCCTGCAAGAACACCAGTTTCGATGATGTCTTTAACACCCTTCTCAACACCTGGAATGTATTCCTTAGGAACGGAACCACCGGTAATTGAGTCGCTGAATGTAAAGCCAGCACCATGCTCGCCTGGTTTTGCAATCAACTTGATGCGCGCAAACTGTCCAGAACCACCAGACTGTTTCTTATGCGTGTAATCAAGTTCTGCTTCCTGTGTAATCGTTTCGCGATAAGCAACTTGCGGCGCACCAATGTTGGCTTCCACTTTAAACTCACGCTTCATGCGATCCACAATGATGTCCAAGTGAAGCTCGCCCATTCCTTTAATGATTGTCTGGCCACTTTCATGGTCAGTTGAAACACGGAATGAAGGATCTTCCTGAGCAAGGCGGTTAAGCGCCAGACCCATTTTTTCCTGGTCAGTTTTGGTTTTTGGCTCAACCGCGATCTCAATCACTGGCTCTGGGAATTCCATACGTTCCAGAATAACCGGCTTCAGTGAGTCACAAAGGGTATCACCTGTTGTTGTGTTTTTAAGGCCTGCGATCGCAACAATGTCGCCCGCACGCGCTTCTTTTACATCTTCACGAGAGTTCGCATGCATCTGAAGCATCCGGCCTACACGCTCACGATTGTCTTTTACAGAGTTCAGTGTAGATGAGCCTGTTTCCAGAACACCTGAGTACACACGAACGAATGTCAAAGATCCAACGAATGGGTCAGTCATAACCTTAAACGCCAAGCCAGCAAATGGCTCTTCGTCTGTTGGATTACGCATGATTTCTTTTTCGGTTTTAACGTCAATTCCATGCGTACCACCAACATCAGTTGGTGAAGGCATGTAATCAACAAACGCGTCAAGAAGTGGCTGCACACCTTTATTTTTAAAGGCTGTTCCTGTCAGAACTGGAACGAAAGTGCTCGCCAGTGTTCCTTTACGGATACAAGCGCGAAGCTGATCTTCTGTAGGCTCTTCGCCTTCCAGATAAGCTTCCATAATTGCTTCATCGACTTCAATCGCTGTTTCAACCAATTGCTCATGGTATTCAGCAGCTTTATCAGCAAGCTCAGGACGAATATCGCGATATTCAAAAGCCGCGCCCATCTCATCACCGATCCAGACAATCTCTTTCATCCGGATAAGATCAACAACACCTTCAAATTCTGCTTCTGAACCGATTGGCAACTGAAGAACAAGTGGTGTCGCACCGAGACGATCAATGATCATATCTACACAACGGTAGAAGTCTGCGCCTGTACGGTCCATTTTATTAACGAAACACATACGAGGAACATGATACTTGTCTGCCTGGCGCCAAACTGTTTCAGACTGAGGCTCAACACCGGCAACGCCGTCAAATACAGCTACAGCACCATCGAGAACACGAAGCGACCGCTCAACTTCAATCGTGAAGTCAACGTGGCCTGGTGTATCGATAATGTTGATGCGGTGATCATTCCAGAAACAAGTTGTTGCAGCAGAGGTAATTGTAATACCGCGCTCCTGCTCTTGCTCCATCCAGTCCATTGTGGCCGCGCCGTCATGAACTTCACCAATTTTGTGAGACACACCTGTATAGTACAGAATGCGTTCTGTCGTTGTTGTCTTACCAGCATCGATGTGAGCCATGATGCCGATATTGCGATATCTTTCGATGGGCGTTGTGCGTGCCATAACGGAAATCCTAATCGTAAGCTTTTAAGCTATTACCAGCGATAATGAGCAAAAGCGCGGTTCGCTTCAGCCATCTTGTGCGTGTCTTCGCGCTTCTTAACAGCGCCACCACGGTCGTTTGATGCATCCAGAAGCTCGCCAGAAAGGCGCTCCATCATGGTCATCTCAGAACGATTGCGTGAGCTGCTAATCAACCAACGAATAGCCAGAGCCTGCGCACGTTCAGAACGAACCTCAACAGGCACCTGATATGTAGCACCACCCACACGACGTGAGCGAACTTCAAGTTCAGGCTTAATCTTGTCCAGAGCTTCATGGAAGACTTCCAGAGGATTATTGCCGCTTTTCTTTTCGACAATATCAAAAGCACCGTAAACGATACTCTCAGCAACAGATTTCTTACCGGAAATCATCAGTGAGTTCATGAACTTTGCCAGAACAATATCACTGAATTTGGCATCAGGAAGAACTTCTCGTTTTTCTGCAGCGTGACGACGTGACATGCAATCAGTTCCTTACTTAGGCTTCTTAGCGCCGTATTTCGAACGACGTTGACGACGTGTAGAAATACCTTGGGTATCCAGCACACCGCGAATGATATGATAACGGACACCTGGCAAGTCTTTTACACGGCCGCCGCGAATCAATACGACAGAGTGTTCTTGGAGGTTATGTCCCTCACCAGGAATATAACTTGTAACCTCGAAACCATTCGTCAGACGAACACGGGCGACTTTACGAAGCGCCGAGTTAGGTTTCTTAGGCGTTGTTGTGTAAACCCTAGTGCAAACACCACGTTTCTGCGGGCATGCTTCCATAGCAGGCACTTTATTACGCGAAATTGGCGCTTTGCGAGGCTTTCTAATCAGCTGATTAATAGTAGGCATTCGTATTCCTATTCTATTCTTTCCGCAAATAGCACAGCCACGAGTAGTTGCGGCCCTACTCGCGGTCGGGTTTTTTGCGTCCACCCGAATAGACATGACACACACGTCGTTCTTCAAACACCTGACCACGTGTGGGATATTTTTGATGTAAACATCGGCTGTCAGGAGCGCGCAATATATGGGTGGGCCTTGCCTACGTCAAGTACAAAAGATTTCAAATTTACTAAATAACAGGCAGAACTCACTCAAGACGAATATTCCTAAGAAAACTGCGGATTTCAGATCCAATTCGAAATAAAATTGCAGGGGTTTCCCATCACAAGCGTGCAAACATTCGCCCAAAAGAAAGGCGGCGCCCCTTACAAGGCACCGCCATCTCTAGTTACGTCCAAGCAGGCTGAAAGGGATTCCCTTAAAGACTGCTCGATTCCTTTTTATTAGTCACCAGCAGGCGAAGATGTTTCCTCTGCGGGAATCATATCAACGGCGACCGCAGACTGCTCTTGAAGGACTTTGTCCCGTGAAGCAGCGATCCGTTTCATCTCGTTCATCTGGGCACCCGTACCAGCCGGGATCAGACGACCAACAATCACGTTCTCTTTCAGTCCGACCAACGTATCCTTCTTACCTGCAACAGCAGCTTCGGTTAGAACACGTGTCGTTTCCTGGAACGATGCGGCTGAGATGAAGGAGTTAGTCTGCAAGCTGGCTTTTGTAATACCCAGCAGGATTGGACTTCCCTGCGCAGGCTCACGGCCTTTAGCTACCAGTTTCTCATTCTCGGCTTCAAACTCTTCGCGATCGATATGTTCACCAAGCAAGAAGGTAGACTCGCCCGCTTTCTCAATTTCGATCTTCTGCAGCATCTGACGGCAAATCACTTCGATATGCTTATCGTTGATCTTCACGCCTTGCAGACGGTAAACATCCTGAATTTCGTTGATCAGGAAGTTTGCCAAAGCTTCAACACCCAGAACCTTCAGGATATCATGCGGCGCAGGGTTACCATCAAGCAGGTAATCACCAACTCGAACATAGTCACCTTCATTAACCGCAAGATGCTTACCTTTAGGGATCAAGTATTCCACTGGCTCAAGATCTGCATTTTCTGAACGAACCGTTACGCGGCGTTTGGATTTATAGTCTTTACCAAACTCAACATAACCATCTGATTCAGAGATAATCGCATGATCTTTCGGACGGCGGGCTTCAAACAGTTCCGCAACCCGCGGCAGACCACCGGTAATATCTTTGGTTTTTGAACCTTCCCGTGGGATACGGGCCAAAACGTCACCAGCCTGAACTTTTACGCCATCTTCAATAGACAAGATCGCATCCACTGGCAGGAAGTAACGGGCTTCATGTCCGCTTCCCAAAGTCAGCAATTCACCTGCATCATCACGCAAGGTGATCCGCGGACGAAGGTCGCTGCCTTTAGGCTGAGCTTTCCAGTCAACAACCACTTTACGTGTAATACCAGTTGCCTCGTCGGCCTGTTCAGCGATGGAAACACCACTCACCAGATCTTTATAGTTCGCAACACCTTCAAGTTCTGTAATCACAGGTGTTGTAAACGGATCCCACTGAGCAAGCTTCTCGCCTTTTGTAACTTTTTGACCGTCATCCACAAGGATAGTCGTACCATATGTCAAACGGTGACGGGCACGTTCACGGTTGTTTTCATCAACCAGAACCAGCTCGGAGTTACGGCCCATGATGACCAGGAACCCTTTACTGTTTTTAACCACGTTACGGTTTTCAATCTTAATGGTTGCATCGTGCGAGGCTTCAATTGAAGAGACCTCAGCCACACTTGCTGTACCACCAATATGGAATGTCCGCATGGTAAGCTGTGTACCCGGCTCACCAATTGACTGAGCAGCGATAACACCAACAGCCTCGCCCATATTCACAGGTGTACCGCGAGCAAGGTCACGGCCATAACATTTACCGCAGATACCGCCCTTGGTTTCACAGGTCAGAACCGAACGGATCAGCACCTGCTCAACACCACTTGTTTCCGCAAGCACCGAAGTTGCCTCGTCAAACATTTCGCCGGCAGGCACAATCATCTCGCCAGTCAGCGGGCTGATCACGTCAAAGGCTGGTGTCCGGCCCAGAAGACGCTCGCTAAGTGGTGAAATGATATCACTACCTTCCACAACTTCACGTACTGTCACACCGCGCTCTGTACCGCAATCAGGCTCAACAACCACACAATCCTGTGCCACGTCCACAAGACGGCGTGTCAAGTATCCAGAGTTCGCAGTTTTTAGAGCCGTATCGGCAAGACCTTTACGGGCACCATGGGTAGAGTTGAAGTACTCAAGAACGCTAAGGCCTTCTTTAAAGTTCGAAATAATTGGTGTTTCAATAATCTCACCAGAAGGTTTCGCCATCAAACCACGCATACCAGCCAGCTGTTTCATCTGAGCAGCAGAACCACGCGCACCGGAATGGGCCATCATGTAAATGGAGTTAATACCGACCTGACGGCCTGTCTCTTCATCCATCTCAACGGCTTCAATCACCTTCATCATTTCGTCAGCGACTTTATCAGTACACTGTGACCAGGCATCAATGACCTTATTGTACTTCTCACCCTGAGTGATCAGACCGTCATAATACTGGCGCTGATATTCTTCAGCGAGCAGACGTGTATCTTCAACCAGTTTGTCTTTGGAAACTGGGATCTTCATATCGTCTTTACCGAACGAAATACCGGCACGGCACGCATGAGCAAAGCCAAGCCCCATCAAACGGTCAGCAAAGATAACAGTCTCTTTCTGACCGCAATGACGATAAACTTCGTCGATAACCGCAGTGATTTCTTTCTTAGTCAACAAGCGGTTGATCAAGTCAAAGTTCACTTTAGAGTTTCGCGGCAGAATTTCTTCGATCAACATGCGCCCTGGTGTTGTTTCAACCAAACGCATTTCTTCTTCACCATCTTCACGAACGAAGCGAATTTTGGTTTTGATCTTACTGTGCAGCGTCAGAACTTTGCTGTCCATACCGTGCTGGGCTTCTGCAACGCTGGAAATCAGCATTCCTTCGCCTGGCTCGTTGTCTTTGTTCATTGTCAGGTAATAGATACCCAGAACAATATCCTGTGACGGCACAATAATTGGCTTACCACTTGCTGGGCTGAGGATGTTATTTGTAGACATCATCAACACACGGGCTTCAAGCTGAGCTTCCAAGGACAGCGGTACGTGAACCGCCATTTGGTCACCATCAAAGTCAGCGTTAAACGCTGTACAAACCAATGGATGAAGCTGAATGGCTTTACCCTCGATCAACACAGGTTCGAACGCCTGAATACCCAAACGGTGAAGGGTTGGCGCGCGGTTTAGCAGAACTGGATGCTCGCGAATAACCTCATCAAGGATATCCCAAACTTCCGGACGTTCTTTTTCAACCAGTTTCTTCGCCATCTTAACCGTGGCAGCCATACCTTTAAGTTCAAGTTTGGCGTAGATAAACGGTTTGAACAGTTCCAGTGCCATTTTCTTTGGCAGGCCGCACTGATGCAGTTTCAGCTCAGGGCCCACCACAATCACGGAACGACCAGAATAGTCAACACGCTTACCAAGCAAGTTCTGACGGAAGCGACCCTGCTTACCTTTCAGCATATCTGAAAGTGATTTCAATGGACGCTTGTTGGCACCTGTAATCACCCGGCCCCGACGACCATTATCGAACAACGCATCCACAGATTCCTGCAGCATACGTTTTTCATTTCGAACAATGATATCCGGTGCACGCAGTTCAATCAGGCGTTTCAAACGATTGTTACGGTTAATCACGCGGCGATACAGATCGTTCAGATCGGATGTCGCAAACCGGCCACCATCCAATGGAACCAGAGGACGCAATTCAGGCGGGATAACCGGAATAACTTGAAGGATCATCCACTCAGGACGGTTGCCTGACTCGATAAACGCTTCGATCAGCTTCAAACGCTTAGCCAGTTTCTTCGGCTTGGCTTCAGAAGTGGTTGTCCGCATTTCTTCGCGAATTTCTTCGCTGATGACCTCAAGGTCCAGTGCACTCAGAATATCACGGATCGCTTCAGCGCCGATACCGGCGGTAAACGCATCTTCGCCATACTCATCCTGCGCATCGAGGAATTCTTCCTCGGACAGCAGCTGGAATTGTTTCAGTGGAGACAGGCCTGGCTCGATCACAACATAGTTCTCGAAATACAGGATCCGCTCTAGATCTTTCAATGTCATGTCCAGCAGCAAACCAATGCGCGATGGCAGTGATTTAAGGAACCAGATATGTGCAACCGGTGATGCCAGCTCGATATGAGCCATGCGCTCACGACGAACTTTGGACAAAGTCACTTCAACACCACATTTTTCACATGTGATGCCGCGATATTTCATCCGTTTGTATTTTCCGCACAGACATTCATAGTCTTTGATCGGGCCAAAGATCCGAGCACAGAAGAGACCATCTTTTTCCGGTTTAAATGTCCGGTAGTTGATGGTTTCTGGCTTTTTAATCTCGCCATATGACCATGAACGAATACGTTCCGGCGAGGCGATAGAAATCTTAATCTCGTCAAATGCCTGAGTGCCCTGCGGCTGACCGAACAAGTTCATCAAGTCATTCATGGATCAATTCTCCTTTTGAAACCGGATTTTCCGGGCGGCGCTTCATCAGCTGCCAAAAAATTATATTCTCGACTGATACGTTGATGGCCCCGGCAACTTGCCGGGGCGCACCCCTTAATATCCGATCTGTGACAATTCGACGTTCAAGCACAAGGAACGCATTTCCTTGACCAAAACGTTGAAACTTTCCGGAATACCGGCTTCGAAAGTATCATCACCACGAACGATGGCTTCATAAACTTTCGTACGGCCCGCAACGTCATCCGACTTCACAGTGAGCATTTCCTGCAAGGTGTAAGCTGCACCATATGCTTGAAGTGCCCAAACCTCCATCTCACCAAAGCGCTGTCCACCGAACTGAGCTTTACCACCAAGAGGCTGCTGCGTGACAAGACTGTATGGACCGATTGAACGGGCATGGATCTTATCATCAACCAGATGGTGAAGTTTCAGCATATAGATGTAACCAACAGTCACCTGACGATCGAAAGTCTCGCCTGTCCGGCCATCGATCAGGGTTACCTGACCAGATGTATCCAGTCCAGCAACTTGCAATAGACGGTCAATGTCAACTTCCTTGGCGCCATCGAATACTGGTGTTGCCATTGGCACACCGTTTACGAGGTTCCCGCCAAGTTCAATGAACTGTTCATCAGACATGCCTGAAATTTTGGCTTCATACTCTTCGTCGCCATAAACTTCTTTCAGCTTCTGCTTCAAAGGTTCCAGATCTGTGGCACCGCGGTTGATGCGGGACATCATTTCATTGATTTGAACACCAATTCCATGACTTGCCCAACCCAGATGTGTTTCCAAAATCTGACCAACGTTCATACGTGATGGCACACCCAGTGGGTTCAACACGATATCAACAGGCTTACCATCTTCAAGATATGGCATGTCTTCCTGTGGCAGAATTCGGGAAATAACACCCTTGTTACCATGACGACCGGCCATTTTGTCACCGGGCTGAAGCTTACGCTTAACCGCAACAAATACCTTAACAGATTTCATCACCCCTGGTGGCAGTTCATCACCACGCTGAAGTTTATCAACCTTGTTCTCAAAGCGAGCCCGCAGACGACCAATTGCTTCGTCATACTGCTTCTTAAGCGCTTCGATGTTGGTCATAACCGCATCATCTTCAACACTCAGTTGCCACCACACACCGTGATGGATATCCAAGAGTGCTTCGGAAGTGATTGTATCACCTTCAGAGAATTCCCGTGGTCCTGACGTAACGGTCTGACCAACAAGCAAACCTTTCAAGCGATCATAAATCGTCCGCTCCAAAATGGCTTTCTCGTCATCACGGTCTTTTGCAAGATGTTCAATCTCATCGCGCTCAATCGCCAAGGCACGTTCGTCTTTTTCAACGCCGTGGCGGTTAAAGACACGAACCTCAACAACAGTACCAGCAACACCAGGTGGCAACCGCAGGGACGTATCCCGAACGTCGGATGCTTTCTCACCAAAGATCGCCCGGAGGAGTTTCTCCTCTGGTGTCATTGGGCTTTCGCCCTTCGGTGTGATCTTACCGACCAGAATATCACCAGGCTGAATTTCGGCACCAACATAAACGATACCAGCTTCATCAAGGCTTTTCAGTCCCTCTTCGCCGACGTTTGGAATATCACGTGTGATTTCCTCTGGGCCAAGTTTGGTATCACGAGCGGCAACTTCAAACTCTTCGATGTGGATTGAAGTAAAGACGTCGTCTTTCACAATCCGCTCGGAGATCAGGATCGAATCCTCAAAGTTGTAACCATTCCAAGGCATAAACGCGACCAGCACGTTCCGACCAAGTGCAAGTTCACCCAAATCCGTAGACGGGCCATCACAAATGATGTCGCCAGCTTCAATCCGGTCACCCACTTTAACAAGTGGACGCTGGTTGATGCAGGTGTTCTGATTTGACCGCTGGAATTTAAGCAGGTTGTAGATATCAACTCCAGACTTGCTGAGGTCTTCTTCTTCTGCCCGGATCACGATACGTGTTGCATCGACCTGATCCACAATACCGCCGCGCTTGGCGACAGTTGCAACACCAGAGTCGCGTGCGACGCGCTCTTCCATGCCCGTACCAACAAACGGTGCTTCCGCTTTCAGCAGAGGCACAGCCTGACGCTGCATGTTTGAACCCATAAGCGCACGGTTCGCATCATCGTTTTCAAGGAAAGGAATAAGAGAGGCACCAACAGATACAAGCTGTTTTGGAGACACGTCGATGTAAGTCACATCGGCTGGTGTCGCAACAACATACTCGCCCTGTGCCCGGCAACGAACGAAATCTTCTGTGAAGCTTCCATTTTCATCCAACGCCGCGTTAGCTTGCGAAATTGTATGTTTGGTTTCTTCCATTGCGGAAAGGTACTTGACCTCACCTGTCAATTTTCCATCTTCAACGCGCTGATATGGGCTTTCGATGAAGCCATATTTATTCACGCGGGCAAATGTTGCCAAAGAGTTGATCAAACCAATGTTTGGACCCTCTGGTGTTTCAATTGGACAGATACGACCATAATGAGTTGGATGAACGTCCCGAACCTCAAAGCCCGCACGTTCACGTGTCAAACCACCGGGGCCAAGCGCAGACAAACGGCGTTTATGGGTAATTTCAGACAGTGGATTTGTCTGGTCCATAAACTGGCTGAGCTGGCTGGAGCCAAAGAATTCACGAACAGCAGCAGCGGCAGGTTTCGCATTGATCAAATCGTGCGGCATAACCGTATCGATTTCAACAGAGCTCATCCGTTCACGAATTGCACGTTCCATGCGAAGCAGACCGATGCGATACTGGTTTTCCATCAGTTCGCCAACTGAGCGAACGCGGCGGTTACCAAGGTTATCGATATCGTCTGTTTCACCGTGGCCGTCTTTCAAACGAACCAGTGTTTTAACAACTTCCAGAATATCTTCTTTGCGCAGAACCCGAACAGTGTCTTCCACTTCCAGATCAAGGCGCATGTTCATTTTCACACGACCAACAGCTGACAGGTCATACCGTTCTGGATCAAAGAATAATCCATTAAACAACGCTTCCGCTGTTTCTTCGGTTGGTGGCTCACCTGGGCGCATAACACGATAAATATCAACAAGCGCCTGCTCCCGTGTGGAGCTTTTATCAACAGCCAGTGTATTGCGGATGTAAGGACCCACATTCACATTATCGATATCAAGTGTTGTAATCTCATCAAAGCCAGCAGCTTCCAACTGATCAATCAATTGTTCAGTTAGCTCGTCACCCGCTTCAATAAACACTTCACCCGTTTCAGGGTTGATCATGTCTTCCGCAACGAAACGGCCAACCAGATCAAGATGGCTAACCAGAATTTCTTTCAGGCCGGCTTCAACCAGTTTATTCGCCTGACGCGGCGTTACTTTTGTGCCGGCTTCAGCGACAACTTTTTCACTGTCAGCATCGACGAGATTGCGCAGCAGACGACTGCCCCGAACCCGCTCAACAACGAACGGGGTCCGCCAGCCTTTTTTGCTCAGCTTGTAATCAACACGATCATAGAAATAGTTCAGGATATCTTCATGTGTCATATCCAGTGACTGCAACAAAGCTGTTACAGGCAATTTCCGGCGACGGTCGATACGAACATACACTATGTCTTTCGCATCAAACTCAAAGTCAAGCCATGATCCACGATATGGAATAACACGCGCAGCAAACAACAGTTTACCGCTTGCATGTGTTTTACCTTTATCGTGATCAAAGAAAACGCCTGGGCTACGATGCATCTGAGAAACGATCACACGCTCTGTGCCGTTAATGATGAATGTGCCTTTGTCTGTCATAAGCGGCATATCGCCCATGTAGACACTTTGCTCTTTAATATCGAGGACGGATTTCGCTTCTGTATCTGGATCCACCTCAAATACGATCAGACGAAGGGTTGCTTTCAGTGGCGCGGCATATGTCATGCTGCGCTGCTGGCACTCTTCTTCATCGTATTTTGGGGGTTCAAACTCATACGAGACGAACTCCAGACTTGCTGTATCAGCGAAGTCCTTGATTGGGAAAACTGATTTGAAAACGCCTTGAAGACCCTCGTCGCCACGTTCTTCATCTGATGCATCCTGCATCAAGAACGCATCGTAGGATGTCTTTTGAACCTCAATTAGGTTCGGCATTGTCGTCGCGGCTTCAATGCGACCAAAATCCTTGCGAACGCGTTTACGACCGGTGAACGACTGCAAAATGCCCATGCGAAATCCCCGTAATTCTATTGCCAATGTTTACAAAGCCAAATCTTTGGCTTTGCCTGGACATTGGTCTCAACACCCCGACCATATAATGACGGGTAATGGAGCCCAAATCCAATAAATTCCGTAATGATGCGAAACCATCAAGTAACATACGTGTTTAAAATCTCGTCAGATCAATGACCACTCGTTCCGAAAGCGGCTGCGGGGAAGGCAGCAAAAGCCACCTTCCCCGTCTTTAGTCGCGATCAACAAACCGCGGTGCGTGCAAAGCTTATTTGAGCTCTACAGTTGCACCAGCAGCTTCAAGCTGCTCTTTCAGTTTTGCTGCTTCGTCTTTAGGTGCGCCTTCTTTAACGGCTTTAGGTGCACTTTCAACAAGTTCTTTTGCTTCTTTCAGACCAAGGCCTGTGATAGCGCGAACTTCTTTAATGACGTTGATTTTCTTTTCGCCAGCAGAAGCCAGGATAACATCAAATTCGTCTTTTTCAGCAGCAGCTTCACCAGCGGCAGCACCACCAGCAGCAGCAACAGCAACTGGAGCAGCAGCAGATACGCCCCATTTTTCTTCCAGAACTTTAGCCAGTTCTGCAGCTTCCATAACTGTAAGAGCTGACAGCTCTTCGGCAATCTTTTCGAGATCAGCCATTTTCATTTCTCCTCAGGTAAACCATACGGTTTGTAAATAACTAAAATAGTGGCTTCGACATCTAACCCAATGCGGCTTTCGCCGACAGGACACGAGCCAACTGGCTTGCAGGTGCTTGAACAACGCCAGCAACTTTCGTTGCAGGTGCTTGTAAAAGACCAACCAGTTTTCCACGAAGTTCGTCCAGTGAAGGCAGGCTTGCCAAAGACTTAACGCCATCGACGTCAAGTTCTGTGGCACCCATGGCTCCACCAATAACGACAAACTTGTCATTCTCTTTTGCAAACTCAACTGCGATTTTAGGGGCTGCAACTGGATCGTTTGAATAAGCGATTCCAATTGGACCCTTCAGTTTGTCTGAAAGAGAACTGTAGTCCGTGCCATCAAGAGCAAGACGCGCAAGCCGATTTTTGGTAACTTTGAAGGTGGCACCGGCATCACGCATTTTTGTCCGCAGGCCTGTCATTTCCGCAACAGTGAGACCACTGTATTCTGCGACAACGACGACAGCTGCTTCGTCAAAAACGCCTTTCATTTCGGCAACCAGAGCTTCCTTTTGTAATCGGTCCACTCGTCGACTCCAAGCTTAGGGATATCTGCATATGCAAATAACCCGGTTGAAAAAGAATCCGGATAACTCCGAATTCGTTTACTGTCCCAGGTCCACCTGAATACTGCCTTTCGGCAAAATCTGTAGTTTCCCTGTCTATGCAGGCAACATGTGTTTTTAAATCTTAGCCCCGAAAGGCAAAAACACCTGCAGTCTTGGACAGCTGGGATCAAAAACGCGATCCCAGACACTTGCCGCCCGAAGGCGGCAAATCTTTAAGCGAACTTATACCAGCTCGCTAATTTCCAGTTTGACACCAGGGCCCATAGTGGAGCTGATGGCAACTTTACGTAGGTACTGACCTTTTGCGCCAGTTGGTTTTGCTTTCATAACCGCATCAACAAAGGCTTGTACATTTTCCTTCAGTGCGTCGGCTGTGAAGCTTGATTTACCAAGGCCAGCGTGAACAATACCTGTTTTTTCTGCGCGGAATTCAACCTGTCCACCTTTGGCAGCTTTAACAGCTTCACCAACGTTTGGTGTAACCGTACCCAGCTTTGGATTTGGCATCAGGCCCCGAGGACCCAAAACTTTACCCAAACGGCCAACGATTGCCATCATGTCAGGGCTTGCGATAACACGATCAAAATCCATGTTGCCGCCCTGAATGATTTCCATCAGGTCTTCCGCACCAACCAGTTCAGCGCCAGCTTCTTTAGCTTCTTCAGCCTTATCACCGCGTGCGAACACAGCAACGCGAACTGATTTACCGGTACCGTTTGGCAGTTGAATTACGCCACGAACCATCTGATCAGCATGACGTGGGTCAACACCCAGGTTCATTGCAATCTCGATAGTTTCATCGAATTTCGCTGTTGCATTCGCTTTCACGACTTCAACGGCTTCCAAAAGGCCATACAATTTTTCGTTATCGAAACCTGTGTAGGCTTTCTGTTTCTTTGTCAATTTTGCCATCGAACTTAACCCTCTACCGCATAGCCCATTGAACGGGCTGAACCTTTGATGATTTCGATAGCTGCATCGATATCGTTGGCGTTCAGATCAACCATTTTCGCTTCTGCGATTTCCTTAACCTGCGCCAGTGTCACAGTCGCTGCAGTTGCGCGACCAGGTGTAGAACCACCTTTTTTCTGGCCAGCAGCTTTTTTCAGGAAGTATGAAGCTGGTGGAGTTTTGGTAACAAATGTAAAGGAACGGTCTGCGTAAACAGTGATAATTGTTGGAATCGGCATGCCGCCTTCCATATTACCTGTTGACGCGTTGAACGCTTTACAGAATTCCATGATATTCACGCCGCGCTGACCCAAAGCTGGACCAATTGGCGGTGAAGGATTTGCCTGCCCCGCAGGGACCTGCAACTTAATATAACCTGTAATTTTCTTTGCCATATCTTTCCCTATTCAATTTTAAGGGTTCGCGGTGCAGCCTAGGCGAGCCTCCCGCAAATAAAGCCGCAGTATTGCGACCCTAAAACTACTTAACTCTTTTCAACCTGAGAGTAATCCAGTTCCACAGGCGTCGAGCGCCCAAAGATGGAGACTGACACTTTCAGCTTGGCTTTATCTTCATCAACTTCTTCGACGGCACCCATGAAGGTTGCGAACGGTCCATCACAAACGCGGACCTCTTCCCCAATCTCAAAGGTAACAGAAGGTTTCGGACGATCGATTCCTTCCTGCACCTGATTCATAACTGACATAGCCTCTTTCTCGGAGATCGGTTGCGGCTTATTCGCATTCCCCAAGAAGCCAGTCACTTTCGGCAGGTTCTTTACCAAATGGTATGTTTCGTCGTTCATTTCCATGTGGGCCAAAACATAGCCCGGGAAAAATTTACGCTCTGCGCTAACTTTTTGACCACGGCGGACTTCAACCACTTCTTCAGTGGGAACCAGCACCTGCTCAAATTTATCGGCCATGCCTTTTTGCATCGCCTGATCCATCACAGCCTGAGCAACTTTTTTCTCAGATCCGGAATGTGCATGAATAATATACCACCGTTTTTTCGGCGTATGTACGGCATCAGACATCTTAAGCCCCCAACGACAGAATAAATTTCACAGCGGCCTGAATACCTGAATCGACCAGAAAGAAGAACATCGAAGCCAGGAACACCATAACGAAAACCATCCCCGTTGTAACAAGCGTTTCCTTGCGGGAAGGCCACGTTACTTTAGAGGACTCTTGCCGCACTTGGCGGATAAAAGCGCCTGGAGTTACCTTTGCCATTGTTGCCTCAAAAACTTTCTCATCTACCGGAACGAACCGGGCATATACAGGAATTCACACAAGAGATCAAGAGGGCATGGCAGGAGAGGAGGGACTCGAACCCACAACCCCCGGTTTTGGAGACCGGTGCTCTACCAATTGAGCTACACTCCTATGCCTTATCTGGTACTTAAAGCCGCTAGGCGGAACCAAGCGGCTTTAAGCCAGAATTCTTAATCAAACGGAACCCCGTTTAAAAGCAAGAAAATATATTCTTCTTACTCAGAGATGCTGACGACGACGCCGGCACCAACAGTACGTCCACCTTCGCGGATCGCGAAACGCAGACCTTCGTCCATAGCGATCGGAGCGATTAGCTCAACATCAACTGTGACGTTATCACCAGGCATAACCATTTCTGTTCCAGAAGGAAGGGTCACAACACCTGTCACATCAGTTGTACGGAAGTAGAACTGTGGACGGTAGTTTGTGAAGAATGGTGTATGACGACCACCCTCTTCTTTTTTCAGAATGTAGGCTTCTGCCTTGAATTTTGTATGTGGTGTGATTGTACCTGGGTGCGCCAGAACCTGACCACGCTCAACGTCTTCACGTTTCGTGCCCCGAAGAAGCACACCAACGTTATCGCCAGCTTCACCCTGATCCAGCAATTTGCGGAACATTTCAACACCGGTACAAGTTGTCTTCACCGTATCTTTGATACCGACGATTTCAATCTCTTCACCAACTTTAACAACACCAGCTTCAATACGGCCTGTTACAACTGTACCGCGGCCAGAAATTGAGAACACGTCCTCAATTGGCATCAAGAAGGCTTTATCAACATCGCGTTCTGGAACTGGGATGTACTCATCAACAGCTGCCATCAGCTCAAGAATTGCGTTCTTGCCAATTTCATCGTCACGGCCTTCAAGCGCTGCAAGCGCAGAACCTTTAACGATAGGAATGTCGTCGCCTGGGAAGTCGTATTCGCTCAGAAGCTCACGAATTTCCATTTCAACAAGCTCAAGAAGCTCTTCGTCGTCAACCTGGTCAACTTTGTTCATGAAAACAACCAGAGCCGGAACACCAACCTGACGCGCAAGCAGGATATGCTCACGTGTCTGTGGCATTGGTCCGTCTGCTGCTGACACAACAAGGATACCACCATCCATCTGCGCTGCACCTGTGATCATGTTCTTCACATAGTCAGCATGGCCTGGGCAATCAACGTGCGCATAATGACGATTTTCTGTCTCATACTCAACGTGAGCAGTAGAAATCGTAATACCACGTGCCTTCTCTTCAGGCGCTTTATCAATTTCGTCAAACGCAAACGCTGCGCCACCGCTCTGCTCAGCCAATACTTTCGTAATCGCTGCTGTCAGTGTGGTCTTACCGTGGTCAACGTGACCAACTGTTCCGATGTTCGCGTGCGGTTTAGTACGCTCAAATTTTTCCTTGGCCATTTTCCTGTCGTCCTGAACTTATCAATTCACACAGCCCAAAGACACTGAAAGCTAGCCCTCAGCGCCTACAAATTCATTATCCATTTTTAGAGTGCTGATTAACACTTTGGAGCGGGTGAAGGGAATCGAACCCTCGTCGTAAGCTTGGAAGGCTTCTGCTCTACCATTGAGCTACACCCGCATAATAATTTTTCGCCGCATCCCACGACACACTACAGTCATGCAGGTGCGTGGTGGAGGGAGTTGGATTTGAACCAACGTAGGCTATGCCAGCGGATTTACAGTCCGCCCCTTTTAACCGCTCAGGCATCCCTCCAGACGCCACTTTCACCTTCCGATACCGCTGCAAGGTGTTGCGGCACTATCGAAATTTCAGCAACAAAGTCAACCCTTAAAAAAATAATTAAAACAATTTTTTACAGGTCCCATGTAAATGGCCCCTTGTTGTCCGAAGCGTTGCGCAATATAAGCGAGGCTATGTCAACACGCAAGCCGCCAAAAGGCCAAAAATCAAATTTTTTCTCCGGCAATCGGAAATCAGCTCCGAACCGCCAGAAAACCAGTCATTCCAGCGGTGATTTCACTGCAAAAGAAAGCTGGTTATATGGAGATCATGCCGTCTTTGCCGCCCTTCGAAACGAAGACCGCAAGATAAACCGGTTGGTTATGACGAAAGCAAAAGCCGAACAGATTGCTGAGGAAGATGAAACACTCCTGAGTAAAGTTCCCTCCCCCGAGTTTCTCCCGGGAGATCAGATCGCGGCGCTTTTGCCCGATAATGCAATCCACCAGGGGATCGCTCTAAAGGCTTCAAACCTGCCTACCTATGACATTTTGGATTTACCAGCGCTCCTTTCGTCAAAGGGGTTGAGCGCTGTTGCTGTTCTTGATCAGGTAACAGATCCCCATAATGTTGGCGCCATTTTACGCTCTGCCGCCGCATTTGGCATCGCCGCTGTCATTGTACCGGATCGCCACAGCCCCCCAATCACGGGCGTACTCGCCCGCTCCGCCTCCGGCGCTATTGAGACTGTCCCGCTGATCCGCGTGAACAATCTAGCGCGGGCACTTGATCAATTGGCTGAGTTTGGGTTTTGGCGAATCGGAATGGACGGCCACGCCGATCAGGATCTGGACGTTGCTGTCAAAGGCGTTGACAAAGTTGCTTTGATTTTAGGATCAGAGGGAAAAGGTCTCCGCCGGCTTACCGAAGAGAAATGCGATTTGATGGGCAAGTTGCCAATCCGACCCGATATTGAAAGCCTGAATGTATCCAACGCCGCGGCAATTGCCTTCTATGAGATTGCAAGAAGCGCCCGGAAATCCTGACTTTTCTGGCCTTGTTAAAAAAAAACGTCATTTTGCAAATTTTTTGCTTGCTCATTTTTAAACTCACGCCTATTTTGCGCCCCACAAAGCCGCTATAGCTCAGTTGGTAGAGCAGTTGATTTGTAATCATCAGGTCCCGAGTTCGACTCTTGGTGGCGGCACCATAATTCAAAAAAGCCTCGCAGCAATGCGGGGCTTTTTTAATGCTTAATCCTGTATCGCCGGTCAATTCTGTGGATCAAAATCGACCCTCAATTAATTCAGCCCACCTTCGGCGTAAAATTGTATCCCTGCTAACAATTTCAATATTTAGACGATTGCCCCCACGGACAGAGGCACTTCACACCACAAGCGCTGCGATTCCTCAGACATCACTACGTCCTTGCCGTGAAACTTCAATTATTCCAAATCTTAATTATAGTATTTTTTATTAGACCTTCATTACATCTGAACATTAAGTTATTCAGGTAACCAAGAGGCGCAAAGGTCAAATATCGCTGCAGGTTGGGGGATCCGGGATGAAACGCAGTTCAGTCATACAAAGAATGACAGCTTTAGGCATGGCTATTTTGTTGTTATTGCCCGCCACAACATTTGCACAGGATTCGGTAAAGAGGGACATTCTCCTCAGAATAACCGCGCAAGTTACAAATTCTAATGCGCACAGCAATCCAGCCAAGTTCGATCTGGAGCGATTACAATCCTATCCGGTAACGACAATTCGCACTGACACACCCTGGACAGATGGCGTGATTGAATTTGAAGGCGTTTTGCTGCGCGATCTGTTGTCATCCGTCAAATTTTCAGGCCAAAAACTGATCGCTGAAGCAATCAACGATTATTTCGTCACCATCCCTATGGAAGATATTCTTAAACACGATGTCATCATTGCCTATAAAAAAGACGGAAAGCTGATGAGCATTCGGGACAAGGGCCCACTTTGGATTATTTACCCCTGGCGTGACAATCCTGATCTTAAAACAGAGCTTCACCATTCCCGGTCAATCTGGCAACTCATAAGTCTCCATGTTGAGTAACTCGTAATATGTTCATTCTCAACAACATCAAGTATCTGTATATGACGCTCCTGCTCGCTATTTTACTGCTGGCGGGATCCGCACTCTGGCTGGTTGGCGGTGTTCTATCTGAATCGCAAGGAATTGATCGGACACCCCGCGACACGCTCATGGGCATGGCCGCCCAAACCAGCCACGAACTCTCCGAACTCATTTATGCACTTGATGGTTTTGCCGAGGCAGATCCAAACATCAGCAAGAACATGCTGCTCAACAAATTTGATATTCTGTGGAGCCGGGAGATTACGAATTCCTCTGGAAATGTGGGACGCGCATTCGCCAAACTGGAAGGTGTCCCGCAGATTTTGCAGAAACTCAGGCAACTGCTCCGTGAAACGGAAGAGCAGATCATTGATCTCAAACCCGGCGACAAGGCAACAGCAAAAGCGCTCAGCGCCCGCTATAAACTTCTAGTTCCCGGCGTGTACAATATATGGCGCATTTCCAGTAAACATGTCATCAAGCAAACGTCTGATCTTTACGCGCAATTCGAAAGCGTCAGCTACTGGACAACGATTCTCATTATTTTGATATGTGTGACCAGCTGCCTTGTAACCCTAATAATCTGGAAAGAGCGACAAGCTCTTGAAAATTTAAACAGGCATTTGGAAGAACGGGTGGAAGATCGCACAAAAGATCTGCGGCGGACAAACCAGATAATCCTTCAGGAAGCCCGCGAGCGGCAGGAGCTTGAAGAAAAACTACTGCAATCTCAAAAAATGGAGGTTGTCGGACAGCTCACCGGTGGTATCGCCCACGACTTCAACAATCTATTGGCCATTATCCAGGGGAATGCCGAACTCTTGGATGATTATGCCGATGAAAAAGATCGACGGCTAATTGCCCCAATATTGAAAACAACTCAGCGCGGTAACGAACTCACATCCCGGCTTCTGGCTTTCTCTCGTAAACAACCACTCCGGCCTGAAACTGTCAATCTCGGGGTGTTGGTTCAAAATATGATCGATCTTTTAGATCGCACTTTAGGTGAAACCGTCACCATTGACCTGAAGACAGATGAAAATCTGTGGTCCGCCCTCGTTGACACCGCGCAAATGGAAAACGCGCTCTTAAATCTGGCCGTAAATGCCCGACAAGCAATGCCAAGCGGCGGAACCTTGAGCATTGAAACAAAGAATATAACGATGAAAGACCAACAGCTGGTCCTGTCGGGTGATCTAAAACCGGGAGATTATGTCGCCCTTTTTGTATCCGATACCGGCATCGGGATGAGCGATGACGTTATTTCCCACGCTTTTGAACCCTTCTTCACAACCAAAGACGCTGGCCAAGGGTCCGGACTTGGCCTGTCTATGGTCTATGGTTTTATCCAGCAGTCTGGTGGCGCTATTAATATATATAGTGAAGTTGGTATTGGCTCGACCATCAAACTTTATATTCCCCGCGATCAAAGCTCGGTCGTTACCATATCTCCAATCACCGAGACCGAAACCCCAATGGGAAACGGCGAGACTGTATTGGTTTTGGAAGATGAGCCAGAGGTCCTTAAGCTTGCACAAAAGCTGCTTCAATCTTTGAACTACACCGTGCTCAGCGCCAAAGATACGGCTGAAGCAACGCAACTGCTGAACGCGGATACTCAAATCAGTGTCATCCTGTCAGATGTTGTTCTGCCCGGAAGCATGACAGGGCCGGAATTTTTCAAAGAAAATTCAGCGCTTGTGGAAAATATTAAAATTATTTTTATGTCTGGCTATCCGGCAGAAACCGCTGCCGCGAATAAAGATATTCCGCTGTGGGATCCGGCAGATATCTTACTAAACAAACCCTTTAGCCGGGGGACACTTGCAAGACAAATCCGGCAAACTCTCGAGACCACCAAGCCTTAACCCGCAAAAGACCTTGACCTTCCCGTTGCTGGAAGGTCTATCTTCTAATCATCTGCTTACACAACGTTAGAAGACAGTCATGCCCAGTTCATCGTCTACCCCAAATGCCACTCCCTCAGATACGACGCTCGATCCCGTGTGCGGAATGACCGTAGCGCTCAACAAGGGTAAGCCCAGTTTCGCATATCAGGATGAGGTTTATCATTTTTGCGGCAAAGGATGTTGTGAGAAATTCAGTGCTGATCCTGAATTCTACTTAACGGGCGGTCATAAGCGGCGCGCGAAGCAAGCCCCAAAAGACGCGCAATATACATGCCCGATGCATCCTGAAATAATTGAAGATCATCCAGCGGATTGCCCGTTGTGCGGAATGGCCCTTGAACCAATGGGTGTTCCGGACGACGGCCCTAACCCGGAATTAGTTGACTTCACACGTCGATTCTGGATTTCTGCAGTTCTCACAATTCCCTTGGTTGTCATTGCAATGGCGCCAATGCTGGGCCTATCATTGGCCCAAATACTGCCGGGTGCCAGCAGCCGCTTTATTGAGTTTTTTCTGGCGATGCCTGTTGTCCTTTGGGCCGGTTGGCCCTTTTTCAAACGAGGCTGGGGCTCTATCGTAAACAAAAGCCCCAATATGTGGACCCTGATCGCAATTGGGGTCGGCACCGCTTTTATATACAGCAGTATTGCGACTTTCCTCCCCCACCTGTTTCCCAATAGTTTCCGACTGCAAGGGGGTGCGGTTCCCGTTTATTTCGAATCCGCCGCCGTCATTATCCTGTTGGTCTTTCTGGGCCAAATCATGGAACTCAAAGCCCGGGACAAAACCAGCGATGCCATTAAATCACTAATTAATCTGGCCCCAAAAACGGCAAGGCGGATCAATTCCAATGGCACAGAGCGGGATGTTCCCCTGGAAAATATTCTGCCGGGCGATAAGCTTCGCATTCGCCCCGGCGAGAGCATTCCCGTTGATGGCCATATTATTGAGGGGAATTCCGCCCTTGATGAAAGCATGATTTCCGGCGAAGCGATCCCGGTTGATAAGAAAGCCGATGATCCGGTTATGACGGGGACAATTAACAAGTCAGGCTCGCTCGTTATCATCGCGGAACAGGTTGGCAGTGACACCATGCTGGCTAAGATCGTGGAAATGGTTGCAACCGCCCAACGCTCCCGCGCGCCAATACAGGGGCTGGCGGACAAAGTCGCCAGCTATTTTGTGCCCGCCGTTGTCCTTTGCGCCCTTGCAGCATTTGGTATCTGGGCGATCTGGGGTCCAGATCCCAAACTAGTCTTCGCCCTACTCTCTGCTGTATCCGTTCTCATTATCGCCTGCCCTTGCGCCCTTGGTCTTGCAACCCCCATGTCAATCATGACGGCAACAGGTCGGGGCGCGCAAGCGGGCGTGTTGATACAGGATGCCGAAGCGCTTGAGCGATTAGCCAAGATCGATACCATTATTCTGGATAAGACGGGCACCCTGACAACAGGCGTTCCTCGTTTAGAGGAAGTCCATACACTTGGCAAAATTAATAAAAATAATTTATTGGCACTCGCCGCAGGTATGGAAATTGGTTCAGAGCATCCGATTGCGCAGGCGATCACCTCAGGCGCAACCGCTCAAAATTTGGAAATCGCGGCCATTACTGACTTTCAAAATATAACCGGTATGGGGGTTCAGGCTCAGCATCAGGGGGATCAGGTAATTTTAGGGAATGCGCGCTTAATGGACGATCGGTCCATTGACATCTCCCAAATGAGCGACATTGCCCAAACAGCCGAGAGCAATGGACAAACTGTCCTGTTCCTCGCCGCCCAAAACATATTGCAGGGCCTTTTGATTGTGTCTGATCAAATCAAAGAGTCTGCACCTGAAATGATAACCGCGTTGAAATCCCGCGGGATAAATATTGTTCTGGCAACCGGCGATAATATGGGAACAGCCCGTAGCGTCGCCAAGGCCCTTGGGATCGATCATATTCACGCAAATGTACTCCCCGAAGATAAAAAGAATCTTGTTGAAAAATGGCAATCAGACGGCCATGTGGTTGCAATGGCAGGTGATGGCGTCAATGACGCCCCTGCTCTGGCTCAAGCTGATGTAGGTATTGCCATGGGAACCGGATCCGATGTTAGTCTGCAAAGTGCCGGCATTACCCTGCTCAAGGGAGACCTTGGCGGCCTGATCCGCGCACTCAACTTATCACAGGCGACAATGGCTAATATTCGTCAAAACTTAATATTTGCATTTGGCTACAATGCAATATGCGTTCCCATCGCAGCGGGAATTCTCTTCCCGATAACCGGAACGCTTCTCTCCCCAATGATTGCAGCCGCAGCGATGAGCCTGTCATCTGTGAGCGTGATATCGAACGCTTTGCGGCTTCGCTATGTTAAATTAAACGCGCCAACCCGGAGCTAAACATGAATATTGGTGCCGCCTCAGAAGGCTCTGGTTTGCCCAGCAAAACAATTCGATATTATGAAGACATTGGCCTTCTTGTGCCAAGGCGCGCCGAAAATGGGTATCGGGACTACACGACAGATGACATCCATTGCCTGACATTCTTGGGACGGGCTCGAAAGCTGGGGTTTTCTATTGAGGAATGTCGAAACCTGCTATCGCTATATCTGGACAAACAACGATCCAGCAGCGAAGTCAAATCATTAGCGCTGCAAAAAATATCCGATATTAATGAGCGCCTTCAGGAACTCACGGCCATGCGCGATATGCTGCAAAACCTTGCTCGCGAATGTCATGGGGACGCCAGGCCAGAATGCCCCATACTGGAAGGTCTTGCAAATGCTGCTCTCCTGAAAGAGAGCCGTTGAGTTGCATCCGCTAAATAACTGGCGCCCCAAACCACTGCGCATGGCTTCCTAAAGACAAAGGGCAATTAACTTGCCCCCTACCCTAAACTGGGTTATGGCGAGAGCTTTCCTGTCCCAACCGTGTTTGAGTGTAAATTCATGCCCCTGCTTTCCCGCCATATTCAAGGAACACTCCTCACCGCGCTTGGCGTGCTGGTTCTAACACCTGATGGACTGCTTGTCCGTCTAATTACCGCGGATACTTGGACAGTGCTATTTTGGCGGGGACTGCTATTGGCCGTCAGTATCTTTGGATTCTATTTTTTGCGATATGGCAAAACCGCTGTTGGCCGCATAAAAAGTACCGGTGTCAAAGGCCTGCAAGCGTCGATCCTTTTCACGATAAGTACGATTTTCTTCATTCTATCGTTGCACAATACGAGTGTCGCCAACACGCTGGTCATTCTCGCGACGACACCGCTGATTGCAGCTTTTATCTCGCGGATTTTCCTAAACGAGCGGATACATCTATCCACTTGGCTGGCAATTTTAGTGGGCTGCGGCGGTATCGCCTATATTTTCATGGGTAGCCTGACCAGCGATCATCTGATGGGGGATTTCTTTGCGCTAGGCGCCGCCTTCGCCATGGCCAGCCAAATCACGACAATCAGGTTCGCACAGAAAGTCGATATGGTCCCCACATTGGGCCTTAGCGGATTGCTGATTGCGGCAATCGCATCGGTAATGGCTGGTGGCGACGTCTTGGTCACGACGCCTGACATGCTTTATCTGATGCTACTGGGGCTGGTCGTTCTCCCGATCGCCTTTGGCCTGATCTCTGTCGGCCCGCGCTATATCCCCGCAGCCGAAGTCAGCTTGATGATGCTTTTGGAAACTTTTCTCGGCCCCCTGTGGGTATGGCTGGTAATCGGCGAAGAGCCATCCCGGGAGACAATGATTGGCGGCACCTTAGTGCTTGCGACACTCGCCGTTCACACGATTTACAACGCGCG
Organism: Sneathiella sp.; assembly: GCA_034669685.1. GTDB lineage: Bacteria > Pseudomonadota > Alphaproteobacteria > Sneathiellales > Sneathiellaceae > Sneathiella. The sequence goes on from JAXMOU010000001.1 coordinate 1,294,309, forward strand.
CCGCAATCCATCTTCTTCCAAAGCCGTTTAAAAGGCCAGAAGACGAACTAGATCACGCCAGATCTGTAAAAGATGTGACGGCCAACTTCGCCCACCTTATTCAGGCTTTTCCGCCAGCGAGGTGCTACGTAAGAAGCATGATAGTGCGTTGCCTGTCTTGCAACACCACTGCGCTCACCCGCCATAACAAGGGCAACGATTTTGAGTGAATGTTCCCAAGACTGGATGTCACGTGGGCGATCTGATTTGCCATCACAGGCAAATGAAAACTGACAGCGATTCTTCAAGTGCTTGTTTTGGAAAACAACCTTACAGGCCGTATTTGGATAACGAGAACTCACAACCCGATTCAGGATAACTTCCGCAATCGCAACCTGACCAATAATGGGCTCACCGCGCGCTTCAAAATAAACGGCTTGCGCTAGGCACAATTCCTGCTGCGTAAAAACACGCTCAAACAGATCAACAGAATCCAGTGTCGCTTCAACTTTTGAAAAGTCTGGCATATCCATATTTTTAAGGAACGCCTGACCTTTTGCGGAAAGGCCGCCGAGGTTAGCAAGTTTGGTCTCAAGCTCAAAATTAGAGGAGACATTATATCGCGCCGACATATACCGAGCATCTAGCTCGCTATTTGAAGATCCCAAGGAAAACAAAATGGCAAAACTTGTGGCCATTGTTAAACAAATCGCGATAGCACCGAACACGGCACCCGCTTTTTGTCCCAGTAATTTAGGAGCAATCTTTTTAATCATACTACAAATTCTCAAAATTAAGGCGCGTAAGCATACCAGTTCAGCGACATAGACCTTGGTCCTGACAGATATCTTTTGTGCTGTTGCGAGAGTATACCAAACTCCAACAAGTCGGCTCATCACCCAGATGGGGGTAAAGAAGCACTTTTTAAAGCGTTTTGTTAACCATTATCAACATTGAGACGTGAATAGAATCTACAAAATTCGAGTATAAAGTGCAGAAAATTTCCGTACTGATTTTAAAATTAGTTCATATAAATCAATTAGGTATAGAATTTTTTCGGAAAAATATTTATTTGAAAAATTGATTCTTAGCCAAGGATTTTACTAAATTTAAAAACTCTAATTTATTAACAAAATGTGATCAATCTCATACTTTCCACGAGAATCGTTGACAACACGACGAACACTGCGCGATAAAGCTTACACTATCATTCTGAAGTAATAATCATTTGCAAATTAGACAACTGAAGTATAGTTTATATTACCCATAAACTTCATTACTTTAAAGGCATGTAAATCATTCAACTTTTTAGCGGTTGCTAAAATGAACATGCTGGGATTTTGTTTCACAAAGCAACTAATTTCATAAAATTATGACTAAAGTTGTAATCATAAGTGCCGATACGTAAAAAATTATATATTAATAATGATTAATATTTTTGAATCTTATTTGCATAAAAAATCGGCAAATCTGTGATTTATAAAGCATATATCACTTTTTTTAGCATTTATCGTTTGTTTTGCTTGCATCAATGTAGGTTTTTGTTATATCAGCTATGTTGAATTTGTTTCACATTTAAGTAGTTGGTTAAGTATATGGATATCTCAGCACTTCAAGGCAAAGCTCTAGAAGCCAGTCGCTTTTTAAAAGCTATGTCAAACAAGCACCGGTTGCTCATTTTATGCAATCTGGTTGACGCAGAACGCTCTGTTGGTGAGCTAGAAAAGATCGTTGGTCTAAGCCAATCTGCACTTTCACAACATTTAGCGCGTCTTCGTAAAGAAGAAATCGTTAAAACACGCCGTGATGCACAGACAATCTACTACTCATTAGATGATGAGAGTGTGATCGACGTTCTGGAAGTTCTTTATGACATCTTTTTGAGCGAAGACGGCTCATTGTCTGACGTAGCGTAACGCTTACCGAAGCTAAAGATAATGTGGTATAGGTGGCGGCTACCTTTAGTCGCCACAACCATGTATCATCGCCCATCGATCCGAATGACTTGCTTACCAATGACGGATCGCTCCTCCATAGAAGTCACAGCTGGCACAATTTCTGGTAATTTCCAAATTTTGCCGATATAGGGCGACAACCTGTGATCTTCCGTTAGCCGAAGCATTTCATCAAACGCTACCTGTCCCGCTTCCGGATTTCGGCGCCCATATTCACCTGCCCTCACGCCGATAATACTGCCCGACAACGACTGAAGACGTTCAAGGTTTACTTCGCCAAATGAACCACTGGCAAAGCCCACAGTCAGTATCCGCCCTTGCCAGGCCAGACAATCAACGCTTTTCCCTAAAATATCACCACCCACCGGATCCAGAACCAGGTCCACACCTTGCTGACCGGTGATCGCCATGACCTGCTGTGCAAAATCCGACTCCACATAATTGATTACGTGATCAGCGCCGGACTGTTTTGCAATCGCCAATTTTTCGGCACTGCTTGCCGTTGCAATAACATTTGCCCCCATCGCCTTGGCGACCGCGACACTCGCTTGACCAACACCACCACCAGCCCCATGAACCAACAGGCTCTCACCAGGCTGCAGGCGACCTCTTTTGGCAAGCGCAACATAAGCCGTTTGAAAAGTTACGCCAAACGCTGCAGCCTCATTAAAGTCCAGTGTAACAGGCATCGGGCTTACATCGCTTACCGCCGCAATCTTAAAGGTCGCGATCGCCCCTGTTTTTCCGCGAAACATAACATTTGCGCCAACTTTAAATTTTCGAATTTCTGGAGAACAGGCAACGACCCGCCCCGCCCCTTCCATACCCATTGTAAAGGGGGGCTCTGGCTTAAACTGATATTTACCATAGGTCATTAGTAGGTCGGGGAAATTCAATGCTGCGGCAACGACCTCGATAAGCACTTCTCCGCTTTTAAGTTCTGGTAAGGGCCTTTTGCAGATTTCAATGCCACTGGGACCTTGCAAGGCCTGACACTCTGCCACGGTATTTTGCATTCCTGTCAATTTCTTTCCTTTATTCTGATTGGAATGTCACCTTCACTTACTTTCTACAATGTTGTGACTGGAATTAGCCATATGAAAAGTATATGTGTGGGGAAGTATTTCCGGTACCAAGCGTTTGGGTTACAAATGGACATTTCAGAACTTTCATATCTCGCAGCGGCAGGTGGCGGCCTCGTCAGCTTTTTAAGTCCCTGCGTCCTCCCGCTGGTACCCGCGTACCTCTGCCTTGTCGCCGGAACGAGCCTTGATCAGATTGAGGCCCGCTCGAAACAGGAAAACACCCCAGCGATTAACTGGAAAGTCGTGACAATGGCTTTTCTGTTTGTCTTGGGATTTTCGACAGTTTTTATTCTGCTCGGTGCCGGCGCATCCTTCATTAATCGACTATTGATCCAGCATATGGATATTCTATCCAAAATCGCTGGCGCGATCATTGTGGTGTTTGGCGTTCATATGACCGGTATCGTCCGCATTCCCCTGCTATACCGCGAAGCCCGCTTTAATACCATCGACAAGCCCCAAAACTGGCTCGGCGCATATATCATTGGTTTGGCTTTCGGATTTGGCTGGACCCCCTGCATTGGGCCTATTTTGGGGACAATCCTTGCCCTTGCCGCGTCGGACAGTTCGCTGGCTCATGGGGTCAGTATGCTGGCAGTATATGCGCTTGGGCTGGGCATTCCCTTTATGATCGCAGCATTCGCAATCAATCCGTTTTTAGGATTCATGCGCCGTTTTCGTAAATATTTCAAAGCGATGGAAATCGGGACCGGTCTGGTTATTGTCGCGACCGGTCTCCTCATTTTTACAGGGCAGTTTCAAATCCTTGCTTATTGGTTTTTAGAACTCTTCCCTGGATTGGCAAATCTCGGCTAACCCTTAGTTTGCTTGGACAGTTGTCACCACGTCGCCAACTGCGGACAATTCACGGTTCAAAGCGTCGGCCTCAAGACCAATTGCTGGACCGCTCATTTCTGTCGATGCTGTTGGAACCTTGGTCGGGATAACTGAAAAGAGAACCAAAATACCGATCAACGCCAATAAAATTACCCAAGTCGATGTAAATCGATCTAACATTTTCTTAACCTATTTTCCGTCTTGTTCGTTTGAAACATCACAATGATTTGGTGGGGATTTAATGGTTCTGCGAAAAGGTTCAATCCCTATTCACCGGAGTGTGATCACACCGACAAGGATTGCATAACAAAATGTAATCCCGGTCACAAAGCCATTGGAATACAACGGATATTCTGACATCTTAAGTGATCCAAACTTTCATTGCAGGAAAGCTCCATTACCGAATGTGTTCCCGTTTTAGCCTAACCAGCCCGATCGAGGCCATTCGTCAGCTATTTAAGTTTGCTGAACGCCCTAACCTGCGCCCCTCCTATAACATTGCCCCCACGCATTCTCTCTTTGCCCTCAGAAAGGCTCAGATCTCGACATATCCGATGGAGGCATTCGCGCCGCAGTGGGGCCTGATCCCTGCTTGGGCAAAAAGCCCTGCCATCGGCACCAAACTCCTTAATGCACGATCCGAAACATTGGATCAAAAACCCTCGTTTAGGGATGCATTTCAGAAACGCCGCTGCCTGATCCTTGCAAACGGATTTTTCGAATGGCAAAAGTTGGATGATGGCGAAAAGCAGCCCTATTTTTTCACGGCTGATCAAGCCCCCCTTTTTGCTTTTGCGGGCCTTTGGGAAAGCTGGCGAAGTCCAGATCAGGACATCATTCAAACCTGTACAATTCTAACCCAGCCTGCGACACCTGAAATCGCAAATATCCATGCCCGCATGCCCGTGACTGTAAAACCTGAATTTGCGGATTATTGGCTGTCAGGTACAGATCAGACAAGCCTTCCAGCCCAACGGATGCAGCATAGTTTCAACGCCGTTCCCGTCAGCAAAAAAGTCGGCAATGTTCGCGAAAACAATGCCGACCTAATCAAAGAAATTTCGCTGCCCCAAAAACCAGTTCAGGGCAGTTTATTTTAAGGAAGAACGTGATTTGCTAAATGCATGTCCTCGTCCGTAGGTTCCAAGCTGTGGCGAACAACGGAACTTTTCAATTTCTCAAATGCTTTGTGCTCAATCTGCCGCACCCGCTCTTTGGTAATTCCCAAACGATCACCCAACGCTTCCAGCGTAACCTTATCTTCGTTTAAGCGCCTTTCCGAAATAATTAACCGCTCGCGTTCAGAAAGCTCCTGCATCGCACTTTGCAACCAGCGCCCTCTAATCTCGCCATCGCAAACCCGTATTGTAATTTCTTCCGGGTTCGGTGTTAAATCCGGTAAAAAGTCACCGATACTATCATCCCCCTCTTCACCAACCGGTGCATTCAAGGATTGATCCCGAGTTGCCAATCGGTTGGACATATTCTCAACGTCTTTCAGGCCGATATGCAGCTTTTCTGCAATTTCCTCCAGTGTAGCGCTGGTAACAGGTCCGGCTCCGGGGCTTTCAATTTTAGCTCTTAACCAGCGTAAATTAAAGAACAGCGATTTTTGCGAGGCGCTCGTACCAGAACGCACGATCGACCAGTTGCGAAGAATATAATCTTGCATCGCCGACTTGATCCACCAGCTTGCATAGGTTGAAAAGCGGATTTCTCTCTCCGGCTCAAATCGGAATGCGGCTTGCATCAAGCCAATATTCCCTTCTTGGACCAGGTCACTCAGCGGTAAACCATAATTGCTAAATTTGGAGGCCATTGACACAACTAGTCGAACATAGGCTGTTACCAATTCGTGTAATGCTGTTTCATCACCATCTTCACGCCATCGCTTGGCGATCTCGAATTCGCGCTCGCGTGTCAACATAGGCGCAGTCATTGCGGAAGAAATAAAAGCTCTGTTTCTTTTTAAAGTACTTGTCGCTTCACGTATGGGCATCGCATATACACCCTTTCGTATTAGATTTATTAGGAAACCCTGCACACTGACTTTATTTTATTTTTATTTACTATTACTTCAAAACACGAGACTTTCAAGCTTATTATAACAATTCTAATATATTTTTCTTGGAATATAAAAAATTCCAAGGAAAACCGACACTTTTTAGTGGGTTTACCTACAAAAATTCTGAAAACTGAGCGTTATTCCTTGAACCTTAGGTAAAATATAAGCGCGATACACAGCAGGATCGAAATCCCCAAAAAGGAAATCTGATAACCACTTTGCGCTGAATAGGCCAGTCCCCAGCCAAACATCGATTGCATGAAGGCAACCCCCATGATGCTGGTCAAATTCAACGTCGAATTGGCGCGCCCGACCAAATGATCTGGAAAAGAGGCCCGGCACTGCGCCGCCAGAACCACATAATGTTGCTGCAAGAAGGCAATCAGGACAAAAAGAATGCAGATCCCCCAAAGCGGGATATCGTCAACAAGACCTAAAATCGTGAAGGTGATAATCTCGGCAATTACAGCGCCAATAATGATTAGCTTCCGGCTTTTAAAGTAACGATCCAGCGGCCCGAAGAACAAGGCACCAAACGGAACTGCAATGACCATCAAGAACAGAATTTCGCCGCGTTCAACTCCCGACAATCCATATTCACTCTCTAGAAAAGGGCCGCCCCACATCCCAAGGATCGTTGTTGACGGACCGAATGCAACAGCGCCCATTGCCAACATGTAGAAAAAACGAGGATATTTCAAAACGCCAAGATAGCCCCGAATACTGCCGCTAATACTGGTGGGTTGATCCTGATGCACCTTATACCCCGGAGGGTTATCGCGGACGATTAAAACACCTGCGATTGCTGCTGCAAAAGTAAAAGCCGCAACAATCAAATAGGCTGGCCGCCAGCCGAAATGCTCAATAAACAAAGACAGCGGATATGAGGCTAGAATACTGCCTATCCCGGAAGCCGCAACCAGCCAGGAAGCGACCGTTGCAAACCGGTCGGCTGGAAACCAGCGTGAAAAGAGAACATAGGATGACATCATGGTGACAGAGAAACCGCCGCCCAGCAGGATCCTTCCAACCAGCACGGCTTCATAAGTCGTCGCATAGGCCAAAACGACACAGCCAATGATGGCCGTGCCCACATAAACAGGCACCAGCCGCCGCGCCCCGAACCGATCCAGCAGCAATCCATTGGGAACCTGCAAAACGGCCGATGTAAAAAACAAGGCCGCTGCTATGAATCCTAAACTATTCACATTAAATGCTAGATCATTAGCGATAGCCGGGATCGTAACCGCGCCAGATAACCGATGAAACTGCCCCAAACCAAACAGGACAGCACTGATCATAAATATATAATACGCACGCGGATGTATCGTTTTTGGAAGATGCGCAGTCGGCATGAAGAGATTTCTTTCTTTTCATTCTACGATCTGCGCAAAAAGCCCCTCTGTCAATATTGCTCGTAACTTTAAGGCAGCAAATGACCTCCTGGATACAACCCTCAAGATTTTAAAAAAATATTTCATGCAATTATACATTTACAGCAATCACTATTTTTTTATACTCCACCTAAATGTAAAATTGGGGGTTATTGAAAATTGGATAATATAAAAATCACCGCTGTCTTCAGAACAGCATGCCTTTGCTTTCTTTTGCTTGCACTTGGCGCTTGCTCATCTGTGACAAAGGGAACCTCACAAGATGTGGTCGTTGATACGAAAGAAGTGAAACAAGCCAAATGCACCCTAAAAAATGACAAGGGAAGTTGGATTATCCCCTCTACACCTGGCAGTGCTAAAGTTTCACGCGGCGGCGGCGACCTTGCCGTAAACTGCGTAAAAGAAAATTATCAAAATGGCCAAATGATGCTGTCTCAAGGGTTTGAGCCTATGACGCTCGGCAATATCCTCATTGGTGGCGTCGTCGGTGTTGTTGTAGATGCAGCCTCTGGCGCCGCGTTTGATTATCCAACAACGGTGTCGATCCTCATGACCCCATTGGATGGATACACTCCCCCGCCGACGCCAGAACAAGAAGCTGACTCAGATGTTAAAAATTACATGGCTGATTTTCAAGGTAACTGGACGGGTTACTTAGGTGGTGGATGCTTTGAGATTAATAGTTGGACTGTCGACATTACTGTCAATGCATCTATTGAGAAAAACCTTTTAAAGATAGCATTGTCTCATAAAAATAATTTTGGGAATGATCATGGGTTTGGCTTGAAAGGGATGGATTCTTTTTCAGAAGACCAATCTCTAACATTTGACCCAGAATACAATACGGTCAGCCAGGTCAAAGTTAACGTTGATAAAGGTACAGGTAAGCTAGTCGTTACATTTGACGGCAAGTGTCAGATTGCTCTGACGCGAACCTATAAAGAAACAATTGCCTGGAATTTCAAAGGAAAACCCTCGATCAAACCAAAGACTAGAACAGCCGAAGTAATCCTTGCTGATATGTCCGCCTTTCAAGGAAACTGGACCGGCTACGAGGGACGTGGTTGCTTATATTACCGTGGAAATCCTTCAGACGTAACTGTGAATGCAAGCATTCAGGGACCAACCTTAAGAATGCAGTTTTCGCATATTCATAGTTTTGGAACTGACGAGGGAGCTGGTTTAAAAGCTGTTGATAACTTTTCGCCCAGCAAAACTTTAATATTTGATCCCGAATATAGTGGAATTAACCGCGTAACCGTAAAAGCATCAGATTCAACAGGCGGTATTGAAGTAGCCTTAGACAGCGGCTGCACCGTTCAGCTTAGAAAGACAAGTCGCCAGTTAATCTCTGATAATTTTACAGGTAAAGCAGCAATTAAAACGGAAGCTGGAAGTTAATTCACGTCTTTATTGATAATTCAACCTTTAGTCCCCTTATTGGCCGACCTACGTGAGGTTCCAATAAGGGGTATACGCAAATGCTCCAAATTGACTTTTTGTCAAATCACTTGATCATTTCATGATCTACGCATATTTTCATATCAAGAATGAAGATTGCGAGACTTTCGCAGTAAAAGCAAAAATGCGCAGAAATCGAGATTAAGTGATGAAATTCCAAGGTACCGATCAATATGTAGCCACCGAAGACCTGATGATCGCGGTGAATGCGGCTGTTACGTTGCAACGCCCTTTGCTGATTAAAGGGGAACCGGGCACAGGTAAAACTGTTCTGGCGCAGGAAGTCGCCAAATCGCTTGGCAAAAAGTTTATCGAATGGAACGTGAAATCCACGACCAAAGCCCAGCAAGGTCTATATGAGTATGATGCCGTGTCCCGTCTTCGCGACTCTCAACTGGGAGACGACAAAGTTCACGACATTAAAAACTACATTCGCCCCGGCAAGCTTTGGGAAGCCTTCACACAGGACGAAAGCCCTGTCCTTTTGATCGACGAGATTGATAAAGCCGATATCGAATTTCCAAACGATTTGCTACAAGAGCTCGATCGCATGGAGTTCTTTGTCTATGAAACCCAGGAAACCATCAAAGCGGCTCAGCGCCCATTGGTGATCATCACCTCCAACAATGAAAAAGAACTCCCCGATGCGTTCCTGCGTCGCTGCTTCTTCCATTACATCACCTTTCCTGATCAGGAAACCATGGAGAAGATTGTGGAAGTTCATCACCCCGATGCCAAACGGGAACTGGTTCGCGATGCCTTGAATGTTTTCTTTGGGGTTCGGGACACACCGGGTCTGAAAAAGAAACCATCAACCAGTGAACTGCTCGATTGGCTGAAGCTATTGATGAGTGAAGATCTTCCTGAAGATGTTCTTAAATCCAAAGATCCGTCAAAACTCATTCCGCCATTGCATGGCGCGTTGCTTAAAAATGAGCAGGACGTTCATCTATTTGAACGGCTGGCCTTCCTCTCTCGCCGTGAACAGAGATAAGGGCACAGTCAATCATGTTCACCAAGTTCTTCTTCACCTTAAGAGAGGCTAAACTTCCCGTCACTTTGCGGGAGTACCTCACGCTGATTGAAGCGTTGAAAGCCGGTATTGGCGATTATTCGGTCAATGACTTCTATTACCTTGCCCGAACCACTTTGATTAAGGATGAGAAGAACCTGGACAAGTTTGATCAGGTTTTTGGATATTGTTTCAACGGCATCGAATTCATTGCCGATGATCAAACGGTGGAGATCCCCGAAGAATGGCTCCAGAAACTCGCTGAACTTTCCTTAACCGATGAAGAAAAAGCAGAGATTGAATCTTTGGGCGGTTGGGAAAAACTTATGGAAACCCTTCAGGAACGCTTGAAGGAGCAGGAAAAGCGGCATCAGGGTGGCAATAAATGGATTGGCACTGCGGGCCGCTCTCCCTTTGGTGCCTATGGCTACAACCCTGAAGGCGTGCGCATTGGCCAAAAAGAAAGCCGCCACCGTAAAGCGGTAAAAGTCTGGGACAAACGCGAATACAAAAACCTGGATGACAGTGTCGAGCTGGGCACCCGTAATATCAAGGTCGCCATGAAGCGCCTGCGGCAGTTTGCCCGTCAGGGTGCCGCCGAAGAGCTGGATCTGGACGATACCATCCGCTCAACCGCCCGCAATGCCGGTTATCTTGATCTTAAAATGCGTCCCGAACGCCACAACACTGTGAAAGTCCTTATCCTGTTTGATATTGGCGGTTCCATGGACGATCACATCAAAGCATGTGAGGAGCTCTTCTCGGCGGCACGGACAGAATTTAAACATCTGGAATTTCATTACTTTCATAACTGCCTTTATGAAAAGCTGTGGAAAGACAATCGCCGACGTCATGCCGATTTCATGTCAACTTGGGATGTACTGCACACCTATGGTTCCGACTATAAACTGATCTTTGTCGGCGATGCTTCGATGTCGCCTTACGAAATCGCCTATGCTGGTGGCAGTGTCGAACATTGGAACGAAGAGCCCGGCCAAGTCTGGATGCAACGCATTCTGGATATCTATAGCAAGGCGGTTTGGCTAAATCCGGTTCCAGAGAAATATTGGGACTACACCCCGTCAATTCAGATGATGAAACAATTGATGACAGATCGGATGTACCCCCTGACAATCGGCGGGCTGGAAGATGCGATGAAAGAACTCAGCCGGTAAATTTGGGCTTAGTCTTTTTCAACTTCAACAAATTGAACGACGGCGGCCAGCCGGCTCATTCGGGTCAGCACAATTTTTTGCAGTAAAACACTAACCAGCAGATAATATATAGGGGGATAGACAACACCCCCTTCGCTGATATTGATCTTGTAGATCAGTCCTATCACCGCCAGCATCAGCAAGAACCAAAGACGGCCACAGGCATTCGCACGTCGGGCAAACTTCTCAAACTTTTCCCCTTCCAAGGGGTGCTTGTACCAAAGGTCAAATGCTGTTGAAATATTCAAGATGGGCAGCGCAATAAAGAGAATACCCGCCGCAATCGCATAGGTCCCTTGCCCGCCTTTAAACAAGTCTCCGACCCCGGAAAACAGCGTAATGCGACCCGACAGCGTTAAAAAATTATCTGATGCGCCAATAGGTGCCGCCACGGCCAATCCTAACAATGCCGCTGATACAACTGTTGCAACCCCAAGATAACGATCAAGACCCTTCGCATATTTGGACAGGGTTTGGCGCGATCCAGATCCGACCAGAATTCGATTAAGTAATTCGTTCATTGGCGATCAGGTATACTGCTTGATTGCGGCGGCGAGCATTGCTTTCAATTCTTGTCCAATTTGCCCGCCATCCCCTTGAATACGTCCATGAATTGTCGCTTTCATGGCGTCCACATGCGCTTTAATAATTTGCACATGGCTGTCCGTTAAACCCGCATTATGTCCTGTAAAATCGTACAGGCTGTCGCCAAATGTTGACACCAGCGGATAACCAAAAGTTCCGCCCTGCCCCTTCATTTCATGGGCAATTTCCTGAATTTGTTTATAGGTGACAATCCGTTTGTCTTCAAAGTTGACACAGACTTCGACAAGCGCTGTCAGTTTATTCAGTGTTTCCTGCACCCAATCGGGATAATCAGAAATCATCTCCTGAAAAAGCTCTTCTGTCTCTTCAAGAACGTGGCGGGGAAAGGCACTGGTTGCCGCGGTAGCGCCAATACCACCGGCCTTTTCCATCAAACGATTGCGGATACGGTACAAGCGAACGGTAATTTTGGGTTTATTCATTGCGCGCTCCTACTCGTATATGATCTTAACTTCCGGATCTTTATCCGTCAGTAATCGCTTATCATCACCCCCATAGTGAACGTTTTGACGGCGCCGATCCGGCCCAAAATAAGTTGCCGTTTGAACAAACTGGCGCTGCGTCCCTATAACCTGCAGCAATTTCTCAGCGACCGAGTTTACAGAAAACGGCTTTGCCAGAACCTCTGACACACCCAGATCACGAGCTTCTTCAACTTTTGATTTATCACCAAAGCCCGTTACCATTAAAAACGGCACAAACCGGTTTGGACTATCCTTATGCGTTCTCATCCATCGCAAAAACATCAAGCCATCAATTGGCGCCATTTGCCAATTTGAAACGATGAAGTCAATCTGCATAGCACCCGCTTTTACCGGATTTTCTCCAACCAGTTTTACAAAATCGATGGCTTCTTTAACTTCCGTAAAAGTTTTAATACTCCCAACGCCAAGACCGGCAAGTGTCTGGCGAATGAGAGACACCATATAATTGTTGTCATCAACCACCAATACCGTAAAACCTGACAAATCTAACTCTGACATTCTACCCCCGATGCCCTAGGTAATTTTTCGCAATAACTCAAGAAGCTGTACCTTCTCATGCTCATCCAAAGGAGAGAGCGTTTTCCGTGTGACCGTGCGCCCTTTTTCGATCAATCCATCCATCATATCATGTCCGGCCTGCGTCAGTCGCAACTGCATCCGCCGCTTATCATTTTCATCAGGTCGCGTTTCAACCAAACCCCGTTCAATCAAGCGTCGGGACACGCCCTGAATAGTCGCTGGATCCATCGCCGTCAAACGCCCCAGATGATTTTGTGAAAGCTCACCTTCATCTTTAAGCTTACACATCGCTGAATATTGTGTTGGGGTAATTTGAAAATCAGAAAAATGACTTTGGAAAATTGAACTGGCACGCTGATGGGATTTACGAAGTAAAAACCCGACCTGTTCTTCGACGCGGTAAGTGCCGCTGCCTACTGTTTCCCTGTTACTTCCCTCATCCATCGGCAAGCGCACCTTATTTTAAGAATTTAAAACCTGCATAAGTTTTTGTCACTGCCCCTATGGCTTCACCTGACAACTGTGACGGCTTCACGCCCTTTTTCCAGCAGTTTCAATCCGTCCCCTGTCAGGCCTACTTTTGTAATAGCACAGTTATCCGGGCGAAATGACACAATTTTTTCGGAATTAGTCAAGGCACCGACGATCACATTCAACACCATGAAATGAGTAAAGAAAATTGTATCTTCAGTTTGCCCATTCAAAATCTGCAGGATACCAGATCGCCATTGCAGCAATGGCTCTGCCTGATCATCCCAACTGCTCTCCATCAAACTGTTCAACCAGGCGCGGCGTTCTTCAAACGGGATACCCGCCGATGGTATTTCGGCAATCATCGGCTCAACGCGGACAGATGAGCCCCATTTTTCAGCAAGTGGAATTGCTGTTTCCTGTGCGCGAGCCAATGGGCTGGAAACCAACTGGGCGGAGCTGATGTGCCCCGATAGTATCTCTGCCACCTCTGCTGCTTGCTGGTGTCCCAATTCGCTTAATCCGGGATCTGTTGACTTGTCCCAGGAACTGCTCGCTTCCCCATGCCGCACAAAGTATAGGTTGATCATCTTTATCCATCGCCTTTTCGGTTTCTTTTTCTAAGGCTAGCATCTTCAGATTCAGATTGTAACGTGGTTTCTGAAAAGTATGTCGCTTTTGGAAAGAGCGCAGTATTCAGGTGCGATAAACGCGCCTGATCATAATCTTGTGCCTTTACTTTTTTTGGGGGGGCAGATATCGCAGACTTACCCGAAAGCAGCCCGCAGCTTCTGGATATCCGCGTCCTGTTCAGTGCGCTTGATTAAAACGCCCGTGCCTTCTTGAGCAACAAATGCGCCGTTCCATTTCTCGGCGGCAAGCTCTCCCACTTTATCCATGAAGGTGTCATCATGGGCGGGATCGTGATGGAAAATAGCCAGACGCTTCGCGCCTGCAGCTTTGCAAAGCCGAATACCTTCCTGCCAGGTTGAATGTCCCCACCCGGCAAAGGTCGGGTACTCTTCATCTGTGTAAGTGCTGTCATAAATGACAAGGTCCGCACCTTCGATCAGGTTCAATATATTCTGATCTGGCTTGCCCGGCGTATGTTCTGTATCCGTAATGTAGCAGACAGAAACCCCATCATATTCGATGCGATACCCGGTACCTCCGTCAGGATGGATCAGCGGGGCTGTCTTTACCTCAATGCCATCGCCTAGTGAGAAATTCTCACCGGCCTTAAAATCGCGAAAATTAATAGACGCGGCCAACTCGTCAAAGGGAACAGGAAACGTCGGTTGACACATCTGTCCGGACAGAACTTTTTTGATGCCGCCGCATGCCGCCAGATGGCCAGCGCGAATTTCAATATTAACATCCGGACAATATACCGGCGCAAAGAAAGGAAAGCCGTTGATGTGATCCCAGTGCGTATGAGATTGCAGGAACATGTAATTTTTTATGCCACGTTCCAGCAAACATTTGCCCAGCATTCGAACGCCAGTTCCAGCATCAAGGATAATTACACGGTCACCAAGCACCAATTCCACACAGGATGTATTGCCACCATATTTCATATGATCAGCAGAAGGTGTCGCGATCGACCCTCTTACACCCCAGAATTTTACTTGGATACTCATTCACACCCACCAGTACAAATTATGCCTTCCTCGATTAATAACTTGGGGGTATTCCTCGAATTTTACAAAACCCTAAATCACGGTTTTGTGTCCTCGATCACGCCCTGCGCCCCCAATCGCAGGCTTTAAACCCTGTTTCAGGCAGCGTCAGCGGATAATATGCGCTCTGTCAGTCTCGCCCAGTAGGTCGCACCCAGCGGAAGAATCTGATCATTGAAGTCATAATTAGGGTTATGAATGTGGCAACTTCCCTCACCCGCCCCATTGGCAATCATCACGTAGCAGCCAGGCCGTTCGCGCAGCATCCACGAGAAATCTTCAGCGCCCATAACCGGTGTTACGTTAGTATTCACCGCAGCGTCCCCAACCAATTCCTGCATAGTGGCAATGGCTTCATCCGTTTCATCTGATGTATTGATCGTTGGCGCATACCGGCGATCATAGGTGAATTCGGCTTTCGCACCGTAGGCTGCGCAAATTCCGTTCAGAATGCGCTCCATATTCTGTTCGATCAAATCCTGCACTTCTGGATCAAACGCCCGTGTTGTGCCGCGCATAACCACTTCTTCGGGGATAACATTTGTTGTATGTCCGCCGTGAATTTCGCCAACCGTTACAACGGCTGCTTTCAGTGGATCCACATTTCGCGCAACAATCTTCTGCCAGGCCCCAATCACTTCGGCTGCGATAACAATCGGATCGATTGTCTGATGCGGGAACGCACCATGGCCGCCATCTCCCACAATACGGGCTTCAAAAAAATCGGCAGAGGCCATCATCGGACCTTTACAAACTGCAAATTCGCCAACATTAAAGCCGGGCATATTGTGCATGCCATAGACACTATCGACAGGGAATTTTTCAAACAGGCCATCGCTGATCATCACGCGGCCGCCCGCCACATTTTCTTCAGCCGGCTGGAAAATAAACTGAACTGTGCCATCAAAGTTTTTCGTCTCTGACAGATATTTCGCAGCACCCAGCAACATAACCGTATGGCCATCATGACCACAGCCATGCATTTTGCCGTCCACGCGGGAACGATGATC
This sequence comes from Sneathiella sp., assembly GCA_034669685.1. Lineage (GTDB taxonomy): Bacteria > Pseudomonadota > Alphaproteobacteria > Sneathiellales > Sneathiellaceae > Sneathiella. The sequence goes on from JAXMOU010000001.1 coordinate 1,310,081, forward strand.
AAACTCGTTGAGTTCCTGCAAATCCAGGGCATCCATATCCGCACGCAATCCAATGGCGCGATTTCCTGAACCGGATTTCAAAGTCCCGACCACACCGGTTTTGGCAAGGCCCCGATGGACTTCCAGACCAAAACTTTCCAGTTTCGCAGCCACAAAATCCGAAGTTTGATATTCTTCAAACGCCGTTTCCGGATGCATGTGAATTTTGTGGCGCCACTCAGTCATCTCCGCGTGAATGGCTTCAATCTCTGGAAGAATTTTCATCTCTATACTCCATACTTGTTTTTGCGCTCCCTATCGCGCTCTGGCCCATATGGAACTATCAAAACACCAGACTAGTCAAGGCCAATACACCAAAAATACCAATAATTGCCGCCGATGCCATATTAACAAAAGCTTCAAAACGGCCTCCAAAGCGGCGTTTCATCTCGTGGGAGAGCACTGCTAATATGACCCACCAAAGGGCAGAGCCGCAGAAGACTCCCCCGACAAGAATAACCGCTGAGGTTGCGTTTTCCGCCTGATTCAAAAATCCGATGCCCGCAAAAATTGCAGCAAAACTGATAATCGTCGCAGGGTTCGTCAACGTAATGAAAAATGTAGAGAAAAAAGCCGACACAAGTGAAAACCCTTCGGCCGTTTCTACCGCTACAGTCCCCATACGGATCGACCTGAAAATTCGATAGCTTAAATAAAGCAGAAAAAGCCCCCCAACTGCCGTCGCTGGCTTTTGATAATCAATCAACACGTCGGAAATTGCGGTCAGGCCAAGCGCTGCTACGGCACCATAAAAAGCATCCGCAACGGCAGCCCCAAGCCCCGTGCCGATAGCAGCCACGCGCCCAATTGAAACGGCTCGCCGCATACATAGCGCCCCAACCGGTCCAACCGGCGCGGCCACGGCAAGGCCAACGGCCATTCCTTTAGCGAACAAGATAAGTCCCATCATTTCGGCATCTCTAACTGGCAATTCACAAAGGCTGTTTTCTTCGGACTTGAAAATACAATCGTTGTTTCCGTCCGGCTGACAATTTTAGGAAGTTTGATTCGACTCGAGAGAAGCGTTTCAAGTGAGGTCATGTCTTCAGCAATCACCTTAACCAAATAATTGAATGCGCCCGTCACATGATGGCATTCCTGAACCTGCGGCAGTGCGATCATTGCTTTTTCAAATTCAGCACAATCTTCCGGTCGATCTATACCAATGAAAATAAACGCTAATATGGAATAACCGATCTGAACTTCATCCACTTCGATCGAAAAATTCTGAAGAATCCCAGCGCGATGTAATTTTCCAATCCTCTCTTTAACAGCGGTCACCGACAATCCAACCTGCTCCCCCAGACTGGCGTATGAACACCGTCCGTCTTTTTGCAGTGCATTTAAAATAGTCCGATCCTGCGTATCCATCTGACGCCTCGCTTAAGAATTTATTACAGATATTCATTACTATATCCGCATATTTTTCCTAAAAACAATAATTGATCAGCAAAATATTCTTATAAGCAAAAATTATGAAACATATATTGCGTTTGATCCGCAATCTTTCTAAGACTCAGGCAGATGAACTGTTACGAATTTAAGACAGTGCCCAGCAGCATCTGTAACAACAGGACGAGTGAGTGGTAAAAAAGACCCTTGATAAAGATCTTGAGCGTATTGCCCAGATCGAGTCTCAGACGATGCAGGCCGCCCAGACTTTTAAGTCTCTCGCGCTTGCCCTTCTTTTCCTTCTAATTGTCTGGGTTTTCGCCGCAAGCGCCACGGGCGCCGGAGAGCATTCAACAATTATCATTGTCGCGGCAATTGTTGGCGGCTACATGGCACTAAATATTGGTGCCAACGATGTGGCCAATAATGTTGGCCCTGCAGTTGGCTCCAAAGCCCTCTCTATGGCCGGTGCCTTGCTCATTGCCGCTATTTTTGAAGCGGCTGGCGCCATAATCGCTGGCGGTGAAGTTGTATCCACCATCAAAAAAGGAATTATCGATCCTGCTGGCATGCAGGATAGTCAGATTTTCGTCTGGGCAATGCTCAGTGCACTATTTGCTGCGGCAGCCTGGGTCAATATCGCCACGTGGGTCGGCGCCCCTGTTAGCACCACACACGCTGTTGTTGGCGGTGTCATGGGGGCTGGTATTGCCGCCGCTGGTTTTGGCATTGTGAACTGGCCCACCATGTATAAAATTGCGGCGAGCTGGGTTATTTCCCCTGTTATGGGCGGCGTGATTGCTGCCTTTTTTCTGGCCATCATCAAATACAATATCATTTACAAAGAAGATAAAGTCGCGGCCGCAAAAAGATGGGTCCCTATTCTGGTTGCCATTATGGCCGGCGTTTTCTCATCTTATCTGGTTATGAAGGGGCTGAAGAAAATCTGGAAACCGGATGCAGCAACCCTCTCGCTGCTGGCCATTGGCATGACAGTCGCCACTTATCTGATTGTAAAACCCATCGTTAGCCGTGCCGCTATTGGCATGGAAAACAGAAATAAATCTGTTCGGGCCCTTTTCACCATTCCTCTTATTTTTTCAGCCGCCCTTTTAAGCTTTGCCCATGGCGCCAATGACGTGGCCAATGCAGTTGGTCCCTTGGCAGCGATTTTCAGTGTTTCTTCATCAGGGTCGGTCTCTGGCGAGGTTGGCATTCCGCTTTGGGTCATGGTAATTGGCGCGGCAGGCATCAGCGCCGGATTGTTCCTATTTGGCCCTAAATTGATCCGCACCGTAGGCGAACAGATTACCAAGATGAACCCGATGCGCGCTTTTTGTGTGGCGCTGTCTGCGGGCATTACGGTTCTCATCGCGTCGGCATTGGGGCTGCCTGTAAGTTCGACGCATATCGCGGTTGGCGCTGTCTTTGGTGTGGGCTTCTTTCGCGAATGGGACACAGAACGCCGCGCAAAAATACTCCGCGCCGAACTTCGCGGAAATAAAATCCATCCTGAAAGCAACCTTCCTTCATCAGGCACCGAACAAGAGACAAATACGGAACGGCGGAAACTTGTCCGACGCTCTCATGTCTTTACAATTGCCGCCGCGTGGATCGTTACCGTTCCTTGTGCTGCCCTGTTGGCCGCCGGTATCTTCCTGTTAATGTCCAGCTTTATGGGTTAGCAGGATCCGCTGGCGATTGCTTGGCCCCATTTTCCAGCATCGCGGCATCCTGTTCAAACGCATTGGCAATATAATCATGCACCAGCCGAACCCGCGCGGTATGACGGAGGTCGCGGTGACCATACAGCCACGCTTCATTCACCAGATTTACCTCTTCAGATAACACCCGAAGCAACTGGGGATAACGGGCCGCGACATAATGCGGCGCCAATATCATACCAACACCAGTGAGCGCCGCTTCGACCTGCCCTGCGAAGCGGTTGCTGCGATAGGCCACCCTGTCTGCTGTCACAAATTTTTCCACCATTTGCGACAATGGATACCGCTCGCTGGGTTTATACCAGTCGACAAAATGGTGTTGCGCCAATGCACCCAATGAGTTTGGCACGCCATTGGTTTCAAAATATTGGGATACCCCATAAAAACCAAAACCAATTTGACCCAGCCGATGGGCTATTTCATCCGATGAAGACCGCTGTTGAAATCGAATTCTTAAATCCGCTTCGCGCGCGTTCGATTCCAGCGCCACTTGATCAAGCAGTAAACTCATATGAATTTCGGGATGCAATTTTTGGATCTGCGCGGTTTTCTGGGTCAGCCAATAACTTCCAAATCCCTCGGTTGCGGCAATTCGAACCGCACCGGCCAACTGATCATCACCGCCCTCGACCAGCCGTTCAATCCGCGACACCTCCAGCGCCAGCCCCTTTGCCTGTGCAAATATCTGTTGGCCCGCTGGTGTAAGACTATACCCATGGCTTTCGCGAACAAATAGCTTAGAACCCAAACGTGCTTCCAGATCATTGATCTGCCGCCCAACCGTTGGCTGACTAACCCCAAGCGATCTGGCTGCAGCCGATAAACTGCCGCGTTTCGCAACAGCTAGGAAATAACGATAGTGATCCCAGTTCATATCTATTCACTTATGTATAAAATCTATACATATTTAGTATATTTTCGTTTTAATAAAAAGATGTATTCTGACCAAATTGAATACGGAGCAAAAAATGAACAAAGAAAAAACAGCCGACACAATGCTGCAGGATTTTGCGGGTCTTAGTGGATTAGAGCAGCTGGAGCGGGCTCTGACGTCCAAAAAATTCGCCCCCTCTATTGGTGTCACCCTTGACTTTGAACTGGTTGAAGTCGCCCATGGCAAGGTGATCTTTAAAGGCATGCCATCTGACAAGCATATGAACCCGATCGGAACGATCCATGGGGGATATGCTGCAACACTTTTGGACTCAGCTCTTGGCTGCTGCATCCATACAACGTTAGATCCGGGTGAGCGTTACACGACAGTGGATCTGAATGTTAAATATATTCGCGCTATGATGCCCGGCATGGGCCCCGTTTTCTGCACCGGCGAAATTGTACACAAAGGCCGCAAAACCGCGACCGCCGAAGCGCGTCTGGTCGATGAGAATGGCAGGCTGATCTCCCACGGGAACACAACCTGTATCATCCTTTAGGCCTCAAACCGCGCCGCGCCGTGATTAATAGGGGAACGGGGATGCGCCGATAACCATCGTGTGCAGGTGAAAAAATGCCATGAATACAAACAAGCCTGCAAGCACACGCCACCACAACTGCTTAATCGACAGGCTTGCCCTGCCTTGAAGAACAGCGAGGAACGGGATATTGGATGTCCCTTCCTTGAAGATGACCCAGTCCGCCCCCAGCGCTTTGGCGCGCTTGCGATCAATCATAAAGGTCCCAATCAGGGCCAAACCACCAAATCCACCAAAAAAGATAATGGACCGCAAATCGCCATTGTTCAGCAGATGGGCAACTGACCATAATACAAATGACCACATCAGTGGATGACGGGTAATGGCGTTGATGCCGCCGCGGGCCTTGGGGTCTGCTGCGCTTTTCTCGTTGCCAATGGCTGTGGGGTTTCTGGTCGTATAGGCGCTGACAAAAAAGATAACCGCAAACACCATCAGAACAATGGCCGCATACCGACCTTCATTTTCCAGCTGCCAAAAAACAGGACCATCCGGCGCATCAATATATGCCATTACCATCCAGACCATAAACGCACCGGAAAGCAGGCTAAACAGCCCCAAATAGGGAAGATTTCCAATCCGGTTCACCACCGCTTCCCGCATAAAGCTGGACGGCACAATATGAATGGCAACGAATGCAAATGTAGCGATAAATAAAAGAAAAATGGTCCCAGTCATTTTATTCCCCCTTAGCGTCAAGACAAACTGAATTTGCCCAATTCGCAAAACAAGAACAAGACAAACTTTCTAAAAAACTCCTAAGTGAGACGTCAGTCACTTTTGCGCTTTGCCTCGCCCGTCACGCATCATCAATGCGCTGCAGCAAGATCAACCCCTTGCGGGTTAGCTTGCACACCAGCCAGTCTTTTTTGATCGGATTATTAAACCAAGGCACGGCCCATCCGTTTGCCACGCAGCTCTTGATCGTATTCACTTTTATCTGCTGCCCGTTTCGGCCGAACAGGGGCAGTTTCCCGCCCGCCTGATTGCGGCCAAGTCTCAAATATTCAAGCTGTGCTGACGTTGGCTTCTTCTCCCCCATGATCAAAACCTAATACATTTGACGCAAAAGTGACACCTTTTGTGTAAATAACGCATCTAAGACTTTTCAAAATGACCGCTTCGGTTTAAATAATTCTGAAATAATTTATGGCGCATTCGTAAGGAATTGGTTCAATGGCTGAAGCTGCTGGCTATACAAAATATTTTCCCGTCTCTTGGGAAGAACTTCATCGCAATGGACGTGCATTGGCCTGGCGCCTAATGGAAATGGCCCCTTTTGAGGGTGTCGTTGCAGTTACCCGCGGCGGTCTTGTTCCCGCCGCCATTGTCGCCCGTGAACTCAACATTCGAAATATTGAAACGGTCTGTATCGCAGCCTATCGCGATGATAAATCCGTGGGTGAAGTGGATATCATCAAAGGACTGGATATCCCCAACAATGGCAAAGGCTGGCTGATTGTGGATGATCTGGTCGACAGCGGCATTACCGCCAAATATGTTCGCGAAATGATCCCCGAAGCCCATTTTGCAACTGTCTATGCAAAGCCAAAGGGACGTGAACGGGTGGATACCTTTATCACCGAAGTCAGTCAGGACACATGGATTCTCTTCCCTTGGGATCAGGCTCCATCATTCGCCGAACCCATCGTAAAAGAGCGCGAAAAACGCTAGACACTGCTGTCATGATCAAGCTCGCCGCCAATCTCAGCTTTCTTTATCAGGATGTGCCCTTTCTGGAGCGGTTTGAAAAAGCCGCCGACGACGGGTTCAAAGGGGTCGAATATCTTTTTCCCTATGATCATGCCCCGCAAATCATTGCCGATAAGCTGGCCGCCCATGGCCTGCAACAGATCTTATTTAATACCGTACCCGGCAACTGGGACGCCGGGGATCGCGGCCTCGCAGCTCAAGCAGGCAGGCAGGAAGAATTTCACGGAGCCGTTCAAACTGCGCTGACATATGCGAAAAGCCTTGGCTGCCAAAGACTTCATGTGATGTCTGGGCTGCAGGACAATAGCATTGGTTTTTCAAAGCAGCTTTCCGGCTATATCAGCAACTTGACCGAAGCGGCCAAGCTCGCCGCCGCCGAAAATATTACGCTGATGATCGAGCCGATCAATTCGATTGATATGCCCGGCTACTTTCTCAATGATTTCAGTCTGGCCGCTGAGGTTATTCAACAGATCAATTCCCCCTCTCTGCGACTACAGTTTGACATCTACCACTGCCAGCGCATTTGCGGCGATGTTATCGGGCATTTGCAGAAATATTTGCCGTTGATCCAGCATATCCAGATTGCCAATCCGCCGCACCGCAACGAACCCTCTTTGGGAGAGTTGAATTACCCGTATATATTTGATTTTCTTGAAAAGGAATATGACGGCTGGATCGGATGCGAATACAAACCCTCCACAAAGGGAGCGCAAAGCCTCCAGTGGGCGCAACCTTATTTGCAGAAAAACCAAGCGTAACATTGAACTGACGCGTTAAAAGGTATAGAGCTTCAGATCGTGCAAAATTACATGTCTGAAGCAAAATTTTGGCAAACTAAGTATATGCAACATTTTCGTATCAATCTGTCCCCTGCCAAATTCTTTGCATCCTTGCAGGCGATCCGCAGCAATATGTCGCTCAAACTTACGCTCTGCGCTTTGATTGTGGGTCTGCTGTCGGGTTACGGTGCGCTCGGGTTTCGGTTGTTGGTCGCTGAAATTCAGAATTTCGCCTATGGGTTCCGTGACGAGCTTGTCGTATCCAATACTGTATCCCTGCCCTGGTGGCAAATCATGCTCGTTCCTGTGATGGGCGGCCTCCTGATCGGGATCTTCCTAAAATTTGTCGCGCAGGATCGCCGAACACATGGTGTTGCCGATGTCATTGAAGCCACTCTGATTAACCGCGGAAAAATGAAACTCCGAAGCGGCTTGGCTTCCTTCGCTGCAAGCGCTGCCTCTCTTGGCTTTGGCGCGTCTGGCGGCCGCGAGGGGCCGGTTGTGCATTTCGGCGCCATGCTGGGCAGTCAGATCGGACAGCGCCTGCGCCTACCCTCTAAATATTATACCACACTTATTGGCTGCGGCGTCGCCTCTGGCGTGGCAGCGTCATTCAACGCGCCGATTGCCGGGATGTTCTTTGCGCTTGAAGTTGTAATCGGCTCTTTTGCCACGCAGGCCGTCGCGCCAATTGTGCTCGCGTCAGTGATCGGCACCGTGGTCACCCGCGTCCATGTGGGAGATTTTCCGGCCTTTATCATTCCCAACTACGATATCGTCAGTTGGTGGGAAATTCCGGCTTTTGGGTTACTCGGCATCACCTCCGCTGTCGTTGCGCTTCTGTTTATTTGGGGAATTGGCTTTTCAGAGCGAACCATTGATCGCTTTAAAATTCCTGAAATCCTCCGCCCCGCATCAGGAGGACTTGCCCTTGGGGCAATTGCGTTGATATTCCCGCAGATCATTGGCGTGGGATATGAAGCAACGGACAGTGCCCTCAAAGAAGAATATGACCTGATATTGCTGCTCAGCCTAATTGTTGTAAAAACCATTGCCACTGGCATTACGGCTGGCAGTCGCATCGGTGGCGGCTTCTTCTCGCCCTCTTTGTTTGTCGGTGCGATGACCGGCGGGGCATTTGGCATCATCGCCACCTCCGCTTTTCCAGAACTCTCCGCCACCAATGGCCTCTATGCTATCCTTGGAATGACGGCCGTGTCCGCCTCGGTTCTCGGCGCGCCCATCTCCACGATTTTGATCGTTTTTGAACTGACGGGAGACTATAAAATCTCCATCGCCGTGATGATCACAGTCGGTATTGCAACTCTGATTACCAAACAACTCACCGATCGCAGCATCTTCCAGCAGCAGCTTGCGGCCCGCAACGTGGATATGAGCGAGAACAAGGCGCTTCGATATCTCAAATTCCGGCAGGTCCGCAGCATAATGGACCGCGAATTTACCGAAGTTCCCGCCAATGCCACCATGCTTGAACTCCGTGAAATCATTAGTAATTCCGGTCATGACAAGGTGGTTGCCTTTAACCCCGAGGACCATTCGTTCATCGGCCGGATCGAGTTTTCGGACCTTAAACCGCATATGTTTGGAGACATTACCCACGATCCAGCGACTGCAGGTGAGCTGGCGCTTCAAAACGGATCGGTTATTTTCCCGGATTCCAGCCTGAAAGCCGCGCTTTCCATCATGACAAAAAGCAATCTGGAATGCATTCCGGTTATCGATACGGCGACGGAAACCCGTCTTGTCGGGCTGCTTTATTATTCAGATCTGCTGCGCGAATATAACGAGGCCCTGCTCCATATGCAGAACGAAGAGCAGGGAAAACGGCGAACCGATACCGGAATGTAATTTCCAAAATTTATACCAAGTCAAGACTAGAACAAAACGCGACCATGGAGTATATCTGTCGCCATGGATGATTATTTTGATATAGCCAGTTTCGACACTGAACCGACCCCCGAACCTTTGGATCTTAGCTATCTTGACGGCCTGAATGAAGGCCAGACAGCCGCCGTTGAAGCAATCGACGGCCCGGTTCTGGTGCTGGCGGGCGCGGGAACCGGTAAAACCCGGGTTCTGATCACACGCCTCGCCCATATTCTGAAAACCCGCGATGTCGCCCCATGGCAAATTCTGGCGGTCACTTTTACGAATAAGGCCGCGCAGGAAATGAAAATGCGCACGGCCGCCCTGGTCGGCCCGACCGCCATCGACATTAAACTCGGAACCTTTCACTCCATCGGAGTGTGGCTGCTGCGCCGCCATGCGGAACTGGTCGGCCTGCAAACGAACTTCACCATATTGGACACCGACGATCAGCTTCGCCTGCTCAAACAGATCTTGCTCGAAGAAGGCGTCGATATCAAAAAATGGCCCCCGCGTGGATTGGCATCGGTCATTGATCGTTGGAAAGATCAGGGCAAGCGCCCTGAAAAAATCGGCTCTAACGACGCGGACGGCTTTGCCCATGGCCGGGCAGCGGCGCTCTATAAAATCTATCAGGAACGCTTGCTTGCTCTGAACGCCTGTGACTTTGGGGATTTGTTGCTGCATCCCCTAACCTTGTTTCAGGCGAACCTGGATATTCTGGAGCAATATCAAAACCGATTCCGCTATATCATGGTGGATGAATATCAGGATACCAACGTTGCGCAATATCTGTTGCTGCGCCTGCTCGCGCAGAAGCATCGCAATATCTGTTGTGTGGGCGACGATGATCAGTCGATCTATGGCTGGCGCGGCGCTGAAGTCGGTAATATTTTGCGTTTCGAAGAAGATTTCCCCGGCGCGCAAGTTGTCCGTCTGGAACGAAACTATCGATCTACGGAGCATATTCTGGGCGCTGCATCGGGCTTGATTGCCAAAAATGAAGGCCGCCTTGGCAAGACCCTCTGGACCGAAGATAACGAAGGCGAAAAAGTGCTGCTGCGCGGCACATGGGATAGTCAGGAAGAGGCCCGCTGGGTCGCTGAAGAGATTGAATCCCTTGAACGCAAAGGGACCAGCCTTCAGGATATGGCTATTCTGGTCCGGGCCAGTTTTCAAACCCGCGATTTTGAGGAATGCTTTATCTCTGCCGGTATCCGGTACCGTGTGATTGGCGGTCTGCGCTTTTATGAACGCCGTGAAATCCGCGATATGCTGGCGTATCTGCGGGTCATTAATCAACAAGATGATGATCTGGCGTTTGAACGCATCTACAATTTACCAAAGCGGGGCCTTGGGCCCAAAGCGCTTGATACGCTGCGGGTTATTGGCCGTGACCTCAATCTCTCCCTCGCCCGCGCTGCCGATTATGCCGTTGAGCATAGCCTGTTTAAAGGGAAAGCACTGGCAGCCCTTAAAGATGTTATGGATAATTTTGCTGGCTGGCGTGAACAGAAAGACTTCATCAGTCCCTCTGAGCTTGTGGAGCTGGTGCTGGACGACAGTGGCTATCTGCAAATGTGGAAAGACGATAAATCCACAGAAGCCGAAGGCAAAGTCGAGAACCTCAAGGAGCTGAGCAAAGCCCTGTCCGAATACGATAGTCTGGGACAATTTCTGGAACATGTCGCCCTCGTGATGGAAAATGCCGAAGACAAAGGGCAAGATATGGTCAGCCTGATGACCCTGCATGCGGCAAAGGGACTTGAATATGATGTGGTCTTCCTACCCGGTTGGGAAGAAGGATTGTTCCCCCATCAGCGCGCATTGGATGAAAATGGCCTCAAGGCACTCGAAGAGGAGCGCCGTCTCGCCTATGTCGGCATTACCCGCGCCCGCAAGCAATGTTTCATAAGCCATGCCAGCCGGCGCCGTATCCATGGCCAGTGGCAGGATTCCCTGCCCAGCCGGTTTGTCGATGAACTGCCTGACGCCCATATCATTGCACAGGGAGAAGTGGGTTTATACTCCCGAAAATCCCAAGAAGACACCCACACGCCCATCTGGCGAACAGGAAATACCAACCATCTGTCTGAAATACTGGAGCGTCGCGCCCAGCAAAACAGCCAAATGACAGATAACAGTTCTAAACCGGTTAATAACGGAAATACCGGAATTAATATTGGGGATCGCGTTTTCCACCAAAAGTTTGGCTATGGCCGGGTGCTGAGCCGCGACAATAACAAACTGGAAGTCGCCTTTGAAAAAGCGGGCACCAAGAAAGTGATGGAAAATTTTGTCGACCAAGCCTGATGCAGCCAATTTATGGCAGCTTTCTGTAACGCTCCCACTATCCGAGGGGCTCGCGCTCGAACCTCTTTTTGAAGAGCATTGCCTCACCTCCTCCCTGATTGAGGCAGTCCCCGATGGCAGCCTTTGGCGGCTGGAACTGTTGTTCGACGGCAAACCCGATGAGGCTTTGCTAAATCCTCATTTCAAAGATCTGGATATGAATTTGGCACCACTGGCGCAAATGGATTGGGTTAGCGAAAGCCAGAAGCAGCTACCCCCCGTCGCCATTGGCCGTTTTTACATTCACGGATCGCACGACGCGCCTCATAAAAGCAGTTCAGTTCATGATCTCACGATCGATGCAGGCCGCGCCTTTGGCACGGGCCTTCACGAAACCACCTTTGGCTGCCTCAATGCGCTCGATGATATTCATAAATATCATAACCCCAAACGGATTCTGGATCTGGGATGTGGATCAGGGGTTTTGGCGCTTGCCGCGGCTAAAGCCTGGGGCCGCCCGGTAATCGGCAGTGATATTGACTCCGACGCGGTCGACGTGACCAATGAAAACGCGCGCCTCAATAAACTTTCTCCGCTCATTAAAGCCATTCACGCAACGGGGCTGAATGATCGCAACCTCAAGAAATCAGGCCCTTATGATCTGTTGATCGCCAATATACTGGCCTGGCCGCTGGTTGATCTGGCTCCCGCCATCTCGGGGGCATTGGCCCAAAACGGTATCCTTGTGTTATCCGGATTGCTGTCAAAGCAGGAAAATATGGTGAAAAATGCTTACCGGCTGCAGGGCCTTAGCCTGAAACGCCGATATGTATTTGGCGAATGGAACACGCTGGTTCTCAAACGTTAGACACAAAAAAGCCCGGATATATCCGGGCTTTTTAAATTCTGTGAAAGCAGTCGGTTAGCTAACCTGACGGCCTTTGTTGTTGTTTGCAACATGAACGTTGTCATTGGCCCGAGTAGCTTTTCCAGCCATGACATTGTGAATGTCACCGCGGGTCAAACCCAGGTCGCTCAATTCACGGTAATCCATTGCGGCCAACTGGTAATATCCTTCGCGGCGCAAGCGGGCTTCTGCGATTTTAGCAGACAAGCGAACCAGACCATCTTTAAGTGCTGCAAAGAAAGAAGGTTTTTCAGCAACATCGCCATTCATGACAAAGCTGATTTCACCGCGTGTAATACCAATGTCGGAAAGTTCACGGTTTGTCATACCCTGTAACTGAGCAAGAACACGCTGTGAGTCCCGGTATTTCTGGACTCGATTTGCGATACCTTTACCAGCACCAGCGATCATATCCCGAAGGTATTCGCTGCGAGCAACGTGAGCCCGTGCAACAAGCCGGTCAATTTCAATAGTGTTGTTGTTTGCTGTTGCAGGTGCCATCAAAGCAAGTGCATCAAGATCTTTTTCAGTAAAACTAATCATTTCAGTCTCCTTATACCCGTGGCCGCTCTATTTGGGGCCGGGGTATTTATGCGATTTCTTCGCGTCTAATAAGTGCGGGGCCATTTTCATTGGCCGCTGCATCTGGGTTTCTAAGTTCCTGCTGAACTGCCTGATCAATAAAGGTGCGGTTCAGATCAAATTCCGTTTGGGTATTTGAAGGCGTTGATGTTTCCTGTCCCTTGGGTGTCGTCGTGAAGAATGAAGTTATCACCGACCACAATCCGTCTTTTGCACGTGGTGCTGACGCGGATTTATCGATATTATAGCCATAATCCAAATGCAGGGCTTGGCCGTATTTTTCATTTCTACTAAACATCTCGAACTCCAAGTTTTGTGTTCCCGATGAATATTATATTGCACTGCACACAATAAAAAACAACAACTTAATGCCTAAAACGGCCGCCAAAGACGGAAATGGTGCATTGCAAAAAACGCATAGCTCGCATTGAATTATGTTTTTATATAGGTCATATTCACTTGCAAACTGTTGGAAATACGGGGAAAACCTTTGTCAGACACTCATCAGACGGCCCAAGAAAATTTACGAAAATGCCTCAGCTCAGAACTGCCTGAACTTGATGGGGATCACATCGAACGGCAGCTGATGGCCGCCGCCGCCGCGCCAAATCGCAAGGATAGCGATCAAATTCTGGACCATATACTCCCAAAACGGTCAGAAAAGCTCGATTCCGCTGCAAAAACACTCCGTTTGGCCTACACCAATGATATAAAGGCATCTGTTTTTGCACCGCACAAAACGAGTGAGCGACTATCGGCTCTGCGGGCTGAACTTGCCCGCCTAGATGTAAAAGGGTTTATTATCCCGCTTAATGACGAATTCCACGGTGAAGCGGCCCCCGCCGCTTCTGAACGGCTGAAATGGTTAACCGGTTTTACGGGATCGGCCGGTGTTGCTGCCGTGACGGCCGACAGTGCCGCGATTTTCATAGATGGTCGCTACACACTTCAGGTCCGCCAGGAAGTCGATATGGATCTCTTCACTCCCCGCCATGTGAGCGAAGAGCCGCTCACCGACTGGCTGGCTGACGTTTTAGAAGCTGGCGACGTTATGGCTTACGATCCTTGGCTGCATACGGAAAACGCCATCAATCAGCTAAAAACAGCTCTTGATAAAAAATCGATCTCCTTAAAAGCGCTTGAAACAAACCCGATTGACACCATCTGGCTTGATCGCCCACCAGCGCCGCTGGCCCTTGTCGTACCACACCCCGACGCATTTTCAGGCCAAAGCAGCCGCGAGAAACGGGCAATCATTGCCAAAGAGCTTTCACAATCCGGTGTCGATACGGTTGTTCATACTCTCCCCGATGTCACCGCATGGCTTCTCAATATCCGGGGCGCCGATCTGCCCAGCACCCCTTTTGCCCTTGGCTTTGCAACCCTTCATCAGGATGAAACGGTGGACCTGTTTATCGCCAGCGACAAACTCTCACCGGACTTAACCGCCCATCTTGGAAATGGGGTTCGCCTGCATGAACCTGCCGAATTTGCAACGCACCTGATATCGCTGGGCGGGAAGAAAGTACAGATTGACCCTGCAACCACCAGCCAGTGGATTGTCAATAAACTTGTCGATGCCAACGCGGCGCTTGTTCGCGCTGCTGATCCATGCCTGCTTCCCAAAGCCGCTAAAAATAAGGTTGAAGTTCAGGGTACCCGAAACGCCCATATCCGCGATGGTGTTGCTGTCGTCAAATTCCTGCACTGGATTGATGTGAATGCACCGAAAGGCACCGTGGATGAATTAAGCGCAGAGCGGCAGCTTTATCAATTCAGAAGCATTGGCGATAATTTCCGCGACACGAGCTTTTCAACCATCGCCGGGTCAGGACCGAACGGCGCGATTGTCCATTACCGCTCGACGGAAGCAACGAACCGGAAACTCGATCAAAACAGCCTGTTTCTGGTGGATAGCGGCGCACAATATCTCGATGGCACAACCGATATCACCCGAACCATCGCCATTGGAACGCCAACGGCTGAAATGAAATCACGCTTCACCCATGTTCTTAAAGGGCATATTGCACTGGCACAGGCCGTCTTTCCCAAGGGAACAAGCGGATCGCAGCTTGATGTGCTGGCGCGCCTGCCGCTGTGGCAGATTGGCCTTGATTACGATCATGGGACCGGGCATGGCGTTGGCAGTTATTTATCCGTGCATGAAGGACCGCAGCGCATTTCCAAAATGCCTTCGACCGTTCCCCTGCAGGCGGGCATGATCTTATCGAACGAGCCGGGATATTATAAAACCGGTAAATATGGCATTCGGATTGAAAATCTGGTCACTGTTGGCGATTGCCCCGCCCCTGAAAAGGCGGAACGTGATCTGCTGTGTTTTGAAACACTGACCTTTGCCCCGATTGACAAAAACGCCATTGATGCATCGATATTAACCGATGCAGAAAAAGCATGGCTCAATGGCTATCACGCCGATGTCTGGGCAAAACTCTCCCCACTGGTTGAGGGTGTGGTTAAAGACTGGCTTAAATCAGCGACAAGCCCTCTATAGAACCTGAAACCGTGTCGAAGGGGTAATCATCCCCCTTCGATCAGATCCAGCCATTCCTGCTCGGTTAGGGTTGACACGCCAAGATCTTGCGCCTTTTTCAGTTTTGATCCGGCTTTATCCCCCGCTACCAGATAATCCGTCTTTGCAGAAACCGATCCGCTTACCTTCGCGCCCAGATTTTCGGCTTTTGCCTTCGCCTCGGACCGGGTCATCAGTTCAAGAGATCCCGTAAAGACCACGGTTTTACCGCTAACCGGGCTATCATCTTCGGGTACATCAAATGACTGAACATCGATTTCAGCCGCAAGGTGCTGAAGCAGCTCCCGGTTCTGGCTTTCGGTGAAAAACTCTTTCACCGCATCGGCAACCGCACCGCCAATACCATCAATATTCAGCAAATCCGTATAGACCTTGCCCGGCTCGGGATGATCCTCGGCAAAAGCCTCCAACAGGGCATCCAGCGTCAAATAGTTTTTCGCCAGCAAGCGGGCATTACCCTGCCCCACATGACGAATACCCAGCGCGAAAATAAACCGGTCCAGATCAATGACCCGGCGATCATTAATCGCTTGAAACAGGTTGGATACCGCTTTATCGCCGAACCCTTCAAAGTTTTTAATCTTTGTCAGCGATGTCTTATCATTTTCCTCCAGCTTGAAAATATCAACCGGCGTCTTGATCATTCCCTTGCCAAAAAACAGCTCAATCTGCTTGGCACCCAACCCGTCAATATCGAACGCATTTCGCGAGACAAAATGTTTTAATCGCTCCACGGCCTGCGCTGAGCAGATCAGGCCACCCGTACAACGCCGCACCACATCGTCTTTGCCAGAAATCGGGTTCTTCTCACGCACCGCATGGCTATCACAAACCGGGCAGGTTTTTGGGAATTCATATGGCTGGCTATCATCGGGCCGCTTATCCAGCACCACTTCCACCACTTGCGGGATCACGTCCCCCGCCCGCTGCACAACAACCGTGTCACCTACGCGCACATCTTTACGCATGATCTCGTCTTCATTATGCAAGGTCGCGTTTGATACGACAACACCGCCCACTGTCACCGGGTCAAGACGGGCAACAGGGGTAAGCGCGCCCGTGCGCCCCACCTGAATTTCGATTTTCTGAACCTTTGTTGTTGCCTGTTCAGCCGGGAATTTATGGGCGATGGCCCAACGGGGACTCCGGCTCACAAAGCCCAAGCGTGATTGCCAATCCAATCGGTTGACCTTAAACACAACCCCATCGATGTCATAATCAAGACTGGCCCGCAGTTCTTCGATTTTGCGGTAGGCGTCAATCGCCTCCTCCATATTCACGCAGACTTTGGAAAGGGGATTAACCGAAAAGCCCCATTTTTCAAACCGCGCCAGCACTTCTGACTGCGTCTCCCCCGGCACCAGCGAGGCATCACCCCAGGCATAGGCAAAAAACCGAAGATTACGCGAGGCGGTGATGCTCACATCCAACTGACGCAACGATCCCGCAGCCGCATTTCTGGGATTGGCAAAAATTTTACCGCCCGATTTGGCCTGCGCCTCATTCAAAAGCTGAAAATCAGAGCCCGCCATATAAACTTCGCCCCGAACCTCAAACACATCCGGGATCAGTTCTGAATCCCCCTTCAGCTTTTCTGGCAAATCCTTCAGGGTTTTCAGGTTTGCCGTAATATCTTCGCCTTCCCGGCCATCACCGCGGGTCGCGCCCTGAACAAAGGCACCGTTTTCATACCGAAGGGAGGCAGAAAGGCCATCGATCTTGGGCTCGGCGAAGAAAGCCACATCTTCTGTGGGCGCGAGCCCCAAAAACCGTCTGATGCGTCCTTCAAACTCGCGCAAATCTTCGCTGTTAAACGCGTTATCCAGCGATAGCATTGGTACTTTATGCTGTACTTTACCAAATCCGCGCGCCGGTGCAGCTCCCACTTTCTGGGTGGGCGAGTCTTGCGTGATCAGGTCCGGATGCGCCGCTTCCAGCTCTTTAAGCTCTTGCATCAACGCGTCATACTCGGCGTCGCTAATCTCTGGCGCGTCTTTTTGATAATAAGCCGCGTTATGCCGCTCAATGTCTTTAGTCAGCCGACGATGTATCTCTGCGGCTTCTTCAAGCGGCAAAGTTCGAAGGTCTTGCATAGGTCTCTACCCTTCCATAAGGCTTTGAGCTGCCGCCCTCGCCTCTTTGGTAATGCTGGCACCCGATAACATTCGGGCAATTTCTTCTTTGCGTTCTGCATCTGACAGGCGCGCGACCGTTGTCGTCGTTTTGCTGTCATCAGTATTTTTATAAATATTCCAATGCCACTGCCCGGCGGCGGCCACCTGCGGCGAATGGGTGATAACCAAAAGCTGTAATTCTTCAGCAAGGCGTGACAATCTTTCTCCAACCGCATCGGCGGTTGCGCCGCCCACGCCCCGGTCCACCTCATCAAATACAAGTGTCGGCGCAGAACCGGATCGCGCCAAGACCACCTTTAACGCCAGCATAAAGCGCGAAAGCTCCCCGCCTGAGGCGATTTTCAGCAGCGGTCCTGGACTGCTGCCGGGGTTGGTCGCGATTTGAAACTCTACCCGGTCCATTCCGGTTGCAGACCAGCTCTCTTCGGGCAGCTCCTGCACCAGCGTGTCAAACTTCGCATTGCCCAGTTTAAGCGGCCCCAGCTCTGCCATCACCGCCAAGTCCATCTCTTTGGCCGATGCCAGCCGCTTAGCCCGTAATGCCTTTGCCGCATCGCTAAACAAAGTACGTGCGGCCTCTACCTCGGCCGTCAATCGTGCCACTTCGGCGTCGCCAAATTCAACCCGCGCCAGTCGGGCCTGAAAATCTGCCTGCACCTGATTAAGCTGCGACACGTCACATTTGTGTTTTCGGGCCGCCGCGCGAAGTGAAAACAGACGCTCTTCCACATGTTCAACCCCGGATGCATCCAAATCCAGATCGCGGCTAACCGCGTCAATCATCATGCTGGCTTCGCTCATTTCAATAGCCGCCCGCTCCAGACTGTCCAGTACGGGGTCCAGTTTTCCTGATGCCTTTTCAACCACCCGTTCAACAGCGCGGGTTGCGTTGCGAATACGCCCTTCAACGCCGCCGTGATCGCTCAGCGCCTTCACCGCATCTTTTAACGCTTCAGCGATTTTCTCCGCATGCATGAACGCCGCCCGGCTGGCCGATAATTCTTCCTCTTCGCCGGGTTGTGGGTTCAAATCATCCAGCTCCTGCACAACGTGGCGCAGATATTCTTCATCTTCGCGGGCTTTTTCCAGCTGCAGGGTCGCGTCGCTCAACTGCGACTTTAAATCTTCGAACACATGAAATGTCTTTGCGGTTTCTTTGATCTCTGCGCCGTGGCGACCATACAGGTCAAGAACCAGCCGATGCCCGCGCGCATCAAGCAAGCCGCGCTCGGCGTTCTGCCCATGAATTTCAACCAGGGCTTCGCCAACGGTTCTGAGAAGCGCGGTACTAACGGATTGATCATTAATGCTGGCTTTGTTGCGCCCATCTGCGCTGAGGATCCGCCGCAAAATCAGCGGCTCGCCCGCTTCAACCTCAACATCTTCCAGCAAATCAAAAACCGGGTGCCCGGCCTGCAGTACAAACTCTGCGGTTACGCTTCCCTTATCTTCACCCGCCCGAATAAGGCCCAGATCTGCCCTTGCACCAAGCGCCAGCGCCAAACTGTCAAGTAGGATCGATTTACCCGCACCGGTCTCCCCCGTCAGCACACAGAGGCCTTGCTCAAAAACAAGATCAAGCTTGTCGATAAGGACAATGTTGCGGATGGACAGTGAGGAGAGCATCAGCCAGGCGACCTAAAAGATCTGCTTCCAGGCCTTCGTAATCCAGCTGTCTTCCTTCACTTCTGGACGAAGGTAGTTTTCATCAAGCAGGGCATAGCTGTCCTGATACCACTCACTCCCCGGAAAGTTGTATCCCAAAACAGCTGCCGCATTCTTGGCCTCATCCTCAATCCCCAACGCCAGATAGGATTCTGTCAGGCGGTGAAGCGCTTCGGGCACATGCGACGTCGTCTGATAGGTTTCGACAACTGTGCGGAAACGATTGATTGAGGCAACATACTGATGCGATTTTTGGTAGTAACGGCCGATTTCCATCTCTTTACCCGCCAAATGATCACGGGTCAGATCGATTTTCAATTTTGCATCTCGGGCATATTCTGTCGTTGGAAAACGGCGAACAACTCGCTCCAATGCTTCCAGCGCCTGGCGCGTAATCTTCTGATCCCGGCCAACCCCTGTAATCTGCTCGTAATAGGAGATCCCAATAAGATAGTAAGCGTAGGCCACATCTTTATTACCCGGGTGCAATTCAATAAAGCGATCTGCGGCTAAAATGGCCTGATCATACTTATTGCTCTGGTAATAGGCGAAAGCCGACATAATCTGCGCTTTAGTGGACCAAACAGAATATGGATGTTGGCGTTCCACCTCGTCAAAGCCGCGGGCTGCCTCAAAATACCGTTCTCCGTTCAGATCCGCCAGCGCCTTGTTATACAGCTGTTGAACCGGCTCTTCCTGATAGACGGCCTCTCCATCATCACTACTGCAAGCTGTTAGAAACAAACCTATAGAGACGAGTGGCACAATCAATGCCCGCGCTTTGTTCAGATGCATAAATGCCATCATTATTTTCCATACCGGAGTTAAATTATTTCAGCCATTTTATCTAAACAATCATCACTTGGAAAGAAGGCTCTTTTTATTTATTTTATGTGAATAAATTTCACCATTATATTATTGAAAATCATATTTTTCGCGCTATTTACATCTTAACCTATTCATATAAAACAATTTATCACAGGTTGTATTTAAGCAGATTTCTTTTTTGGGATCAGTGTGCTAGGTTATGGTGGAGGGTCGCCCGATTTATCCGGTCTTCTTCTTAGCGGAAGAATCCGACAGATCGCTAAATTTGGCATTCTTACTACTTTTTTTTAAAAGTCAGTATGTGTTAAGGGACGCAATAAGGTCCTACGTTTGAGAAAGGTACCAGCTTATGAGTAAACTCGCAAAACGGGTTGATGACCACGTCGGTGAGCGCATTCGCGAAAGGCGCACAATGATGGGTTTGACCCAAGAACATCTGGCACAAGCGTTAGAAATTTCATATCAGCAAGTTCAAAAATATGAAACAGGCGCCAACCGGGTCAGCGCCGGGCGGCTTTATGAAATTGCCCAGCGCCTTGAAGTCGATGTCGCCTACTTCTTTGATCAACTCGAACCCCTAACATCCAGCTCACCGCTGGAACATGGCGGCAAGAACCGGTCGACAATTGAATTAGTTCGAAACTACGGTGATATTGAAGAGCCTGCTGTTCGCTCCGCAGTCAGCGGCTTGATTAAAAGTCTGGCAGGGCGCGAAAGAAAACGCAAAACTGCTTAAAATGACAAAAGGCACGAACCGGGTTCGTGCCTTTTTTTATTTCATTAAATGTCCGCTAAAGCTTAAGCCGTGATTGGCGCCGCTGCGCGTTGTTCTGGCCAGAATGCCCCACCCACATTTGAACTGCGAACAGGTGCTTCTGTTGTCAGGCACCAAGCCTCTTTATCGCTCAGGAAAGCATGCAACAATTTATTGTTCAGTGAATGGCCGGACCGAAACCCTTGAAACTGTCCAATGATCGGTGCGCCGGCCAAATACAGATCCCCGATTGCATCCAGTGCTTTGTGACGAACGAATTCGTCCTGATAGCGCAGGCCCTCTTCGTTCAGAACATCTTCACCGCTCAGAACAATCGCATTATCAAGTGACCCACCCTTGGCAAGCCCCATCGCTTTCAACTGCTCAAGCTCTCCAAGAAAGCCAAATGTCCGCGCTCTGGAAATTTCATTCTTAAAGGTACCGTTGCGCAGGTTAAAGCTGCAGCTCTGACGGCCAATCCGTTTGTTATCAAAGGCGATTTCGAAAGAAACAGACATGTTATCACCGGGGGACAACACAGCTTCCGCGCTACCCTCTGTCGCCGAAACCTCTTTTAAGACTTTAATAAACTGACGGGGTTTGGCCTGTTCAATTACATCCGCACACTCAATCAGGAAAATGAAAGGGGCAGCAGAGCCATCCATAACCGGAACTTCCGGACCGTCCAACTCGACGATTGCATTATCAATACCACTGCCGGAAAACGCCGCCATCAAATGTTCGATTGTTGCGACTTTAACACCAGCTTCATTGGCAACGGTTGTACACATAACAAGTTCGGTTACAGTGTCATAGCGTGCAGGCACATCAGCAATTGCGGCATCAACATCTGTCCGTCGAAACACAATCCCTGTTCCCGCTTCGGCCGGTCGTAACGTCATATTGACTACATTGCCACTATGAACGCCAACGCCGGTGCAGCTAATGCTGTTTCGCAAGGTTTTTTGAAATGTCATCATTTCGATATGTGTTTCCATAAATATTACTTCCTAGAATATTTCTAGTTGGCACCTTCTGAAAACACAAATCACTCTTTGTTACCAAATATTTCCGCATTGCAACAATGCTGGACGGCAACCTATCTACCATAAAAAAAGGGAGCCGCAAAATGCCGCTCCCTTTAGTCATACACTACTGGGAAGAAACCTAATTTGCCTGACGGCGCAAGAAGGCCGGAATATCCAACAAATCTTCATCTTCAGATTTTGGCTCAATCCGAACAGAGGAACTTAATGCTTCCTCTTTCTTTGGTGCGGCTGACGGCGCAGGAGCGGCTGGTGCTGGCTGCTCTGCCCGTGGGCTTGCAACCGGCTCGCGGCGGGCTGCCTGACGTGCCTCAGCTTCTTTGCGTTCCGCCTCAACCTTGCGGCTCACCCGACCGACACCTGTCATACGTTCGAACAGGCTTGGCCCTTTACGCTTACGCTTGGGCTCCGCTGCCGCGTCGGCACTTTCCCGTGCAGCCGGATTAATCAGCTCTTCGTCGCGTTTTTCCACTTTAATGGCTGGCGGTGCTTTGAACGGTGCTTCGTGACCATCCGTATCCGCTGCAACTTCTTCACTTTCTTCCATCTCATCTTCAATACCGGACAGAAGATCTGGATCAACATTGCGGGCCAGATTGCTGGACGCATCATGACCTTGGCTGTGACCAACGGTATAGTCAGTGGTATCAGCGCTTGAATTCTGGTCGTTCATCATAGGTTGCGCTGCGCCGCGATCTGGCACTGTCGCGCCGAAACCACTTGCAACGACACCACCCATATCAGGTGTTCCGCCGCTGCGCTGTCCGGCGCCACCACCAAATGTTGCGCCTTGTCCCTGATTACCAGTTACTTTCAACAACGAAGTGACGTTTGGTGCAATCGGCTGCATCGCTTCACCGGCATCAATGCCCGTGGCAACGACAGAAACGCGCATTTGACCGTCCATCTCAGGATTGAAGGTCGATCCAACAATGATGTTCGCTTCCGGATCAACTTCACTCCGGATCCGGTTTGCGGCTTCATCCAGCTCATACAGGGTTAAATCCATACCGCCTGTGATATTGATCAGAACGCCGCGGGCGCCTTTCATGGATACATCGTCAAGCAGTGGGTTTGAAATGGCCGCTTCCGCCGCTTCAATGGCCCGGTTCTCACCAGAGGCTTCGCCCGTTCCCATCATCGCCTTACCCATCTCGCTCATGACGGTATTCACGTCCGCGAAATCAAGGTTAATCAGGCCTGGCATAACCATCAGATCTGTGACACCCCGAACACCGGAATGCAGCACATCATCCGCCATGTTAAAGGCGTCAGCAAAAGTCGTTTTTTCATTCGCAATACGGAAGAGGTTCTGATTTGGGATAATAATCAGTGTGTCTACGTATTTCTGGAGTTCTTCAATGCCTGCTTCGGCAATGCGCATGCGGTGATTGCCTTCGAACTGGAATGGCTTGGTAACGACACCAACGGTCAGAATACCCTGCTCTTTCGCAGCGCGGGCCACAATCGGTCCGGCACCTGTACCTGTACCACCGCCCATACCGGCTGTGATAAAGCACATATGAACACCTTTCAGATGCGACTGGATTTCTTCAATCGCTTCCTCTGCGGCATCTGCACCAATCTGCGGTTTCGAACCAGCACCGAGGCCTTCTGTAAGCTCAGCCCCCAGTTGAATTCGAGTCTCTGCAAGATTTTGCTTCAATGCTTGTGCGTCGGTATTGGCGACCACAAATTCCACACCTTGGAGTTCCGAGCGGATCATGTTGTTGACGGCGTTTCCACCGGCACCACCGACCCCGAGTACGAGAATTTTAGGTTTCAACTCTGTTTGGTCTGGTACTGATAAATTTATCCCCACAGCACTTCCCTCCTTTTTAACGCAAGCTAGTTAATTAATACCAAATATTGTAGGTAATGGAACCCTACTTCTTACATATTGATCAAAAATACGCATTTTTTTTGATCAAAAGTTCTCCTTGAACCAATTTCCGATCCGCAAAAGGCGGTTTTGCGGGCTTTTTTCCTCCGCACTGACTCCCAGCTGATCGTAAAAATTTTTCCGCACGGCAAAAGACAAGAGTCCCGCCGCAGTTGCAAAGGCCGGACCTTCAGTCGCGTCGGCCAGTGACTTAACACGTATAGGTTTACCTAAACGCACTTGTTTATCCAAAATACGCGCCGATAATTCCTGAATTCCAGCCAGCTGAGATGCCCCGCCAACCAGCACGGCACGGCGGCCCGCCACCTTGGCAAATCCGGATGCAGCCAGCCGATCCCGCACAATCTCAAGGATTTCCTCAATTCTAGGCTTGATAATCCCTACCAGCATGGAGCGCGGCACATGGTTTGCCACCTCGTTATCGACCTCTCCGATAAGCGGAACATCGATGATTTCCTTTTCATCCGAAGGACTGGCCAGCGCACTACCATAGAGAGTCTTCATTCGCTCGGCATTGGCAAGGGTTGTTGACAGACCACGGGCAATATCATTGCTCACATGACCGCCGCCAACCGGCAGCACTTCGTTATAAACCATTTCTCCGTCGTAAAAGACGGCAAAGGATGTGGAACCGCCGCCCATATCGATGACCGTAACGCCTAAATCCATTTCATCTTCAACCAAAGAGGCAAGGCCCGATGCATAGGGCGCCGACACAAGCTTGGAAATACCCAGATGGCAGCGCTCAACACAGTTGCTGATATTGCGAACATGGTTATTCAGAACAGAAACCATATGCATGCTGATGCCAAAATTGTCCCCATACATGCCGCGTGGATCCCGTATACCGCGGTTCCCGTCCACATTATAGCCAACTGGCAATGCATGAATGACGGTTCTATTTTCAGGGTTATAACTGGATTTGGCTTCTTTGAGGGTTCGCAATAAATCCCGCTCACCAATTTCCTGACCGCCAATGGACATTTCCACATCAACCGTCTGTGAGGCGGGCTGCCCTGCAGTGACGCTCAAATACACATCGCGGATTGTCTCTCCGGCCATGCGCTCTGCTGCATCAACGGCTGACCGAATACTCTCTTCAGCCATTTCCATATTGGTGATGGCCCCAGCGCGCATACCCTTTGCAACCTGATGACCAATCCCCTTGATCCGCAGACCACCAGTTTCCTGCACAGCAACGAAACAGCAGACTTTCGTCGTGCCGATATCCAGTGCTGTAATAGGTCCGCTTCGTCCCACTGCCATCTTCGCTTAAATCCTCTGTGCCCAACCGGCATTCAAAATAGACTAGGTTCTGTCACCCGAACTTGCTTTTGTCTCCCGGCGAAACTCGGCATCACCCGGTCTCAACCGAACAAACATTCGATCACTGTTTCTAAGGTCAATCGCAACCAACCCCTTGTTCAAAATTTTCTTGTTTGCCTGCAACTCTTCCAGCTTGGACCAGGCATGTGCACTTCCCTCTTCGGGCAGCATCACCTGAACGCCATTGCTAAATTCCAAATTCCAACGCCGATCCCGAACACGGACTGCATTTTGCAGGCGGGTAAAAAGAGCCGGCGATTTTGACAAAAGGTCAAATAACTCTGCGGCTTTTTCATTTGCGCCAGCGCCGACGACTTTCGGTAAATGACGAAATTCTGCCTGATCCCGTTTGGAAACCACCATCCCTTTACGGTCAATCACCATCGTTTGCTCTTTAATTTGCCAGCGAGCGAACGGGCGACGTTCCTGCAGGCGAACAAAAATCTCATCTGGATAGCGCCGCATAACCGATGCCTGCTCAACCCAGCCCAGCTTTTCAATTCGCGCGCGCGCCGCTTCGGGATCAAAATCAACAATGCTGTCACCGCGTTTCACATCCAGCGCGGCCATCAATCTCTCCGATGATGTCCGCTCGCGCCCAACGACACTCACTTCCTGCACAACAAGGCCTGCACCGCCCAGCGCGATCAAACGTTTTTCATGCATCCAATCAGCGGTTTGATCGATTACGTTATGGGCAATCACAAGATAGCCGATATACCCGACCATCAATGCAACCACCGCAACGCCGCCGCCAAACACTGCAATTCGCTGCCAGCTCCGCGGGCCCCGGCGCCGGGTTGACGCCTTGGTCTTCGCGCCTTTTTTGGGTTTCGCTGACCGGCTAAACAGTAATTTCAGCGCCGCAAATCCTGCACCTAAAGATCGAACCTGCATCATGAATTTCGCGCCAAAAGAAACACCAGATCGTTTCGCTGTTGAGCGTTTCTTTGTCTTTGCTCTCGATTTTGTTTTCGCAGCAGGCTTCCGTCCCAATGGACGATCATCCGCAGCAAGTTTTATCGGTCGCATGTTGCATCCTCCACCATCCAGCGAACCAGGTCTTCAAACGAAATACCGGCATACCCGGCAATTTCCGGAACCAGACTAAACTCTGTCATCCCTGGCTGCGTGTTCGTTTCCAGAATATAAAATTCGCCCGTTCCGCCCGGCGTATCGTCAAAGCGGAAATCAGCACGGGTAACCCCGCGGCACCCCAGCACTTCATGCGCTGTCAGTGCCATTTGCATCACTTCGTCATACTGTTCTTTTTCAAGCGGGGCCGGCATCAAATGCTCTGCTTTTCCCGATGTATATTTGGCCTCATAATCGTAGAAGCGACCCAGGGGGCGAATTTCAACAGCGCCCAGCGCTGCATCTCCCATCACCGCAACCTGAATTTCCCGGCCCGGAATATAGGTTTCCACCAGAACTTCGTTGCCAAACGCCCAAGGAATATCTTTCAAAGTCCGGTTTTCATTTTCCAGTAGAATGGTAACCCCAACGCTGGAGCCTTCATTCAGCGGTTTAATGACCAATGGGGCCGGATAATCCTCTCCGTCCAATATTTGCTTGCGGGTCATGATTTTGCCGTCGGCACATTTCAAACCGGCATCCGCAAACAGAGTCTTGGCAGCGGGTTTATCCATCGCAAGTGCAGAGGCCAAAACACCGGAATGGGTGTAGGGAATACCCAGTATTTCAAGCAGTCCCTGAATGGTGCCATCTTCCCCGTACCGGCCGTGCAGGGCATTAAAGCACACATCCGGGCGAACTGTGTTTAAGGTCGCGGCAATATCGCGGTCCACATCAATTGACGTCACGCGGTATCCGCTGCGTTTCAGCGCCTCGGCGCAGGCCATGCCGCTCTTTAGCGAAACCTCGCGTTCAGCAGACCATCCTCCCATTAATACCGCAACATGCTTCATGACTTATCCGTCTCTTCTGATTGTGTGCCTTCACGCTCTCCCAAGCGAACGATTTCCCAGCGAAGTGAAGTGCCAAACTTCTCAAGCACCCGTCGGCGCGCTTCTTCGCCCACTGCTTCCAGATCAGCCGCCGTCGCATCGCCCGTGTTGATCAGGAAATTGCAATGCTTCTCTGAAATTTGGGCCCCGCCAATTTTCAATCCCCGCGCGCCGACCGCATCGATCAGCTCCCAGGCTTTTGCCCCCTCTGGGTTGGCAAATGTAGATCCGCCGGTCCGGCTTTTAATCGGTTGGCTGTCTTCGCGGCTTTTGGCAATCTGCGCCATCTTTTCGCGTATGTCCGCATCGACGCCCGGCTCAAGCTGTAAAACCGCTTCAGTGAAAATCCAGTCTTTGGGAACCCCGGAATGGCGATAGGAGAATTTCATATCCCCTAAAGTTAGATCGTGTCGGTTGCCCTGCCGATCATAAGCCGTTGCCCCGACCAGAATATTCTTCATCTCCGTGCCATATGCCCCGGCGTTCATCCTGAGCGCACCGCCAATACTGCCCGGAATACCACTTAGAAATTCAGCGCCGCTCAACCCATTTGCCGCCGCAAACTGCGCAACATTTAGATCAAGTGAGCCTGCGCCAACGCGAATTTTGTGATCTTCAAGCGTATCCATCGCGACAAATTTTCGGCCCAACCGAAGCACAACACCCCGAAAGCCGCTATCGCGCACCAGCAGATTTGATCCCACCCCCAGAACGAACAGGGGAATGTCCGCTGGCGTATTTGCCAGAAAATGCGCAAGGTCGGCTTCATCGTCAGGTTTGAACATGACATCAGCCATGCCGCCCACCTGAAACCACGTCACTTTGTCGAGCGCAATATTTTCGCGCAGTCGCCCCTTTACGGTTGGCAACCGGTTGATCAATGTTTGCTGCTGGACGGCGGGGTTGCTCATTCAGCGCTCCCGGTATCTTCAAGAGCCGCCAGTTCCGATGGCAACTTGTTTGCCCAAAGCGAAATGGATCCCGCTCCCAGACAAACCACCACATCCCCCGGCTTGGCAACTTCGGCAACCTGTTCAGCCAGATATTCAGGTCCTCTCAGCGCGATCACGTTGCGGTGCCCGCGGGTTTTCAATCCCTCAACATAGCTTTCCTGCGAAATTCCCTCGAGGGGATCTTCGCCAGCCGCGTAGATATCAGCCACAACAACAACATCCGCATCATTAAAACAGGTGCAGAAATCTTCGAATAAATCTTTCAGACGGGAATAGCGGTGAGGCTGAACCACAGCGATGATCTTATTCTCATAAGCCTGACGGGCAGCGGATAGAACCGACGCAATCTCAACTGGATGATGGCCATAATCATCAATAACCGTGACCCCGTTTGCGGTGCCAACCTTGGTAAAGCGGCGTTTCACCCCTTCAAATTCACGAAGTCCTTTTTTCAAAATGACTTCATCAAATCCCATCTCCGCACCAACAGCGACGGCAGCCATGGCATTCTGTACATTGTGTTTGCCCGGCATGGGCAGCTCAAAGCCTTTCATCATGTGACGGTCACTGGCAACACGGTCACTAATGGCCACGTTGAACCGGGCCCGTCCTGCCTCAAAGCGCACATCAACTGCACGGTAATCTGCTTGCGGCGATAATCCATACGTTACCAGGCGGCGATCGGAAATCCGCCCGATCAGGGCCTGTACTTCTGGATGATCGATACAAAGGGCTGCAAATCCGTAGAAAGGTATATTTTCAACGAACGTCAAAAATGCGTTTCGAACGCCATCGAAATCCCCATAAAAATCCAGATGCTCTGGATCAATATTGGTCACCACGGCAACTGTTGCAGGCAATTTGGTAAAGGAGCCATCGGACTCGTCCGCCTCCACCACCATCCAGTCCCCATCTCCCAGACGGGCGTTGGTGCCATAGGCATTAATGATACCACCGTTAATCACGGTTGGTCCGGCGTCAGCCGCATCGAGCAGGCTGGCCAGCAGTGATGTGGTCGTGGTTTTACCGTGCGTGCCGCCAATGGCAATCGCCCATTTCAGCCGCATCAATTCGGCCAGCATTTCGGCGCGCCGAACCACCGGGATCATATTGGCGCGGGCCTCTTTCACTTCCGGATTATCAGACTTTACGGCGGAGGAGATCACAACTACATGGGAGTCGCCCAGATTTTCGGCGGCATGCCCAATATGCACCTTAATCCCCAACCCTTCCAGCCGGTCCACATTGGCATTTCGCGACAGATCAGAACCCTGCACCTGATAGCCAAGGGTATGCATCACTTCTGCAATACCACTCATGCCGATCCCGCCAATACCGACGAAATGTACCAATCCAATATCAAGGGGCAGCGCTCTCATGCGACAACCTTTCCGCTTTTCTGGGAACTTTTGTTCCGTTTGCTTGTCATTCTCTCGACCAGATCCGCGAGCTTGTCTGCGGCATTCACTTCGGCGCAATTTGCTGTCGCCATGGCCATTGCTTTTAATTTCTCTGGATGTTTGAGCAGGTTTTCAAGCCGGTTCGCCAAACCTGAAACCGTAAATTGATCCTGCAGGATCAATTCGGCCGCGCCGCGATCCACCGCACTTTTCGCGTTTTTAAACTGATGATTATCCATCGCAAATTTGTAAGGGACTAAAATCGCCGGACGCCCAGCGATTGCCAGCTCGGCCATGGTAGACGCGCCTGAACGCACAATCGCCAAATGACATCCCGCAAGTAATTTGGGCATATCGTCAAAGAAAGTGGCAAGCTCGGCCCCTACTTTTGTGCCGGCGTAAATGCCCCGAACCCGTTCCAGATCCTCTTTACGGCATTGCTGCGTGACCTGCAGACGGCTTTGCAACTCTTCATCTAGCGAGGCAATCGCAGCAGGCACGACCTCAGACAAAATCGTCGCGCCCTGGCTACCGCCGGTCACCAGAATATTTATTTTATCTGCCTCAGTTGGGCATAGATAGGGACTGCCAAACAGGCTTCGAATTTCACCGCGAACCGGATTGCCCGTAAAGGTCATCTTGGCTATCACCTGCGCATCATCCGCATCCGTATAGGGGAACGATGTCGCGATGCAAACGGATTTGCGCGCCAGCAGCCGGTTGACCCGGCCCAAGATGGCATTCTGTTCATGAAGGATCAGCGGTATATTCAACACCGTTGCCGCAAATGCCGGTGGCAAAGATGGATATCCTCCAAAACCAACAACTGCAACAGGCCGCAACTTGTTCAGAAACTTCAATGACTGAATGAAACCGACACCCAAATTAAACACCGCAGATATTTTACCGCGAATGCCGCCCATCGACGGGGAGCCCGCTTTCACCTGCTTAATCTCAACACCGGGAAACAGCTTTTCATACACTTCGCCGCGATCATCGGTCATCAGCGTCACCTGATAGCCCCGTTCGATCAACTCAGCGCTGAGCGCCCGGGCAGGAAATACATGCCCGCCGGTACCGCCACTGGCCAAAACGATATGTTTGCGCGCATCGGTCATGATAAATCACTCCCACCGGCGCGCCGCCGCGTCATTGCCAGCATCATGCCCATCAAAACCGCCAGCGCCAGCATGGATGATCCGCCGTATGAAATGAACGGCAGTGTCATCCCCTTGGTCGGCATCAAGCGCAGGTTCACACCAATATTAATAATTGCCTGCAATCCAAACTGGGTCAGCAAACCGGCAGCTGCCAAAACCACAAAGAAATTCTTTTCTTCAAGCAAACGGCTAAATCCGCGCAGGACAATAAATGCAAACAGCCCGACAAGCAGTAGACAGAACAGAACGCCAAATTCCTCGCCCACTACGGCAAAAATAAAATCTGTATGGGCATCGGGTAGCACGCGCTTCACCGATCCATCGCCCGGACCAACGCCAAAAAAGCCGCCGGTTTGAAAAGCTTCCATCGCCCGTTCAATCTGGTAATTTTCGCCCACATCCGGTTTCAGGAAACGGTCCACGCGGCTTGATACATGCGGGAAGAAGAAATATGCCCCCGCCGCGCCAACAATGCCGATCCCAAGGAACATCACCACCCAGATAATCGGCAGGCCTGCCAAAAAGAACTGCGCGAACCAGACCGCTGATACCACCAGCGTCATCCCCACATCCGGCTGCGATAATAAAAGCGCTACCACGACCAGGTACAGGGCGATAGCAATCATGTTGCCTGGAATTTCCGAACTGCGCTGCTGCTGCGCAAACATCCATGCGGACACCACGGCAAAAGCGGGTTTTAAAAACTCGGTTGGTTGCAGGGTAAAACTGCCAAACCAGAGCCAGCGTTTCGCGCCCTTCACTTCGGGGCCAACCAACAATGTTGCCAATGTCAAAATGACGCAGCCACCAAACAGGATGACCGCAAAACGCCGAACCCAAAGGGGCGACATCAGCGAAATGCCAAAAATGATACAAAATGCAATGGGCAGATAGAAAAACTGCCGCCGTACAAAATGAAAACTGTCCAGATGAAGCCGATTGGCAACCGCCGGACTTGCCGCCAGAACCATAACCCCGCCCATGACAATCAACAGGGTCACTGCAACCAGTGTCCACCGATCTACAGTCCACCACCAACGGCCAACGACTGATCTGTCAAGACGGGTAAAGGTTGTCATTTGGCAATCTCCCCTTTGACAAGGGTGCGAAAGGCATCCCCGCGCGCTTCGAAACTTTTAAACTGATCGAAACTTGCTGCTGCCGGTGCCAGCAGAACGGTTGCCGCTTTATCATCCCGGCGCGCCATGGCACTGGCCATTTTCACTGCGTTTTCCAGCGTCTCACAGGCACTAAACGGAACCTGTCCCTCTAATGTTGCGGCAAATTCATCACTGCACGCCCCGATCAGGAACACATGGGCCAACCGGTTAAAATAGCCAGACAGGCTTTCAATCCCACCGGCTTTGGACACCCCGCCGCAAATCCAGTAGATATTCTCAAATGATCCCAGTGACTTTGCCGCTGCTTCTGCGTTGGTTGCCTTGGAGTCGTTGACATACGCAACGCCCTCTTTCGCGCCCACTGGCTCCATGCGATGGGCCAGCCCCCCAAAACTGAGCAAGCCTTTGGCAATCGCTTTTGGCTTTAGTCCCAGCGCCAGACAACAGGCTGCGGCCGCCGCTGCATTTTGCCAGTTATGCGCGCCTTTCAGGGCGGGCTGCGATCTTAAATCAACATCCCATTGAAATTTACCGGCGGCAAAAACCTGCAGCACACCGCCCAGAACAGACACACCACTTTCAAGGCGGCGTTCCGTCGAGATGGCCAATGAATGCCCGTGCCCGGAAACCTCCTCGGCAATTTGACGGCAAAGCGGATCATCCATATTGATCACAGCCGCATCGCGCGCCAGTTGGTTTTGGAAAATGCGCTTTTTAACGGCGGCGTAGCCTTCCATATCACCGTGACGATCCAAATGATCGGGCGTGATATTCAGCAAAATTGCCACGTCCGCATGCCACGATGGGGTCAAATCCAATTGATAGGACGACAGCTCGAGTACATAGACGCCCTCATCGGAAAGCTCGGGCAAGTCCATAACGGGCGTGCCAATATTCCCGCCAAGAGCGGTCTCGGCGCCGCTGCTCCTCAGAATATGATGGATCAGTGCAGATGTTGTGGATTTCCCATTCGTACCGGTAATTCCGACAACCCGGCCCGCTTTTTTTTCTTTCAGGAAAATTTCAATATCACCCACAACGTTCATATTATGCGTATGGGCATATTCAACAACCGGATGCGGCTTGGGATGTGTCAGCGGAATACCCGGGCTCAACACAACGGTGCGCGCATCCCCCCACCCATCGGCATCAAAATTCTGAACGGTCAGGCCAAATGACTTGGCGGCTTCCCGGCTTTGCTCCCCGTCATCCCACACGAAAACCCGCGCCTGCCCTTCGGCCAGACGGCGTGCTGTAGCCAGACCGCTTTTACCCAGTCCAAAAACAGCTACATCCTGATTTTCATATGCGTGACTTTTCATCATCTACTCTATCTCAGCTTCAACGAGGCAAGACCGATCAGCGCCAAAATCACGGCAATGATCCAGAAACGAATAACGATTGTCGGCTCCTGCCAACCTTTTTGCTCATAATGGTGATGAAGCGGTGCCATGCGGAACACCCGCTTGCCGGTCAGCTTGAATGATGCCACCTGCACAATCACCGACACGGTTTCCAAAACGAACAGGCCGCCAATAATGGCCAGCACAATTTCGTGGCGGGTCACAACGCTGATCGCGCCCAAGGCACCGCCCATGGCCAGCGATCCTGTATCGCCCATAAACACCATGGCAGGCGGTGCATTGAACCATAGAAACCCAAGCCCCGCGCCAAATAGTGCGGCGCAAAAAACCAGCAGTTCACCCGCGCCCGGCACCGATTGGATCTGCAAATATTCAGCAAATACGACGTTACCAACCAGATACGCAATCAGTCCGAAGGACGTTGTTGCAATCATCACGGGGACAATCGCCAGACCGTCCAGACCATCTGTCAGGTTTACCGCATTTGATGCCCCGACCATCACCACAATGCCAAAGGGGATGTAGAACCATCCAAGGTCAATCAGAACATTTTTCAGGAAGGGAATAGTCAAACCTGTTGCCAGTTCCGGACTGGTCACATCAACAATCCAGTATGTGGCACCCAGCGCGATAATGACTTGAAGCAGCAGCTTCATTCTACCCGGCACACCTACGGTATTATGGCGGCTGACTTTCAAATAATCATCGATGAAACCAATGGCACCGAAACCCATGGTGACCAGCAGAACCGACCAGACATACCGGTTTGTCAAATCGGCCCATAGCAACGTTCCAATCCCAAGCGCGAGCAAGATCAGGAAGCCGCCCATTGTTGGGGTTCCCTGTTTGGTGATGATATGACTTTGGGGTCCATCATCGCGAATAGGTTGGCCCCGATGTTGTTTGGTTTTCAGCCAGTTAATCACTCTGGGGCCGAAAATAAAGCTGATCAGGATCGCGGTCAGCAACGCACCGCCGCTTCTGAATGTCAGATAGCGGAACAGATTGAAAATCTGAAAATCATCTGCGAATGGGAAAAGAAGATTATATAACATATTACACTCCCGTACCTTTGACGGGCTCCTGCACTGAATCTAATGCGCAGAGCGCATCCAGTACGACTTTCATTTGACTTCCAAGTGATCCCTTAATCAGCACCACGTCTTCTGGCTGCACCGCCTCAACCACCAAACCGGCGAGCTCTTTCGAGGTCGCCGTATATCCGGTCTGCAAATGCTGGGGAAGCGCATCTACAAGATGCTGCATATAGGGTCCGCAGGCGTATACCATATCTGCCCCGCTTGCCAATACATCATTTGCTAAAGAAGCATGTATTTCTGCAGATTTTTCCCCAAGTTCCCGCATATCTCCAACCACAACTATTTTACGTCCCTCTCCCTGCAACCCAGTGCCGGCCAAAACCTTGAACGCGGCTTGCATGGCAATCGGGCTGGCGTTGTAACTTTCATCAATAATTGTGAAAGCTCCCGCATCCATTTGAACTTCGATCTGCACCCCGCGTCCCCCCGGCGCCCGCAACTGCGCAAGCTGCTGCGCTGCATTTGCCGCGCTGCCGCCAACAGCCTTGATCGCGGCCAATACCGCAAGGATATTTACCGCCCAATGTTCACCGGGAACTGACAGGATGAAGGAGAGTTTATCGCCTTCAATATTGGCAGAAATTTCACTCGATTGCGGCAACATCTTGATTTCTTCAATCCGCGCATCCGCATCTGGGTTCCGGCCAAAGGTCACGATATGGGTAATTCCAGCTTCAAGCGCCCGCCGTTTCAGAAGATCCGACTCTTCAATATCCGCATTGATCAGCGCTGTTCCGCCCTTTTTCAAGCCTTCAAAAATTTCGGCCTTCGCTTCGGCAATTGCCGATTTATCTTTAAAAAACTCCAGATGGGCGGCGGCGATTGTGGTGATAATCCCCACGTCCGCCCGGACAAATTTGGAAAGGGGCCCTAATTCTCCCGCGTGGTTCATGCCCAATTCAAAAATGCCGTATTCCGTATCCCGGGGCATTCTGGCAAGCGACAGCGGTACGCCCCAATGATTGTTGTAGCTGCCAACGCTATAATGGGTTTTTCCTTGCGTTTTCAGGCAATGGGCCAGCGCTTCTTTGGTTCCGGTTTTACCGACACTGCCTGTAACAGCAATAATTTTTGCGTTGGTGCGATGCCGTGCGGCTACCCCCAACTGCTCCATAGCCAGTTGCGTATCTTCAACGGCTACGACATGCAGTCCCTCGGGATAATCATCTGCGCTTTTGCTGACCAGTGCCGCAACCGCCCCTTTTTCAAACGCAGACTTGATATAAGCATGTCCGTCATTCGCAGGCCCAACGATCGCAATGAACAAATCACCCGGCTCAACCGTACGGCTATCAATGGAAACACCGTTCACTGACCACGCGTCACTTTCGCAATGCCCCGATGTCGCCGCCAAAATTTCGGCCCCTGACCAAAGTGCAAGACTACTCATCAGCCCACCTCCAGTTCAGAAACCAGTTCGCGAACCACAACTCGATCATCAAAAGGAATGACCCGATCCCCAATGATCTGTCCGCTTTCATGGCCTTTTCCAGCCACCACGACAATGTCGCCGCTACTGGCCAGTTCAATGGCGCGGCGAATGGCTTCCCTGCGCTCTCCAATTTCAAGCGCATTCGGGCAAGCCGCCTTAACCTCAGTCCGAATAACGCCCGCATCTTCGGTCCGTGGATTATCATCTGTCACAATGGCGATATCAGAAAGCTCATCTGCGATCTTTCCCATTTCTGGCCGTTTGCCTTTGTCACGATCACCGCCGCAGCCAAATACCGTGATTAACCGGTTATCCGTGTGGGGGCGGACCGCGCGCAATACGGTTTCCAATGCATCTGGTGTATGGGCAAAATCCACATATACGCCGGCGCCATTGGACAGTTTCGCCGCAAGCTCCATGCGCCCGGGAACACTATCCAGCTTCGTCAGGGTTGCCAGCGCAGCCGTCACATCAGCGCCCGCGGCAATCACCATCCCCAGCGCGCACAGAACGTTCATTGCCTGAAACTCTCCCGCAAGCGGTAGGTCCAGACACACATCGCGGCCATAAACCTCAAGTTTCAAAAGCTGACCATGGGCATGGGATTTTGACTTTATCAGCCGCAAATCCGTTCCCGCATGACCATAGGTGATCACCGTCAACCCGCGCGCTTTCGCCGCATCATTAAATCGGCCGAACACCTCTGAATCTGCGTTTAATACGGCTGTACCGCCGTCACCTACAACCCGCGTAACCAGTCCCAGTTTTGCTTGCAAATATTCTTCGGCGTCCGAATGGTAATCCATATGATCGCGGGTAAAATTGGTAAAGGCAGCGATTGAAATTCCAGCGCTATCCACGCGGCGTTGATCCAGTCCATGGCTGGACGCTTCCAAAACTACATGATCAATTTGATCATCTTTAAGCTGGTGCAAAACTTTATGCAGCATCACCGGATCTGGCGTTGTGTAGTTCAGATATTCCGCGCCCTCATCGGTTACCACACCAAGGGTGCCAATACTTGCGGCTGCAACCCCCATCTGTTGCCAGATTTGGCGGGTAAAATGGGCGACGGATGTTTTGCCATTGGTGCCGGTAACCGCTGCGGCCACCGCGGGCTTCACGCCCTCAAAACGATCAGCAAGCCGCGCCAGTTCCAGCCGCGGGTTTGAAACCGCATGGCAGTAAACTGGCATATCTTCGCCTTTATGCTCCGCACTGCTCAAAATAGCGATTGCGCCTTTCTCGATCGCAGATCCCACATAGGACCAGCCGTCCGCATCGGTTCCTGAAAGCGCCGCAAACAGGTTTCCAGGTTTTACTTCGCGGCTATCCGCCGTAATCCCGGTAACATCTGTATCCAAAGCCGGGTCAAGCCCGGGCACTTTCAGCAACTCAGAAAGTCGCAAGTTTTTTCTCCCGTGAGTAAAGAGGAACATGCATTTGCTTCAGAATGGACTCGCTTTTCTCATCAACGGGCTGAACCCCCAGGATCGGTCCAATTCTGGAAATCAATCGCTTCACAATTGGCGCTGTTGTCCAGCCTGCACTTCTAAAGCCGTGCGTGGATGCGTTTCCTTTTGGCTCATCCAGCATGGCCAGAACGACATAACGCGGATTATTCATGGGAAAGGCACTGACGAAAGATGTCACCAGCGCATCGCGCTTGTAACGGCCATTAACCGCTTTTTCCGCGGTGCCGGTTTTACCGCCAACCAAATACCCTTCAGCCGCGGCCTGCTTCCCTGTTCCCTGTTCGACAACCAGACGCATCAGGCGGCGCACAATATCCGATGTTTTTTTACTAATAACCCGCTTACCCTGCAGCTCTTCATCCCCGCTCCGCCGCAAAATTGTCGGATTGTGATAGATACCGCCATTAACAATGGAACCCACTGCCGTGCTCAATTGCAAAGGGCTTACAGAAAGGCCATGGCCATATGAAATCGTCATGGTTTCCAGTGTATTCCAGCGCGGTGGCAAGATTGGGGCACCCACCTCTGACAATTCAACTAAAGGACGGCGCAGCAGGCCCAGTTTTTCCAAAAATGCTTTGTGGCGTTTAGGACCCACATCAACGGCCATTTTGGCCGTGCCGATGTTGGACGAATACATGTAAATTTCAGGAACGGACAGCCAGCGTTTTTTCGGATGATCATCGCGAATACGGAAACCGGCAAAGCGGATTGGATCCGTTGCATCATAGCCATCGCGCAGCGACACCTGTTTTAAATCCAGCGCCATTGCCGTTGTAAAGGTTTTAAACGTCGACCCCATCTCATAGACGCCAAGGGTTGTCTTGTTAAACTTGTTGTCCTGCGGGTAATCATTGGGACGGTTGGGGTCAAAATCAGGCAGGGATACCATCCCCAGAATTTCTGAGGTCTGCACATCCATCACCAGACCTGACGCGCCAATGGCCCTGAAAATTGTCATATAGCGGCTTAGCTCATCGCGAAGCGCATATTGAACCCTTAAATCAACGGACAGATATAACGGCTCGGCTGGACGCCCATCCAAACCGGCAAGCTGGTCATTGAAATAATTCTCAGCCCCGGCAATACCTTTATTATCAATATCCGTATAGCCGACCAGATGGGATGCCAGTGATCCCATGGGATAAACCCGTTTTTCCTCTTTTCGAAAGAAAATCCCGGGAATACCCAGATCATTAATTGCCTTTTGCTGACCCGGTGTTATATGCCGCTCCACCCAGACAAAATTCCGGCGCGCCTTAAATTTCCGCCCCAGATCTTCCAGGCTCAATCCCGGCAGAACAGAGACGATTTTACGGGCGGCCTCTTCGGGGTGCATGACCTTACGTGGATCGGCAAATACAGACACCGTATTCAGCGTCACCGCCAGCAAATTACCGGCGCGATCATAAATCGGTGCGCGCACATAATTTACTACGG
This sequence comes from Sneathiella sp., assembly GCA_034669685.1. Lineage (GTDB taxonomy): Bacteria > Pseudomonadota > Alphaproteobacteria > Sneathiellales > Sneathiellaceae > Sneathiella. The sequence continues at coordinate 1,348,491 of JAXMOU010000001.1, forward strand.
GGGCCGGTTTCGGCGCTGTATCTTCAACCGCCTCATCCAGAACATCCCCAATATCCGTTAGCGCCAACCCGACCAACCGGCCCGCCAGCACAAAGAAACAGAAGGCAAACAGAACACCGGCAACCACAAGACGGTTCCGTCCCTGCTCCAGCGTTTCCATGGCGCTGCCATCCAGTCGGATTTTACCTTGTAGCGCGGGAGAAGACGGAGCAACACGTATGCTCGATGATTTTAAGGGCGTAACAAAGCCATTGGATTGAATATCCGTCATCTACCCAACCCTTCGCTCGCTCGATAAGTCGCAACATGCAGACCCGCTGGCGGCAAAGGAATTTCTTCATACAGTTCGATGCGGGGCTTGCGACGCGGGATCGGAACCCCGACGATGCTTGTAATGTCTGGATTGAGTTCGCGGTCCGGCAAATCTGCAAGACCAGCCACCTGATATGGTGCCACAAGCAATAGCGGCAGGTATTTGGCAGACAGCGCCTGCAAATTCTCTGGCCGGTTCTTATAGGCCCATTCCGCTTTCAGGATCTGAACCGCCTGTTTATTCTCTTTAATCTGTTTGCGAATTTGCAACAGATCCGAATTGAGCTGCTGAACTTCATAGGACAACTGGTAAAGGCCGTAAGAAACACCTACAACCATGGCCCCGATGATCAGCGTAAAATTCCAACGCATCAGGCGGCCCTCCATACAGGGGCATCCGTGCGAATTGCACCGCGAAGCCGGGCCGAGCGGGATCTGGTATTGACCTCAAGCTCTTCTTTGCCTGCCTTGATTGCACCGCGCTTGACCAATTCAAACGATGGCTTGGCTTTTTCCGATGTCATGGGCAAATGACGTGACGGATTGCCTTTGGCATCCGCGCGCTCTGCCAGAAAATTTTTAACCAGTCGATCTTCCAGACTGTGGAACGAGACAACCGCCAAACGTCCGCCCGGCGCCAGAACACGCTCCGCCGCTTCCAACCCTTCACGCAGCTGACCCAGCTCATCGTTCACATGAATACGCAGCGCCTGAAAGGTGCGCGTTGCCGGGTGAATACCCTTACCCGTTGGCCGAACGACACTTGCGATGACATCTGCAAGCTCTGTTGTCCGGCTAAAACTTTTTGTCTCCCGGCGCTCAACAATCGCCCGCGCCACGGCCCGTGCCCGGCGCTCTTCACCAAACCTGAAAATGATACGAACCAGTTCTTCTTCGCTTTCGGTGTTCACAATATCGGCTGCCGTTGCGCCCGTTGCTGACATGCGCATATCCAGCGGCCCATCGTTCATAAAGGAAAATCCGCGCTCGGCCTCATCGATCTGCATGGAAGAGACGCCAATATCCAGCGCGATGCCATCAACCTGGTCCACACCTTCGTGCGACAGCAATTCCTGCATATCACCGTAAACACCAGCCAGGATTGAGAACCGACCGTCTGCCTCTGCCTGCAATTCCTGCCCAATGGCAATTGCCCGGGGATCGCGATCAATGCCATATAGCTTGCAGGGCGCAGCTTCGAGTATGGCGCGGCTATAACCGCCAGCACCAAACGTTCCATCAACCATCACCTCGCCTGATTTTGGCGAGAGAATATGCAGGACCTCGTTTAACAACACTGAAATATGAGGGGATTTTGCGGTCATTATTCTGCCCGCCCGACTGAACTGCCACGCTGCCGTTTCTGGCGTGCGCGCTCTTTAACGGCTTTCATCCGTTCTTCAAATTCGGCAGGACGCCAAAGCTGAAAACTATCTCCGCGCCCAACAAAAAGGCACTCACCGTCAAAACCGACCTGCTCCATCATGTTGGCAGGCACCATAATCCGGCCATCTCCATCGATAGACAGCTCGATAGCCTCTGCCATCAAGACATCTGCGTCAGCTTCACGGTCTTCGGAAAAGGGGTCAAACCCCCCGATTTTTGCCAGCAACCCTTCCATTACACCCATATCACAGGCGTTAATGCAGTTGCTTTCAAAGTCAGGAAACAGAACGACGGTTTCAAATCCACGGCCCACAAGATTGGACCGAAAGCGCGCAGGCACAGACACCCGACCCTTTTTGTCGATCTTGTTTTTGTGTGTGGACAGAAATAGGGACATGCCCTTCGAACCCCGCAGATTTCCTGAATAACTTCGCCTACCCACCCTCCATTCGGCGAAAAATGGAGAAGAAATGGGATTTTATGGATTATCATGGATATTTATGGGAGTCAATGGAAATAGACCTAAAATCGGTGGTATTCTTACACTTTTTCAAGGGTTTAGGTCACGTTAACTATTCCCGCCTCAAAACATGACTTCTGCGTTATTTAGCCGATACTTAATTGGTTAATGTTTATGTTTTGTTCTTCTAAATTTGAGCATGTTTATACTTTGTTCTTACTTGTAAAGTCAGCTCTATCCCAAGGCCCATAAGGCCTATGACGCTTTTCAAAAAAAACTGTGAAAAATAAATATTACTATCTTTCGGCACAACAGCCCCGCCCGCGCGTCATTGCACCATCAACTAGATTCGACCGAAACAAACTGTCTGCAACAGCGCGGAAGGCGCTGGCATGGGCACTGACAATCTTAATCCCCTAAACACGTAAGTAAGGACCCCCGAAATGGAGCTTAAACATCGCAACGGAAATATTCTATTTGTCGATAACACCGCCCCCAACTTCTCAATATTGGTTGATAGGGCGCTTAGTCATGGAATTAATATCAAGGGCGCTGATTTTTCCAATCAGACGATTGAAGGCCTGACTTTTCAAAACCTGAACCTGATTGATGTGCAATTAGAAAACACGAAGCTGAAAAACGTAAATTTCATAAATGTCACATTTCAAAATTGCACTGCAATCAAGGCAACCTTCGAACAAACACGCTTTAGGGCCTGCCGATTGCTCGCCTGCAAATTTTACCAAAGTTATTTCAATTCTTGTTCAATAAACACTGCCGTTTTTGAAGGCGGACACTTTTGCGACACACGCCACGAAACCTGCCTTTTTCAGGAATGTGACTTCCAGGAAACCCGTATTCTGGGAAATCAATTTAAAGGTCAGAGTACCTCTCAGGAAGCCCTGCAGGACAATTGTGGCTTCTATAAAGTTCGTTTTTCGAATGCCGACATTGACGATAATCTCTTTAAAAACCTGCTGATCGAAAACTGTGGGTTTGAACTGTCACGCTTCAGAGCAAACAAATTATCAAATGTGACAATGAATAAATCAGCTTTTAATTATACAGATTTCAGCCACTCAACTGTTATCGATAGCAAAGTCTCAAAAACACGCTTCAAATATCCGACAGTTCAATATTTCCGAATTTACGACTCTAAAATCACAGATTGCATTTTTAAAGCCCGCGCGATCAAAACTATGATCACTCACGGCACAATCTATGAAAAATGCAAATTCTCCTACATCATACCAGGCATCAACAAATTGAAATTTGAATCCTGCCTTCTTGAAACAAGCTTCTTTGATCGCTGCAATTTGCCCGGCGGACAGTTTACAGCTTGTAGCCTGGACAATTCCGATTTTGGCGCATCCGATTTAAGCAAAAGCGCGTTTAAATTTTGCTCACTTTATCAAACAAGAAAAAATCAGGATCAGGGTCCGCAACCTGCCTTCCGACATTGCCTGCCTGAGGCTATCCTTCTAAGCCCCCTGCTCGCTCAGGACTCCAGCTTACCTACATTCATTCCCAACCCCGCCAATGCTCCTATGGATGAAACTTAACGCATAAACTCACCTCACAAAGCCGGAGACGATACGTCCTTACCCTGTCCCCCGGTTGAGAGATATGAGTTGTTCCAAAATTCGAAAATCAAAATTCAGAACATACACAGGAACCTTATTTTCACGGACCCCGCTGCGACCAGTTTCAATCAACTGGTTCAAGGCGCGGTCCGGCAGAAAATACGCCTGAACGGCGCAGACTTGGCCGGCGCCGATTTGTCCGGCTTCGATTTTTCGGATCTGGATTTGGAACAGGCTGATTTTACCAATGCCAACCTCTGCGGCGCTCTTTTCAATGGAACATATCTGTCAAAAGCCACATTCGCATTTGCCGATCTAACCGGCTGCCAGTTCAGGGGGGCCGTCGCTAATCGGGCGGATTTCAGGGATGCAGATCTGGAAAATGCAGACTTCACCCACGCCCAACTTTTCAAGGCAGATTTCAGGGATGCCTCGGCACAGGCGGCAAATTTTACGGCAGCCTACCTTCGCGGAGCCAACCTCAAACAGGCCCGCTTATTTAAAACCATCTTCGATGACGCTTATTTCTAACGGGATTGGTGCCTAGTGCAGCACCTCGGTACGCTCATGGGATTTACCATGGGTCGCCAGTTGCTGCTCGCGATATTCATCCAGCGTCCCATCCAGCGTTCGCTCAATCAGATGATCCAGCGCGCGGGCGGTATCCACGCGGGACATATAGACGTAATTCGCCCCCGCGTCATATAGCTCTTTTACCGCCATCGGGGCTTCCGCGTTGGCAATGATGACCGCCTTGTCATTAATCTGGCGTAGCGTATGAACAAGGGTTTTATTCTTGGTTCCCTTTAAAATTTCATCGGGAATGGTCGCGACAATCACGCTGGCATCATCCAGCCCCGCATGACGCAAGGTCAGCTCGCTAGCCAGATCCCCATATCGAACGGATGCCCCCAGCTTGCGAATAGCTGGATGAATTTGCACATTAAAATCGATCACCAGAATACGTTTCATCAATTCGGGCCGGTGAATTGAAATTTCGTGCAGCAAGGAAGACGCAACCCGATGAAACCCAAGCAGAACAATATCGGCCTTAACCTCATCATCCTGATGCACTGCTTTCGGTTCGCGAAACCCTAACCTGTCAAAAACCGGGCCGAACCAGCCATAAATCCGATAGGCATGCTCAAAAAAGGACGGCGTTAGCAGCGCTGTAATGACAAACGCAATAATAATCGCACTGGTAAAGCTTTCCGATATATGTCCGTAATTGCCCCCCAGATACGCAATGACCAGACCAAATTCCGAAATCTGCGCAAGGCGCACCGCAGATATCTGCGCCAGACGCCGATCCCCCCCTGTCGCGTAAAACAGGGGCATAAAGATAAACTGGCGGGTCGCGATTGAACAAATCGCAAGCGCCAGTGCAATCATCAAAATACTGGCGTCTTTAATTTCCGGGATACTCATGCCCAGCGCGACAAAGAATAGCACAATGAAGAAATCCCGAACGATCCCCACCTTGGCAATTATGTCATGGCTATAAGGCAGCGTTGCAATGGTCATACCGGCAATCAGCGCGCTCATGCCCGATCCAACGGCAAGCGAGCCCGGATAATCAATGAGCATATGCCCAACCGCATCAAAACTGCTGCCGATAAACACGATCGTGAAGCACCAGCCAATAGATCCGACAAACACCATTTGTGGATCTTTCGCCAACCATTTAAAGGCGCGCACCACCACAAATTTTGCCAGTACATAAGAAATCCCGACCAGCAGGAACATGCCAATGAAGGAAAGCAGCGCCAGTCCAAGTTCCGGCGAATGGAAAGTGGGTTGTAGCACCAAGACAATAATCGCCCAGATATCCTGAAACACCAGTATTCCAAGCGCCAAACGGCCTGATTCCGTGCCCAGCTCATAGCGCTCCTGAAACAGTTTCATCACCAGCAGCGTGGAAGAGCCCGCAATAAAAATACCGAAATAAAGTGCATCATAGGCGCCGTCGAACCAGCTTCCAAGCCCCGCCCAGATCGCGCCCTTAACAACGACAATCCCCGCCAGCACCGTCAGCGGATATTGCAAAATGCCGGACACCACAATCACCTTGCCGCTGCTGGCGATTTTGCGGATATCAATCTCCAGACCGATCATAAACAGCAGCAGGATGAACCCAAATTCGGCAATCGTTTCGATATTTTTGGGATCTGTGACCAGCTTAAAGCCAATGGGCCCCACCAGAATACCGCCCAGCAAAAAGGCAGCGATGCTGGGAATTCCGCAGCGCACCGCGACAACCCCGATCAAACTGGCAACAAACAGGCATATTCCGATGTCCGAAACCAGTGGCGGCAACGCAGCTCCGGCTGCAAATGCTGCGCTGCTCGTGAACAGTAAGCAACCGATCATGATCCCAATAAATTTCAGGACAACTGACACACGCAATTTGACGTCGGATTGGCGGTTCATACTCTTCAGACTATCGTACAAAATTTTTATGTAAGTATAAGGATTTACCCCGTCAGACGAACACAATCAAATGCTAAATCATGCCGGGTCGGGTTCGGTTTTTAGAAATTAAAGTGCCAGATGGCCTGTAAGCCGGGTTTTGTCCTCGATTTCTCGATGGATGATCATTCATCTAGGGTGTCTGTTACCAGCCACCTCAAGCAACCAACCCGAACGGTAGCCCGGAAAACCTGCTTATGCGGCAGCAATGCCCCGCATCGACCGTTCCTATTTGGTTTTGCTCCCAGTGGGGTTTACCGTGCCGCCCCTGTTGCCAGGCGCGCGGTGCGCTCTTACCGCACCCTTTCATCCTTACCCGAATAAATTCAGGCGGTTTGCTTTCTGTGGCACTTTCCCTAGGGTCGCCCCCGCCGGCCATTAACCGGCACCGTATTTCCGTGGAGCCCGGACTTTCCTCTGTATTTCAAATGAAATAAAGCGATCATCCAGCCATCTGGCGACACTGTCCTTAAACCTGTCCTAATCCAAGGTCAAGTTTTCCCGTGCATGTGCCACCGTTGCCGCAAGGCGGCAAGTCTCAGGATCTGACAGTCCACTAATTTCCGACGGCCGCCAGTGGCGCTGAAACGCTTCAACCGCTTTTGGCAAATCGCTCACGTCATACCCGATTTTTTTCAGGCAGGGCCCAATGTCAAAGGTTGCCAAATTGGGGATAATGATTTTCTCAGGCCAGTACCCGATCCGGTTCTTTGCCAGCCATTTCCAGGGGAACAGCTCTCCGGGATCTTTTTTGCGGGCTGGCGCGATATCCGAATGCCCCACGACGTTCAATGGATTTATCCGGTATTGATCGACCAGCTTCTGGCACAATTCAACAATCGACATGATCTGAAACTTCGGGAACGAAATATATCCAAATTCGTGACCTGGATTAACAATCTCAATGCCAATTGACGCTGAATTGACATCTGAAATCCCGTTCCAGTGACTGACCCCTGCATGCCAGGCGCGTTTGTCCTCGGGCACCAGTTGATGGATCGTGCCATTTTCTTCGATCACATAATGGGCACTAACCTCAGCTTCAGGGTCGCGCAAGCGATCAAGCGCCGCGGCGGCTGATTTCATACCCGTGTAATGCAGAACCAGCATGGAAACTGCACAATCATCCTGACGATCATTAAAATTAGGAGAAAGATTTTGCTGTATAGCGATTGTCGCCATTAAAGGCCCCGTTGTTTAGCGATTTCATCATAGGCGGCATTAATCTTGGCCAGCTTGTCGTTGGCCAGATCAATAAATTCTTGTGGCAAACCTTCAGCCATCACCTTATCGGGATGATTTTCCCGGATTAGCTTGCGGTAAGCCGTCTTCAATTCGGTATCAGAAATATCGGAAGCAACACCCAGAACACGATACGGATCACGGGCTTCTGCCCCTGAATGGTAACTTCTCAGGCGATCATAACTCGTTGGGTCAATCCCAAATATTTCGGCAATGGTTTTCAGGTAGGTGTCTTCGTCGGGATGCAATACACCATCGGCCATGGCAATAGCAAACAGACTATTGAGCAAATCTTCCTTAATTTGCGGGCTGTTTTTGAACATCCGCGCGATCTGATGGGCATAGGCCTCATATCCGGCCGTATCCTGACGGGCTTTATCAAAAAACTTGGCAAAATTCGCCTGCTCTTCTTTTGGAATCCGGAAAACCCGTTTAAACGCATCAACCTCATCGCGCGTTACCACTCCATCCGCTTTGGCCAGTTTGGCGCCCAGCGCCACAACCGCAACGGTGAAAGCCACTTGCTTCAGGGCCGTATTGGCTCCATCTGGCTGCTCTTCATCATCATTTTCACGGTATTTATCAACGACATGACCTGCGACACCGCCCAACAACGCGCCCAGTGGTCCGCCCAGCAGCAATCCCGCTGCACCCCCTACCAATTTACCCCATATCGCCATGTTATTGCCTTCTCATATTCAAATTGCATAAACTATATCAGTCCCCTGTTCGAACGAATAGCCTCAGGAGTTGTGAGCGATATACAGCTTCTGCATATTTTGGTGCGATACCATTTGATCTACACCGCTTAAATTGACTTTTTGTCTAAAATATGTCGTTCTAAATTTCTGTTGTGTGTCAAACATCCCCTTTGCAGCTTTTTTCGCTGCCACGAAGCTAAAGAAAAATATCATGCAAACAAAAACATGGCATAAGCCAGAAACCCTTTTAATGATCACTGCCGCCGCCTGGGGCGCTGGTTTTGCCGTATGGATGGCACTCCTCAATAACTTTGCGGTTGATGTTGTCAATTTTACCGGCCGCGAAATCGGTATCCTGCAATCCCTGCGTGAAGTACCGGGCTTGCTGGCCTTTACAGTGATTTTTGTCTTGATGGTCATTGCCGAGCAGCGTCTGATGATGCTCTCGTTGCTTGTTTTTGGGATCGGGGTCGCCGCAACAGGTTTCTTTCCCAGTGAATTTGGCTTCTACTTTACCACAATTTTGATGTCAGTGGGCTTTCATTATCATGAAACCCTGCGGCAATCTCTCACCTTGCAACTTGTTTCCAAGGAACGCGCGCCGCTGGTGATGGGCCGGCAACTCTCAGCGCAGGCCTTTGCCTCGCTTGCCGTATATGGTCTGATTTATGTGGCCACGAAATTTGCCGGTATTGAATATGCGACCATGTATGCGCTCGGCGGCTCCATTTCCATATTTGCGGCACTTGTCTGTTGGACTGCATTCCCGCAGTTTCATATTGAAGTCCTGCAAACCAAGAAAATTATCCTGCGCAAACGCTACTGGCTTTATTACGCGCTGACTTTCCTTGCAGGTGCTCGCCGCCAGATTTTCATGGTTTTTGCGGGTTTCATGATGGTCGAAAAATTCGGTTATGACGTCTCTACAATTACAGCGCTCTACCTTACAAACCATGCCATCAATATATTCCTTGCGCCGCGAATTGGACGTCTGATTTCCCATTGGGGCGAACGCAAAGCGCTTGTCTTTGAATATTCTGGGCTCGTTCTGGTGTTCATCGCTTATGCCTTTGTCACCAACGATAAATTGGCAGGTGCCCTGTATATCATTGATCACCTGTTTTTTGCCTTTGCCATCGGGATTAAAAGCTACTTCCAGAAGATCGCCAATCCAAAAGATATGGCGGCTACGGCCAGCGTCAGCTTTACAATCAATCACATTGCAGCGGTGGTCATCCCTGTTCTGTTTGGTATTTTGTGGCTCACGTCTCCAGCCAGTGTCTTTCTGGCAGGCGCAGCAATGGCAGGCGTCTCATTGATTGCCTCGTTGAATATCCCCAGAACGCCTGAGATCGGCAATGAAACGGTTAAAGGCCCCAGCTTTCCTGAGGATGACGTACTGATCCAGACAAAGATCGCTTAAGCGCTTAAGGGCGCTTTGGCCGTTCAACCTCATCGTCATCCAGCAGGATGCGATTGGCTGCGCCGTCCAGATCTTCATACTGACCTGATTTCAGGCTCCACAGGAACGCCGCAAGTCCAAGGCCACCCAGAAATAGGGCAATTGGGATCAGGTAAATCAGTACGTTCATGACAACGATTTCCTTCTGCGGCCAAGCCGCATGGAATTGGCACAGACAATCAGGGACGATGCGGACATGGCAACGGCTGCAAACAGCGGCGTCACAAAGCCCAGAACCGCCAGTGGCACCGCGATCGCGTTATAGGCAAATGCCAGACTGAAATTCTGCGTCACCAGCCGCTGTGAGAAACGGGCCACGCGCACCGTCTCGACAACCGACCCTAAACTCCGTCCCTGAAAGACGAAATCTGCCGCGGTTTGACTAACGTCAGCGGCGCTTGCCGGTGACATGGATACATGCGCGGTGGTCAGCGCCGGTGCATCGTTCAAACCATCACCAACCATCAATACTTTACGCCCTGCGTCATGCAGCGCCTGCAAGCGCTCCACTTTTCCTTCGGGGCGCACATCGGATGTCCAGTGCGCAATCCCCACTTCACCAGCGACGCTGGCTGCAACTTCGGCCCGGTCCCCTGACAACAGCTCAACCGACAGACCCATTTTTGTAAGGGCGGCAATCGTCTCTGCCGCTTCAGGGCGCAGGCAGTCTTCAAACAGGAACTGCAGCGGCGCTTTGCCCGGTTGCACCAACCACAATTCAGGCAAGCCACCTTCTATTTTTGCCGCATCTGCATCGGGATTACACCAAGACCGGCTTCCAAGGCGAACCTCACCGGATGCAGTGTCTGCACGCAGGCCCTGCCCCGGCAATTCGGCCACACCTGCCGCCGCTTTCACATTCGCCGAAGCGCGCACCACGGCTTGCGCAAGTGGATGCCGGCTGGTCAGTGCAAGGCTCGCGGCCAAATTCAATGCGTCATCGGGAATGGCGTCCCGGTTGACCAGATCCAATCGCCCTTCGGTAAGCGTACCTGTTTTATCAAAGACAACTGTGTCAATCTGCGCCAGCCGCTCAAGGCCATCTGCCGCTTTCACCAAAATACCACTGGCAAGCAACCGTCCGCTGGCCACCACCTGCACGACAGGCACTGCAAGCCCTAGTGCGCATGGACAGGTCACAATCAAAACCGCCACGGCCTGTATCAGGGAGACCTGCCAGTCAAAGCCTAACAGCAACCACCCGGCAAACGTCACCGCCGCCAGAATATGAACGGTTGGTGCGTAATATTCTGCGATCCGATCGGCAATGCGCACATAGCTGGCGCGGCCCTGCTCGGCATTTTCCATCAGGCGAACAATATCGCCCAGCAGGGTATCTTCGCCGGTTTTCGTCGCGCGCACCTTAACCGGCGCCGACAGGTTCAGCGTCCCGGCATAAACAGCTGTGCCCTCGGTCCCGCCAATGGGCAGGCTTTCGCCGGTGACCAGACTGTTGTCAATTTCAGTTGTGCCTTCAAAAATCTCGCCGTCCACCGGAAAACGATCTCCGCTGGCCACATGCACCAAGGTGCCCGGCGTTACCATGTCCACGGGCACGGATCGGTGGCTGCCATCCGCTTCAATCACGGTTGCCGCCACCGCTTTGAGCAGCAGCAGTCTTTCCGCCGCCGATCTGGCTTTACTGCGGGCCTGATTATCCAGATAACGGCCTATCAGCAGGAAGAAAAGCAGCGTCACCGCCGCGTCAAAATAAGCATATTCCCCGCCCTGAATAGTCTCCGACAGGCTCATCCCCGTCGCCAGTATAACCGCCAGCGAAATCGGCACATCCATATTCAGACGTCCCGCTTTCAGGGCGCCCAGTGCAGATTTAAAAAACACCTGCCCGGAATAGGCCACTGCGGGCATGGCAATGAGTGCTGAGACCCAATGCATGAAATCACGGGTGGAGGGGCCCATATCGGTGGAGAAGATCCCGGCCCATACGGAGACCGACAGCAGCATCACGTTGGCCGCCGCAAAACCGGCAACCCCCATGGCTTTCAGCAGCCGTTTATTTTCCTCCTCAGAGGCGGATTTCAGCAGCGCCGGATCATACGGCGTTAAGCCATAACCCAGTGAAATAACCGGCTTTACCAGCTCTCCGGCCTCTGCCTGATCCGCGTGCCAGCGCAGCAATAGGCGCCGGGTTGAAAAATTGACCCGCGCCTCGATTACCGCAGGGTCTGATTTCAGGGTCTTTTCAATGCTCTGAATACAATTGGCACAATGCATGCCTTCGACCAGCAAGTGAAGTACGCTGTCGCCCGCTTCATCGTGATTAACAAAGGCGGCTGGATCGGCGGCCACAAAACTGGCGTAGTCCATCGCCGGATCGCTGGCACTGGCAAGCGCCAATGCACCGCCTGAACAGCAACTCGCCCCGCCTCTATACAGCGGCGGCACATAGTCTACGCTTGTGTTTGACGTTACTTGACCCATAACCGTTTCTCAACCCGATAGGGTTTATCATAATCCCCGGCATCAACCACCAGATTCAAATCCCAATTTCCAAGGGCGGGCAGGCTTAGAACTGTTTCAGCCCGATCCCCTTTTGGCATCAGGGCCACCTCAATATCCTGACCGGATATCGCAGGACGGCGCAGCACGCCCGTGGCTGATCGGATATCAATGGCCTGACCATCCTTATCCACCAACATCAAGCTGATCGCAACGCGGCCATCGGTCTCGTTCACCACATCAAGTGAAGCTTTCCAGCCACGCGCCGTTTGCGCTTCCTGCTCGGCCAGCGCAGCATTGTAATTCAGCCCTTTTTTATAGGCATCCTCGGTGGACAGTCCTGAAAAACTGCTGAGCGCGAAATAGACAAACACGCCATTGACCGCAAACATGAAGCCAAAAAAGCCCAGCAGCATATAAAGCACATGCCTGCCTTCGAGTTTTTTCTCTGCCATTGCGGTCATTTCCTTGGTCCTTTGAAAGTTGTATCCTGCGTATCGCTGTTGCCGTTCAGAAGATCCTTCACAACAATCTCAATATCCCGGCTGCTTTCCTCTTCAAGTGCCCCCTCTGGCGCGGCAATAAACAGTTTCACACTGGAAACCGCATCGCCCGGCACCGGCACGATCAGGCTGTGATTTACCGGCCCTTCCGTCTGCAGCCAGCTTTTGGCCCCATCCAGTCCTTCGATCACAATCTGATAGCGGCGGGTTTCATGCACCTTGTTCAAAATCTTGACCGTGTAGCCATTGCGGATCGTTCCATCGGACAGCTTCACAAACAGTGGATTGCGATCACGAATAACGTTCACATCCAGAACCGAGCGGTTCAAAAGCGTCACCAGCATAACACTACCAACGGCCGCCAGCAAAACCGCATAGGCAATTGTCCGCGGCCGAATGAAGCGAACCTTCACTTTCTTGATGGGTTCTGCCGTTTTCTGACCGGCATAAGTATCATAACTGATCAAGCCTTTGGGCAGTCCGACCTTCTCCATCACTTCATCGCAGGCATCAATACACAGAGCGCAGGTAATACATTCCAGCTGCGCGCCGTCGCGAATATCAATGCCCATCGGACAAACCGCGACGCACTGATTACAATCGATGCAATGGCCCCGACCTTCCCAACTATCCGTTTTCTTATGCGGACCACGCGGCTCACCGCGCAGCTCGTGATAGGTCACGCTCAAAGACTCTTCGTCAATCATCGCGCCCTGAATACGCGGCCATGGGCACATATAGGTGCAGACCTGCTCGCGCATCAGACCGCCGAACACATAGGTCGTCGCGGTCAGCACGGCAATTGTAATATAGGCAACGCTGCTGGCTTCAAACGTGAACAGATCGCGCAGCAATGTGGGCGCATCCGCAAAGTAAAAAACCCACGCCCCGCCGGTCACAACCCCGATCAACAGCCAGATCACATGCTTGGAAATGCGCTTGCGCAGCTTGTCAAAACTCATCGGTGCCTTGTCCAGTTTCAGGCGCGCATTGCGATCACCTTCAACCGCGCGCTCGACAAAAATGAACAAGTCTGTCCAAACCGTTTGCGGGCAGGAATAACCGCACCACGCCCGGCCAAATAATGATGTCACCAGAAACAGCGACAACGCGGCCACGATCAGGATACCGGTGATGTAATACACCTCCTGGGGCCACAGCTCGATAAAGAAGAAATAAAACCGGTTGTGCTGCATATCGATCAGAACAGCCTGATCTGGCGCACCGGCACCCCGATCCCAACGGATCCAGGGGGTCACATAATAAATCGCCAGCGTAATCCCCATGATGATCCATTTCAGGCGCCGGAAATTACCGGTTGCCCGTTTGGGCTGGATCTTCTTACGCTTCATGTAGAGGGAGCGGTTTTCTTTTTTATTGACCGCTTCGACGTCAATCTTCTCGATGGGGGTACTGACCACTTTTTTCTAGCTCCGCTTAAGGGGTGTGCCAGCGAACCGGCACACCTGTTTCAAGCAATATAATTGTGTTTCAAGGGCGGCTTATTCACCGCCGCCCAAAGAATGTACATAAAGGCTGATCTGGCGGATCACGCTGTCGTCCAACCGGTGATCCCATGAAGGCATCACATTGGCACGACCATTGGTAATGGTTTTAACAATCGTCTCTTTGTCGCCACCATAGAACCAGATCGCATCCGTCAAATTCGGGGCTCCCAGTTCCCGATTTCCCTTCGCATTGTCACCATGGCAAGCGGCACATTCAGCCGCAAAGATTTCCTTGCCCTTGGCAACTGCTTCGGCATCCCGGCCCTCCTGTGACAGGGACAGAACAAATTCTGCCACGTCAGAGGCTTGGCTTTTCTCCAGGATTTCATCGCGAACGAAAGCAGGCATTTCACCGGTGCGGGTTTCATCATGGCCTGAACGGATACCAAACCGGATAGTCTGATAAATGTCATCCACAGTTCCGCCCCAAAGCCAGTCATCGTCGTTCAGGTTTGGAAAGCCCGGACCACCTTGCGCACCAGAACCATGGCACTGTGAACAATTCACCGCAAAATGAGAACGACCCCCTGCAACTGCAAACTGATAAAGCTCTTCATTGTCTTTAACCGAAGACAAATCCGCGCCCACCAATGCTGCCGTCACTTCAGAACGACTGGCATCCACTGCCGCAACTTCTTCTTCAAGAAGTCCGCGTGACGTATAGCCAAACGCCCCTTTGGTATAATCTGAAACCAGTGGCCAGGCCGGGTATACTACCCAATAACCAATAGACCAGATAATACAGGCATAGAAAGTCCACAGCCACCAGCGTGGCATTGGGTTGTCCAGCTCTTTAATCCCGTCCCATTCGTGACCTGTTGTATCGACGCCAGAGACGTCATCTTTTTCCACTTTGGACATTAGTCTTTCTCCTCAAGCGGGATATTTGCTGCTTCATCGAACTTCTTCTTGTTCTTTGGCCAAAGCGCGTAAAGCAGCACAATCACAAATAAACCGAACAGATAGATCAGACCGTAAGTCTGGGCGAAATAGGAAGCATCCTGATATGTTAAATCCATAAATTCCTCCTACCGATGTCCGCTTGCGGGATCATATGAGGTGAAATCCACCAAAGTCCCCAGCATTTGCAAATAAGCGATCAGCGCATCCATTTCAGAAACCATTTCTGGATTTCCATCAAAGTTCCGCACCTGTGCTTTTGGATATCTGGCAAGCAGGCCATCGACATCATCCGCATCCGGATCAACCTGAGTTTTCAGGTCAGCCGCAGCCAGTTCGACCATCTCATCCGTATAAGGAACACCCAGCATCCGGTTGGCAATCAGATCTGCCTGAATATCAGGTACCTTCAATTCCGTATTTTCAAGGAATGAATAGGCTGGCATCACACTTTCCGGAACCACGTCCTGTGGCCGGCGGAGGTGGGTAACATGCCATTCATCAGAATAACGTCCCCCAACACGGGCCAGATCAGGACCTGTTCTTTTGGATCCCCACTGGAACGGATGATCATACATACTCTCTGCTGCCAGTGAGTAATGACCATAGCGCTCTGCTTCATCGCGGAGAGGCCGGATCATCTGACTGTGACAGTTATAGCAACCCTCACGGATGTAAATGTTCCGACCGGCAAGTTCGAGCGGGCTATAGGGGCGAACCCCTTTCACCTTCTCGATCGTGCTTTCCAGATAAAACAGCGGTGCGATTTCGATAATGCCGCCAATGGAGACAACGACAAGTGTCAAAACCAGCATGAGGACGGAATTTTTCTCAATAATTTTATGACTGAACATATTCCTTACCTCCCAACCGCAAATTCGGCATTGAGAATAACTTCATCCTTCTCGGAGACCCGGACATCACCTCTGGCAGTCCGCCACAGGTTGTAGACCATGATCAAAGAACCGAGCAGGAACAAAACGCCGCCAAGTGCCCGAATGACATAGAAAGGATGCATGGCTTCCACAGTTTCACTGAATGAATATTCAAGGAACCCAAAGGCATCATAAGCACGCCACATCAGACCTTGCATGATACCGGAGACCCACATTGCACTGATGTACAAAAGGATACCGATAGTTGAGACCCAGAAATGCAGGGAAACCAGCTTGTCAGAATACAGGGACTTGCGATTCCAGACCACAGGGGCCAGGAAGTACAGGGCACCGAAACTCACATAAGCAACCCAGCCAAGGGCACCAGAATGAACGTGACCAATTGTCCAGTCCGTATAATGGCTCAGCGCATTAACCGCTTTAATTGACATCAATGGACCTTCAAATGTGCTCATGCCGTAGAAGGCAACAGACGTGACCAGGAAGCGAACAACCGGATCCGTACGCAGCTTGTTCCACGCACCAGACAAGGTCATCAGACCATTGATCATGCCGCCCCAGGATGGCATCCACAACATGATGGAGAATGTCATACCAAGCGTTTGTGACCAGTCAGGCAAAGCTGTGTAATGAAGATGATGCGGACCTGCCCAGATGTATAAGAAGATCAGGGCCCAGAAATGGATAATTGACAAACGGTAAGAATAAACCGGGCGGTTCACTCTTTTCGGGATGAAGTAATACATAATCCCAAGGAAACCGGCTGTCAGGAAGAAGCCCACTGCGTTATGGCCATACCACCACTGGGTCAAAGCACTTTGCACACCTGCGAACAGGGAGTAACTTTTTGTCCCTGTAAGGCTAACAGGCAACGCCAGCGCATTCACAACGTGAAGCATGGCAACTGTTACGATAAAGGCGAGATAGAACCAGTTGGCAACATAGATATGCTTTTCTTGCCGCTTCCAAAGTGTGACAAGGAAAACCAGCAGGTAAACAACCCAGACCACAGTCAACCAAATATCCACATACCACTCTGGTTCTGCGTATTCTTTGGCTTGCGTGATACCCAAGAGATAACCTGTCGCGGCCAGCACGATGAAAAGCTGATATCCCCAGAAGACGAACCACGGCGCGAATGTCCCCGCAAGACGCGCCCGGCATGTCCGTTGAACCACATGGAAGGAAGTTGCCAGCAGCACGTTACCGCCAAAGGCGAAGACCACCGCGGACGTATGCAAGGGGCGTAACCGACCAAAGCTTGTCCAAGGCAGATCCAGATTAAGCACTGGAAAAGAAAGTTGAAAGGCGATTACAACGCCAACCAGAAAACCAACAACACCCCAAAAGGTCGAAGCGATAACACCATATTTTACGATCTCGGTGTTATAATCCACTCCCCCAGTGGTTGTCGCGGCAACAGGTTTTTGTCTGTAATGCTGTGAAATTAACGCATAGGCGGCGATAACCGACGCAATAGCGAAAATCATGCCATGGATCATCATTCCCTGATCGTCTGCTTTAGCTGAAAGCAAAAGACCAAGGACAGCTCCGATGATCGAAAAGGCTATCCATAACAGGTTCATACCAGTCATCCGTTTATTTTAATACATTGCAAGAAAATGAGAAAATTGCCTCACTCAAAATGAAGAATAAGGTCGTTATTCCCCAATTTTGGACAATGCCCTCACCGCTTAGGACTTGCATTGACCTCAGTCAATTAGCAAAGCCTACATCACCCACATAGCGCACAATACAGCGCAAGCTAATATTAAACGTTTTTATCGCATACGTTTAAATCGCCCGTGAGTGTTTTCCTGCTCCTTTTCCAAGATACGTGTCAAATACAGCACAGATGCTTCGAACCAAAAATCGCCCGTCTTCGTTGACATGAATATGCTTTCCAGTGATCGACAACAGGCCATCTGCAGCGAATTCCTGCAACCTTGCCAGCTCAGTTTCAAAACTTGCATCCGGCAGATTATGACGGTGCTCAACCTCGGCCAGATCAACCGCCAGGTCGCACATTAACCGCTCGATAATCTCGCGGCGAATGACGTCATCGCTTGATACCGCTATGGCTTTTGTAATTGCAAACTCGCCGCTCATGACCGCGCGTTTATACTCAGGAATACTGACAACATTCTGCACATATCCCTCTGGCAACATGCCAATGGCCGATGCACCAAGGCCGATCAGCGTCTCCGCGTCATCTGTGGTATAGCCCTGAAAATTTCGCTTCAATTGACGCGATCCCAGCGCTTTCGCCATCGTATCATCGGGACTGGCGAAATGATCCAGACCAATTTGTGTATACCCCAGCTCCTGCAAATAACTGGCCGCTACCATGGCCTGCTCCACCCTCAGTTCCGTGTCCGGCAAATCCGCATCATGAATTAATTTCATGTGGGTCTTCATCCACGGCACATGGGCATAACCAAACAACGCAATTCGGTCCGGTTTCATCTCATGGGACAAATCAATTGTTCTGCGCACATCTGCGACTGTTTGCAGGGGCAGGCCATACATCAAATCAAAATTGATATCCTGAATACCATTTGCCCGCAGTAAATCCACAACATCCCGTGTCATCTCAAAGGGTTGCACGCGATTGATCGCCAATTGAACGCTTGGATTGAAATCCTGAACGCCCAGACTGGCGCGATTGATCCCTGCCGCAGCCAGCGCCTTGATAATCCGCTCATCAACGGTTCTGGGGTCAATTTCGATGGCCCGTTCTGCGTCCGGGGTATAATCGAAATGTGTCGCAATCATTGCCATGATACTGCTGAAATCGTCAGCGGAAAGGATACTGGGCGTACCGCCGCCCCAATGAACATGCGAGACTTTAAAACGAGCTGGCAATCGCTTAATCAATGTCGAAAGCTCAGCTCTCAGCGCAGCGGCATAATCCTCGATCGGGGCATCTTTCTTGGTGATCTTGGTATGACAGCCACAGTACCAGCACATTTCCCGGCAAAATGGCACATGAAAATAGAGCGAGATCGGCTTGGCCGGATCCAGATTATTCAGCCAGTTTTCATAAAAATCGGTATCCTGAACCGACTGGAAATGCGGGGCCGTTGGATAGCTTGTATACCGCGGCACCGGGGCACTATATTTTTCAGCAAGCGCTGTTACCATGAAACGTCTCTCTCGCTCTTGTGGGGGTCTTAATTTTCGCCGTCGGCCAGAATTTGCAACTCTTCGAGATTGCGGATGATGACATTTTGAGACGTTCTCAGTTCAATAACGCCGCTTTTGCGCAGTTTGGTGAAGGTTCTGCTCACCGTTTCAATTGTCAAACCCAGAAAATCCGCAATATCCGTCCGGCTCATGGGGAGCATCACTTCGACTGCTTCAACCGTTCCCGCTTTATTGTTCCGCTCCAACATCCGGTTGGCACGCTCTGCAAGGAAATTGGCAATTTTTTCAACAGGTGTTTTGCGACCAAGCAAAAGCATGTGATCCTGAAGATTGATCACTTCCGCCTGCATCATCTCCATCAGGCGGCCCTGAACGGCTAAATGATTTTCCAGTGAATTGTTCAGGCCTTTGACACTGAACTGGCAAACAACCACATCATCGATGGCTTCGGCGTCAACCGTATAGTGACCTTTGACGCTCAAACCAACAAAATCACCTTGAGATTTAAATCCAGTAATCTGGCGGCGACCATCATCCAGCATCCGTGACAGGCGCACTTCACCTGAAACAACCGTAAAAAAGGAAGTTGCCTCGTCGCATTCGCTAAACAGCATTTGGCCGGCTTTAAAATTGCGATGTGAACTGGCTTTACCAAACGCCGCTAGTTCCTCTCCGCTCAACTTTGAGCAAAGCGCAAATTTATGGGCTTCACAGGACGCGCAGTAATCTGTCTTTGGCTGAGCAGAATTCCCGGCATCAAACTTAAACTGGGTACATGTCGTTACCTGCTCAACAGGCTTAACCGCCGTATCAATTTCGTAGCTCATCGGGTCCATCCTTTCCCCTTTTTAACTCCACACACTAATGCTGCAGAATTACAATTCAATGGACCATGTGGTCGGATGTCGCAGGTACCGCAGCATCCGTATTCGCCGATTTTTTTCCTTAAAATTTTCTATATATTTCAACAGATTAAGCGCCCAAAAGGCGCTTAACATATATCTCTAGGACATTTTGTCACAGACGTGACAATGTTGTTTATTTGGCCCTTTTTTAGACCCTGTTGCGAGCCGTTCTTAAAGCAGAAGCAAATCAGTCGCCTCTTCCAGTGAAACAGGCTCAGAACTCAGCAATCGATTCCCGGCCTCAATTTCAAAACGGGTCTCCCCAACGCTCAACGGATCGCTTGGTTTCAGCTTTGTATCGCGCACAAATCGCGATAGCAGTAATCGCCGCGCATCCTTGCCTGCTTTACCAAGTTTAGCGCCCTCTTCGGCGAACAGGGTTGCTGTCGTCGCATGATACAGCGCGTTGGATGCCTGACGGGCCAATGTTTCATTGTTGGTCCGGGCGACCTCGTCGGCGAACTCATGGGCCCGGTCAACCAGACCGCTCAGCTCCCCGGCATATTGCCCCGGAATGCCCGATGCACCGCTGATCCGCTTCTTCAGATCTTCGGCCAGATCATCATGGGCGCGCGATTTGGCAACGGCACGCGTTGTGATATCCAGCGCATTAATATTTGACGTGCCTTCCCACAGCAGCCCGGTATAGGCATCGCGCACCAGCCGGGGATTGACCCAATCTTCGATAAAGCCGTTGCCGCCGCGAATTTCCAGCGCGCCACCTGCCACTTCCACATTATCGCGGCAGGTGCGGAATTTCAGAAGCGGCGTCAGGATCCGGTTCAGCTTTTCCGCCGCCTTATCCCCCTGATTACTGGCATGAAGCTGGGTTGCCACATGCATCACCATGGACAGGGCCTGCTCGGTCGGGATCATCATCTTCAGCAATTGACGGCGCAGCAGGGGTTTTTCAATGATCGGCTCGCCAAACACTTCGCGGTTCTGCGCGGTGACCAGCGCTTCGTTCAGGCAGCGGCGCATCATACCCGCCGCCCGCACACCATGGCTAAGCCGCGACATGACCACCTGATCCATCATCTGGCGCAGGCCCGGGTTCTTTTTCGCGCCCACATCGCCAAAGGCATATCCGACCGCGCCTTCAAACAAAGCTTCGCCGGAGGCCATGGATTTGGTACCCATTTTGTCTTTCAGGCGAACAAAGCGGTATTTATTGCGGCTGCCATCTTCCAGATGCCTTGGCACCGCGAAAATTGCCAGTCCTGAATTATCCTTTGGTGCCCCTTCAGGGCGGGCCAGCACCAGCGCCACTTCCGCGCCTGCGCAGGAACAGAACCATTTGTCGCCATACAGACGCCACTGGCCATCCTCAAATTTGGCTGTGACCTCCAGGTTGGCCACTTCCGAGCCGCCAACCTTTTCCGTCATGAACTGGGCGCCCATGTGGATTTCGTCCATATCCTGGCTGAGCATCTGCCAGCCAAACTTGTCCATGGCTTCTTTGGGGCCATGTTTTTCCAGCAACCCATAAGATGTATCGGTCACCGAAATGGGGCACATCAGGCCAAATTCCGCCTGCACAAACAAATAGGTAAAGATATATTTGGCCATTGGCGGGACTTTATCGGGCCAGCCATGAACGCCTGCTTTGTGGGACATGCAATGAATGCCAAAATCCCCATAGGCGATCTTTTCCATTTCCGTATAGGCGGGGTGAAATTCGATCCACTCTTCGTTCTTGCCCCTTGCGTTTCGTGGATGCAGCACCGGCGCGTGCCGATCTGCTGTGCGCGCCAGATCATCCAGTCTATTCCCGGCAACTTCCCCCAGATTGCGCAGCACCGGCGTCATATGCTCCCGCAAATCGTCGGGCAGATAAATCGCCATCAGATTTTGCAGGCTGCTGTCAATGTCAAAGAAATTCAGTCCGTGGCAATCGGGGGCAACCCAATCTTCCAACTCACGATCCGAACGCTCTTTCAGGGTTTTTGCAAAAAACATATCTAACCTTTATTGCTTGTAATTACTTGGACAGAATTTCAGATGCCTGTTCCAGCGAGATAGTCTCGCCGCTGAGCAGAGCATCGGTCGCAAGGCGGTCAAAGTCGCCGCCCTCCATTGAGAACGGATCATCAGATCCCATACGGCGATCCAGCACCATCCGCGAGAGCAGCAGGCGGCTGGCGTCCCCGCCCATAGCCCCCAATTTCGCGCCTTCGCTCGCCATCAGGCTTGCCGTTACGGTATGATATAGGGCGCTTGACGCTTTTCGCGCTAATGTCTCGCGGCCTTCTTTTGCAACGGTATCCGCAAAGCTTACCGCGCGGTCCATCAAACCTTTCAGCTGACCGGCAAATTGGCCCGGCAGGTTCTTATCCGCATCCAGCATCTCGCCCATCGCTGCGCCCAGCGCTTCATGCGCGCCGGATTTGGCAACCGCCCGGTTAATCACATCCAGCGAATTGATGTTGGACGTTCCCTCCCAAAGTACGCCCAGATGGGCATCGCGCACCAGTTTCGCATTGACCCAGTCTTCGATATAGCCGTTGCCCCCGCGCACCTCCATGGCGCCGGTTGCAACCCGAACGTTATCACGGGCCGTGCGGTATTTCAAAAGTGGCGTCAAAATGCGGGTGACTTTAGCAGCTTGTGCATCCCCTGCGTCCGCTTTTTCCATCATCACGGCGGTATACATATACATGGACAGGGATTGCTCTGTCGGCACCATCAGCTTCATCAACTGGCGGCGCAGCAGCGGCTTGTCAATCAGCTTGCCGCCAAACGCCCGGCGATATCCGGACACTGTCAGCGCTTCGTTGAGGCAGCGGCGCATCATGGCCGACGCACGAACACCGTGGCTCAGCCGTGACATATTCACCTGATCCATCATCATTTTAAGGCCGCGATTGGCTCCCGCCCCCACCTCGCCCAGCGGGTAGACCGTCGCCCCGTCAAACATAATCTCGCCCGACGCCATGGACCGCGAACCCAGCTTGTCTTTCAGGCGGATAATCCGGTATTTATTGCGGCTGCCATCTTCCAATCGGCGCGGCAATGCAAACAATCCCAGTCCCGCGTTGCCGTCGGGCGCACCTTCGGGCCGGGCCAGCAGCAAAACCACATCCGCATCGGCGCAGGAACAGAACCATTTCTCGCCGTACAGCTTCCACACACCATCTTCATTTCGGGCTTGCAGCGCAATGTTCGATACATCCGATCCGCCGGTCTTCTCGGTCATGAACTGACCGCCTTTCAGCATCGCACCCACATCCTGCGTCACCATTTTATCAAACAGCAATTCTTTGGTTTTCCCGTCTGCATAGCGGTTGATCAGCATCGCTGTGGTCTCCGTCGCTGATATGGGGCAAAGCTGGCCAAATTCCGACTGGCCAAACAAATACTGAAACGCATATTTAGCGATCGGAGGCACTTTTTTGTCCCAGCCCAGAACGCCCGGCCGGTTGGTCATGGCATGCAGGCCAAACTGGCTAAAGGCCACCTGCTCCATATTACGGTAAGAGCTGTGAAATTCGATCCAGTCTTCATCCCGGCCGCGCGCATCGCGGGCGTGCAGGACCGGTTGATGCTTGTCGGATTGGCGCGCCCAGTCATCCAGATCGCCTCCGGCAATCTCGCCCAGTTTCTCAAAATGCGGGGTCATGTGATTGCGCAGATCATTGTCCATATAAACCTGCAGCAAGCCCTGCAAGGACCGATCAATGTCATAGAAATTCAGGCCATGACAATCAGGCGCCACCCAGTCGGACAGGCTTTGCGGGTTGAAGGCCGCAGGGCTCTGGTAAAAAGTCATGATCGTTTCCTCGCGCTTGGTGTGACTGTTTTATTATTTTTTTATGATGCGGCAATTGTGCCGGTTTCGATGCCGCTGGACAAACGATATTTGATCAGCCTATGATTGACTTTTTCTCAATCAAGTTTGAGGCGATATGCTTTCACTTCCCTCCATTTCCGGCCTTCGGGCATTTGAAGCCGCCGCCCGATACTTGAGCTTCAATCAGGCATCAGAAGAATTGAACGTCACCCCCGGCGCGGTTAGCCGGCAAATCCAGTCCCTCGAAGACTATCTGGGCAAACCGCTCTTTCACCGCGCCCACAAGAAAGTCACCCTCACTGCGGTCGGGCGGCAGTATCTATCGGAAATCGCCCCGTCGCTGGAGAAAATATCCGCCGCCACCCAGCGCCTCAAATCGGGGCCCCGGCGCAATAAAATCTCCATCTGCGCC
This sequence comes from Sneathiella sp., assembly GCA_034669685.1. GTDB lineage: Bacteria > Pseudomonadota > Alphaproteobacteria > Sneathiellales > Sneathiellaceae > Sneathiella. The sequence continues at coordinate 1,372,627 of JAXMOU010000001.1, forward strand.
TATCCAACCTTTGCCATTCGCTGGTTAATTCCCCGCTGGTCGGCGCTGCATGAAGCTTTCCCTGATCTTGATATCCAGCTCACTACTTCGCTCAACCCCGCTGATTTTGACGGGGAAAGCTTTGATATCTCGTTGCAGGTGGTTCAGGAAGGCACCACGCGCAAAGGCTTTCAGCTCGACAAGCTAATCGACGTTGCCACCTATCCGGTCTGCAGCCCTGAACTGGCCCAAAAGATCAAAACCCCGGCGGATCTCGCCCAGATTGACCTGCTGCATGAAAGCCCCCGCCCCACCGACTGGCCGCGCTGGCTGAAACTGGCGGGGGTTAGCGATATTGATGGCAATCGGGGCCTGAATTTTGAAAGCGCCGACATGGCCCTGCACGCCGCGATGGAAGGTGTGGGCGTTGCCATCGGCATTGACGCCCTGATCGAAGAAGACGTGGCCAAAGGGCGGCTGGTCAAGCTGTTTGATATCCCGCGCCTGTCCCGCTACCCCTTTCAAATCATGACCCCTCTGGCGCGACTTTCCAACCCTAAACTGGCGGAACTTCGCGGCTGGCTGCTGGCGGAGGGCGAAAAACAGCGCCTCTGATCCCTAGTCAACACCCTCAATCTTTGCTATAACGCGCAGCAGATAAAACAAAAAATAGTTTGAGCAGCTGGCCTTTGCGCCAACAGAGGACCCTCATGAAAGCACTGATCATTCCCGTCACCCCGTTCGCGCAGAATTGCTCCCTCATCTGGTGCGAAGAGACGATGAAAGGCGCCGTTGTCGATCCGGGCGGCGATCTGGATCATATCCTTCAGGCGGCCAAGGACCAAAAGGTCGAAATTGAAAAAATCCTCATCACCCATGGTCATCTGGACCATGCGGGCGGCACACAGGAACTGCACGAAAAACTGAACGTTCCCATCGAAGGGCCGCACAAAGCCGATAAATTCTGGATCGATCAGCTACCCGAACAATGCGCCCGATATGGCTTTCCGCCCTCTTACGCTTTTACGCCCGATCGCTGGCTCAACGACGGCGACACCGTCACCGTTGGCAACGTGGAGATGGATGTGGTGCATTGTCCCGGCCACACACCGGGTCATGTTGTCTTTATCAGCAAGTCCGATCGCGTCGCCATTGTGGGCGATGTGCTGTTCCAGGGCTCCATCGGCCGCACCGATTTTCCGCAAGGCAATCACGAAGATCTGATCAACTCGATCCGCAACAAACTCTGGCCGCTCGGCGATGATATCGCTTTTGTGCCCGGTCATGGCAACATGTCCACTTTCGGTCAGGAACGCCAGTCAAATCCGTTTGTTGCAGACCTCAATTTCGGCTGAGGCTATCACGCCTTAGCCGCCCCATAAACGATCCGCAAAATTCAGGCCCACCGCGCTGATATACAGGCCCAATCCGAACGATAAATGGGCGATGATACTTTTCAGCCGGGCCGCTGATGGATTTGGCGTGCGGGCGGCAGCAATGCCAAGCCCAAACGCCGGCTGCATCACAAAGAACGGGGCCGCAACGGACAAAATCCCTACCAGCAACGCAGGCCCCAGCGTTGGCTCCTGCGACCAGCCCTCCCCAAATGCGAGAAGCAAAAAACCCGCAAAAACAACACCAATTGCATAATGGGCGGTCCAGCCGATAAGGGCTTCGCCGCTACAGGGGGGCGCCGCACCGATCATCCGGTGCCAAAACTGCCCCTTTGCCATATGCGCGATCCAGCGACCAACCAGCGCGTAATTTAACCCCGCGATACCCAGCAGGCGCCTTTGCAAAAAGGACCAGATATCCATAAAGGCCGTGGCCCCAATTCCGATTAAAAGGGCCTGATAGAAAGTAACGTCAAAATTCTGCATTCTTCATGCTCCCCAAACACAGGCGATACCAAGCTGGCGAGGAGCAGATTTTACACAGAACAGGACACGCAAATTCCCCTGTAGCAGGGGCAATTGCACGAAGCCCGACCCTCAGATCAAGCCCTCCTCATATCCGTCTCACCGGTTAAGGTTTGAAGGATACAAGTTCAAGTCAACTTGAGGTCAAGCAGGATTTTGACCGTATTTTTAAAGAAGATGACGGGTGCCCGAGACCCATAAAGATGTGAATAATACAATAGGGCTGTGATTTTTTTACATCTGAACTTATTTAGAAACAAAGCAGTGCAGCTGGCAAATTACGACCGGCAAGAAGTGGTTGTTAAACGCATCGCCACAAAAGTCTATAACGGGCGGGAAGCGGACATCGGCCTCTTTGAGCTCGCCATCAGTAAAATAAGCCAAAGCAGACTTTCGGACTTAAAAATGAAACAGTAGATATTCCGTTACACGCGAGATGTTTATACAACTCTAATCACTAAGCTTTTTAGCAAAGTAGTCATACGCTTTATCGTGAATGTTGAACGGGAAGTTTTGTTCCATCGTCATGAAGGATTCACCTCGATATTCACTTATATTACTGGCGAGATAAAGTATGCCCTTTTCACACAATGGGTTAATAATTCCGCTATCGCTCCATGTACCATTGTAGGCAACAACATACCGAGTTTTAGTCTGCCCATTGATATAGTATTTTACGAATTCCAATTCTTCAGATGTAAGGTTCTTCCAGTCCTTGCGCCTTCGAACTTCGCTGTAAATAAAACCAAATATTTTTTCTATTATAGAAACTATAAACATGCAGGTTGCGAATAAGAAAAGAACAATGAATGTAATTTTTACAGGGTCATTATTTTCCAACCAAATTTGAACTAAAGCAGTCCCAAAAGATACCGACGCAGAGATTTGAAACCTAGTACTATTGGCCACCTCTTTGAAATAATCCATGAAGTTAATGTTGGGGAACATAGCTGCTTAACCTCGTTCGTTAATTATAGCCTCAAAAATCTTTAAACTGCGCCAATGTACTGCAAGAAGTCCTTTCCAAAATTGTTTATGTGAAACTTTCGTGTTTTTAATGGCGTCCCAACATTCTCAATATTACCATCTTCCTCTAACAATCCTAGCGAAGCGAGTTGCCCTATCATTGAAGCATTTAACTGGAAACCGGCCTCAGCTTCCGCACGCCCCACAACATCAAACAAATCTTTGATTGATATACCGGGATCGACAACGCGACCCTGCTTTGTTCTATATTCGCTTGCTTTAGGTGTATTAGCGTAAAGAGAATAATCAGGATGATATTTAACAAGTAGGATAATTTGGCGATCATCAATTTGGTTGAGAATACGAAGAAAATGACGATTTATATCTTGTTTAGTGCTTTCCTCACCTAAGCCATGCGAAACAAGCTTGGCTATATACTCTTGCCGCTCTTTAGTGAATGCCCTTGCAGACTGCCACATGCCTTCTTCAAACAAATCTAGCTTGGATTCAGACTTAAGAGCAGTCTTCAAATGAATTTCGTCCAAATTATCTTGCAAATATTTAATGTAAGCTTCAATCCTTTCGAGCCTAACATTAGGGATAATTTCTGTAATCACAGATTGAATAACGGGCCCAGCAAAGGGGATTGCTCCGGTTAAGCTAGTGGCAATACGCAATGCTTTACCACTTCCTGGATCACCTAGAGGCGGTATATGATTTTTGTTTCCATCAGTCATCAACCTGTCATTCCACAGCAAAGTAAAAATTATAGGAAGGGCGTTCTGATCAATAAACTCAAGCGTTTTTTTTAAATTTATGAGCTTTCCACACAACATACTCAAAGCATTTATAATAGGCCAACAGCATTTAATCGTCTGCAATGCAAAAATCTTACGGGAAAATTAGAGGCTACTTAAGTGTCCGCAATGGGCCGGTTGTGCTTTTTGACGCTAGGGCCGGAAAGTCAAATTCAAGCCCGCTACCGAAGTCCAATAGGAGCCAGCTTTAAGCGAGGGAGGTTCGTCTGATATGCTGGTCAACCGCCTATTGTTGTAGCACCATGAGCGAATTGTGGGTACATATAGTTAAAATACGCTCACACTCAATCATTAGGAGACAACAATGGGAATTGAAAGCTTGCTCGTATTCTTGCTTATCGGCGCAGTTGCTGGTTGGTTAGCTGGCATTCTAGTCAAAGGTTTTGGATTTGGTTTAATTGGCAATATCGTCGTTGGCATAGTCGGTGCCTTCATCGCTGGCTATCTACTGCCGATGCTTGGTCTAAACCTAGGCGGCGGAATCCTTGGAGGAATCATCAGCGCGACTATCGGGGCTGTTGTGCTTTTGTTTCTCATCAAAGTCATTAAGCGCGCTTAACAAGAGGCCATGTTTTTAATGGCTTTTACAAAAAGAACGGATGGGAACCAAACTTCATACGGTGAGCTGCTGTTAATGTCCTCTTATGAGAAACTGCACAGCAGCGGCCGTATGAATAGTCAAGGGCAGCTCAGGCCCAAAAGTGCCAACAGCCAAACAACCCAAACTCTCCTTTAATGACAGGCCGTCCTATTTTTCGAAAACCCTGACCACGAGCAGTCATACCTTTCGTGCAGTCCCACAAAAGGGGGGGAATTTTCGACTAGCTCACGCGGTGAATGCCCCAGATATCCACGGCTTCTTCGCGCCCGCGGATGTCCTGTTCTCCCAAATGCTGGAAACCGGCCGCTTTCGAAAATTCCAAACCCGCCGTCTGAACAACCGCGTCACTGGCAACGATCGACGCGCCCACGGTACGGGTCAGCGCTTCAAGGCGGCTGGACACATTCACCACATCGCCCAGAACAGCAAACTCCAATCGCCGCTCTGACCCGATATCACCCAAAATGACCTCACCGCAATGCATGCCAATGGACAGTTGGACGGGTTTTAATCCTCTTTGCGCGCGCGCCGCGTTCCACTCCGCCATGCTCTCCTGCATGGCAAGGGCACATTCCACTGCATTTTTCGCATCATCAGGGGATACATTCGGGGTGCCAAAGGTGATCATCAACCCATCCCCTAAAAATTTATCCAGCGTGCCCTGATGATCGAACACCGCCGTCTCCATGCGGCTGTGGAATTCACGCAGGAATTTCACGACTTTTTCCGGCGCATCCTGCTCAGCCATTTTGGTAAAACCAACAATATCCACGAACATCACGACAACCGGTTGCGCGCGCACCTCGCCCAGCGGATCATCACGCTCGGCCAGATGCTCCACAAGGCTGGGCGCAAAGTATCGCGCCAGATTGGACCGCTCACGAACCGCGCTGGCCTGCCGTTCCAACAGTCCGTTCGACCGCCAGCTATTGAGCATCAAAATTCCGGTAATGATAAAAAACAGGACCACATCCTGAATTCGGCTTGGAATTTCCAATCCCCCGAAATCCACCTGTTCCCAGATATTGGGATAGTCCGCCAGCAACACACCGATCTGATTGTTAATGTCGGGCAAAACAACTGGCTGTAAATAAGTATACAGCAAAATCAGGCCCCACAAAAAGGCCGTAAACCAGGCCACCAGCGACAGCGTGCGCCAAGAATAAGCCATCGTTGCGGTCGCTAAAATGATATAAAAGTAGGGGAAATTCGCCCATTTATACTGCAGGGACGCCGACCAGACTTCATTGCTGAAAGGGTTGGGAATGCCCACCGTAATGGCCATCAGGACCAGATCCGCCATGATCAAAAGCACTTCTTTGCGCGACCGGCCAAGACGCCCGACCCGCAATTGCGCCCAGCCATTGAGCATGAACAGGACCAGCAGAAAATGGTAGTATAAAACGCTCCAGTCGCGAACCAGAAACGCCACCAGAACGGACACTGCCGTCAGCGCAACAAAGCGGGCCTTCACCGCCAGCACCAGCCCTTCACGCTTGTTCTCCACCAGAACTTCACGGATATGCTTGTTGGTTATCTCATTCTCATCCGCAATATAGCGCTTTGATTTGGACTTTTTAGATGCAGTTTCCTGCATGGAGACATCAACCATGCTTCCCCCACTGGTTTAGAAGTCCCTGAAACTGGGATACCTTTATATAGGGATGCGGATATCCGAACGCCAAGTTTTTTTTTGGAATATAAGCCACAGTTTTTATTAAGAACGGTGGATATGATGACATATCCAGCTCAAAATTTTAGATCCGTTGCTCTTTTTAATAAAAAACAATAGTCAACACCCCAATCACTCCCTACCATTGATTGAAACAAACTAAAGTTAAATCGGGGGAGCATAGATCTGTGCGTTACATTGCAATTCTACTTATATTGATCATCACGGGATGTGTCAGCGATCAACGTGAAACGGGAAGCCAGTCTGGAAAAGGACAATCGGATGTCATTGCTCAGGAAGTCTACGACCAGATTATGGGCATAATTTTAAATCATAAAATGGGATTTGTCGGAAACGGATCAAGTTTTCGAACAGGAGACAAAGTTCCCTATCGCAATAGCCTACCGGCACCACACAAAGCAATGGCCGCCTGTATGGTATGGGATACTGCTTCTGGAAAAGCCAGCTATAGAGCGGCAAACTTTAGTTATAGTCGTGATTGGGGATACGCAGAAATTAGCGCTTTAGACTTTTGCGAGAGCACAAAAAGGCAGAAAAGCCTAAATTGCAAATGCCAAACGATTGATCATGATGATGTAAACGTCCTTGATGTCCCAGATGATTTCCGCCAGGCCTACAAGCGCGGCGCACAAACAGCTACGTCACACTCCCCAAAGGTCGCGACCAATGAGAATAATAAACAAAAATATACGCTGTTCCTGCAGTGGGAAAATTTAATTCCAATTAAAGAGCAGTTTCCAGTTCTCGTAACTCAAATTGGAAAAGTTGGAACCGCCCAATCAATATCCTTAATCGCAGGCAAAAAATGCGATGCAATATTTCGATTTACAGATAAGGTTCGCGGCAATTGGGAGGTCACCTGCACAGACGGCTCGAAAGCGACGGGTATTATGCAGGGGCTTGGGCCCAACAAAGGATCAAAAGGATCTGGCTTTGACGCAGACGGAAACAAACTTGACTTCGTGATGGTTCCCAAACTTTTGTAAAATCAATGCGATGGGAACCGCGATCAAAGCCAAGTTAAATATTTATTCCATCAACCCCTCAACCTCAGCCCGCGCCTTCGCGACGTTCGCCAGTTTCACTGGGCCGTAGCCTTTCATCTGCAGCGGCGCGGCGGCGATCTGGGTGGCTGTCTCCCAATTCTGGTTTTCAGAATTGGCCGCAATCTCTGTGATCACGCCCTTGTACCAGGTTATCAAGTCCCGCTCCATTTTGCGTTCGCTATGATAGCCGAACGGATCAAACGGGGTTCCGCGCAGGGCCTTCAATTTGGCAAGTAGTGGGAAGAGTTTGCGGATCCATGGACCAAAACTGCGTTTATTGGGACGGCCCCGATCATCCAATCCGCTGGGCAGCAACGGCGGTGCCAGATGATGGATGATTTTAAAATCGCCTTCGAATTCGGCACTGATATCGGCAAGGAAAGCTGGATCACTTTGCAGGCGGGCAACCTCATATTCGTCCTTATAGCTCATCAGTTTAAACAGGGATTTCGCCGCCGCCGTCACGAATTCGGCGGGCAATTTCTGCGCTTCCAGCCCGTCTATAAAGCCAGTGTATTTTGCCGCCCATCTGGCATCCTGATAGCGGGTGAGGAACTCTGCATGGCGCGCGTGCAATGACGCGGCCACCGGCGCGGCGTCCGCTGCCGCCGGTTCTGTCAGGATGTCAGGGTTTTCAAACAGCACCCGCCCCCAGTTAAAGGCGTCTTTATTGGCCTCAATCGCCACCCCGTTCAGCTCAATCGCCCGCATCAGCGCAGGCAATGACAGCGGCACAAGCCCCTGCTGCCAGGCATAGCCCAGCAATAAAATATTGGCATAGACACTATCACCCAGAAAGCGCACCGCCGCCCCATTGGCGTCAAGGCCGCGCAACGCATCTTCGCCCAAAATCCCTTGCAAGGCTTGATAGCGCGTATCCATTTTCAAATCCGCCTCCGGGTTGAGCGTGAAATCACCCGTTGGCATTTGCGCCAGATTAACAACGGCTTTTGTCCGGCTCTTTTGATACGCGGCGGAGGCTTTGGGCGATGTACTGACCACCAGATCGCAGCCGATTAACGCATCCGCATGCCCCGTATCAATGCGCACCTGATTGATCAAATCTGGCGCGGACGCAAGGCGCACATAACTGATCACCGGGCCAAATTTCTGGGCAAATCCCATGAAATCGAGCACGGACGCGCCTTTGCCTTCCAAATGCGCCGCCATGGTGATGAGCTGCCCCACCGTAATCACGCCGGTGCCGCCAACCCCGGTGACAATCACATCATGGGTGCCGGTCAAACCGGGTACTTCCGGCTGGGTCAGGCTGGCCACATAGCCTCCCAGCATATCCGCATTGGCCTTGGGGGAGGGTTTACGCCGCTGCCCGCCTTCAATGGTGACAAAGCTGGGACAGAACCCCTCCACGCAGGAGAGATCTTTATTACAGGAATTTTGGTTGATCTTGCGCTTGCGGCCAAATTCTGTCTCCACCGGCTCCACTGACAGGCAGTTGGACGCCACCGAACAATCGCCGCAGCCCTCGCAAACTGCTTTGTTAATAAAGGCAAATTTTGCTTTATCCTGAACAAGACCACGTTTGATTTTCCGCCGCTTTTCCGTGGCGCAGGGCTGATCATAAATCAGGGCGGTCACGCCCGGAATTTCGCGCAGTTCCCGCTGGATACGATCCAGCGCGCCGCGATCATCCAGCGTCACCCCTTTTGGAAAATCACCTGCGTCAAACGCGTCAATGTCGTGCGACAGGACGGCAATTCGCGTAATCCCTTCGGCGCGCAGGCTATGGGCAATGGACTGCACGCTGACCGGGCCATCGGCGGGCTGGCCGCCGGTCATGGCGGTCACATCGTTGAACAGAATTTTATAGGTAATATTGGTGTTCGCCGCGACCGCCTGACGGATCGCCAGCAGCCCCGAATGATAATAGGTGCCATCGCCCAAATTCTGAAACACATGCTGACGGCCATTGAACAGGGAATTGGCCACCCAGTTCACGCCCTCCCCGCCCATCTGGATCAGGTAATTGGTATCGCGGTCCATCCAGCTCGCCATGAAATGACAGCCGATCCCGGCCAGCGCCTGCGATCCTTCGGGCACCTTGGTCGAGCGGTTATGCGGACATCCCGAACAGAAATACGGCGTGCGCGTTGCCCCCGGTGTATTCAGGCAAACCGCCTGCTCCGCCATCAAGGTATCGGCTTTCGCGCTCATGTTCAAATCTGGAAACACCCGGTCCAGTCGCTTGGCGACAATTGCCGCCAGTTGAAGCGGTGACAGCTCTCCGGTCCAGGGCACCAACCGCTCGCCGTTTTCATCATTTTTACCCACCATTCGCGAAGGCTTCGCCCCCGGATAGTCATAGAAATATTCTTTAAACTGGCTTTCGATAATGCCGCGTTTTTCCTCGATCACCAGAACTTCGGTCTTGCCGCTCACAAATTCCAGTGATGATTTACGCGCCAGTGGCCAAACCATACCGATTTTGTAAATATCAATACCGATGCGCCGGGCCTCCGCCTCATCAATCCCCAAAATATGCAGGGCCTCCATCAAATCCAGATGGGCCTTTCCCGTGGTTACAATGCCATAGGTGGCGTCTGGCACTTCGTAAATATGGCGGTCGATGGGATTGGCTTCACAAAAGGCAAGCACCGCGTGTTTCTTGGCCTCCAGCCGTTCTTCAATTTGCGGGCCGGGCAGATCGGGCCAGCGATAGTGTAATCCTGCTGCCGGGACCTCGAAATCAGGGGTAACAAAATCACGCGGGGCGGGCAGCTCCACGCTCATGGCGCTTTCCACCGTCTCCGTTGCGGCCTTGAACCCCACCCACATGCCGCTAAAGCGCGACAGGGCGTATCCATATTCCCCAAAGCTGAGATATTCAGCCACGCTGGCAGGGTTCAGGATTGGCATAAAAAAGGTGAGGAAAGCCGCGTCCGATTGATGGGGCATGGAGGATGAAACGCTGCCATGATCGTCACCGGCGACCACCAGAACGCCGCCGCGGGGGGATGATCCATAGGCATTGCCGTGTTTGAGCGCATCTCCGGCCCGGTCCACGCCCGGCCCCTTGCCATACCACAGGCCGAAAACCCCATCGACTTCGCGTTTGGGGTCCGTCTCCACCTGTTGCGACCCTAAAACGGCGGTCGCCGCCAGCTCTTCGTTCACAGCGGGGATAAATTCGATATGTTTGTCTTTCAGGCGGTCCTTGATGGACCACAGCTCTTTATCCAGCATGCCCAGCGGCGATCCGCGGTAGCCGCTGATGAAACCCGCCGTCTTCAATCCGGCCGCCTCGTCTTTTATTTTTTGCATCAGCGGAATGCGCGCCAGCGCCTGCGTGCCCGTCATAAACACCCGGCCGCTCATTTGATCATAACGATCCATCAGCTCATACCGGGTATTAATCAGGGGTTGGCGATCAGATTTGTCGCGCATTGGGGTCACTCCATTTTAGCTCAAAGACCGCCTCATTATACCACTCGCGCCCTGAAAACGCTGTTCAACTTCATCCATCATTTACCCAATATTCGGAAAATTAATCCGTATTTTAAAAATTAGTGGAATATTTAGTCGATATTGTCTATTTTAAGGAATGCTAGATGATACCGACAAACGCCTGCTCGACCGCATTCAGGACGATTGCCGCCTCACCAACGCTCAACTAGCGGCGGAGCTGGATATCTCCCCTTCATCGTGCTGGCGGCGGATCAAAAGTCTGGAGGATATTGGCCTGATTACCGGCTATCATGCGGTGCTGGACCGGGATGTGGCGGGGTTCGCCTTTTCCGCTATTGTGCATGTCAGTCTGTCGCGGCAGGAAATGGATACGGTGTCGGAATTTGTCGCGGCGGTGAGCGCGCGTCCGGAAATTCTGGAATGTTTTGCAACCACCGGGGATTCCGATTATCACTTGCGCGTCGCGGTGCAGGATATCACCGCCTTCAACCAGTTTCTCGATGGTTTTCTGTTTCGCCTGCCCGGCATTGCCCATGTCCGCTCGAACATCATTTTGAAAGATATCAAGTCCGGGGGACGGCTCCGGTTTAGTGCGTGAGGCCCTTGAAATACTGACCTTTTGTGTAGGTGAGGATTTCCCCCCGGGCCCGGTTTTCAGAAAAAGAACAATGCACCCAACCGCTTGACGGATCGCCTCGGTGGTAGCATTCCAAAATAAGCTGGTCAAAAACCAGATGATCCGCAATCCACTGGGCTAGGGTTTTGTTGGAAATTCCGGGTAGTTCAAAATCCGCCGCTTGCCCCTGAACATGTTGCGAGCGATCTGTGGAGCCGAGCTGGCGGTTAAGCGCAAGGCTGCGATACCCGCTGGTGGGGCTGAAAGGCACCGCGAAATGGGCGCGGATGGGCTCCAGAATATGCCGGGCAAGTAAACCCAGCGCATGACGCGCGTGCGCATCCGGCACATTTGAAATTCCCCGGCGGGCAGCGAGGGCACTGCGGGTCATCTCAGCCAGTGAGAAATGGGAGGTGAGTTTCATGGCTCCCCCTGATTTTAAAAAAGAAACCGGCGTTATTGAGAGTTGCGGCTGGCGAGCCTTGTGTCCCCAAAATGGTATTGATCCAGATGCAATTCAGCAAAGCCGAACGGGGTTTTGAGCTGCATGCGAACGGGAACGGGACGAACGCCCGGCGCAGGCGCGGCAACCCATACCACAAGTTCAGAGGGATCCTCAATCTCGTAGCTTTTAACGCGCTGGAAGCCGCCTTTTTCGATCACTTCGAACTGGCAGCCTTTGGCCTCCCCGGCGAAAACCGAGTAGCCAGAGCTTTTGAACCGGCGAACCCCGGCATCGGAGAGCGCAACATCATAGCGCCGCCGACCATCAAAAACCGGATAAGTACCAGAACAGGTGCCCGTCTGTTCAAACTGAACAACGGCTGATAACACCATGCTGAGCGGATCCAGACTCCCTTTCAGGGATTTAGGATCCAGCGGGGTATATTTCGATTTATTATCCCGCGGCTTGCCGATAAGGTCATAATCAACCCGGCCCGCCTCATCAAAGCGCATATCAACCCCGGTTTCCTTGTCCCGCCAGTAACTGATAGAGGAATGCAAATCCGGTTTGAGCTGGCGGCCGCCCGCAGAATGCCCCTGACTCATGGCCTGGGCCGTCCACTTGAGCATCCAGCTCATCCGTTTATTGGTCAGGGCACTGGTGCGGATCAGATAGGACTGGTCCGTTTGTTCAATATCCGTTTCAATACTGCCCAGATATAAACCGCCCAAATAAACGGTGTGCGTCAACTTCAATTTTTCAGCGTTCGCCGTCGTCGCCCAAAACAGCACGAAGCAAATTTTTATTATTATGAGTGCAAATTGTTTGGAAGTTATCTGTATTCGTTTTGACAAGCTCTGTCCCCGAACATCAAAGTTGAGATGTGCATATAAGAACAGACAAATGTGTTTACAAGAGGGCAACCCCAAAAAAAAGTGATCCCCCACCCAACCAGAGCGATTAGGCCGTCAAATAGAGCCCCAGCAATATGCCGCCCAAAATCAGCCGGTAAATCACAAACGGCATAAACCCAATCCGATTAATAAAGGTCATCAGGGTCTTGATCACCACATAGGCAACGGCAAAGGAAACCCCCGCCGTGATCAGCGCATCATGCCCAAATTCCACATCATGTTCCATAAACCCGCGCAACGTCGCCGCCAGCCCCGCCGCGCTGATAATGGGGATGGACAGCAGCATGGAAAAACGCGCCGCCGCCTGCCGGTCCAGCCCGCGGATGAGCGCCGCCGTCATGGTAACCCCCGACCGGCTGGTCCCCGGAAAAAGCGAGAAAATCTGAAAAATACCGATAAAAAGCGCGTCCCAGCTATTCATGTCGCGCATGCGCCGCGCGCCCTTGAAACAGTAATCGGCAATGCCCAGAACCACCCCGAAGAACAGCGTGGTCATGGCAATCATCAACAAAGAACGCAGGTCCAGCTTGACCACAAAGAACAACAGCCCGCCCGCAATGAGCGCCGGCAGGGAGCCAACCACAAGATGAAAGAAAAGCTGCCGACCGCCAATAATATCCGCCGCAGAGCCCCGCCCCGCAAGCGCGCGGATCATATAAATAAAGTCGCTTCGAAAATAAAGCAGAACGGCGAAAAGCGTGCCCACATGGGTCGCGATATCAACCCCCAGCCCCTGATCCGGCCAGCTGGTCAACAGCGGCACCAGCAAAAGATGGCCGCTTGACGAAATCGGTAAAAACTCCGTGATGCCCTGCACCAGAGCCAATACTAGTATTTGAAGTGTCGTCACGCCAATTCCTTAAACCGCACCCCTGCCCCACCGGCCTGCTTCTGACTAAAGAGAAACAATGTCAATTCGGTGACAATATTGATTTAAGTTTTATCGTCAAAGCCTTAAGAAAGCGTTCTGTCAAATTTCCTCAAGGGGTGATAACCAAGCCACAAATCGCTGCGTCGGATTTTGGGCTATGGAATCAAACGGATAACAGGTCACAAACAGCAAATGGGGCGACTGCTCCGCCGACGGCAGGTAGAGATTATCCTGATCAATCACCGTCAGGCGGACAACCTGCCAGTTTTGCGGCGCAGCCCCGCTGTATTTCACGGCAATCCGGTCCCCGATTTCCAGCTTTTTCAGAAAGTTAAAATGGGTGTCGCGATGGGCAAAGAGAACCGTGCTCTGCCCCACCGCCTGCACGGTGGGACCAAAGGCCAGATTGCGCATGTTGCTTTGCGAGAGGACATATTCCTGCTGCCTAAGGCGCGGTACATCAACCCGAGCCACCGGATAACTATCTGCCCAGGGCCAGGGCCGAACGGGGGCGCCCAAATCCTCTGACTGATTAAACGCATGTTCGATCAGGACCGGCGCGGCCCAGGCCTTGGCGGCGAGCAGACCCGCCTGTCCCAATTGCCAGATGCCAAACGCGGCCAGAACAACCATGCCAATCAGTAAGAGAAAACGGATCATGAAGTGGCGCCTCCTTTGCGGTAGATGATGAAGATGAACCCGGCCAGCAGCAATGCCAGCAAACCAAACAGCGCGTTAAGTTCCATCGGGCTGGCGGTGCTCAGCGTGGGTACCTGCGTCCAGCTTGCCAGAGCCAGATCTTCCTGAGCGCCCGCTTTTGCGCCGGGTGCAGATTTGCTCGCCGCGCCTTGCAGTTTTGCTTTTTTCAGCAAATCTTCGCGCACGCGGATCGGTGTTTTATCCACCGCGACAAAGCTGGTGTAGGGGCTCATGATTTGATGGGCCAGCGCTACATCCAGCACCCCTTCGCGCACGATATCGGCGTCCATGCCCCGCACTTTGGCATCCAGCAGGCCTTCGACTTTTTGATGCGCCCACAGCTTGCCAATGCCCGATGTTTGCGCAGCCGATTGACGGCTGATTTCAAGTTCCGTGAATTTATCATCCGCAAGCTGCGCCTTGAGCGTAACAGGCGCGTCGCTGCCCGCGGGCAATTTGCTGACAAAAATAACCGGGCGCTGACCGAACAGATCGGGCACCAGACGCGGATAGGTATCTGCGCCCACGCCCGCGTTCAGATCCACATTGCGAAGGGCCGGTTTTGCCATGTCGGTAAAGAGTTTTTCAAGCTTGGCCCCCGCCAGTTGAATGTTATCGATTTGAATATGAATGCCCCGGCCAAATTCAGCCGCTTTGCGCATGAACCAGCTATTGGGGGCGTAGCCCAAACCCACGGTGAACAGACGGGCATCGCCCAGTTTATCGGTGACCAGTTTGAACAATTCTTCTTCGTTGGTAACCGCACCATCGGTCAGAAAGACGATCTGCCGATCCAGGGCCGGATCCCATTGATGGCCGAGAGCCGCGTCAAGTGCAGGATACATTTCGGTGCCGCGATCCGCCCGCAGGGCCGCAATTTGTTCAGCAGCATGTTCCCGCGCCGCAGATGTGGCGGGCACAGGCCGATCGAACAGGCGGGCAACCTGATCATTAAACACGATAATCTGGAATTGATCTTCGGGTCCCAGCAGGTCCAGTGCGCGGGTGAGCGCCTGTTTCCCCTGATCAATTCCCGCGCCCTGCATGGAGCCGGAAATATCCAGAATAAAGGTCACATCACGCGGACGATCAGGGACGGACGCATCCGCAGCCGGGGGCAACAGAATACCCAGTAAATAGCGATCATTGCCCTGCGCCTCTTCAAACAGCAGGGTTTTGGCAAGGTCGCCCTGTTCAAAGGACCAGTTCAGCACGAAATCTTTGTCCGCGGGCAGTTTGCCGCCCACCAGCGTGACCCGTGTGTCACCATTTTCAAGGGCTTCGGTTTCGATCAAATGGGTCGCGCTTTTCAAATTTGCGATTTGTGCGCCCTGACTTATGCGGATGGAAAATTCGGTTTCATTGCGCGCATCCCCGTTCACGTCGGCGGGGATATCCGCTCCCCCCCGGTCTGAAACCAGTTCGGCGCGAACCGGATCGGGATCATAGCGCGGGGTGATCACCTGCGGCATGATATAGGCGAAATTGGCCCCGTCCTGGGCCGCGAGGGTTTGAAACGAGATTTCAACGGACACGTCACTTCCCGGCGCCACATTGGCCACCCGGGTGGAAAATGTATTGGGGCGATATTGCTCTAGCAGGGCGGCGGATTTACCGGCGGCAGCGGCCTTGGCATATGTTTTTTTCGCCTGCTGCTTTTCCTGAATTTCCGATTGGATGACCCGCTCCCCCACGGTCAGGCGCATGTGATCCACCGCTGCGTTATCAGGCAGTGGGAAATAGTAAACCCCCTCCACCCAGCTATTGGTGGGGTTTTTAAAGTTTTGCACCACGGTTGTGCGGACGATATGGCCGGTGATCACCGACGAGACGCGGGTCGACAGGGCCATGGCCGGAATGGGTTTTGCGACCGGTTGATCCATGCCCGGCTGCGCGCGGCCCGGCTGTTCGCGGCCCGGCTGTTCGCTGCCCGGCTGCGGGCGAAACAGGAGCTCCGCCGCGGATCGATCAGAGGTGGCCATTGCGGGCGCCGGAGACGGCGCGGCCGGGGCCGCCCCAACCATTAACGCCACCACCCCCATCACATTCAGACAGAGCAGCGTTCGCATAAACAGCCGCCAGCCGCCCAAAAATGAATCCTTTGCCCCAATCCGCTGCGCAAAGCGAATACCCTCGTGTTTTTCCCGGTGTGATGTACCCATTTCAAAAGTCCCCAAATCTGTGATGGGAGCAGATTGACGGGTAAATGCGGCCAATCTTTACCGAGATCAGGGCAATGTTGGGGTAAAATTGAGGCAGGGGTTTTGGGTGGGGAGTGTGGGCAGGGTTTTATGAGATTTACTTCATTGGCTGATTGCGCAAATGTACCACATCCTGAGATTTCTAAAAAGGTTTACATGAGAATTCCACCGCATTCAGATAGGCCAGTTAAGGATGTTCGTATGAAAATAATTCGCCCTATTTAGAATGCGCTTCCACCCATTTTTTAATCTTTTTCTTTGCATGAGAAATTTGTTCAGGTGACATTAAATTGGCTAGACGGTGACGGTTTACTCTACTCGCTTCATTACCATTCGCCGCACTTAGAGTGTAATACATATAGGCCATTTCATAGTCTTGAGTAACCCCGTGACCGTTTTGTAACATAAACCCAACATTATTCTGGGCATCTGCATTGCCTTGCTCTGCGGCCTGCCGATACCATTTAAAGGCTTTTTCAATATCGTTTGTTATGCCTTGGCCTTTTCTGAACATATCCCCGAGAAGTAGTTGAGCGGTGGCCTCACCCTGCTCAGCCGCCATCTTATACCATTCGACTGCTTCTTTAAAATTTTGTGGGATACCTTGGCCATTTTCTAACATGAACCCCAGATTAAGCTGTGCTAAGTCTATACCTTGTTCAGCTGATTTTCGGTACCATTTGGCTGCTTCTATATAATCTTGTGGGGTGCCTTGGCCATTTTGCAACATATATCCGAGATTGAGCTGCGCAAAGGCGTAACCCTGCTCGGCTGACATTCCATACCATTTAAATGCCTGTGCATAATCGAGAGAAACGCCAAAACCGTTTTGCAACATAACTCCAAGATTGTACTGCCCCTCAGCGTTACCCTGCTCCGCGGCCATTTGGTACCACTTTACTGCTTCTTTATTATCTTGAGAGATGCCCAAGCCGTCTCGATACATTGATCCAAGATAGATTTGTGCTTCAGCACTACCTTGTTCTGCTGCCATACGATGATATTTTGCTGCTTGTTTAAAGTCTTGAGGTATAACTTTGCCAGCATAAAACATAAATCCAAGGTTGTACTGCGCGGAAGCCATACCCTGATCTGCGGCCAAGCGATACCATTTGAGGGCTTGTTTATAGTCTTGAGGAACACCTTGTCCGTCATCGAACATAACCCCAAGGTTATACTGCGCTTCAGCAAGGCCTTGCTCGGCCGACATGTAAAGCCACTTAGCTGCTTGCTCGAAATCTTGGGGTACACCTTGCCCATCTCTAGTCATAACACCAAGATTGTATTGCGCAGACGCATCGCCCTGCTCGGCCGACTTTCTATACCAGTGTACTGCCTGTTTATAGTCTTGGGGCACCCCTTCACCATCGGCGAACATATTCCCAAGACGGTATTGACCACCGGCATCGCCTTGCTCAGCAGCTAACCGATACCACTTAACGGACTGCTTATAATCCTGAGGAACGCCTTTTCCATGATTATACAAAATTCCAAGGTTAATTTGCGCTCTGCTATTGCCTTGCTCAGCAGCCCTTCGATACCATTTAGATGCTTGTTTGAAATCCTGTTCTACGCCATGCCCATATCTAAACATAATCCCGAGAAGACCTTGTGCTTCCGCATGACCTTGCTCCGCCGCCAAGCGGTACCATTTGACGGCTTGCTGATAGTCTTGAGGGACACCTTGTCCGTTATGAAACATAAACCCAATAGCGCTTTGCGCCCTTAAATCACCTTGCTCCGCTAATGGTTTCCATTTCTCCATGGCCGCAGCAAAATCACCTCGCGTATAAGCATTATGTCCATCGTCATAATTTGCTTTGGCGGCAGAATTGGTAACTACCACTATCATTGCAACCGCAAAAACAAAGCTTAAAACTTGTGTCATCGACTCCCCCAAGCAGACTTATTTACAGACTATAAATCTATATAATAGATTGTAAAACTATCTATTATTTACCATTTATGCAAGTTTTCTTCTACATTTTTTAGCAGTGATTAAATACACTTTCAGCTTCTTTTTGTTAATTTCAGCTCGTTCACATACACCCCACAGAACTATTCAAACCGCCGTGTGGCCTGCGCCAACGCTTCGCGCACGTCTTATGAATAGGGTTAGGCCTGCTCAATCGCGTACCATTGGTGTTACCCTTCGTGCGCGGGCGACCAAATTCATTTGAAAACAATCGGCAGCAAATATAACTTGCTTCAATGTACTGGCCCAAACCCGGAATAAAGAAGCATCCTGAAAAAAGATGGACTCAATCCGACCGTATCTTTTTCGGTTTTGGGGCGTGTCACATCTTGGCTGGTGTCTTCCTTGAAGACACGCCACGCGATGGATTTTACGGGGAATGGATTGTCCCGTGTGAGGGATACAGCGGGCATCATATGTATGTGACGGATGGGTCAACCGCTTTCGATTACCACGGTTATTCACGGCGTGAGAAGTTACTAGCCCATTATTGGAAAGGGTGGCGGGCGCGTTACGATGGCTGGGACGCAACGATCCTAAAAATCGATTTTCCATTGCTCGATACTGCCGAATTGAACAAAAGAAAGCACCTTGGCCCCGACCAATTCTTCGGGGACCCTGTCACCCGCGCGCGGCAATTTCTATTATCATTTCAACATTAGCCTGACTCTTGAATAACCTATTTTTAAAGCCGTTCGCCCCCGCAGGACTATTCAAACTTTCCCAAACCTCTGTCGCCTTGGCATTCTCACTCCCCTTGCGACCACCCCGTTCATCGCTATACTCAAACCCATCATCAAAAAGGAGCCCATCCAATGAACCAGTCTTTGTCCCTTGTCGCCGTTGTGGTGGCGGATTATGACGCGGCGATTGCGTTTTATGTGGAAAAGCTGGGCTTTGAGCTGACCCAAGACACCTATCAGCCCGAGCAGGACAAGCGGTGGGTTGTGGTGAAGCCCAAGGGGGATGGGGCCGCCGCCATATTGCTGGCCCGTGCATCCAACGACCGCCAGGAAAACTTTATTGGCGATCAGGCCGGGGGCCGGGTGTTTTTATTCCTGCAAACCGATGATTTTGACCGCGATTATGCGGCCTATAAAAGCCGGGGCGTTGAATTTGTCCGCCCGCCCAAATCCGCGCCCTATGGCACCGTCGCGGTGTTCAAAGATCTGTATGGCAACCTGTGGGATCTGGTGCAGTTTAGCGCGCCCTGATCCGCCCGCGTTTAAGCCAATCTAAAGCGTTGAAAAGGCGCGGCTCGTCACCCAACCCCTTGCGCAACCAACGGGTTGGGCTTTTAAAACTAACCAGCCCGGCGTTTGCGCCATCCGATAAAGCCCATCAGCGCCATACCGGCGCCATATAGGGGAAGTGCGGCTGGCAACGGCACCGCAGACAGCGGTGGTTCGTCAAAAAGATGCTGGCCAATTGTCAAATTGTCCATACCGAAGTAGCCTTTCAGTGTTGCGCCGCCATCAACAAGTCCGAAGGCGATGGACGAAATGAGAAGATCGCTTGTGATGCCCCAAAATCCATTCAAATTAATGAATTTTTCCAAACCGTAATTGGCTGTGCTGCCGTCTCCAAAAGTAACAAAGGCCGTGTAAGGATTATTTCCATCGCCGTTAAGATAATCCATGCTGACACCAGATACACCGGAGCTGGTCCCAACAGACGTACTGGTGAAATCCAGCAGGAAAGATCCATTGCATCCCGCACAATAGGAATTGGTACCAAAACCATCATGTACAATATTCAAGTCTTTATAACCGGTCGTCGTATATTGCGTTTCGCCTAAAACTGCCGACATTTCAGCATCCGCCATAAAAAGGCCGTAGTTCGCGTTTTCATAGCCGTCCGTAACACTGGCCCCCGCAACCGGCGTAAACTTTGTTTTATCCGAAAAGGTGAACGTCGCCGCGGACGCGAGCGAGACGCTAAAGAGACAGGCAAACGCGGCTGCGGCAAGTCGTACCCCGGACTTTTGAACTATGACCAACATATTAGAATTCCATTATAGTTTTAATTGCATATACATCCTAGTTGAATATAGTTTTAGTTGATTTTGGCACCGATTTAAATGGTTCTTTATCGTTAATCGAGAAATAATCTAAAATTTTACGTTTTATTGGCCGCGATTAGGCGGCCAGTGCTGTCCCCCTGCAGAATTATTCAAACCGGGCCCGCGCCGCAGCGGCGTGGGTAAAGAAGGCTTCGCGTACGCCGATGGAATAGGGGTTTGCCCGCTCGATCGCGTCCAGCACGCTGGGGGCGTCGTCTTTGACCATATTGACCGCCTCGATCAATAAATCATAGCTGACGGTGGTGAGTTTGGTCGGGAGCGGGCCCATTTCCATCAGCACCTTGGCGATCAGGTGGGTGAGGCCCTGCACGGTCGCGGCCTCGCGGTCATGGGTATCGGCGGTGGTGCAGATAACGTCCAGCCCAAAGGCGGCTTTCAGGAAGGCGGCGATGCGCCGGTGCGACGTTCCGCGCACCGGGCAGATGGCGATTTTCATGTCTTTGAGCCCGTCCGCCGCGCTTTGCGGGCCAAACAGCGGATGGGTGCCGACAATATCCACATGGGGCGGCAGATGGGCCTGCATGGCGTCCGTTGGGGCCAGCTTGACCGAGCCGACATCCAGAACGACCGCGCCCGGTTTCAGATGCGGACCAAGATCGCCGCAGACCCCGCCGATCTGGCGAACTGGGACGGCAAGGATGATGTAGTCGCAATCGGCGATTTCAGGGATCGTCGCAGAAGGAAAGGCGTCCCCGTTTTCAAGGCTGATGATATTGGCCGCGGTGTCGCGAATGCGCAGCGTAAAATGCGCCGACAGGTGATTGGCCATCAGGCGGCCAAAGGCGCCGAAGCCGATAATTCCAAGGGTGGGTTTTTTGTGTATTGCGGTCATTGCCGACTCCTAAAAAGCCGCGATGCCGGTTTTGTTCACATGTTCAACTTGGCTTCGCAGCGGTTGAACAGGTGAATGTTCACGCCTTTATTTGGGCGCGCGATAATAGAGGTTGCTAAAAAGTGTTTTTACATTTCTCATGATGCGGTTATTTCACAACTGGGCCGCCGGATCAATGGGTTTTTCACCGGCGGCACCTGCGTTATTTTTTACAGAGCGCAAAATTCAGGATTTTATAGGCGAGCTTGGCCGCCAGAAAATCCGGTGCGTGAAAGCCCTCCATGGGGGCGAGCTCGTTCACATCAGCGCCAACAATCGGTCCCATTTTGGCGGCTTCGCGAATGATGCCGATGGCATCTTCCCAGAACAGGCCGCCCGGCTCTGGCGTTCCTGTTGCGGGCATGAGCGAGCTGTCAAAACCGTCCAGATCAAAGGTGAGGTAAATGGGCCGGCCTTTGAGCGGGGCGACGATTTCCTCAAAATTCCAGCTTTGGCGGTCTTTCCCCCAATGGATAGTGATGCGGTGACGGTTGGCCTCCAAAAACGGGATCTCACCGCTGGAGATATTGCGAATACCGACGGAGACGATGGGCAGCGTTTCATGATCCAGCACCCGGCGAATGGCCGCCGCGTGCGAGAAATGCTCTCCCTCATACCCATCACGCAGGTCGGCGTGGGCATCGAAATGCAGCACGATCAGATCGGGGTATTTTTTGAGGAAAGGCCGGATGGCGCCGGGGGTAATGGAATGCTCCCCCCCGAAAACGAGCGGGAATTTTCCCGCGTCCAAAATCGCGCCGGTCAGGCCTTCCAGTTTGTCCAGCGCCGCCGGAATATCGCTGCCATCGACGGGATTATTTTCCAGCGTGACGACGCCGTATTTTTGATACGGCTCGCACCAGAACTCCTCGTCAAACAGCTCCACCTGATGGCTGGCGTGGATCATGGCGGCGGGGCCGTTTGCCGTGCCGCCGCCATAGCTGACGCTCCCTTCAAGGCCGAAAGGAACGATCACCGCCCCCGCCCCGTCAAAGGTGGTTGCATCCTCGCCCTCAAGGCCGAGAAAGCCCTCTTCTGCGGGCATGAGTTTCAGGGGAGCCGTCATGGATCAGCCCTTTTTGAACAGGTTGGCGAAGTTGCGTTTTTCGCGGCCTTTCCACTTGCCCTCATGATAGACGGCAGAGCCCAGCAGCGGCACAACGGTGGTGGCTTCGGCATAGACCATCTGCTCCCACGCGGTTTCAACCTTGCCCCAGCTTGACGCTTCTTTCAGGGTTGAAGAAGAACAGGCGCCGTCGCGCACGTCGGCCACTGTGATCTGAACCGCATATTTATGCATTTCCGCTTCCACCCCAAGGATTTCGGCGCAGACAACTGTGTCCTGCACAAAGTTTTTCGGAACCCCGCCGCCAATCATCAACAGGCCGGTGCGGCCCGCCTTGATTTTAATGTCGGTCAGTTCGCGGAAATCAGCCACGCTGTCGATGGACATGTAGTTGCCCGGATTTTCCACCTGATGCTTGACCAGACCAAAACCGGCTGAACAGTCAGAGAATGCCGGCACGAAGATCGGCACGTTATGATCATAGCAGGTTTCAATCAGCGAGCCTTTTTTCACTGAATTTTCTTTCAGCCATTTGCCCATTTCCCAAATGAATTCACGGGATGAATAGGGTCGGCGCTCCAGACTATCGGCGATGACTTTGGTGATCTCATCGCATTTCTGAAGTTCTTCCTCGTCAATGTAGGTGTCATAAATGCGGTCGATATACAGATCGCGCAGATGATTATCATCTTCGGTTGCGCTGCCCTGATAATGCTTGAAGCCGAGCGCTTCAAAGAAATCCATATCCACAATGGACGCGCCGGTCGCAACAATCGCATCAACCATGCCATTTGCCACCATATCACGGTAGACATGCATGCAGCCGCCCGCCGATGTAGAACCGGCAAGGGTCAGGATCAAGGAACATTCTTTATCTTCAAGGGCCATGTTGACGATCTTTGTCGCGCGGGCCAGATCGCGGGAGGTGAAGGACATTTTGTCCATCGCCGCCACAATCGGCCGGGCATCAAAAGAAGTAATATCAACATGTTCTACAGTTTTAGAAAGCAGTTCAGCTTTCAGGGCTGACTTTGATGTTTTTGTCATCATAGGCTCCGGGAAATTTTTTTATACATACGCCAGTGACTGGCACTTCAGGGACTTAATCGAGCACAGCTACCGTTGTGTCGGAATAAAAGCCATTAAACTGGGTTTGCATGGCATGGCCGTATGCGCCCAGATGGTGAAACAGGATCCAGTCCCCCTCGTCTATCGATGAGGGCAGCATAAAGGGTCCATGCATGACGTCAAGGCTGTCACATGTTGGGCCATACAGCTTGTAGGGAGAGACCTCCTTTGCGGGGGACGCCTCCGACGAATAAGAAATCGCCTCGATCGGATAGTTCCAGGCAGGTGTTCCCGCGTCAAACAACGCACCATAAGTGCCGTCGTTCAAATACAGATGTCCCTCTTTGCGCATTTCAACGCGCACGGCAACCGTGCCGCTTTCAGCGACCAGCGCCCGGCCAGGTTCGCACAAAATCTGCAGCCCTGAAAAACCGTTGTCGGCAAGTGCCTGTTTAATGGCAGCAAAATAATCGGCCAGCGGTGGTGTATCCATACCCGGATAATAAACAGGATATCCCCCGCCCACATCCAGCGCATCGATTTCAACGCCGCTCTGGTTCAGCATATGGGCAACCTGCTCAATGGCCCGCACGTAAGAGGCCGGCTCCAGACACTGAGAGCCCACATGAAAGGTTACGCCGATTTTGTCAGCATTTGCAGCAGCGCGCTGCAACAGAAGCGGTGCTTCCTGAAGATTGGCACCAAATTTATTGCTCAGCGGATGTGCTGCGTTTGTCTGATCAACGCCCACGCGCAAAAACAGATTAAGGTCCCAGGCATGGCCTGTTTCCTGCTCGATTTTGATCAGTTCTTCCAGACAGTCGAACGCAAAATTCCGCACGCCTTTTTCATAGGCAAAATGAATGGCCTGGCGGGATTTGATCGGATGCATGAAATAAATTTCGGCGTCTGGAAAATGTGTTGTGATATATTCGATTTCGCGCAAAGAGGCGACTTCGAAACGGCGCAGGCCGCAATCCCACAAAGTTTCCAAAACCACAGGATGAGGATTTGATTTCATGGCGAAAAGACAATCGCCCGGAAAATTGGTCAGAAAGAAATCCGCTTTTTCGCTGAGTTTCTCTGGGTATATAATATGGACAGCATCATTGCAGTTTTCTGCAAAAATGGCGTCTGATGCGGAGGCATAGACGTTCAGTCCTTTAAATACCCCTTGGTTGCACACTTCGGCTTTCAGATTGGGCCTAACATACTGCATTTAGGATTTTCCTACTCGAATACAGGTGGACATATCAAATTGTTCGAAAAAAAACCAACTTGATCAGTCGCCGTATGTTAGGTCCCATTTCACGTAGAAATGTAGAGCGGCTAAGTCCATCAAGTTGTCAAAGTTGCATTTGCTCTTTTTTGAAATAGAAATCAAGCACTTTTTGCAAATTGCTTAAATCTGTTTTTAGGCAGTTTAACTTCGACCGTTGTGCCGACATTGATTGTGCTCTTAATCAGCAGCTCACCCTCGTGTAATTCCACGATTGATTTGGATAGGGGCAACCCTAAACCTGTGCCTTCAATGGACCGCGTCACCGAGTTCATTGTCCGCACAAACGGACGCATTACCGACTCGAGTTCCCTCTCTTCGATACCGATTCCATTGTCCTCGACAAACAAACTGTAGTTGCCTGCCGCATCCGCCTTTGCAAAGACCTTGATGTTACCGCCTTTGGGCGTAAATTTAATCGCATTATTCAGCAGATTAAGCAGCACCTGCTTCAGTTTCCGCTCATCCCCTAAAAGAATCAGGTCATCGGGCACATCACAGCTATAGGTAATCTGCTTTTCAGCCGCTTTGGGCGCGAGCAGAAGCTGCGCCCAATCTGCCACTTCTGACAAACTGACATCTTCTTCTTCAAGTTCATATTTATCCGCTTCAAGGCGGGAGAAATCGAGAATGTCATTAATCAGGGATAGCAGATGCTGCCCCGAAGCCAGAATATTTTCAGAATATTCGCTGTATTTGTCGTTTTGAACGGGACCAAAGATTTCTTTAGTGATGACTTCGGCAAATCCGATAATAGCGTTCAGCGGTGTGCGCAGTTCATGGCTCATATTTGCCAGGAACAGGGATTTGGCTTTCGTGCCTTCCTCGGCGCGCATTTTCGCCTCGACCAGTTCCATCTCAGCCTCGTGCTGGCTGGTGACATCCTGCAACGTTCCGCGGAAAAATTCTGTTTCCCCATTCTCATCTTTTTGAACCCGGCCAATTTCGCGAACATGAACGATATGACCGCCGGGATGCACCATTCGATAAACGATCTGGTAATTTTCTTCATTTTCCTGCGACCATTTCACAAGTGCCCGCATCCGATCAATATCTTCGGGGTGCACCCGTTCCAGATAGGCCGCCGTCGAGATGACAAGTGTATTGGGGTCATACCCCATAATGCGCGAGCATTCTTCGGACCAGTCATGCCGATCATTTCTCACATCATAAGACCAATGTCCAATATGTGCGACAGACTGCGCTTCCTGCAGGCGTTCGTTAATCAACCGCAAGGCTTTTTCCCGGTTACGCAAATCCGTAATATTGGTACGAATGGCAACAGTGCCGCCCGAAGGTGTTTTAACTTCTGTCAGGCGGTAGACCTGTCCATTCTCAAAAACCTGCTCTTTAAAGCCGGTGGGATTGCGATGTTCTTCCAACCGCCTGGCGATCCAGTCTTCAAATTCATCACCGGCCTCGAAAACGCCCAGTAATTTGGCCTGATGACGGATCAGAACTTCAAAGCAGACGCCGGGTTTCAAAATATCACCAACCGAGGCGAACAGATCGCGATACTGGGAATTAAAGGCAACGACTTTATCGTTTTCATCAAAAATGATAAAGGCTTCCGAGATAGATTCCAGCGCTTCAAACAGTACCTTTTCGGCATCTTCTGCCCTGATCTTTGCCATATGCAAGGCATCTGTATGGCTCAGAAGTTCCTGTTTGCTAAGTTCGTGACTTTCCAGCATTTTGCTAATGCGGGCAATTGCGGGCAGGAATAACACCATCCCCACGACCACAAACAGTATGCCCGGGACATACCCGAAGATATCCCACTTCCGGGCAATTTGCTCCGGCAACATGTAATCAGGAAATAAAACAGTGGGACCAATGATCAATACATCACACAACGCATTTGCTGCAAGCAGACCCAGCCCAATGGTCAGACCATAAAACCCAAAGTTGATTGTCGAATACCAACGCGACTGCTTGGCAAAAAAGAGCGTACCAAACAACAGACACAGAAATAAAATTATCTCTCCAAAGATCATTCTAATCCTGACTCAACGCAAACACGGTCATGATCTAAAGCCCCAATATACAGGAAATATCGCATTTCCTCAGATGATATAGAAACAGAAAACCGTTAACTATAACATCGTTTTACATACCCCCACGATCTCAAAATACTTGAGATGATTGATACTTGATACATGGATAGAATGAAAAAAGCCTAAACAAAACAAAACAATTTAGTGCTTTGTACGTATATTTAGAAGGTCATATCCCGCAGGTCAATAGAGGGTTAGAATATTACAAAAGTGCGCGACAAGCGGCGTGCAAACAAAAAAGCTTCGCAAATGTTCGAATTTTGTTACAGTTTGACTTACGGAAATTCAAATAAAGAAAAAGGAAAAAAGCATGATAAATGTTATTGCAATGATCACGACAAAACCGGGCATGCGGGCCGAGGTTCTGGACCTATTCAAGGCAAATGTGCCTGCTGTTCTGGCCGAAAACGGTTGTATTGAATATAGCGCAGCGATCGACACCGAAGGCATGGGCGGCTTTCAGGCGCAGCTCGGCGAAGATACTTTCGCCGTGATCGAAAAATGGGAAAGCAAGGACGCGTTGATGGCCCACGCTGTTTCCGATCACATGAAAGAATATGGCAAGAAAACCAAGGATATGATTGCCGACCGGGCCATTCATATTTTATCCAACGTCTAGGCACTGCGCTTAACTTCAATCCTTCGGGCGCGGCGGTGACTTGAGATTGTCGCCGCGATCAAACCGGATATCGGATAACCATCCCCGCGCAAAAAGGCGGTGATTATATTTAGGTCGTTGAGAGTGTGCCCCCTCATTTGGTTGCGGAGGCATGCCCGCAACGACGGTCTATAATACTATCAGTCAAAAGAGTGGGGAAACGACCCTTCACGTCTGCTCTGTGTCTTTGACGCCCAAACATGCGTGATGCCTCCTTGGTCACAATCGGCCCATAGCTGCCGCTCAACGTCTACTCCCGACGCTGTGATATAGTCCGTCGAAGCGGACATTCATCTTTCACTTAATTTATTGTAAATAAGGTTGGGACTTGGATCTTCAAGAAATCATTTTCTGTATCGGGTTCGTAAGCGGAATATTGTCACCGTAAAAACTCATGATCATAGTGTGCATAAAATTGGCTTCATCGAGACAATTCTCAATTAGTTCGAAACCTGAATGTTCCGCAAACATGGTAACAACGGATTAATGTCACCAATCAAATTTGAGAAACAGGAAAATTGGAAAGCCCAAGGTGTCTAAGAAACTAGGGGTAATTCACAACGATGAAATAATTCTATATCATCTCGGATAACTGATAACTTTTTTCCTTGAAAATCTTAAGAGTGTGCATAACTACATCGGCATCAAAAGTAATACCCGCATTTCGTTCAACTTCAGAAAGCGCCTGTTCTAGGCCAAGTGCATGCCGATAAGGTCGCGAAGTGGCCATAGACTCTATTACATCAGCTACAGCAAGGATTTTGGCTTCTAAAATAATTTCATCCCCCTTCAAGCCGTTCGGATAGCCGCTTCCATCAATTCGTTCATGATGCTGATACGCAACTGTTGCAATTGGCCATGGAAAATCAATATTTTTAAGAATTTCATACCCGTTTTCGGCATGAGTTTTAATTATATTAAATTCATCTTTTGAAAGCCTGGTTGGCTTTGTCAAATACTCAGAAGGAATACTAATTTTCCCAATATCATGAACTAGTCCAGCAATTTTCAGTCCATATTGTGTATCAGAAACTAACCCCATTTCTTCTGCAATCCTAGCCGCCAGATTACCAACACGCTCTTCATGACCCGACGTATATGGGTCTCTTAGCTCAACCATTTTAGCAATAGAAGAAACAGTACCTAAAACAGTCTTTTCTAACCGGTTCGAATATTCTTCAATACTCTCCTGAGCTTTTGTTACATCACTAACATCTTGCCAAATACCAATAAAACGCGGGAAACCTGACGCAGAATTTACGGCTCTCAATTCATCATGAATATAACGATAGGATCCATCTTTATGGCGAATCCTATACACCTGATCTCCACCTCCGACATGAATAAACTCTTTAGCATTTTCTATAACGCGCAATCGATCTTTAGGATGAATTCGTTGCTCCCACCATTTTTGGGAGAGAGGATCTTTTACTGCGCAGCCAAAAATTCTAGTTACATTCTCGCTGACCCAAATTGGAACAATACGGTGATGCCGAATTTCAACCGTATAGAAAACGATTGGAACTGAGGAGAAAAAATCTGCTATTTGGTCGGTGAAGAGCTGCTTATTAATATCAACGCCATAGGCTTTTACCTCTGTTTCATGTAACCGGCGAAGAAGAAAAAAGAGTAGAAAAGACATTACCAAAAAAAAGCAAATATCTTTAGCAATGGAAACCTCTGTTAAAATTGCAATATCCGGCGCAATCTCTCCTAGGAAAAAGTCACTAATAATAATCCAGGTACCACAAAACCCCATGAAAATGATGACAGTTTTGCTATACGTATTCAATTTCATTGTTAAAATTAACCTCCGTCAGATTATTAAAACATAGCACTAACTTTAGAGTGTTTATTTTTTACTAATGTATGAAATTTTTGAGAAAATAATCCCTATCTACTATCGTTTGCCGTGTATTCAACTCGCCGAATCCAATCAGTAAACTAAATAAACTCTAGTGATACTTGTGATTTCTTGAAACTTGAGTTATCGAATGCTCCTGATCAAAAAAAATAATTATTCTAGATGATATAGAACTTTCTCCGCCTGTCGTTGCAAAGCTTCACCATGCTTTTAGAGCTGGCGATTTGTAAAAGATTGCGACTTTTGTATTTGTTGCCAACAATTTGAAACGATACCGAGATAACGGCCCTTAGCTGCCGTTTGAGACCTAATTGTTTTACACTTTGAGTTTCTTCAAAGCTGACTCTCAGAAACAAGTGTGATTAAATACTCTTAATGGTAGAGGGTGTTGTCACATTAACTTATTTGAAATCATGAAGGTGTAACTATGGGAGATTTTTTTGGATCAATTTTCGGTTTATTAGTAGTAGCTGCAATGATCGCGTCTTGGTTTCAGCATCTTTATACGTGTTTTACTGAAGAGGCATGGGGGTTCTTGATTGCAGGGGCACTATTTTTTCCGGTCGCTATAGTGCATGGGTTCGGTATTTGGATTGGCGTTTGGTAGAAGGTGCAAACAACAACAACTATGGAAATCCCGTGGTGTCTAGCAAACTGGGGGCTATTCACTATAATTGCTCAAAGGCATCTAACGATCCCCCCCAACACAATTAAAGATCAGTCTCTACAATCCCCATCGCTGTGATAAGATTTCAGGTCAAGTTAAAAGCATCCTATAGATTGGAAACGATGCCAGATATTATGAACTTAATTAGCGAAGCCGAATATATAAAAACTTCAGGGCGATGGAGTGCCTTGAATGAAAAAATCAAAAAACTACCTCCTATTTCTGATGATGAATTTGGGTGGCTCACTAGTGTTTTTTCAGGTCTTACCTATAGAGTTTTTCATGAATATCTCGGAATGCAAGAAGCTCACAAACGCGCCGACGACGAATTGGCAATTGTAGCATGGCATGCTCGTAATCTCTTGGAATTGGCTGTTTGGAGTCTTTACTGTACAAAAAGTGAGGATAATACTCGTCGATTTTACGAGGACGCTGGACGCGATTACTACGACCTTCTTCTTAAACTAAAGAAATGGGGAGAAAAAACAAATCAAGGAAATGAATGGCAAAAAATGTTTACCGATTCATTGCAAGATTTAAGTAAAGCAGCGGCACAGCAGGGTATATCCGATTTAAATTCAAAATATTTACAAGTTTCTAAGGTTGCTAAAGACTTGGGGATGAAAGATGATTTTGAAACGATTAATAAGATGCTTTCAAAATATGCACACCCAACGGCAGGGTATCTTGTTCTTCCATTTGACGGTGAAGGTGCGAAGAAACTAAAAACAGCTTTTTTAATACAGGGATGTGAAAGCTTTCTTAGCGCATTTAATGCCTTAGAGCAGCATTTCAAAAACAACAGGTAATCGTCTATCTAAAGGAATCTATCTTTTGATTGAACTCCCGCTTAGGGTAAATCGTTGCCCTCTTGAAATTTATCGACCTGCTCAACAGATGGCATCTTCAGATTGCTAGAAATGGCCTCGAAGCAGAAGTTTGCCCCTTTTCCAGTCCTGCCACGATGACTGTCTGCTTTGGTTTAAATTACGGATGGCGAACTTGAGGCGCCAACGTCCGTTTCCCACCCAGTTCAGCAGTTGGCCGAAATTTGAGTTTTCGGCGTTGGTTTCGCAAACTTAAGCTCACATTGCGCCATACCTGAATGCCGCAGGGCAGAACCGCAGCGCTACCCGTTTCTTTTCAAATCCCTAAATCACTGTTACCCTTGCCTTTCAACTTTTGCAAAGAAACAACCCATGACAAATAATAAAATAATTACCGAAACAAACGGTAACATCACCACCATTATCATCAACCGCCCGGAAGTTCGAAACGCCCTGGATCAGGACGCGTCAAGCGAGCTTGCCCGGCATCTCAAGGCATTCGAGGCGGATGACAGCCAGCGGGTTGCCGTTTTGACCGGAAAAGGTGACAGTTTTTGCGCGGGCGCGGATTTGAAAGAAACGGCAAAGCGCGCCGATTATAAGGCATGGGCCGGTCATCCCGATGGTCCGTTGCACAAACCCCTGAGTAAACCGGTTATTGCCGCGGTTAATGGCCATGCTGTCGCGGGCGGTCTGGGGGTTGCGCTATATTGTGATATCCGCGTTGCGGATGAGACGGCCGTTTTTGGTATTTTTTGCCGCCGCTGGGGTGTTCCCATGAGCGATGGCACCCCGACCCGCCTGCCCCGCCTGATTGGCATGGGCCCCGCCATGGACATGATGCTGAGCGGTGAGCCGGTTTCGGCCCAGCGGGCGCTTGAAATGGGACTGGTCACACGGATTGCCCCAAAGGGATGCGTCTTGGAAATGGCCCAAAAACTGGCAAAGCAGATTGCGACCTATCCACAGCCGGCCATGCTGTCGGATCGGCATGCGCTATATTATCAGGAAGGACGGCCCGAAGCGGAAGCCCTTCACGAGGAATGGCGGGTTGCGAGAGAAATACAGGAAGAGGTTGCCCCCAAGGGTGCCAAGCGATTTGCCGATGGGGCGGGCCGTCATGGTAGTTTCACTGATCTGAAGTAAATTATATTTCGATTTGGCCGATCAATCTCTTTTAGACCATAAACTTGACATTTTCCCTGCGTAACTTATTGATTAAGAGAGTGCTTTTCCCACCATCCCTGTATCGCAACAGCCAAAATCGGAACGGAGTTAGTCCTTTATGATCGAAACAATTGCGCTTACCACACTGATCGGTGCCGGTTTGGTCGTAATTTCGGTTATTACAAGTCTCATTTCCTTTCGCGTTGGCGCGCCGCTGCTGCTGATTTTCCTATGCGTGGGGCTGGCCGCAGGTGTTGACGGCATTGGCGGCATTGAATTTGAAGATACCCGCCTTGCCTATTTCGTGGGAAGTGTCGCCCTTGCCATCATCCTGTTCGACAGTGGGTTTAACACCAAGGTCCGGTCCCTGAAGGTTGCAGCCGCGCCCGCCATCATGCTGGCCACCGTCGGGGTGGTTCTGACGGCGAGTATTACCGCCATTCCAGCGCATTTTTTACTCGGTCTGGGATGGATTGAATCCCTGCTGCTGGGCGCTATCGTCGGATCAACCGACGCGGCGGCCGTGTTTTTCCTGCTGCGCGTTGGAAATATTGAACTGCGCGAACGGATCCGGGCGACGCTGGAAGTTGAATCCGGATCGAACGATCCCATCGCCGTCTTTTTGACAATTACATTTGTCGAGCTGGCAATGGCGACAAGCGGCGAAATGAGCCAGAGTCTGAGCGTTTTATATCTGTTTTTTGAACAGATGGGTCTGGGCGTTATCTGCGGCCTCGCCTTTTCCTTTATAAGTATTCAGATCATCAATCGCATCAATCTGGAAGCCTCGCTTTATCCGATTATCATCCTGTCACTGGCGCTGTGTATTTTTGGCGGTACGACCATTCTGGGGGGCAGCGGATTTCTGGCTGTTTATGTCGCCGGGTTAATGATGGGCAATCAGAAGCTGCGCGGCGCGATTACCATAAGACGGTTTCAGGACGGTCTGACCTGGCTGGCGCAGATCACCATGTTCCTGATGCTGGGTCTTTTGGCCACGCCTTCCGAATTTCCGGCTATTGCCTGGCAGGCGATCCTTGTTGGTCTGGTGCTGATGTTTTTTGCAAGGCCTATTGCCATCTGGCTCTGCCTGCTGCCCTTTAATTTCCGCCCCAATGAAACGGCTTTCATCGCATGGGTCGGACTGCGCGGCGCGGTCTCGGTGTTGCTGGGCATCCTGCCGATCCTGCATGGCATGGAAAGCGGCCAAACCTTGTTCAACGCCGCGTTCATTATTGTTCTGACCTCTTTATTATTTCAGGGCTGGACACTTCGCCCCTTTGCCCGCCGGTTGGGATTGATCCTGCCCCCCAAAGAAGGCGTGGTGGAGAAAATCGAGCTGGAACTGCCAGCCAATGCCCATCATGAGCTGGTGGTTTATCACATTGCCGAAGACAGTCCCGTTGCCCGCGGGGAACGGATTCCCAGATGGGCCCGCCCGTCGATTATTTTGCGCGGCGATAAATCCATCACCTTTCATGAAGCGGGCCGCCTGCAACCGGATGATTATGTCTATATTTTTGCCAGCCCCCGCTTTGTGCCGCTGCTCGACAAACTCTTTGCCCATGAAATTGTCCTAAACGAAGAGGATCTGGATTATTTTGGGGAGTTTGAAATCAATGCGGATACGGATCTGCTCAGCCTGTCAAAAATTTATGATTTTGACGTCCCTGTTGAGCATCAAAATCTGACCGTTTCAGAGTATCTTAGATCGCAGATTGGGGCCTCATTGGGTCGCGGTGACCGGGTAATGCTCGGCCCCGTGGAGCTGATTGTTCGCGATGTGCTGTCAGATACACACACACCGATGATCGGTTTATCACTGGAGCCACCTGAGCTGCCAACGGCGAAAATTCCGCTGTTTTTAAATTATCAGGAAATCGTCAATCGCGTCCGGTTGTGGATCGCCCTCAGACGCAGCCAAAACTAGGGCTATCTAGCTAGAAACCCGCGCCCCATAAGATTATCTGCGGCAGGCATAAAGCCACTTTTCCTGTATTTTTATGAGAAAATCCGTATAGTGTTGGGATGTTCATTCGCCGGAAAATTACATCGCAACTTGGCGATCTGAAAGCCTATTCAATTGCCCTGTGCCGCAATGAAGATCTGGCTAATGATCTGGTGCAGGAAGCGGTTCAGAAAGCCCTTTCCGCCAAACGCATTCCAAACACGGTGGCCGAGCTCAAACCCTGGCTATTTCGGATCGTCCGGAATATTTATATTGATCAAAAACGGCGCGAAAAAAGTGCAACGGAATATTATGACGACACCAGCCGTTTATACAGTGGTATGCCCTTTGAACAGCCTAAGGTGCTGGAAGAAATTCTGGTGCGGCAGGCATTTGCAGGGCTGACGGAACAACACCGCGAAATTTTACATTTGATAGACGTTTTAGGGTTTAAATATTCGGAAGCCGCGATTGTTCTGGGGATCGCGCAGGGAACGATAATGAGTAGAGTAAGCCGGGCGCGTCAGGCGCTGCTGGAAAAGGTGGAGCAAACAAACGTGCAGCGCATGAAGTCTGAGGTCAAGCGTCATGGGGATTAGCCAAACGGAATGGGAGTTGCTGAACGCCTATGCCGATGGCGAACTCTCTGAAGCAGCGACAGAGTCCTTTGAAATACGGCTCTCAAAAAACCCGGCACTGGTCATTGAGCTGGAGAAGATTTCTTCGCTCAAAGGGGCGCTGTCGAACTTAAAAGAGACCCCTGCGCAAGAGCCCGTTGCGGCCAACTCAATTGGATGGGTTCGCCAAGCCGCGGCCGCAATATTGCTGGTGCTAATTGGCACCGTTGCCTTTTTCTGGCATGAGTTTCAACAAAATCAGGCGTTGGACCCGCTTGAAATTCACACCGCCTATGCGGAGAAAACCTATATCCTGTCTGAAGCCCTGCGGCCCGTTCATGTGTCCAGCAAAGCAATTGGTGATTTTTACATTCCAAATCTGGAAGCGTCGGAGTTACAGCTTGCCGATACGCAATTGAAAAAGGTGGGAGATCACGAAGTGGTGTCGGCACATTTTCGCGGAATGCGCGGATGCCGGCTCACCTTGGTTGGGAAAAACATTGAAACCACAGACGCCGCGCTTGCACAGATTCAGTTTAATCTTAATCGCGCCGACAGGCTTTTACTGGCCCGCTGGCAGTCAGATGGATCGCAGTTCACCCTGCTTGCAAGCGCCATGGATATCAACCGGTTTCAGGCCATTGCCCGCTATGTTCAAAATGACGTGCAGCGTGAACATAGCAAGCAATCAGAAAGTTTGCGGGTCGCCATGCAGACAACCTATGAGACGGCGCGGCCCTGCGCCTAAACATTCCTACTTGTTGACCGGGAAGTTGGGCCGGTCGGTGTTGTAGTTTTTGGCCAGATAATCAAGAATAAGCGAAACATCCGGCTCTTCAATCGGATCCATTTCCTGTTCATCAACCATCCATACCAGCAGCTCTTCCCACCCTTTTCGGGTGAGCCCCTGCTGGGCAACGATGCGTTCTGAATGGCAAGCGGTGCAATAGATAAAGGTTTCTTCAACACCGGGTTTATCGACAAGCACACCATATTCGGACTCGTCATCCGCCCAACTCAGGCCGGGGGTAAAGGCAGCCAACAGGGCCGCCGCGATTACTGCGCGTTTCAGCACTTTAACACTCCATTATACTTGGGAAACAGGGGCCGCTTTTCAGCAGCCCCGCTCTAATCAACAGACGATCAGGAATACCGAACCGCAACACGGTGCATGGTGTTGTTCAGGTAACCTTTAGGGTTCCAGTTGATGGCATGCGGCTGCATATCGCCCGCGTCATCTTCGGCCCGTGCCCAGATTTCATAGTAGCCTTTTTGCGGCAATTTCACCGTTGCCGAAAAATTCTGCCAAGCCCCGGAATTCACCGGTGCATCCAGCGTGGTCGTTTGCCAGGTCACACCAAAATCAATGGAAATATCAACTTTGCTGATCTCCCGATCGCCGGACCAGGCATGACCGCGAACTTCAAGCGTTCCGTCATTGACAGTTGTGTCGGTTGCCGGCGCCGTAATCAGGGATTTCACAGGCATCCGCTCGATAATAACGAAGTCCTTTTTATCCACCTTCTCGCCCGGTTCAACCGGCCGGTTTGGTGTCCGATAAGCAGTTCCGGTCATTTTCGGCCCATCATGCACAATATCGCGCAGATAAATACGGGTCAGCCATTTTTGCGAGCAAGACCCCGGCCATCCCGGTACAACCAGCCGCAACGGTGCCCCGTTATTGGGATGCAACGGCGCGCCGTTCTGTTCAAATGCAATCAGGATATTATCGGTCATGGCTTTATCAATTGGCATGCCGCGAGAGATGGGCAGCTTGCCTTCTTTGCCTGACAAATGGCTGTCCGCGCCTTCATGGGCGGTATAAATCGCCGATTTCTGAACGCCTGCAGCTTCCAGTACATCTTTCAGGCGCACCCCAGTCCAGTTTGAACAGGCAACCGCACCGTAAGTCCACTGATTACCTTTGGCAGGAGGATTGAAAAAGGCACGGCCATTGCCGCCGCATTCGATGGTCAGCGCCATCGTGACAACTTCGAATTTGGATTTCAGATCTGCAATCGTCAAATCCATTGGATTATCGACCAGACCATCAATTCTAAGGGTCCATGTATCCGCATTAACCTCATCGGGCGCGATGCCGTTATTGCGAATAAAATGGCGTGTTGTTGGGGTAATGGCATCATCAAGCAGATGCGGCGGTGTTTCCGCGTTTACCGGACGGTCGTTGAGCAGCGTCAAGCCGTCTTTACCGGCAAGCACACCTTCATCCGCCAGCGCCACCGGAATTAAACCTGCTGGAAAATTACGATGGAAAGGAATTGCAGCCCCCAGAAGTGTGCCCAGCGTCGCCAGACCCGCCCCTTTTAAAAAGCCGCGCCGGTCTTTATGAGACTCACGCCCCAAAAAAATTCGGTCCGCTTCAATCGGATTTTCTTCATACATTTCAAGCAGGTTTTTACGCTCGATATCGTCTCGATCAGACATAATTATTCCCTCCACCAGGTTGTTTTTTTCATTTTACTGATGGATTAACGCATCGATCTTCGCTTTTATTCCAAAGTTTCTAAATTATGCGCCAAACTAAACACAAGCCATGTCCAGGTTACCCCAAGCTTTATATTCTGGGCCTGTGTTGATCCCGTCTTTTGATAATGGCATAGATGCAATCCAGTCGTGGCAGCAGTACGGATCACATCCTCAGGCACGCAAGGTGTCACAGGGCGCCCCGCGGCGCCCGGCCCATGGCGGAGCGAGAGAATAAAAACACCATCCGGTTTTAAGAGCCGCGAAAGATGGCCCAAGGCATCACTTCGCTGAATATCGGTTAAATGTTGCCAAACCCCGCTGATCAAAACGACATTGTATTTCTGATGTTGCGCGCGGAGTTTTTCAAGATCCGGAAGGCTGTCATCGAGCCAGCATATGGAGAGACCTGAATGCAGCTGTTGTCCCACCTCCCGAAAAGCGGCAACAGGTTCAACGGCAGTGACGTGATAGCCCATTTCCGCAAACCAGGCGGCATCCCGCCCCGTTCCCGCGCCAATATCCAATAGGGAGCCGGGCATTTTGTCCAAATAGTTCGAAACCGGCGCATACAGATCACGGCAATCAATCGCTTCATACCTTGGGATCAAAAGATCGGCGTCCGCCGCATATCCTTCAATTACCTGTTCCGTCATCGGTTATCCTTTTACGGGTAGTCACGGCCCGCGCGATTTTTATAGCGGGGTAGCACCCAGCCTTTTAAAATGGCGCCCGCGCGCACCAGAAAACCCGCCGTGGCCGCGACCAGCACACAAATGAGAATGGGCAGCTCCAGCGACCACATCAGCACATATATCGCCGATGAGACAAGTGCCGCACTGACATAGATTTCCGGCTTTAACGCGAGCGGCGCTTCACCGGCGACCACATCCCGCAGCAGACCCCCAAAGGTGGCTGTCATAACACCGAAGATGATCGCAATTAAAGGAGCCGCCCCGGAGCGAAGCGCAATATGCGCGCCCATGACCGCGTAGGCGGCAAGCCCAACGGCATCCCCCCAAAGCAGTGCCACATACCGGCGTTGCAGGCGATGGGCGAAGAAGAAAGCAAATACGGCAATGGCAAAACAAACAACCAGATATCCCTGATCCTGCAGCCAGAAGACAGACCGATCCAACAGCAAATCCCGCAAGGTTCCCCCGCCAATGCCGGTGAGAGTTGCCATCAGAATGAAACCGATCACATCCAGTTCTTTTCGGCTGGCGACAAGGCTTCCTGTCGCGGCAAACACCGCAACGCCGAGCAAGTCAACAAACCGAATGATTTCCTGCATTTCCATCACACACCACCTGTTTCCAATTCGCGCCGTTTGAGCGGTTCAGTTCCGCAGTCCTTAAGCCCGCAAAATATATTACTTTTTCCCAGCCGCCCTTTTCGACTATATTCAGGATCCAAACGCCTTTTAGCCAAAGGGTCAACCCGAAATCAGGATAGACACATAATGACGTCCAACACTGGTACAACAATTGTTGTCGGAATACTTGTTCTTATCGCCCTTCTGGTGTTGTTAAGACTGACCCCATTGTGGGATAAAATACTGAGTTCCGGGACATACAAAGCTGTGGACTTCAACAATCTGAAAACGACCCGCCACCCGAACTGGTATCTGGTTTGTCCCCCGCAGTTTTGCGGCAATGCCGTCGTCCACCGCGAAGCGCCCGTTTTTGAAAAACCTGTACCCGAACTGGCAACCCAACTGAAAGAGCTGATCAAATCCGAAGGAAATTTGAGAATTCGGTTCGAAGACGAGAGCACATTTGATGTTGAAATCAGAACGGCTATTATGCGCTGGCCGGATCTGGTGTCGATTGAATTTATTGAAGCTGAAAATGGCGGGGCCACGCTGGCTATTTTCAGTCGATCGATTTACGGACGAAAAGATTTTGGCACAAATCGCAAACGGGTCAACAGATGGCTGAGCGTTCTTCGCGCCCAAAATTAAGGATCACCCCGGCAGGCCGTGTAACTATGCCTGAAACTTAGTTTCATATATGCCATGGAAAATCCGTCATTGATCCACCAACCGACAAAGCCGGTGATGGCGGGAGTTCTTTTGAAAGCAAATTCAACCTTTAAATTCGTCTCTCAGCAATGGCGTTTCCTGTTATTTGGCGCGCTGCTGACCTTCTGGTCCGGCCCGGGCCAGACTTTTGTGATCTCGTTATTTGGCGAGCATTTACGTGCTGACTTTAATCTCACGCATGGTGAGTTTGGCACGATCTATACAATCGCCACCCTGATCAGTGCGGCCCTTCTTTGGAAAACGGGGCCGCTGGTGGATCATCTTCCCCTTCGAAAATTTGCCCCCTTTATGGTGCTGTTGATGGTAGTTGCCATCGGTTTATTCGCCGCAATTCAAGGACCGATCACCCTACTTTTAGGCATCCTGTTTGTGCGTTTCATGGGACAGGGGATGCTCAATCACATTGCGATTACGGCAATGGCGCGCCGCTTCGAAGCTGAACGAGGCCGGGCTATTTCATTTGTCGGACTTGGTT
This sequence comes from Sneathiella sp., assembly GCA_034669685.1. Taxonomy (GTDB): domain Bacteria; phylum Pseudomonadota; class Alphaproteobacteria; order Sneathiellales; family Sneathiellaceae; genus Sneathiella. Next base: position 1,411,971 of record JAXMOU010000001.1, read on the forward strand.
TTATTATCGGGGAATCCATTTTCCCGCCCGCGATTGTATTTGCCCTTGGCTTTTATGACTGGCGATTAATTTGGCCCGCCATGGCCTTGCTGGCAGCGGTTACATTTTTACCCTTCATCCACAAATTGATCGGTCACACACAAGGGCAAGATGGCAAAGGCACTGCCGCCCTGGAAAATGCCACCAAAGAAGACGGGCACTGGACACGGGCTGATTTATTGCGAGATCCCCGCTTCTATTTACTCGCCGTAATTCCGATCGCCCAATCAGGGATCATCACCGGCTTATTCTTTCATCAGGTCCATATCATCAGCCTGAAGGGATGGAGTTTTGAATGGTGGAGTTTCTGCTTTACGATTTTTGCCGGTTTCAGCATGCTTGGCGGTCTCGCATCCGGCTTTATTATTGACCGCTTCAGCGCCCGTCAGATTGCGCCCTTCTCCCTATTGTTTATGGTGGCGGCGTTCATCCTGATGGCGGAATTGAGCCACCCTTTCGTCGCCGTTCTGCTCATGGCGCTGCTCGGTGTTGGCGCCAGCTATACAATGCTTGCCATGTCGACCCTTTGGGCGGAACTTTATGGCACGCGGCATCTTGGGGCAATCCGGTCGGTGGCCAATGTGGTTATGGTGTTTGGTTCTGCTCTTGGACCGGTGATCATGGGGCTTGCGTTTGATGCAGAGATCTCTTTGAGAAGCATCAGCTATTGTTCCGCACTCATCGCGTTTCTGGGCGTCATCAGCGCGCTATTTGCCTTAAAATATTCGTGGAAGTGACAAGTTACTGCGGCGCGTCAGTCAGTTCGACATTCTCGTTGGGGATCACCACATAAATCTTGGTGCCAGCCCCAAGCTTGCTTTCAAACTGCAAACTGCCCCCATGAAGACGAACCAGTGATTTCACAATTGCCAATCCAAGGCCGGAACCTTCCTGAGCGGTTTGTGCATCCAACTGACCGCGCACGAAAGGTTTGGTCAGGTTTTCGATTTCACGTGGATCCATGCCGGGCCCGGTGTCACTGATGCAAATTCGGTGGAACGTCTCTTTCGCGCAGATCTTGACCCCAACCGAACCCCCTTCCGGTGTAAATTTTATGGCGTTCGACAAAAGATTAATCAGAATTTGCGACATGGACCGAGGATCGGCAAAAAGCGGACGAGGTTCTTCGGGCAAGTCTTCGGTATAGGTAATACCCTTCTTTTTCGCTAGTTCTGCAATGATGATCGAACATTCATGCATCACGTCAGACACTTCAATATGTTTTCGGTTTATGACCATTTCATCTGCCTCAATGGCAGACAGATCAAGAATATCGTTCACGAGTGTAAGCAGATGACGGCCACTAATTTTAATGTCTTCGGCATATTCCTTGTAACGGGGTGAGCCAAGCGTGCCAAAATATTCCCCGTAAATCACTTCAGAAAATCCAATGATCGCATTCAACGGCGTGCGCAGTTCATGGCTCATGGTGGCCAGAAACTCTGATTTGGATTTGTTGGCTTTTTCCGCGTCCATCAGGGCGGTCTCTCGCACCCGTTCGCTTAGTTTTCGCTCCGTTATGTCCCGCACAAAAGACGTGACGTAAGATTTATCGCCAATCGTGTAGCTTGTTAAAGCAACTTCAACTGGAATCTCCTGCTGCCCTTTTGCCCGAAACCGGGTTTCAAATCGCTGGTTGAGGAAATTGGATTCCGAACCGGCCAGTACTTCTTTCTTAAATTGAAGATAGGTTTCTAGAAAACGCTCAGGCACAAATAAATCAACCACATTCTGGCCCAGAATTTCCGAAGTATCATACCCGAGCATTGCCGAGAAAGCCTGATTGCAATCCAGTAATATGTCTTTGCAATCGATCGTTGCGATCCCATCCAGTGACGCGTTAAAAATCCGTCGATTTCGATCTTCAATAGTCGTCAAATCCCGCCTTTTGGCGATGATTTCTAATTTTGCCGCCATGAGAGCAGCAACTAGTTTGAGGGTTTTAAGATGCGTATGATTAAAGTGACCCACCTCTGGATCTTCGCTATCGATAACGCCCAGCACAGTGCCACGGCAAATGATTGGGACACAGATTTCTGATCGAGCTGCTTTAACATCTGGAATGTAGAAATCGCAAGTGTTCAAATCATCAATGATCAACGCTTCCTTGGTCTGGGCAACACTCCCCGTAACACCTGCGCCAACCGGAATTTCCAGATGATTTTCAATAACATCGCCAACCAGGTTCTTTTCACCAATGCCAGACATTTGCGTTAAAACCGTGGAATCCTCCAAGCAGTAATAGACAACGCAATCGTTAAAGCCGAGCTGGCGGACCACTTCGCGAGCCACGTACCACGCCAATTGCACTTCATCAGTGATGCTGATCAAGTCCACCGCAAAAGCATTCATGACCTCAACATAGCGTTCCTGAGCGTCCACATCGCTTTCATTTATTGATGCAGGTTCACGCGTTTTAATCAAACCAACTACTCCACATACATTTACAACTTGGGCCGCGATTAGAGAAAAAATTCATAGAAAACATATTAAATCCCAGAGGAAATCCTAGTTCTAATTCATGATTTTCAAATAAAACGAGTGCTAATATTAGCACCTTTTGGCCCAAGAGTCTTAGTTATTATGTGTGAGGCCGCAGATCTTGTAATATGACAAGCTGACAAATGTTTTTTCTTCCTGTAGCATTCTTTAAAACTAATAATTGCGCGATCCACAATCAAAAACAGACGCGTGAACAAAAGGGAGGGGAGCATGGCGCTCATTAAATATCACAACGAAATGGATATCGACTTTGGTGCAGTTAATCATATTGGGGATACCCTCAAGCGATTTGGCATCAAAAGACCATTGATCTGTACCGATAAAGGCATTGTTGCCACGGGCATTTACGACACGCTTCGCCGGGCGTTGCCCAACGATGTTGAAGCGACCATGTTTGATGGAACTCCCGGCAATCCAACCGAGGTTGCGGTTAAAGAAGCCTTGAAGCTTTACCGCGACAATGACTGCGACGGGATTATTGCCCTTGGTGGTGGATCGTCCATTGATCTGGGTAAAGGGGTTTCGTTGCTCAGCACCCATGACGGCGCCATCGCAGACTGGGCTGTTATGAAAGTTGGCCGCGACGGCATTGGGGCAACTGCGCCAATTATTGCCATTCCGACAACGGCAGGTACCGGCAGTGAAGTGGGCGGTGGATCGGTTATTATCACCGAAGAAGGCCAAAAAATTGTTATTTCCAGCCCCCATTTGCTGCCCAAGGTGGCGATTTGTGATCCCGAACTGACCTATGGATTGCCCCGGCACTTAACAGCCGCGACCGGCATGGATGCCATGGCCCATTGTATCGAAGCCTATCTCACCCCGGTTGTTAATCCGGTTGCGGCAGCAATCGGGCTGGATGGTCTGGAGCGCGTGGTCACCTATTTGAAACGCGCTGTTGAGGATGGACAGGATAAAGAAGCCCGTTGGAACATGATGATGGCTGCCAGCGAAGGTGCAATGGCGTTTGCAAAAGGTCTGGGCGCTGTGCATTCCATGAGCCATGCGGTTGGCGCGAACGAGGAGCTGGGCGCCCATCACGGCACGCTAAACGCGGTATTGCTACCCACGGTTCTGCGATTTAATGCACCGCATGTGGGAGATAAATTCGTCAAGCTTCGCCAAGCTATGGGGCTTGCTGAAGGGGCCGATATTGCCGACTGGATCACCAATTTCAATGCGGAGTTGGGCCTGCCTGCCAACCTTGCTGAAATGGGCGTGACTGAGGATATGATCCCTGCACTTGCCACCCATTGCCTGACCGACGCCTGTCATTTTGCCAATCCGGTGCACCCCACACAGGAAGAATACGAAGAAATGTACCGCGAAGCGATGGGGCTTTAAGCGCCGTTAATAGTGGGCGTAAAGCGAAGGGAGAGGCAGGACATCCCGCCATCGACCTTCGCTGCTTCTGTATTGGGCAAGGCAACCACGTTAAATCCGGCATCCACAAGCAGGGCCTGTGTTTTTGGGAAACCAGCCGGTAGCAAAACCACATCATTAAAGCGAACCGCATTGGCCGCCGCCTCTTCGCCCACCGGAACAGGCAGAACCTTATATCCGTCAAAACAGCCTGTTCTTGCAAGACGGTGGGTGCTGAGAATGGTTTGCGCGTCGAGCAGACCGCAATCGGTTTTAAAATGAAGAACGCCTGGCGGGGTTTGCAGCTCCCGCACCTGATATCCCCAGTCCGCCACTTTTGCCCGTAAATCCGCAATGCCAGCCGCGTTGGTGCGCGCAGAACGCCCCACCAGAATTTCGCGGTCTGTCAGCAGAATATCGCCGCCCTCGATCGTGCCCCCTTCGATCCGCCGCACATCGCTAAATTGCAATTGTAAGGTTGGCATCATTTCAGCCGCCTCCCCGTGGCGGGTCGGCGCCCCCGGCTGCATGATAATAGCCCCCTCTTTCAGGCAGAGCGCTGTATCTTCGACAAAAACACAATCGGGATAGGCTTCCAGTGGCGCAAGCTCGATGACCACAGCCCCGGCGGCGCGAAGTGCTTGTACATAAGCGCGGTGATGATCCAAAAACAGATCCGGATCTGGATTACCGGTATCTGCAGCGCGCAACCCCGCGACAATAGACTGTGCGGGCCTGCGGGTAATCGCATGGGTAAAATGAGTGGCAAAAGAGGTCATGCAACTATCCGGTCATAGGGTCAAAATTATGCCAAACCTAGTGCAGGAGGGCATTCCTGTCCACCCGGCTTGCCGTCAAGGCAGTATTCTGGACAGCCATTTTCCGTAGCTTTGAGGCAGCAACCGCTGAACAAAATCGACCCTTTTTGCATCGCGGCCGATGAGAATTTTTCGCCGCCGGGCGCGGACACCGCTTAAAATGATATTCGCCGCCTGTTCGGCTGTGGTAATGGCCATTTTATCGAAATTCTTGACGATCTGGGCCATTGTCTTTTCGTTTTGCTGATTGCTGCGAAGTCGCGAGTTCCGGGCAATATCCGTTTTAATGCCACCGGGATGAACTGAACTGGCGTGAATATTTGACCCCTCCAGTTCCAGCGCCAAGGCTTCGGTATAGCCCCGAATGGCAAATTTACTGGCATTATAAGCACTTTGTCCGGGATAACCGATCAGACCAAAAATGCTGGACACATTAATCACATGACCCATTTGCGCTTTCTTGAAATACCGCAAAAAGGCTTTTGTGCCATATACCATGCCCCAGAAATTGATATTCATCAGCCATTCAAAATTTTCATAATCAAGGCTATCTGCGCTATCAAACAGGGCAACACCTGCATTGTTGAAAATATAATCAACCCGGCCCATTTCTGCGACCACATCATCGGACCATTGTTCCACGGCCTGCCGGTCGCTCACATCAAGTTTGGTTTGCTTGAGGCGGACCTTATATTTCGCAACCAGCCCTGCTGTTTCGTCAAGGCCCTGCGTATCCAGATCAGCAATAGCTAGGTCGCATCCCAGCTTGGCCAGTTCTATGGCAAGTGCGCGGCCAATTCCTGATCCTGCGCCTGTTATGGCGGCAACTTTTCCCTTAAATTCCATCATCATTTCACTCTGCAACCTTCTCAGAACTATCTGCGGTTCCTTTGTTCCGAATTCGCAGGAAGTCGCCCAGACTTTTCACCATACTATCCACCTCGGAAAAGAGCGCAGAGGCTCCAATGAACCCGTGGTACAGACCCGAATATTCAATTCCCTGAACTTCGGTGTTCAATTTATTGAGTTTCGCCTCGATCAACTTGCCATCATCGCGCAAAGGATCAAAGCCGCAGGTTAAAATCCAGGTTGGCGGCATGTTGCCAGATACCGCATTCTCCAAAGCGCGCACATAGGGATGATCACCCGACATTTCATCGGAGTGAAATTGCTGATTAAACCAGGTCATTAATTCACCGGTCAGGACGATATTTTCGCCGCCCAGCAGCTCCCGCGAGGGGGTGGTGTCAACAGTCAGATCTGCCGGATAAATCAGGCCCGCCGCGGTTGGTTTGTGCCCCATTTCCCCATGAGAGGCCCTTGCGGAAACCAGCAGGGCAAGCACGGCGCCCGCACTGTCCCCCGCCACAGATACCAGCGGCGGATCCACCCCAAGCCCGGCTGCATTTTTCTGAAGCCACACATAGCTGTCGATTGCATCATCCATCGCGGCCGGAAACCGGTGTTCAGGCCCTAACCGGTAATCAACGGCCAAGACTTTAAATTCCGTGTATCGGGCCAACCGGCGACATAATCGGTCGTGAGTTTCCAGATCCCCGATCACAAAGCCGCCGCCATGAAAGAACATAAGGCAGGGTTTGTCAGCAGCAGTGGGGTTATTATCATAAAGCCGCCCCCCCAAAGTGCGCCCTTCCAGCTCTAGGTCAATATCGCGGACTTCAGCGACCTTGGGTTTCTGACCATCAAAGAGTTCTATGGATTTGCGATATCCCCCGCGAACATTTGCCGGGGTCCAATATTTAACGGGAACCGCAAACCGGGCCTGCAAGTCGAACAGGGCTTGCGCGCGGGGGTTGAGTTCGCGTCCATCCAGCGCAAGCGTTTTGCCACGCATTTTAGATTTCCAATAGCGATCGCCCGCGCTGATCAGCATTCTGCGTTTATAAAGAAAATAGGGAAGCTTCAACAACATGGACGTTCTCCTTTTGCTTTATCGCCCACTCCGCGATCAAACGACAGTTTAAATCACGGGTCTCGCCCTCGAATTTCTGCGATTGCGGTGGCTCCGCGTAAAGTCACCCCTTGCAACTCTCGCGGTTATTCTTGTTTTCAGGGGAGGTTTCCCCGCCCGCTTATCCGAGCATAGAATTATAATCTGCGCAATAGGTTTTCAGCTTGACGCAAGGTCAACAAGGGGCGCTTTAGCCGCGCTTTAACTTCTGCACGGTATTTTCCAGAACATTGAGAAAATTGCTGCGATCTTTTTTCGAAAATGAGGCGTTATAGCCCGATATTTCGCCTGTATCGCGCAAATGAGCATTTAGATCCCGCATGGCAAGTTTCATGCCGATAGAGCTATTTGTGAACGCCTTGCCCGTTGGCCCCAGCACAATGCTACCCGCTTTGAGGCACCGATCCGCCAGCGGAATATCAGCAGTTACCACCACATCGCTGGGACCGCAATTTTCGGCAATCCAGTCATCTGCGGCATCAAATCCGGCATCCACCACCACCTGTTCAATAAGGGAGCTTTGGGGCAGACGCATCCAGCTGTTACTCACCACATAGCTGAGGAGTTTATGGCGTCCTGCCACCCGGTAGATTTCATCCTTTACCGGGCAGGCATCTGCATCAATAAAAATCCGGATCATCGGTATCCTTAATTAAAAAGGGCGCTGCCATATCTGTCAGCGCCCCGCTTCTACATCGACCCCTTATTTAAGGTGGTCGATAATTTCCATTTTCTCGCCGCCTGCACGCAAGGCATCAATCCATTTACCGGCAATGCTAGGATCGCTTGGGGCGGCTTGAACGCCGGGTTCAATCTCGCCTTTGAGAACGGCCTCTACGCCAAAGCTAACGGGAGTGGACACGAGACGGGCCATAGCCGTTGATTTGTCATCCCCATATGCATCCATAACGAAGGATTTATCATAGACCGCTTTGCCATCTTTTTTCGCGCAGATATCGACGCTCAGGACAACCCGGTCTGCCTCACCCTCTTCAACCGCATATTTACGCCAAAGTTCCTGACTAATCTCTTCAAGACGTGCCTCGCCTTCGGCGTCCTGTAGTGTTTCCACTTCCTTGAAGATATGATCCCAGGCTTTCGCCCATCCGCCATAGCGCAAAGTGCCGCGCACGAACTGGTTCACATTCAAGCCATCAAAGCCATATTCGCTGATGTAGGGGAGACTGTCCCGGTTGGGATAAACCTCAAACGTCTCCATTCCTTTACCCAGATCCAGTGAATAGCTCTGAACCGCATCCCAAGGGCGGGAGACGTCATAATCCTTACCCTCGTTCAGGCTTTTAGAGGGGGAGCGCAGGGCTTTCAAAACGCCAAGCGGTGACCAGCTGAATTTATAGCAGAAGTCATTCTTAACCTCTGACAGGCCGCCGCAATATGAACGGAAAAACAATTCATTGTCTTGGGCGTACGCATCAGATGTTTTGTAATCTGTCATCAAAAGATGCGCCATCAAATGATCAATGCCCGGGTCAAGCCCGATTTCATTGAGCAATACCAGACCTTTTTCCTTGGCAATTGCATCCAGATCCCGCATGGCTGGCGCAATATAAGAGCTGGACACAAAATTGGCGCCCACCGCCAGACACATTTTGGCGATGACCGGGTGGAAATCACCGGGCAGCATTGAAACGGCCACATCGCCTTTTTTCAGCTCTGCCTCCAGTGCTTCCATGCTAAAGGCCTTGATTGTGTAATCACCCTCCAGGCCCTTAACGGCTTCTTCTGCCTTTTCAACGGTGCGGTTCCAGACAACCATCTTGTAGCCCTGTTCGATCAGACGGCGAATGCCCGGAACAGCAGAAAGGCCAGCGCCCAGCCAATGGATTGTGGTCATAATATAATACTCCGTTCAGGCGCGATTAAAGCCGCGCGACATTCTTTTTAAATTCAGCAAAAGCCCGACCCCAGATATCTTCGGTGGGGCGGTCCAGCTCGATCAGGGCCTGCACCAGTTGTGATGAGTAATCTTCGCTGGATTCAAGCGGCAACATGGAAGGCAGATGATCGATTGCAGTGACATCCAATGGATTTTCGCCCGTGACAACAGGGAAAACCGGATGATCAAACGTGGTGGACTTATTATAGATCGGGATCGGATTATAGATGCTTTCCGGATCACAGCTTACGTCCGAGATAACCGATAGGCGGCGATCCGCAACCTTGATATCTTCGGCAGTGACAAAGCGCGGACATTCTTTTGTCGCCAAAATACAATTGACGAAGATTGAATGCTGCTGGATTTCAGGGAATGGACCGCCTGATTTCGTCTCATCCATATCCCATTCGGTGACATCCAGTTTCAGGTGATGCCCCAGATCAACCGCACCGCTGCCTGAGCGGCCATGAGCCCCGATCACAATCATGTTGGGCTGATCATCAAAGGCTTTGATTTCGCCCAGCAATTCGTCAATCAGACTGTCCACATTTGGATAATCGCCAAGGCTGGTCAGTGACGGATTATGACCTGCTTTCTGGCCGCACCAAACTTTGACCGCCGCGGCTGCGCCTGCAAATCCGGCCCAATACCCAAAGGCTGCAACCCGGCGTCCTGTTTCATCCACCAGACATTCCAAATCATACAGAGTGCCTTTGCCAGATACAAACCGACCCAAAGTATGCTGCCAGCCCGGCTGATCTTTATAGACATGCCCAAAATAAATATGCTTGTGAACCAAATCCGTCTGGGCGTCAGGCAATTCCTTCACCCCCAGGATATAGGCATCAAGGGGAGCATCGGGCCAACTGCCTTGCTCTGCAATCTCGCAGCCGACTTTTTCGAACTCTTCAATTGGAATGCAGCGATCAGGCGACTTTTCAACCGTCACCTTAAAGCCCTCTTTCAAAAGGGTTTCTGCGTCTTTAGGGACAAGAGCAACTCGCTTTTCATGGGCTTTATGTTCAGTGCGAACCCAGATATGCGGTTTGGAAGGTGTCTCAGCCATGCTTTTTTAAATGCCCTTAAGTAAAATGCGTCAATTGGTTTTTGAAGCTGCGACACTACTCAAAAACACTTCAGACATCCAGTGGAATTCTTATATATCAAGCCCACAAATCACCAGTATGAAGCCAAGATCACGCAAAGGATAGAAACACACCTAGTCCCGGTTGATGATCTTCCAGTGTAATTTGACACCCATGTAGATCCGCGATGGCTTTCACAAGACTAAGCCCCAAACCCGTACCGGCAGTTGTCCGGCTTTTTTCCAACCGATACAGGCGTTCAAACACCTTTTCCCGCTCAGCCGATGGGATGCCCGGCCCCGTGTCCGTCACTGAAATGATCAGGTTTTTCCCTTCCTGCTTTGCGCCAAGATTGATCTTACAGGGTGTTTTGCAATGGGTAACGGAATTTTCAATGAGATTTGCCAGCAATTGTGTCAGCAAGCCAAAATCACCATAAATTGTGAGATCATCGGCGATTGCCAGATCAAGGGACAGTTGATGCCCCTCATCTTCGGCCACAGGCGCATAAATTTCAGCGATATTGGTCAGCAGGTGGGTGACATTCAGATCCTTGAAGCCTTGCCGGCGTTCCCCGCTTTCAAGCTGACTGATGCGCAGGAGCGCCTGAAAAGTTTCAATCAGCGTATTGGCTTCCTTAAATGCCTTATTCACCCGAACAGCAGATTGTTTGGGCAAATCAGACTGCTCTGCCAGTTCTTCGAGTTCCTGATAGAGCCGCTGCAAAGGTGTTTTCAGTTCATGCGCCATATCCGCGGAAACCTGCCGTAAACTTTCCACGGTTGCCTGCAACTGCTCCAGCATCCGATTAATTTTCTGAGTGATCAGGTTTATATCGTCTTCGGAAGTGCCTTCGGGAATGCGAATACTCAGATCCCCCTGCGAAGCCTGAATGAGCCCGGATTCAATGCGTTTAATCCGCATATTCACCCGATAAGCTGACAGGAAGGCGACAAAAAGCGTCAGAAACAGGGAAATGCCGAAACCCGCAAAAAACGCATTCAGGATGACCTCGCCAATTTCTTCCACCTCGTAATCACTTCGCCCGAGGATCAGATGGCCGTCCCCTATCTTCAGTCCCAGACTAAAGTATTTTCGAACGTCCCCGCGGACTTTCATTTTGAGCTCGATCTGCGAAAGCGGAATGTCCCGCCGCCCATCAAAAAGGGGAATCTTATTTACATTTCCGGCGAGGAACTGATTATCAGGACCGGTTAAATAATAGAGTGTCTCCCCCGATTTGGCACCCATCGATAAAAATTCAATCTGCTGCTGCAACCGGTCGATCCCTTGGGTTTGGCTGACAGTCAGAAAAGATTTCTGAAGATCCTGAAGGTCACGATAAGCTCTTTTTCGGATCTCTTTTTCAGATTGAAAATAAGCAATTCCCGCCATCAGGATCAGGGAAATCAGGAAAATCCCCGAGAGCTGCAAGGCAAGACGAAATGCCGATGAGTGCCGGAATTTAAATCTATTTCTGCTCAAGAACATATCCTACATGCCGAACGGTGTGGATCAGTTTGGTCTCAAATGGGGCATCAACTTTCCCCCGAAGTCGGCTCATATGTGTTTCAACAACATTCGTTCGCGGATCAAAATTGATGTCCCACACGGCCTCAAGCAACATTGTCCGGGTCAAAACCTTCCCCGTATTGCGCATTAGATATTCGAGCAACTGAAATTCCCGAGGCATCAAAAGAAGCAATTGCCCGGCCCGTGTAACCCGCCGTGTCACCAGATTAAGTTCCAGATCACCGACCCGCAATTGTGTAATTTCCTGACTAATGGGTGGGCGCCGTAACAGGGCGTTGCATCTGGCCGCCAGCTCGGCAAAGGAGAATGGTTTTGTGAGATAGTCATCCGCACCTGCCTGCAAACCGTCAACCCGGTCATTAACGCCACCCAGCGCCGTTAGCATCAGGATCGGTGTATTAACGTTGGCACCGCGCAGGGTTTTCACAATGGAAATCCCCTCCATGCCCGGTAACATGCGATCCACAATAATCAGGTCATGATGCCCTCCGGCCGCCGTCAACAATCCGTCATGCCCATCGGCGATACAATCCACCGAAAAGCCTTCGGTCTGCAGACCTTTTTGAATATAGGCGGATGTGTCTTTGTCATCTTCGATCAACAGGATTTTCATAGATGGAAGCGATCTTTGAATTCGGAGCCCAATCGGGCGATCCGTAAACCACCCGCCGCACCAATATACGGGGATGCTATTCGTTTAGCCAGCTTGTTCAAGTTTGATCTTATAGGGTGAGACTTCCTGAACAGCACTGAGTTTACGGCGGCGTTTTAGCCAGACCATACCCGCCAAATCAATGATACCGACCCATGCCCGCTGCAAATTTCCATACTTTGACCGACCCGCATGACGTTCAGCATGGCTGACCTCACAAGTAATGACTTCATATCCTTCGCGCTGCATCATGGCAGGCATAAAACGGTGCAGGTGATCAAAGTAAGCCAGAGACAGATAGGCATCCTTGTAAAAGACTTTCATCCCACAGCCACTATCGCGCACCCCATCATTGAGGATGGCTTGACGGATTTTATTGGCAAGTCGCGAGCCCCAGCGTTTCCACAAAGTATCCTGCCGCTTTTGTCTTTGCCCCTGAACCAATTTGACCGATCGGGGGCTGGAGTGCAGCAAGGCCAGTAATTTAGGAATATCACACGGGGGATTTTGACCGTCGCCATCAAGGGTGGCAATGATTAATCCCTTCGCCTGCTGTACACCAGTTCGAATGGCAGCAGACTGCCCGCATCTTTGTTGGTGGTGCAGGCATCTGATCGCAGAAAAATCAGCCATCAATTCCCGAAGCGTTGGCAGGGTGTCATCGTCGGAGCCATCATCCACGAAGATAAGTTCATGAAAAATGCCTGTGAGCGCAGCATTCAGGTCATAGACAAGCGATCTGATATTTTCCGCTTCGTTGAGAATTGGAACGACAACAGATACCAAAGGTGCAGGTGGTTTTCCGGTCTCTTTTTTCGCTGTCATGATGCGGTCCTCCAAATTCCATAGGTCCGGTTTCTAAAAATGAATATCTGTGCGGGCGTCCAGGGGGGCGTTGTGCGATCAAATCGCCCGATCATTAATCCGCCCGGATGAGCCGCAGACCAGTCACCAACCTGTTCCTTGCTTGCCAGAACCGCCACAGGCGCTGTTAAGCGGCCTTCGAAATTGAACATTCCATGATATTTTTGACCGATATAGGCGACGGGTTGTCCGGCGTTTTCCTGAAGAAACAACCCAATGGGCACTGCGCTATAGCTGCGCTGCAAAGGGATCGCCAAGGCGAGATACACCATCAACACAAGAGAGGGGGCAATCATGAAAACCGCGGCGGATTTACGCCCGTACAGCCAGATTATTGTTCCCATAAACACAATTCCGATCCCGGCCGCGCTCAATACCGCGCGGGTGGATACAAACTGATTAAATTCCTGAAGGGGCAACAGGTCAGGCACAAGAAGCGCGATTAAGGCGAATGTTACAGCCGCGAACAGAAGCATAGGCGCCAAAAGCGAGATGTGAGCCCCCCGGTCCAGAACACGGGCGATGAACAGCGCAAAGAGTGGCATAACAGGCAACAGATAATGGACCTGTTTGCCGCTGATCAAACTGAAAATAGCCAGACTACAAATCATGGAGGTGGCCAGTATCTGTAAACCCGTATCCGCCATCAGGGTTTTCAGTCTGAGTTTTTTCCAGATTTGCGGGATCCACCCCCATGGCCAGATGATCAAGGGGAGCAGCATCAGGTAGAACCACACCGGTTTCTGATGATCAAAGGCATTGCCAATACGGCCCACCGCCTGATGCCAGACTGCCGCTTTAAAATAAGCCTCGCCGCCCACATAAAGCGCAGGTCCCAACCACACACTGACGAGCAGCAAAGCAATAAGCAGCGCGCTCCCAATTCCCAGATACCATCGTGTTTTTTGTGTTTTAAATTTGGATTGCGGGAGCCAGGGCATCACTAGGGCAAGCGGCAAAACATGCACAAAAATCACAGGCCCTTTGGCATACACCCCAAAGGCAAGGCCAAAGCCCAACAATAGGAGCCAGACCTTTTTCTGAGTTTGGTGATAGTTGACCAACGCGACAAAAGACGTCAGCGCGCCCACCGAAAGCAACGCATCAAACATTGTCAAAGATGCAAAAATCAGAAAGAAGCCGGTTGTTGCTAGAACAAGCGCCCCGCGCGCTCCCAAAAACGTCGCCTTTGGCCATAATGCTTTACCAAGGACGTGGGTCAAGCAGATACAGACCAATCCTGCAATCGGGCCCACAATCCGGGCGGATAACTCGCTCACGCCACCCAGCGACCAGATGAGATTGATCAGCCAGAACAGCAGGGGCGGTTTGTGGGTATAAATTTCGCCGTTCAAATGCGGAATAAGGTAATTTCCGTTATTCCACATTTCCCAGGCGACCGAAACATATCGGGTTTCATCAATGGGCAGCAAAGGGCGTGCGAGCAGACCAATTGCCGATATGAGAGTGAACAGGATCAAGGCGAGCGCCAGATTTTGCACCCCGGTGATAGGCCTAACCGCTGAATTTACGGGCGCTGTTGAAACACTCATGAGGATTGAGCCAGTTGACTGTCTGACTGATTGCGGCGGATCAGCATCAGATTGCGCACATAGATGATCAGGCCTGCGCCCTGACCCGCAATAAACACGGGATCTTCGCGCCACAATGCATAGGAAAATAACGTGATGCCACCGGCAATGCTCAACCACCAAAATGCCACCGGGATAAAGCTGGCCCGGCGCCGTTCACTGGCGATCCACTGAACAATGAACCGACAGGAGAAAATCGCCTGCCCCAAAAAACCAACCGCCAACCATATTTGTGCCTGAGACATCTACACCACTTACTTTTTAAAAGGATGGCCCTATCATATGGATTGGAGATTGCAGGGGCTTTGCCCAAACTATACAAATCTGTAACTTGTATTTTAGAGCGATTATTGCGTCACTGGCGCTATAAGAAACGGGGCCAGAAACCCTGAATGAACTGAATATCAAACTACAAGTGAGCGTTTATGTTTGAGGCTTTATTATTGGGTATTGTCGAAGGACTTACCGAATTCCTGCCCATTTCCTCAACAGGGCATCTGATTGTAATGAGCCAATGGCTCAACACACAGCAAACCACCAATCATATTGCCTTTGAGGTTATTATTCAGCTAGCAGCCATTTTGGCGGTGCTGGGTCAATATGGATCAAAACTAAAGCCGGAAAATTTACCGCTCGCGGGAAAATTATTTGTGGCATTTCTCCCCATTGCGGTCATTGGATTGCTTTTCAAAGATCCGCTGGAGAGGCTTTTTCTAAACGCCTATATTGTGCCGGTCATGTTTATTGCTGGCGGGGTCGTTTTTCTGGTTGTTGAATATTTTTACAATGACCGGGTTCAGCCAACACGCCGGGTCGAAAACATTAGCTGGAAACAGGCTGCCCTGATTGGGATCTTTCAGATTTTTGCCTTGATGCCCGGAACCAGTAGAGCTGGATCCACGATCATTGGTGCCATGCTGTGCGGGCTAGATCGACGCGCCAGTGCCGAGTTTTCATTTCTGTTGGCTCTGCCCGTGATGATTGCCGCCAGCGGCTATAAACTGATTGAAAATTACACTCATTTTTCGCTCGATCAAATGGAGGAACTGGGCGTTGGTTTTATCGCGGCTTTCCTTTCAGCCTTGATCGCCATGCGACTGCTGCTCCGCTTTTTGCAGAACCACACCTTTGTTGGTTTTGCAATTTACCGCATCCTGTTCGGGGTTCTGCTGCTATCAACTTTGGGATAGCGAACTAGGCGCTGCAGACTGGACGAAAATAGACCCGAGCTGCAAACCAGCATTACATAAAGCCCATAAAGAAAGGGCCACGGCGAAATCGCCATGACCCTCAATAGTTTAGATCGAAAAAGCGAAGATATTATTCGCCGCTCCACCCACTCACGGATTTAACTTCCAGGAAGTCTTCAAGTCCCCAGGTACCGCCTTCACGGCCATTACCTGACTGCTTGTATCCGCCAAATGGTGCGCCAGCACCACGTGAGGTTCCGTTCATTTCAACCATGCCAGAGCGAAGGCGGCGTGCCATGCGGTTTGCTTTTTCGCCGTTCTGTGTTTGAACATAGTTGGTCAGTCCGTAAACCGTATCATTGGCAATCTCAACGGCTTCTTCTTCGGTATCAAAAGGAATGATTGAGAGGACCGGACCGAAAATTTCTTCGCGGGCGATGGACATCTGATTTGTCACGCCAGCGAAAACCGTTGGGCGAACAAAATAACCTTTTTCAAGATCTTCTGGACGACCTGTTCCGCCCACGATCAATTCAGCGCCTTCATCGATACCTTTTTGGATCAATGCCTGAATTTTATTGAATTGTAGTTCAGAGACAACCGGTCCGATGTGACGGCCTTCTTTGTCAGAAAGATCAACCGTTGCAGATTCTGCAGCGGCTTTAGCAGCAGCAACAGCATCATCATAAATTGAACGTTCAACCAGCATGCGGGTTGGTGCGTTGCAAGATTGTCCAGAGTTGGCAAAGCAATGCATAACACCGCGTTTAACCGCTTTTTCATCCGCATCAGCAAAGACAACATTCGCGCCTTTACCGCCCAGTTCCAGTGCAACCCGTTTTACGGTATCGGCGGCATTTTTGGAAATGGCGATGCCTGCGCGGGTTGAGCCTGTAAAGGAGATCATGTCCACGTCTTTATGACCGGATAGCTGTGTACCCACACCCATGCCGTCACCATTAACCAGATTGAAAACGCCTGGTGGGAAGCCAGCCTCGTCCACCATTTCAGCAAAGAGCATGGAAGACAGTGGTGCAATTTCAGAAGGTTTCAAAACTACAGTACATCCAACGGCAAGCGCCGGAATAACTTTCAATGTCACCTGGTTCATTGGCCAGTTCCAAGGTGTGATCAGACCACAAACACCGACCGCTTCATACAGAATGCGATCATTTGGTGCATGAGACCCCAGCGGACGGTCAAATTCGAATTTTTTGAACGCGCGGATGAAGTTCCGAATATGGAAAGAGCCGGAACCTGACTGAGCCGTTTTCGACATCGAAATTGGCGCGCCCATTTCCATTGAAATCGCTTCGCCCATTTCGGCCGAGCGGGCATCGTAAATGTCGGCCAGCTTTTCGATCAGAGCCAGACGCTCTTCACGGGGCCGCTCACTCCATGGAATGAAAGCCGCTTTAGCAGCTGCGACGGCGGCATCCGTATCGGCCTGACCGCCTAAAGAGATAACAGCACAGGCTTCTTCTGTGGAAGGGTTGATCACTTCCATATCATTTGCTTGCGCAGGGGATACCCATTTTCCGTTGATGTAAAAATTTCGTTTGTCTAACACGATTTACTCCCGTTTATTTTTTGTCATTACCGCCAAAAGCTGCTGATGTGGAGGCGATTATCAACAGAAGCGTATTTGGCCGTTTAGTCAATGAAATGCGGCAATCCGCATAAAATAGAATTACAGCAGGTAACTTGCCTTTTCACCTGAGCGGGCGCAAGTCAATTTTCACAAAGCGATACAGTTTTTCTATTTTTTTATAAAAAAATGGACCACTTTTATGCGCTTGTGCCCTGTTCCATGAGAGATAGGATTGAAACGAGGCTATCTCAACCAATTTCTTTATAAAAAATTATATATTTAATCGCTAATGTTAGATTGAAGAACTTAACTATCGCCATCCCTTTACCTATTCGCCGAAAGGCTTTTAATCGTGACACCCAGAGAAATTGAACTGGTCCAATCCACCTTTAAATCTGTTGCCGCCATTAGCGAGCAGGCCGCAGAGTTATTCTATGGCCGCCTGTTTGAAATAGATCCGTCGCTTAAACGACTATTCAAAGGCAATATGAAAGATCAGGGCAAAAAGCTGATGGCTACCATTGGCGTTGCTGTTTCCAGCCTTAAAAATCTAGAAAAAATTGTCCCGACAGTTCAGAAACTGGGCGCCGACCACGCGGACTATGGCGTTAAAGAAAAAGATTACGACACGGTAGCAGCAGCGCTGCTGTGGACCTTGGAACAAGGGTTGGGTCCCGCCTTTACCCCGGAAGTGAAAGCAGCCTGGACAAAAACCTATGTGACCCTTGCAACGGTTATGAAAGACGCCGCACGAAACAAAGATTTTGATGACGTTGCCAGGTCGTTTCTGGCTCAGGCGATCCACAGACTCCCAGAATTTGAAAAATAAAGGGCCCCTGTCGGCAATCCCGTTTCCAGATGCGGGAAACGCCGAACTGGATTTGTCTAAATTTAAAGTGTAATAAATGCGGCATGACCTGAAAATCAAGATTTGGACGTGGTGTGATTACAGATTTGAATAAGCAAATTCTCTGCTTTGCGGCCTGCTTTACAGCCGTTCTTCTATTGACTGTGAGCTGGGTCTGGGCACCCACCGCACAAATTTGGCAGAGCGTTGATAATGCAACTTTCTTTGCCTTAAACGGAAGCCTGACGCAGGGCAGTGCCTGGTCCATTTTCTGGGCTTATATGAACATTGATTTGGCCAATGTTCTGGCCGGCGTGTTTATGGTTGTACTATTACTGTATTATGTAGCAACCAATCCCGATGACACCCTGCCCCGCAAACTCGCCTCGTTCACTGTGATCGCGCTTTTTGTCTGTCTGGGAATTATCATTTCAAAATCTGGATTTCGCGATTTTGTCCATCACAGCCCGTCGCTGGTGCTGGAGCCTTTCAATGATCTGAACAAACTGACAGAGGGTATTGAGGCGAAAGTACGATCCCGGAGTTCCTTTCCCGGAGATCACGGTGTCACCACCTTTATCTACTCGCTGCTTGTGGTCCTTCTGATTAAAAGCCGTACGATTGCAACGTTAGCCGTCTTATTTGCTCTTCTAAATAATTTACCCCGGCTCTTTAGCGGCGCTCACTGGCTCAGTGATGTTCTGGTTGGCGGCGGCGGCATCACCCTGCTTCTGCTTCCTTTTGCAATTGCCACCCCAATCCCCTTTTACATTGAAAAGATTTGGGGACTGCTGTTTGGCCGCTTCCCTATTTTGGCAAAGCTGGCGGCTAAATTGAACGGCCCGCGCCTTTAAAAACTGGCCCCGAAAACCCTTAATCCAAAATGTGAGAAAATTTTAATAAATTGCGCAGTAGTATGCTCTAAAATAAGTGCCTTTCTTAATTGGTTTCAGGGCGCCAAATTATTTTAAAGCTAGTGTGTAATGTTTTTCTCAATACTTACTCTCGTATTAAGCCTGATTTTTATTGGGTCTGCGGCTTCTGAGACCTTCAAGCTTGGCCTGTCAAAAGGACAAGAGGAACTGCTCTCCTATGAGATCAGTGTCCTTAGACTGGCGCTTCAGCACGCGCCGGGTAAACATGAGCTTGTCCTGCAGCCCATCCCGCAAATGTCCCAGGATAGAAACATCCAACTGATCGCAGCAAATAGCGATCTGGTGAACGTTATGCTGACGGCGAGCTCACCAGATCGAAGTTCCAAACTTTTACGGGTCGACATTCCGCTGACCCGCGGCTTGCTGGGCCACCGGGTTCTGGTCATCAACAAGGGCGATTTACCCCAGTACAGAGATCTTTCATCACTCGCAGATTTGAAAAAGATTAAAATTGGCACCGGACTGAACTGGCCGGAAAATAGAATTCTCAAAGATGCTGGGTTCAAAACTGTTCAGGCCAAATATCATAATCTCTGGTATATGCTCACGGGCAAACGATTTCACGCCTTTCACCGCGGAATTCAGGAATTCTCGATTGAATTAAAGCAGCGAAAAGTACTGAATCTTACGACTATTCCCGGGATAATCTTATATTTTCCAGTCGACTATTTCTTTTTCGTCTCAAAAGAAAGCCAAAGAATGCATGATATTTTGCGGCAAGGTCTTGAAAATGCTTATAAAAATGGCGCGTTCATGCAAAACTTCAAAACGCACCCTTCTATTCGCCGTGCTTTTGAGGAGGGACAGTTAGAGGCGCGGGTGATTATTCCGGTTGCAGATACGCGGCAACTGGAAAATATCAAAAATATACCAGACAAATACTGGCACACACCCGCTCTCAACGCTCATTAAGCTTACTCATCAAATCCCAGATAATGCACGACATTGCCAATGTCTTCGCGTTTGCTAACCAGGGTATTTTCAATGGCAGACGTATCTTCATACCCAAGCGCCATACCGGACAAGAGAACCTGATCTTTAGGGATTTTCAAATGCCTGAAGATGGGTTCCTGAAAAGAAATCCACGCAGCCTGCGGACAGGTATGCAGCCCCTCGCCGCGCGCCGCCAGCATCACGGTTTGCATATACAATCCCGCATCGAACCAGCTCCCGCGCCCTAAATAGGCGTCCGTTGTAAAAAAGACCCCAACAGGCGCGTCAAAGAATTTGAAATTTCGTTTGGACTGCTCCGCTGTTCGGGCCCGATCGCCTTTTTCAATGCCAAGCAATCCATATAGATCCCACCCCAGTTCACGGCGGCGATCCCGATGAACGGGTTCCCAAACCGGCGGATAATAGTCGAAATCTTCATATTTGCTGGCTTTGCCCTGATCAAAAAGTTCGCAAACATCTGCAACAATGGCATCCTTCACCGCCCCGGTACAAACATAGGTATGCCAAGGCTGCGTATTGGTCCCACTGGGTGACCGCTGGGAGAGTTCAAGAATGCGCTGAATAGTTTCTTGTTCAACAGGCTGATCGGTAAATGCCCGAACTGATTTTCGTGAGCGGATAGCTTCTTCTATTTTCATTTTTGATCCGTTTCATAATTTTTCACCGATTATGTCCCGCCGTCACATGAGAGTAAAGCCCGGTTTTCCCCTCCAATTAGATACACAGATCACAGCTTGGGAATTTTCAAGTTCAAAAACAGAACTTAGATTGATATAGAATTATAAAATCATAAAGGAGACGAACATGGATGCACAAATCGTAGGCTGGGGTCATACCCCTTTTGGAAGACATGATGATAAAACCATTGAAGATTTAATATTGGACGCGGCGCGGGCGGCGATTGATCATGCCGGGATCGAGCCATCTGAAATCGATAGCATCTGGCTCGGAAATTTTAATTCCGGAATGGTGCCCGATGGATTTGCCTCCTCGCTCGTTTTAAATTTAGATGATGGCCTGCGCTTCAAACCCGCGACACGGCTTGAAAACGCCTGCGCATCCGGATCAGCCGCTGTATACGCCGCCCGCGATTCCATCAAAGCGGGACATTCCAAGGTAACTTTGGTCATTGGCGCCGAGAAAATGACGGAACTGGACACAGCCGGGGTCACCAAAGCGCTGGCCGGAGCGTCCTACCAAAAAGAAGAGGCCGATCTTTCTTTCCCAGCCATTTTTGGTCAATTTGCCGCCGCCTATTTCGAAACTTACGGCGATCATTCCGCCACGCTGGCAAAAATTGCGGAGAAAAACCACAAGAACGCCCTGAAAAATCCTCTCGCGCATATGCGCCGGGAATTTGATTTTGATTTCTTCAATACGGTCAGCAACAAAAACCCGTTGATTGCCCCGCCGCTGCGTCTGACAGATTGCTCCCCGATCAGTGATGGCGCCGCCGCGCTCATTATGGTTTCAGATGATCGGGCTGTTGATTTTGACCAACGGATCGCCTTTAAATCGGCAATCCATGTGAATGATTTCCTGCCCATGTCAAAACGTGATCCGCTGAAATTTGCGGGACCGCAAGAAGCCTTTAGCCGCGCCTTCACAGCGGCAGGTATTCGCGTTACTGATCTGGATTTTGCTGAAGTTCATGACTGTTTCACCATCGCGGAATTGATGATTTATGAAGCCATGGGACTTGCCGCGCCGGGCAAAGGTGCGAATGTAGTCGATGATGGAACAATCCTTGCCAGTGGATCACTCCCCATCAACCTATCGGGCGGACTGAAAGCGAAAGGTCATCCGGTTGGCGCCACAGGCGTGTCCATGCATGTGATGGCGGCGATGCAGCTCACAGGGACAGCAGGGGATTTACAAAAAGAGAATGCCGCGCTTGGCTGCGTCTTTAATATGGGCGGTTCGGGCGTTGCCAATTACTGCAGTGTTCTTGAACTCGCTTAATAGCTCACCCCAAAGATTTCGCAGGATCAGTTGGCCTCTTAAAGTCAACTGATCCCGCAGATTTTTATGTTCAAGATCCTGAAATAACGAAGAAATTGCCCTTTATTTATTTATCAGACCAGATGGCGAGTTCATTGCCATTGGGGTCGGCAAAGTGAAAGCGTTTCCCGCCGGGAAATTCGTAAATTGGTTTGATAATCCGCCCGCCAACATCCAGAATTTTTTGCAATATTTTTTCTAGATCTTCGGCATAGAGGACAACCAAAACGCCCGGCGCACGAACAGTCACATCTCCGTCCATATTAAAACCGCCTTCAACGGCAGCTCCCGTAAAACTGAGATAAGTCGGTCCCCATTCTGTGAATCCCCAACCAAATACACGTTCGTAAAAATGCCGCGTTCCCCCCGGATTGCGCATGGGAAATTCGATATAATTTATGGAATTGTTTTTAATCTGTTGCCCCATCTACGTCTCTTTTCAAGCAGTTGAAATCTGTAAAATTATCATATCAAAGAGAACAAAATAGGAACAATTTTCCATCCGGTCAACAGATCAATGTTTACGCAGGGGCATTAAGGGAGTCCGAAATGTTAATATTTAGATTCTCTTGTGAATGTTTCCTGCGCTTGTATTTTGCTTTGCAGCATAGTCGCGCAGGTAGTCTTTGTTGAAATATTGGACAACATATTATATCAAAACAGGAATTTTCTACTGCTGTTTAACGTGTTTTATCCAAATTACGCTTGCAGAATAGTCAATCGCTATACAGAATAGGGCCTCATCGGGACACCTGAAGAGGAAAGAACGTTCCGCCTAAAAAAATAAAAACGGGAGTAATACTAATGCGCTCATTACAAACGGGTAAGTATGTCAAGTCGATCGCCGTAGCGATCGGAATGACAGCCGGGCTGGTGGCAACCGCCTCAGCCGCTGATTTACCTAAATCACTCATCTGGACAGCATATGGCACAACCTCTAGCGGTTACGCCCAGTCCGTTGCGATGGGCAACATGCTTAAAAATGAATTCGGCACATCTATTCGCGTATTGCCGGGTAAAAATGACATTTCCCGCATGACACCGCTTAAAGTTGGCAAAGCTGACTATTGTGTTTGTGGTATCGCCAGCTACTTCGGTCAAGAAGGCGTGATGCAGTTTGCATCCACCACTTGGGGCCCGCAGCCTCTTCGTGTTCTTATGACCTCTAAAGGTTCATTTGGCCTTGGCATGGCAATCGCCGGTGATGCTGGCATTAGCACACCTGAAGATCTTCGCGGCAAAAAAGTCGCCTTTGTTCGCGGTGCAGATGCGCTGAACATTGGTGCTGAAGCTATGCTTGCCTATGCTGGTCTGACTTGGAATGATGTTGTTAAAGTTGAATTCCCAGGCTTTAAAGACTCCATTGATGGCGTCATCAACGGTCAAGCCGATGCAGCCTTTTCATCCACAGTATCACCACACTTGAAGCGTCTTGCTGCAAGCCCACGGGGTATTGCCTGGACACCAATGGCAGCCGACAACGAAAAAGGCTGGAAAATGCTGAACGACGTTGCGCCTTACTTCTCACCAACTAAAGCAGTTGTTGGCGCGGACATCACCAAAGACAAGCCTTGGCAGGGTGCTGGATATCCTTACCCAATTCTGGTGACAAATTCTGACCGTGATGCAGAAGAAGTCTACACATTGACTAAAGCGCTTGTTGAAAAATTCGACAGCTATAAAGACAATGCACCAGGCGCAAA
The DNA here is from genome assembly GCA_034669685.1 of Sneathiella sp. Taxonomy (GTDB): domain Bacteria; phylum Pseudomonadota; class Alphaproteobacteria; order Sneathiellales; family Sneathiellaceae; genus Sneathiella. Next base: position 1,435,508 of record JAXMOU010000001.1, read on the forward strand.
AGGCTGGAACATTGACAACCAGAACTTTGAATGGATTTTGCCTTACCACGAAGGTACTGTAAAATACTTCAAAGAAATCGGTAAATGGTCAGATGCAGCCCAAGCCCATAACGACGGGCTGATCGCACGTCAGGAAATTATGATGAAGGCTTATGAAGCTTATAAAGCGACAAACCCTTCTGTTGACGACTTTAAAGCTGGCTGGACACAGGCGCGTATCGACGCCCTGAAAGCAGCTAATTTGGCAATTGGCGTCAAATAACTTTTAACGTTTAACGTTGAAACAAACCTAAAAGCTCTGGCGGTGAAACCATCGCCAGAGTTTTGAATATAGAAGTAAAACAAGGTGTTATAAGCCAGCGAACAAACGCTGAGACAGCAAGCAGCTCTATAGATTAAAAAAAGAGACCGCTAACGATAAAATTAATAAGAATGAGATGGGATGTGTTGATGTTAAGCAACCTAATTCTGATACCCAAAAACCCATCCAATGGTAAGAATGAGCCGCGCCCAACCCCTTTTTCTGTCGTTAAATCTTGGCGCACATTCTTCTTCACGTCACCCAATAAGAATTTAGGCGAATAATAGTCATGACGAATAATTCAATTGATCAGGAGCTTGGAGAGGAGTCCTCCCGGCACCGGAAATTAAGTGGCCTCTGGGCGGCAGTTCCCTATATATCCGCAATAGCAGTCCTGCTTCTTTCCATGAACCAGCTTTTCAATCTCGGCTTTTTCGTGGGATATACGTTCCTCTCTAACCAGTATGCCTACATTATTGTTGGCTTCTTGCTCCCGTTGATTTTCCTGTTGTGGCCAGCGACTAGCAAATCCTCCATGACTAAAGTTCCATTTTATGATGGTATTCTTGCGCTTGTCATGATGTTGATCTGTTTTTACTTTGCGTATAGCAGTGAGAAAATCGTCGATGAAGGCTGGGAATATTTAGCCCCTGAACATGCCATTTACATGAGCTACCTGTTCTGGGCCCTGATCTTTGAATGCACCCGCCGCGCCGGGGGACTAGCCATTTTTGCCATAGTGGTCGTGATCTCATTTTATCCGCTATATGCCGATGTTATGCCAGGTCCAATTGCCGGTGCTGCAGCCACACTGCCTGACACCGCCATTTTCCACACAATGAGTTCTGAAAGTGTGCTGGGTATTCCGCTACGTGCCTTTACCAACCTGGTGATTGGTTTCCTTGTTTTCGGTGTTGCACTTCAATATACCGGCGGCGGAAAATTCTTTATTAACTTCGCCTTTGCCCTGCTTGGGCATGTTCGCGGTGGTCCTGCCAAAGTCGCTATTTTCTCAAGCGGCCTTATGGGATCCATGAGCGGCAGCGTGATCACCAACGTTCTGACAACAGGTGTGATGTCAATTCCAGCTATGCGCCGGGTTGGCTTTTCACGGGCCTATGCGGGCGGTGTAGAAACCTGCGCGTCTACGGGCGGCGTGTTAATGCCGCCGATTATGGGGGCGACTGCCTTCATCATGGCGACATTTTTGGAAATTCCCTATATCGATATTGCGATTGCAGCGATCATTCCATCGGTTCTATATTTCTTCGGTCTGTTCATTCAGATTGATGCGTATGCCGCAAAAAATGATCTGAAAGGTCTGCCTCGTGAAGAGCTACCTTCCCTTCGCCAAACGTTAAAAGAAGGCTGGCACTTTATCGCAGTCTTCGTTGTTCTGGTTTGGATGCTTGTGTTCCTTAAGCAAGAAGCTGTCGCCCCCTTCTATGCAACAGCCCTGCTGATCGCTATCAATCAGATCTTCCCTTATTCACGTTGGGGAATGGCTGAGCTGAAACGGTTTATCGAAGGCACGGCTGCCTTGTTTGCTGAACTGGCAGGCATTTTGTGCGGTGTTGGTTTGATTGTTGGCGCACTGGCAGTAACAGGTATGTCTGGCACGATCGCAAATGATCTGATCTTCCTTGCCGGCGGAAATCCACTTGTTCTGCTGTTTATGGGTGCCTTGACCAGCTTTATCCTCGGCATTGGCATGACAGTGACAGCCGCCTATATCTTCCTGGCGATTTCACTGGCACCAGCCGTTGTTGGCGCTGGCCTTGATCCACTCGCGGTTCATCTGTTTATCCTGTATTGGGGTATGCTCAGCTTTATCACGCCGCCAGTTGCGCTGGGTGCTTTTGCGGCTGCGACCATTGCCGGATCAAAACCAATGGAGACCGGTCTTCACGCCATGAAGCTTGGAAGTATTATTTACTTCATTCCGTTCTTCTTTGTATTGAACCCCGCATTGATTATGCAGGGCGATCCTTACTCCATTATCAAGGTCGTGGTAACGGCATTGCTTGGGGTCTGGCTTATTGCCAGTGGTCTGCAAGGCTATCTTGCCTGGGTCGGTAAACTGGATGTTCACCCGCAAGGTCGGTGGGTTATTCAGGGATTGCTTATTTTGGCTGGACTGGCACTCGCAACCCCTGGCGGTGGACTTATTCCGATCACGAACTATGAGTTGGTTGCATTGGCATTCGTGCTCGCCGCGCCAGCCATAATCATCACACTGATCGTCAATAAGCGTAAAGCGGCTATGACAGGTTAGTGATTAAAATCAAATAGTTGCAAAACCGAAACTCAAAACCATCAAGTTGAAAAACTTGATGGTTTTTTGCATATTGCGTTTTGCCAAACGACAAAAATCTTCTAATGTTAAAGCAGTAGCACGTAAGAACTTTTCTTTTTTGATCGCGAAAGCTACATGCAGAATACGAGTTATCGCTACCACTTGGACCCAGAAGTTAGATGCCTGTTCATCCGATGCTATGGCGTCATTACAAAACAGGTGTTATTTGACTGTGCTGCTGGGTGCCGAGTAGACCCTGAATATGAAAATGATTTTAGTGTTCTCAACGATTATACGCATTGCACCTTTCAGGCCAGTCCAGCCGACTTAAGAGAGTTGGCGGCCTATATGAATAGTGAATGGCCGACGACTACTCCAATCAAAGCAGCCGTTATCATTGATAGCAAACTTGCCCATGGGTTGGGCCGCATGTATGAAGTTTACAGTGGGTCCCGCGCGGTTGAGCCAAAACTATTTCACCATGATCAGCCAAATTTAGTTTCGGAAATTCAAAATTACTTCAATCTTCCTGAAAATTATCAATTTTCAGATTTATTTAATTTCTAATTTAGAAAAATCTCTTTATTAAACGCTAGGAATAGATTTGAGAGAGGCAATTAGCGACTGAATGGAAAATCTAGAATTCGAGGCTTATACAGATCCTGCAGTCAGGTGCCTCTTTGTAAAATGTACCGGAAAACTGACGCGCGAAAACGGCTTCGAACTTGCCGATATGGCCCGCCAAGACGATAACTACGAAAATGATTTCAATGTTATAACGGATATTTCCGGCTGCGAAGTTACCATCAAATCAGAGGGGTTGCGCCAGCTTGCAACCTACATAAACCAAAAATGGCCCTCTAAGGTGAATTTCACATCTGCCTTTATTGTTGATGGTCCGCTCAATTTTGGTATGGCCCGAATTTACGGTGCTTATTCTAGTATGCGTGTGGTTGAACCGCTGATTTTTAATATCAAGCAAGCTGGCATTAAAGAGAAAATCAAAGCAGCTTATCATTTACCGGCAGACTATCAATTTCCTGAATTCCTGAAGTTTCCAGAATAAAAAACGGAAGGCCGAAGCCTTCCGTTAGTCTTCGTGTACAGATGGCTTAGCCAATAACACTGCCATCCTTTTTTGTTATGGCGATAACAGCTGAGCGTGGTGCAGAACCTTCCCCATCCGGGAATTGACTGTTGCCCTTCTCACCGGGATGCTGAACACCAATAAACATCGTCCGCTTGTCTGCGCTCCATGTTGATCCGGTAATTTCACATTCCTTTGGGCCTACCAAAAATCGTTTGATTTCACCTGTTTCAGGATCAGCACATAACATCTGGTTATTCCCCTGCCCTGCAAAATCCTTGGCGTTGGAATAATTGCCATCGGTCTGGATCCAAAGCAATCCAGTGCTATCGAAAGCCATACCATCGGGGGAGTTGAACATATTTTCCGCCGTGATATTTGCCGATCCTTTGTTCAGATCCTGATGTACCGCCGGGTTACCGGCCATGGCGAACAGATCCCACGTAAAGCGATCCGATCCATGATCAGCATCGGCGGGTTGCCATCTGACGATCTGCCCATACAGATTTTTCTCGCGTGGGTTTGGACCTCCAACTGGCGTAGCATCACCGCCCGCATTGGGCTTGATCCCGCGGTTTTTATTGTTGGTCAGCGCGCAATAAACTTCGGCTTTATGGGGATTGGCAGCAACCCATTCCGGCCGATCCATTGTTGTTGCCCCAACAGCAGATGCCGCAATCCGTGTGTGAATGCAAATTTCCGCCTCAGACTTCATACCGGTTGTCTCTGGCGTTAGTTTCAACCATTCGCCTTTCTGGTTCTCGTGGAATTTCGCCGCGTAAAGCGTCCCTGTTTCCAAAAGATCCCGGTTGTCACCGCCCTGCACGTATGTGCCTGAAGAGACGAAGCGATACAGGAACTCACCGCGTTCATCATCACCTAAATAAACAATCACCTTTCCATCTTTAGAGAGAACAACTTCGGCGTTCTCATGTTTAAAGCGCCCCAGTGCCGTCCGTTTTTTTGGCGTCGATGTTGGATCCAAGGGATCAACTTCGACAATGTAACCAGCCCGATTAGGCTCGTTCGGATTTTTCGACACATCAAAGCGCACATCTTCTTTGGACCAGCCATAACCCCAGTCTTTAAGACCAACACCATAGCGTTTGAGTTCTGGGCTCAGCTCATAAGTCTCGTCGCTGCTGGCGAAATAGCCGTTAAAGTTTTCCTCGCAGGCCAGATAGGTGCCCCAGGGTGTGCGCCCGTTGCCGCAGTTATTCCATGTGCCCAGGCTTTGTGTTCCGGTTGGATCAGCCGCTGTTTTCAACAGATCATGGCCGCGTGCAGGGCCGGTGATTTCCATTGGGCTATCAGCCGTGATGCGCCGGTTGTATTTTGAATCGCGCACAACAGACCAGTAACCCTCGTTGGAAGACAGCTCTACCACTGACAGGCCATGTGCCGCTTTTCCTTTGCGAATATCATCAGCCGTTTCTGGCTTGCCACCTGTCGTGCTGTAAATGATTTTAGTGTTCGTATATTCATTGTTGACCACAAGGATATTGCGCCCTTCGTGGGTAAACAGCGCCATGCCATCGTTGTTGTCGCCAAATGCCAGTTCTTGACTTTCGCCGGTGCCCCGCGTCGTATGATCAAAACTGGTACCTTTTGACCAAAGCGGATCTCCCCAGCGAACAACAACCTGCCAGTTATATCCCTCTGGCACTTTGATTGTGTCTTCGGTACTGGTTGAAATCGCCTTAAACGCCAAACGGCTGGTGGCCATGGCATCGCGGCCAACACCCATGGACGCACCCAAAACCAGAGATCCCAGCCCCAAGGCAAGACCACCCTTCATAAAGCTACGCCGCGCAAGTGCTGCATCTGTCAATTTCTCAAAATCAGTGGCTTCATCACGTGGGTTTTGCAGCTCATCAAATTCATCGAAAGAAAGGTCCCGGGTGTCCGTCATAATTGTCTCCTAGCTAAGACTTTATAAATTTGACCGCAATTATTCAGCAGTGTGGTGACATTTTTCTTTCAACTCCGTGAAAGTCTTGCGACGCCCCCTCACTTAATACCAGACCGCATGAAGCTTTGAACAAATTGGCGTTGAAATAACAGGAAAGCAATCAACAACGGAGCCGATGTCATCAGTGTTGCCGCGTTGATCAAAGACCAGTCCACCCCCTGATCCACAGACGCAAAAATACTTAACCCCACTGTCAAAGGTCGCGTTTCTTCGGAGTTGGTGACAATCAACGGCCATAGATAGTTATTCCAGTGGTGACTGATCGACACCAGACCGTAGGCCAGATAGACCGGCATGGCGAGCGGCACATAAACTTTCCAAAGGATTTGGAGAATATTCGCCCCTTCAACCCGCGCGGCTTCTTCCAGCTCGATCGGAACGGTTTTAAAGGTCTGGCGCAGGAGAAAAATACCAAAACCCGACGCCATATAGGGCAGTCCAATGGCTGTAATTGTGTCAATCACACCCAGCTGACCCATGGTTTTGTAATTTTCCACGATTAAAATATCGGGCATGACCAGCAGCTGCATCAGCACCAGAATAAACAGAATATTCTTGCCCGGAAATTCAAACCGCGCGAATGCAAATGCCGCCAATGTACAGAGGACAAGCTGCGCCACCAAAATCAGGGTGACAAGGACAATGGTGTTGAAAAAATAGCGCGCAAACGGGGCCGCATCCCAAGCCCTTACGAAATTTTCAAATGTAAGCGGCACGGTCAAATCAAAATCCGTGGAATAGGCACTGGGATGAAACGCTGTCCAGATTGCGTAGACAAGCGGCAAAAACCAGATAATCGCCAGTGCCCACGCGCCCACATTATTGAGCAGCCGATCAAAATCAATACGGGAAGCCTGACGCGGCAAGTAGGGTGTGTCGCTCATTGGTAATGTACTTTCCGGTCCATGAAATAAAACTGGCCAATGGCAATGGCACACAGCAGGACCAGCATGACTGTGGTCAGCGTCGCCCCATAGGCCGTATCCCAGAATTTAAAAGCCGTCTCATAAATATAGAAAAGCAGCAGTGAACTGGCATTGTTCGGCCCGCCATTTGTCATGACAAAGATATGATCGATCAGGCGAAAAGAATTAATCACCGCATTGATTGAGACAAACAGGGTTGTTGGCATTAGCAGGGGGAAAATAACCCGGCGGAACATATACCAACGGCTCGCCCCTTCGATCTTGCCCGCCTCTGTTAAGGATGGCGGAATCGCTTGCAAGGCGGCCAGATAGAAAATCATGAAGAAGCCGGCTTCTTTCCAGATGGCAACCACCATCACCGCATATAAAACCGTATCTGGATTACCCAGCCAGTTTTGCGAGGGAAGCCCGAACAACGACTGCACAGAGTCGACAAGACCAAAACCCGGCGTATAGAAAAAGATCCAGATATTAGCGACGGCAATGAGCGGTAACACCGTTGGTGTAAAATAGGCCATACGCACAAACGCCCGGCCCCGAATTTTACCGTTCACCCATAACGCCATGCCCAAGGCGAGTATGATGGACGCCGGGATTGTTCCCAGCGCATAAATAAAGTTGTTCCAAAGAACCTGCCAGAAAATATCGTCGGTAAGCAGTCGTTCGTAATTATCCAGACCGACAAATACGGCCTGTCGGCGACCGCGAGCGGTGGAGAAGAAACTGTTCCAGATGGTGGCAATCGTCGGATAATGGGTGAAGGCGAATAGCATCACCAATGCGGGGCTTACCAAAAGCCATCCGTATATCCAGGCACGTCTTTGTAACATTCAAACCTCAAAGTAGTTGCGGCGAACAAAAGCCCGCCGCAACAAAAAAGGAATTTAACGGTAAGCTTTTAGGACTTTATCCGCTCTTTCTTGCGCTTCTTTCAGTGCGGTCATTGGATCAGATTTTCCAGTGATTGCAGCTTCCAACGCTTCGTTGAAGATTTTTGTCACTCGCTGATTTTCGTATGTTGCAAGTTCCGCAACGGCGTATTTCAACTGGTCCCTTGCGATCAACACAGGTGGGAAATCTTTGACATATGCTTGCATTGCAGGTGTATCCCATGCATCTGCACGCGGAGCCACGTAACCTGTTGCGATTGTCCATTTTGCGGCCTGCTCAGGTGCGGTAATCCATTTCACGAAATCAACAGAAGCGGCTTTTTGCGCCTCGGTTGAATCTTTAAAGATGTAGAAATTACCACCACCTGTTGGCGCGCCGCGGCGAACGTTGGCGGGCAGCATGGCAACTCCAAAATCAAACGGCGCGTTGGCGCGAACATTGGTAAGGTTACCCGTTGTTGTCCACATCATTGCGGTCTGGCCTTCGAAGAAGGCTTTTGGCGTTGTGCCCCATTCCAAGATCCCCGGTGCCATAACTTTATGCTTGGCGCTCAGGTCCACCAGATATTGCAGAGCCTCGGCAACTTTAGGGTCATCAAAATTTGTTTTGTTGCCATCTGAATTGGCAAGGATCACATCATTTTGAGTGCTCAAACCTTGGAACAGCCAGTAAGGAAAACCGGATGAGGGAATACGAACGCCCCACTGTTTCACATTACCCGACGCGTCTTTAAGCGTCAGCTTTTTGCCCATGGAAACCATCTCGTCCCAGTTAGCGGGCGCTTTTTCAGGATCAAGTCCTGCTTTTTTGAAGGCTTCCTTGTTCCAATAAAGAACCGGTGTGGACCGCTGAAACGGGATACCGTAGGTTTTGCCGCCGGTCTGACTGTTTTCCATAAAAGCCGGGTAGAAAGCTTTCAGCCATTTTTTGTCGTCTTCTGTTTTCAGAAGGCTATCGAAGTCAACGATGGCATCTTCATCAATCAATGTGAACATATCCACGGACAGGATCACGGACAATTGCGGGGGCTTGCCGCCGCGAACGGCTGTCATTGCTTTGGTAATTGTATCCTGATAGGAGCCGGTATAAACCGCATCGATTTTTACATCTGGATGCTGGGCCGCATATTCCTTTGTCAGGCTTTCAATTGTTTTGGCCGCTTTACCGCCAACTGCAACTGGAAAGTAGAATTGCAGGTCAACGGCAAATGCCGTGGATGAGGCCATCATGGCAACCGCCGTAGCCGCTGCGCCTACGCCTAGTTTTTTGGCTAATTTTAACATGTTTTCTCCAATGTCTCACATCGATTAAATGATATGTCAGGCAAATGCCTCGTTTTCCATGCTCCGCGAGGTCACTGGACCTTTCACGCGCGAGCCTGAAGCTTGATCAAACAAGTGCAAGGCCGCATCCTGCCATGTCAGGCAGAGGCTCTCGCCTTGTTTAAAATGACGGTGCTGGCTGTCGCGAACGGTCAAAATTTCCGTACCGACCTGACAGTCAACGAGCGTGTCAGCGCCCAAATATTCCGAGCTGATAACAACGGCGTTCACCCCGCGATCAGCAATGGCGATCTCTTCGGGTCGAAGGCCTATCTGATAGGTAGAAGTTTCAGATAAATCCGCCGATGCCGCCAAATCTGTACTGCCCGAAATTCGCAAATTTCCATCTGCATAGTCTGCGGCGATTACATTCATTGGCGGTGTCCCAATAAAACGCGCGACAAATGCTGTTTCAGGGATCTGATAAATATCTGAAGGTGTTCCGACTTGTTCGATCTGCCCTTTATTCAAAAGAACAATCTGATCGGCCATGCTGATGGCTTCCACCTGATCGTGGGTCACATAAACCATGGTAATGCCCAGCTTTTGCTGTAACGCGCGAATTTCCACGCGCATTTCATGGCGCAGCTTTGCATCCAGATTGGACAACGGTTCGTCCATTAAACAAACCGGCTTTTCAGAGATTATTGCCCGTCCGAGCGCGACCCGTTGTTGCTGTCCACCAGAGAGCTGAGAGGGTTTTCGATCCAGCAACTCTTCCAGACTCAAAAGTTTAGCTGTCCGAGCCAATTGCGCGGCCCGCTCTGCCCGGCTTACTTTGCGTATTTTTTGGCCAAATAGAATATTCTCAGCAACGCTTAAATGGGGAAACAAAGCATAGGACTGAAACACCATTGAGAGATTGCGATGAGAAGGGGATTTGCGGGTAACATCTTCATTATCAATGAAAATCTGTCCTGCGCTACAATCCTCCAGCCCTGCCAAAAGGCGTAATGTAGTAGATTTTCCGCAGCCCGAAGGACCTAAAAGAACCGTAAAACTGCCTTCTGGAACATCAAAGCTGATATTATTGACTGCAATTGTGTCTTGCCAGGTTTTCTGAACCTGTGCGAACTGGATCGATTTCAAATTAGGTACCCTGATACTGAACTGTACCCCGAATTAGGAGGCGTGTTTTCTGTTGGCAGGGACCCTAAGCTTGACCCGTTTCACATTTATTGCGAATAGGTTTCATATTAGTGACAAACACTATCCATCTCATCTGAGCAGCCGATCGCGCGACTTATTGAATTGTGTATTTCAGGAGGCCCGTATATGTTTGATGCAAATAGCTGTATTTAGTCAGGCGGTATGTGTCGTGCGGAATCTTAAGGTTTTCAATTGTTGCCTGTGCCTCATATTCGCTAGTTGCGCCCTCAATCTCACTGCCAACGGCACCTCATATGCTGCAGGTGAAACCATCATCTGGGGTGAGATGGATCTTCCTCCACTCTCTTACGTGTCTGGTCCTTTAAAGGGTCAGGGCATGCTGAACCGGCAATTGGATCAAATCCTTGCAAGTTTACCCAATTACAAACATGCCCGTATACCCGTCAGCATTCGCCGTCTAATTGTCGAAATGAGCGCCGGAAACAGATTCTGTTTTCAAGCGCTGACAAAAAACAAAGTGCGTGAACAATTCATTGATTTCGTAACACCGACGATGTTGACGCTTCCCTTTGGTTTGCTAACCACAGATAAAAACAAAGAAAAGCTCAAACCCTTCCTAAACCAAGCAGGCGAAATTGATCTGGACGCCGTTTTGGAAAGTGGAACCCTGACACTGGCTGATTATAAAGGACGGTCTTATTCGATAGGGATTGACGCCACACTTGAGCGGCACCGTCACCGAGAAAAAAGCGTTATCCATATCAACAGCGGCGTGCCTGACTGGTCGCTGACCGTTAAACAAATTCTGCACAATCGAGTTGATACGGTCATTGGTAAACCCGGTGAGGTTATTTTGGCTGCGAAAGAGACCAGCCTGCCAAACGCACTTATTTATATTCCCATTCAGGGGGAGGAGAAATATTCCCTTCTCTACGCAGGTTGTGCGAAAGGCGACTGGAATACGGCCTATGTTAGGGATTTGAAAGAAGCGATCATTAAAGCGCGCAATACGCCCGAATTTAACAAGGCCCAGCTAGATCTGATTCCAAAATCCCTTCAACCCATTTATCACGAATATCGAAACGCGGCATTTCCGGCTGAATATGCAGCCACAAAACCGAGATAAATCGCCAAGGCGATCACCCCGATTTGTCTGGTTTTAGGACAGCGGACATTATGGCAATACGTCATCTGTCAGGTATTGATCCGCATAGTCACCGGTTGGCGGAATAACTTTGATCATATCAACGAGCACACCAGCGGGATCACAGGTGATAAAGTGACGCTGGCCAAACTCTTCATCCCGAAGCGGGAGCAAAATTTCAAGCCCTGCTTGAACGAGCCGTTCATATTCAGCGTCAACATCATCAACTTCAAAGTTCAGGATTAAGCCGCTCACACTGCCCCGGGCACCTTGCGGTACCGTTTCATGCTGACCGTTGAGGATGGCTAAATTCACAGATTTATCCTCTCCCGACATCAAATGTACGTACCAGTCACTGTCAAAAGCCTTATTAAAACCAAAATACTGGCAGTAGAAATCGGCAGTCTGCGCAACCTTCCCTGTCATAATCACGGGGTAGTAGCTCTTCACTTTCATTTTCTTCTCCTATCCTGTTTATTTACATACATACTGTTTGCATGTAAAAATCATTTAACATACAGTCTGTTTGTTTGTAAATAGAAGAAATGAGTAACATGCCAACCAAACGAAAAAGTAATGCAGAACGGTCTGCGCAAATGCGGGACAGGTTGCTTGCGACCGCCCGCGCGCTATTCATTCAAAACGGCTATGTGGATACAAGCACGCCGGACATTGTGAAAACGGCGGAGGTAACCAGAGGTGCCCTTTATCATCACTTTGAAGATAAAAAGGCCCTGTTTGAAGCTGTCATTCGTCAGGAAAATGCGACTGTTGCCCAGGAAATCGAAGATGCCTCTCCCCCATCTGATGATTTGCTACAAATGATTATGTCCGGGGCTGCGGCTTATTTTGACGCCATGCAAAAACCGGGTCGGTGCCGGCTTTTACTTCTCGATGGACCAGCGGTACTGGGGTATCAAAAAACAAGTGAGATCGATAACGAGTTTAGCGCTCGCACCCTGCAAGAAGGCCTTACCCTCGCCATGGAACAAGGCGCCTTTACGCCGTTGCCACCGTCACTTCTAAGCGCGATCCTAGCCGCAGCGTTTGATCGGGCCGCCCTTTTGATTAACGAAGGCGCTGATAAATCAGAGATTATGAAAATATTTACGGTGCTCATCCGCGCCCTAGAGCTGAAATCATAGGCGATTTATTCCTGAAAGCTCCAATCCCGATCAAGGGCTGTGATCCCTGCCCGCGTCAAGATTAGTTCGCCAATCCAAATCACTTTTGATACTATTGGGGCAACAAGCCAATAGTCTGCCCCAAATTTTGGGAAATCAATGCAGTCATCAATGAAGAATAAATAATATGGATGCTTGGATTTTAGCGCTTGGCGCTGCGTTTTGTTATGGGTTTGGCCTCGTACTTATCCAATTGGGTTTACGTCATTTATCGCCCATGCAAGGGGCCTCAATTACCGCGCCTGTTGCAGCCGTTTTATTTATTATTCTATCGCTGTTTTTAGTGGATTTTAGCCAGTTCAATATGACGGCTGTCTTGATTTTTACCGGCGTTGGCCTGCTGTTTCCCGCAGCAGTTACGATCCTTGTTTTTGCCAGCAATGCCTATATGGGCCCCAATCTGACGGGGGCTATTGGCAATTTGACCCCTGTATTTGCTGTGGCACTTGGGGCCATGGTCTTTGGCGAGACATTGGCGCAGATGCAGATACTGGGAATTGCGATTGTGATCCTGGGCGCCACCTTGCTGACGTTTAGCCGAAAAACAGCAGATACAAGCTGGCCGATCTGGGCATTTCTCCTGCCCCTGTCCGGCGCGTTTATCCGGGGCGTTACCCAGCCGGGGATCAAATGGGGACTGTCCTATTGGCCCGATCCATTGGTTGCGGGCACCATCGGCTACACCGTTTCTGCGATTATGCTATCCACCTATTTCATCGCAAAACCCGGGGGCAGCCGCGCCGTTTGGACAAGTCAGGGCAGTCGCTGGTTTATCGCGGCTGGACTGGTCAATGGTCTTGCTGTTCTGCTCACTTATGCCGCCCTGAATATTGGGGATATCGCCGAAGTATCTCCTTTAATCGCGACCTACCCATTAGCCACTTTGTTCATCAGTTCCATTGTTATGCGGACGGTTAAATGGAACGCCCGAATTACGCTGGGCATGTTTGTGACCGTGGCAGGCATCGCCTTAATCCTGATGAACAGAAGTTAAGGCCATACGCCCAATCATTTGCAAAGGGTCCCAATCCAGCCTACAACAGACATAAATATGCATAAAGGGGGACATTTTTTTATGCCGTATACAATAGTATGGGCCGTTATTTTTCTGGCCTGCCTTATCTGGTCGGCAATCGCCCCGAAGGATTATTTTACGTGGTTTCTGGAAGTCCTTCCGGCCTTGATCGGTGCGGCTATTTTAATCCTCACGTTTAATCGGTTCAAACTCACGACGCTTCTGTATTGCCTGATCCTGATCCATTGCATTATCTTAATGATCGGCGGACATTATACCTACGCCGAAGTTCCCCTGTTTGACTGGATCAAACCCACTTTTGGATTTGAGCGGAATAATTATGACAAAGTGGGCCACCTTGCCCAAGGGTTTATCCCGGTCATGATTGCCCGCGAAATATTCATCCGGCGAAAAGTTATCGACGGTGATTACTGGCGCAACTTCCTGTCGCTCTGTTTTGTGCTGGCCTTCAGCGCTTTCTATGAGCTGATTGAATGGTGGGTTGCCCTGCTCAGCGGCGAAAATGCCGAAGCTTTCCTGGGAACGCAGGGGTATGTGTGGGACACCCAATCCGATATGGCCTGGGCATTATTTGGCGGGATTTGCGCTCTTGTTCTTTTAAGCGGGCTTCACGACAAGCAGCTTAATAAAATAAGCAGTTCTTACGGATAGCAAAGCGCATAAAAGGATAATGCCATGGCAGAAGCAATTTTAGTGACCGGTAATGTTGGTGCGGGTAAAACGACATACGCTCGCAAATTGGCCCAAGACATTGGCGCACCTGTTTTCTCTGTCGATGAATGGATGGCCAATCTCTTTTTAGAAGACAGTCCAGAGCCGGTCACGTTTGAGTGGGCATTGGAGCGTACGCAGCGGGTTGAGCGGCAGGTACTGATTGAATGTGAAAAGCTGCTTAAGCTGGATGTTCCCGTTATTCTGGACCAGGGGTTCTTTGCCAAAGAGCAGCGCCTTCGCGTCTTGCGGCATTTTCTTGAACGCGGATTTGTCTCGCATTTGCATTACCTGGATGTTCCCAAAGATGTTCGGTGGATGCGCGTTGAAAAACGAAACACCGGTAATTCAGAGACTTTCCAGTTTGAAGTTTCCCGCGACATTTTTGAATTTTGTGAAACGATTTTCGAGCCGCTCGATGCGGAAGAGCGCGCACTCACCAGCGTCATAAACGTTGAAAATGCTTGATAATTACGATCGGCAACGCGAAAGAAGCGCCCTTTAAGATCAACTTTCAAATTGGCGTAAGCGTTCGCAGCACCGTTCATAAAATCACTATCTAAAATAGTGAATTCACGGCCACGCAATAGAAATGGATGAATATCGGTTATGATCACACTGACATCCGGCCCCAACCAATACAGATCCAACAGTTGCACCGCTGGTAACAAACCCGCTAGAGTACAACATCTGACGGCAAATAAGACCAACTGAAAAACCGTAAAATCTGTGCTGAAATCCAGTCAAATCTCAATCCCGCTTTTTATCGCTGCTCTGGCAAGCTTGCCGCTTTTTGCCAGCAACAGTTATTCCCTGATCACCCTCAATCAAATGGGGATCGCGATCATCTTTGCCATTTCCTACAACCAGTTGCTGGGAAGGGCGGGCCTGCTTTCTTTGGGCCATGCGGTCTATTTTGGATTTGGCGGCTTCTTTGCAGTTCATGTGATTACCCAAATCACGGCGGGCAATCTCTGGCTTCCATTGTACCTGTTGCCGCTGATTGGGGGTGTGAGCGGCCTGCTTATGGCAGCCCTGTTTGGCAGCTTCACCACCCGGCGCGGCGGCATTATGTTTGCCATGCTCAGCTTTGCCATCGCGGAGCTGGTTCTCTCCTCAGCCACCGTATTCGGTCGCTTTTACGGGGGAAGCCTGGATCGCACTACACTTCCAGCTTTTCCTTTTGAAAGCTTTCAATCAGACACGGCGATTTATTACGTCATTGTGGCTTGGGTCGCGGTTGTCATCACCTTGGCCCATTGGTTCAATTCAACGCCTCTTGGCCGTCTGATTGAGGCGGCTGGGCAGAACGCTGAGCGGGTTGCCTATACGGGATATTCCAATCACCGCCTTAAATTTCAAGCATTCTGCTTTGCCGGATTTCTGGCAGGCATTGGCGGTGCGCTTTTTGCGCTCACCTATGAATTTGTGACAATCGAAATTATCAGCCTCAAACAATCTTGGCTTATTTTGCAAATGGTCTTTATTGGCGGTGTCGGATATTTCTGGGGTCCGCCCCTTGGGGCTATTTTACTGACCCTGCTGTTTTCCCAACTGAGCGACATCACAGATCTTTCGACCCTTTATATCGGTCTTGTGTTTATGGCCATTGTTTTATTCTCGCCAAGCGGCATTGCGGGACTGGCGATGGATTTATCCCGGCAAATCAGACAACGCGGATTATGGGCGCTGCTTCAAGCCCATTGGGAACAGATTTTAGCAAGTGTCATGATGATGACGGGTTTTGTCGGACTTTGCGAACTCGTTCATTATCTTCGCGATGATCAGGTGTGGCAGATGATCCAACTGACAAACCCGCTTATACTGTGCTTGCCTCTGTTCGCGGCCCTGCTTATGATAGGAATATGGCGGTTAAATCATAAACGCCCCCTCTCTTGCTGATACCCGGTTCGTTCACAGCAGCCGACTTAATTGATAGCCAATCATCATGCGTCAACCCAAAATTATTACGACCCTTCAAGCTTATAGCTGGCAACTCTTTATTGCTGACTTGCTGGCAGGCGCAACAGTTGCAATGGTCGCCCTGCCACTCAGCATCGCCATTGCGATCGCTTCGGGCGCTGATCCTGCCAAGGGAATAGTCACCGCCATCGTTGCCGGTTTTTTCATTTCACTTCTTGGGGGAAGCCGGGTTCAGATTGGTGGCCCAACAGGTGCTTTTATTGTGGTTGTCTTTGGGGTGATTGCCGATCACGGCTATGACGGCCTGGTTCTGGCAACCTTTATGGCGGGTCTCATTTTGCTGATCGCCGGGTATTTCCGCGCGGGCAATCTAATCGCCTTCATCCCCGAAGCAGTCGTCAACGGCTTTACAATCGGCATTGGTATTATTATCGCGGCAAGCCAGCTGAAGGATTTTCTGGGCCTTGCTATTGAAAAGGTTCCCGCTGATTTTCTTGAGAAAATTCCGACCCTTTGGGAGGCGCGGGACAGCTTGAATTTACCCGCCTTGTCAATTGCCCTTGCGACCCTTGTCGCAATTGTCCTGCTTCGCCGCTACGCACCCCGTTTTCCAGGCCTTATTCTAGCTGTTGGCGCCGGATCTGCCGTTGTCGCCTTACTGGCCCTGCCCGTGGATACCTTAGGTTCGCGCTTTGGCGAACTGCCCAGCCAACTTCCCTGGCCCAAGCTCCCTGATATCTCACTATCGCGGCTTATTGAATTATTACCATCGGCTTTCGTCATTGCGTTTTTGGCAGCGGTAGAGTCGCTGCTATCTGCCATGGTTGCGGATAAAATGATTGATGGGAAACACCGGCCAAATGCCGAACTATCCGCGCAGGGGGTGGCAAATATCGCCTCAGCCCTGTTTACCGGCCTCCCCGCAACCGGTGCAATCGCCCGAACCGCAACGAATATCAAAGCCGGCGGGAAAACGCCCGTCGCCGGGATTGTTCACGCCGCCATCATCCTGCTGGTTATGCTCCTCGCGGCGCCACTGGCAAGCTATCTCGCCATGCCTGCGTTGGCCGCGCTTCTGATTGTCACCGCGTGGAATATGAGCGAGCCACATAAATGGGGTGAATATGCTCGCGGCAACAAAAGTGATATTTTCCTTTTGCTTCTGACATTGCTGCTAACGGTCATCGTGGACCTGACGGTTGCTATTGGCCTTGGTGTTTCCATCGGCCTTGCCTTGCGTTTGTATAAACGCAAAACAGAACAAAGCGATTGGACGCCCCCAGATCGGTGAGCTTTATTGCACAAAAAACCGTAATATAAAATTTAACCGGTTAAATTTCACAATTAAGTGCTTTATGCAATAATTCAGGTGATATCTTGGCGCGAGCAAGATTGGCCCGCCAGAAGTCAGTGGATTTGACCGTTACATTATTCAGGTTCGCCCCGATCAAATTTGCCTCTGCCAAAGAGGCATTACTTAAATCGCAGCCTTCAAGATCTGCCCCGCTTAAATCAGCACCGGACAGGTCAGCGCCTGTCAAAACTGCCCCACACAGCTTTGCGCCGGACAGATTTGCATTTGCAAGGCTGACCATGCTTAAATTCCGGTTCTCAAAGTTTAACCCACTGAGATCATCACCCGACAAGTCAGCGCGCGCGCCATCAGCTTGCCCCTGCAGCCAATGATGATGAACCGTTAGCGCTTTTAACAAACGGCGGCTGCGAATAGCGATCTGTTCCTGCAGCTCGCGTTCGACAATATCTTTTTCGACAATATGAACATCGACCGGCAATCGCGTGACCCCTAAGATCAGCTTTAGCACCCGCCGGGCATGACGAAGATCAAATGCCTGAAGGTCGCCGCTTATTAAACTGGCGCCGGGATAGAAGCGAACCTCATACACATAGTTCGTGAGGTCTGGTGGATTTTCTCCCTGCTCAGATGTTCGTGCTTCTGCTGCCTCTAAAGCTGCCAGCTCCGCCGCAAGTTCCTCTGGTGAAATATGGCTCCGATTATGACCAAACCCTGCACTTAAGCTGTCATTAACACCATTTTCAGAATACCCTTGGCTCGCCATACTCATCTCTCCCTTTAAAGCACAATATTCGCAAAATCATATTGTTCTAATGAGCGTAGCTCGTAAGTTTTTAACTTTTTGTTAAGAATGAAGGAGCGGTGAATAAAAAAAGCAGGATGCGGCTGCATCCTGCTTTGTAACGGTCAATAATCTGCCAATATTTAAGCGGCAAGAAGGCTGTTTAGCTCAGCTTCGGCATCTTTTAAAGCTTCCGCGCGCGGCTCGTCGCCCATCGCCAAACCTTCGGCAAAGACGAATTCAATATCCGTAATGCCAACAAAGTTCAGGAAAGTTGTGATGAAACCAGTTTGCGTATCTGCTTCAGTTCCCAGATATTTTCCTCCGCGTGCAGCGAAGACATAAGCTTTCTTACCTTTCAATAAACCTTCCGGTCCCTGTTCAGTATAGCGGAAAGTCTCGCCGGCTCTGGCAACATAGTCAATCCAGGCTTTTAATAGTGAAGGCACGCCAAAATTATACATGGGCAAACCCAGAACGATAACATCTGCTTCGCGCAGTTCGTTGATCAAGTCATCGGATAGCGCTGCAGCTTCCGCCTGCGCTGCATTGCGCTCATCCGCGGCAAGACCAAAACCACCGAAGGCTTCGCCGGTTAAATGCGGTACAGGTGTTTGATCAAGGTCGCGAACCACCAGTTCACTTCCGCCATTTGTCGCAAGATACTGGTCGATGAATTTCTGACTTAGCGCGCTTGAAGTACTGTTTGAACCCAGGATGCTGCTTTTGATTTGGAGTAATTTTGTCATGTTATTGTCCTTTCAGATTGTCGGTCAATTTGTCTGAGGGTGAATTTAGTATCTGTATTTTCGATTTAAAAACGCTATTATCAGATAGAATACATCTAATTTTCCGATAGGTTTGTTATGGCAGCCCCCAAAGTCAGTCTAGAACAATGGCGAATTTTACACTGTATAGTCAGTGAAGGTGGCTTTGCGCAAGCCGCTAAAAAAATGAATAAAAGTCAAAGCGCTGTCAGCTATGCAATCGCCAAAATGCAAGAACAGTTGGGCATGGATGTTTTAACAATAAAGGGCAGAAAAGCGGAACTTACAGAGGCAGGTGAACTGCTGTTACGCCGATCGCATACGCTGCTTGAAGAAGCGGAATCTTTAGAGGCGGCAGCCAGGTCCCTGAACCGGGGATGGGAGCCGACAGTCACCATTGCCGCCGAAGTTTTATTCCCTTCGTGGATCCTGATGCAAGCCCTGCAAAATCTATCCCTTGAAAGCCCTCACACCCGTGTTGAAGTGATCGAAAGTGTGATGTCGGGCACAGAGGATCTGATCACCGAGAAAAAAGTGGACCTCGCAATCTGCGGACAACCCCCTGCGGGCTTTTCCGGAATACCGCTTATGGATATTCTCTTTAGCCTTGTCGCCTCTCCCCATCATCCGCTGGCACAGCATCAAGGCCCCATCACTTACCAGCAACTAACGCAACATCGCCAGATCGTTGTCCGGGATTCCGGTGAAAGTAGACGCGGTCAAGGCGGATGGCAAAAAGCCGAACAACGTTGGACATTTAGCAACCTGAATACCGCTCGCATCGCCCTCAAGAATGGATACGGGTTTTCCTGGGCACCGACCTGTTTGCTTCAAGACGACATTCAGTCGGGCGAGATCGTACCGCTTGAAATGCAGGACCCCACCCAAAAGAAAGTCACCTTAAATCTGGTCTACCCCGATCCCGATACCATCGGCCCCGCCGCGACAAGACTTAAAACCCTGCTTATCAACGCCGTTGAAAACCATAATGCGCAATTTAACGAAATCGCACTTGTCAGCTAGCGGGTCCAGTACGTTCGCGGCGAACCCGTCGGCGCTGCACTGCCTGCTCTAGATAGTCGATGACCTGACCGGCGATATTGATGTTGGTGATGCTCTCCACCCCTTCCAGACCGGGGGAGGAATTCACCTCAAGAACCTTTGGACCGTCATTTGAGCGCAGCAGATCGACACCGGCAAAGCGAAGACCCAGCGATTTTGCAGCCTTTACGGCCGTCGCTCTTTCCTGAGCCGAGATTTTAACGGCAGATGCAGATCCCCCCTGATGCAGGTTTGATCGGAATTCCCCCTCTTCGGCCTGACGTTTCATGGCGGCCACCACTTTATTTCCGATGACAACGCAGCGCACATCCGCGCCTTTACTTTCGGCGATGAATTCCTGCACAAGGATATTGGCTTTCAAACCACGGAACGCCTGAATAACAGATTCAGCCGCTTTCTGTGTTTCGGCCAGCACGACACCGCGCCCCTGTGTTCCCTCCAGTAGCTTGAGAACCAGTGGGGCCTTGCCAACAGATTTCAGCATATCGCGAACATCAGAGGGTGAATGCGCAAATCCGGTCACCGGCATACCGATCCCTTCGCGGGCGAGCAGTTGATGGGCAAAAAGCTTATCACGGGACGAGCCGATCGCTTCTGCGGTATTGAGCGTGTAAGATCCCATCATTTCAAACTGGCGAACAATTGCCATTCCATAAAAGGTTATGGATGCCCCAATGCGCGGAATAACCGCATCATATTTTGGTAGAGACTGCCCCTGATAATGAATGTCAGGCTTCTTGGACGTAATGTTCATATAGCAGCGTGTTGTATTAATCACATCAACCGTATGCCCTCGGCTGATGGCTGCATCCACAAGACGAGACGTTGAATAATTTTCCGGCTCGCGGCTCAACACTGCAATTCTGAGTTTTCGGGCCTTCGCTTTTTGTTGCTTTTGATCATCATAATAATCAGTCGACAGCTCCCCGCACAGCATGGAGCGATCCGGATCGACCAACATTCGACCTGACATGGTTGAGCGACCGACCAGCATGCGGTATTGCATTTCTTCACGGTTAGTCAAAGACAGCTCAATCGGCCATTCCTGACCCATGAGCCGAAACGGCGTGCGAATGATAAAACGCTCTTCGGTTTCGCCATTTGAGCTGGTTACATTTCGTTTCCCAACAAGCTGGGAATCACAATAGATTTCAACATCTGGCCGGTCTGGCAGCGGATGTACAGTATATTTGACGCGATCAATTCCATCTTTTGTATAGGTTTCAATGTCAACGGCATGCAGTGCAGATGTCTGGGCGCCTGTATCAACTTTAGCCTTGATCGCACCTAAACCGAGTTCTGGCAAAGAAACCCATTCATCCCAACCAACAACGATAGACTGATATTTCTGTGCCATGGAATACTCTCCTGCGCCGTAATGCTTTAAACAAAACACTTATATTAAAATGAGCGTCCCCTTTATAGGTAGTCGACCTAAAAGGAAAGACGATTTCTATAACCATTCATGTGAATCTCTGATGACAGGCAAATGACAAACGGTCCTCCCGCTTATTTGCCTTCAAAACTTCCCATAAACTTAATCAGTAAATTATTGAGGAGATCCTGCTCCTCAGGTGAAAGGCCAGACACCAGTTCTTTTTGGACTTTCACATGCTCAGTAACCGCACGGTCAATCAATGAACGCCCTTTATCGGTCAGAGAAATCAGAAAACTACGCGCATCATCGGGATTTTTGACCCTTTCAACCAAACCAACTTTTACAAGCTGATCAATGCGGTTCGTCATCGTACCAGAGGTAACCATTGTGATTTTTAAGAGGTCACCGGGAGAAAGCGCATAAGGAAACCCAGATCGCCGCAGGGTTGCCAGCACATCGAAACTGGCTGCTGTTAATCCAAAGGCGTCAAAATTCTGGCCCATTCCCCGGCTCAGGTGATTTGCAATGCGTTTTAAGCGTCCAATGACCTGCATCGGCCCAACATCAAGTTCAGGGCGTTCCGCATTCCATTGGGCCGCAATTCTATCAACGTGATCCATGTTACATAAACTAGAGGCATTTTATCTTGACGTCAAGATTTACAAATATATCTTGATATCAAGATAAATGAAGGAGCCCACAATGAACCGAACCTCCGATCTTCTTGTCACTGCGCTGGCACCTGCTATTTGGGGCAGCACCTATATTATCACGACAAATTTTTTACCCGATGGCTTCCCAATTACAGTTTCCCTGCTCAGAGCGTTACCGGCAGGCCTGCTTTTGCTCCTTTTGGTCCGAACGCTTCCCACTGGCATCTGGTGGTATCGTGCTTTTGTGCTGGGCGCATTGAACTTTGCTTTCTTCTGGAGCCTGCTATTTCTTGCAGCCTACCGATTGCCCGGTGGTGTTGCGGCAACCGTTGGTGCGGTTCAGCCACTTTTTGTAATTTTTCTGGCCCGCGTTCTGATTGGCAGTGAAATACTGTTCTTTTCCGTTGTCGCGGCCCTGATCGGCATTGGTGGTGTCAGCCTTCTGCTGCTGGGGCCAGAGGCGGATCTTGATCCCATCGGCGCCCTTGCGGGACTGGGCGGCGCCCTATCCATGGCCGCGGGAACAGTTCTGAGCCGAAAATGGAAAGCGCCGGTTTCATTACTTACCTTTACCTCCTGGCAATTGACGGCTGGGGGAATTTTACTCATCCCCGTCGCACTCCTTCTCGAACCTGATTTTCCTCAGTTGAATACAACCAATATTCTAGGGCTAACCTACCTTGGTCTGATTGGCGCGGCCCTGACTTATGTAATCTGGTTTCGGGGGATTTCGAAAATCGAACCCTCCGTCATTTCAACTCTTGGCTTTCTAAGCCCCGTAACCGCCGTCATTTTAGGCTGGGCTTTTATGGCCGAAACATTGAACCCGCTTCAGCTTGCAGGTGTCCTCGCGGTTCTTTTCAGCGTCCTGCTCAGTCAGCAAGCTGCCAGACTTAGTACGCTAAAACCCACCATTACCCCCCATTAATAGAGGAAGAGATTTCATGAACATCTTAATTTTTGGCGCTGCTGGCGATGTTGGTAGCCGCACCGTCACCGAAGCCTTAATGCGCGGACATAAGGTCAGTGCCGTGATCCGCCGCCCAGGTCAGATCGAAAAGCTACCCGCAAATGTTCTGCCCGTTATCAGCGAAGTCAGCGAGAGCAGCGACCTTATTTCAATTATGGAAGGTCAGGATCTTGTAATCAGTACCTTGCGCCCCGCAGAGGGACATGAAAATGCGCTACCCACGCTGACAGCAAAGGTTCTTCAATCGGCTCAGCGACTGAACAAGCCTATTATTGTTGTGGGCGGCGCGGCGCGCTTGAAAATTCCCGGTAAAGATACAACGGTTTTAACCGAGCCCGGTTTTCTTCCTCCCTCTGCCGTGAACATTGCAAAAGCCTGCTTTAAACAATCCCAGCTTTTCAAACCGACAACGTCCGGCGAATGGTCGCATATTTGCCCACCCGCTTTACTTTATCCCGGCGTGCGAACGGGCAATTATCGCACCGGGCGGGATGCACTAATCATTGATGAGACGGGGAACTCGCAAATCAGTATGGAAGATTTCGCAGTTGCCCTGATGGACGAAGCCGAAAAAGGGGTTCATCGCCGGCAAATATTCACTGTCGCGTACTAATCAATCAAATGACCAGAGCCCGTGACGTATTCACTGCGATACAGATGGACTCTCACTCACTTCCATATGAGATAACGCTCAATATCATATCGACAGTCTCGCCGTCTCGCGCCATGGGAAGCAAGACCCATTCAATGGTTTTGAAATCCAGATCATAGCGCAAGGTCCCCCTGCCGCTATAATGCATGGGCATACCTGTTTTTGCCACTTCAAAGCGCTGTTTATAGCCTACCGCTATTTCATAGTCGGGAAATTCTTCATCGAAATACTTTCCCGTAAAATCACGACCAAAGGCATGATTGACGGCGGTTCCTAAAACTCGAAAGCGCAAGCGAAAAGGATCCCATTCCACATCAAGCAACGTGATATAGGGAAGTATTTTTGGAATGTTCAACGGATCAAAATGTTGGCGGCCCGGGAGATGTGTTTGAGGATGGATCGACAGCCAATACTCAAGCAGTACTTTCAGTTGCCACTGATCTGTTTCTTTAAGTAGCGCCTGTGCTTTTTCAAAACTTGGATGCGTAATAACTCCACTCCCTGGTGCATTCACACGCCTGAAAACAGGCGGTGGTTCGGCAAACAGTCGCTATCAACCTGTTTCTCCGAATTGTTAAAAGATTAATATATACTTCTACTTATAAGAAGAAAAAATTTCCTTAACAGGAGAACATTTTCAAATTATTTACTTGCCAAAAGCAACTAATTTAATACTATTAAGTCAATCAATAATAGTGAGAATTCAATCTTGTCTGCATCCCTCTACAGTACGCGCAGCACTTACATGCGCCACTTTACCCGCTTCTACACTCAAAAAGCGGGTGTCCTGCATGAGGCCCTTCTCGACACCCATTACGGGCTGACCGAAGGACGGCTCATTTATGAAATTTCAGCACGCAAAGTTTGTTCCGCCAAAGAGCTTTGCCACGATCTGGAACTGGACGCGGGATATATGAGCCGGTGCCTGAAAAAATTGGAGAAACAAGGCATCCTCCAGAAATCTCCGTCGCAAAATGATCGCCGCCAAATGGATATTTCACTTACGGATTTTGGCCACTCCGAATTTGCCGAACTTGATCGGAAATCTTCTGCGTTATTTGAACGTCTGCTGGAGGATGTTCCAAACGAGGCCCAACTTCAATTGCTGCATGCCATGTCAGATATTGAAAATATCCTCACACAGCAAACGGCTGCCAAACATCCAATTACCATTCGCCCCCATCGTGCTGGTGATATGGGCTGGATTATTCAGGCGCATGGCCGCCTGTATTTTGAAGAATATGGCTGGAACACTGATTTTGAAGCTTTGGTTGCAGAAATTGCAGCGGGCTTTCTCAAAAATTTCAAACCGGGCCGGGAAATTTGCTGGATCGCAGAAAAAGCTGGGCAAAATGTTGGGTCCGCTGTGGTTGTTGAAGAGGATAAAACAACGGCCAAACTGCGACTGGTGATCGTTGACCCGGTCGCCCGTGGCCATCACATTGGCCTGCGATTAGTCGAAGAATGCATTTCTTTCGCCCGGCATGCGGGTTACAAGCGAATGACCCTATGGACAAATGACAATCTACATGCCGCCATTGGGATCTATAAAAAACTTGGGTTTGAGTTAATATCGGAAGAGCCCTATCACGACTTTGGCTATGATCTGGTCGGGCAGAATTGGGCGCGCGACCTATGACATCTCCCTTAAATACATTTGCCGTTATATCCGCGATGATTGCGGGTGCTATTGTCGGACTGGCGATTGTTCTATCACGCTATGTAATGCAGGAAACATCTGCCGAGATTCTCGCGCTTTTGCGCTATACAATCGGCGTTATCTGCATGCTTCCCATTGCCTGGCTGACCTATAAAGGGTGGTTTCAGCGAAAAGATATCACGCCAATTGCCGTGCTGGGGATCATTCAGTTCGCTGTTTTGATCCTGTTTCTAAATCATTCCCTGAATTATATTTCATCAGCTCGCGCAGCCTTGATCTTTTCAACCCTTCCCCTGCAAACCATGATCATCGCTGCCCTAATGGGACGAGAGAAATTAAACTGGTTAAAATCTACAGGTATCATACTGACCATCGTGGGTCTTGGTGTAACCGAATGGCATAACCTGTTTTCGGCAACGGATGGTAGCAATAGCAGTTGGATCGGCATTTTACTGGCAAGTTTGAGCGCGTTTTGCGGCGCGTCCTGCAGCATCTTTTACCGCCCGTATCTGGACCGTTACGCCACAACGACTGTCAGTACTTTTGCCATGTTTGCATCTGCCCTTTTCCTGTTTTTCTACTCACTACCCACAGATGCTTTTTGGCGAATTCCTGAGCTATCAACCAATGTCTGGTGGGCAATTTTAGGCGTGGGCATTAGCAGTGGGATTGGCTATTTCACTTGGCTCTGGTCCCTCAAATACCTTCAGGCAACAACTGTCACCATGTTTCTATGCCTAGGTCCGATAACCGCAACCCTGCTTGGGGCAACGTTTTTGAACGAACCAGTAACCGTTCCTTTTGTTTCAGGGCTTGTTCTGGTGATTGCGGGTATATTGCTCGCCTTATCTGCGCGCAAAGCATCATAAAAAAGGAGGCGTCAGAAACGCCTCCTTCTCCTTTTCCCATCGCGTGCTTTTAGTTTGTAGCGCGTTTTGGTTTTTCAGTTGGTGTTACGGGAACAGCCTGAATTTTATCGATTGGCTTAGGAGCTGGTTTAGGCGCCTGAAACTTATCAATCACAGTTGGTTTTGGTTTTCCGCCGTAGTTCAGTTTCCCACCTGCACCGCCGAGAGGAACAGCAACCTGAGCCACGCAGCGATGATTGAAAACAGCCGTATCAAAGTCTTTGTATTCGCTCCATTCGCCGCCATGAAGAGGTTTCCAACGCACCTTGATCCGCATGTTGTGATGGAAGGTCTTGTTGCTTGAAATCTTCATATAGGAATATTGTTCCTGGCTGAGCATTTCTTTCAAAGGAAAGTTAAAATCAAGATGTGATGATTGTGCAGGATCATTCACGATGCCTTGAGTTTGATAATAGAACCCATCCGCCGCATACGTATTCTGAACCGGTTCCACAACTAGATCCATCACGCCTTTTTCCGATCCAATGGTTTTGAAATTAATTCGGATTTTAGGATTTTTGTCAGGTACACATTTTCCGCTGTAATGAGGAATATTTGGCATAAAGTCGGCTTTCATCAAGCGAAATGGCGTTTCAGGCGCCATCTTTTCGCCATTCCCACCCAATTTGCCAACCAGCGCCGCGCTCAACTGAGCCTTATCATTCAGTGCGGGATCGCCTTTATACGTGATCTGAATGGTATGGTTCTTAGTCTCATAGCCAAAGCTACCCTTCATATTATTATTCGCGCATGTTGCCGCCAAGGAAATTGGGCGCTGCAACACCAGATGCTGGTCCTGACGATAAAAATCAATCAGGGTTCCACCGCCCTGAACATAGGCCTGTGCTTTCTTCTCAAGCTCGTCGATCGCATCAACACGAAGAGCGGGATGCCCCTGTTTCAGTTTACTTAGCGGAACGTTAAAGGTTCCTTCCGAGTGTTCGACAACCTTATCGCCATCATGCCAGGAAATAGGCATTTTATTCTGGAAATGGAGCGTGCCGAATGAGCTTATTTTATCGCCATTAATGGAAACGGGCCCAAAATACATATAAGCACCAGCGCCATGGATATAATTACCATTTTTACAGGTCGCGCTACCTGTATAATCAAAGTACAACTTACTTTCCTGCACCTTTAAATCCAGGAAATTAATATGTTTGTTGTTGGCTTCGTTTTTAATGGTGATCTGGGCCGCCTGCCCCGTAAATGTCAGGCTAACATCCTTCACAAATTTTGATGTGCCTGTGGTTGCATTCGCGGCACCAGTACCGATCAAGCATAAGCCCGCAGCCAAAATACCCAATTTTTTAAAATTTCTCTTCGGATACATGTCAATTCCCCTCTCGTGAGAATAATCTAATTTAAAAACAGCAACGGAACAATTCCGCATTTGATAGGTTTGTCGAAAGAGAAATTGAATTGGTTCAAATTAATTTAAGTTACCATCTTCAAAGGGTGTCATGGCGACGGCAAATGCCTGATGCACGGGTGTCGCGATACCATGTTTTTGGCCAAGACGCACAAGTTCACCCGAAAACCATTTGATTTCGAGTGGCTTTCCAGCCTGCAGGTCTGTTAGCATTGAAGATTGAGCGGTTGACGCCATTCCGCTGACAACCTTCATCGTGCGATCAAAGCTTTCAGCGCCGAGTTTTACCCCCTCAGCCGCGGCAATTTTTATCGCTTCGGTCAAGGCCGCCGCAAATAAATCCATGGCCAGCGGGTTTTGCTGCAAATATCCTACCATTTGACGGGTCGTTGCTGTAATTCCCGCGAAACTTGCCAGAAACACAAATTTGTCCCAAAGCGCTTCGCGAATGTTGTCGGTAAACCGCGTTTTAACTCCTGCCTCTTGGCAGATGTCATTAAAGCGGGTTAAGCGATCCGAAAGTGTTCCATCCAGTTCCCCAAAGGCAATACTGGCCATTTTCCCTTCATGGCGAATAACGCCGGGGCTTTCAATGGCGATCGGCGCATAGGCAATCCCGCCCACCGCATGTTCAGCGCCAAGAATTTCAGCAATTTTATCTTCGGTCCCGATGCCATTTTGAAAAGAAATAACAGCCGTATCAGGTCCAACAATGGGGCGGATCGCTTCCAGTGCCGTTTCCACGTCATAAAGCTTTACAGCAAACATAACGACATCAACTGGACCAATGTCCGCCGGTGTATCTGTCACCTTAACCGGAGAAATCAGCGCGTCACCAAGTTCACTTTTCAGGGCCAGACCTTTATCCTGCATCGCCTTCATATGTGCGCCGCGCGCAATAAAGGTTACATCGGCATTTCCTTTTTCAGCGATCCGACCGCCAAAATATCCGCCAATTCCACCAGTACCCATGACTGCAATTTTCATGAAGCTCTCCTGTTTTTATTTGCTTATTTTATTTAACTTCATACTGCATTTTACAGTCGGCGCGTAGAGTTAATTACCCGCGTATTGTTCGCATCCAATTCACCGTGACATTCTGGGCAGCATAAGACAGGCGTAATCGTATGACCGCAGGGCAAATGCTCTACCTCTTTTGGTGGCGGCCCCGGTTGCAGGTGCTTATCCCCCCATGCCAACATGGTGAGCAATATGGGGCGTAAATCCAGCCCCTTTTGAGTTAAAACATACGAAAAACGGCGTGCATGATCTTTATCTTGCTGCTTTTCCAGAACGCCTTCTGCCACCAGCATTTTTAATCGATCGGCCAAAATCGCACGCGGGATCTTGAGCGCGGCTTCAAATCCGTCAAAACGGCTAATATTTCGAAAACATTCGCGCAGAATTAAGACTGTCCAGCGCTCCCCAATTATGGAGAGCGTTCGCGCAATGGAGCAAGGTTCAGATTTCAATCCCAGTCGCTTCATAAAATCCATCTCTTTAAAATTACAAGTTCAGTGGTCACTTGAAGATACATTGACAGGTTCAAAAAATGAACTTAAAAATATATTAAGTTCAACCCTGAACTTCCAATACAGGAGCACCTATGACGGTGATCGACACAAGAGGGCCGCAAAAGGCTCCAAAATCAACAAATCTCGATGCCTTTCTATTGGGCCCGATAACCCCCATCCTGCTCAGGCTCGCCGGTCCAAACATTGCAGCCTTCATGATTATGTCTTTCGTTGCTGTTGCCGAAATGTGGTATGTCGGACAGCTAGGCACCTCTGCGCTTGCGGGTTTCGCCGTTGTTTTTCCGCTGGTAATGCTGATGCAGATGCTCAGTTCCGGGGCCATTGGCGGCGTTATCGCCGCGACAACCGCCAGAGCGCTTGGGGCAAACAACACCGAACGGGCAAACCGGATCGTCTGGCATGCACTGGTTATTGCTGTTATTGCCGCTGCAATTTTCACCTCCATTTCCATCTTTTGGAGCGCTGAAATCGCCGCGAAAATCGGTGCACGAGACGAAAGCCTTCAGCATGCCGTCGAATATGCCCATGTTGTTTTTGGCGGCATCCTCTCGCTTTGGATATTCAACATCCTCAGCAGCCTGCTCAGAGGGTCAGGCGACATGAAGACCCCTGCCCTTGCCATGATTGTCACTGCCAGCTTGCAGATCATCATAAGCGGCACCTTAACGCTGGGCTGGTTTGGCGTTCCTTCCATCGGCATTGCGGGTGTGGGATGGGGACTGGTGACAGCGATGCTGGCCGGGTGCGCCATCACCATTTGGAAAATTGCTTCTGGCGCCAGTGCCATTCAATTTTCGCGGTTGGCGCTTAAAATCGATCCACAGCTTATGAAAGATTTGGGCCGTGTGGGGGGCATGGCGGCGTTCAATCCATTCCTCTCGGTTTCAACAATCGTCATGGTCATGGCACTGGCCAGCCGATTTGGCGAAAGCACGCTGGCCGGTTTCGGTGTCGGCTCACGGCTGGAATTTATTCTAATCCCCATCGTCTTTGGTCTTGGCGCGGCGATGATTTCGCTGGTTGGCACCAATATTGGGGCTGGAAACATTAAACGGGCAGAACAGATTGGCTGGATTGGCGGGGGAATTGCTGCGGCAACCTGCGGCCTGATTGGTCTTTTCATGGCTCTTGTCCCGAATGCCTGGGCCGGAATTTTCACCGACAATCCTTTGGTTTTCATGGCTGCGGCCAGCTATTTGCAAATTGTCGGCCCCGCCTATATCTTTTTTGCGCTTGGGCTTTCCCTTTATTTTGCCTCCCAAGGGGCCCATGCCGTCTTTTGGCCCGTACTATCCAGCGTGGGGCGGGTTCTCATCGCCGGATTTTTAGGCGGTTATGCAATCAACACCCATGGTGTCAGCTATGACACATTGCTGTATTTCGTAGCGGCGAGCCTCTGTTTTTATGGCATGGTTCCCGCGCTTGCCTTGGCCTGCGGTGCATGGCGTCACGCAAACCGCTAAAAATTGCGGTTTGCGTTGATCCAATTTTTACTCGATCGGGTTGATCATCTTGGTCGAGGGGCTGGTTAAATCCTCTTCCAGATACCAGTTCGCCCAAACACGCCCCTGATCATCCGGCTCCAAGCTTAGAAAATTTCGTGACAGTACAAATTTTTGCCGCTTGCCCGGAAAATTAATCATGGATGCAGAGATATTTAAATCCACTGGCTCTCGCTCACTGGCTAGATTTTCCAAAACAAACGTCATCAAGGCGGTTGGCGGGGGATGAACAATAGCAGAAGAAGTGAGCTGATTGATCACCCGCGCTCGCGAACCAACCTCTCCGGGTCGCATCGACTCAATAATACCAACGCCCGCCACATGAACATCGCCCGATAAAATGGTCGTTCGGATATTCTTACTCTCCATCAAAAAGAACAAGCGGTGAATTAAATGCAGACGTTCCTTTTCATGAGGGCCGCTCTGCCAATGATCCCGCAGATCATCTTCAAGTTCCTGATCACCCGGGAAAAAATTCAATAGATTTTCAATACTGCCGAAATCTGCGTGGACGACCGGTACCGGAGCGACAATCAGCAAATGCTTGGGCCCGTCAGAGTTTGCATTTGTCAAACTGTCTGTCCAGCGCCAGATCGCCTCCCAGGTTTTGGGGTGGATGACCTGCTTCTGTGTTCGTTCGGAGCGGGTATCCAGCGACAGGATCGCCAGATCGTCAACTTCAACGGCAAAACTAAAATGCGCCTGCCCGTCAATGGTCCCGGGACGTTTTTCACTTTTCGCCGGCTTCATCTGCTGCTGGAACACATTGAAATAATCTTTGGCAATACCGAATATTCCCTGATAAACGGCGCAAGCCTGATCATCCGGTGCGTAAGATCCCCAACCATCAAAAATATCGTGATCATCCCACATCATCAGCGTGGGAATACTGGCCAACATCTTGGCTGTTTCCGGGTTGGAGCTAACGACTTCCCCCTTGCTGTCTTTATAGGATTGCGCCCAGCGCATCTTATACAGATTGAAGTAAAAGTCCGTGACCTCGTCTTTCAATGCCTTTGTGAATTTATGGCTTCGGCGCTTGTCACGGGACAAATCTGACCATTTCTGCAGCTCAGTTCCCATCCACACCTGATCCGCGTATACCTGATCGCCGCCCATAATCAGTAAATGATAGGCATCCTCCTGATGCAGTTCCGCCATATGGGACCACAGGGCGTTCTTATGGGTCACTTTCTTCATTGATTTGGGGTCAGAAAACCCGTTGCAAGAGGTGAAGGCCGATTTTGGTGACACGTCCAGCGCCGGTACGAAAAACTCATAGTCCAGATCGTCAAATCCATAATTCACCGCTTTCGCGGCAACCTGCCGGGTAACTCTAATATCGTATCGCAGGACCACATCATCGCCATGCGTCGTCAGAAGAATTGGCTTGGAGACACGCGCCGAGCCGCTGACCTTTAACTCAGCCCCTTTGTTCGCTTTATCCGTCACAATCAACGCAGAAACAGACCAGTTCGCCCCATCCGCTTCCCGAAAACTGAGGACTGGTCCCATGGAAATATTCATCTTTTAACCCCCGCGAAGATGCGCCGGCCTACCGAGGCCAATTGAATTATTAATTAGCCCAACCCTATTGAATCAGCAGTACAAATTCAATTATTATTTACACCTAATATACAGATCAGGCTTTACTGATGTAGAATTGTGGATTCACTCGGCATATGCTGGGATTCAGAACCCCCGTTTGAAACCCAGTAGCGAAAAAAATCCCTCATGCCAAGCCTGTCAACCTACCTATATCTAATTGCTGCAATCATAGCCGAGGTTATTGCGACCCTCGCCCTCACCCGATCGGAAAGCTTTACGCGATTATATCCAAGCGTGATTACAATTATTGGCTATGCCCTTGCGTTCTGGCTGTTAAGCCATCCCCTTAAAGTCATGCCAACGGGGATCGTCTATGCCATCTGGTCAGGACTGGGGATTGTCCTGATTGCGGGAATCTCGTGGATCTGGCTCGATCAGAAACTGGACGTACCCGCTTTTATCGGCCTGAGCTTCATCCTAACGGGCGTTCTTATCGTCAACTTATGGTCAAATACACTTACACATTGAGTTACAGGGATTGCCGTTTTGATTTACGGGCGTAATTGCGAGAGGCTTTTGCGCGGTTACCGCAGGTTTCCATCATGCACCATTTGCGGCGGCCGTTTTTCGTCTCATCCAAAAAAATCCAGCCGCAGTCCTGCCCCGGACAGAGCTTAACCCGTGAAAATTCTTTTGGGTCGCTGAGGATCGAGAGTGCCGAAAGCGTTACAAGGCCCAGTAGTGGTGCTTGTGCCAGATCATGGGTCACTGCATTTGGACGCAAATGAACATCCCGCAAATACCCCGTCAGCTCCACAGACAGCGCCGCCTTTTCTCGCAGAAACATTTGACGTAACTGGCGTCGGAGCGTAAGGACATCACCAATGGAATCTGGTAGAGTTGCACTCGGTATCTGCGCTGCCTTTTGCCAGACAAGCGCATCCTCCAAGGCTTGCAACTTTTCGTCCGCCACAGATCCGTCAGCCCGCCAATCGGCCGTATTAACGAAATCAAGGGCCAAACGCCCGCCGATCAATCGAACAGGATGATTTTTGCAATAAGTCATTTTAAAATTCTAACCTGTATAGTGGTTGACAGGCAATATTTAAAGTGATCTAACCTTTAATATGGTTAGAAATTCACCTTCATCGAATGAAATATCCAGCGAGAAACTAACCCTGACCCTTGGCGGGATCTGGCGTGGTATGCGCGGACTATTTCCGATTGCCCTCTTCAGCTTTCCCTTCGGCATCGCTTTTGGGGTCGCGGCTGCGGAGCATGGTATGACAATCGGTCAAACCATTTCGATGAGCGGACTTGCATTCTCCGGAGCGGCTCAATTTGCCAGTCTTGATTTTTGGCGCGACCCGGTTGCCTTTACCTCCCTCATTCTGGTGGTTCTGGCCATCAATGCCCGGCATATCATTATGGGCGCTGCGCTGTCCCCATGGGTGAACACACTGCCGGTTACAAAACGGATGTTTGTGCTTGGCTTTCTCAGCGATGCAAATTTCGCGATGAGCCAGCAAGCCTTTAAAGCGGGTGAGCGCGATGTTGGGTTGTTGCTGGGCGGCGGTTTCATTCTTTGGATAAACTGGGTCTCAGGCACCATTTTTGGCGCTTTTGCGGGTGCACTTATTGGCGATCCGGCTGACTTTGGTCTGGATGTTGTGATCATCTGCTTCTTTGCCACTATCGTTGTCGGGCAAATGCGCGATAAAGCCGCGATAGCCCCCGCGCTCATCGCCGCGGTTGTTGCAGTTGTGGCGCTTGGCTGGCTTCCAACGGGTTGGAATGTCATTCTAGCAGCCGTAACCGGCGGCCTGTTTGGAGTGTTTTTCCATGCCAAGTGATTTATCCGCCTGGCTCATCATCCTACTGGTTGCAGGGGTGTCGCTATCCAGTCGGCTGGCGGGATCGATGTTAATGAGCCATATCGTTATTTCTGCGCCCGTGCGGCGCTTTCTCGATGCCTCGTCCATTTCTGTTATTGCCGCCCTTGTTGCCTCAATTACCGCGCAAGGCGGGCTTCGCGAAGCCCTGGCAATTGCTCTCACCGCCCTGATTATGTTTCGCTCGAAAACAGCTGTCTGGTCAATCGTCGGCGGCATGATATTTGCGGCGGCGTGGACGGCAGCAGCCCGCGCGTAAACACCAAAACTAATCGCTTTATGAGCGTATGCACCCATGCTATGCATTATATTATTATTTTGTGATGCAGATTGGGGAGCAGCGCAATGGCAAAGCGTTTCACAGCGTCTGAGTGGGAAAAAATCATCAAAACATTTGAGGCCGACCCGGGATCATTTGGATTGCCTGAAGGGGGCCGTGAAGCGTCACTGGTCCTTGCCTCCTTTAACATTCGCAAATTAAACCGTTCAGAAAACCGGAAGGCTGAGCTGGATTTCATGGCTCGCTTCTGCGCCCGCTGCGACTTGATCGCGGTACAGGAAATTCAGGATGATCTGGAAGGCTTGCTCTATCTTGTCGCCCGCATGGAAAGTAAAATTGCCGGTGATGGCGAATTTGGTGTGGTTGTTTCAGACATTACAGGCGAGGTTCCGGGTGAGCGCGGCATGGCCGAACGGCTCGCCTTTATTTATCGCAAGCGCCGGATACGTCGTCTTGATATGGTGTCGGATTTAAATATTGATCGCACGGCTGTTATGGATCGCGTCTTTACCCATCATGATGTGATCATGAAGGCCCAGAAGACCTACCTCAAGAAAATGAAAGACTTTGAAGAGAAGCGGCGCAAATCACCACCCAAATTTGTCATGCCCGCGTTCGTGACTTTCGTTCGCGCACCACATGTTGTGGCCTTTGAAATTCCAGCAGCCAACGATGAACCAGCGATCACATTTGCCGGGGTCAATGCCCATCTAACCTGGGGCAACACGAGCGAGCGACGTGCGGAGTTTGAAGCCTTGCTCAGCTGGATGACGCATCGCCTGAAATCCGAAGACAAAATGACGGTTGATAATTTCATCTTATTAGGCGACCTGAATATGGATTTTGACAAGCCAATTACGGATCGCAAAAAAATAAACACGGCCATTCGCGCCAAAAATACAGAGGTTTTTGGAGACCCCGAAAACCGGCGAATTTATTTTCCCTTCATTGATAAACATCCGAAAACGGGCAAGCATATTCGCTCGAACGCCCGCAACGATGAAACCTTTGACCAAATTGCTTTCTTCCGGGGATCTCATGAAGACAGACTGCCCAATGACACCTGGGCTACGCCCCATACGGGTGAGGATCCGGACGGATTTAATTACGGCGTTTTCAATTTTGCCGATCTTTTTGCGCGGGCCCTTAAGAACAAAGCATATAGTCAGCTCGACAAATCCGAAAAATCAGATCTGGGTAAATCTTTTGACCATTCAATTAGCGACCACATGCCCATTTGGGTTCGCTTGCCCCGCCCCGGCTTTTAAGGCGCATTGATCTTTTGAACGCCCAGAATTTTAAGCAATAGATTACGTCCGCCCCGCAAGACCGGGTAGCAAATTCGCGCGCGAAATTCCGATTTAAATAAAGCCGCATTGACCTTATTAAACCAGCCATAATCACTTCCCAACAAAGCCATCAAGGTCAGTGCTTCTGCTCCATGATAAAGCTGACCTGAATATTTTATAACCATTCCCTCATCCAGATCCAGCTGCGCCGTTCTGATTTGACACATCAGTGGATGCCCATCGGCTTCTCGGGCATTTAACAAATGAAGTGAGCCCGCAGCCTCCTGAATTTTTAAGGCCCGCGCCGCATTCCGGCACAGCGGACAATCGCCATCATAAACAAACCAGACCCCAAAATTGGTATGGACCTGTCTGTCACCTGTTAGTTTGTCATCACTTGCCATGGGGCTGCTCTTGGAAAGATCGGGCATGATCCTAAACCTTAGGCACCCACTCATCTTTGCGCAAATAAAAGTCGCGCACCGTTTGTGGCGGCACAAAAAAAGGGAGCCCAAAGGCTCCCTTTTCAAATTCCAAATGATGGCTTAGAACCGA
Organism: Sneathiella sp.; assembly: GCA_034669685.1. Lineage (GTDB taxonomy): Bacteria > Pseudomonadota > Alphaproteobacteria > Sneathiellales > Sneathiellaceae > Sneathiella. The sequence goes on from JAXMOU010000001.1 coordinate 1,471,530, forward strand.
TAACCAACACCGACACCAAAGATCCAAGGATCAATCTGAACATCTTTGGCTTTAATCGCGCCGCCGTTCACAGAGACATCCGTGTTGAGGAAAAGTTTCTTCACATCAAAGTTGAGTGACCAGCGATCATCCAGCTTGTAATCAAAGCCAGCCTGCAGCGCATAACCAACACTGTCGTCATATTTAACACTGGTGACAGCAGCATCGTTGCCGTGATCTTCGTTATAGAAAAACGTATAGTTCAGACCCGCGCCGATATAGGGGCTAAAGTTGCTTTTTGGAGCAAAATGATATTGCACAGTTAGTGTTGGTGGCAGCAGCCATACATCGCCAAGATCCACATCACGTCCCAAGCTCGTGCTTTTCATTTTGACGTCATGATTGGTCGTGCCAAGGATAAGTTCAGCCGCAATATTTTCTGTAAAAAAGTATGTAAAATCCAGCTCGGGCATATAGGCATTATCAATACCAGCCTGACCGCCGATCGCATCAGTGCTGCCGCCCTCGTTGGGAACAACTGCAATTCCGCGAACGCGCATCAAAATATCACCTGCATCCTTGGCCATCACAGGCGTCATGGCTGTACTGGCCATATTAGCGCCCAATCCAATGACAGTTACAATCTTACCCATTTTCATCATGATCACCTGTATTACTCTCAAAAACTGCCAGCAGAACCGGCTATTCAGGGAGCTGTATCAAAGATGATCCAGTTAGCAATTGATTGAAATCAAACTATATTGAAAAAGTAGCTGAACAAAAAAAACGGCCCCGATGAACAGGGCCGCTCTAACAAATTGGTAAAATTTACTATTTAAGCCGACGCGGCCAATTTACGCTTACGCCGCCATCCAATAAGCCCCATCAATGCTACGCCAGCACCATAAAGCGGTAAAGCTGCTGGAAGCGGGACGGTACTGAGCTCAATTGATGTATCAATTCTAAAATTAGACTGCGTTGTGTGACGTTCAGCAAAATACAGATCAAAATCATAGACTTGCCCAACGGTTAAGCCGAGTGTTGTTAGATCAACTGATCCATTCGCTGCTGCATGAATGCCGCCGAGATCAACAACGAGTTTATTGTCAATGTAGACCCATACATCATCATCGCCGGTAAAGCTGAACGTTTCAGTCCCTTTGTAGGTGAAAGTGCTATTGATTTCATAGGTGAAATGATAGTTGTGATTGCGCCCCTGATTACCAAACAACTGCCCATCAATTGGGAAAAAGCTATTGCTCGTGAATGTATAGACATTGGGATCCGCAGTAATCGAATTATCCATTTGAATATCATACAAAAGCGATTGATTTACCCCACCAACATCTTTGTACCACTGATCAAATGATGTGGCACTTGAAATAGAGCCATCGCCACTACCAGGATTGGTCAATGTCGGTGTTTTTCCCACCAGTGTATTACTTACTAACCCGGTCTCAAGACCGCCAATATTTGCCTGGAAATCTGGATGGGAATCGTTAAAGTCCCGAATGGTTCCAGTTAGATTGTAAGTGGCGGCGAAAGCTGTTGTTGACATAATCAATAAGCTCGCCCCAACCAAAATTGGTTTAAATATAAGCTTTTTCATGTTTAGTTTCCCAAATGCAAGCCAGTTTTGACTGGCTTTTCCCCGTTTTTTCTAAAACTGATTTGTTATTAACATAAAACTAATTTACATTCATAAAATAATCGAGTTTCCCCTCGTTAACGGAAAATTAACCACAATTTTTCCCCAAATCATGGTTAATTTTTTATCATTTTGGTCACCAAACCAACCAATCTAATCAAAATTCCACAAAAAAAGCCGAATCGTTGCCCAAATAAAGGTTGCGATCAAACCATACTGCGAATTTCCTTCAGCACAGCATCCACTTCGGTTTGAAGGGTCGATGACTGCTCTGATAACTCTCCAACGGATTCCATAAGTTTGCTTGCAGCTCCCCCAGAAATGGAAGCCATGCTTGACACATCTGAGACGCTTTTTGACACTTCGCCGGTTCTCTCAGAAGCCATCTGCACATTCTTTGTAATTTCCAATGTGGCCGTATTTTGCTCCTGAACCGCAGATTCCATCATCTGAACAGTTTCGTTAATTCGAACAATCATCCCTTTAATGCTATGCACCGCCTCCACGGCGTTGGTTGACGCCAATTGCATCTGGTCGATTTGTTTAGAAATTTCCTCTGTCGCCTTGGTTGTCTGGGAAGCAAGTCCCTTAACCTCAGATGCCACCACCGCAAAGCCTTTACCCGCTTCACCTGCGCGTGCCGCCTCAATTGTGGCGTTCAAGGCCAGCAAATTGGTTTGGGCTGCAATTTCATTAATGAGATTGAGAACATTACCAATCTCGCCTGCCGTATCTGCCAGCTCGCTGACGACAGTGTCCGTAACCTCTGTCTCTTTCAGGGTTTCTTCGGTCAGATTACTGGAAACAGATACTTGCCGACCAATTTCCTGAAGCGACGCTGAGAGCTCTTCCGCCGCAGAGGCAACACCGCTCACATTTTGTGCGGCCTGTTCGGATGCACTCGCAATCGAGGAAGAATGTTGATCCGTGTTTTCGGCACTATCCACCATTGTTTGTGCCTGCTGCTTCATATCCACAGCGGATTTTGAAATTTTTTGAGAAATCGCATTTACACTTGCCTCCAGCTTGGCAGCCAGTTCCGTGGCAAAATGAGTGCGGCTTTCACGTGCAGCCTCTTCTGATTGGCGTTGACGCTCAACTTCAGCCTGCTGTTTCTCAATTTCCGCCGCTCTGAGCTGCTCTTCCATTGACGCCTTACGAGACGCTTCGCGTTCATTCTCGGCCTGCAAGGCATCCACCTTCTCGGCATTTTCCTTGAAAATCTGTACGGCTCTGGACATGTCCCCCAGGTCATCTTTGCGCTCTAGTCCCACAATTTCCAGGTTTTTCTCGCCACCGGCCAGATCCATCATGGATTTTGTCAGCCCGTTTAGCGGTGCCCCGATAAAACGGTTAAGCAAAATACCGGTCAGGATCATTAACCCAACCATAACGGCGCCAGACAGTGCCAGCTGTTTCAATAAATTATTGAACAACTGCGTCTCAAGCTTGTTCAAGCTCCACGCAAAAGCGGCAGTGCCAACAAATTCACCTTTAGAGGTTTTGACAGGCACGATCACAATATGGTTCTGCCCATCATCAGCGACAAAAACATCATTCTCGTTCAGTTGCCCCTGACTGCTTTTATACGCTTTCTCAAGACCGCCATTTGGTAGTATTTCGGATTGATACCGTGTGACCTGCTCACCTGATTTATCAAATGTCAAAACCTCCGCCAGAACCGCGCTTTCTTTGTGAACAATCTCGTCATAGACTTCCGTAATTTTGGGAACTTTTTTCCACTTCAGTCCGCCGGACATTTGCACGGCCAGCAATTTTGAAACAGTTTCATAGTTATCATACGCCAGTCCCTGAATATCATTTTTTTGATTTTGGGAACTGATGTAGACGAGCAGGCTAAGGCTAAACAGGAATGAGCCGAACACGACCAATAGAATTTTACGGCTAACCGTCGATTTTGTCAGAAATTGACCGATCTTAGACTTATTCCCAGACTTACTGGAGGAGATAGTATTCATCTCAAACCCTTTGTACTATTGCGGAAAATACACACGTCTAATAAAAGCCGAGGAGATCTTACTCCAGCGCTTCAACATTGACGCCAATGGTTACGGCGCCAATAGGGGCGTTCGTTGCGGGATCAACGACTGTAAGGCTGACTTGCGATTGGTAGGATTGTGATGAGTCATCAAATTCTACGTCATCAATTAAAATGGCATCCGGACCAGCACCATAAGTTTTCTGCCACTTAGCCTCATCACCTTGCCAATAGTCAGACGTCACATCGCTTTGTCCAACATTCAGGCCCTTCATATCCATCACAAAGATTTCAGAAAATAATCCCTGTGACTCTTCTTTCTTGTCCTTGAGAAAGGCCGACAGTGAATTTTCAAGAACCGAATCAATAAAGCTTTTGTTATCGCCCTTCACTTCGGCCCGCCATTTTTTGTCAAGCGCGTCAATTGCTGCCTGATCAAGAGATGCTGAATTTTTATTCTGAGCGTTTACAGCGGAAACGACGGCGTCAGAATTAACCCATTCACGGATCTGCTCATCGACCAGCTGTTTAATTGCATCCGCATATTCATTTGCCATCGCGGTTGTCGTAATGGTGAATGTCAGAAAAAGAGCGGCCAGAAAGGAAATGATTTTCATAAGGGATCTACCTATGTCAGTTTAAACACATACCCTCTCTTTTATATTTCGTGCAGAGGGCTTAGGTAGATGAGTTTATTAGGACTTTCTTTCATAAAGGTAAATTTAGCAAAAGTATAATTTAGATTTTAATATTATACTAAAGATTGTGTTCCAATAATTTTGTGATCGCGAAAATCCTGCTATTCTGCTATATTCAAATCTTTGGCCCATTTATTTGCCCAGTGATCTAAGTGAGCAAATTCTCGCACAAGTTCTTCGCCGCGCACGGTTAAGCCAAATCCCTCGTCTTCGAGAGAGACAAGAGATAAGTCTCTCAGCTCCTTCAGTCGTTTGTTCAAAAGGGTTGGAGAGACGTCATCACAATGCGATCGCAAGGCCCTGAAATTCAAACGCCCCGCATTCAATTCCCATAAAATGCGAAGGGTCCAGCGCTGACCCAGAATATCGAGCAGTACCATTATAGGACGACCCGTTTTCGAGCCTCTTACAGGCCTCCCCGGTATTTTTTCCATTTCACTTTTCCCTTGACGCTACACAAAATGTAGCATTACTGTCACGTTACACTTTATGTAGCACAGGATCCTCACATGAACAATCGACTTGTCCCACTCTTGCCGCCTTATTCTAAAGAAACTGAAACTCTGCTGGATCAATACCCAAGGATAGAGGGTTACCTTTTAAATTTGTTTAGAACCTTTGCGAATAGCACCCGCTTTCTCACCAAGGGAGTCCCGAATTTACTGGATAAAGAAAGCCCATTGGATCTGAGAACCCGAGAGGTGATTATTTTGCGGGTTACTGCCAAATTTGCTTGCGAATATGAATGGGGCGTGCATATCAGTGTCTTTGCAAAAGCCGCACAGATAACCCACAAACAGATCAAGGACATTTGCAAAGCTTCCGCAGATAAGTCCTTATGGTCCGCCAAAGACTATGAGCTTATTGGGATCATCGATCAGTTGATTAGCGGCGCTCGACTTGATCAACAGAACAGTCATGTCTTTCAAAAAAATTGGCGAAAAGAGGAGCAGCTTGAAATTATCGCACTGGTCGGGGCCTATCATACTGTCAGCATGGTCGCGAATGTGAGCGAGCTAGAACCTGAATCCTTTGCTGCCCGCTTCCCGGATATATAGAACTTGCTTGGCCCGCGGTTAAAATGCAGGAATACTCTATCGGGATACTCGGAGGATCAATACAATAAATGAAAATGAGCCGGATTTAAAAATGAATACTGCACTTGAAAAATGGATCGATACTGAACGCAATCCAATTGGCTCTTTGGAATTTGCGGAAACCTGTAAACAAAAACTGGACGAGACCGGCTGCCTGCTGCTGCCAAATTTCTTAAAACCGGCGGCCCTGGAACAAATGATTGAGGAAGCCGAAGAACGATCTAATCTGGTGTATTATACAGCACAGACACATAATGCATATCTGACCACCCCAGACCCCGAACTCCCTGACGATCACATTTTTAACCGCCAACTCAAATCCACAAAAGGCTGCCTGACCACCGATCAGATCCCGCCGCAATCGGGTCTACATGCCCTCTATGATAGCCCGGAATTTAAAGCATTTGTGGCCCATGTGGTTCAGGAAGATGCCATCTATCCTTACGCGGACCCCCTGTCCGGTATTAACGTGCATTTCGCAGATGAAGGTCGGGAACTTAATTGGCATTTCGATAACTCCTCATTCGCAATCACGCTGCTCCTGCAATCTCCAGAGGCCGGGGGTGAATTTCAATATGTCCGCGACCTTCGCGATGCAGCTGCCAATGATATGAATTTCAGCGGCGTTGAGGCGGTTATTGACGGGCAAACGCCGGTTCAAACCCTGGACGTCTCTGAGGGAACTCTCGTATTATTTCGGGGGCGCAACGCCCTGCACCGGGTCACACCAACCATTGGCGATAAAACCCGGCTTCTGGTCGTGCTCGCCTACAATAATGAGCCGGGTATCGCGTTGTCTGAACCTGCCCGGATGACTTTCTTTGGCCGACTTGGTTAGCACTCGCCTTGCCAATATCGATATGCTTCTAATTTTGGCGCGATTATCATACCGCATTACATTATAAGCCCTTAACTTCATCGTTGTCCCCAGTCCAAAAGGAGAGAACGATGATACGGCTCAATGGCGAACAACAACCTGTCCCCGAACATTGGAAAGAGGGTCGTCTTGTTGATTTTATCCGCGATCACCTGCGACTGACCGGAACGAAATATGGATGCGGCCAAGGCCTTTGCGGAGCCTGCACTGTCCATCTGGATGGGATCGCCATCCGTTCCTGTCAATTGACCGTCGCCGATGTTGAGGACGGTGAGATCACGACAATTGAGGGCTTAGCCCCGGCAGATAGCCCAAATAGGCTCCATCCGGTTCAGCGCGCGTGGATCGCCGAAAAAGTCCCTCAATGCGGCTATTGCCAGCCCGGCCAAATCATGTCAGCGGCGGCTCTTTTGAATGAAAACAAAATGCCTACGCACGAGGATATTGTGGATGCCATGTCCGGAAATCTATGCCGTTGCGGCACCTACGGACGGATCGAAAAAGCAATTTTGCGCGCAGCTGGGAGGCCAAAATCATGAGTTCAAAGCTGCACATACCTAATCTATCACGTCGGCAGTTTTTAATCCGTTCAGGCGGGGTAATTGGCGGTTTGACGCTTTTAACCTCCTGCCAGTCCCTTCTCCCTGCTTTTCCCTCTCTTTCCGATCCGGCGGACGCAGAAAACCTGCTTTGGGTTCAATTACGCCCGGATGGGCAGATTGGTTTTTATTGTCCGCGAATGGAAATGGGTCAGGGTACCGCTTTGGGGCTTAGCCAAATTATTGCGGCGGAATTAAATCTCACTCAAGATCGTATTCAGGCTTCACTCGCCAGTACTGCCGATTTACCCGCCTACAAAATGACCGTGGGAAGCGAAGGCATTTCGCTTTTCAGCGGCCCCGTTGCCAAAGCAGCCGCCCTTCTTCGCGAAACGATGCGGCGGCGCATAGCCGCCAAGCACAATCTAAAGCCCGAACAGTTGATTGATGCACCGGCTGGCTTCAAAACCAATGAAGGCCGGTTTATGGATTACCGCTTTGCCCTTGAAGGCGGCCCTGCCATCTATACAGATACGGATCTCAACGGGTTAACTCCAACCTTATATTCTCAAAGAAAAGATCAGGTATCACCTATGGGCGAACGCTGGGCGCACCCGGACATTCAGTCTATCGTTACTGGCCAGATGCAATACAGCCGCGACATTCTTTTGCCCGGCACTCTGTTCGCAGGTGTATTCCGTGCCCCGTTTATTGGGGCAATGCTGGATATCGTCGACTGGAAAGAAATCGCCGCATCGCCTGAGATCTTTGAAACTTTGGAATTTCGAGATCACAATTTCGCCGCCCTGACTACGAAAAACCCAGCCGCGCTTAAAGCCGCGATGGAACAGGTTCATGTCACGTGGCGTAGAGATAGCGAGACGCCCCCGCTTGATCCAACTTCAGACTGGTTAAAGCCTTTAAACGAAACGGAAGAGATCGATTTCGAACATTTGCTATTCGAAAATGGTCAGATCAAATCAAAGCTGCCGAAAAACGAAATTGAACTCACCGCGCGCTATCAGACGCCTTATGCCGCGCATGCCCAAATTGAACCCAAATCAGCAACAGCATCAGCAACGACAGACAAAATAGAAATTTGGTGCGGTACTCAAGATCCATATTTCGTTCGGGCGCGTATCGCCAAGCTCACCGGACGCGCCGAAGAGGACATTGTTGTTCATCCCATGCGCATGGGCGGGGGTTTTGGTGGGCGCGTTTATTGTCCTGCAGCGGAAGAGGCCGCCCTTATTTCCAACAAAATAGGGCATCCTGTGCGGGTACAGTGGGAGCGCGCGGACGAATTTCAAAACAGCTATTTTCAAGCGCCCTTTTCCCATCAGATCACAGCGCGAGCTGATCAGAGGGGAAAGATTACCCAATGGCAGCATGATTTCATTTCCTCCCCCATTATCACGGGGCTGGTCGATGACAAACTGTCTTGGGCGGTAGATATGTTTGTCGCGGACAAAGGAACTGCACGCGGGGCATTATCGCCCTATCAGTTCAACAATCAACGCGTCCGCTATTCAGACACCCGCACAGATATCCGTGTTGGGGCCTGGCGCGGTTTGGGATCAGCCCCAAACACCTTTGCCATTGAAAGCATGATCAACGAGCTGGCTTCCGACGCCGACATTGACCCGTTTGATATTAGGCTTCGCAATTTGCCTAAGTCGGAAAAACGACTGGCAAAAGTTCTGACCGAGCTTCGAGATTTCTGCAATTGGGATGCTCCCACGCCATCCGGTGGTCGCGGTATGGGCATAGCTGCCAGTATTTATAAAGGTGTCACGCGAGCCGCTGTTGCCGTTGAAGCCCTTGTGAGCCCCGATCATAGTGAGATAAAAATCAGCCGGATCTGGTGCGTTCAAGATTCAGGGCGGGTTATAAATCCCGATCAGGTTGAAAATCAGATCGCTGGAAATATGATATGGGGTTGTAGTATGACGCTTAAAGAACGTTTGAATTTTAGTGCCGGAAAATCTAGCGCCGATAATTTCGACACCTATGAAATCCTGCGCCATTCCGATGCCCCTGACATCAAGATCAAACTGATCGATCCCTTTCATTCTGATCCATCGGCAGTGGGCGAAGCCGCGCTACCGCCAGTTCCCGCCGCAATCGCGCAAGCCATTTACAGGGCTTCAGGAAAGCGCCAGCGCCAGCGACAGTTACCGATTTCGCTGACCCCAACGACGTAAACTGTTATATTCTGCGTCATGTCTGAACGGAGGATGCTATTAAAGAATTTGCCCGCAGCAGTATTGTAAGTTTGATCAAAACAGCGCTTGAGCAACAGAAACTTGTGCAAGCGCCTGATCGGCTGTCCAACCGCCATCTGCAACGGGATGCTCATACTGACCTGTCCTACAAAGCCAATTTGATCGCGCAGTTATGGCAAAAAAGCGAGCCTTTAGCTCTATTGAACATTGGTCAATCGGTCCCGCAGGCGCAATATGACCCCATATGGAAACTGGCGCTGCAATCGCCAACTCCAAACCGGCTGATTGAAGGCTGGATCCGGTTTGAAAAATATGGGCATTCCAACAACCGCGTTCAGATAAAACTCGCGCCTGAAAACACAATGACCTGCAGACGCTATTCGCTTTCTCCGCCCAATCCATCGCGGATGGAAAATCACCTAATTTGCGGCATTCTAGCGGCCCTTCTGACCCATATCGGCTGTGAGGGTCTCACTTGTGTGACATCGGATCAAGAGGGTGTTCGCCGAACCATTTACAAAGACAGCCAGTTTCAATCAATGGTCAACAAGATCGATTTTGATCTTAGCCACTGGACCTTTAGATGGCGCAGCCACCGCAGCCGCCCGCAAATCGCATCTAGTCTTCAAACCCTTCCGCTCCCGCCCTCTCCCCACTCCGTTTCAAGCGCTGCGCGGCGTATATTGCACCGGGCGAGTATGGTGATCCTCAGTGACATTACAAAACCTTGGAGGGTTTCAGAAATTGCTGCGGATCTCAATCTATCGCAAAGATCGTTGCAGCGTCGCCTCACTGAAACCGGCGTCACCTTTTCTGCCCTTATTCGCCTGCTTCGGATTGCAGCGGCGAGTGAGCTGTTAAAAGAAACAGATATGTCCATTAATGCGGTCGGGTTCTGCACGGGATTTAGCGACAATTCTCACTTTGCCCGAGACTTTCGCGGGAGCATGGGCATGACCCCGACCGAATATCAAACGGCTTGCCTTGCAGCCCGAGTAAATTCCCAAAAGCAGGTTCAAAGCGGTCAAAAGCTGTGACCAAATGACGCGCATTCTGACCTTGAGTTGCCGCAAAAAAATGCCAATATGATCTTAATCAATTTCAGTAATTCCAAGGTCGAGTAGCATTATGAATTTTGTTGTTTCTGCGTTATCCCATATTCCCATAATCGGCTGGTTTATTAAAGATGCTCGCGAGGGAACGGATACCTGTAAAATCCTGTTTTTCTTTAACCTGGTGGCCTTGTGGATTTTATCCATAAACATATTTGGATATCCGGCCTTAATTACCGGTGCATTGCTGATGGTACCGGGGATGTTCCTGACCTTGATCACAATCACCGCAGGAGATGCTTTTCTAAGGCAAGCTGAGCCATCCGAATTTGAAGGATAGTCTTGCGAGCCTATGCGAAGTCATTCGGAAGGGCTGAAGCTTTGAACGGGTCCCTCCAGCGCACTGACCATTGCACTACATAAAATGTCTTTTGCCCGTCTTAAATCGCAACTTCGCTCGCGTGTTAGAAGCTCCCAAACCTGCATCGAGGTAACGGAAAACATATAGTCCGCTGCCTCTTCAACCTGCCATCCCTCACCCAGCGCGTTATCTCTTTTAAGGCTACGGGCAAGGCGAAGGAGTTCTGCGTAAAGGACGGCCATCCGCCCCTCCCAGGCAACTGCCGCGTCTTCATCAACTGATTGCAAGCGAATAAGGTCCGTGGCCACAGGCAATACCTTTTCTACAAAATCAAACCATGCCAAAAACATTGCCCGAATTCGGGTGCGAGGCATTTTTTCGTCCATCGCCTGCGCAAAAGCACTCATAATTTTAAAACGCTCATCCGCACGCGTTACCAATGCGACCAACAATCCCCCTCGACTGCCAAAATGCAAATAAACTGCCTGTCGGCTGACGCCAACGGTTTGCGCAATTGCAGCCATTGAGACCTCTGCGCCGCGCTCAGCGACCAGATCCCAAGCTGCATCCAGTATTTCGGTTCGGGTTTTTTGTGCGCGTTTACTTGACACGTGTAAAGTTCTCCTTATGTTTACAGGTGTAAAGTATTTTAAACAGCCGACAAGATCAACCCTGTAACCGTGAGAGAACCGCATGCTCCAGACAGACAATATTTCTGAAATCGTTGCTCAATTGACAAACGCTTATGGCATTGAAGGAGACGGTGTCGCCCCAACCGCATCTGAATGGGAAGCCGCCTTATCGCAACCTGCCGATCAACCCATCACACTCATCAATTTTTTCAAATTCGCTGAAATCGCCTCTTATGGAGATGATGTTCCCCAAACCGATCAGATTAGCGGACAAGCCGCATTTGAAAAATATGGGGCTGTCAGCATGCCCGGTTTGGCAAAAGCAGGTGGGAAATTTTTAGTGACCGCCCCATTTGGCGGGACACTTATTAGCGACGGGAAAACAACGGATGACTGGCATATGATTGTTGTCGGCTATTATCCCGATAGAGCTTCTTTTTTATCACTCTATGCCGATCCTGACTATATTCAGGCTTTCCGTCATCGACGAGCAGCTCTTGAAACACAAAAAGTCCTGTTCTGCAGAGGCTAGAACTTCGCAACATGAGGATGGGTGGCCGGGCGCACTCAGCCCCCATCCCATTGATTGATGTTTTGATCAGGCCTTAAAGACCGCAATAAAGGTCAATCAGTGACTTTTTTGACGAATTCTGATTTGAGGCCCATGGGCCCAATTTTCGGAATTTTACAATCGATATCATGGTCCCCATCAACCAGACGGATGTTCTTCACTTTTGTGCCGACTTTCACCACAGCAGAGGATCCTTTGACTTTCAGATCCTTAATAACAGTGACCGTATCGCCATCTGCAAGTTCTGTCCCGTTAGCATCGCGAACAACTTTCGCATCGCTATCGCCTGCATTTACAGCCCATTCGTGGGCACATTCTGGACAAATCAGCAATCCGCCATCTTCATAGACATAGACGGACTGACATTTTGGGCACGGAGGAAGTTCACTCATTGGGAAAGCCTTTCATTAATGACCTCTCTCTTAAGCTCATCGCTTGCGCGGCGCAACCCAAATTAGAACGCTCCTGAACCGCATATCAGAGACAAATCACAACCTATCCTTTTGTATGGTTGCTTATTTCCAGTGGCCAAATATACTGAAAACAGTATTTGTTTACTTATTCTAGGTGTACCAGCGCTTGTCTGATCGCGATGCGAGAAAAATTATCAATTGGGAATATGGGTGCTGCCCATTGGATTCCAATCCCGATGATTTTGGCCCTTTTAAACATCTTGTATCGCTTTGGCAGAGCAAATATCGCAAAGGACACCTCCCCCAAAGAAGCGACTTTGATTTTCTTGATTTCAAGGGCTGGCACGGCAAAATCGCGATCGTTGAATTTGAGAAGGACCCTTTTAACGTCCGCTTCGTATTATGGGGAACACAGCTTACAGAATGGTGGGGTGTAGATTACACAAACAAATTGCTCGGCACGGAATCCCTCTCTCCCGCACTTTGGAAATCTGTCGAAGGGCGCTATTTTCAAAACATGATCAAATCCCCGTTCATCGGGCTGGTTCAAGGACAACTGGATCAATACAAACGGTCCCATCGCCGGGTTGTCGGCGTTGATCTGCCTCTTTCAGATGGTAAGGAAGTTACAAAAGTCATTCTGGTTCATCGGGAATTAAAAGAGAGCGAAAGCTTTGAAAGCCTGTTTCCAAACGCACCCGTTCTATATGAGTTTTAGAGCCTGCCTCAAGAAGGCACCCGGAGTTATTCTTTTCACGATGAAATCAATCTAAAACACACAACTGCATCTAACTTTCGCAGCGCACAGTTTAATTTTCAGGCATTGACCGGGCACATATGGTATTGCAGGCTATCGCCACAGAAAATCATCGGATAGGACAAAATGAAGGTTTCAAGGTCCCTTATCGGTTTAAAAGACAATCTGGCAAGTCTAGTGAGCGGACGTCTCTGGCTTCAGGTGATTATTGCCATGATCCTGGGCGTTGGATTTGGCGTGCTCATCGGTCCTGCCATGGGCCTTTTTGATAAAAATACCGCCGAGACGATCGCAGGCTGGGTTGCCCTGCCGGGCAAAGTATTTCTACTCGCCATTCAGTTTGTCATTATACCACTAATCGTCGCCTCGGTTATTCGCGGAATTGCCGCCGGAGAGACAACCGAAAACATTGGACGATTGGGGATCGCGACCATATCGTTTTTCGTTGTGACAACCGTGATAGCGGTCAGCATTGGGATCACTTTTGCCCTGATCATTCAACCCGGCACCTATATCGACAGCGCACATTTGCAGTCGATCATCCCAGACGCCTTACCCGATGCTTCCGGCGCGGCCAATGCGGGACTTCCCTCTTTAAAGGAATTGCCCGAACTGCTCACTGGCTTATTTCCCAAAGACCCGCTGGTCACCTTTGTCAGTGGGAATATGCTGCAAACAGTCATCAGCGCCGTAATCATTGGGGTGGCGCTAGTCGCAATGCCCCTAAACCAACGCAAACCCATTCTTGATCTTTTGGGATCCATTCAGGCCGTTTGTATGGTGATCATTGGCTGGGTGCTCAAATTCGTACCCTATGCGGTATTTGGGCTGATTGCCAGCATTAGTGCCCGGGTTGGCATATCAACCTTGCTGGCAACAGCCGTCTACGTCGCCACCGTTCTGGCAGGTTTAGTTGGGCTAGTTATTGTTTATCTGCTGTTGCTATCGGTGCTGGGTCGTAAAAACCCGGTGGATTTTCTCAAGAATGCCAAGGAGGTGGTTCTGCTCGCGCTCTCCACATCCAGCTCTGCTGCGGTTATGCCACTCACCTTAAGCACAACCGAAGATAAACTGGGTGTGCGTACCGGTATATCCCGTTTCGTCATTCCGCTGGGCACCACCATCAACATGGGCGGAACAGCCCTCTATCAAGGGGTGGCAACGCTATTTCTGGCGCAGGTTTTTCAGGTGGATATTGGCCTCTCGGGAATGGTGCTTGTCATCGTTATGGCGGCTGGCGCCTCCATCGGCTCGCCGGGAACACCTGGGGTCGGCATTGTCATCCTCGCCACGATCTTGGAAAGCGTAGGCATCCCCGCCGCCGGGATCGCCCTTATCATGGGGGTGGACCGGATCATCGACATGTGCCGAACCTCGGTCAATGTTATCGGTGACATGGTCGCCAGCGTCGTTCTGGACCGGTTGATATCCGATAAGGAACATGAAGTTGATAGCTTAAATTCCTAATTCTTTGGACCGTAAATCAAGCCTTTACTTGCGTCGTAGATTTCATCGTGGTTTCGAACGAGGAGTTTTAGCTCGTCGGTGCTGGTGTTACTGTGGAAATTGGTGCCAGCCTGTACCCAGTCCCGATCATCGTGGACCAGTTTATTGTCGATCCGGCGAATACAGTGGCAAGGGCGATTGCCGATATAATCAAAGCGGGCGCTCAAATTACTTTGCCCAACGCCCTGCCCGCGAAATTCGGGTTTCACATAGACCCAGCAAAATTCGGAACTGTCGGGGTTATACATTTGCGGTACACCCGCCTGTTTAAACAGATGTTTTTGATAGTTGGCGTTTTGAAACCGGATTGCGCCAACGCCTGCGATATCGTTCGCCTCCGTTACGGTAAAAAACAGACGTTCTGCAGCAGGCACGCCTCGCAGCAAATTGGCGCGGGGAACTTCACCGCCTTTGGCAACGATATTAATAAATCGCGTAATCAGTTTACTGTCACAATCGATTGGGCGTTTCACAATCGTTTTAATGCCGGCCATCTTTTCCCCTGTTCAGATTTGAAAACCATGAACTCATAGGCTCTGACGATAAACAATCGCCCGGTCCTCTTTTGAAAGACCGGGCGTCGGTTAAGGCTTAGCCCATGCGGTGCAGGACACAAATTTTATTGCCTGAAGGATCCCGGAGATATGCAAGATACATGTCTCCTTTAGCGCCTTCACGAATGCCCGGAGGATCTTCGCAGGCCGCTCCGCCATTGGCTAGTCCGGCAGCGTGCCATTTATCCCCAGTTTCAGGGTCGGAAACCGCGAATCCAATTGTGCCGCCGTTAGCAAACGTTGCTGGCTCGCCATTGATCGGTTTGGTAATTGCAAAGATGCCCTCTTTGGTGAAATAGAAACACCGGCCTTTGGGGTCCATCACACCGGGTTTATGTCCCAGCGTTCCAAGGATCGCATCGTAAAAGACTTTCGCCTTTTCCACATCATCGGCACCAATCATAATATGACTAAACATACCTACTCCCTTTTCTTGTTAATTATCTACTCTGTTATTCGGCGGCTGTAGTAGCCCGATCATTCACAGATTACGAATGATTTGAACATAAAATGGCGGGGCTTTTTAAGGCCCCGCCATTTTCTAGAAACTTGCCCCAGCTACGGGACGTTTTCGGTCTTATTTACTTAATGTAACGACTTTGCCAATCGGCACTGGGCGTTCGCCGTTGAACTGAACCGGCATCATACCTTCGATTGGGTAAAAATCCGTAGGGCTGGTTTGAACTTTCACGCCCGGTAGGAACATATCAATCTCAAAATCCAGATTAGCGGCCTGCTTCATGACATTTTCGCGGGTCAGTTCGTCACCGCATTGCTCCAACACTTTTACCAAAGTCTGGGCATTCAGATAGCCAAATACGTTAAATGTATTGAGCAGATCTCCGTCTGGATTATATTCTTTCATCCAAGCGGCCCATTTCTTGTAAGCCTCTGTCTGCTGTGTTTCCGGAGCGGTTGGATCCATATAATACTGCAGCGAGATAATATCTTTAGAGTTTTCCAAACCGGCAGGCTTGTACACAGCACCGACTGAGTTGGACACTGAGTTGTTCAGGAAGATTGGATTCCATTCCAGTTCCCGCACCTTTTTAATGGCCTGAGCAGCGAATTTTGGCGTTGCCACGTTGAAGAAGACATTGGCTCCGCTGTCTTTCAGTTTAATGATCTGCGAGTTAATCGTTGGATCAGTGACCTCATAGCTTTCTTCGGCAATAATCAGTTTATCCGCCAAGTCGCCCAGCTCTTCGCGCATGCCGTGAATATAGTCTTTACCGTAATCATCATTCTGATAGAGAATGCCGATTTTAGCGTCTTTCACATTTTCCTTCACATAACGCGCAAAAAGCTTGCCTTCCGTTTGGTAACTGGGCTGCCAGCCCATTGTCCAAGGAAATTTCTCTGGCTGACCCCATTTCGTGGCACCTGTCGCGACAAAAAGCTGCGGAACTTTCTTGTGATTCAGATACGCGTGAACTGCCGAGTTGGTCGGTGTTCCCAGTCCTTCATACATCAATAGAACGCCTTCTTGCTCTACCAATTTCCGAGTCTGTTCCTTTGTTTTTGGCGGGCTGTAACCATCATCCAGCGAGATAAACTCGATTTTGCGACCGTTCACACCACCTTCTGCGTTCACTTTGGCGAAATAAGCCGCTGAGGCTTTACCGATCGTACCATAAGCTGCGGCAGGCCCACTATAGGGCATGGTATTGCCAATTTTAATACTGGTGTCGGTAACACCAGGGCCATACATTTTTTCGGCGGACGCCAATTGTGCCGTCAGGGTCAGACCTGCCGCCGCAACCAGTGTCAATGCCAGTTTCTTCCCGGTAACCATGATTTCCTCCTGTTATATTTTTGCTTTAAGTGTGAGAAACTCTTCACTTTTGCAATTGCAGGCTCAACGCAGTTTCCTGAGGCGAGACAACAATAGATTTACCAAACCCGCAAAACCTGAGGGCATGACGTAAATTACGAGAATTAAAATAACTCCAAAGACGGCGTAGGACAGTCCCGTCGAAATTTGCTCTGCAAAATTGGGAACCAGCAGAATGAACATTCCGCCAAATACGGCCCCCCAAATCGTTCCTGTGCCCCCGACAACAAGCCCGATAAACAGCAAAATCGATAATTGGAAAGTAAAACTGTCCGGCGCCACAAACTCGACGATAATGGCACCCAAAGCACCTGCTATGCCGGTGTAAAAAGCACTAACCCCAAAGGTCAGTGATTTATACAATGAGGTGTTAATGCCCATGGAGCGTGCTGCGATTGGATTATCACGGATCGCCATCATGGCGCGGCCAGAACGACTGTTAATCAGGTTCCATGCGCCCCAAAACAGCAACAGCATGATGCCAAAGGCGATGAGATACCACCATTGATCCATGTTAAGCGGTATAAATTCGGGCACGGAGGGCCGGAACAGATCCAACCCCTGCACTCCCCCTGTCAAACCTTCCAAATGCGATGATTTTAGGATTTGCGGCACGGCAACGGCCAAGGCAAAGGTTGCCAGCGCCAGATATAAACCTTCAAGTCGCAGCGCAGGCAACCCAAACAGGAAACCGGCGACAAAACAGACGACCCCGCCCAGTGGTATGGTGACATACACGGGGAAATCCAGTTGGTTGACCAAAACAGCCGCCGTATAAGCGCCGATCGCATAAAAGGCACTATGTCCGAGCGAAAATTGCCCATTAAACCCGGTAAGCAGGTTCAGACCTAAGATGGCAATGGCATAGATCACAACCATGGTCGCCTGAAAGACGGTATAGCCGTCGAACAGGAAAGGCACCGTGAGCCCCAATGCCACAAACAGGGCAATCCATTTCAGATTTAACCGACGACCGTCTAGCAGGTTCTTCTCGGCTTTTTCCACATTAATATCGATGTTTGCTGTCATGCCGTTACACCCTGGTCACAATGGATTTTCCGAACAGACCGTTCGGCTTGAACAAGAGAACCGTGACAATCAGTACAAGCGCCACTGTCAACTTGAGTTCACTTCCGATAGCCGGCAAATAGGTTCCGGCCAGATTTTCGATAATACCCACGAGGAAGCCGCCCGCGACAGCGCCGCCGGGATTGGAAATCCCGCCAACAATTGCGGCAGCAAAACCGTAAAGCAAGATCCCCAGCATCATGTTCGGGTCGAGGAACACAATCGGTGCAATCATCATCCCGGCCACCGCGCCGATAGCCGCCGCCAGGCCCCAACCCAGTGCCAGCATCCAGCTAACCCGAATGCCCACCAATTCCGCCGATTCCGGGTTTGCCGCAGCGGCCTGCATGGCCATGCCGATCCGCGTGTAACGGAAGAAGCAGAAAATACAGGCCAGCATGATCAGGGTGACAAAGAACATCCCCACTTCATGCATACCGATCAGACCTTGAAACGAGCCATCAGGAAACGGCGATGGAAAGGTTTTAATTGTGTGATCCCAGATGGCCCCTGCCATACTGTTGAAAATGGCAAGAAGCCCAATAAACACAATGATATGGCTAAGTACCGGTGCATTATGTATCGGCTTGAAAATCAGCCGTTCAATCGCAACACCGCCAGCAAAAGAAATGGCGATGGTGAGGAAAAAGGCAAGCCAGTAGGGAACCCCTACCGAAATCATCGTCCAGCAGATATAGGTGCTGAACATCGCCATTTCGCCTTGGGCGAAGTTAAAATGGTCAATGGCCTGATAAATCATCACGACGGCAAGCGCCAGACAGGCATAGATCGAGCCGTTGGCCAATCCCGTCAGGATTTGTTGTAAAAAGAGATCCATGGCTTTACTCCTAATATCCTAAATAGGACCGCCGGACGGTCTCGTTTTCTAAAATGGAATCTGCGGTACCGGAGAGAACAATGTTGCCCGTCTCCAACAAATACGCATGGTCAGCCAGCTCAAGAGCCAGGGAAGCATTTTGCTCCACCAGCAGCATACTGACCCCGTCTTCCGCATTGATCCGTCTCAGGATGTCAAACAATTCGGCCACAATTAGAGGCGCAAGCCCAAACGAAGGTTCATCAAGCAATAGCAAGCGCGGCCGCAACATCAGCGCCCGGCCGACTGCCAGCATTTGAGCCTCGCCCCCGCTGAGAGTGCCTGCCTGCTGGTTTCGTCGCTGCTTTAGAATGGGGAAATAATTGTAAACCCGTTCAATATCATTGGCGATTTCCGCTTTGTCATTGCGGCTGTAAGCACCCAGTTGCAGGTTTTCCTGCGCAGACAGGCGCACAAATGTACCGCGCCCTTCGGGAACATGTGCCACCCCGCAACGGGTAATATCGGCAGATCGATTTCCCGTCAGCTCTTGCCCGCCCAGTTTGATTGATCCTTTTAACGTGACCATGCCACTTATGGACCGCAGGGTGGTTGTTTTTCCAGCGCCATTGGCCCCCAAAATGGCCGTCACACCGCCCTCTTCGAGCGCGAAATCAAGACCGTTTAAAACTTTGGACTGCCCGTAATAGGCCTCCAGTCCTTTTACCTCCAGCAAACTACTCATTTTTTACCCGTCCCAAGATACGCTTCGATAACATCCGGATGCTGCTGGATCGCACTGGGCGGCCCTTCCGCCAGCTTACGCCCCAAACTCATGGCGACCACCGTGTCCGAGACTTCCATGACAAGACCCATGTGATGTTCCACCAACAGCACCGTGACCCCATATTCATCTCTGATTTTACGAATGGTGATCATCAGCTCAGAAAGCTCATTATGATTGAGCCCTCCCGCGGGCTCATCCATCAACAGCAATTTGGGTTTACTCAACAGCGCGCGGGCGATTTCAAGACGCTTTTTAACCCCGAATGGCAGATCGCCAATACGCTGATGAGCGGTATCTTCCAGTCCTAAAAAGGCCAAAACCTGCAAGGCCTTTTCTCGTAAAAGGCGATCTTCACGGCGCGTCCATGGCAAGCGCAGGGCATTACTGACATAATCCGTCTTTCCGGTACAATGGCCCCCAATCATGATGTTATCCAGAACCGACAGGTTCGCAAACAACGCCAGATTTTGGAACGTACGACCAACGCCAAGTGAGCTCATTTTATAAACGGGTTGCGGCAGGATCGATTGATCCTCCAGCAGGATATCACCGGAATTCACGTTGTAGAGACGGCTGATACAATTGAAAAGTGTTGTTTTCCCTGCCCCATTCGGCCCGATCAATCCAATGATCTGACCAACAGGAATATCAAAGGAAACTCCATCCAGTGCGATAATGCCGCCGAAATTAACGCTGACATCCCGCACACTTAGTAATGGCCGCGCAGTCCCAACTTCGGGAGCGACCCTGTTTGCTTGATTATTATTCACACGCTACCATTGGCGCACGGAAAACCAGATGCATATTCTTTTTATTTAGAATTACGCTCCCAGGCACCTAAGCGCCCCTCCCATAAAAAACGTATTCTTCATTATTGTTCGCTAATTCTGTCAAATTTAAACCTGTTTGAATAGCTCAAAATATTATTTTTCTAAAATTTAGAAAGAAATTAAACAATTACGCCCCCGAAACATCGCTGAAAAGTATGAAAAACTTTGGTTTCTTAAGTGCTGCAACACGCATCATTTGAAACGGGATTGCGAACCCAATAGCGGCACACATGCAACCCAAAATCGTATTTCAAAAAATACAAATATAGTTTATATAGAATTGTATGATTATTACTGTCGGTTCAGTCGTTTAAAATATTTGGGGGGGAGGTTACGATGTCATCTTGGAAAAAAAGACTATGTTTTGCTGCTGTGTGCGGTGCGATCATGCTTGGCGGCACGGCTTATCAGTCGCAGGCAGCCACGTTTACAAGTCGAATTGGGGACATTGATGGATTTGGTGGTCAAACAACCCCAAACGCCGTTGGTGTTTCAGGTGTTTCTGAATTTGACAACAGAACGGCAGGCGATCCGCTTTTTACCGATGTATGGCAATATGCACAAAGTGAAGGGGCTCCGGGCTCATCCCCGCTAGTCTATTCGCACACCTATTCCCTTGGGGGAGTCACAGTGACTTCCGCAACTTTGACCCTTATGGAAAGCGGTATGGGGAATACAAGTGGCAATTGGAGCGTGCTGTTTAATGGCACCGCAATTGGCTCGATCACCAATGGGCTCTCGGACACATCAACTCTGCACAGCTTCACCATTGACCCTAGCTTGATCGGCGCAGGTTCCAGTATCGTCAGCCTTATCTATGACGGCTACAAGGATGGCTACGCAATTGATTACAGTTCCTTATCCATTGAATTTTCTACGGTTCCCCTACCGGCTGCAATGCCCTTGTTTGGTGCTTGTCTTGCGGTAATGGGTTTCTTCGGTTGGCGTCGCAACAAAACAACCAGTTAAGAGGGACTACTCTCTTCATAACAAAGGGATGATATCATGAAAAAACAAATGCTTTGGTTGCTGCTTGGACTTACTTTTAGCAACCCTTCTGTTGCGTTCTCTCAGATATCACTTGCCCCAACCATAGAAAAGCCAATGATTATGCATGGCGGCGGGTGCCGGAAAAACTCGCCGCCCGGACAATGCTGCCATATGGACCACAAGACAGGCCTTGTTCATTGTCATTGAGAAATTCAGGATAGACAGGCCGCCGATTTCAGTGATCGAAGGATTACACTGGACGTGTTAACTCTGTTAAACTGCACCCAATTGTTTCTAGCTTGAATTTAAGGATGTTGAAATGAAACTTGAAGGTTCCTGCCATTGTCAGTCGGTGACATTCTCCCTGCAATCCAAACACCCCTACCCGTTCAACATTTGCTACTGCTCGATCTGCCGCAAGACGGCGGGCAGCGGGGGATATGCCATTAACCTGTCCGGAGATTTTGAGACTCTCACTGTTGACGGCAAGGAGAACATTTCCGTCTATCATGCGCGAATTGTCGATGAAACCCACAAAACGGTTTCAGAAAGCCCGATGGAGCGGCATTTTTGTAAGATTTGCGGCTCTCACCTGTGGGGCTGGGACCCCAGATGGCCCGATCTGGTGCATCCCCATGCCGGATCGATTGACACGCCGCTCCCCACACCGCCCGAACATACCCATTTAATGGTCGGCTCAAAGCCCGGGTGGGTTCCAACTCATATGTCAGCGGACGATCAGGCGTTCGACGAATACCCAGATGAAAGCATCGCCGCTTGGCATGAACGATTAAAGCTATCGATTTAAGGATCGGATGTTAAACAAAACGCACGCCACCTAAAGAGTTAGGAACCTGCTTTTTTAAAGAATAGCGTGACACGCCCCACGTCAAATCCCCATTTGGTGACATTTGCAATGTTAATAAGAACATTCCCCTTTTGGCGGAACATCCAATCATCAAAGGTCACGCGGTAGCTGCTATCGCCGACTACCAGATCAAGGTCATAGGTCCAGTTCAGGGCATTGCCTGCGCTCTTTCCAATAGCAGTTCCAATCACATCCGGGGCCGACCCTTCGAACGTATTGGCACCCGTCTTTCGGATGGTCCACACGCGCGTGCTCTCCTCGCCATCCGCATATTGAAATTCTTCGTTCAAGGTTAAGGTTTCGCCGTCAATCTTGCCGGTAATTTGCACCTGAAATTGACGGCGGATCGTGCCAAACCTGTCTTCGAAGATGCCCCAGGCTTGCGTTTCACCATCAAAATAGGCGAACAGGTCCAGCGGCGGTTGTCCGCGCTTGAAATCTTCAACGGCCATTCCCCCGCAACCGGAAAGAAGGAATAGAACGAAAACATATATTATTCTTTTTAACATCGTTTCTCCAATGCTCGGCGAACTGCATTTTGCTGGGACTGCCCCAAAGGGAACCGCCACATCAGGAAAATTGCAGTGAGTTTCAAAAAGATCGGCACCCCAGCATAAAGGAAAACAAGCGTTGGCAGGGCATATTCCCCGCCCGTCTCCAACTCCACGAAGCCCAGAAGCGGGAACGCAACCCCCACGGATAAGCCAAGTGCCAGCTTGGTCCCCATACTCCAATAGGAAAAGAGAGTTGCCAGTCTTTCCTTACCAAAGCGGTAGCGGTCCCAATCAGCGCAATCGGCCTGAATAGAGGGTGGAAATGCCAGATCACTACCAAGGGTAAACCCGGTCAACACACAGATAATACCAAAGGCAAATATATCCCCCGCCCCCAAAAGCGGCACAAAGGCGAACACCACAACCGCCAGAAGCATGGATGCGCACCAAAGTTTGTGCTTACTGATGTGCGCGCCCAGCTTAAGCCACAGCGGAATCCCCGCAACCGCGGACAGGAAATAAACGAACAACAGCAGCCCCCTCTCCTCTGCGCTTCCCAAAAGCACATGGGTGACGAAAAGGGAAAAACAGACGGCGGGCAAGCCGTTCGCAAAACCATTAACGAACCACGCTGTGAGCACCCGCCAAAACAAACCGTTGCCTTTGGGCAAGGATAGCGAAGGGGCCTGCGGCGCAGCGCGGCCTTCGGGCACATACCGCAGGGCCAAAATAAAGCAGGCGCAACCTGCAAAAACCGTGACCCAGCCCATCACCTGAAACTGAACGGCCGTTGTGTAGCCGGACAACACTACCCCTGCGGATCCCGCAAAAACGATACCGCACAGGCCAAACGCCTCGCGCAATCCGTTTAATTTTGTACGCCCCCGGTAGCTGGGTTCAAGCTCTGCGGCCCATGACAGATAAGGGATTTGAATAGCTGTCCAGGCCAGAAATAATAGACCGCCCCAGAGGAGCAAATAAAGCAGCGAAACATCACTGGGCGGGGAGAACAGCGCAATCAAGGCCGGGGCCCCGACAATCCCCCCAATAACCATGGGAAGCTTGCGCCGATAAAACCGTGGAGGCAGCGCGTCACTGATCCAGCCAAGGATGGGATCGCTGATGACATCCAGCAGGCGTAACGCAAAAAACGCAATCCCCACACTTGCCAGCCCAAGCCCCAAATCCTCACCATAATAGGCGGGCAACAGAACAAAGAGCGGGATCGTGGGAATTGCGAGTACAAATGCAGGCAGCGCGTAAAGAAAAGACATGTTGTCCCAGTGAATTGGCTTTTCTAACCATACGCGGCGCGCAGCGGCGCGGATCACAAAGCAATATGATTGGGCACAGCTCCCCTACAAATTTGAAGAAAGCCATATCTTGATTTGGGTTCATATCGGTATCAGATAAAAACCCAGACTTGACGCCGATCAATGCCCCCTTTTAGGGTCTCAGCATTCTCAAATTATAATAAATTTGCGGATCGAAATGCGGTGATATTGCGTGTAAGAACAATAACAGAATATTCTACAGGCACTTTTTTAAGGGGTAGATCCAAAATGCCGAAGACTAAAACATGATCAGAATTTTTTATCTCTTACTGGCTGGCGTTGTTCTGAGCCAGCAAACAAACCCGGCCTTCGCCCAAAGCGGCTCACAGGGTGATCTGTCCAAGGGCCGCGCCATCGCGGAGCAATATTGTGCGCGATGCCATAACGTTGCCGCCCAAGGCGCCAGTCCTTTTGAGCCAGCCCCCCCTTTCAGGGAGCTTGCATCCCGGTGGCCCCTGGAAAATCTTGAAGAGGCGTTGGCGGAAGGCATTTCGGTAGGACATGAAGCAATGCCGGAATTCAAGCTGGACATAGACGAGATCGATGACCTTATGAGCTACATTCGGTCGATTAGTCCTTAAGAATAGAACTGTTACTGTTTTCTGGGGTTTGGATAGCGCGTGGAGCTTATTTTCTGACACAAGTCCAACTTAGAATTTTATTTTACATTAAAAAATAAGTGCAATGTCGTTTGGCGCTGCCGTTAGGCTATTTAGTTTCCTGTTCCCTTTTAAGAAGATCAGCACAAAATTTTTGGTCTTCATCAGAATAAGTGGCATGGAATTTCTCTTTGCTGTCAAACTCTTGAAAAGATTTTTGAATCAAAGGCTTAACTTTCTCTAGAGCTTCTTCGTTAGAAAACCCAAGCATTTTTTGCCACTTCTCAAACAGTTTTGCCGCATTCACCATGCTCCCCATTTTGTCCTGCGGGTTTTCGAATAAACTATGCGCATTATACACAAGGACACCGCATTGCTTATACTGGTCTGCTGTGGGTCCGGCTATTACCGTCGTTGCCGTAGTTGTCCCAATCCATGAATGCATAAACACGACAAAAACAAAAATCTTAAATCCAAATTTTGGTTTATTTTTCTCGGAAAAAGAGAAATCAAGTTGCGTTTGATAAAGTCTCAATGTCAAAATACCTCTAACAGCTCAATAGATTTGTTATCCCAATCAACTTCTTTACAGTCAAAAGAGCTTAATCTAACAATTGCCTTGGGCTTGGCTTTTTTAATCTCCGCTGTAATGCCAGATATGCCACCTTTTTTTATCTGAAACGCTACAGCTTCATCACTTACAGATAAATCACTCATCATTTCACCAATATCGATCGTATTAACCCGCCCCGCAGTGACCTCAAAAACTTCCAGACCCTGATCATAACAATAGTGATTTAATCGATGACCATAGGCAGATCCACCCGGAAACACCCCAAATGAAAAAGCAGACACCCGAACCATCCCGTAAATGCCCGCCGGAACTTTTAAAAGGTAATATCTTCGCCCAGTTGTGTTTGCCAGAACCGCGGTTGGTGACACACAAAACAAATTGTTTGGAGGGCACACTGATCCGAATTCCTGCACGTTCGTGATTTTTCCTCCGTCAAGGTCGATGTTTAATAAAACAAACTGTCCTTTTTCCTTTAGCTTTTCATGTGAAAAAGCAAGAAGAGCTTCCTTATCTTGACTATTATACTCATAGTTTTGGCCAAACATTATCGAGCCACAACCTGTCAACAAAGCAACGGCTAACACAGAAAAAAGGATACGCATTAAAATCTACCTTTCAAACTCACTCTCACCTCAAAGACATTACTGAAGCTTTACCTTTTCTTCTTCCAAAAGCTTCAAGCAGTATTCGTGCTCTTCCTTGGAATAAGCAGCATAGAAGTGTTCCTTGGTATAAAATTCATTTACAGATTTCTTCACAATCCTATCCGCCTCGATACGCATGTCTGCCATACTGATTCCGCTCAGTTCTATCCATTTAGCGAACAATATATTCGAATTTATGATTGCTCCTAATTTGTCCTGAGGATGCAAAATAAGGGCATGCGCATTATGGAGCAATTCGCTACATAGCTTGTAGTCTTTTACTGACGGTTCTCCCTCCGTCTTTAAGGCAACGGCATTTCCTGAAAGACCAAGCCCTACAGCAAAGAAACTGATAAACAAATATCGCCTCTTCAATTTTTTCATGCAAACTCGCCTTCAAAAACTCTTGAAACACAAAATCCTAGATTATATTAATAATAAATCAAATCAACCGATGTTGAAAGGTTATCGCCGTAAATTAATATTACGGATAAACAAGAGGCTAATTCAATCTTCCCTCGCTAAATACGTAAATTAGTAAGTCCTTTAACAAGTCATTAGGAAAGCTCGATGTCCGGAAGGCGCGAAGCAGAGCGGGATTTTCTCTATCAAAAATATCTGTTCGCCATGGTGCTCATCTTTGTCAGTGCCATAGTTGTTCTTATCTTCGATGAGGATGGTATTCCCTATGCTATATTTCTAATTGACGGCCAAACAATACTCGGAACCATCACAGAATTCGAAAACAAAGAGCACACTTACGTACTTTATTTCAATTACATTGATCAATCAGAAACCTTACACTCAAAGATCAACCTATTTTACTCAGGTTCGGCCGTTGCAAACGAATCCGTGTTGCCACTTTTCACTAAGGTTAATGCAATTGAAGTGACTTACTCTTCAACATTTCCAACAATATTTGAAGCAACGCTTTTTATACCAACACGCGAAAATGATTTTTGGCTCATGCTGGGCGGCATCACATTCATAATTTTTAGGGCATATCTCTCGGTTCTCTTAATTTATCAAATCGTTAAACACCGCCAACAGGACAGGTATTATTGATTGATAACTTAATTGAATCTTTAAAGCTGAAAATCAGTATACGAAGGATATTTATTTGTATGCTGCAGACTCGAACCCCCGACACACGGATTATAATTCCGGCTAAAACCTGCCTTCCCATCACAAAAACTGGCAGTCCCTTTTTAAAATATCCTATACTTCCGCACCTGACGAGAATATGTATGATTGAGTAAAATTAGAAAATAGCCTCAAAAAACCTAGCGAGTTAAGCCGTTCAGAATGAGTATTTCGACAAACCATAATTGTCCCACGCCGCTAGACATAAATACATTTGCGTGCTGGGGTATCCGGTAATGCTGACATTTGCGGCTGCGGTTTTTTTTCTATTGATTACGCCTGGGCCTGGTGTCCTCACGACCGCCGGTGTTGGGGCCGCATTCGGCCGCAAAGCTGGATTGCAGTATGTTTCAGGATTATGCGTCGGCAATGCCCTTGTTGGGCTTGCCGTGGTAACAGGGCTTGCCGCCATCATCTTTGCCGTTCCCATGGTTCGGACCATTCTATTGGTCATCTCGGCTCTTTATCTGTCCTATCTGGCTTTTCGCATTGCCACCGCTGGATCAAAAATTTCATTTATTGAAGTGGATAGCCGCCCCGGCTTCTTTTCCGGCATCACCCTGCAGGCCATAAATCCCAAAGCCTATGCGGTGAATACAGCCCTGTTTTCTGGGTTTGCCATCCTGCCGGATGCTTTGCTGGCAGAGACGGTGATCAAGTTTGCGATCCTCAATGCCATCTGGATTCCCATTCATCTGTTGTGGTTGGCCGCTGGGATCTATGTCGAGCGCATGGAACTCGCGCCGCACATCCAGTTTCGCGTCAATATCCTGATGGCCTGCTCTTTAATGGTGGTTGTTATCCTGGCGATAATTTCGTTACTCTAACCGCTATTCTCCATTATTTCCGTTGGGTAAAACAAGTTCTGGATGGACCCCGTCCTCATGCAACACCCTCTTGGGAGAGGGGCAGTAACCATATCGAAGCCATTGGTAATATCTACGAAAATTCAGAAAAACTTCGTTAGTGCATCCAACTAGTTCCCAGCATCATTGGTTACCACATAATTCGGATCGTGGAGCACGAACATATAAAGATAATGCGAAACTGCTTTCAAAAACTCGCGACGGGTATTTACATCTCCACCGCCGCCAACACTTAATGAACCGGATTTTTGTTTTTCCCAACTAATCTGAAGGTTGTCATACTTGTTACCAACGTGAGCAATATTGCTCTCAAAACCGTACTTATCACGAAGTTCTGAGATATCTACGCCGAGCGCTTCCAATTTTTTCCGAACGTCAATCGGTCGCGGACTTTGTTCTTTATCATACAAACTGGAAGACGAAGGATCTTTGCAGACTAGCCAATAGAAGGCGGTTGTTTCGGTCGCGCTGCGTCCGCAATTACTTGCATCGAGGATCAGACCTCGTTCAGCTAAAATCACATACGAAAATAGATGATTTAAAAACCTAGCCGTGAGCGCCATCTTGACGTTTCGGTGATGGCCTATTGGCGATTTTTCCAATTCGGCAAAGTGTTGATCAAGAAACCCGAAGGCTTCCTTTATCGTGTTGACTTCATTCTTGAATTTTCGACGTGTCTCTAAAGACAACTCGTTTGAGTGCCGATACAGCAGGTCAAAATGGTATCGCCCTTTTTTCATTCCATGAAAATAACACTAATTGGTAGAGCTATCCATTAGAATTGAAGATAGCCCCAATGCAAGCATCCCACATTTTTCACCATTTTTGAAAGTGCCTATCGCGGGCCTAATGTCTAGGCACAACAGGAGCCGTTCTCACAATCTACTGATTTCGTATGAAAATTTTGGTAGCGGAGGAGGGACTCGAACCCCCGACACGCGGATTATGAATCCGACTGGCAATTTCTCTGAACACAATGCTAGAATACCGGCAGACTATTTCTATTAACTGAACATTAGGTATCACTGCACAATAAATCCTTGCCGGTGCATGTGAGTCAATTACTTACCTACGAGAGAGATAACTCAAAATGAGAATAATACGGCCTATTTTCAACATTTTGTGCTTCTTAATATTATGCTCTTGCGTGAGAATTAACGGAAACGACAACACTCCAAGCTCTCTTAGCGTCACTTTTTGGCAAAATCACTGCGAAAGCAATGAATTTTACTTTTGCTCGGCCCTCGGCGATTACTATTATGGCTATGAGAAGAACATTGAATTGGCCATAAAAATTCATGAAAAAGCTTGCCAAGCTGAAATCACATACAGCTGCACAAAACTAGCATTAATATACAGAATTTTGGGAAACAATTATAAATCACAAAGTCAATACTATACGAACATTGCTTGTCGTTTGGGTGACACGAGTAGCTGTAAATTTATTGCGCTTTCCCCACGCGATCAACTTAGTAAGAGCCAAAAAATAGCTTTCCTTTCTCAAATATGTTTTGACAAAAACTCGGTTGCTCAGACCAATGCCTGCATGTTAGCAACAGCCGAATACCAAAAAAAGCTGGAAAATAGACTCAGTTTAAATCCAGAGATGATACGGGATGCGATAAAAATATCCCAAATTGCATGTTTTAGCTCAAACTACTATAGCAACAGATCATGCCATACATATGAAAGCCTCAAAAGAATAGATCTAAAAAGCTATTCTTTTGAAACCGAACAGCAATCAGAATGTAATACAGAAGACCCAAAAGCATGTAGAGCTTTAGCTCAGTATCAAACTCATAAATACGGAGACGGAAACCCAGATTATACAATAAAGATATGGGACAATTTCAAGGAGGCTTGCAGATTGGGTTTGCTGGACGCTTGTGAATATCTTCTCAACCATAATCGTGCCAATTCTGTTAATAGGAAGTCGGAGACACTTTTGATAGGCTGTAAAGGTGGCTATGTCGAAGCATGCTATCATAGGGCATTCGATTTAAAGCCGTTCGAAAACAAAGCAGTTAGATCCGAAGCTTTTGCACTCTGGGAAACGGCTTGTGATGGAAAGCAACACACTAAAGGTTGCGATGCGTTGGTCAGTTTTCTAAAACGACTACCGGAAGACGAAACAACTAAGCATAAAATAAAAAAATACTGGACCAAAAAATGTGAAGCTTTTAGGCACAATAAAAGAAGTTGGCCTGGATACGGACTACCCTATGTATATTCGGGTAAAAATCAGTACTTTGACTCTAATACTATCTCCTGCGGTCAGTATCTTAAAAAAAAATCCACATAATTAAGCCTCAATGGAACTTACACTCAGCTTTGACAACCCAAATAGACTGTTACGATCTGATACAGCATTGCACAAAGGAAATTTTGGTAGCGGAGGAGGGACTCGAACCCCCGACACGCGGATTATGATTCCGCTGCTCTAACCAGCTGAGCTACTCCGCCACACGGGAAACGGCCTTGGATCAGGCCGTCTGGAGGTCGCTATTTAGGAGCTTTTGGGAAAGCTGTCAAGCAGGATATGCGGAAAAAAAACAACCAATGCATCCAACCGCGAAAAACCAGCGTATCAGTTTGTGTATTTGCATTTCAAAAAGAAAAGCGACACCTTTGATCTGGCCCCTGCAAATTTTAAAAATGAGCCCCCGATGACGAGCACTCAGGACTTTTTCGAAAAGCTGTCCGCTGTACCGGATTTCACCCGCGTTACCGACAATGCGCTATACACCCCCCTGCCCGATGACTGGCTGCTGATCCTCACCGATATCACCGGGTCAACCAAAGCCATTCGCGAAGGGCGTTACAAAGTAGTGAATATGGTCGGGGCTGCCTGCATTATGGGTATCCTGAATATCGCGGAGGATGCCGATATTCCCTATGTATTTGGCGGTGATGGGGCGACCCTTGCCATCCCCCCTGAGATGGCGAAAACCGCCCGCCAGGCACTTGTCAAAATTCGCACCCTCGCGGAAAAAACGATGGATCTAGATCTGCGTCTGGGGATTATCCCTGTCTCCGACCTTCGATCCCGCGGGCTGGATGTGACGGTTTTGAAATATGAAATCAGCAATGGGTTGTTTCTGGCGATGTTTTCAGGCGGGGGCCTCAGCGCCGCGGATCAGTTGCTTAAATCCGATCCCGAGAACAACCCCTACCTTATCCCCAAAAGGGAGACTTATGACGGGCCGCCTGATCTGGAGGGTTTATCTTGTCGGTGGGAGCCCCTGCACAGCCGGAACGGTAAAATCATCAGCCTTTTGGTCACGGTTCCCCACGGCACAAAAGAGGAAAAAACAGCCACCTATGGAAAGGTGCTCAAAGACCTGACGGTTATTTTAGGGGATGTGTCCGATGACTATCGCCCCACCAGCACCCAAAACCTGAAACTGCGCTGGCCGCCTCGCAACATGTGGACAGAGGCCAAGCTGACGGCCGCCGAACACGGGCTTGCCAAAACCGTCTATCAAATCTGTTTTCAAACGCTGGTGCAGATGTTTCTTGAAAAATTTAAGAAAAAAGCCGGGGCCTATGACGGGGCCTCATATCGCGATCAATTGCTGGCCAATACAGATTTTCAGCGTTTTGATGATATGATCCGCTTCGTTCTGGATTGCCGGGCAGATCAAATCACCGCCATCGAAAGCTGCCTGAATGCCTATCATGCGCGCGGCGAGATTGCTTTTGGCCTGCAATCATCGGATACGGCGCTCATGACATGTTTGGTGTTTAATATGGCCGAAGGCGCGCATCTGCATTTCGTCGATGGTGGCGACGGAGGATTTGCCTATGCGGCGACGGGGATGAAACAACAACTGGCCCAAATGGCCAAAGGCGCTGCTAAAACTTAAATCCGGTGCGCAGCTTCCGTACCCGCAATCCAGCCACCACCCAGCAACCGGTCACCGTCATACATAACACAGGCCTGCCCGGCGGACACACCGCCTTCGGGGTTGGTCAGTTTAACCTCGGCCCAGCCACCCTCGGCACCGTAAACAGTTGCGGGCATTGGCTCCTGCGTTGAGCGAACCTTCACCATCACATCGGTACCGGTTGTGTTCAGCGGGTTATCTCCGATCCAGTTCATTTCCCGCAAAGACAATCCAGAAATCAGCAACGCTTCCGGCGGGCCAACCACAACGCGGTTTCCTTCAGGGTCAAGTCGGACCACATAAATGGGCTCGCCCGTTGCGATACCAAGACCGCGGCGCTGACCCACCGTATAATTGATAATCCCGTTGTGACGGCCCAGAACTTTTCCAGACAGATCCACAATGTCACCTTCGCGGCCCGCTCCGGGACGAATGCGTTCAATGACACTGGCATAATTGCCATTGGGCACGAAACAGATGTCCTGACTTTCAGGTTTTGCCGCCACTGCCAGATTATATTTTTCCGCAAGTGCGCGGGTCTCATCCTTGGTCAATCCACCCAGTGGAAAGCGCAAATAATCCGCCTGCTCCTGGGTGGTGGCAAAGAGGAAATAGCTTTGATCCTTGATGGAATTGGCACCGCGATAAAGCCGCGCGCCAGACACGCCCCCTTCGCGGCGAATATAATGACCCGTTGCCATGGCAACCGCGCCCAGATCTTTAGACGTATCCAGCAAATCGCGGAATTTCACTGTTTGATTACAGCGGACACAAGGCACTGGGGTTTCACCGCGCAGGTAACTGTCGGCAAATTCTTCCATAACGCTGTCTTGAAAACGGCTTTCATAGTCCAGCACATAATGGGCAATGCCAATGGCATCGGCGACCCGGCGGGCATCATGAATATCCTGCCCCGCGCAGCACGCCCCTTTTTTCTGTACAGCAACACCGTGATCATACAGCTGCAATGTGATCCCGACGACGTCATAGCCCTGATCTTTAAGCAGCGCAGCCGTGACCGAGCTGTCCACGCCGCCAGACATGGCAACGACAACACGGGTATCTTCGGGTGCAGTATCAAAACCTAATGAATTCATGGCGCGCAATATAGGCCGCTTTGCAGATGATGCAAGCGGAACGTGACGCAAACCTGCCCTGCGTCACATGGTTAGCCCTATAGATAGTTCAACAGACTGGTTCCGTTAATCCGGCTGAGCACATTATAAGACGTTTCCAAGGCAAATTCTGCCTGATTCAAATTTACAATGGCTGTCGCGGCATCCACGTCCTCAATGTCGCTAATAAATACCTTTGTCTGTGTAATCTGAACATCAAGGGCCTCGACAGACTGCGTAACGACCTTTTGATTAAGGCCATTCTGCCCCCGCGCTTCTCCCAAATCCCGAACCAGATTTTCAAGATTATTGATTTCGCCGATCAAAAACGCCTGATCTGAATCACTCAGCGGTGTTGAAACCGGACCCGCAGGACCTACCGGGACAGGCGCGGTTGTTGGAAGGGTTCCATTTTGCCACATGGCAATGCGCTGAATGGCTGTCATGATTTCCAACGAGACGTCATCCGCCAGAATACCCGTCTCCAGCGTGCGGTTTTCGTCGATACGAACGGTTCGCTTCAAATCATCGTTGGCGAAAATATCAGTTGGCGGTTCAAGGGCCGTGAGCAAATCCGACATTTGCGTGATGTTAATCGGCGCTACATCTTTCTTTGACCCCGCGAATAGATATCCTTCAGTATTCTGGCTGTTCATAAACCCAAGAACGGATTCAAATGCGCCCTCAACCGCAGCTTCAAACCCTAGCGATGAAGACGCATTAACGGCCCCCATCACCGCTTCTTTCAAATCGGTTGCCGCGCTCTCCATTCCTCCAAGCGCCTGATCATAGGCGGCCAATTGAGACATCGTGATCGCGTCATTTTCCTTATGCTGCTTCAAACGGGATAACAGGGATTTACCGCCGGCCAGGCTAGAGGTATCTTGGTAAATATCTTTATAAAACTCGGCGACATGGCCAGTTGTGACCTGTTTATCCGCTTTGTATACTTTTGACTGGCTATTGAGCATATCCAGCAACAGGGTCTGACTTTGTTGATGAGTTGAAACGCGTGTCATAATCTTTCTCCTAAACCAGATCCCTAAACAATATTAAGCAAAACATCATACATATCGCGCGCCGTCGTAATCACACGGGCCGCGGCATTATATGCGTTTTGATAAACAATCAGATTGGCCAGCTCTTCGTCCATATTCACGCCCGAAGCTTCCATCAATTTATCTTTAAGCACACCCGCAAGCGAAGATCGATCTGCTTGCAAGCTTTCCGCTCGCGCTGCATCCAAGCCCGATTTCGCCAATATTTGCGCGGCATATTCAGACAAGGTCACAGTTGAGCCTGGAAGGCCGCCAAAAGTCCCAAATTCATTTGTGCTATTTGCCAGATCCTGAAAATCAAGCGCGCCGCGGTTATCGGACAGGTTCAATGCGGGCGTACCTGTTGGATTGATTTTCGCCAATGCCATCGACATTGGAGACGCCAGAATGTCAGAACGCACTCTAAAATCAGCGCCCTGATCCACAGGATATCGCAGCCCGACGCCGAAGGTATCGGCAAATGAAAGCCCAGTAGCTGATCGATCACTGGTATCGTTGGCAACGTTAATGCTGTAACCATCGTAACCAGCCGCATTTTCAATTACGATCGCCCCATCACTGGTTAAAGAGGCAGTTGCAGCCGGGCTCAAATTTGCATTTAATTCGGTTATGATGTCGTCAACCGTGCCGCCAATTGCCCCAAAATCAATTGTAAAGCTGGATTGAACTTCACCGTTTGGTCCCCGGTTTTGAATTTCTGTCGTGCCGGTAAAATTATGGGCAGAAGTACCAATCAGCCCGGTATCATAATTTGTCTGAACAGAAGACTCGACCAGATCATTCATTCCAAAGAAATGCGAAAACCCTTTCCCGCCGCGCAATGCAGGATCGGTATCACTCTGGGCTATTCCAATGCCTGTCGCGCCGCCTTGCGCCGTCATGGTCATGGCACCGCTGGTCAGGGACAATGTTCCCGCGCCCAGCGCACCATTTACTTCGGCGATGACATCCGCAACGGTCGTTGTACCGACCGCATCGAAATCAACCGTATAGGACGCGACAACATTATTATTTGCATCAAAGCTGTAGAAGGTTGCTTCGCCGGTAAATCCATGCGGATCCGTTGCAGCAACGCCTGTATTATGGCCTGACAATGTCGCTGGCGGTGGAACAGCTGTATTGGCGTTATGCACAGCGTTCAGCTGTTCAGCTGTCGCGCCTGCCAGTTCTCCAATTTGGTTGGCAAAACCTGGCAGCTCAACATTTCGCATATCCAGCCAGCCGCGAAGCGATCCGCCAGTCAGCTCAGGATCCAGTGGCAAACCGGTTGCGGCTGTGGTACCGGTTACTGTGTCATAAACATTGATGGTGATCTGATCAAATATGGTTTCAGATGTTACCGATGCAGCCGGTGAATAAACCAGCTGGCGCGGCGTAAAATCAAGGAGCTGCTGACCGGCATTTGTAATCACAGCAACAGAATTGTTTCCTTGTGGATAGGTCTTGATATCCATAATTTCGGAAATTTCATTTATGGCCTGATCACGCTTATCTTCCAACTCACCTGTTGGCTTGCCACTGATCGTTGCCGATGAAATTTCCTGATTAAGCTCATGGATGCGCAGAATTGCCGCATTAACCGTCTCAATCTCGCTGGCGATATGACTATCCGCTTCTTTACGTAGCGCCTGTGTCTGTGTTTGCAAGCGATCAAATTCGATACCAATGTTCTGGATTTCCGTCAGCGCTGAAGATCGGGCAACGGAAAGCGTTGGATCCGCTGTCAATTGCGCCAATGATGTATGGATACTATCCATTTTACCGGTGATAGAAGTGTTCGCAGCCGGATCGCCCAACAGCGCCTGCAACTTACCATAGATGTCTGACATCGCTTCATATTGCGCCGCACTGGCTGTTGATAGGCGAAGCTCTCGCAAGACGAATTCGTCGGTTACCCGGCGGACATCAGCGATCTCAACACCGGCGCCCGTACCACCCAGAACAATCGTGCTGTAATCAACGACTTTTCGGGCGTATCCTTCGGTTTGCACATTAGCGATATTGTTTGAGGTGACGTTAAGGGCCTGCTGATGGCTCAGCATGCCAGTAACACCAGAATTCATAATTGCACCCAAACTCATTTTCTATCTCCACATCACCCGAAACGAACCATCAAGGCAGTTTTGACCGGGTACTCGTAGTCTCTAGTGACTTACAGGGTAGAAATTACCTGTTTTGGTATTTATCTTTAAAAGCCACAACACATTGAAAACAATGAAACTTTTGCCAGATAATTTCTTAAAATTCCAAATTCACTAGATCCAGAACAATTCTTCATGGTGATATAATGCAATTTAGGTGCCAGTTTTTTTAAGCCCTATATAGACATTATAATGGCAAGGAAATTACGCGGCCTTTTTCATCAACGCCGCACCTCCCTCCCCTCCCGTTAATCACACTCATTTCAGCTGGGATATTTTTATCCGGTCGGCTGGCATAAATTTCCCGAGTGGAGATTTGTGCCTATAGTCCCGAAAACTAAATACACCTTCAACCCATTGAAAAATATTATCTTTTACATGATTTAGAAAACTGGCCCGAGTCTTGCTTTAATCAAGGCAGATAACCCGCCTGTGTGCGGCAACACCTAAAGTGAGAAGTTCAATGGATGTATCTCAAGTCAAAAATGACATGGATAACCCACTCAAGTGGGGCATTACGTATAAAAACGATAACTCGGATGATTTTGCGCGGCATCTCGCCGAAGAAGATCGGAATGTAGATGCGTATGAACCCAAAGAAAAAGTTCGCTCCAAAGAACGCGTTAAAGACGATGATCGCATTGAAGATGATGAACCTGTAGAAAAAGCAGATGATACAGATCAGGATGAGGCAACGACAACTGTTGCTGCCGTTCAAGCACCACTCATACCTGCGACTTCAGAGGAAGCGACTAGCGGAGATACAGCTACTCCCGCGGCGGCCCAAACAGCAAGTGTGGTTTCCGGCGAAGCATCAAGCACACCAAAAGCTGACACTGCCATGGCTGCCAGCACAACGAACGGTGCAACTGATAAAACAGCAGCCAGCCCTGCATCAGCTAATGCCGATCAAAACATAGCTTCCACGTCAACCGAGGCTGAAGCGACCGCAGCAAAAGAGAAGAGTGCACCGACAGGAGCGCAAACACAGCAAGTTGCGGCTGCAGTTGTTGGAAACACCACCGCTGCCACGACAGTTGCTGCGCAATCAGCACAAAACGCTCCGCAGCAAAAGAAATCCACCTCTGATGCGCCTACGGATATAAAAGTGACTGCGTCAGCCGCCGAAGCAAAACCAGCAACGGCCGACCAATCCGATGCGCAAAAAACGCAGATGCCGGTGAACGCACTTGAAAAGCTGCGGGAAGAAGAAATGGCCAAGATGTCTGAAAAGGATGTTTTATCATCCAAAATTTCAGAACTGCTTGCCAAAGGAAAAGGTAAAATCACCACTTCTGCGGCAGGATCTGCGGCAACGGGTGCCTCAACACAAAGTTCATTGGTGAGTGCAAATAATACAATGGTCGCTGCAACTTCAGCGCAAGCTACAGCCACACCTACCAAAACAGATACGGCAATCGGCATGGTGACACAAAGTGCGCAGGCTGCGGAAATGCCAATTATTATCCCCAACGGGGATTTGTCGACCTCCCTGCTGGTCCCGCAAACCAGCGGTGATACCAATCTATCAACAACGACCGTTGTACCGGGTGGGGCAATTAACGGAATTGAGTCGACAAGCACCAATTCGGTCAGCCAGGCAAGCATGGCAAGCCGCGCAACTGCACAGGCTGGAAGCCCGGCTGAACAGGTTGCCACACAAATTACAACGGCTGCCAAAGACGGTGTGGACCAGATTAAAGTTCAGCTTAATCCGGCAGAACTCGGCCGGATCGACATCAAATTGGAAATGGGTCATGACGGCCGCATTCAGGCGGTTATCTCGGCAGATAACCAGAACAGTCTGGATCTACTGCAACAAGATTCAAAACAGCTTGAAAAGGCACTGCAAGATGCTGGATTTGACACCGGTTCTGACAGCCTCAATTTCAGCTTGAATCAAGGTAATGCCGAAGAAGGCAAAGATCAGGGCATGTCATCTGCAAATGCCACACCCGCAACGGGAACAGATGAGGACATGCTCATCGACCCCGCAATCCTGAGTGATAGTAGTTCACCGAATTCAGGCTTGGATATCCAGGTTTAAGACAAAGGTAGGGACTGAAAATGAATATCGATGAAGCAAATGCCGCTTACTACAATGCGGAATCAAAAGCAGCAAAGTCTGCGGTCAGTCTGGCCGACAACTTTGATGACTTTCTGACAATGCTGACAACACAACTGCAGAACCAGGATCCGTTGAACCCAACTGACTCCAACGAGTTTACCAATCAACTGGTCTCGTTCACAGGCGTTGAACAATCCATCGCGACCAACCAAAATCTGGAAGCGCTTATTCAGCTGCAAACCATTAGTCAGCAAAATAACGAAGCGACTGTTTTAATCGACTATCTGGGCAAAACTGTCGGATCAAACACGAACCTTGCCAACTTGGACAGTGACGGCGTGGAGTGGAACATTGAATTTGGCGCTGCAGCAGATGAGGTCACTTATGACGTCTACAATGCAAACGGCGTAAAAGTTCACACCGAAACCGTCGATACAACCACATCAGCAGGTGATCATGTCTTTAGCTGGGATGGGTCAATGGCCAACGGCGGCCAAGCCCCCGAGGGTCTTTATTATCTCGTCCCCACGGCAACAACTGATGGCGGCAGTGAAGTCGACGTAGGTTTCTATTTCGAAGGCCTTGCCTCAAAAGTGGAAACATTGAACGGACAACCAGTTCTGATGGTGAATGACGTTCCCCTCGGACTGGCTAACATAACAACTGTGAAAGTCACAGAAACAGCAACTGAAGGTGCCTGAGGCATTCAGTAATCTGCAGCCCTTCCCCAAGGGTCGCAATTTTAAAGGAGTATTAACATGAGTCTTACAGCAGCAATGTTCTCTGGGGTTTCCGGGCTAGCCGCCCAGTCCATGTCAATGGGCATGATCTCTGACAACATTTCAAACAGCAGCACTGTTGGCTATAAAGATACCAAAGCGGTATTCTCTACTTTGGTTACTGAGTCAACAACCAACACAACCTATTCTCCAGGTGGTGTGATTGTTCACCCGACCCAGCAGGTCGACAAACAGGGACTAATCACCGCTTCGACAACAGATACGCATATGGCGATTGCCGGTCAGGGCTTCTTTGTTGTTCATACCTTGAGCGATCCAACCAATACAGGTGGTAACTATCTGTTCACACGGGCAGGAACGTTCGAGCCTGACGATGAGGGCCGCCTGCGCAACGCCCAAGGTTATTATTTGCAGGGTTGGGCGATTGATCCAAGCGGCAATATTCCAACAAACCAGTCAGACCTTGCTGCACTTGAGCCCGTAAATATTTCAGGGCTAACTGGTAACGCTGAAGCTTCAAGCATCATTGAGCTTAAAGCGAACCTTGCGAAATCGCAGGCGACGTTTGGCGCGGGTTATGTCCCAGGCGACATGGCTTCTGGTGCAACAACACCGCATTTCGTCCGATCTTTCCAAATCTATGACAGTGTTGGCGAAGCCCATTCAGTGACCTTCAACTTCCTGAAAACCGGAACAGGCGTCAACCCAAATGAATGGACGCTGGAGATCACAGCTGATATCGACAATGATGGCACCGAAGATGTTCTATCGACAGAAGTCGTTGCCTTCAATACGGACGGTACATTGGATTTGTCCTCTGGTGCAACCACACAGACAAACACAATCTCCATTCCCTGGGCCGCCACATTGGGTATTGCGTCACCTCAGGTATTAACCCTTGATTTTGGCTCTGATGACCAGTCTGATGGTTTCACCCATTTTGCCGGTAATTCAGAACTGGTCTCCTCTGATATCAATGGTGCCCTGTTCGGTTCCTTCAATTCTGTCTTTATCGACGAAGAAGGTAACGTGATCGCCAAATTCGACAACGGTACTTCGAAGTATATCTATAAAATTCCGATTGCGACTTTCCCCAACCCCAATGAAATGTCCAACAGGGATGGCAATTCTTACGATGAGTCTCCTGAATCCGGAACCTTTACCTTGCGAGAGGCCACTATTGGCGGCGCGGGCCGGGTAATTAGTTCCGCAACGGAAGCCTCGACCGTGGATATTGCGAACGAATTTACAAAAATGATTGTAACTCAGCGTTCTTATTCAGCTGCAAGTAAGATTATTACGACAGCAGATGAGATGCTTGAGGAATTAATTCGGATCAAGCGATAAGCCAAATCCCTGATTAATACTCCTTTTTTCACGGCCAAAATGCTGCTTTTGGCCGTGAAAGACAAAATTAACCATCACCTTTAGCAGTTTGTTAAATTACCGCAGCTACCATCCTCCCTAGCAAAAGATTCAAGTTGGAGCAAGGTAGCACTGAGATGCAGTCCTTATCGGAACATAAAATTAGTCAGATCATTGGTCTTGATGGAAGACCTATGACGATTGACGATCTACCCCCAAAAGACACAAAGCGGTGGGTAATTCGCCGAAAGGCGGAAGTCGTAGCCGCTGTACGCGGAGGACTTATTAGTCTGGATGATGCCTGTAATCGGTATAAGCTTTCTGTTGAAGAATTTCTGTCCTGGCAAAAGGCGATTGATAAACACGGTTTACCCGGCCTAAGGACGACAAGATTGCAACAGTATCGGCCTCCAACCCCCGAAGAACTGAGCAATTAACCTATAACTTTTCCGCGAATCACACCTCACTCTGTTTACATAAAACAGTGCAAACCCTTGCGCTTCCTATTTTATTTTATTTTTCTAATTCAATGACTTACTAAAAATAGGCAAAATTTTCCCTTTAGTCGGCAATTATTGCCCATCGTTAACCTTCTGTTTATAACAAGTAGCTAGATTACTCTCTACGGACAGTGTTCTAACTTGTTTTTTGCGAAGGTATCAGTTGTGAACGGTTTAAGTCAGCTTCTACAAAATCTCGGCACCCTCCGACTTGCCATACTGGGGTCAGTTGCGGTCGGGTTGATTGCCATGATCATGTTTATGGCAACACGCTTGGGCACAGCAGATTATGCTCTGCTCTATGGCAATTTAGAGCCTGAAGATTCTGGCTCTGTCGTCAGCAAGCTGGACGCTCAAAACATTCCCTATCAATTGGCAAATAACGGCCGCGACATCATGGTACCGCAAGACCAAGTCGCCAAATTACGTCTGTCCATGGCGCAGGACGGCCTGCCAAATGGGGGGTCCGTTGGCTACGAAATCTTTGATAATACGGATTCATTTGGCACAACTGCATTCGTTCAAAATGTAAACTTGATCCGCGCATTGGAAGGTGAGCTTTCACGCACCATTCGCGCCTTGAACAGTGTGTCATCAGCACGTGTTCATATTGTTTTGCCCAAAAGGCAGGTTTTTAGCCGGGAAAAACGCGATGCAACGGCATCCATTGTCCTTAAACTGAAAGGCCGCCTCCAGGATGATCAAATTTCGTCAATCCAACATCTTGTTGCGGCAGCAGTGCCAACACTAGATGTAACCCGGATCTCTATTGTCGATAGCAAGGGTAATCTGCTGGCCCGCGGCGATGGTAAAGACAACACAGCCAATGGATTTGGCAGCCAAACCGAATTTCTTCGCGCCACACATGAAGCACGCCTGCGCGATCAGATCGAAGCCCTTCTGGAGCGATCATTGGGCAAAGGAAATGTCCGGGCCCAAGTCAGCGCTGTTATGAATTTCGACCAAAAGACTGTCAAATCGGAAACATATGATCCCGATGGACAAGTCGTTCGCTCAACCCAGACAGTTGAAGAAAATAGCTCTGCCACTGAAAGCAGCGGCGATGCAGAAGGCGTCACCGTTGCCAACAATCTGCCCGAAGCACAGGCTGCAGCCCCCAATGGGGCCGGATCACAGAACGCGTCAAATCGCACCGAAGAGACCGTTAATTATGAAATTTCAAAAACAATCACCACTGAAGTTCAGGAAGCAGGTCTGGTTCAGCGCCTGACCGTTGCTGTTTTGGTCAACGGAAAAGCTGTTGTCGACGCAGACGGTAACCGCACTTACGAACCGCTGGATGACACGGCTCTTGATCAGGTTGCAAGACTGGTGAAATCCTCCATCGGCTTTGATGAAGATCGCGGCGATGTGATTGAAGTGGTGAATATGCCCTTTGTTGAACTGGCACCTGTTGAATTTGAAGAAAACCCCGAAGAAGTCGATATCTTCATGGGCTTTAACAAAAAAGACCTCTTTAAAATGGGCGAGATGGCCGTTCTTGCGATCGTCGCCATTCTCGCTTTGCTGCTGGTTGTTCGCCCCCTTCTGACCCGTGCCTTAAGTGCCGATGACGCTGGCAATGCGCTGGCTGGCCCCGGCGGCGCAATTGGCGCCATTGCGGGAATGCCAGCGGGATACGGCGGCGCAACTGCAGCGCTTCCCGGCGGCGGCGGCGGTGTCGATGCGCAAGGCAATCCCCTGCAAGGCTCCGACGCGCAGCTTGCGCTGCAATCTGAAACACTTACCGAACTTGATGAAATGATCGACATCGCCAAGGTTGACGGGCAGGTCAAGACATCTGCACTGGCGAAAGTTGGCGAAATTGTCGAAAAACATCCTGATGAAGCCGTCGCGATTATCCGCAACTGGCTTTACCACGAAAAATAATCCGGGGCTGACAAATGGCAATTAATGATATCAAACAACTCTCCGGAACGGACAAAGCCGCCATTATGATGCTGGCATTGGGCGAAGAGCATGCGGGGCCAATCTGGTCGCGGCTCGATGAAGAAGAGATTAAAGAAATTTCTCAGGCGATGTCTCATCTTGGCACTGTATCCTCTGAGGTTATGGAAGCATTGTTCGTCGAATTTGCGGGTAACATTTCTTCAACGGGTAACCTGATCGGAACTTACGATGCAACCGAACGTCTGCTGCTTCGCGCCCTACCTTCAGACAAAGTCGACGGCATTATGGAGGAGATCCGCGGTCCAGCTGGTCGTACCATGTGGGATAAGCTGGCAAACGTAAATGAGGCTGTTCTCGCCAATTATCTTAAAAATGAATATCCACAAACCGTCGCCGTGGTCATGAGTAAAATCAACCCTGATCACGCCGCCAAGGTTTTGGGAACACTGCCCGAAGATTTCTCGCTGGAAGTTGTCAACCGGATGCTTCAGATGGAATCTGTCCAAAAGGAAGTTCTCGATAAAATTGAGGATACCCTGCGCAGTGAATTCATGAGCAACCTCGCCAAAACAAACAAACGTGACAGCCACGAGATGATGGCCGAGATTTTCAATAACTTTGACCGAA
This sequence comes from Sneathiella sp., assembly GCA_034669685.1. Taxonomy (GTDB): domain Bacteria; phylum Pseudomonadota; class Alphaproteobacteria; order Sneathiellales; family Sneathiellaceae; genus Sneathiella. Next base: position 1,514,698 of record JAXMOU010000001.1, read on the forward strand.
ACACGGAAAGCCGGTTCATCGCTGCACTTGAAGAGCGAAATCGCGACAGCGCTGAGAAAATTAAAGCGCTCATGTTTACCTTTGAAGATCTACTCAAACTGGATCCCGCTGGTATTCAAACGCTTCTTCGCAGTGTGGACAAAGATCGTCTGGGTATTTGCATGAAGGGCGCCTCCGATGCGGTTCGCGACCTCTTCTTCAGCAATATGTCTGAACGCGCCGCAAAAATCCTGCGGGAGGATATGGAAGCCCTTGGTCCCGTTCGCTTGCGCGATGTAGATGAAGCCCAGATGGAAATCGTCAATATCGCAAAAGACCTCGCGGACAAAGGTGAGATCATGTTGGCCGACAGTGGCGGTGACGACGAGTTGGTTTACTAAGGTATTATGTAATGAGTGCACGTTCAAAGTTTCTATTCGACACTGAATTTGGCAGTCAGACCGCCAATCGCAAAAAGGCGGCTGAAGCCAAAAAAGCGGCTGAACCAGAAGTGCTTCCTGCCATCTATACAGAGGAAGATAAAGAACGCCTCTGCCGGGAAGCACATGAGCAGGGAGTGAACGAAGGTAAGCAGGAAGCTTTGGCTGGGTTGGAAGCGTCAGCAACAGAGGTTCTCAATAGTCTGAACGGTCAACTTCAACAATTGGCACAAAGCCACAGCCACCAGATGGAAAATATCCGCTGTGAGGCCGCAAGTCTGGCTTTTGCCATTGCCAAAAAGCTCTCGCCTGCCCTGATTGCTCGCCAACCAGAGGTAGAAGTTCTGAAGATGATTGAAGGCTGCCTTGCCGATCTGCATGACGAGCCCCGAATTGTACTACGGGCGAGTGAACCCGTTTGCGATGCACTGGCAGAGCGGGTGAATGATTTGGCGGCTGCAACAGGGTTTCAGGGAAATGTAATTTTGCTTCCCGACGATACAAAAACCAATAGCGATTGCCGCATTGAGTGGGCAGATGGCGGTGTGGACCGCGAAATATCAGATACCACGAATAAGCTTGAAGAGATTATCAATCGATTTATCAACTCAGGCAGTGACGCAGCATAAAGACACGGACAGTGACGCCGTTTACGGCATGAATGGAGATTAAACGTGGCAGAAAATGAAGACTTGGAACTCGATGAGTTAAATACACCGCCCAAAGATGAGGCGGAACAGGCTGCGGATGGATCCGAAGACGCTGGTACTGAAACAGGGAACGCTGCGGAAGAAAACGCCCATATGGACGAAGATTCCGACATCGCGCGAACAGCTGCCGATCTGGAAGCCGTATTCGATATACCGGTGCATGTATCTGCCGTTCTTGGCAAATCCAGAATGCAGGTCAGCCAGCTTTTAAAACTGGGCCGCGGCGCGGTTGTCGAGTTGGACCGCAAAGTTGGGGAAGCCATTGATATTTATGTGAACAACCGTCTTGTTGCCCGCGGAGAAGTTGTTGTTGTTGAGGATCGGTTGGGCGTGACGATGACTGAGATCATCAAATCTGACCGACGGTAAGCAGGTAGCAACATTATGAATTTGGATTTCGCGACAATAATTGGTCTTTTTGGCAGTTTCGCTGTTATTACCGCCGCCGTTCTGGTGGGCGGGTCTGTAACAGCATTCTATAATCTGCCATCTGTCCTTATCGTGCTGGGGGGCACTTTCCTGGTCACAAGTATGAGCTATTCGCTTTTTGAAGTCCTTCGCTCACAAAAACTGATCTTGCGAACATTATTTGTGTCGCGCAACAAACCGCTGGACGTAGCCTACAAGATGCTGGATCTCGCTGAAAGATGCCGAGGTAAAGGCATTTTAAAACTGCAGGATCATGTAAATCGGGTTGATAAAGAGAGTTTTCAGGGAAAAGCCCTGCAACTGGTCGTCGATGGATTACCTGCTGACGACGTAAATCGCATTTTGACCAACGAGCTAAAGGCAATGTCTTCCCGTCACACTTCTTCAGCTGGCATTTTGCATCGTGCTGCCGAGGTTGCACCTGCCATGGGGCTAATCGGGACGCTGGTTGGACTTGTTCAAATGCTGAGCAACCTTAACGACCCGTCCACAATTGGCCCGGCAATGGCAGTCGCCTTGCTGACAACTTTCTATGGAGCCGTTCTTGCGAACATGTTCTTTAGCCCACTTGCCTCCAAACTGGAACGCAACTCGGCTGAAGAGGTCCTGATCAACAGAATTTATATCGCGAGTGCCACATCAATCGGTCGGCAGGAAAATCCCCGCCGCCTTGAAATGGTCCTTAACACCTTATTGCCGCCTGCAGAGCGCGTGCAATTTTATAATTAGTCGTAGGAGAGTAAGCGAATGCGTTTGCTTATAATTGGAGCTTTAGACGGTCAAATTGGGGCAGCCAGTCAAATTGCCATGTCACGCGGTGCGAAAGTCAGCCAGGTGAACGATGTGGAAGCCGCTCTCATTTCATTACGGTCAGGCCGCGGTGCCGATATGGCAATGATTGATGTCAATATGCCGATTAATCAATTGGTTGAAAGCTTGATCAATGAGCGTATTAACCTGCCAATCATTGCGTGCGGTGTTAATACAGATGCCGTGACAGCAGCCAACGCCATTCGGGCAGGTGCCAAGGAATTTCTGCCCCTCCCACCAGATCCGGAATTGATCGCTGCTGTGTTGGAAGCGGTTGCTGAAGACAACACACAACTGGTTTTCAGCGATCCTGCCATGCGCGACGTGGTGAAACTGGCTGAACAGATTGCCCCCTCCTCCGCGTCTGTCCTCATCAATGGGGAAACCGGTACGGGTAAAGAAGTAATGGCCAGCTTCCTGCATAAAAAAAGTAATCGTGCTGACAAGCCTTTTGTTTGCGTGAACTGTGCTGCGATCCCAGAAAACCTTTTAGAATCAGAGCTTTTCGGTCATGAAAAAGGTGCCTTCACTGGCGCAATCGCTCGCAGAATTGGGAAGTTTGAAGAAGCCAACGGGGGAACCCTGCTGCTCGATGAGATCAGCGAGATGGATATCACCCTTCAGGCTAAATTGCTTCGCGCAATTCAGGAGCGGGTTATCGACCGTGTGGGCGGCAACAAACCAGTGCCCGTTGATATTCGTATTCTGGCAACCTCCAACCGGGATCTAGCAGAAGCCGTTCGGGAAAAATCATTCCGCGAAGATTTGCTGTTCCGCCTAAATGTTGTGACATTGAAAATTCCGCCGCTTCGTGAGCGCGCTGCAGACATCGTGACGCTGTCTGCCCATTTTGCGAAAAAATATTCCGAAATGAATGCGATACCACTGCGCGAGATTAGCGACGCGGCAATGGAAAAACTGAAACGCAACATTTGGAAAGGAAATGTTCGGGAGCTTGAAAACACCATGCACCGCGCTGTCTTGCTGGCAACGGGCCCCGATATTGGTCCAGAAGCTATTCTGATGCCTGATGGCAGTGCTGTTCCCGAAAGTTCCAATCGGACATCGTCCACATCCACACCCGGTTCAGCCGCAAATGACAGTCAGGGTTCCGAAAATACGGGCGGTGACCAGCAAATGGTGGGCCGCACGGTCGCAGATGTGGAAAAAGACCTCATCCTCAATACCTTGGAACATTGTTTGGGGAACCGAACACATGCTGCCAATATTTTGGGGATCTCGATCCGAACACTCAGAAACAAGCTAAAATTATACTCCGGCGAAGGGTCAGAAGTACCTTCAGCGGGTTCAAGCCGCTCAGCCATATAGCTCAGCTATAGACAGGAAATGAACGCGTAAATGAGTGATAGTAACGAACAGGGCGCAGGTGGAGGCCAGACCGGTTTTCAGTTGGGCAATATTGCAAAAATTGTAGGCCGTGCCGACATCGGTTTTGCCTTGGGTGTTATCTGTATTCTGGTGGTATTGGTTTTGCCAATGCCAAGCTGGTTGCTTGATTTCAGCCTCGCGCTTTCAATCACTTTTTCTGTCGTCATTCTGATGACTTGCCTGTTTATTTCCAAACCACTGGATTTTAGCTCCTTTCCCACGGTCTTGCTGATCGCCACCATGCTGCGGCTCGCTTTAAACTTGGCCTCAACCCGATTGATCCTCTCCGAAGGCCATACCGGACCTGCCGCCGCGGGCCATGTCATCGAAGCCTTCGGCAACTTTGTCATGGGCGGCAATTTCGTGATCGGTATTATTGTCTTTGCCATTCTGGTGATCGTGAATTTTGTGGTTATTACCAAGGGTTCCGGTCGTATCGCTGAGGTTGGTGCCCGGTTCTCACTGGATGCCATGCCCGGCAAACAGATGGCAATTGACGCCGATTTATCGGCTGGCATGATCGACGAAAACACAGCGCGCACCCGGCGCAAAGAGCTTGAAGATGAAAGTAGTTTCTTCGGTTCTATGGACGGTGCTTCCAAATTCGTCCGCGGCGATGCTATCGCCGGTTTGCTCATTACATTCATCAATATCATTGGCGGCATCATCGTCGGTGTGGCCCAGAATGACCTGACCTTTAGCCAAGCTGCCGAAAGCTATACCTTGCTTACCGTTGGTGATGGACTTGTCAGTCAGATCCCGGCGCTAATCGTATCTGTCGCAGCTGGTATGCTGGTCTCACGCGGCGGCATTACGGGAACAACAGATAAAGCACTTGTTGCGCAACTTGGGGGATATCCCCGCGCACTTGGTGTCAGCTCGTTCCTGCTCCTCTGCCTGTCCCTGCTGCCCGGCATCCCCATGATCCCTTTCCTCATTCTGGCCGGAGGAACCGGATACGCCTGCTATGTCATGACCCGACAACAGGAGCAGATCAAAGTCACTGAGCGGGAAAAAGTGGTATCCGAGCAAAAAGAAGCCATTCCAGCAGAAGAGCCAATTTCAACAGCACTGGCAATTGATGATCTACGTCTGGAACTGGGATATGGCTTACTGTCACTGATCAATGATAACGAAGGTTATCGCCTAACCGATCAGATCAAGGCACTGCGCCGCCAAATCGCCGGAGATATGGGCTTTGTGATGCCCAGCGTGCGTATTTTGGATAATATGCAGCTTCCAGCCAACAACTATGTGGTCCGGGTTAAAGAGCTGGAAGCGGGCGAAGGAAATGTCCGTCCCAACCAGTTACTTATTATGGATCCACAGGGTCTGCCAATTAACCTACCCGGCGAAGAGACAACTGAGCCGACATTTGGGTTGCCTGCTGTCTGGGTTGATGAGGGGCAGCGAGAGGAAGCGTCTTTCCGGGGCTATACGGTTGTTGATCCTTCCACTGTGATCACAACACATTTGACCGAGATCCTTAAAGATCACATGGCCGATCTGCTGTCTTATGCGGAAACGCAGAAACTGCTGGATGAATTGCCACCAGCGCATCAAAAACTGGTGGCGGATGTGATTCCAACCTTGATTACCGTCAGCGGCGTTCAGCGGGTGCTTCAAAATCTGCTCAATGAACGGATTTCAATTCGCGATCTCGCCTCTATTTTGGAAGGTATCTCTGAGGCGACAGGGTATACGCGGAATATCAGCATGATCACAGAGCATGTTCGCGCCCGCCTCGCACGGCAAATTTCGGCAACGAATACGGCGCCCGATGGCTTTATTCCACTGGTGACGCTATCGCCGCAATGGGAACAGAATTTCGCAGATGCCATTATCGGTCAGGGCGAAGAAAAGCAACTCTCCATGGCTCCTAGCCTGCTTCAGGAGTTCATCGCAAACATTCGTGATAACTTTGACCGGCTGGCTCAGCAGGGACATAATCCTGTTCTGCTCTCAAGCCCGGCAATCCGTCCTTATGTTCGGTCAATTATTGAACGGTTCCGGCCCAGCACGGTTGTCATGTCGCAGAATGAAATACACCCTAAAGCAAAACTAAAGACATTGGCGCAGATATGAGGCAGCCCGTTTAAATGCGAATTAAATCAATAAATGGCAGTAACATGGCTGATGCAATGAACAAGGTCAGACAAGAATTGGGAGATGATGCGATCATTCTCTCAACGCAAGACCTGCCTTCAGGCGAAACCCAAATCACTGCCGCCATCGAGCGCAGCGACCCAGAACCCACCACCTTTGTTCCCAAAAAGGCAAATGGCTGGGCGAGCAATTGGGACAGCGATTGGAAACGAGAGGCCGAGCAGCCACACGAAGCGCGTAAAAAAATCCAAAAGCGCGTTGTGAAAAAAGCAAAGGTCAAGGCCGAGCCGACCACAGCGGCTGAGCCCGCCGAAGATAAAACCTTTTTGCGCCAAAAAGCCCAGGCCAAATCACCTGCGACCAAACCCATTAAAGTGACCCCGCAGGTCGAAACACTTGTTCAGGCAATGGCCTACCACGGCATACCCACCCTACTTGCGGAGCGGATTTGCCGGTCTGCGCTATCAGCTGAAACGGATGATACAACGCTTGCGCTTGCGGCGTCGCTGGATAAGCATTTTGATTTTGCGCCAAAATTTTCCGCACGCAGAAAGCCATTAATGCTGGTTGGCCCTCCGGGTGTTGGCAAAACAATGACAATTGCGAAAATGGCCGCTTCCGCGACTATGGGGGGCCGCCCCGTCCATGTCATTACAACAGATAAAAGCCGCGCAGGTGCCGTGGATCAGCTCAAAGCCTTTACCGATATTCTGAAGCTAAAACTATGGGTTTCAAATGGAGCCGAAAATTTAGCAGAAATCCTCAACAAGCCTGAGCTGAACGACGGGGCACATGTTCTGATCGATACCGGTGGCATCAACTGTTACGAGACTTCGGAACTTGAGGCTTTGGCCGAACAAATTGTAATCGGCGAGTCCGAAATCATGGTTGTCCTGCCCGCCGGTAGTGACGCCGCTGAAATGAGCGACACGGCCCAGAAGTTTGCCGCTATCGGGGCAAACCGAATGCTGGTAACACGTCTGGATACAACCCGCAGATATGGCGGTGTCCTCACGGCCGCCGACAATGCAAATTTAAGTTTCTCTTACGCCTGTGTATCCCCTTCGGTTGCAAGCGGGCTTCACGTTTTAACACCGGTTAATCTGGCACGGCTTATTCTAAGAGACCCCACCCAGCAGGGTGTCAGTAGCGAATTCGACAAGGTTCAAAAATGACAGAAACACAGATTCCTCTCTCGCAACGGCCAAGTGCCCACCCTGCAACTGCAGAAGCTGGACGAAACCTCATTACAATCGCTTCGGGCAAAGGAGGCGTTGGCAAAACCATATTGGCAACCAGCCTGTCTCACGCTCTCGCGAATGAAGGTAAGAAAGTACTGCTTTTTGATGGTGATGTTGGTCTGGCCAATGTTGATATTCAACTGGGCATCATGCCTGAATATGACCTTGCGTCGGTTATTTCAGGGGAGCGCAAACTCAAAGAAGTTGCCTTTACTTATGAGCCCGGCGGCTATCAAATTATCGCGGGTCGCTCTGGGTCAGGTTCTTTGGGCACTCTGGACGGTGAACATTTGAAAGCTGTTCATGCAGAGCTTATTGAACTTGGCAAGGAATATGATTTTATCATTCTGGATCTTGGTGCCGGTATCGACGCTGCCGTTCGCACCCTTGCCTCTGCCAAGGGGCCAAAGCTTGTGGTCACGAACGGCGAGCCGACCTCACTGACCGACGCGTACGCCTTTATTAAGGTCATCAATCAGGCGCAGGAAAATGCAGATACCCGAATTTTGGTTAATATGGTAAAATCCCGCAACGATGGTCAGAAAGTTTATGAAAAACTCCTGACGGCCTGTAAGAATTTTCTGCAACTGGAACCACCACTTGCCGGTATAATTCCGCAGGATGATATGGTCGCCAATGCTATTCGGTCGCAAGCAGCCCTGCTAAGCAGGTATCCGACCAGCGAAGCGGCTGGCAAGATCGAGGCCTTGGCCCGAGATTTGATTAGAGGGTCCGCATAAATGGCGGAAAAAAAGGATGAGTGGAATAAAATCCACATCCGGCGCAACACCAACCGCGCCTGTCGATACAGCTAAGCACTCTGCCGCCCCCGGCCAGCAGGTGACTGCTGTTACGCCCGCAACACCTGCGGGCGGACAATCCAATTCCGGCATTCCCCACGCCACGAGTATTTCATCATTATCTGAAGGCACCATGCTGGCGGCAGTCGTAACGGCCCGCGTATCGGGCGGCGATACGATGCTCCATACTGAAGTGGGAAACTTTCGAATGGCGGCCCGCTCCCCAATACCCGTGGGAAGTCATGTCGTTCTGGAAATTGAAGCTCTTGACGATCTAATTACCGCACGGGTTATCGCCATAAACACTGAAAAGCTGGCCTCCCCCCCATCAGTGACCCTGCTGCCAATCGTCAACAACGCTCCGGCTAAGCCTGACCTCTATGCACTTGCCACCTTAATGGCGAACGATGAAGGTGCAGAGGGTAAAATGCAAAATATAGCAGCAACCCTTGGTCAATCCTATAAACCAGGCACCAGTGAAGCCTTAAAAACGATTATCGCACCACCACCACCTCAAAACCCGCAAGCGCCCGGAACGGATCGTCCTGCTCAAACACCAACTGGAAATGCGAACAACGCACTCTTTACGGCGTCTTTAAGTGCAGCGACGACATCTGCTGCGGCTGCACGCTCCGCTTCCAGCACCGCTGCAGCTTATGCGCATACCACAGCCCCTGGGGCCCGCACGGCCGTAACACCACCGCAAACATCTGCATTGCCGCCAGCAACCAACGCCGTGACAGCCGCAAGTCAGCCAAGCGTCGAAGTGGTCAAGGCAACCATTGACACACCGCCGATCAGTCAACAATTTGTGCAATCTGCCGGACTTTATACATTGGCTTCGGGTAATCAGTTGACCTTGGCCGTTTCTGATACAACGGCGGCAACCACAATGAACCCGGAATTACAAAAAATTGTCGCGACTGGCACAGTGATTAGCCTCTCGGGCCCCATGGGGAAAGCCCCGGGCGGCGGTCAATATATGCAGGTTCATGTTCAATCTTCTGATCTGGGATCAATTCGCTATCTCTCCTCCAATCCACCCGCTGCAGGGACACAGCTTAACCTCGCCTTATCCGAAAAACTGGATCAGTTTCCAATTACCGTCCCCTTTGCCAGCAGCGGGGCTTTTAAAACACCACATTTACCCTTGATGAGTAGCTGGGAAAATCTGCGAACCGCCCTGAATTTACTCGCTGCACATGATCCGGCGCTGGCAAGTATTGTGCTCAACTCCCGAATTCCCACAGCAAATACCAATCTGGGCGCCAGCCTTTTGTTTTTTCTCTCTGCCTTAAATGGGGGGAATATCAATAAATGGCTGGGACAGGATTTTCAGCTCACAATGGAAAAAGCAGGCCATGCAGATCTGTTCAAATCCTTGTCGGATGATTTTACGGCTTTGTCGCGCCTAAACAGCGACGCTGGGGGCAATGACTGGAAAACGTTGGTCTTCCCGTTTTATTCTGAAACCCGTCTACAGCAACTGAAAATGTTCTACCGCAAACATTCGCGTGAGGGTGAGAATGGGGCTGAAGATGAAACCCGCTTTATTATTGAACTTGATTTGTCCAAAAGCGGTGCAGTCCAGCTGGATGGGCTATTTAAACCCAAACAATTTGACCTGCTGTTTCGCCATCAGCAAGAGCTCGATACTACGTTAAAGACCCGTGTTTCTGAAATTTTTACCGAGAATATGGAAATTACCGGTCTCTCAGGCAGCTTGAGTTTTCGAAAAGATAAGACCTTCCCCATTCATCCGACCGAGGAATGGGAAGGTCAAATGCGCAATAGCCGCGACGTGTAATTATTGTTTATGTTTACGCCGAAACATCTCAATTGAAAAAGCGTCCACTTCATCCTGTTGCCGTTTAACTTGCTGTTCTTTTAAAATTCGCAGACGGTTTTCTTCTGAAATTTCAAATTTTTTCAATTCCTGAAAAGCCTCGGCAATTTCTTCACGGGCTTCTTCTATTTTCTGTTCCGTGTCTTCAATACTTGCAAACAGATTTTCGCGGCGCCTCTTTGCCGCTTCCGCATAACCTGCATACAAAATGCCCGCGTCAGGATCTTCACGTGCGATCTCCTGTTCACGCACCTGATCCTTATTTAACTTCTCAAGTTGGGCGCTAAAACTCGCCAACAGGTTTTCCAAATCAGAAACGACCCGCCTTTTTTCATCCAGTTTCCATTTCTGGATACGAATGAGGTTCCCCATACCCGCCATTACCTAAACACCCCTCTTAGGCCTGATCATCGCTTATTGCATTTCATTATTTTGCATTTCATTATTTTCGGCCCCTGCGTTCAATATCCTAGCAAGTTCTGCATAGCATTCTTCCAAGCTCGTATTCTCGTCCTTTTGCTGGGTTAAAAACTGCTCAAGCAGCGGATAGTAGTAAATCGCTGCATCCACATTCTCATCTGTGCCTTTGCGATAAGCCCCCAAACGAATAAGTTCCGCCATATCTTCGTATGTCGACATCAATTGCTTGGCGACCATAATGATCTGATTTTCTTCTTCCGTATTGCAGCCGGGCATCGTCCGCGAAACTGATTTCAAGACATTGATTGCTGGATATCGGCCTCGCTCGGCGATTTTTCGCTCCATCACAATATGACCATCCAGGATCCCCCGCACCGCGTCCGCAACCGGTTCATTATGATCGTCACCTTCCACAAGGACGGTAAACAATCCTGTGATGGTTCCTTTACCCGCACCCGGCCCTGCCCGTTCCAACAGCTTTGGCAGTTCACTAAAGACGGTTGGTGTGTATCCTTTACTGGTCGGCGGCTCGCCGCCAGATAGGCCAACATCCCGTTGGGCCATGGCAAATCGGGTCACACTATCCATCAAACACAGAACATCTTTCTCCTGATCCCGGAAATATTCAGAAAGCGCGAGCGTTAAATATGCCGCCTGACGGCGCATTAAAGCAGGCTCGTCCGAGGTCGCGACGACCACAATACTGCGGGCCAATCCTTCGGGTCCAAGGTCATCTTCCAAAAACTCCTGAACCTCGCGGCCCCTTTCGCCAACCAGACCAATGATATTAACATCCGCCTGCGTGTAGCGGGCCAGCATGGATAACAGAACAGATTTACCAACACCTGATCCGGCGAAAATACCCATCCGCTGTCCGCGGCAGCACGTTGCAAAAGAATTCAGAGCGCGAACCCCAAGATCGATTTTCCCGCTTACCCGCTGGCGGGAATGCGCTGGCGGTGCCGCATTTTTAAGTGGTACAGCCAAGCTTCCTTTACGCAAGGGAGGGCCGCCATCAATCGGCTCTCCCATGGCATTTACCACACGGCCTAACCAGCTTTTATCTGGATAAACGACAGGGTCTGGCTCGGCGATCAACGCTTTGCAGCCCATTCCAACCCCTTCAAGAGAGCCAAAGGGCATCAACAACGCACGATCGTTTCGAAAGCCAACTACCTCGCAAGGGATTTTTTTATCCCCGCGGGCAAGCAGGTCAACCCGGCTTCCAATACTTAAGTGGCGTTGAATACCTCCAACCTCAACAAGCAAACCCTGAATACCAGCAACGCGGCCATAAAACTGCTCTGTCGACAAACGACCGATCTCGGAAATTACACTTAACAACTACCTGCTCCAACTGGCTATCAACGAGCCTCATTATTTTTCAAAATACAGTTTGCCTGACATCTTTTAAGGATTGGTAAAGGGCCTCACATCAAAAAGAAATAAATTAGTTAACTTTTTACCTTGGTTGTTAACCATTTATTAAGGTAGAATCTTAACAATATCGCCTTACAGGAGGTTCGACTCAATGCGGGTATTATTAATCGAAGATGATAGTTCAATGGCACGCGGCATCGAATTGATGCTAAATGCCGAAGGCCTTAATGTGTATTCCACCGATCTCGGCGAAGAAGGTGTGGATCTTGGTAAACTGTACGATTACGACATCATTATCCTTGATTTGGGATTGCCGGACATGTCCGGTTATGACGTGTTGAAAAAACTTCGTACAGCTAAAGTTGCAACACCAATCTTAATTCTGTCAGGCATGTCCGAACCAGATGATAAGGTTAAGGGGTTGGGCTTTGGTGCAGATGATTATCTGACAAAACCGTTCAACAAAGACGAGTTGATTGCCCGAATTCATGCAATCGTCCGTCGCTCTAAAGGGCACGCACAATCGACAATTTCTACTGGCAAGCTAACCGTTAATCTGGACAGCAAATCTGTTGAAGTTGAAGGTCAGCGTTTACACCTGACGGGCAAAGAATATGGTATGCTTGAGCTGCTCAGCTTGCGCAAAGGGACAACCCTGACCAAAGAAATGTTCCTCAACCACCTATATGGCGGTATGGACGAGCCAGAACTTAAAATTATTGACGTTTTCGTTTGTAAGCTACGCAAAAAACTGGCGTCTGCGACAAATGGCGACAACTATATTGAAACTGTTTGGGGACGCGGCTATGTGCTTCGCGATCCTGACGAGTCATCACGGGCAAAAGCAAGCTAACGCTTCTTTTTTCAAACCATTTAAAAAGCCGCTTGAATTTCAAGCGGCTTTTTTATGTGTTACCTAACGGCGAATAATTAAATTAAATCACTAGCTGGCAGCCGCCAGCACGCCTCCGGTAGCGGGCGTATAGACGCCTTTAAGGCCGGACACTGGATGCAGGTCATCACAGATCCCCAAAACAGTCTCGGCGCCCCCAAGGAACAACGCACCATCGCGGGCCATAATTTTATGCATCTCGGTCAGAACCTTGGCTTTGGTCGCATGATCGAAGTAGATCAGCACATTACGGCAGAAGATCACATCAAATCTGCCCAGCATGGACAGGCTCTCAAGCAGATTAACCTTCTGAAACTTGACCATTGCCCGAATTGAACTATCGATCTGCCACATTTCACCCATTTGCTGGAAATATTTAATGAGCAGCTGGATGGGCAATCCCCGTTGAACTTCAAATTGGGAGTACAGACCGGATTTCGCTTTTTCAAGGACCTCATTTGAAATATCTGTCGCAAGAATCTCAACCCGCCAACCCGCCATTCTCGCGGCTTCCTCTTTTAAAAGCATGGCAACCGAATACGGCTCCTGACCAGTTGAGCAGGCAGCATTCCAAATTCGCAATGTTTTTTGTGCTGAACGCGTTTCAAGAAGATGCGGCAGGATACTTTCTTTGAAGGTATCAAATGGCTTATTATCTCTGAAGAAAAACGTTTCATTTGTCGTCATAGCTTCAGTGATGTCTTCTTTCAGCTTTTCATCACCTCGACGCAGTTCATTCGCCAAATCTTCAAGAGTATTCAACCCTCGCTGACGGGCCAGAGGAACCAGACGGCTTTCCAAAAGATAAACTTTGTCTTCTGAAAGAACCAGCCCGGAGCGATCCCGAACCAAGGTACTAAAAAGCTGGAAGTCCTGACTATTCATGAGGGTCTCCCTGTCAGTGCATTTACAACGGCCGTCGGTATATCATTGAGCGGCAGCACAGCATTGGACAATCCATGTGTTGCGACTGCGCCTGGCATACCCCATACAACGCTCGTTTCTTCATCCTGAGCAATTACGTAACCCCCAGTTTCGGCAATTTGCTCACATCCTTTTTGACCATCCTGTCCCATACCAGTCAGGATAACCATCAAGATCCGACTGCCGTAGACATCAACAAGACTACGGATCATCGGGTCAACTGCCGGACGACAAAAATTCTCCGGCGGTTTCTGGTTCAGGCTGATGCGGGCATCTGATCCATCTTTTACGACAGTCATATGCCAGTCACCTGGCGCCAGATAAATTCTGCTATTTTCAACCTTTTCACCATCCACGGCTTCGGCACAGTTCATTCCAGAAATTTTGGAAAGATGTTCAGCCAGAATTGCTGTGAAGGTTGCAGGCATATGCTGGGTAATAAAAATTGGCAGCGAAAGTTTGCCCTTCAATTTTTCAAACAAACCAAACAGCGCTTGTGGCCCACCTGTAGAGGATCCAATCGCTAATACTTTTGGCATTAAACCCGGCCGATATGGGCGCAAAACAATCGACGAACCGCGATATAAACTGGTTGGTACTTTGGGCTCAACTGCTTTGCTGGCAACAGGCGCTTGTTTAGCTTCGCCCGCAGGGGCAGCCTGACCAAGCTTGCGACGTCGCACTTGCCCAAAAGCCTTGATCTTCGTGACCAGCTCTCGATGGAATGTCTCTTTTTCGCCCGCTTCACGCGTGCTCTCCGGTTTGGGAATATAATCAGCGGCCCCTTTGGCGATCGCCTGCATGCTGATATCCGCATTGCGAAGTGTCAGCGTAGACGCCATAATCACCTTCACATTTGGATCTTTTGCAATCAGCTGTGGCAGCGCTGTCATACCGTCCATTTCCGGCATTTCAATATCCAAAATAACGACTTCAGGATGATGTTTATCGAATTCTTTAAGCGCAATGGCACCATTTGCAGCAGAAGCAACGACTTCAATATCATCTTCTTCGCTTAACCATCTTGCTAAAAACCCTCTAATTACAGCTGAGTCGTCAACAATCATCACCCGATAAGGACTTTGCATTCTAGATTTTGCTTCCCTTATATCTGGAGCACCTAGTTGGATCACTAAAGTACACCTACTTGAGAAAATTTCGCTTCGATAATCGCGCGATCGAAAGGCTTCATAATATACTCGTTGGCACCCGCTGAAATTGCTTCGCGAATATGCGCCATGTCATTTTCCGTCGTACAGAAAACCACGATCGGCTCTTCCCCACCTGCCGATTTACGCAACTCCCGCAGAAATTCGATGCCGTTCATCACCGGCATGTTCCAATCGAGCAAAACAACGTCCGGCATCTGTTCAAGACAGATCTCCAGAGCGCCCTGCCCATCTTCCGCTTCCAGAATAGTAAAATTAAGGTCTTGCAGGATGCGCCGGGCAACCATACGAACCACTTTTGAATCATCTACGATCAGACACGAGGTCATGTTCATTTCTACCTATGTTGAAGTTAGGCGGCAACTGACCCGCCGGCGAAGTCCAGCAGTCGTTCAATTTGCAGAATGACAAGCAAGTTAGATTCCATTCTGTAGATACCGGAAGACACCTCACGCCATCTGTGATCCAGGGTCGCCGGGTTCTTTTCCAGTTGATCTGTTTTCAGGCTCAGAACCTCACCGACAGTATCGATCAGAAGCGCATATGGCTCGCCATGATGCTCAACAACCACACTCATACGGCGCGTTAGATCCTCAGAAACTGGCAAACCCAAACGTTTGCGAACATCGATACAGGTCACAATACGACCCCGCAGATTTAAAGCACCTGCGACTTCCATTGGCGCCAATGGAATATTGGTCAAATGGATACTCCCAAGAACATCGTGAACTTGCAGCACAGGGATACCAAACATCTGGCCTGCAATTGTTACGGTGACGTATTCTTGTACTTCATTGACGCTCATCTAGCACCTCCACCTGCGCGCAAAGTTTGAGACAACGTATTCATCAAGGCGTCGCGATCAAATTTTGCGACGTAATCAGAGAAGCCAACCTGCCGGCCGCGATCGAAATCCTGTGGTGTTGTATGGGAGGACAGCGCAATAATTGGCGTATCGGCCCATCTTTCATCTTTCAGAACTTCTTCTGCGAACTGGAAGCCGTCCATCTCTGGCATTTCAATATCGCTGACAATAATATCAAATTCCTTACCCGCATCACGCATCAGAAGCGCTTCTTTGGGGTTCTCTGCAGTGCTCACTTCGTATCCGGCAACGGATAAGAGTGGGACCAGCATATTGCGGAAGAACGGGCTGTCATCTACGAGCAGCACACGTTGAGACTTTGTCGCTGCACCAAAAGCAGCAGTCTCCTTGCTTCCAAACCAGTCACCGAAGCATTTCTGTAGATAAAATCCTACATCGATAATATCGGTGGCTTTTCCGCGAATAACGGCGCTACCAATAACACCTTCAACGCTTGAAGCCATTTCAACGTTCAGTCTATCTTCAACAATATCCACAATCTCATCAACGATCAGACCCATGGTCCGTTCATTGTCTGTGAAAACAAGGATAGGCTGACGACCGGTTTCAACCATTTTGGATTTTTCGCTCATCGTGACCAGCGGCATGATTTTACCGCGGTACTGGACAACCATTTGACCGTTGGTAATTTCAACAGTGTCCACGTCTACTTCTTCCAGACGCGCAACGAGTGACAGCGGCACCGCTTTGGGCTCTTCACCACCAGCACGGCAGATCAGCATAGCGACTTTATCTGTATCGTTCGCATCGCGAAGCGCTTCTTCTTCTATATTATGATCACCAATGACATTTTCACCTGTCGTTGAAGCAATTCCATTCGGATCCAGGATCATGATAACACTACCATCGCCCAAAATTGTATTACCGGAGAAGATGGAAAGGTGACGCAGAATTGGTGCAACCGGTTTAACAACGATTTCCTCGGTGTCAAACACGCGGTCAACAACAATACCAAATGTATAAGCACCCACCTGAGTGACAATGATAAACTCTTCATCGCCTTTAACTTCACTCTGCTCGGCAACTTCATCAGCGGCTGTTTCCAAGCGCAGAATTTCGTTCAAATGAACCAGCGGCAGCAGACGATCCCGAAGACGCAGAACAGGTGCTTCGTTAATCATTTCAATTGTATTTTCGCTGCGACCATCTGTTGAGGCACGAACAAGTTCTACAACGCTGATTTGCGGAACAGCAAAACGTTCACCGCCGCATTCAACAATCAATGCTGAAACAATTGCCAGGGTCAGTGGGATTTTAATCGTAAAGACTGATCCACGCCCTTCTTCTGATTTCAGTTCAACCGTACCACCAATTTTCTCGATGTTTGAGCGAACAACGTCCATTCCCACACCGCGGCCAGATACGTTTGTAATCTTTTCAGCAGTAGAGAAGCCCGGACGCATGATAAAGTTTTGAATCTGCTGGGTGCTCATACCCTCCAGTTCAGCCTCAGTCGCAAGGCCATTTTCAAGAACTTTATTCTTAATTTTTTCAACGTTCAGCCCACGGCCATCATCCGAAATCGTAATAATGATGTGACCACCTTCATGATAGGCATCCAGAACAACACGGCCGGTTTCTTTTTTACCTGCAGCAAGTCGTTCTTCCGGACCTTCCAGACCATGATCGGCAGAGTTACGAACCATATGGGTCAGAGGATCCTTGATCATCTCAAGAACCTGTCGATCCAATTCTGTTTCCGCACCATGCATCACCAGATCAATTTTCTTATTCAGATCATGGCTAAGGTCGCGAATAATACGCGGCAGTTTGGACCAGGCGTTTCCAATTGGCTGCATCCGGGTCTTCATCAGACCTTCCTGCAATTCAGTTGTAACGTGGCTCAAACGCTGTAGCGGCACTGTAAATTCATTGTCGTCCATTCCCCGAACCATCTGCAACAGCTGGTTACGGGTCAGAACAAGCTCACTGACCATTGTCATCAAGTCTTCGAGAAGTTCAACATTCACGCGAATACTTTGATTGGCAATAGCTGTTTCTTTCTGAGCGCCCTCTTTCGCAGCCGCCTTTGGCGCTGCTTTGACAGGTGCGGCCGCCTCAACAGGTTCCGCAACCAATTCAGGTTCAGGAGCTGCTACCGGTGGTGCGGCGACTTCATCATCAGGACCCGGCGCTGCATTAAATGCGGCTTCCAGTTCCTCTAGGGAAACTTCACCAGGTTGAAGTTCGGCTTTCGTTTCGGCTTCGGGGGCAGGTGCTGGAGCAGGAACATCATCAGGGCCTTCTGCTGCCAGAAATGCAGCTTCCAGTTCCGCTTCGGACACTTCTTCAGAAAACTCAACAACATTTGAAGACTCTTCGGCTGCTGGCGCCGCTGCAGCCGGTTTCGGCGCTGCTGTACCATAGGCAACTGCGTTCAGGCGTGCGATCAGATCCGCATCATCACCTTCTGGCTCTTCCTCTGTTTGCTCAAGTGCTTCAAGCAATTCCTTAATGACGTCCATTGCTTCGAGAATGATCGTAACAACATCCGCGTCAACGCTAAGCTCTTTATCTCGAATTTTGCCGAGAACATTTTCGCCCGCATGCGCAACTGAGGCAAGTCTTGGTAAACCCAAGAAGCCACATGTTCCTTTAATTGTATGAACAAGACGAAATATATTGTCGATTTGAGTTTCATCGTCTGGATTTTGCTCGAGCGTCACCAAAGCCGCATCTACAATACCAATATTCTCGTTTGTTTCTGTCAAAAATTCACTTAACAGGTCATCCATGGTGTCGTTTTCTCCCCGCACGTTGCAGGCTCACAAATAATGAACACAAGCCATCTAATGTGAGCTAGAATGCGCGAAAGAGGTTAACAAGCGGTTACGGTTAACGGCTGTAATTAGAGAAAATCAAAAGATACGGAAAATTTTACACTTTCTGGCGAAAACGCTAATATATTAGATCTACTAAAATAAAAAAGAAGCGCTAAAAGCGCTCCCTAAATATTTTCAAATCGTTAAAATTAACCGTTTTAAGAAGTCGCCGACATCACCATCAAATCGTCTTCCATTCTAGATATGGTCACCGAATAACCATTATTTGCGGCAATCGCCATCATATACTGAGCGCCCACATTCTGTGTGGTCAGTTCTGCTTCGTTATATCCGTCTATAATTGCTTTGGTGACCTCTTCGCGCAAACCTGCGCGGGGCCCCGCTGCGTTAAATTCAAAAGACCAGTTCCCGTCACTTATAGTTCCCGACACGGTTAATTTTCCGCCGCGCGGCAATGCACCAGCTGAAATGGCCGCTAAATTACACAGAACCTTGACCGCATCTTTAGACAGGTTTTCGGCGCCGCCCGCATCATCGGGCCAATCCAACTCCACTTTACTATATTTCATATAACCGCGGCACAAATCACGCGCATCGCGAATTGAGACTTCCGACCCAAGGCCGCTCGCCAATCCGTAAGCCAATCGATAGAACTGCAATCTAGCGCCTGCTTCTCCAGCGCTTTGGCTGACCAATTCGATCGCCTGTTCTCTCATGTCAGCGTTGCTTTCATCCTGTAGCAGCTCGATACCATTGTTCACGGCCCCCACCGGTCCAATAATATCATGGCACAATTTCGAACTCATCAATGCAGTCAGTTTGAGATCTATCATATTTTTTAGCTTTCTAATTTAAGCAATTCCCAAAGGAACCTTTTGCCCCCAGCTTACAGTTTGCTACACTCTGACCCCAACAATCAACCAAGTGATGATATATGATAGCATTTTTTTCACCGGGCCAATACGTTCGCCATCCAAATCAGCCCGACTGGGGGATCGGTCAGGTGCAATCCTCTGTTGCTGATCGGGTGACCGTCAATTTTCAGCATGCGGGAAAGCAACTCATTATCGCAAGCGTGATCG
This sequence comes from Sneathiella sp., assembly GCA_034669685.1. Lineage (GTDB taxonomy): Bacteria > Pseudomonadota > Alphaproteobacteria > Sneathiellales > Sneathiellaceae > Sneathiella. The sequence continues at coordinate 1,533,984 of JAXMOU010000001.1, forward strand.
AGCTGGAGATCCTGAGCGAGCAGGATCTTCTGGATCTGCAGAATATTAGGTGACTTCGTAAACTCACCCATTGGATATGGAGTGACAGAGGCTATTTGAAAGAATTGAGAAAAAGCGAAAAAATGCAGGGTGTTTCGTTAAGTTAAGCTGTACAGTAAATGTCGTAAGCTAGGACAATAAAGGGTAGGGCAATTGAGCAAGTCTTCTGTGTTTGACCAAACAACTGTCGCGCCGGGAAAAGCCAAAAAAAACCGTAAAAGCCGCTATAAGCCCAGAGGCAGGCAACCCAGCAATCGCGCAATCGAAGAAGTGAAGCAGATCTTTGCGGGAAAAGCCCTGCATAAAGATTTACTCATCGAACATTTGCACCGATTGCAGGATGAATTTGGATTTTTGGGCAAAGATCACCTGGCCGCCCTTGCGGATCTAATGCGGCTTTCCCTGTCTGAAGTTTATGAAGTGGCCACCTTCTATCATAATTTTCGGGTCTTTGACTCCGCTGAAGAAGCCCCGCGCCTAACCGTCAAAATATGTGACAGCCTGTCCTGCAGCTTAAACGGATCAGCAGCCCTCGCTCAAGAGCTAGCCCAAACCTATGACGGTGGCGCTATCAAAGTCACCCATGGCGCCTGCATGGGCCGTTGCGATCGCGGTCCTATTGTTCGCGTTGAAAATCAGTATATCGCCCATGCCGATCCTTCAACGATCCAAGCCACCATTGATAAGGCCCTGGCCGGCGAGGTTCCAGCCGTGGGAGAATTGGATCATGTATCCTATGCAGATTACTGCGCGCAGGGTGGCTTTAATAAACTCAAGGAACTTTATGCTGGCAAACTTGCAACGGACAACGTCATCACCAGTATTGAAGAAAGTGAGCATCGCGGCCTTGGCGGCGCTGGTTTTCCGCATGCGATGAAGCTCAACTCGGTCCTCTCAATTCCCGGTCCGCGCCTGATGGCGGTGAACGCCGATGAAAGTGAACCCGGCACCTTCAAAGACCGATATTACATGAACAGCAATCCCTATCAGTTTCTTGAAGGTCTGTTGATCGCGGCAGAACTGGTGGATGCCCAAACCGTTTATATTTTTCTGCGAGATGAATATCCTGATACGGCTCATCTTTTGAAAACGGCACTTTCAACAATCGAAATTGCAAACCTGACCAATGGCCGAAAAATCGAATTGCGCCGCGGAGCAGGCGCCTATATTTGCGGCGAGGAAAGCGCCATGCTGGAAAGCATCGAGGGCAAGCGTGCCCTGCCCCGCCAAAAGCCCCCTTTCCCGGCGCATGTGGGTCTGTTTGGCAGACCAACCCTGATCAACAATGTGGAAACCCTGTACTGGCTTCCGGAAATTCTAACCAAGGGGGCGGACTGGTATAAACAGGGCACCGATAATGGGCGGCAAGGATTTCGAACTTTCTCGCTTTCTGGCCATGTTAAAACCCCCGGCGTCTATAAAGTTCCCGCGGGTATAACTGCGCAGGAACTGATTGACGACTATGGCGGCGGCATGAAAGAGGGCCACACCTTTCGCGCCTATCTTCCAGGCGGTGCCTCTGGCGGAATGCTGCCAGCGTCCATGGCCGACATCCCGCTTGATTTTGGCACCTTGGAAAAATATGGCTGCTTTATTGGATCGGCGGCAGTGATTGTTCTATCTGATCAGGACGACCTGAAAGAAGCCTGCCGCAACGTCATGCGCTTCTTTGAAGATGAAAGCTGCGGTCAATGTACCCCCTGCCGGGTTGGCACAACGAAAGCGCTCGCACTCATGGCCCGTGAAAAATGGGATCAGCCGTTGCTGCTGGAACTCAGCGATGTCATGCGCGATGCTTCCATCTGTGGCCTTGGGCAGGCAGCACCGAACGCGCTGCTATGTCTGATGAAATATTTCCCCGAGGAGCTGGTATGAGCGATACATTCTCCTTTACGTTAAATGGCCAGCAAATCGAAACTGATGGCAGCAGATCCATTTGGGAGCTGGCAAAGGAACAGGGAACGACGATCCCTCATCTGTGCTACACGGACAGGCCCGGTTTTCGTGCTGATGGTAACTGCCGCGCCTGCATGGTCGAGATCGAAGGCGAGAGGGTCCTAGCCCCAAGTTGTATGCGCAAGCCATCTGAAGGAATGGTTGTCACCTCTAAATCAGACCGCGCTGAAAAAGCACAGAAGATGGTGATGGAAATGTTGATCTCGGATCAACCCGAACGTCAGGAAAGCCCCGACCCCGAAAGTCATTTTTGGCAAATGGCCGATCAGGTGGGCGTTGCGCAAAGCCGCTTTGACAGGGGCCGTGACGGCGATTTAGGCGACATCACGCATCCGGCCATGAATGTGGATCTGAACGCCTGTATCAATTGCGATCTTTGCATTCGGGCCTGCCGCGAAGTTCAGGCCAACGATGTCATTGGTATGGCGGCCCGCGGATTTGAATCCAAAATTGTTTTTGATTTTGATGATCCCATGGGAGACAGTACCTGTGTTGCCTGCGGTGAATGTGTGCAGGCGTGCCCCACTGGCGCATTGCAGGAAAAATCCTGGCTGGCACCGTCAAAAATCGATCGGCAGGTCAATAGCGTTTGCCCCTTCTGCGGTGTGGGTTGCCAGCTCACTTATAATGTCGCTGATGACAAAATCATTTCCGTAGAAGGCCGTAATGGTCCCGCCAATGAAGAACGACTTTGTGTGAAAGGGCGATTTGGTTTTGATTACATCCATAATCCCGAACGCCTGACAAAACCCCTAATCCGAAAAGAGGGCGTTTCGAAATCAGATATCGCCACTCTCGATCCAGCCAATCCCTATACCCATTTTCGGGAAGCCAGTTGGGAAGAAGCGCTCGACCTGGCGGCCTCCGGATTAATGAAAGTCAAAGCGGAGAAAGGGCCATCCGGACTTGCTGGTTTTGGTTCTGCCAAAGGATCGAACGAAGAAGCCTATCTGTTTCAAAAACTGGTTCGAACCGGCTTTGGCACCAATAATGTGGATCACTGCACAAGGTTGTGTCACGCATCCTCAGTTGCCGCCCTACTGGAAACGGTGGGATCGGGCGCGGTGTCAGCCCCCTTTAACGAAGCTGAAAATTCAGATGTCATAATCATCATTGGTGCCAACCCGACAATCAATCACCCCGTTGCCGCGACGTTCTTTAAGAATGCTGCTAAAAAAGGCGCGAAACTGATCATCATTGACCCCCGCAAGCAGGCGTTGTCGCGTCATGCCGCCTATCATCTTCAGGAAAAACCGGGAACAGATGTTGCCCTGCTAAATGCAATCATGCAGGTCATCGTCGAAGAGGATCTGGTCAATCAAAGTTATATCGAGCATTCCACCGAAGATTATACCCAGTTAAAAGCGCATCTGGCGGCCTACACCCCTGAAGCGATGGCCGATAAAACAGGGATCGCACCAGATGATGTGCGCGCTGTAGCCCGGTTATTTGCAACCGCCAAGGCTGGCATTATTTTTTGGGGCATGGGGATCAGTCAGCATGTTCACGGAACAGATAATTCCCGTTGCCTTATCTCACTTGCTTTATTAACCGGACAAATCGGACGCCCCGGCACAGGGCTGCACCCCTTGCGCGGTCAAAATAATGTGCAGGGCGCATCAGATGTCGCCCTGATCCCCATGTTTCTACCCGACTATCAATCCGTCGAAGATCCAGTCATTCGCGGTAAATTCGAAGACTTCTGGCAAACAAAGCTTGATCCTGTCGCGGGTCTAACCGTCGTGGAAATTACAGCCGCTATTCATGCAAAGCAAATTCGCGGCATGTATATTATGGGCGAAAACCCAGCCATGTCAGATCCCAATGTCACCCACGCCCGTGAAGCGCTTTGTATGCTTGATATGCTGGTTGTTCAGGATTTATTCCTGACAGAGACAGCCGCCTATGCCGATGTTATTTTACCCGCGTCTGCTTGGCCCGAGAAAAATGGAACCGTCACCAATACAAACCGCCAGGTACAAATGGGACGCGCAGCCGTCGCCTTGCCCGGCGATGCGCGGCAGGATCTTTGGATCATTCAGGAAATTGCCAATCGTTTAGGGCTGGATTGGAACTATGAGCACCCGTCGCAAGTCTTCGCGGAGATGACGCAGGTAATGGATACGATCAAGGGGATTAGTTGGGACCGGCTTGAGGCGGAAAGTTCTGTCACCTATCCTTGCGAACATGCCGATGATCCGGGGCAATCGCTTTTGTTTACCGATGCCTTTCCCACTGCGACGGGCCGCGGAAAATTTGTTGCGGCCGACCTGATAGCACCGGATGAAGTTACAGATCGCGACTACCCGATTATTCTGACAACCGGCCGCCTGCTCGAACACTGGCATACAGGTTCCATGACCCGTCGGGCCAGCGTTCTGGATGCGGTTGAACCTGAACCCACTGTTCAAATGTCCCCGGCCATGATGGAAAACATGAACCTGCAGTCAGGGGATTTTGTTGACGTCAAATCCCGGCGCGGTCAATTACGCATCCGCGCGCGCAGCGATAGCGCCGTCCAACAGGGCATGATTTTTATCCCCTTCTGTTACGCCGAAGCCGCAGCCAACCTCTTGACAAATGATGCACTAGATCCAATTGGAAAGATTGCAGAAGTGAAGTTCTGCGCTGTACAATTGGAAAAATCACCTACGTCCTAGCAGTTCTTAGAAGGTCAGATCATCTTGAAACGAATTGGTATCCTGCAAACCGGCATTCTTGGCGGTGAAATGAGTAAAAAATTCGGTGAATATCCCGATATGTTTGTGGATATGCTCGGCGATAAAGATTTCACCTATCAGACCTATGCGGTCGTAAAGGGCGAATTTCCCAAAAGCCCTGACGAATGCGACGGCTGGATTGTCACCGGTTCCAAACATGGCGCCTATGAAGATCACCCTTGGATCAAACCCCTTGAAGCTTTTATCCGCGACCTCGTCGCCAGCAAGCTCCCAACAATTGGCATTTGTTTTGGCCATCAGATTATGGCGCAGGCAATGGGCGGTGAGGTTGTAAAATCAGATAAAGGCTGGGGTGTTGGCGTTCATGAATATGAAAACCTTGAAACCGGAACGCGCGACAAACTGCTGGCTTTCCATCAGGATCAGGTCATCACGCCGCCGCCCGGCGCGGTTGTCACTCATCGCTCTGACTTCTGTGAATATGCGGGACTGCGTTATTCAGATACCTGCCTGACATTGCAACCTCATCCCGAACATATTGTAGAATTTACAAAAGATCTGCTGGATGAACGCCGCGGCGATACCATTCCAATCGATGTCGCAGATACGGCCACGGCCTCTCTTGCCAGCGAAAACAGTCACGCCGCTTATGCGATATTGCTGCGCGATTTTTTCAAATCCTCGTTTAAGCGAGATGCTTGACTTTACGCTCGCGATAAAACGTATAAATGCCGGTAGCGACAACGATTGCACTGCCCAGGAGCATCCAGAAATCAGGAACATCGCCAAAGACTGCGATGCTTAAAATCATGGAGAAGATCAGAATAGTGTAGCGGAACGGTGAGACAAACCCCACCTCGCCGATCCGTACCGAACTGACGCTCAAAATATATCCTGAAATCACAAAGATTGAGGCGGCAAACAATATCGAAATCCCCTGCAAGGTTACAGGCTCCCAATCAATAAAGAGCGCCGCGATGCCGGAGACAACCATGATGCAGACTGATGTGATAAATGAGACCAGAAAGGACGGAACGACGCGTGAAATCCGCCGCGTGGATAAATCGCGTATCATGATAAAAATAACTGCTGACAGGGCGAAAAACGAAATGCTGGTAAACCCTTCCGTTCCCGGCCGTACAATGATCATAACCCCCGTAAATCCAATCAGCACCGCGATATAGCGCCGCCAGCCAACAGGCTCTTTCAGAAAGACCGCCGCCCCCACGGTGACCGCTAGGGGAAGGGATTGCAAAATTGCCGTTGCATTCGCCAGCGGCATATTAAAAACAGCATATAAAAACAGGAATGCGCCAACCACTTCGCCAAAGCTGCGAAATCCGATGAGCTTCCAGTCTGTCTTAGAAATCACGCGAAAAGGGACTTTTTTCCGGATCGCCATAATCCCCAGAAACCCCGTGGTGAAGAGTGACCGCAAAAAAATCGCTTGCACCAACGGAAAGAAGGCGGAAGAGGATTTAATCAATGCATCATTGATGGCAAAGGAAGCCATGCAAGCTGCCATTAAAAAAGCACCCTGCATATTTTCGGAAAGATTTGTTTTCATTCAACCTATTAGGAAGATATTGTTAAAAAGCGCAATCAGTTTTTGCATTGTCGCAAGAGCTCGCTATCTTAAGCGCGACGCGGACACTGAATGGAAAAGCACCATGGCCTTATCCACCATCGCATTCGATGCCGATGACACCCTTTGGGAAAATGAGAAAATCTTCAAACTGACCGAAGCCCGCTTTCGAGATCTGCTCGATCAGCAAGGGGCCGCAGACGGACTTTTCGATCATCTGCTGGAAACCGAACGGCAGAACCTCAGATATTATGGATATGGCATTAAAGGGTTCACACTCTCCATGATCGAAACCGCCATTCGGGTAACCGGCGGCACGGTTCCAGCCAGTACCATTCAGGAAATTTTAAACGCGGGGCGCGAAATGGCGGATCATCCAGCGGATCCCATGCCCGGCGTAAAAGAGGTTCTGGCGGAACTGGCGGATGAATACAGAATTGTCCTCATCACCAAAGGCGATCTGTTCGATCAGGAACGCAAACTGGCGCAATCCGGTCTTGGCGATTACTTCAGCGCCGTTGAAATTGTCAGCGAGAAAACCGAGGGCACTTACCAGCGGATATTTGAACAATATGGGGATGGTGCGCTGCGCAGCATGATGGTCGGCAATTCCCTGAAATCAGATGTGATCCCTGCCCTTAAAAGCGGTGCCTGGGGCGTTCACATCCCTTCAGAAGTGGAATGGGCGATGGAGCGGGCAGATACACCACAGTCTGAAGCCCGCTTCCATCAACTTGATCATATTCAAGCGCTACCTGCATTGATTAAACAACTAATCTAGCGGAGCGCCGTGACCTGAATTTCAATTTTCATGGAGGCGTCCAATAAGCCCGCTTCGAACATGGTCGCAGCAGGTTTAGCAACACCGAATGCTGCCCGCAGCGCAGGCCAGCAGCTTTCAAAATCATTTTTATCGGGCAGGATATAGGTCACGCGCACGACTTTATCCAGCGAGCTTCCCGCTTCGACCAAAGCACTTTCAATATTTTTGAGGCACTGTTCAGCTTGCGCCAGCGCACCATCTGCCATTGTCATCGTGCTATAATCCATGCCCGTGGTTCCCGCCACATGCACATAATGATCGTCGACAACGGCCCGTGAATAACCAATTGTATCTTCAAAAGTTGAACCCGATGAAATATGTCTAACCATCTTCAATTCCGTCATTAGAGTCATAAAAAAAGGCCATGACTTGATTGTCATGGCCCACCTTGATCAGCTTTCGCGGATCATATTTATAATCCCGGAGAAGTCATCAACCTTGCCATCCCCGTCCGAATATTTTTCATAGAGTTCAGTTGCCGCTTTTCCAAGAGCTGTTGAAGCCCCGCAATCATTCGCCGCCGCTTGCGACAGGTTCAGATCTTTGAGCATATTCATCGCTGTAAACCCGGGCTTATATCCTTTGTTTGCAGGCGACGCCGGAACGGGTCCCGGCACTGGACAATAACTGGTCAGCGACCAGCACTGCCCCGAAGCTGTCGACGCGATATCATATAGGGTTTGATGATCAAGCCCCAATTTCTCGCCCAGAACAAAAGCCTCTGACACCGCAATCATGGAAATGCCAAGGATCATGTTGTTACAGATTTTAGCGGCCTGGCCGTTGCCTGATGCCCCGGTGTGAACAATATTTTCGCCCATGGCTTCCAGAATAGGTTTTGCCGCCTCAAACGCGCCCGCAGGGCCGCCAACCATAAAGGTCAAAGTCCCGGCTGCTGCGCCGCCGACGCCGCCGCTCACCGGCGCATCGACAATCATCATGCCTGCTGTTGATGCAGCTTCTGCAACCTCGCGGGCTGTGGCCACATCAATGGTTGAGCAATCTATAAACAAGGTGCCCTCGTCTGCCGCCGCGATAGCACCCTCGCCGCCCAAATATACAGCGCGAACGTGATCCCCTTTGGGCAGCATGCTCACAACAATATTTACGCCGCTGGCCGCTTCGTTTGCCGTTGCTGCCGCTTCCCCGCCTGCATCGACACAAGCCTGTACAGCCGCCTCTGACAGATCAAAAACTTTTACATTATGACCGGCATTCAAAAGATTGATGGCCATAGGGCCGCCCATATTTCCAACGCCGATAAAACCGATTTTAGCCATTTTTTCCTCCCGAACGAAAAAGCGCCCCGCAACTGCGGAGCGCCTTGATCTCATTTATTATTTATGAGTTGGCATTACAAATTCCGCACCAGATTTAATCGAATCTGGCCAACGGGATGTTACCGTTTTCACTTTCGTGTAGAACCGAACGCCTTCTGGTCCGTGCTGGTTGTGGTCGCCAAAGGCAGACGCTTTCCAACCACCGAAGCTGTGGAATGCGAGCGGCACAGGGATCGGAACGTTCACGCCGACCATACCCACTTCAACGTTGTTCGAGAACGCACGGGCAACGTCGCCGTTACGGGTAAAGATCGATGTGCCGTTGCCAAACTCGTGTTTGTCAACCATCGTGATTGCTTCGTTAAAATCAGGTGCGCGGACAACGGACAGAACCGGGCCAAAGATTTCTTCTTTGTAAATGCGCATATCTGTTTTCACGTTATCAAACAGGCAGCCGCCCATGTAGTAGCCATTTTCATAGCCCTGCAAGGACAGATCGCGGCCATCAACAACAAGGTCAGCGCCCTCTTCAATACCCAGATCTACATAGCCTTTTACTTTTGCCAGATGTTCGGCAGTCACCAGTGGTCCCATGTCGCCATCGGCTGCACTTGGGCCAACTTTAAGCGCGCGAACCCGCGGTGCCAGACGCTCCATCAACTGATCACCCGCGTCACCAACGGCAACAGCAACGGAAATCGCCATGCAGCGCTCACCAGCAGAACCGTAACCTGCACCGATCAACGCATCAGCTGCTTTGTCCATATCCGCATCTGGCATAATAACCATGTGGTTTTTCGCGCCGCCCATGGCCTGAACCCGTTTACCGGCAGCCGCAGCCCGTGCATACACATATTTCGCAATCGGTGTGGAGCCCACGAAGCTGATCGCTTTAACGCGCTCATCATCCAACAATGTGTCCACTGCCAGTTTATCACCATTGATCACGTTCAGAACGCCCGCAGGTGCGCCAGCTTCCAACATCAATTCACCCAGTTTCAGGGGTAGTGATGGATCTTTTTCAGATGGTTTCAAGACAAAGCAGTTACCGCTTGCGATCGCCACGGCAAACATCCACATCGGCACCATCGCCGGAAAGTTAAACGGTGTAATACCGGCCACAACACCCAAAGGCTTGCGCATGCTGTACATGTCAATGCCGCTTGATACGTTGTCGGAAAACTCACCTTTCAACAGGTGCGGAATGCCACAGGCAAACTCAACAACTTCCAGACCCCGAATGATGGAACCTTTCGCGTCGGAGTGAACTTTACCATGCTCACTGGCAAGCAAAGCAGCCAGTTCATCAATGTTTGCTTCAACCAGCTCTTTAAATTTAAACATAACGCGCGCACGTGTGATCGGCGATGTACCGGCCCAACCTGGGAATGCTTCCTGTGCGTTGGCGATTGCATTGCCCACTTCTGCTTCGGTTGCCAGCGGACATTCACCCGACTGCTCGCCTGTGCTTGGATTATAAACCGGGCTTGTCCGACCGGATGTGCCAGCAACATACTTGCCGCCGATAAAATGTTTAATCTGGGTTGTCATATGGTTTCGCTCCCAACAATGAAATTCTGATGCCGTGACTTTACATGGGTATAAATGCAAAGTAATCAGGTAAGATTGCAGATACCATGTGCAAAAATACACAACGAGATACTGACATGTTTGACTGGAATGATATCCGCTTTTTCTTGGAGCTTAGCCGCAAAGGTCGCCTGACGGAAGTAGCAAAAGCCCTTAAAGTTGACCATACGACCGTTAGCCGCCGCATTTCAACGCTTGAGCAGGAACTGGACGCCAAATTATTTGAAAGCACGACCCGCGGGTATGTTTTAACGCAAGCGGGAGAGCGGCTCTTGATACAGGCCGAATCTATGGAAAGCGCGTCCGCCACCATTCAGGACCTGATTGGCGGCGAGAATAAAACCCTGACCGGAGTGGTCAGGCTCGGCGTTCCCGAAGGGTTTGGCAGTCAGTTCCTGTCACAGGACATGCCGTTGTTTCAGGAGCGCCATCCGGAAATTGAGCTGGAATTTGTGGCCAATGACCGCTTTGTCAGCCTGTCAAAACGCGAAGCGGACCTCTCCATCACATTGGAACGCCCCCGCTCTGGCCGCCTGATCTCAAAAAAGCTGACTGACTATAATCTGCGCCTTTATGCCAGCAAATCCTACCTCAAACACCATCCGCCCATTCGCAGCATGGCGGACCTGAAAGATCATAACTTTGTGTCCTATATTGATGAACTGGTCCCCGATCCACAGATGCTCTATCTCAGCGAGTTTGTCTCAAACCCCAACGTCACCCTGAAAAGCTCCAGCATCGTTTTTCAGTTTCAGGCCTCTCTCGCCGGCGCGGGCCTGAACATCATGCATTGCTTCGTTGCCGATCAACAGCCCGAGCTTGTCTGCGTCCTCCGCGATGAAATTGAGGTCAACCGCACATACTGGCTCAACACACCGGAGGAAATTCACGACCTCGCCCGCATTAAAGCGGTCAGTCAGTTTTTATCTGACCGGGTGGAAGCGCGCAAAAAAGAGCTGCTGGGACAGATCCCCCACCTCAATGTTAAGACCTAAACACGCCTTAGGCGGTAGGTTCAAATCGAGCCACGCCCAAACTCAAACATCGACCAACTGCTGAATTGTGCGCTCAGCGAAAAATTCGTTGAAAAAGCATTGGAAAAAATAATGGTGCGGTTGCCAAAAGATGAGTTGTTTCATTGTTATTGTGCATATTTTTGTAACTGGGAATTCAAATCCAAAGCGGCCTTAACGGTCCGCGGACCAAAGCCAACCAATAGTAACGTATCCATTGCGACAATACGGCGGTTCTTGGCAGCAGGAGTCAAGGAAAGACCCGGTTTGCGAAACAACGCATCAGCTCCGTTCTCATTTTCAATTCCTTGGCTGGTCGTTAGAATAACATCCGGCTGTAAAGCAACAGCTGCTTCCGGCGTAAGGGGTTTGTAGCCCTTAATCCCTTCAGCGACGTTCTGTGCACCCGACAATGAAATGATCCCATCCACGGGAGTATCACGTCCCGCGGTCATTGGCGTACCACTGACATGATTAAGTACAAATAGAACTCGAGTAGATTTTTTCTGCAAACTCACAATTTTGCGCAACTCTTTTGCTTCTTGAGTCAACTGGTGGGACAAGGCGGCGGCTTGATCTTCCTGCCCCAGTAAATCACCTAACCGATGAATGTTTTCTTTAACCTGTTTCAAAGTCCGAGGGGAAACGAAGCGTTCAATATTCTGTTGCGTCGCTTCCAGTTGTTTAATGATTTTTGGCGGACCTGCATCTTCAGATAAGATGATGACATCCGGGGCCAAGGACAATATGCCCTCCAGGGAAAGACTTCTCAGATATCCCACTTTCGGTAGCTGCGACGCAGCAGAAGGAAAATAGCTGGTTGTATCGGTACCAACCAATTGACCTTCCATTCCCAGGGCATAGATTATTTCTGTAAGCCCGCCACCGACGGAGACAATTCGTTGAGGTGTATCTGAATGTGCAGATGTGGAAAACAAGCATACAAACGCAATAAGAATTTTTTTGATCATTTTTCTATATCATCCAACTATAATCCATGATTATGCATCGTGCTCCCTTGGAAAGGGTGTCACCTTTCAACGTGATCCTGTGAAAGAAGTAGATCTATTTCTTCCAGTGTATGCGGAAATAATCCACCGTTTCTATCCAACTGATGAACAGCTTCAGCAACAGAAGGAAAAATGCCTCCTGGAACGTGAAAAACTTTTTCGATACTGAGATGTTGGACTTTTTCGAATGAATCTGGAGGCACTACAATCAACATTGAAGAGACAAATAGTTTCATCTTTTCTTTTGCGCCTGCTCTTAACCATGACTTCGATGCTTTCGCGACACCTGGCACTTTTTTCAAAGAGTCAGTATCCCGGTAAACCCTTAAAATATGGAATTTTTCCGCTCGTTCGAACCAGTTATCCCAAATTTCGATCATCTGTTGATGGTGATCTAATGATTGCTCTCCTTGAGCAATCATTAGACCTAGCGGCCAAAGAGTATCATCACCAATAATTTTAGACATCATCAAAATTTCACCGTTGCACCAAACTTGAATGTTCGGGGTTGTATTAACACTGCTGTATCCGAAGCCGAGGATGACTCATTCGGGTAGCGGGCAATAAATTCCTGAGCATCGAAAATATTGCTGATTTCACCAAAGAGTTGCAGATTTCCAATTTCATATGCAATTTTCGCATCGGTTACGAAATAGGGGTCGACTTGTCCTCTTGGGCGGTTATTCATATCTGTGTAATAGCCATTGGTATACCGGGTGGTCACGCTGCTGAGAAACCCATCATACGTCCAATTGGCGCCTAGATTTGCCGTAAAATTTGGGGCCGTTAAAAGTTGATTACTCTCAACACCCGAACCAGGGAATGAGTTCACTTTTGTTTTTAATAATCCCACATTGCCAAATATTTCTACCCCACCGTCCAGGGTAAGATTCGCTCCAAACTCTGCGCCATAAACGGTCGTGCGATCTGCGTTCCGGACAACAAACAGCTCATCAGCGGAATTGTTTGGCGTCAGATCGAATGGAAGCTGCATATCTTTGTATCGAGAATAAAACACATTTTCTGACAGCTTCAGCGCACCGCCGAATAAAGTTTGACGGCCATATATTTCAGTGTTCCATACTGTCTCTTTATCGTAGGTATAGTGAATGATTGGAAATGGAATTGGTGAACCGAATGAAATACCGCCGCCACCGGCGTTATAACCTTTCGAGACTAGGAAACCGTAACTTTGCTCCTTAGAGGCTTTCCAGTTGATATCAAACCTTGGTAAAAACTCTTTATATGTTTCTTCAAAGTCAATCGTAGCAACGGCACCGGCAGCATCGCCGCCACTACGGCGATGTCGCTCAACTTCATAACGGCCACCAACCGTTACGTTCACATTGTCCAGTACAGGAACAATGATTTCTCCATAGGCTGCATATGTATTTACCTTATCTTCAAAATCCTGATCAGCGACAAGAAGGATCGTTTCATCTTGATCTGCGATAAATGCATGGATGCCAAATAAGGCTTCAAAGCCGTTTTCACCGTACCAACGAAGCCGTGGATCAATCGAGAATTCATAGGAGTCAATTGCTGCAGCAGACGAGCCCGGTGCCGTTTTTCTTTCGAAAGAAAAATCAGTTACTGACGTATCAATTTCCAATTGCCATTCATCGGATAGCTCCACTTCAAATTCCGCTACAATGCTGTTTGTCGTTGTTATATGGACAGGCTGTTGCGGAAAATTCGAGACTTTATCATCGAATGGCTTAACAATGATTTCACTGTTAGGGCTTTTGAAACTGTTACGAGCTGCTGTCAGACGTAAAGTGGAATACTGGCCGATATTTGGGTGAATAAGCAATTTTCCCCGTAGATTTATCGATTCAATATCTCCTGGATTACTCACCCCGTCATAAGGGGTGTAATTTACAGACGACTCGCTACTTCGTACATCAAAGGCCAGGCGTCCTGCCACAACATTATCAACAAACACGCCATTCACCATGCCTGAGATTTGCTTGGAATCGAAGTTTCCTACAGAGGTTTGGAAAGCCGCTTCTGTATCGAAGACAGGATCATTTGTTTTTATTGTTAGAGTCCCTGCAATTGCATTGCGTCCAACCAGTGTACTTTGCGGACCTCGCAGTAGTTCCACTCGCTCCACATCCCACAAGGCACTATTCCCGAAAACAATTTCGTTGTAGTTGGCAGGTCTACCATCAATGTTTAAGCCCACGCGCGCTCGACTGCCCGCAAAAAAAGCGTTTGCATTTTCAGCTGCACCCGTACCATCAATCCCCCGTATAGTCGGTCCCTTTCCGGTACCGATTGGCATGGTTACATTGGTTGCATTTTCGAGAATATCTCTAACACTGTTTTGACCGGCTCGGTTTTCCAGGTCTTCTTCATTTAAAGCTTCAACGCTTGTTCCTGTCTCAAGCCATGACCGTCCTATCAAGTCACCCGATATCATCAGTGGTTCAAGTACGATTGGTGTTTCGGTTTTCTCGTCTGTTGCAGCAGCATTACTGGACGCTAGAAGCAAGACGCTCGCAGCAAGATATCTTACGTTGGTTTTTCTCATAGTACTCTCCTGCCATGCTTTCTTGCAGTTGACAATCATTCGCAATAAGAGTTACTAAATTTGTATGTCGCCGGTCCACTCCGCGCACGCAAGAAACAATCCAAAAGCGGGTAAAAGTAAAATGTCAGGTAAAAAAATAACTGATTGGACAAAGGAGCAAAATAATTTCAGGCAACGAGTTGCAACACGAGAACTCCAGCCTTCTGAATGTTTTTCTGATCTGTCCGGTACCACATTGCTTGTCGTTTCATCACTTGGTGAAACAGATTCCGAATTTGAATCTTCGCCGTATTTAATGATGTCGATGGCTTTGGGGCGAGCAGGTAAAATGAGAAAGACTGGCGATTGGGGAACCGTGGAAGGCTCCTTTAGGCCGGGTACTTTGGCTGTGACCTTGCCCAAGACAAGAGCTGTGGGTTTTACGCCAAAAGCACGGATGCTGGGCATTGCAGTTAGTGCTGAAAAAGTAGATTCGATTGTCTCTGATTTCGGTGGTCGAGAGGCACTTTTACCTGCAATGTCGAAGCTTCACAATGATCAACTTTGCACGTCTGTACTGACGGCATTGTGGCAGGATGCTCTGGTTCATGGCCTTTCAT
Source organism: Sneathiella sp. (assembly GCA_034669685.1). GTDB lineage: Bacteria > Pseudomonadota > Alphaproteobacteria > Sneathiellales > Sneathiellaceae > Sneathiella. Next base: position 1,549,096 of record JAXMOU010000001.1, read on the forward strand.
CCGCATTTTTTGATCATGGGCTCGATTTGATACTTCGCCATTTAACGACACAACATTCAAAACTTCCTTCTCCTCGAGCCGTTAAACCTTTGTCCTCTAAACAATTACAAGAGGCACTGGACTTAATCGAAAGTCGAATAGACGGCGATTTGCGTATACACGAAATTGCAGATTTGCTGGGGCAGGATAGGCGTAATCTGACTCGGGCATTTCGTGAATCAACGGGATATGCACCCTACGAATACCTCACCAATCGAAGAATGGAACGGGCCAAAGAATTACTGTCCACCAAAAGCTCAATTTTGGATATTGCAATGATGGTTGGATATAGCAACCCTGCCAAATTCTCCGCCGCTTTCCGCCGTATTTATGGATGTAATCCTTCTAAATGGCGAAAAGATTTTGCTCAATAAAAAGAGATTATCAAACCACAATCGCTCGGATTGCAAGGCGTAAAATATCATGCATTGCTTCGTTGCCGATCAACAGCCCGAACTTGTCTGCATCCTCCGCGATGAAATAGAGGTCAACCGCACCTACTGGCTCAACACACCTGAGGAAATCCACGACCTCGCCCGCATTAAAGCGGTCAGTCAGTTTTTATCTGACCGGGTGGAAGCGCGCAAAAAAGAGCTGCTGGGACAGATCCCTCACGTCGGCGGGAAGCCGTAAACGCGCATTAGGCGGCAGGTTCAAACCTAGGGACACCTAAATTCAAATATCGGCCAACTGCTGAGTTGGGCGGGAAGCGGAGGTTCGCTGCGGGTGCCAAATCTTGGGCCTTAAATCGACATTGCAGGCATCTAGAATTAAGTTGGCTTGTTTCCAATTTTGAAGAACTTGACCAGTTCACAATAGCAACATGAATTTGCTATCACCTAAATCGAGTTTTACAGATATTCTGGATCCGGTTGTTGAACCGTGATAGATCTTAAACATGGGACTTGGCGTTTTCATTCACCGATCAGATTCGCGATATGATGACACCCCGGCTGAGCGATATCAGTTTCCGGGTAATTACTTGACTCGTGTTCAAGCCTGCATCCAGAATTGGATCGTATATCTGGAACCCAGCAAGGTTCCTAATACGCGCGGATACTTTGCCATAGCCAAGGTCGAGAAAGTGGTCCCTGATCCCACTACGGAAAACATGTATCTGGCATTGATAGAGCAAGGCAGCTATTTGGATTTCATTAATCCGGTCCCCTTCAATGATGGCTCAAATATCGCCGAAAGAGGTCTTCTCAATGAGAAAGGGCATATGTCTGGTAGAGCTCAGTCCGCTGTACGATCAATATCATCAGAAGATTTCGACCGTATTCTAGAGCTCGGCTTTGATGAGATGCAGCCGGAATTACCGCGTATCGGAGAAATCGAAGTGGACCAGCCATCTTTTGCTGTAGCTGAAGATCAGTCACCGTTTGTTTTTGAACAACCCCGTGTCCGTGTCAATCAAGTAACCTCGCGCGTGGTTCGAGATCGACTGTTCCGCCGGCTAGTTCTCAAAGCCTATGACAAGAGATGTGCCATTACCGGTCTGCAGCTTATCAATGGTGGTGGCAGAGCAGAAGTTGATGCCGCCCACATCAAACCCGTTGAAGCCAATGGCCCTGACATCCTGAGCAACGGAATAGCCTTATCTGGCACTGCCCATTGGATGTTTGATCGAGGGCTAATTGGTTTGACCGATGATCATGAAATCATGATTTCGCGGCACGTCAACGATCCTGATAGCGTCGTGGGTCTGATCAATATGAGTGGAAAAGCCATTGTCCCCGGGCTTCCAGTCAACCAACCGCACCCAAGCTTCCTAAAATGGCACCGAGAGAATTGCTTTAAGGCTTGAACCAAGAAGAGTCGTTGAACATGAGCAGGAAGCGGAAGTTTGCTCAATTCCAAGGATGACCCGAAAGTCCGTATTGCCGACCTTAGCACCTCAATAAGTTTGCTGTAACGTTCCAATGTCTGCAATTGACATACTGCGCTGTAGTATTCGGACAGCATCATGGACGGCAGCAATGGGCTGAAAGCTACAATGAAGAGGTGCCAGCTAAGCTAACCAAGCGCCAACCACTGATCATCAGATGGCAACTTAAAAAAACCTATCCGTATGAATATTCTTCGGCTCAAGCGGCAAAACGGCCCCGCCTCTGCGGTTCGCGCACTTACTGGAGTATCTGTGCAAGCGTAGTGGTTTTACTCTCAGAAAGCTGAGTGCTTAAGAAATGTAAAGTTGCATGACAGGCCTCGACTAAACATCGCCAAAAGTCACGATGGCAAGGGTGTAGAAGAACTTTCCGATTTGCTTTTAACCACTTATGTCTCTAAAATTAAATAAGTTTACAAACCACAATACTCTCTGAAATGGGCAACTGGAATGCTGAGATTGCTATTCACTTTTTCTTTACTTTGGTTCCTCTCAGGCTGCGAAACCATGAGTTTATCACAAGTGTCTAGAGCCGATGCTGACTGGGAACACAAACTAATCGCATATGAGGGTGATGCGACTGTTAAAACAGGAATTGTTATCCTTAGGGTCATAGACATACTACCACAAGCCATCACACCCAGCGGAACTGGGATATTCAGTGCATCTACCATGTTGAATACAAGGTTCTCTACCCAGTCTCAGAAATATCTATATGCCACCAAACCTAACCTTCTTGCCTCGGAAAAATACACCGATGAGTTTAAGGCAGATTTTGAAAGTTCAACGGCATTCAACTATTCGTCTGCTTCAGATAAATTTGTTGCCGTGGAAATTCCAATAGGAACCTATAGATATGTATATAGCACCTTGATAAATATGAGGTATTTCTCAAGATTCTCACCGACAAAAAATATTGAATTCACATTGAATGAAGGGGAGGTAAAATATGTCGGAGATTTGAAACTAATCCTCACCGAGGAAGACCTCACTGAACAAACCACCATCTTCGGCAAAAAATTTGTACAATTACGGGAAGATGTTTTAGACTTTCAATTCAAAGTTGATTCTGATTTTGATGCGGCAAGAGAATTTTATCTATCATTACCAAACCGCCCCAACAAACCGCTTGAAATGGAATTGATGACCATTTCTGATCTAACTAAAATTAGATACTATAGTGAAAAATCATGCAATTTCATTTCTCAGCAAAATGGTCGGGTCACGCCGATGTCATTCTGCCATTTTCACCAATCCTACGGTATCGAATAATTGGCTTCATCCGGAAACTCCGTAATTTCTAACACTTCATGGTTTCTATTTTTTTCAGTGCTGTTTCGATGTGTACACGGCTATACACAATTAGCAATTCACAGTCTTTTCCTTCGATAGAGTTTCTCGGTAGATACAGTGACAAATTTTCGCTATGGGCCGGAAGTGCGATGAGCATCCAGAAACCATTTTTACTTTGATGTTTTGCAATCTACTGTGGTGTGAACCTTAATATCGCTTATGCAATTATGGAAATATGTGAGGTGCCGTGACTACAAATTTTCACATTCTTCAATCAAACGGTATTCTTACCGGCGCAGTACACGATCAACTAAAATCCGTTCTTATGGAAATGTCCAAGCAATGCGATGACAAACTTAAATTATCCAAAACTAAAGGAAGTCAATGATGGCTAATCTTTCTGATATTGCCAGAGGTGAAGTCTTTTTCACCGTTAATTTCTATCTCGCGTGCAACCAAAATCGCGAGCGGTTTCTGGAACTCATCTCTAAGCAACTTAAACTGGACTCGACGGCACGTATAGTCGATATGGGCTTCGAGGTCTGCCTATTGCGCGATTACGCCATGAAATTTAAGACATCTCGCCACGGCCCTGACTTCGAAAAACAGACTTTTGATGCTGTTTTCATACTTGATAACGGCACGCTCATTATTTTAGAGGGCAAAGCTCATCAACCTTTCAACAATGCCCAAATTGAAAAGCTTCATGAGGCAAGGAAATTGATTCTGAAAAACAATTTCTGCTTTGGAAACGTCCAAATCCTTGACGTTAAATTAGTCGGGCTACACTCATCAATTTACAAGCCTCGAGAGAGCACTAAAAAACAGTTTGATGCTATGATAACGTGGGACGACCTCGGAGAGATCTTTCCTGACTATACAGAGATATTTTCTCGAGCGAATGGTCTGTACAATGACCGAGCAAGCTAAAGGGCGACCTACCCCTGCAAGTTTCTAAAGTTTTAGTTAGTTTGTTTCTGCGGTGATGCACCTCTCGATGCTAATGATAAATAACAAGACGTTGCCGCGCCCAATCGGTCTTGGAAGGTAATGTCTGCAAAGACCCGAAAGCTCCCCTGTCAATCCGGGCGGCTTGCTTACACCTTTTCATCATAGCCTTACACAGCCCAGACAACGTCGCTTGCTCCGACAAGCTTCTTCATGCGTTCCAACTCTGATGTCAGTTTCTGGTAACGGCTGGCGGGCCATTGGCATCCTTTTTCAGGCCAGAAGTTGATAACGGTTAAAACAGAGTTTTTGCGATCCGCCTTTACTTCTATGCGACCAACAAACCGGTGGCCTTCCAGGATGGGATAGACATAGTAACCCCAAATGCGTTTAGCCGCGGGCACGAACATTTCCACCCGATACTCAAAACCAAACAAACGCGCTAAGCGATCCCGGTCGCGAATAACGGGATCAAAAGGGTTGAGAATACGAAGCCGACTGGTCGCAGGCTTCAAACCCGCAATTCGCTCTTCTATGTCCGCGAGTGAAAACGCAGTCATGCTGCCTCGATGCGCCGTTTCGATTTCAACAGTTTGAAGGGTCGAAGCCGAAGACGCGAGCCAGTCGCGCACTTCTGCGGCGCTCAACGCATCCCAATATCTTTGAATTTCACCCACAGTCCCAAACCCCATTCGATCCAAGGCCGCCCGGCATAACCAGTCAATCTGCTCTTCATCGCTCATTTTGGTGCGGTACAGGTCCTCGGGAAAGACACGTTCAGCCAGATCATAGAATTTGGTGAAATTCACTCTGCGGGAAGTCGCAAGTTCACCGCTGTACCACATGTAATCCAGCGCAAGTTTATGCGGTGGACGTGACCACATCTTCTTCTCTCCGACAACTTTCGTATCAAAGGCGTGGGTCGACAATGGCCCCTCGTTGCGAATGCGCTCTAATACGGCTTTTTGAATAGATTTATCAGGTGGATTTTTTAACCACCCCGGACGATCCATCTGTTCCTTTTTCCGTCGAAACTGACGGCGCCACATGGGAAGATAGTCCATGGGAATAACGGATGCATCGTGGGTGAAATGCTCGAAAATAGACCGATCCTGTTCAAGCAATTGATCAAGCATGGGTTCGCGGTAATGCTGATTGCGACTCCAAAGAATATGATGATGCGCGCGCGAAACGACCTGTATTGTATCAAGCTGCACAAAACCAAGTTTCTTTATCATCCCCAGTACATCTAGCGGCCCGGTTGGAGCCTCCCCTAACCCTTGCGACGAAAGCCAAAGCTGGCGGGCTTCTTTATTTGAAATGGATATCGGTTTCACAAAATTCTCAGTCTTTGCAGGAGGTCGCGCATTCTTGATAGAACATTCGAACTTAGTCTGCAATCTAAGCGGCCACTCACGAACAACGAGATCTGCGATGTCACGGCTCCGCTGCTCTACCCTGTCTTGATGAACCGCGAGTGCAGCGCAGACGTCAATGGCGGTTTACCTGAATGATTTGGCAGATATTTCAATAGACTATCGTTGCACGCGCGCCTCTGCTTGCGCTAAATCTTCGGGGCGGTTGATATTGAAAAAAGGATCGCCTGCCTCAACAGGCCATTCCACACTGTTCAGGCTATATCGTTCTGCAAACACCAGTATTTTCCGAAGATCCTCTTGAACAAGCGCCTCTTCCAACGCTTCGGTCAGGGCAAAAGGCCAGAGGGAGATCACCGGATGAATGCGGCTATTGGAATAGGCCATGGCAATCGAATTTATATTCCCGCTTAAACCCGCTTTAAGCCGGGCGACCAAATCATCGGGAATAAAGGGCGCATCTGAGGCAACGCAAAGCATATGCGAGGCCGAGGTACCCTGTTCACTGAAATATTTCAGGCCCGTCAATATGCCCGCAAGGGGGCCTAAATGACCGGGCACGACATCTGGGCAAACCGGATATTTTGTATCTTGGACTTCTGAATTACTGTTGATCAGGATCGAACCCACCTGCGGCACCAACACCTCCAAAATCCGTTCCAGCAAGGATTTACCACCAAGGGTTTTTAAAAATTTATGTTCGCCGCCCATGCGCCGGGACAATCCTCCGGCCAAAACCACACAAGGGAATTTCTCACCCTCACTCATTGACTTCCCTTTCGTTGATGCCTTCGCCCCTCATCCTCAACAGAGGCCGGGTCCGCATCAAATTGTAATCGCGCCTCTCCGGCAAGGCACTGAAACCGCTTTCCCTTCGCGCGCCCGACAAGCGTCAAGTTCGCCTGCCGCGCCAAATCCACACCCCACGCGGTAAATCCGCTTCGGGAAATCAGGATCGGGATCTCCATCTGTACAGTCTTGATGACCATTTCAGATGTCAGCCGCCCTGTTGTGTAGAAAATTTTATTCTTGGGCGCTATTTTTTTCGCCCACATAAATCCGGCGATTTTATCAATGGCATTATGCCGCCCCACATCCTCCATATAAACCAGCGGCACGTCCCCCTCACACAAAACGCAGCCATGGATCGCCCCAACTTTTAAATACAGCGACGGCTGCTGATTTATTTTCCGCGACAGCGCGTAAATCCACGATGTTTTCAGGCAAGCAGCATCGTCCAGTTTAATCTCTTCAAATTTTTCCATCACGTCGCCGAACACGGTTCCTTGCGCGCAGCCTGACGTTTGGGTTTTCTTCTTTAACTTGTCTTCGAAATCGGTCTCATCGGGGGTGCGGACAATCACCACGCCCAAATCATCGTCATAATCAATCGCGGTAACAACATCATCCGCTTGCAACATATTCTGATTCAGCAAATAGCCAATGGCCAGATATTCGGGGTAATCGCAAATTGTCATCATGGTGACGATTTCCCGCGAATTCAGATAAAGGGTCAGCGGCTTTTCAACAATGACCGGCATGGACAAGGGGCGGCCTTCATGGTCCAGCCCCTCGACAGTATCAAAAAGGCGGGCATCATCCACATCAGGCGTGATTTCAAATTCTTTCATGGCCCCACTATCTCCTTCTCACCTGCCCTTGTAAAGCAGGTCAATTAAAGGATGACATCCCGTCTAATTACATTATTGTTTCGGCCATATTTTCTAAATCCATCAGGGTCCGCACATGATCAACGATCGCGCCGCACTTTGCGCCGAAATAACCGACATCGCTCTTGAAGCAGGGAAAGTCATCCTTGAAATTTACAATCGGGATTTTGATGTGGATACCAAAAGCGATGACAGCCCCGTAACAGCGGCGGATGTTGCCGCCGAGAAAATTATTCTGGAGCGATTGCTCGCGGTGACACCCGACATTCCGATCCTTGCCGAGGAAAGCGTTGCTGGCGGGCATGAGCCTGATTTATCTGGCGGTGTTTTCTGGCTGGTGGATCCGCTTGATGGGACCAAAGAATTTGTCCATAAACGCGGCGAATTCACCGTGAATATTGCATTGGTGGAACAGGGCAAGCCAACCATGGGCGTCATCCATGTACCGGCAAAAAACACCACTTATTACGCATACGGACCGGGTCAATCCTATAAAGTGGACGAAGCGGGATCAACGGCGAAAATCGCGGTGCGCGCCAAACCGGAAAAGGGCCTGACTGTGGTGGCCAGTCATTCACATCGCACGCCAGAGACCGACGACTATATTGCAAAATTCCAGGTTGCCGATCTGATCTCGGCAGGGTCATCGCTAAAGCTGTGCCTGCTCGCAGAAGGCAGTGCCGACATGTATCCCCGCATGGGCCGAACCATGGAATGGGACATCGGTGCTGGTCAGGCAATTTTGGAAGCCGCAGGCGGGCGCGTTGAAACACTGGACGGCGCCCCGCTGGGTTATGGCAAAGATGGCCATGACAATCCGCATTTTGTCGCGAAAGGGAATGTCTAACCGACATTCCCAAGACACTTACTTAAAGCATTCCTGAAATTTAACAGGCTGCCCACCTGATTTACCCAAAAGCTCACCGTCGCGCATCACCTGACGGCCCCGAATGATTGTACCCACGGGCCACCCCTGAACGGTTTTGCCCTCAAACGGCGACCAGCCGCATTTGGACGCCAACCAGTCACTGGTAATCTCCTGTTTGCGTTTCAAATCAACGAGCGTCAAATCACCGTCGAACCCAAGTGCGATGCGTCCCTTACCAGCCACATTATAAATTCTCGCAGGTCCTGCCGATGTCAGGTCCATCAAATGCGATAGCGACAGCTCGCCTTTATTGTGATGATCCAGCATCAAAGGCAGCAGCGTCTGAACGCCGGGCATACCTGACGGGCTTGCCGGATAGGCTTGCGCTTTTTCTTCTTTGGTGTGCGGCGCATGGTCTGATCCCAATACATCCACAACGCCATCACGCACCCCCTGCCAAATCCCCAAGCGATGGTCTTCACTGCGAATGGGCGGGTTCATCTGAGCATACGATCCAAGCTGATCATAACAATCAGGGGCCGATAACGTCAGATGTTGTGGTGTCGTCTCAACCGTTGCGATGTCTTTGTATTGAGCCAGCAATGCCATTTCATCTTTGGTTGTGATATGCAGGACATGAATACGGCGTCCTGTTTCGCGGGCAATTTTCAAAACCCGCTCAGTCGCTTTATAGGCGACGATTTCATCGCGCCAGACCGGATGATTATGCACGGTATCCACGGCCAGATGACGGCGCTCCAGCAAGCGGGGTTCATCTTCGGCGTGAATGGCAACCCGGCGATATCCCGCGCTCAGTACTTTTCGGATATCCTCGTCATTATCAACCAGCAAGCTGCCTGTGGATGATCCCATGAACAGCTTAACCCCGCTCACGCCTTCCTGACGTTCCAGCATGGGCAGGCTTTCGACATTCTCTGCCGCTGCGCCAATGAAGAACGCAAAATCGGTCCATGCTTTTTCGCGCCCACGGCGGACCTTGTCAGCCATATCAGCGGCGGTCAATGTCAGCGGATTGGTGTTGGGCATCTCGAAAATCGCAGTGACACCCCCAAGTGCCGCCGCAGCGGTTCCCGTTGCCAAATCCTCTTTATGCTCTAATCCCGGCTCGCGAAAATGCACTTGACTGTCAATGACGCCCGGCAGGATATGCAAGCCACTCGCGTCGATTTCATCCGCCGCAGACATTTGCCCCAGCGCGCCAATGGCAACAATCTTTTCGTCCTTGATTGCGATATCCAGCTGGTCAATGCCCCGATGTGAGACGACGGTTCCATTTCGGATGATAAGATCTGCCTGCATGTTTTCCGCTCCTTTTATCTGCTGCTGCCTTTCTAAACATCATTTAAGAACTTGCCAAGACAAGACCACTTGCAAGGAGTAAAGATACTGATAGGATACAAGACCATTTTGGTCTTTTTGGTCATTATTTCAGGTTATTTTAGATTATGAAACGTTCGCTCCTTTCCAACAGATCGCTTTTAAAACTCTCAGGCAAAGATACCTTTGAGTTTCTGCAAAATCTGATCAGCAATAACCTCAAGCCCCTTTCGGAAACAAAGGTGGTTTATTCAGCCCTGCTCACCCCACAAGGCAAGTTCCTGCAAGATTTCTTTGTCATCTCGTGGAAAGGCGACATCTATCTTGATTGCCTGAAAGACAGCAGCCCCGACCTGATCCGGCGCCTGACCATGTATAAGCTGCGCGCCGACTGCACTATCACGGATGTCAGCAGTGACCTGGCAATATCGGCCCTCTACGATGGGGCAAAGGACGACTTCCCACAAACAACGGGCGACGCCACTGGCGATGAGACATATTTTCTATACGCGGACCCGCGGCTGAAGGAACTGGGCTACCGGATCATCGAAACTGCAGACAGCGATTTTGCAAATGCGTTACCTGGTATCAAAACCGCACCAATTGAAGACTATACCGCGCTGCGTCTCTCCCTTGGGGTGCCAGAAGGCGGCACCGATATTCAGCCTGAAAAAAACTTTCTGCTGGAAGCAAACTTCGAAGAGCTGAACGGCGTGAGTTTTTCCAAAGGCTGCTATATCGGTCAGGAACTCACTGCACGGACCAAATACCGGGCCAAGATTAAAAAGCGCCTTTTTGCCTTTCGCTATGACGGAAAAATTAAAGCAGGCGATCCCATTCGCTTCAACGATAAGGAAATCGCCACCGTCTCCTCTTTTCAAGCGCCCTATGGCCTTGCTTTTACGCGGCTTGCCGATTGGCAGAATATAGCGGATGGCAACGCGGCACTGGAGCCTGCCGGGCTTGTTTTGGAAAAACCGGATTACGTTATTTTACCTGAAACAGCTGAGTAAAATTTGCGGCTTGATCAAAGTCAGCTGCCGCGATATAAATTAGAACAAATAGCGAACAGGTGAAGGCGATGGAAACAGGATTAAACACCGGGGCTGATAATATTCAGCGCTGTAGCTGGTGCGGCGATGATCCCTTTTATCAGGCGTATCATGATGAAGAATGGGGCGTTCCCATTTATGACAGCCGGGCTTTATTTGAAAAACTTATTCTGGATGGCTTTCAAGCGGGCCTCTCATGGATCACGATCCTGCGAAAGCGCGAAAATTTCATTAAAGCCTTTGACGGTTTTGAGCCTGAAATTATTGCAAAATATGACGATGCTAAAGTTGAAAGCCTGATGCAGGACGCAGGTATTATTCGAAACCGCGCCAAGATCGTTGGCACGATCAGCAGCGCCAGACTTTTTCTGGAAATTGAGGAAAAAGAAGACGGATTTTCCAACCTCCTCTGGTCCTATCTGGATGGCAAACCGCTTCAAAACAACTGGACTTCCATGTCACAGGTTCCGGCGGAAACCCCACTCAGTCAGGCGATCTCTAAAGATTTGAAATCCCGGGGGTTCAAATTTGTTGGACCAACAATCGTCTATGCTTTCATGCAGGCGGTGGGCATGGTCAATGATCATCCGGTTAGCTGCTTTCGCCATAAAGAAGTACAATCACTTTAGCTTTAAAAAGCGGGGGTTCAGATGGCCGGCGATATTTTTTCTCTTACACAATATTACAGGGATAAATATGGAACAGAGGTCATATCCCAACTTGAACGCGACGCCGATTTTTGCGCACAGCAAAATGATTTAGGACGGCGTAACAGATTACTGCGCATTCGTGATATGATCCTGCTCGACGACACAACTGCCCATGTAAATCAGGACCCTGTTTAAGAATGGAAGCACGCCTAAAGGCCGAAATATGGGTAAAAGCCCATTTAAGAACCTGCAACTTTATGAATATCCCCGCCTTTGTGGTTAAGCGCGGCGATGATCAGGCAGGTTCTGTTCTCATTAAAATCAACCGCCTCAATAATAGCTGTATGGTTTTAATGCCAACCACCAACTTTGCAACGGGTAAACGCCAATGGCTGCAGGGTACGGGCGCCGATTGGGTCAGCGAGGAGACCGCCGACGCCTATATCGAAAAGCAGCTGAAATTCGACCGGGATTTATGGGTATTGGAAATCGAAGACCCCGAAGGCCGTCACCTGCTGCAAGAGGATGTGGTCAGTTAATTAACTTTCCGATTTGGGAGCGATAGCGACAAGACGATCGCCAAGACTAAGGTCCAGCGCCGCCCGGCGGTCCAGCAAATCCCGGATCCAATCATATCGCGCCATGTAATGATCGCTCAACAAACGGTTGTCCTGAACGTAAGCACGGGCTTTTCGCTGTTTGGACAGGCGGTAATCAGGATCATTCACCAACCGCACTAAAGCCGCTCCAAAGGCCTCTGGCGTGCGGCAGATTTCGGAAAACTCACTTTCGGGATCGGTGCTTTCGTAAACTGTATCACTGGCAATAGCGACGGCGCCCGCGCCTGCAGCCTCGATCAGCTTCAGATCTGATTTCATCCGGTTAAATTCATTATCCGCAAGCGGCATCAGCGCAACATCCGCCTGCGCCAGAGTTTTTCGGTAGCCGCCATAATCACTAAGTTTTTGAAAGTTTTTCTGGTCTGTTTCAAGCGCTTGAAAAAAAGCTTCATCGCCCATCACATCAAAATGAAACGCCCCTTTAAAAGCGGCAATAGCCTTATTGATTTCCGGCAGAATATTCTTGTAATCATTTGCGCGGTTCAAGGCGCCGAAGAAGATCCGTGCGCGATCAACCGCCCGCGGCAAGGAGCGAAAAGGAAGCCGGTTTAACTGATTGGGAAATACACCAACCTCTGGATTATGGTGTCCAATCAGCGCCGCAAGCGCTTCATTGGTCGTCTGCACCGCATGCGCGCCTGCGAATGTCAAAAAATTATTCTCCGCAATCACCGGCCATGGCGATGGATGATCATCAAATTCAACGATGATCAGATACCCCGCCGCGCGCAATTGCTGAATAGCTTGCAAGGAGTGCTCGAAAGACATGACCGGGCGCTGCCAGATAAAGACTTTCTGAAATTTACCACTGCCCGTATGGATTGTCTGTGCCTGACCCACGCGGGTTCTGACACCCGCAATCGTGTTCATTGCTGCCAACGGCTCATTAATACGCACGTCATTAACCCCGCCAACGGGTTTCAATGTCTTGGCCTGAATACGAATTTGCAGCGCTGCTGTTTTGGTCAGGCGGAAAACAAAACTGGGTGATAGCGCGATGCGCGCCAGTTTTTCCTTCGTTTCATTTTTAAGATGCGCCGTCAGCTGGGATTGATTAACCCACGGCACAAAACCCTTATCGGGTAGGCGTGAAATATGATCAACGCGAAATCCAGCCGCTTGCATTTCAAGCGTTAGTCGCTTGGAAAAATCATCCGACTTCTCGATGACAGCCGCAAGCAACCGCTCATCCAGCGGACCTGCCTTTGCCAGTTTGCGATCGATCTGCTTAAAGTAAAAAGGGTTCACCACATCCAATAACAAGACACCGTCTTGGGCCACACGGGCATGCAATGGCATCAGGGAGGCTTTTGTGAACCCTTCTGCGCCGGGCTGCGCTTGCAGCACCACACAGTCATAAACGATCAGCGGTGCCGCCTTCAAATGATCCAGAAACCGCCGTATATTGGGAAAGCGCTCTTGTTTAGCCTTTGGCGACAACTGATGAAAGGTCGTTCCCATATGTGCCGATGCGGTGCCAACCAACGCAATTTTTTGGGCATTTCTAGGGATAAGAGACAGGCATTCATTCATGCTTTGTGGAATACCCGCGCCTGATGTCATCTTCCCCATCTTCCCTTAAATTTAGCCCTGCATATTCCAAACGCCGATCGGCTTGCCATAGCCCCTTTTTAGCTGCAAGGCAATTTAACCGCAATAATATGGTAAAAGGGTAAACGCATTACTGAAAAAAAATTTCAAAAAAATTTGAACCTTCCTGAAGGCTAGTCCGACCTAAAACTGAAATCAATTTTCAATCAACTCCGACATCTAAAATTGAAAGTGAAGTTTAAATGAAGAAATTAAATTTTTTAGCAACATCTGCAATCGTCCTCGCCGCTATCAGCTGCGCGTCAATTGGTCAGGCAGCCTCCCTTCAAAAAGGTAAAAGCAACGGTCTTTCCAGAGCAGAAACAATCGATCTCACTCCAAGAGGCTGGTGGGGGAATAGCGACTCCGGTCTACCCGGCACCGGTTATTGCATGAAAAATCCAGCGGGTGGCCCCGCCACCAAAATTCTGGTTGCTGTAACAAATCTAGGTACAATTGCCAGCGGGTCGGCCAAACTCAAAGTTGTCTTTAAAGGTTCAACAACCACGACAATAAATGTCGCCGCAGGTATCAATCCCAACGGCGGCGCATATGGTAAAACAATTAACATTCCGGCATCTGCCTGGAAAAATGGTCAAGCCGCATTTGACGTCTATGTCCTGCCAGACAGCAAACTCGGTGACAGTAACAAGATGAATAACAAAGATAGCAGTAAATGCATTCAGCCTGCGGGCTAACGGTTTAAATACCCCTGCAAGTGGCCAAAACAGGTCACTTGCAGATTTGTTCTGGGCGAGACAGATCTTAACCTCATTTTTTTCCACCCCTATCGCATCTGGACCGTGGCCAAATCCAAATAAACCTTCTATTGTTCCTGTACATAAACTTCGGGCAAATCAAGACGGCAAAAGAGCGATAGAAATGCAGCAGTATCTGGACCTACTCAAAACAATCAGAGATCACGGCACTTACAAATCTGATCGCACTGGAACAGGTACCTACAGCATATTCGGGCATCAAATGCGCTTTGATCTGGCCAAAGGTTTTCCGGTCCTGACAACCAAGAAACTGCACCTTAAATCCATCATTCATGAACTGCTGTGGTTTCTGGCGGGCGACACCAACATCCAGTATCTAAAAGATAACGGTGTGCGCATTTGGGATGAATGGGCTGACGAAAATGGCGACCTTGGCCCTGTATATGGATATCAATGGCGATCCTGGCCTGCGCCAAACGGCACCAAAATTGACCAAATTCAAAATCTCGTTCAACAGATCAAGGCCAACCCGGACTCGCGCCGTCATATTGTCACAGCATGGAATCCGGCTGATGTGGACAACATGGCACTCCCCCCCTGCCATTGCCTGTTTCAGTTTTATGTTGCCGACGGCAAATTGTCCTGCCAGCTTTATCAGCGCAGCGCCGATGTCTTTTTAGGCGTGCCCTTTAACATTGCCTCTTACGCCCTTCTCACCCTGATGCTAGCTCAGGTGTGCGATCTGGAACCGGGGGATTTCGTCCATAGCTTTGGCGATGCCCATCTCTATGCCAATCATCTGGAACAGGCTGACTTGCAATTGTCGCGGACACCCGGGCCGCTCCCAACCTTGAAAATCAATCCAGATATCAGAGACCTGTTTGCCTTTACCTTTGATCATTTCACACTCGAAAATTATCAAGCCGCCTCGCACATCCCAGCCCCGGTCGCCGTCTAATGGCCGAAGCAATCCGCATTAGTGCCATTCTGGCCGTTTCAGAAAACAACGTTATTGGGGCCGACAATTCGCTGCCCTGGCGCCTTTCCAATGATCTGAAATGGTTTAAAAAGAACACCCTGAACAAACCCATGATCATGGGGCGCAAAACCTTTGACTCGCTGCCCGGCATGTTACCTCAGCGAACCAGCATCGTCCTGACGCGCGATACCGGTTTCAGCGCCGAAGGCGTTTTGGTTACTCATTCCGTGCAAGGGGCACTTGATCTGGCGAAAGAGGATGCGCGCGCCCGGCAATCGGATGAAATCATGATCATCGGCGGCGGTGAAATATACCGGTTATTTGGCACCGAAATTGACCGTTTTTATATAACGCGCGTTCATACGGACATCTCCGGCGACACCTACTTTTATGATCTACCCGCAGATCAATGGGCCTCGCATTTTTCTGAAAAACATCCCTCTTCGGAGAAAAATGACCACCCCCACACTTTCCAAATACTGGACCGAATTCAGTAAAGAGCACTGCAATTAAATTCGCCCCTTTTAAAATGAAGGGCGAGTGTCTATATTAAACTCGTTGGGCAACCAACTATGGCGATAAACGTTTCGTGGAATAAACGTTGCGGACCCGGGGGCGGTACCCGGCGCCTCCACCATTCTCTATATGGGGGCGAAATAGGTTCGACGCGCGCAGTAAAGACGTAATTTTCGCTCGGCGGGATTCCACCGTTACCGGATCAAACTTTACAAATGCAAACGATAACGAAGCATTTGCCGTAGCTGCTTAATTGCACTACACGGGGTTCGGAGGGGCACCTGGCAACAGAAGCCCCTTCACTTAAACAAAAGCCTCCCTTAAACGGGCAAGAAGCAAACGTAAACAGTATCGGGCAGGAGTGTATTAGAGTTATGGCTGACGAAATTAATTACAATTTGCTTGTGGAACGTGCCCTGTTGAATGTGGTTCGCGATTCACTCAAACATGCTGTTAAGCAGGGCTTGTCTGGGCAACAACATTTCTACATCACCTTTAAAACCCATGCGGCAGGCGTTGATATCCCTGCGCATTTAAAAGAGCGGTATAAGGATGAAATGACGATTGTCCTGCAACATCAATATTGGGACTTGACGGTTGATGACGAAAAATTCAGCCTGGGCCTCAGCTTTAATCATCAGCGTGAAACCTTGGTTATTCCCTTCTCGGCGGTCACCGCTTTTGCAGATCCTTCTGTGCAGTTTGGCTTACAATTTGCGCTCACCAATGGCGCGGCCGCAACAGCCCCGTCTTCCGATACAGCCGCAGCGACAAGCAAACCCAAAGCGAAAAGTGATGCTACGCCCGATGAAGAAGTCAAAGCTGGCGAAGTCATTACACTGGACGCCTTCCGCAAAAACTAATAAGACTGCAATCAGATTAAATTAACCGATAGAGCTCATCATTTCCTAACCTGATTGGGAGCTCGGAAATGATTTGTTCATCACACCAACGCTAGGTCTGACGGGACAAACAGGAATGCCAGAATTTCATTATCAGGAAATCTTCTCCCTTGGAAAAGATAGTACACCTTATCGCAAACTGACCGACAAATTTGTCTCCACAATCAATGTGGATGGCAAGGAAGTGCTGAAAATTGAACCTGAAGCACTTGAACTAATTACCGCGCAGGCGATGAAAGATGTTTCGCATTTGCTGCGCCCGGCTCATTTACAGCAGCTGGCCAATATTCTCAAAGATGACGAAGCCTCCGAAAACGATAAATTTGTTGCCACGGAACTTCTCAAAAATGCCAATATCGCAGCGGGCATGATCCTCCCCGGATGCCAAGACACCGGCACCGCGATCATCATGGGTAAAAAAGGACAATATGTCTGGACAGAAGGGCAGGATAAAGCCGCCCTTTCCAAAGGTGTTTTCAAAACCTATACCGAAACCAATCTGCGCTACTCTCAGCTTGCCCCTCTTAGCATGTTTGATGAGAAAAACACCGGCACCAACCTGCCCGCGCAGATCGATATCTACGCAACCGACAGCAACGAATATGAATTCCTGTTTTTAACCAAAGGCGGAGGCTCCGCGAATAAATCTTTCCTCCATCAGGCGGTTCCCAGTGTTCTCGCTCCGGATCGGCTACTCCCCTACATCGAAGAAAAGCTGTATGAGCTTGGAACAGCCGCGTGCCCACCGTATCATTTGGCTGTTGTTATTGGTGGTACTTCTGCCGAAGACACTATGAAGACTGTCAAAATGGCGTCCACCAAATATTACGATGAACTTCCCACCACAGGGAACGAACATGGACGGGCTTTCCGGGATCTGGAAATGGAAGCAGCCTTGCTCAAAGCCAGTCAGGGCCTTGGTATCGGCGCCCAATTTGGCGGCAAATATTTCTGCCATGACGTCCGGGTTATTCGCATGCCACGTCATGGCGCCAGTGTTCCCATTGGTATTGGTGTTTCTTGCTCAGCTGACCGTCAGGTTAAAGGCAAGATCACAAAAGATGGCGTCTTCCTTGAGCAGCTTGAAACCGATCCAGCAAAATATTTGCCAGAGGTTACCGACGAGCATCTGGAAGACAATGTCGTTAAAATTGACCTGAACCGGCCAATGAAAGATATTCTGGCAACGCTCAGCAGTTATCCAATTCGCACGCGCCTTAGCCTGTCAGGGACAATCATTGTTGCCCGGGATCTGGCCCACCGCAAGCTGCGCGAACGTCTGGAAGCGGGCGAGGATCTGCCGCAGTATTTCAAAGACCACATCATTTATTATGCAGGCCCTGCCAAGACCCCTGAAGGATACGCATCAGGCTCATTCGGTCCCACAACAGCGGGCCGCATGGATAGTTATGTGGATGAATTTATGGGCCATGGCGGTAGCATGATCATGCTGGCCAAAGGCAATCGCAGTAAAGTGGTTGTTGATGCCTGCCAAAAACACGGAGGCTTTTATCTTGGCTCCATCGGCGGTCCGGCGGCGATCCTGGCCAAAGACAACATCAAAAAAATTGAAGTTCAGGAATTTGAAGAACTCGGCATGGAGGCCATTTGGCGCATCGAGATCGAAGACTTCCCAGCCTTCATCGTGACGGACGATAAAGGCAACGACTTCTTTGCCCGCAAATAATTTGATGGCGCCCGATATGACTGATGAAATCGTCAAACATTCTGTCAGCATATCGGGTCATCGCACCAGCATTTCCCTTGAACGTCCCTTCTGGGATTTATTTTGCGCCGCTGCCAGCAAACGCGACATGAGCATCAACGCGTTAATCACCCATATTGATGAGAGCCGCACAGGCAATTTATCCAGTGCAATCCGTCTTTTCGTCCTTCAGGAAATTCTCAGCCACAAACTTCCTTAAATCCCCTTGAACTTATCCCTTAAAAGCCTACTCTAAATAGGGGCGCATTTTTATAACGGGGGAATACTTGTCATGGGTGATGTCGTTAATTTCAATAAATTTCGCAAAGCGAAAACAAGCGACCAGAACGAAAAGACAGCAGCAGAAAATCGCCGTAAGTATGGGCGAACCAAAGCTGAGAAATTACTTGAGCAGCAAAGAAATGATCGCGCCAAATCCGCGCTCGAAGGTAAAAAGCGAGACGAACCATCAAAAGATTGAGCTTTTTGAACGCTTAAAATAGGCATTTTAAGGCAATTTTAGGTAACTCGGCTTATCATGTACTTAAAATAACAACTTTAACGTCATATTTTTGCAGCAATTTACGCTTAAATGACGGAGCATGAGTATATAGCCAATGGAGTTTGGTGTGCGTGTTTCAACCCCAAAAAAATATGAACCTAAGATTGAAGAACTCTTGGAAGACCCGATTATTCTGGCGCTTCTCAAACGTGATGGATTGACCATTGATGATGTCAAGGAAGTCATCACGGCCTATCAAAACAGCCAATCTTTAAAGCCTGTTACCTATAATTAAGGCCCTTTCATCAGGCACTATACCGCGGCACCAAGGACAGCTTTTCATCTGGCCGGTTGACACGTATACTCAATTTTGAGGAAACGGTTCAATCCAAGGTAGGGATGAAGCATGACTACCCAAAGCAAATATAAAAAAGAGTTCGCAACCATTCGCGGACTGAAAATGGCCTATATCGACGAGGGAGAGGGCGATCCAATCGTCTTCCTTCATGGCAATCCAACCAGCAGCTATCTATGGCGCAATATCATGCCCCATCTTGAGAGCAAGGGTCGCCTGATTGCCCCCGATCTGATCGGCATGGGGGATTCTGAAAAACTCCCCGACAGCGGGCCTGATCGCTACACCTTTGCCGATCACCGCGCCTTTCTCAAAGATCTTCTGGAATATCTGGATGTCAAAAATAACGTCACACTTGTGATCCATGACTGGGGATCTGCGCTTGGCTTTGACTGGGCCAATAGCAATCGCAACGCGGTTAAGGGGATCGCCTATATGGAAGCGATTGTTCAGCCTATTGCGAACTGGGACGCCTGGCCTGAAAACGCCCGCGGCATTTTTCAAGGCTTCAGAAGCCCTGCGGGCGAAGAATTGGTACTGGAGAAAAATATTTTTGTAGAGCGGGTCCTTCCCTCCTCCATCATCCGCGATCTAGAGGAAGAAGAAATGCGCGAGTATGCGCGCCCCTTCCGTCGCACTGGCGAAGATCGCCGCCCGACCCTCACCTGGCCGCGGCAGATCCCCATTGGCGGAACCCCGGCTGATGTAACAGAAATTGTGCAAGATTACGCTGACTGGCTGTCGACAAGCGATGTCCCTAAACTGTTCATTAACGCAGATCCAGGCTCCATCCTCGTCGGCGACATGCGTGATTTTTGCCGAAGCTGGCCCAATCAAACTGAAGTGACAGTCAAAGGATATCACTTTATACAAGAAGACTCACCGGATGAAATTGGCGAAGCTATCGCCCATTTTATGGCCGGGCTTGCATAAAGGAGGCGGGCGTGCCCAAAACACCAAAAATAAAATTAAATCCCCTGCAAAGTAAAACCCTTGTGTTGCTGAAAGTTCTGGCAAAAGATCCGAACAGCTCTCAGCCCATCGAGGATTCAGAAGATATTCGCATCACCCGCCTGCCCCACGCCCATGGCAATCACATGCATGTGGGGGAATTTGTTATTGCGTCGAAAGATGCCACCGGGTTAACTAATCCCGCGGTCTGGGTTGCTTTGGCCCGCAAAGGCTTTGTCAAAGAGACTTACCCCGAAGAGATCGTGATCACAGCAGAAGGACTTGCCTTTTCCACCGGTTTGGAAGACAAATTTATGAGTGTATCTGATCACTAGGGTCAAGGGGCTGGCAATGACCACTACTGTGGAACGAAAACTGACAACCATTCTTTGCGCTGATGTCGCGGGCTATAGCCGGTTGATGGAGCAGGATGAAGAAGGGACCCTCGCCAGCCTGAAATCCGCCAGATCCGTATTCAACGCACAAATTACGGATCATGGGGGCCGCCTCATTAACATGACCGGTGATGCCATTATCGCGGAATTTCCAAGTGTGGTGAATGCGGTACATTGCGCCGTTGCCATTCAAAATCAAATGAGCGACCTGCATGAACAAAATGAGTTTGCCGTTGCCCTGCATTTTCGGATTGGCCTTAATCTTGGCGATGTCATGATCGAAGGCGATGACATTTTTGGCGATGGCGTCAATATCGCTGCCCGCCTCGAAGCCCTCGCCCCAACAGGTGGCATCTGTATTTCTGGCACAGTCTATGATCATGTGAAGGGAAAATTTCCAGCTGGCTTTGACTATCTGGGGGAGAGAAAAGTCAAAAACATCGATGGTGCCGTTTCCGTCTATACCCTTCAGCTCGCCGAGGCAGAAAAATCCTCACCACCCCCCAAAATGGATGCGGACGCGGCGTCGGCGGCAGACGAAACTCATGAAGAAAAAGAACTTCGGCGTCAGATCAAGCGGCAAGCAAGTTTTTATCGTCGATGCCTTACCATGGGCGTACTTGTGATCTTTTTATTCATCATCAACATGATCACTTCGCCGGGCACCCTTTGGTTCTTCTGGCCAGCACTGCCCATTTTATTCACGCTCACCCTGAACGGGTTTCGTGTTTTTAGCAAAACGCACTTTTCAGATGAATGGGAAAGGCGCCGACTTGAAAAAATCAAACGGCACCAAGACCACAGATCCCATCGGCACAAATAAAATCCAACCAACCGGATCGCGCAAGCGCACCCCTTCGGTTAAAAGCTTCCCGCTGCGCCTAAAGCCCCCATACGATTGCAAATGTCATGAAACCCAGCGACGGTTTCTTCAATAATTTCTGCGACTGATTTCTGTTCATGGATCAAGGCTGCCGACTGCCCAGCAAGCCCCACACTGGCTTGCATATCGCCGCCGAAATACAGCTCCTGAATACGCGCAAACATATCTTTGGGCATCAAGCCTTCTTCAAATATCTCCAACGTTCTATCGGTTTTAAGTGCCCGAATGCAGGGCGTGGCTTTTTTATTTAGAACAACTGTCCCAACATCTTCCGCACCAATGATCGCATTTTTATAATTCACATGTACGGGGCTTTCCTTGGCGGAAACAAAACGTGTGCCCATTTGCACAGCTTCCGCCCCGGCTGCAAAGGCAGCTGCCATTCCGCGCCCATCAACGATACCGCCTGCGGCAACCATCGGCACATCCACCTTCTCACGGATCGCCTGCAATAGGACCAGCAAGGATACTTCTTCAGGGTTTTTAAAACCGCCGCCCTCGCCCCCCTCGACAACCAAGCCATCCACACCTGCCTCCACTGCTTTCAGTGCGGCTTTCACGGTTGGTACCGCATGGTAGACAATGATGTCATGTTCTTTGAGGATACGAATAAGCTTCTCAGGATTGCCTGCCGATGTTGTGACAAATTTTACGCCAGACTCCGCAACAAAACGGATCATGTTTTCATCACGCAAAAACATCAAAGGCAGATTAATACCAAACGGCGCATCCGTCAGGGAGGGCATTTTACCAATCTCGGCGACACAGTTTTCCGTCTCGCCTGAAGATGTTTCAATGACCCCAAGACCGCCCGCGTTACAAACCGCAGATGCCAGTTGCGAGCGGGCAATCCAGCCCATCGGCGCCTGAATAATTGGATATTTTGCGCCCGTATGCGCGAGAAAACGGTTCATTTGTCTGCCTCGAAAGTCTTTGAACTTAAAAAGATTGCCCCAGATGTGCACCAAGATCTTTCAAGGCCTGCTCCTCGGACACAACCTTTATGGTCGTCATGCCCATTGCTGCCGCGGGTTTTAGATTAACCCCCAGATCATCGAGATACAGAATTTCTTCAGGGGATACCCCCATTTGTTCGCAGGTGTAGGTGTAGATTTGCGGATCGGGTTTGCGCATGCCAATTTTACTGGACTCAATCACCTGATCAAACAGGGACATCACATCCAAAACCGCTTTTTGTTCTGCCTCAGACCGGCTCATACCCGGCCCTTTTCCCGCTGGAACATTATTGGTCAGGCAAACGCATTGATGGGTTTTTCCAATCTGCTCCAAGGCAGCAATCATTCGCGGCCGCAAAGATCCAGACAACAGCTTAATAACATCGCTGCCCGCAACCGGATGGCCCAGCGCCGTACTCTCCGCCAAAAACAACTGATCAAATTCAGCCGCGCTCACCTTGCTTCGTTCAAATTTTGCCCAGGCATTATCATTCGGGTTTGTCGCATTAACGGTTCGCAGAAAATTTTCTGGAAGCCCTTTTTCTTTTTCGTATCGGTTAAAAGATTCAAAGGGACTTGTCGTTAAAACACCCCCGAAATCCCATAGGACAGCAGTTATCATCAAAACACCTATTTCCCAGAAAATTCGGCCATCAGCCGTTAATTGCCTTTATTCTTCGTATTTTTAATAGATAGTGGCAGTATGAAAAAAAGATGTCAAACCTAGACTGTCAGCGCTCCAATGACTATCTACATATAAGGGACATTGGGTGTGAAGGCGATAAGGCAGAAAAAATCATGACAAAACAGGCATTAATCGTACTTTTAATATCAAGCATGGCGAGCGTCGCGCTAGCCGATGAAGCCGCAGATATGAAGCGCTTCAAAGACAGTAACAGCTGCAGCGAATGTGATTTTCGCAATATAAAAATGCAGGGCGAGACCATGCGGGATGCGAATTTACCCGGCACCAACCTGCGCGATAGCCTGATGAAAGACACCATATTTGATGGCGCAAATTTACAGGGCGCGGATATGCGCCGGGCCGACTTTGAAAAAGCTTCATTGATGAATGCCAATCTCAGCAAAGCCATTTTGCGCGACATCGACCTTGAAAAATCAAACCTCACTGGGGCAAAACTGGTAGGAGCCGACCTCCGCGATGCGGATTTGGAAAATACAGTGGCAGAAAAAGCCGATTTCAGTGGTGCCGATTTACGAAAAGCAAACCTGAAACGGGGTATTTTCAGCCATGGCAGCTTTAGAAAAGCGCAGTTATCAGATTCCACAATGAAGCGGGCCGTTGCAAACGAAACAGATTTCAGTAACGCCCGGATGAAGAATGTGCGTATGACCCGCGCAGAGCTCAAACTGTCAAATTTTGAAGACGCCGATTTAACATTGGCGAATTTCTATCGGGCGAACCTAACCGGTGCCAACTTCAAGGGCGCTAATCTGGAAGATACCAGTTTCTGGAACGCGGACCTTTCCGGCGCAGATCTTTCAAAGGCGAAAGATCTGGATCAGGACCAACTGGCAGGCGCGTGCGGCAATTCTGAAACACGCCTGCCCTATGGATTTAGCGTTCCAAACTGTTAAAGGATTTTGCCCGGATTCATAATGTTATCCGGATCCAAAGCGGCTTTCAGGGCCTGCATTACAGACAAAGCACCCTCACCCAGTTCTGCTTTGAGGTATTTTTTCTTGCCAAGGCCAACACCATGCTCGCCTGTGCAGGTTCCATCCATTGACAGTGCCCGCGCAATCAGCTTTGCGTTCAGGGCTTCTGCCTCGGCCAATTCATCGGGGTTGTCCATATCCAGAACAAAGGCGAGATGGAAGTTTCCATCCCCCACATGACCAACGATTGGCGCCACCAGATCGCTTTTATCCAAATCCGCCTTGGTTTCCAGAATACAATCGGCCAGACGGGATATGGGAACGCAGACATCAGTTGCCCACATAGAGGCACCGGGGCGCAACGCTCTGGCGGCATAGGCGGCATTATGGCGCGCTTCCCAAAGTTTGGTGCGATCTTCTGCTTTCGTCGTCCAGGTAAAATCGGAAGCGCCAAATTCGCTACAAATATCATCTACCATCTCGGACTGCTGCTTCACGCTTTCCTCTGTTCCGTGAAATTCCAGAAACAGGAATGTCTGTACCGGCAGGTCAAGACCTGAATATTTATTGATGGCATCCACCTGCACTTCATCCAGCAGTTCAATCCGGGCAATGGGAATACCGCTTTGGATCGTCAGAATGACAGACTGGACAGCACTTTCAATATCCGGGAATGAAACAGTCGCCGCGGATGTGGCTTCGGGAATACCATACAGCTTCAGGGTGATCTCTGTAATGATCCCCAATGTGCCCTCTGATCCGATGTATAACCGGGTCAGATCGTAGCCCGCCGAGCTTTTCTTGGCCCGTCCGCCCGTTTTGATAATCTTGCCATCGGGCAAAACCACCGTCAGGTTAAGGATATTGTCTTTCATCGTGCCATACCGCACCGCGTTGGTTCCAGATGCCCGTGTTGACGCCATACCGCCAATGGACGCATCCGCGCCCGGATCGATAGGGAAAAACAGGCCGGTTGCACGCAAATGTTCATTCAGCTGTTTACGCCGAACGCCGGGCTGCACAACACAATCCAGATCTTCTTGGTGAACGGTCAGAATTTCATTCATCTGGTTCAAATCAATCGAAACGCCGCCCTCAACCGCATTAATATGTCCCTCAAGCGAGGTTCCCGCACCAAAGGGGACAACCGGTACTTTATATTTCGCGCAGACCTTGACGATTTCCGACACTTCTTCAGTACTTTGGGCAAAGCAGACAATGTCAGGTGCACATAACTCGTGCCAACTTTCATCCTTGCCATGTTGATCACGAACAGCCTGCGATGTCGTACATCGATCACCCAGGAGTTTCTTGAGTTCATCTTCGGCAGTCTTCAACACGGTTGGGGAAATAGACATTTATGTTCCTCACAATCACTAACTTAGGCCTGAAACACCGTTCCAGCAGCGTTTATTCTATTGCTTATGCTTATAATACCAGTGATCAAATATCTAAAGCTTTTCCCGCGATAAAATTTTGATTATTGTCGTCGGCATGATGGAAAAAAATAAAAAAATACTCAAAAGTCTCACCGTCCAGCCAGAATGGATCGATCACAATGGTCATATGAACGTGGCCTATTATGTACTGGTTTTTGATCAGTCACTTGATGAACTGCTGGATCAAATTGAACTCACTCGCACGTATCGCGTACAATCTGGCAATACAGTTTATGTGCTGGAAACCCATGTCTGTTACCTGCAGGAGGTCAAAGAGGGGGACCCGATCAGCATCACCTGCCGCGTGGTTGATTGCGATGCCAAACGCATCCATTTATATCTTGAAATGTACCATGAAACGGCCGGATTTTTAGCGGCTACATCCGAGCAGATGATCCTGCACATAGATGCATCTGGTCCCAAAGCGCATCCCATGCCCGCCAATATTCAAAAGCGGCTTGAAGATTTAAAAGCCCGGGACAGCCAACTCCCCCAACCGGAGAAACTGGGATCAAAAATTGGTATTCGGCGAAAGTCGGCATAACCCATGAATGTTTTAAATCCACGGCAACGACTTCTTCTTTTGGCTGCCATTGCCGCGGCGGGCTTCTACCTTTTCATGCCCTTTGCCAGTGGCAGCATTGCAATCATCATTCAGAAATCAGCCGCTTGCGGGCTTCTGGCAATCCTTGGTTATTGGGCAGCTCCCGATGGCCGTACCCGCAAGATGCTCTGTCTGGCGCTTATATGCTCCGCTGCGGGTGATGCATTCCTCGCCGTTCGAAGCAGCGATATGTTCACTCAGGGGCTGGGATCTTTTCTCATCGCCCATTTGGTCTATATTTCAATCCTTGCAAGGGCACATGATTTCAATCGGGACGATAGACTTCGCCAAATCGGCGCGGCTGTAATTATTCTTTTTGCCCTTGGCATGATGTATCTGCTTTGGCCAAATCTTGGCGGCCTCAAAGCGCCCGTTTTTATATACATCGCTGTCATATCGATTATGGCTTTATTTGCCCTTTATTCCCGATATTCAGCCCTGTTCATTGTGGGCGGCGCGGTCAGTTTTTTAATTTCCGATGCGACGATCGCCATCAACAAGTTTCTATATCCGTTTGATCAGTCCGGCACTTTAATCTGGGTGACCTATATTCTGGCGCAGGTTTTAATTACACTGGCCATTATCAACGGCCCTAAACACAAAAATGCCGGCGATTAAGCCGGCACTTTTGAATTTGTCTTTTAAAGGACGCCTTTACGCAGCGGCGGTATTGTTATCATCCCCATTACTGATTTTCGAAATCAGATAGTCCACATTTTCAGCATCGAAGCGATCTTCAAAATGGGTCAGGATCCGCTGGATAACAAAATCACGATAGCGTTCGCGGTCCCCGGGGTTTCCATCATATTCCAGCTCGCTAACCACGCTAATGGCAACGCGCATCATTTCAACAAGCCCGTCTGGGACTTTCAATTTTTTACACAGCTGTTTCAGTCCGTTTCCGCCAGCGTCGTGAACCAGCATATGAACGTTGGAAACAGAAATATCAGCCCCTTTGGCCAGCGCTGTTTCAAAGAAATCAATATCGCCAACGCACAAAGCCCGAAGAATAATCGTCGGTGTAAGGCGGCCATTTTCATAAAGCTGATCGATCAGCCCCACCAGTTCATCTGCGCGGGTGCCATCTTTCAGCAACCCGATCATGGTTTTCTCGCGGCTTGCCAAAATCAAATCTGTAGCCGTTGAGGGCGACATATCGTGATGACTAACCAAATGCTCTCGTAATTTGTCGGACACCAGACTAACCAGCCGCTCCGTCACCGTGATCGGCAACTGGCTACGCTGTACCATCGGTGCATTTACTTTTTCACTATCGCCGAACTGATCCAACACTTTTTCAAATGTTTTTTCAGATATCTGGGCATTGTCATTTTGCATCAGGCGCGCAACAACATCTTCATTTCCAGTATCTGCCAGCTTGTCAGAGATTGCTTCAGATACCGTTTCGCGGCCTGCAATCGCATGCTGATGCTCTGCTGATTTGGAACTGATGATCCCCTCAAGATCTTCATCACTTAGCGCCTCTGAAAAAGACAGCATGGGTGTTGCGACATCTGAAATATCATTCGCCAGTGTCAATGCAATATCGTGGGGAAGTTCCGGCAGCGATTTCAAGGTTTCCGCCAGTGTCTGACGCACCAAAACCTCAGCATCCGTTAAGAGGACCCGGAAAATCTGCTCCGCTTCCTGCCGTTCCTTATCGCTAAAGTTCTGACCCATAAGGCCACCAGCGATTTTTTCAACTGTTTGTGCTCTAGCTTCCGCTGAGCGGTCCGATAACAGACGTTCAACGTCAGCCGGACTAAGAGAACCGTTTTCAGACACGCTGGCTCCATAAACTAAAAAATTATCCTTGGTCCATCTAACGTGATTTATCTTAATATAATGTTAACCGCGAACAATCGGGCTCTCCAGCCGGGTCATCCCATAGCGACATATTGCCCCAGTTTTGGGTTTCTGCTTAAAATTTAAAATGATTGCGCTATAGTCACTTCTAACTGAGCAAAAAAATAGAATGGAGATCTCCATGAAAACTTCCAAAATGATCGCTCTTGGCGTCATTGGCGTTTTAAGCGTTTCCTCATCACTCGCACTTGCAGATGGTGATCCCGCAAAAGGCAAAAAAGTCTTCAATAAATGCAAAGCCTGCCACACCGTTGAGAGCGGCGGGAAAGATAAAATTGGACCAAACCTGTTTGGCGTCGTTGGCAAAACTGCTGGCACCAAAGAAGGTTACAAATATTCCCCGGCAATGGTTGAATCAGGCCTGACCTGGGACGTAGAAACACTGGATAAATATCTGACCAAACCCAAAGCATTGGTGAAAAAAACCAAAATGACTTTTGCGGGTTTGAAGAAGGAAAAAGATCGGGAAAACATAATTGCCTATCTTGAAACCTTGAAATAATTACAAAAAAAGCGGCTCCGAATGAGCCGCTTTTTTTATGCTTATTCCCGTATGACCAGAACCGAGCAATTGGCATGCCGGACGACCCGGGCTGCATTTGGCCCCAGCAGATAATCCTGCATACTGGGACTGTGAGAGCCGATAATAATCAAATCACAAGACAGCTTCTTTTGCATATGCAGTATTTCCTCATACGCATTACCGTGCCCCACAATATGCTGCACTTTCACATCTGCCGGAATGTTCTCTTTTACAAATTGATGCAGTTTCTCGTTCATCTC
The DNA here is from genome assembly GCA_034669685.1 of Sneathiella sp. Taxonomy (GTDB): domain Bacteria; phylum Pseudomonadota; class Alphaproteobacteria; order Sneathiellales; family Sneathiellaceae; genus Sneathiella. Next base: position 1,577,603 of record JAXMOU010000001.1, read on the forward strand.
TTTGAGAACGGTTTCCTCATAATTTTTTGGAAAAAAGGATCCGACAATACTCATCCCAAAGTCGGGAACAACTGTCATCACATGCAGCGTGGCGTCCGCGTTCGAAGCATAGTTCACAGCTTCAGGCACCATTTTTTGCCAGGTCTCTTTATGCTCAAGATCAACAGCCAAAAGAATATGTTTGAACATGTTATATCTCCTTCTTTTAAGATGCCTGAACAGCGTTTGACGCGGCAGAGCCGTTTCTCCGGCGCTGCAGCATTATGATGAACCCAAGAATAAGCAAAGCGGGTAAATAGAGCCATTCCCGCGCGGGCTGTGCGGATGGGATTAGGACTTGCCTAATCTTCTGATCAAAATCAAGACCAGCGTTTTGTGCGACACTGTCAAAAGCGGCATTGTCAATGATCACATCCTCCCCATCGATGAGAAGTTCAAGACCGATAGCTTCCAGACGTTCAGCGCCAGATCCCTCGGCTTCAACCGGCAAGATCGCTGTGATCGAGATTGGATCTCCAATGTCATCCTCTCCATCGACGATGAGCCGGATTTCAGTTCCGCTTTCAACTTCACCCAACGCTTCTTCAAATTGCGTTGGCGCCAGCACTTGATAAGGCGGAACAATCAAATCCATCCAAAAGCCGGGCCGGAACAGCGTAAAGGCAATCAGGATTAACAGCGCAGATTCCCAAATGCGGGATCTGGCAAAGAAAAACCCTTGTGTCCCCGCTGTAAACAGCAGCATGGCTATGGTGGCCACCACAAACACAAACGCCCCCTGTAGCGGAGTTACGTCAATCAACAGCAAATCCGTATTAAAGATGAACAGGAAGGGTAAGATGGCTGTTCGCAGTGAATAGAAAAAGGCGACGAAACCCGTTCGGATCGGATCACCGCCGGAAACAGCTGCCGCCGCGAACGACGCCAGCCCAACCGGTGGGGTCACATCTGCCATAATGCCAAAATAGAACACAAACAAATGCACTGCGATTAACGGAACGATGAGACCGTTTTGCTGTCCTAAACTGACAATAACCGGCGCCAGCAGGGAAGAGACCACAATATAGTTCGCTGTCGTGGGCAGTCCCATTCCAAGGATCAAACTCAAAATAGCTGTAAAGATCAGCATCAGCAGAATTTGTCCCTGACTAAGGAATTCAACCAGTTCAGCAAGCACCAGCCCTACACCTGTTTGCGAAACCGTTCCCACAATGATACCGGCCGCCGCGGTGGCGATACCGATACCGATCATGTTCCGCGCCCCCGCAATCAATCCATCAACCAGTTCCTGAAATCCCTGTTTCAAACGCCCGGTTTGCTGTTCCTTGCGGAAGAAGGCAAACAATTGCCGCTGGGTCAGCAAAATGAAAATCATCAACGCAACCGCCCAGAAAGCAGACAGCTCTGGCGATAGACGCTCAACCATCAAACACCAGATCAAGACGCCAACTGGCAACAGGAAATGAAGTCCCGCAAGAATGGTTGGCTTTGGCTCGGGCAATGCTTCAATTGGGGCATTGGGATCATCCATCACCAGATCTGGAACCTTCGCACAAATCGAAACAAGCACCACATAGCTCAGGATAATCAGCGCGCCAATAACCCATGGCGCCAGTGATGGTCCCGCCACTTCCGTAATAAAGCCAATTAGGAAGAACACACCGAACGCGCCGATCACGGCGTTGCATAAAACAATACCGCCCGAAGAAATAATTCCAAGCAGCCGTTGCTCATCGCTCACCTGCTTTTTCACGCCAAAATAAAGCGCCATCTGCAAGGCAAGTACAATCAATACCGCGATCAATTGATTAAGGTTCGTTCCGAGCATTTGGAACAGGGCGAATAGATAATAGACACCACCGCCCAATATCAGGATGGAGGAAACCGTAATCCCCATGGCGAGCAAACCAACTTTCAGTGGCTTGGGTTCAATGGCCCGCGGCAATCCCTGCATGCCATTTTTCAACGCTTCCAGATGAACAATATATACCAGCGCGATATACGAAATAATGGCCGGAACGAAGGCATGTTTGACCACTTCGAAATAGCTGATATCCACATATTCAACCATCAGGAAGGCCGCCGCCCCCATAACCGGTGGCATAATCTGGCCGTTCACGGATGACGCGACTTCAACCGCTCCGCTTTTTTCAGATGAAAAACCAACCCGTTTCATCATGGGAATGGTAAACGTGCCCGTCGTGACCACATTGGCAATGGAAGATCCGGAAATCAGACCGGTCATGCCAGAGGCAACAACAGCCGCCTTGGCCGGTCCGCCCCGCATATGCCCCATAAGAGAGAAGGCAACCTTGATGAAATAATTTCCCGCGCCTGCTTTATCCAGCAAGGCCCCAAAGAGTACGAACAGGAAAACAAGTCCGGTTGAAACCCCGAGCGCAATACCAAAAACCCCCTCAGAAGAGAGCCACTGGTGATCCGCAACCGCGCCGAAACTCGCCCCTTTCCAAGCCAGAAAGCCCGGTGCATAAGGCCCAAGGAACGTGTACCCCAGGAAAACAATGGCAACCACCATCAGGGGTGGTCCAAGTGCGCGCCGGGTGGCTTCCAATAGAATGACGATACCGATACTGGCGACAACAATATCAAAACTTCCCGGGTTCCCCGGGCGGTCGCTCAGCCGTGTGCCCATGATACTGTTGACCAAGGCACTATCAGCAATAAAAATATAAAGGGCGCAAAGGCTCCCAACGATCGCCAGAATCCAGTCAATTACAGGAATTCGATAGCGTGGTGACTGCTTAAAAGCAGGGTAGGCCATAAAGGCTAAAAAGATAGCAAATCCAAGATGAATGGGACGGGCCTCACGGCCTGAAAAAACACCTGTACCGATCAAGTATGGTAACGGCGATGCGATCCAGATTTGCCAAAGCGACCAGATCAAGGCCAGCGCGGCCATAAATAATGCGATCGACTTATTATCTGGTGAACGTCCACCTGTATCTGTGGACGCAACCAGATCTTCAAGATCAGTATCGTTCAACGTCCCCGTATTCGATGAAGAATCCGTCATAATCCCCCCCTGCACAAAATCCTTAAGAAAATGCCCAAACCCGTTTGGGTTTAACAGAAAGCGGGGCGAACAAGTGCTGTCCGCCCCAACCTGAAACTACATTAAGCCAGCTTCTTTATAGTATTTGATCGCGCCCGGATGGAGAGGGGCCGACAAGTTGTTTTTAATCATGCCTTCTTTGGTCAGGTTCGCAAATGCTGGGTGCATTTTACGGAACCGGTCAAAGTTTTCAAAAACCGCCTTAACAAGCTGATAAACGGTTTCATCATCTGTTTTCGTTGAAGACACAAATGTCGCACCGACACCGAACATGGAAACGTCTTCATCTGTTCCCGCGTAAGTGCCGCCTTTTACCGTTGCTTTGGCATAATAGGCATTTTCCGCGATCAATTTGTCGATTTCAGGACCTTCAACCGGAATCAACTTCACATCACATGTCGAAGCTGCTTCTTTAATGTTACCAGCTGGATGTCCAACGGTGAACACAAACGCATCGATTTTGTTATCGCAAAGCGCTGCTGAATGCTCAGAAGATTTCAGCTCAGATGCGAGCGCGAAATCATCCATTGTCCAGCCCATTTTCTCCATCACAACTTCCATTGTGCCGCGTTGGCCAGAACCGGGATTTCCAATATTAACCCGTTTGCCTTTCAGATCTGCAAATTTTTCGATCCCGGCATCCGCCCGTGCAACAACAGTGAACGGTTCAGGATGGACTGAGAAAACAGCCCGAAGCTCTTTAAAAGCACCATCTGGGAACTGTTTTGGCGCCGTTCCGTTATAGGCATGATACTGCCAATCAGACTGGGCAACACCCATGTCCAGATCTCCAGCGCGAATACCATTGATATTTTTCGTAGAGCCGCCTGTTGTATGCGTACACTTAATGTCGTGGTTTTTTGAACCCCGATTTACCAGTTTACAAATGGCACCCCCAACCTGGTAGTACACACCGGTCTGACCGCCTGTACCGATCGTAATAAATTTCTCTGCCTGAACTGGTGCGGATGCAACCATAACACTGCCATAAGCAAGGGCGGCAGTGGCTGCTAGTGAAAAGAAACGTCTCATAATTAACTCCTCAACCTGTCTATTTAAGTCGTAAGCCACATCTACAGAGGTGCAAATGCTTTTCCCTGATAATTCATCAGGAAGGCTAAAATCCATCTCCTATCAAAAAGATGGGAAGACAATACTCACCGTCTTAAAACGGACTACATACTGTTCACACGGTACTTGTTACGATTTTTTTGAGGTCACTCGCCCTGGCGACAGGGCGACCAATGGCCTCAGACACTTGAAAGACCTGTTTGACAAGATCAGCATTTCCAGCTGCCATTTTGCCATTCTTAAGCATCAGGTTATTTTCAAAGCCTACTCTCACGTGCCCGCCCATTGCAATAGCCGTACTTGCTGCGGCATGTTCCAATGGTCCAAAAGCACAAACAGCCCAGGGATCATTTTCGTCCCGAACTGCCAAAAACGGTAGCAAATCTGCAGGTCTGGAAACCTGATCTTTTGCATACCGACCCAACACGAAAAGGAGAAACGCCGGACCTGATGGCACGACACCCTGCTCCCTCAACCTGTTGAAATTCTCCACATCCTTGGAATCATATAAAATATATTGGGGGATAATTCCCAGCGATGTGACTTCTTTTAAAAAGTCAGTGGCAGCCGCCTCACCGCCCTCTGGCACAATTTCCCGCACCGCCAGCGACACGGACGGTGGCTGCAGATCAAGAACCATTTTCATCTGCTCAGCAGCTGTATAGATTCCGACCGCTTCTGTGGTTGCTTGAATTAAAATATCCGTACCACATTTTTCGACAATTGCCGCAATCGCTTCGCGGTATCGCCCAACATCCAGCGAATGTTTATTATCGCTATCGCGCACATGCAAATGAATGGCCGACGCCCCTGCCTGCTGGCAGGACCAGGCCGTCTCCGCCAGCTCTGCCGGTGAAATTGGTAGCGCGGGATGATCCTGCTGCGTTTTTCGCGCGCCGTTGGGCGCCACCATAATGACCAAGGGATCCTGTTTAACTTGCAACACGTTTTATCCTTTCAGGCTGACGTCCAGCGCCCGGCCCAACTTATCAACAATTTCATGAACTTGGTCAGACGTCGTAATAAAAGGTGGGGCCAGCAGAATATGATCACCGCGCCGCCCATCAATTGTACCGCCCATGGGATAACACATTAATCCCTCCGCCAGCGCAGCCGCTTTTGTCCGCGCATGTATCTTTTTCGAAGGATCAAACGGCGCCTTGCTGGCCCGGTCCGACACCAGCTCGATGCCAAGAAACAAACCCCGGCCCCGGATATCGCCCACATGGGGGTGCTGTCCAAACTCGACCATTAACGCGTCTGTAAGCTCCGCGCCCCGTGCAATGACATTCGATAACAAATCATTCTCTTCGACATATTTCTGAACCGCCAAAGATGCGGCGCAGGCGAGCGGATGGCCCATATAGGTATGACCGTGCTGAAAGAAACCACTGCCCGATTTAATTGCCTCGAAAATCTCCCTTGTCGCCAGCATCGCCCCGATGGGCTGATAACCAGCTCCCAATCCCTTGGCTGTCACCAGAATATCCGGAGCGATTTCTTCCTGCTCGGTCGCAAACAGAGTGCCTGTACGCCCCATTCCGCACATAACTTCGTCCAGAATTAGCAAAACACCATAGGTATCGCATATCTCGCGAATGCGTTTGAAATACCCTTCAACAGCGGGAACTGCGCCCAGCGTTGCGCCCACGACCGGCTCGCAAATAAACGCGCAGATCGTCTCTGGTCCTGCTTTTAAAATAGCCGTTTCAAGTTCATTTGCGACGCGCTGGCCAAAATCAAAATCGGTTTCGCCCTCCTGCTTCTCACGGTAGGCATAACACGGAGAAAGCAATTCAACAGGCATCAACATCGGCGCATAGGGCTCCCGCCGCCATTCATTCCCCCCCGCGGACAAGGCCCCAAGGGTATTGCCGTGATAACTTTGCCGCCGCGATATAAACCGGGTCCGGCTGCTTTCCCCTTTTTCCAGAAAATACTGACGCGCCAGCTTTAAAGCGGCTTCAACCGCTTCCGAGCCGCCGGATACGAAATAGACCTTGTCCAAATTTCCCGGCGCGCGCGCAATCAGAAAATCCGCCAGCTCTTCCATAGCCGGATTGGTGAAAAATCCAGAATGGGCAAATGCTATTTGCTCAAGCTGACCACGAATTGCATCCGCAACCGCTTCATTGCTATGTCCCAGACAGGAAACCGCCGCCCCGCCGCAGGCATCCAGATATTTTTTGCCCGTAGAATCAAAAATATAGGCGCCCTCTCCTTTTACAGCGATGGGATAATCTGTAGTCAACGCACGGTGAAAGACATGGGTCATGACGGAATTACCCTTTCCAATAGGTGTTAGCATGACGAAGTTTGTTATCGGACTGCTCAAGCGCCGCAACGGCGGGCTCCCCAAGCTGGGTGACGACAGCCGCAACCAGTGCCTGCAAGGTCACCAATGCCCCGCTCAAAGAGCGATAAAAAGAGGGACTGCTATTTGCGACAACAAACAGAAAATCTGCGTTGCGCGCCAGCGGCGATACAGGACTATCTGTAATGGCGATATTTGTGGCACCAACGGATGTGGCATATCTTACGGCTTCCACCGTTTCACGGGTATAGGGATCAAACGCCACAGAAACCAGAACATCGCCTTTTTCAATTTTCATCAGTTCTTCAGAAAAAAGACCCGCACGTCCCATTATCTGCCGGGCAGTTGGGAAAAATACCCGTGTCGCATAATGAAAGAAAGACGCGACCCCCGTACATTTTCGAAGGCCTATCACATGCACAGCCTTTGCCGAAATTAGCGCGCCTGCGGCATTTTCTAACATTTCATCCGTGAAATTTTCAAAGGTCCGGGTCAGATTATCAAGCTCTGCGCGCAGGATTTCGCCGGACAGGCCTTTTGCCGTCCGGCTTCCCTGCCTAAGCTGCAATTTTCGCGCGCGCGCCGCATATCCACTGGCGGACTCGCTAATGCGAACGCGGAAACGATTTCGAAGATCATTATAGTGCAAAAAGCCCAGTTTACCGGCAAGGCGAACCATCGTTGCGGGCGTAACCGAGGCCCGGTTTGCAATCTCGCGCATCGAGTAAACAGCCACTTCATCTGGCGAACTTAAAATATATCGCGCGGCGACCTGAAGCTGCGGACTCAACCCCGAATATTCCCGTTGGATAGTTTTAAGAATATCAGGCACCAGATGCATAACCCCTTTTGACAAAAACCCCGAATCTGAGCCTAATAATCTTATAATAAATTTGCAACGATTGAATCATATTGAGAAAAATCGTTCCATTTGAAACACCGGAAAGTGAGGGATTTCAACCGCTTCCAAAATCTTAACCATATTCAACGCGCGTATGAAAAAATCTGAGGTAATTTTTTCATAACTTATACCTATAGGTTAATACCTTCTTTACACAATCTAGGCTAAATTCCAGAGGAGCAATTCGACCCTTTTTTGTACATCTTTTTTTAGTTGAGCATCAGTTTGGTTTCCTTAAACGCATCATCATTGGTTTCAGCTTCCAACTCCCGGCGTAGCTTTGGTTTTACAGCTGATGGTGAACCCTTGTTCCAGCCCTCATTAGACAACATCTATCCAATTGTGATCGAGCAAAGTAGCCGTTTATCCGAGAAACTGGTCAGTCTGGGTGTTCATGCGGGGAAAACAAGCGCCTCACTTGGGAACGGGGTTGATCTATTCCTAACCGAAGGAAAAAGCCATTTTGCCTTTATCGACTATGAAGTCGGTGAAGAGGATACCGTTGAATTTCTGGAACGCTACGCCTTCAGCGCAGCGCAGATTTCGGTAATCGTAATTGACGGCCCTGTCAGTCTTTTGAACCAAGGGGCAGCGGACTGCATTCCCTTTGATGATTTGAACCGCAACCGGCTTAACACTGCCATAATTCACGCCAGCCGATATCGGGTGTTAAACAGCCCGCCTGCACGACAGTTGCAGATGGCGGGTGACGGATATGAACTGGATCAGCTGACATCACTCGTCACCCGAACCAGCTTTAAACAAATATTGCGCGATAGTGCCGCGCATGCGCTCAAAAACAAAGAAGACGCATCCCTGATCATACTGGACATTGACAGCTTCAAAGGCGTCAACGAAAGCAAGGGACATGAATTTGGTGACTTGATTCTGGCAACTGTGGCGGAACGGTTACTTCAATTTGCCCCCGAAGGATCTATCGTGGGTCGCCTCGGCGATGATGAATTTGCGCTTCTACTGACAAAACAGGGCCTGAACCGGATATCAGACACGACTATCGCAGCCAGACTATCTCATGAACTGCGCCAACCCTATTATCTGGACGGCCGGGCAACCAGCTTGAGCGCCACAATGGGTATTGCAAAACTGGACAGCGAAGACACACCAGACACTTTGCTTCATAAAGCCCAGTCCGCCCTTTATTCGGCCAAGCGCGATAAAAACCGCTTTATGGTCTACACCAAACAGGAAGATGCCGAACGTCGCCAGCAGTTGCGGCTTGTACAGGAACTTCCCGACGCGATTGAAAACAACCAGCTCCGCCTTCATTATCAACCAATGATCCGGATGCATGACAGCACTGTCATTGGTGTCGAAGCCCTTGTTCGTTGGCAGCATCCCAGCAAAGGGCTGCTATTCCCTGATAGCTTTATCCAATTGGCGGAAAGCGCCGGCAGCATTGAACCCTTAACCCGCTGGGTCCTTGACGCCGCTATTCGCCAAGGCGCGGAATGGCTCCGCAGTGGTAAACGCCTAACGGTTTCCGTGAATATTTCTGCGCTTATTCTGCACAATCCAATCTTCCCCGATATCGTGAACCGGCTTCTCGAGCAATCGGGCCTTCCCGCTGAATTGTTGAAACTGGAAATCACTGAAAGCGCCATTATTTCAGATGTGGTTCGGGCAACAGATGTTGTAAACCGATTGCATGATCTGGGCGTTAAAGTTTCCATCGATGACTTTGGCACCGGCTATACTTCGCTCGCCTATATTCGAAAACTCCCCGTTGACGAAATCAAGATCGACAAAAGCTTTGTTTTAAACATGAACACTGTTTCTGATGATGCGGTGATTGTTCGCACTTTGTTGGAACTGGCCCGCAATTTGGATCTGGCTGTCGTGGCCGAAGGCGTTGAAGATCGGGAAACCTGGTATATGCTGGCGGGCCTTGGTTGCCACGTGGCGCAAGGCTATTACATGAGCCGCCCAATCGAAAAAGAGACCTTCGAAAATTGGCTCATTGACTCCCCGTGGTCTATCGAACGATAGACCCGGAACGGCGCGCCTGAGTTCGGGCCAATTACGCCCCTCCTTCCCTGCAACATCTGTTTGACGTCCTACAAACTCCTGATAGACTGGCGGTAGTTTGCGAATTTTATTCGCGGGTATTTGAAGAATACCAAACCCCTGAAATCTAACGAGAAGGATGAACATGAGCGACTTTGGTCCAGACGTTACTGTCAATAATGCTGCATTTATACATCCCAGCGCATTGATTTACGGAAAAGCAACGCTGCAGACCGGTGTCTCCATGTGGCCCTACTCCGTTATTCGTGCAGAAACCCGCGATGTGACCATCGGTGAATTTACCAATATTCAGGATTTTGTGATGATCCATATTGGCGATACAACCGGTACTCATATCGGCTCTCACTGCTCTATTACACATCATTGCACAATTCATGGCTGCACGATCGGGAACAATTGCCTGATTGGCATTAACACGACAATTATGGATGGCTGCGTTATCGGAGATAACTGCATCATTGCCGGGCATACGTTCCTGAAAGAGGGAACCGTAATTCCGGACAACTCGATTGTTATGGGCACCCCTGGCAAGGTCGTTCGCACACAGAACAACTACGCCAGATGCCGCCTGAATGCATTCATGTATTACCGGAATGCACTCGCCTATTCCAGCAATCAGCACCGCGAATGGGCGAGTGAAAATTGTCTAGCGGCCATGAGCGCCGAAATGGACAAACTTCGTCTTGAACAACAAAAACTTGAACTTGAAGGGAAGGCCGCCTCAACAGTGGCCTCTTAATATTATGCAACACCCCTATTTAATGTATCTGGGCGATGTCGCCGATCAACTTGGCGCCAAAACAGCAAAAGGTATTGTCGATTGGCGCCCTGAATGGTGCATCGGCCAACTGAAACTCGATGGCTGCAAGGCTGATCTGGGAATCAAAAATATCACCATCGCTGAAGCGGCCTCAAACGGCGCAAAAACAATGGTTATCGGCATTGTTAATTCTGGGGGATTCCTGCCCAAGCATTGGATTGCAGACATTGTGAAAGCTATGGAAGCTGGCATGGATATCGCCAGCGGCCTGCATATCCGCCTTGGCTCTATTCCCGAAGTTCGCGAAGCCGCTGAAAAGCTGGGCCGCAAACTTTTTGATGTTCGCCACCCAACCCAGGACCTGCCAACCGGTAAAGGCGTTCCGCGCAGCGGCAAACGCCTGCTCGCAGTTGGAACTGACTGCTCCGTTGGTAAAATGTACACAACGCTCGCCATTGAAAAAGAGATGAAAAAACGCGGCATGAACGCAGATTTCCGCGCAACGGGTCAAACCGGTATTTTCATTGCGGGTTCGGGGATTTCCATTGATGCGGTTGTTGCCGATTTCATTTCCGGTGCCGTCGAAGTTCTTTCCCCTGAAAATGACGCAGACCATTGGGACATTATCGAAGGGCAAGGCTCGCTCTTCCATCCCTCTTTTGCTGGCGTCAGCCTTGGCTTACTGCATGGATCGCAGGCCGATGCGCTTGTCATGTGCCACGAACCAACGCGCACGCACATGCGCGGCATCCCTCATCAGCCACTTCCAGGCATTCAGGAATGTATGGATCTAAACCTGCAAACAGCGCGCCTCACAAACAAAGACGCAACCTTTGTCGGCATTAGCGTCAATACATCTGGCCTGTCGGTTCCAGAAGGAGATGCCCTTCTCAAATCATTGGAAGATGAATTCAACCTTCCCGCCGTTGATGCCTATCGGACAGGTGTTGCCTCGATTGTAGACAAACTGTAATGCCAAAAAGATCCCTTGTAGCTTATCAAGAAAGCTGGCCCATTCGGGGCAGCTTTCGCATTAGCCGCGGCGCTAAAACGTCAGCAGATGTTGTTGTTGTTGAAATATCTGAAGGCGATCACACCGGACGCGGTGAATGTGTACCCTATCCCCGGTATGGCGAAAGCCCGTCCACCGTTCTGGATGAAATTTCAACGGTGCGTGCGCAGATCAGTCACGGAGCAACCCGGCTTGATATTCTCAGCCTGATGCCATCGGGTGCGGCCCGCAACGCGGTCGACTGCGCACTTTGGGATCTGGAAGCGAAGCAAACCGGTCGCAGCGTCGCTGATCTTGCTGGAATCTCTGAGGCTGGACCGCTAATCACCGCCTTTACGCTTTCGCTCGATACGCCGGAGAAAATGGCCGCGGCGGCCCTGCTCAATGCCCATCGCCCCCTGATTAAATTAAAACTGGGCGGCGAAGGCGATATTGAGCGTGTTACGGCGGTGCGTAAAGCCGCCCCAAAATCCCGTTTCATTGTCGATGCCAACGAAGCCTGGGATTTTGAAATGATGGAAAGTTACTTTCCAGCCATGGCTGACCTTGGCGTTGAACTGATTGAACAACCCCTTCCTGCCGGTCAGGACGCAGGCTTGTCTGATCTGGCTCGGCCCGTTCCGATCTGCGCGGATGAAAGCTGCCATGATACCTCTACTTTGGATGAAGTGGCCGCCAACTATGATTATATCAACATCAAGCTCGACAAGACCGGTGGCCTGACAGAAGCATTGCAAATGGCGGAAGCTGCGCGTGATTTCGGTTTGGGTATCATGGTCGGTTGCATGCTGGGAACCAGCCTTGGCATGGCACCTGCTATGCTGCTAGGCGGACTTGCCCGCTTTGTCGATTTAGACGGCCCTCTTCTTCTCGAAAAGGACCGTCCAAATGGGATACATTTTGACGAAAGCGTCATGCATCCCAGCACACATGCCTTATGGGGCTAAGCCTTATCTGAAACTGTGACCGTGGAGCCAGCCGACGACAAAATGCCGGGTTCCACGGGTCACTGGTGTTACACGGTGTAGCCAGTATGATGGAAAAACGATTATGTTTCCCTGCTGGCGATACCCTTCGGTATTGTCCGGGACATTATGTAAAATCACATCCCCCCCCTCATAGGATTTAGGATCTGATAACTGCAAAATGAAGGTCAGTTTTCGCGATGACGTAAACCCGCTTGCCAGATCCACTTCCCAATCATCATCCTTAATTTTCCCCGCCTTTTGGCGAACAAGCCAAGGCATATCGTCTGCAGGAAAGCCTGACAGTTCAAACCGCCATCCGTCTGAATTGACCTGCGAGGCGCCAAAATTTATTTTATCCAGCGGAAAACCGTTCTGGCCCAGCGGCAGCCTTTGCCGCTCAATCGCTTTATTCACCTTTGCATCGGGAAACACCGGAAGATTCCCAGGTCCGCCCGGCAACTTTGCACTCCACGCGGCCGGTTTCGCCTGCGCGACAATTTGCGCACATTCAGGCGGCGAAAAAACACCCCAGTGCATGGACAAAGACACATTTGGGTTTCTAAGCGGCAGCATCGAAATCTGGTTCATCGCAATCTCCCTCTATCTGAAACTTGGACCATGAACCCACCCCACAACAACTTTGCGAGCGCCTTTGGTCATGGGCGCAACGCGGTGCAACCAGAATGACGGAAAAACAATCAGGGTGCCCTTAGAGGTCAGCTCTTTTCGGCTTTTCTCAATACGATGAAAACCCAGATCTCCCCCTGAATATTCTGACCCTTCCGTCAGCTGTAAAGAAAACCCTAATTTACGGGAGGCGTTTGCCCCCTGCCCTAAATCCACATGCCAGTTATTATGATCGCCCTGCCGCGCATAATTCATCACCCACGGCAAGTCATCATCCGCAAACCCGCCCAGATCAAACCGCCATAACTCTGAATTTGCGCGGCTAATTTCCTGCGCGATGCGATCCAACGGAAAGCCCGCTTCGTCGGTAACTACCTTCTGCTGATAATTGCTGCGAAATTCCTTTTCAACGGTAAAAACGCCCCGCTCGACCACACCGCCGACCATTGCTTCTTCCCATTTATCTTCATCCAGACTGTCCAAAATCCGGTCACATTCTTCGTCACTGAACACCTTATTTACATACACGGACGCCGTGCTGCTGTTCCGCATTGGTGCTGACGGAATTACAATCATACTCTTCCTCCCAAATTCACAACCCTTGCCCTCTCCCCCAAGAAGTATTTGCAAAGTGTGAGATTCATCACATTGTGACGAGGATCACATTGTTAGGCACAAAAACCAGAATTGCAAGCGAACATCTGCCCAATTTTTAAACTTTTTAAGCATTCCCTAATTGACTGCAGATTGACGCTACGTTTTTTTGCTTCTTGTTTCCGAACCCGTTCATGATAAAATTTAACGCTGGGAAAAATTCAAAAACAAAACTAAGAGAGCCGTAATGCCCCTTAACACCATCAGTCTTCAGGACATCACCTTCCATTTAGACGAAATGTTAGACGTTGAACGCCTTTGTGCGCGGGATCGGTTTTCCGAACATGATATGGATGTGTTCAAGGCTGTGTTGGAAACGGCCGGGCAAATTGCCGGGGATCTATTCGAGCCACATAACCGCAAAGCAGATCAGAATGAGCCCACCTTCGATGGTAAAACCGTTCATATGATCCCCGAAGTCAAAGAAGCCCTGAACGCTTATATCGAAGCAGGCTTCATTGGTGTTCAACATGATTACGAAGTCGGCGGTATGCAACTGCCCGCATCTGTTGCGATGAGCTGCAGCGCCATTTTTAACAGCGCAAATGTCGGCACTTCCGGCTACCCTTTTCTTACAATCGGGGCCTCCAATGTTCTGCGAGCCTATGGATCAGAAGTTCAGAAAAAACGCTTCATGGAGCCCATGGTTGCGGGTCGCTTTTTTGGCACCATGTGCCTGTCCGAACCACAGGCAGGTTCGTCATTATCTGACATAAAAACACAAGCTGTCCCTCAAGAGGACGGCACATATCGTGTCACTGGCAATAAAATGTGGATTTCGGCCGGGGAACATGAACTTTCTGAGAATATTGTGCATCTGGTGCTTGCAAAAATACCGGGCGGCCCTGATGGGGTAAAAGGCATTTCCCTATTTATAGTCCCCAAATATCTGGTCAATGACGATGGATCGCTAGGGCCGCGCAATGATGTCCACCTAGCCGGACTCAATCACAAGATGGGCTATCGCGGCACCACTAACACTTTACTGAACTTTGGCGAAAATGACGGCGCAACCGGTTATCTGATTGGCGAGCCTCACAAAGGCTTGTTTTACATGTTCCACATGATGAACGAGGCCCGCATCGGTGTGGGCCTTGGCGCGGTCAGTCTGGGATATGCCGGTTATTTGTACAGCCTTGATTATGCAAAAAACCGCCCTCAGGGCCGCCATCCAGATGGTAAAGACCCGGCCTCATCGCCGTTAATGCTGATTGAACATGCCGACATCAAACGTCTGCTGCTCGCCCAGAAAGCAGCCGTCGAAGGCGGACTTGCCCTTTGCCTTTATGCCGCTGATCTGGTGGATGAAGAAAACACCAACCCTGATGCCGAAAAACGTAAAGAAGCATCCCTCTTACTCGATACCCTGACCCCAATTGTCAAATCATGGCCCAGTGAGTTTTGCCTTGAAGCCAATAAGCATGCGATCCAGATCTTGGGCGGTTATGGCTATACCCGCGACTATCCGGTTGAACAGTATTATCGAGATAACCGGTTAAATCCAATACACGAGGGAACCCATGGTATTCAGGGACTGGATCTGCTCGGACGAAAGGTCATGATGGATCAGGGGGCGGGCTTTAAATTGGTTGCGCAACAAATCACAGCGGTAATTGAGCGCACAAAATCCGATCCCGATCTTAAGGAATTTGCCAGCTTGCTGGAAGACGCCGTGGCCGTGGTCGGAAAGACAACCGCGGCTGTCGGCGCAGAAATGGCAAAAGGTAACGTCAATCTGGCCCTTGCCAATGCAACGTCTTATCTGGACATGTTCGGCCATATGGTCATCGGATGGAAATGGCTGGAAATGGCGGAATTGGCTCAGCAGAAATTAAAATCTGGCGCGCCCCAGAACATCTCTTTTTACGAAGGAAAGCGCATCGCCTGCCAGTATTTTTTCCGATATGAACTTTGCCGCATCAACGCCTGGGCCAAACTGATCTCGTCCATTGACGCGACAACATTCGATGCAAGGGAAGATATTTTTTAAGAATATTTACCTCCCTTGAATTATCGTTTAAATTGATTTCAACGCAAGACTCGATGCCTTTTTAAGTGATCTTAATAGCGATAACATGCTAATACTCAAAAAATCCAGAACTTCGATTTTAACGTTAAATTCAAACTGAATTTTATTTAGGCATTTAAAGACTTGGCACAACCTAACAGAAAATCGTTCTTGTTCCTTCAAACGATTGCCAGCCCCTTCTTTTTGAAACTAGGCAGGCACCTGTTAGAAGCAGGTCACGATGTTACAAAAATCAATTTAAATGGTGGGGACTGGTTTTTCTGGCATGGTTTAAACGAAATTAATTTCAAAGGGCGGCCCGATACTTTCAGTCAATATTTGGAGCACTTGCTCCGCAAGACGGAAATTACGGATATTGTGCTGTTTGGTGACTGCAGACCTTGGCATCTTACTGCAATAAAGCAGGCCCAAAGCATGCAGATTTCAGTGTGGGTATTTGAAGAGGGGTACATTCGACCGCATTGGATCACGCTGGAAATGGATGGAGTTAATGCCAATTCTCCATTTGATCTGAACATACTTCAAAAAAGTGGGGCGACGTCCCCTAATGGGGGCATTGGCCATACCCCCATTAGCGGTGGCCTGAAGCAGCGCATCGCATATGATTTTATATATAATTTCATGAACCTGCTACTAAAGTGGAAATTCCGGCATCACCGCACGCACCGTCCCTATCCCGTCTGGAAAGAATATGCCAGTTGGGCGCGACGCCTTGGTAAACTTGTTGCGCAGCGAAATCAGCCTGCAAAGCGGATCGATACCTTTCTCAGTAAAGATGGTTTGAAATATCTTTTCCCGCTGCAACTGGATTCAGATTTTCAGGTTCGCATCCATTCGCCTTTTGGCAGCATCCCCAGCGCGCTTGAATTTGTAATAACTGAATTTGCAAAACACGCACCCGTAAACAGCCAGCTTCTAATCAAAAATCATCCCCTCGATAATGGCCAGATTGATTACGAAAACCACATTACGCAGTTGTGCGTCAAACTGGGTATCTTAGAGCGGGTTTTTTATGTTGACGGAGGGGATCTCAATCAGATGCTGGCAGGTGTCGACGGCGTCGTCACAATCAACAGCACTGTTGGTATTTCCGCACTCGAAGCAGGCTGCCCCGTCATGCTGCTTGGCAAAGCCATCTATGCAATAGACGGACTTGTCGTAGAAGGCGAAGAAAAGACTTTTTGGAAAAATCCAACCCCACCAGATCCAGAATTATTCATTCAATTTAAAACAGCCTTGCTTGGGCATTGTCATGTGAACGGGAATTTCTACACGCACGCCGGCATAAAACTCGCCGTACAGAATTCTTTTTCTAGAATGACATCCTCCAGTGGTTTAGAGTTAGCAAATGACTAAACAAAAGCACATCCCCAACACGTCATTGATCAATGATGGCATTGCAATTGTTGGCACATCCGTAAGGCTTCCTGGTGGGTGCAACGGTGTTTCCGATTTCTGGCAAGTACTGATCGATGGGAAAGACCTCATCACCGAGGTAAGTTCAGAGCGTTGGAACCCCGATGCCTATTACTACCCTGAGAAAGATATTCCAGGAAAGGCCTATACAAAATCTGCGGGTCAATTGGATAATATTTGGGATTTTGATGCGGACTTTTTCAACATTTCCCCCCGCGAAGCCTCGCAGATGGACCCGCAGCAGCGGTTATTACTTGAGCTAAGCTGGGAGGCTTTTGACGAAGCCGGGATCAAACCCTCTACAATTCGCGGCAGTAATACCAGCGTCTGCGTCGGGATTTCGTCAAACGACTTTGCAAATACGAAATTTGGCGATACAGCCTCGGGCAATTCATTTTTCATGCTCGGAACGACGATGAGCATTGCTTCAAATCGTCTATCCTACTTCTATGATATTCACGGTTCCAGTTTTTCCGTCGATACGGCCTGTTCGTCATCGCTTTACGCGTTGGAACACGCTTGCCAAAAAATTGCCTCCGGTCAGTCAGACATGGCTATTTGCGGTGGCGTCAGTGTCCTTCTAACCCCCTTTCCTTTCGTTGGCTTTTCACAAGCCAGCATGCTGTCCCCTGACGGACGATGTAAAGCCTTTGACAGCGAAGGAAATGGCTATGTACGCTCTGAAGGTGGCGGTATCCTGCTGCTAAAAAAACTCAGTCACGCGATCCGGGATGGGGACCCAATTGTCGCAACGATTGCTGGCGTTGGGACAAATTCAGATGGCCGAACCAATGGCATTTCCTTGCCCAGTTCCGACTATCAGGAAGCCTTGTTGCGATCTGTCTACGCAAGCGCGAACATTACCCCACAATCTGTCGATTATATTGAGGCCCACGGAACAGGCACAATCGTTGGTGATGCCGCCGAGGTTGGTGCCATTGGTCGTTTCTTCGGCCCAAATCGGCGGGACGAAAGCCCGCTCCTGATTGGCTCGGCCAAGACCAATGCCGGTCATTTAGAAGCAGGGTCTGGCATGATCGGACTGATCAAAGCCGCGTTGGTTGTTAAAAACGCTGTGGTGCCGCCGTCACTACATGTAAAAGAACTTCGAAAAGATATCCCATTTGAAGATTATAAAATCAAAGTGGCGACAAGCAGCCATCCGATTGCACCTAAGAAAGAACCGATTACAGTTGGGATCAATTCCTTTGGCTTTGGCGGTGCCAACGGACATGCAATTTTGCAGTCCTTTAACGGAGCCGCTGCTGAAACGCCAATAAAACTAGAGGAAAATGCCACGCTTCCACCTCTGTGGCTTTCTGCCCGTTCGGAGTATTCCCTAAAAGCCATTGCCCTAGAATATGCGGATGTTCTCGCAAAAGAGGGTTTTGCAAAAACAGACTACTTTGCTCTGGCAGCCTCCACGGTCCATCACCGAGAAGCCTTTGAATACCGTTTTGCAGTGAAAGGGCAAAGCCTGCTGGAAATCCAGCGCGCACTTATGGATTTTGCAAAAGATGATGCTGTTGTCGATGGATGCTACCAAAGCCACACCCATGCGACTGATAAAGATGTTGCTTTTGTCTTCTCAGGCAATGGCTCACAGTTTGTTGGAATGGCGCAGGAGTTACTGGAAACCGTTCCTGATTTTCTAAACAAAATCAAAGAGCTGGACAAACTCATCTCCCGTAAGGCGAGTTGGTCTATTCTGGATGTACTCAGGAATGCCACGGACGAAAATATCGCCGATACGACCATTGCCCAACCCCTGATCATGAGCATCCAAATCGCTTTAATTGAGGTGTTAAAGATTAATGGCATTACCCCCAAAGCCTCTATTGGCCATAGTGTGGGGGAAGTCGCTTCGGCCTATAGCGCGGGTATTTTGACAATTGAGCAAGCCGTTGATGTGATCCTGACACGGAGCAATGCTCAAGGAAAAACCCGCGGCACAGGCGGAATGGCCGCGATTGAACTGGCGCCGGAAGCGCTTGAATCTCTCTTGGTAGAAACTTCCGTTTCTGCCGAAATCGCTGGTTACAATGGTCCAACAAGCCTGACGCTTTCTGGCCTCGATGACGAGCTACTCAAGTTAAAACCTTATTGCAAAAAGAACAAAATTCTCTTTAAAAAACTGGATCTGGAATATCCATTCCATAGCTCCTTAATGGATCCGGTAGAGACCGAAATTCGCGCCAATCTGAAACATCTGTCGCCGCAAACTGATCATGGGACCTTTATCTCTACAGTAACCGGCACCGTGCTCAACGGTGATCATCTGAACGCAGCTTATTGGTGGGACAATATTCGCAAACCCGTTCAATTTCACGCAGCTGTTGAACAAGCTTGGGAAGAAGGATGCCGCGCGTTTATTGAAATTGGCCCAAAAGCCATCTTGGGCGGGTATCTGAAAAATATCCTTAAAGGAAAAGCTGAAACTGCCAGTATTATCCCCTGCCTGAACAATCAAAGTGATGAAGTTCGCCTTAAAAATATCGCAAGTGCTGTTTTTGTCGAAGGCGGGAAAATCAGTCTGGACAAGCTTTTTAACCGGGGACCGAAATCAGAATTTTTACCGGGTTATGTTTGGGATAAACAATATCATCGTCTTGAGGATACCGCCGAAACCCGTTTTTCCCTTCTTGCAGATTGGGGCGGCCCCCTGCTTGGAGAGCGCAAAAATGCAAAATTGCCCGAATGGATGGTAACCCTTGGGGCCCTAAGTCCAATTTTCCTTAAAGACCATCAGGTTGGCGACACCATCATTTTTCCAGCAGCGGGGTTCCTGGAAATCGCTCTCGCCGCGGGACGGGCACTATACGATGACGTCTGTCTCACCGTCGAAAATATGGAAATTCACGCGCCGCTCGCACTGGAAGATAAATCCCTGCGCCATATTACGGTTACGTTGGATCCAACGGACGGCAGACTTGAAATTCGAAGCCGGCCTTATTTAAGCGACTCTGCGGGCATCACCAATGCAACAGCAATTGTTCAAGTCACGCCTTCCGAAACCGCGGCTTCCAAATCATGGGCGTCCATACCTCAGCCGGTAAAGTCTAACGCTTTCAATAAACCTGCTTTTTATGAAACAACAAAAGAATTAGGGCTAACCTATGGTCCCTTTTTCCAAACTGTCGAAGATCTCAGCATTGATAAAACCTGTGTGCATGCCACACTAAATCTGTCAGACGAACTAAAGAGGGATGAAAATATATTCAATCTTCACCCTTGTCTTGCTGATGGTTGCCTTCAAAGCCTGTTTGCACTTCTCATTGCCCAGTCTGACAGTAAAGATATTCCAACCTATCTGCCCTCTGTTTTTGGGAAAGTCACACTTTTTAAACCCTATGCCACTCGGATGACCTGCACGGCAAGGATCACCCGTGTCAGCGCGCGTTCGGTCATTGCCGATTTCCGGCTATTTGATGAAGACGGGGATGTAGTTGCCGATCTGGAAGCCTGCCGTTTTCGCCGGTTTGAAAACACCCAGCGGAACAAAGGTGCAGCAACCTATGCACAAGTGCTTGTCCCGGCGGCATCCCTTGATAGTGAGAGCCCCGTGATTACGTCAATCGCCGAGGATACAGCTGCTTTCGCACATACGGATACATCCGTGGCCGCAGCTCCATATGCAGAGGAAGTCACACCCTTAATCGATGCGCTTATCAGCAGCTTTGCTGTTGAAGCCCTCTCAAGCCTGGGCGCTGATATTCACGCGGGCTTCAGGTCTCTTGATTTAATTGCCAACGATCAGATCGACCCTGCCCAATCGCGATATTTCAATTCCCTTTTAAATATCCTGAGCGAAGATGGAATTCTTGAGCGGGACGCGGAAATCTGGAAACTTGCAGACGGTGTAGAATTATACCGTTCCGCTGATATCTGGCACATGCTTATTGCAGATCATCCAGAACTGCTTCCTGAACTGACTATAATTGGTCGAAACGGGTTACAGCTTCCCCGTATTTTGCGCGGAGAAATTGAACCCGATCGGCTCGCTCTTTCTTCAGATACGGCCCTTACAAAACAACTCATCGAAGGCTCGGCATTTGCAGCTTCCTCAGATGAACTACTGAATAAAGCGGTAATTGAATATCTAAAAACCTGCCCATCAGATCGGCGCGTGCGGGTTCTTGAATTTGACGGCCAGAATGTTCTGGGCACTCATGCCATTTTGGATTCAGCCCCCACCGACCGGCTTGAATATGTCTTTACCTCAACCGATAGCAATGTTGTCCATCGGGCTAAATCACTTCTCGCCCCCATAAATGGTGTTAGCTGCGAGCTTTTGGACTCGCTTGAGCCAGAAGCTGTCTCAAAATTCATCAAAGATCAGCAGCAATATGATCTGATCATTTTGCGCGGCACCCCTTGGCAACCGCCGCGATATGAAATTGTCGCGCCTCTCACTCGGGCATTGCTGGGCGTCAATGGCGAACTTCTGATCGCTCAAAATAGTAGTGGCCGCATTCCAGATTTCATTGCTGGCGGGCAACCTGCATGGTGGGATAGAAGCCCATCAACAGAACAATTGTCTCCGCTCACGCTCAGTGAGAAAGCTTGGACCCATAACCTGCAAAACAATGGAGACTTTACGGTTCAGACATTGCTCAGTGCGGATGAGTCCAGCTTTCACAATTCAGTTGTCTTGCATGGCCGAAAATCCAGTGCAACCGTCAGCGATTTTGAAGCCTTAGACCGCGCTAGCGGTTCTGCAACACCTGACCTTCTTGTTATTGTCACCTCTTCATCCGAAGAAGAACAGCAGCTTGCTGCCCGCATTGCCGGATTGCGTCCAAAAAACCCAACGGTTCTATTAACGCCAGGCCGTACAGTGGAGAAATCGGACTCTGACCATATCTGCTATGGCGAAGGAACCGCTGCAGACTTTAAAAAAGTTGCTGCGATGATGGCAACAGACGGCCTCAAACCTCACGGCATTCTATATCTGGCTGGCCTTTGCCTAACCGACGAAACGCAGGCAGCACCAGCTCAGGAAATTCGGTGTGGCTCCCTAATCAATTTGCTGCAAGGCTTTACCGGCATCACGGAAAATACCACGCTCACGCTCATCACCCAATCCAGCCAAAGCGTTGACACCGACGATCGCATAACCCCGCTTCAGGCGCCTCTTTGGGGACTGGGTCGGGTCATTGCCAATGAATATGCCGATTTGACCTGCAAGCTTGTAGACATTGCTGGTAAGAAATCAGATATTTTCGGCGCGGCCATTGCCAAAGCCATCCTTGCAGAAGTTAATCATCAAGACCGAGACGGCGAAGTTATCCTGCGGGGTTCAAAACGCTTCACGTCCCGTTTACGTGCGGTTACCCAGCAAGCCGCCGCAAAAGCGGCGCCACAAAAATTACGATTGGATTTCGCCCAACCCGGTGCTCTTGAAAACCTCAGATGGTTTGAGATGACGGACACAGCACTTGCACCAGATCAGATTGAAATTCAAATGCAGGCAACCGGTTTGAATTTCCGCGATGTCATGTGGGCCCTGGGTATATTAAAAGATGAAGCCGTGGAAAACGGTTACGCGGGCCCAACACTGGGTATGGAAGGCGCAGGTATCATCAGCGCTGTTGGCGATGACATTACCGACCTTGCAATCGGGGATCGGGTTATGTGTTTCGCTCCGAGCTGCTTTGCCGATTATGTGGTGACGAAAACAACTGCCGTCGCAAAAATTCCAGACAGCATGACATTTGAAGAAGCCGCTACGATCCCCAGCGTATTCTTCACTGTCTATTACGCACTCAATTACCTTGCTCGGTTAGAGCCCGGCGAGAAAGTCCTCATCCACGGAGCGGCGGGGGGCGTCGGTCTTGCCGCAATTCAATATTGCCATCACATTGGCGCAGAAATTTATGTCACCGCTGGATCCGATGAAAAACGCGACTTTTTAAAGTTGCTGGGCTGCCAGAACGTTCTTGATTCCCGGTCGCTGGAATTTGCCGATCAAATTATGGAACTCACGGACGGCGAAGGGATCGATGTTGTTCTGAACTCGCTATCGGGTGCGGCAATTGCCAAAAACCTCTCGATCCTGAAGCCCTTTGGCCGGTTCTTGGAACTGGGAAAACGGGACTTCTATGCTGATAGTAAAATCGGCCTCCGTCCCTTTAGAAACAATATCACTTATTACGGCATTGACGCCGATCAGCTTCTTGCAGAAAAACCAGCTCTATCCAGTCGGCTGTTCAAGGAAATGATGTCCCTGTTTGAAGCAGAAGCCTTCAAGCCTCTTGTCCATCTAACCTTTGCGCCAACGCAAATCGAAGAAGCGTTTCGTACGCTGCAGCAAAGCCGCCATATTGGGAAAATCATTGTGTCCATGGCGGATAAATCCGCCCGAAAACAGGGTGCCCTACAGGGCGCTCAAGCCGCGACACACCCCACGTCTACAGGCTGCTGCGTAATAACGGGCGGTCAGGGTGGCTTTGGCCTTGCCACAGCACGAAAACTTGCTGAGCATAGATTCAAGCATTTCATTTTAATGGGTCGAAGCGGCGTTAAATCCGAAGAAGATCAGCAGCAGATTGATCAACTCCGTAAAAACGGCGTGACCGTTGAAACTGTCAATGTCGATGTTACGGATAGAGATCAGCTTGATGCGGCGCTTGCCGCGATCCGCAGCGACGGAACCGCCATTACCGGCGTGGTCCATTGCGCCATGGTTCTCGATGATGGTCTGATTGCGAATATCGAACCTGAAAATCTTGAACGGGTTCTCGCTCCCAAAATAAAAGGGGCTTGGAACCTGCATGAATTAACGCAAGCTGACACGCTTGATCTATTCCTGATGTACTCCTCTGCAACCACCTATATTGGCAACCCTGGACAGGGAAGCTATGTTGCAGGAAACAGCTATCTGGAAGCGCTGACCAGTTTACGGCGTCAATTGGGATTGCCCTCCACCACAGTCGCGTGGGGCGCTATTGATGACGTTGGTGTCCTATCTGGTAACAGCAACGTCAAAGATATCCTCACTAAACGCACGGGCCTGAAGGCAATGTCCTCAGCAACTGCACTGGCCGGCCTTGAAACGCTATTGGATCAGGACACCGCAAATGTCGCCCTATTGCAACTGGATTGGGGAAATGTCACCCGCAATTTCAGTGCTGGCGCAACTTCGCGCTATGACGACATTCGCCATCTCGCCACAGATGGGCCCAGTATTGAGGATTCCGATGACTTCATGGCAAGCCTGCAAGGCAAGAGCCACGAAGAGGTTGTTGATCTGGTCACCAAACTGGTGATCGGACAAATATCGGCAATTACCGGCTCTTCCGTTGAAAAGATTTCCCCCGAGAAATCCCTGTTTGACCTTGGCATTGATAGCCTGATGACACTCGAGCTGACGATGGAGCTGGAACGTAAAATGGGCATTGAAATGTCTTCCATGAGTGTGCTTGGCGGCGGGAATATTTCTGATCTATCGGAAAAGGTCGCGGGTTTGCTCACCGGCGTTGAAGCTTCTGCTGATACTGAAAACAGCGAGCTTGCAACCCTTATGTCCCAGCATGGCCTGACAGCGGAAGATACCGAAGACACATCAGAAGTTGCAAAACAATCAAGCTTGTAGATAGTAGGACAACTTGTCGATGTATGGAATTAGTGAATGACCGAGAATAAAAAACCGTCTTTTGGCTTATCGAAAGATGACAAGAAAAATCTGCTCAATAGTTTGCGAGCGAGAAAACGCCCTGCGACATCTGACACAGACGCAGACTCCTTTCAGGCTGTCATTCCGCCCAGTCACTACAAAATTGAAGAATTTCCCGAATATCAAAAATTACACCTTCACCGCTTAGTGGCGGAAAAAGCAAAAATTGAAAATCCATTTTTCCGACTTCAGGATGGCATCGCCAGTAGCGAGGTTCAAATTGGCAATCACACCCTGATCAATTTTGCCAATTACAATTATTTGGGACTGAACGGTCATCCCGAGGTGAGCGCCGCCGCGCATGAAGCCATTGATACCTATGGCACCTCAGTTTCTGCCAGCCGTATTGTTGCCGGCGAGCGTCTGATCCACCGGGAGCTTGAGGAAAAACTGGCTGAAGTTTACGAGGTTGAAGATGCCGTGGTTATGGTCAGCGGCTATGCGACAAATCTTACGGTAATTGGGAACCTGCTCGGCCCCAAGGATCTCATACTCTACGATAGCTTTTCGCATAACAGCATTTTGCAAGGCACTCAGCTCTCTCTAGCCAAGCGCCGGATGTTCCCCCATAACGACATGAAGATGCTGGATCAGACACTGAAAGATATTCGCCATCAATATGAGCGATGCCTCATCGTTGTTGAGGGCGTCTACAGCATGGATGGCGACGCAGCCCCGCTCGATAAGCTGGTGGAAATTAAAAAACGGCATAAATGCCTATTAATGGTGGATGAAGCCCATAGCCTTGGAGTTCTGGGATCCACCGGCAAAGGATCGGGCGAGTATTTTGGCGTTACCGGCAGTGATGTCGATATCTGGATGGGAACTTTGTCAAAAACCACAGCCGGATGCGGCGGATATATTGCCGGTTCCAAAGCTTTGATCGAATATTTGAAATTCTCGGCGCCTGGGTTTGTTTATAGCGTCGGCATGCCGCCGCCTGTGGCCGCGGCCGCACTTGCAAGTCTGAACATTATGCAACGTGAACCCGAACGGATTAAAAAATTCCGTGATAATGCGAACTTATTCCTCAAACTCGCAAAAAAAGCAGGCCTCAATACCGGTGTGAGCCAAGGCCACGCCGTTGTGCCGGTCATCATCGGAAATTCAGTAAAAGCCGGACAGCTTTCAGCGAAACTGTTTGACGCTGGTGTCTATGCCCCGCCCATCATCTACCCTGCGGTCCCCGAAGAAAGCGCCCGCCTGCGCTTCTTCATCTCCAGCGACCACAGCTTCGATCAAATCACTGAAGCCGTCCAAAAAACACATGACTGCTGGGAGGCCTCCAAATAAGATGAAAGCGATACTTACGCTGGTAAAAATTCCTTACTGGTTAGGCAGCATTTTTTCAGCAAATAAATCCTTTGGTGCGAACCCTATTATCGGGAGTTTATTTTTGAACAGATGCGGGCTTCATATCGGGCGGATTTTGATAACGCATGCGATCACTCATTTAAAATATTTGGCGCTAGCCCCTTTAGTTTCCGCAGAACAGCGTAAACAATACCGCGAGGAAGGTATCCTTATTATTCCGGATTTTCTAGAAAGCGATACATTTGAACTCGCTTGTAAAGAAATTCAAAGTTACAA
Organism: Sneathiella sp.; assembly: GCA_034669685.1. Lineage (GTDB taxonomy): Bacteria > Pseudomonadota > Alphaproteobacteria > Sneathiellales > Sneathiellaceae > Sneathiella. The sequence goes on from JAXMOU010000001.1 coordinate 1,603,739, forward strand.
TGGGACTATACAGCGATTTGTGCAAGGCGGCACCGCAACTGATCGCGTTCGGCTTTGCAAGCAACATCAAAAAGATTTTCCGGTATGCACAAGTCTGCTGAAGGAAAATGCTTTAGCGAATTTAATGAGATATAGCGGGGCAACTTTAGCCCCTCCGTTGTTTTATATTCAGGTTATTCGGCACCACTTTATAAAAGCCAAAAGAGACCCACAAAAGCAGCTTCATTCCGATACATTTCACCCAACAATGAAATCCTGGCTTTTTCTAAAAGATGTAACGTTGGATACGGGACCATTTACCTATGTGAAGGGGTCACATAAACTCACATGGAGCAGGTTGAAGTGGGAATATAAAAAGAGCCTCGAAAATTCCAAGAGCAAAGTCGGCGGCGCGTTTAGAGCTTCTCCGTCTGAATTAAATACCTATTTCATGGGGAAACCGACCCCAATACTTGTCCCTGAAAACACTTTAGTGATCGTAAATACTTTTGGACTTCATTGCCGAGGCGAGGCAAGCGGCCCTCAATCTCGATTTGAAATTTGGTTCCACAGCCGAACAAACCCTTTCAATCCAGTCTCCGGTTTATTCGCAACGTTCATGCAAAAGCCCTATGAGAAATTATTGGATAAAGTGATTGATGCGCGGTCAAAGAACGAAAAATACACCGAGTGTCCCGCAAAATGGGAGCAGGAATTTTCCGCGCCCTCACAACAGAACAATTAGCTCTTTTACAATTTAAATTTTTTCAATCTTCTGATGAAGTTCAGACGGGAATGTGTCTTTGCGATCATTAAACGCAACATCAAACATCAATCGGCCCAAAGTTTCAGCCGAAGTATCCACATTCCGGTTGCGTTTGGAGACGTTTTTCCAAATAAAATAATCAGTCCGCGGATCTTCATATCCTGCATCAGTGAAAACCTGTTGCAGGTTTGGAACATGATCACCGTAAAGACAAAACAGCGTGTCTTTACCTGCTTCTTTTAAATACTGATGTACCTCTCCAATCATTTGATCTGTATTTCCCATATGGGAAATATAATGGCTAAGTGAATAGCTCCCCATCGGCCACGTCTCCGGGTTGAGGCTTGATACATCTTCATTCTTTAACCGGTCTTCTGACCAAGCTCCATGGTTTTCCATAGTAATCGCAAAGATAAAGGTTGGTTGGTTGCTTGCTTCCAACAGGGAGGTAATTTTCCGGCCCAAAGCGATATCGCCAACATATGGTCCATAAAAATCATCTTTTTCAAAAGCTTTTACATCAATAAATTCGTTGAAACCAAGATTAGGGAAAACTTTTTTACGATTAAAAAAGCTCGCCGGAAATGGATGAACGCAGACGGTTCTGTAGCCCATCAATCGAAGATTATGGGCAATGGTCCAAAAAGGTTGTTTTCCAAGATCCAGATAGGGATTAAATCTATGAAATCCGAGTGCTTCCTGAGGCAAACCACTTAAGAAAGCGAATTCAGTCCGCATGGTATTCGCTCCCCACGCTGGGACGTTCAATCTGCCGAAGAAGGAAGACTCTTTTTTTATTTGATCAAAATTTCTAAGAAGGTTTTTCGGCGCGATTGACTGAATATATCGAATATCAAAAAATGACTCAGCCTGTATGGCTACAATATCGGGCAAATTTTCTCCCGGAAAAAATCCCAAATTTTGCGCCCGAATGTCACCTTCATCGTTCTCTGGAGCATTGGAATTTAGCGCCGCATTACGCTTGCCCGTCCGACGCTCTTTTTGTTTGGGAGCAATTTTATCTGTGCCTGACAGGAAAAAATAAAAAATCAGACAAACAATCAATCCAAGATGGGACACATTTTCTTTAACATCAGCAGTAGGACCAAAACTAAGCAGTGTTTTTCGAAAAGGCTTTCGAAGGGGGCCATTCGTAATCATATAAATAGCACCAACCAAGAATCCAAAGAACATTATTGTTGGCAAATAATCAACTAGGGACATACGCGGAATAATCAGCGGTTCAAACCAAAACGCCGCTCCAATAGCCCCAAAGCCGATAACTACCGTAGCAACAAGCTTCCACACATCAATGTACTTTGTGTACAAATGTGGATGCCTTATCATTTCTCGCAGCAGATAAAAATCGCTATAGACCAAAGGCTCATTCAGCGCTTTTACCTTCGCATTATTGAAAACAATCACCACGCCATAGGTTGCAATACTAAAGGCTAAGGACAGTAATGGCCGATAAGACAAAGACAAAATACTACAGTAAAAAATTAAGGGCGGTAGAATAGCAAACAGAGAAAGCATTCGTCCTCGGCTTGCCGAATGACGTTTAGGAAGCACAAGGTTGTCCATAAACCTTATGCAAACCAGCAAGCTAAAGGCACAACCTATAGATAGCCACATACTCTTTCCATTCCCTTAGATCTGGCGCATTCCTTGAGCGCCTAAATTTAAAACGCCTTAGTCAACTTCAAAATCAAAATAAGGAACGAAAATATTCTGAATAGGAACTGGCATTAATGCAAGTAGTCGCACCCCTGCCCACAAAACCCAAGGAAATCCATATTGTGATTTCCGCTTTCGCTCCGCCGTAAAAATCAATTCCGCTGCCTTGTCAGCACTCTTCACTAATGGCTTTGAATATTGAATTCTATCACTCATCGCAGTAGTTACATAGCCAGGGAAAATAATCGTCATGCCAACATTATGATTGCGAAGTATTCTTCTCAGGCTTTCGCAATATACTCTCAATCCAGCCTTACTTGCGCAATAAGATGGCGCGCCTTCAAATCCAATATAGCTCGCGAGTGAATTTATACAAACAAGGTGCCCCGATCCTTGCTTGATCATAATTTCCGATGCAGCCGTTAAGGTTTGTATTGCGCCTGTAAAATTTGTAGCAATCAGATCCTCAATCTCACCCAGTTCTTCTAGCTTGCGTGGATGTCGAGGTCCGTTTGTAATTCCGGCGTTTGCATAGACAATATCAAGCGGACGTTCTGACTGGATTGTATTCAACCAATCTGAAATCTGTGAGCCCTTGCGAACATCCAGTTTAAAGATTGAAACCTTTGAGCCATTTTTTTCGCACTCTTTTTTGACAGCCGTAAGATTGTCAGTATTACGACCCGCTAAAAACAGATCAGCACCTTCAGCAGCATATTTTATTGCCAGCGCTTTTCCGATACCGCTCCCGGCTCCGGTAATAGCAACTGACCCGATACGATGTTTCATTTTCCCGTCACATCATATGCCATTAAAATCATACCGCCATCATGTGGCAGTAAGTCAGCCCTTTTAATCTCGATCTCCCGAACCGGCTTGAAACCATACTTTTGGTAAAGTTGCATCGCAGTTTCATTATCCCGCCACACATGAAGGCAGATACTCTCGTATCCTTCTTCCCTTGCTAGATCGCACGATAAATCCAAAAACAGACGCCCCAGCCCTTTGCCTTGCAGCGTGTCATTTATGGATAGGGCATGAACATACAGACTATCAGCTATCTTGTGAGAATATAACTCACGAATGTGTTCCAACTTCTCACGGTCAACAAAAACTTCCATTTCACTGGAAATCAAAAACTCTTTGAATGAATAAGCAAGTAACAACCCCTCGACACCATCTTCTGTTTCGGCAACAAGCGCATTCTTATATGAAATTGCTTCATCCGCATTAGTAAGCGTCACTGCTAAAAGTTGCTGTGGCTCAACATCTGGCACAACCCCGTCCAGCAAAAATTCCATAAGCCCACCGCCAGCTCGGCATACATGCTCCGCAATCGCGCTTACATCACTTGGCATTGCCAGACGAATTTCAAAGTCCATAATTTGGCTCATTCAATCCCATGCGATAAATTCATAGTGACACTACAAATCTAGTCATTTGCGTTCAAAACAACCGCCGCAGACAAGGCGACACGATACGTAATTTCGATCAAATCCTTAAAGGCCGCAAAGAGTTTGGTATCGATCTCTGGCAATACCATAATATGATCCCCTTTTAATATCGGATCACTTCCGTTTTGCACAGAGCCGTCGCGGCGCACGATGATTAGTCGGTCATCATCACCGCGATTACTCAGACCGCCAGCAGCTTTAATGTAATCATCCGATGTAAAACCAGCTCTCCACAAGACTGTTTGAGGCACCTTAACCTCTCCGGAAATATAGATGACCTCGGATTTCTCTGGAATAACAATCTCATCGCCTTCTTCAAGGTGCATATCTGCCCAGTTCGCACCTGACAACACAACGCGCCCTTCGGGTTCCACTGCACGTGCTTGCTGAACAAATCGATCAATCAATTGCGCTTCCTGCACGCGGATAGCAGATCCTGAAGCACTGGCAGACGATCCTGTCAGCACAGACCTTTGAAGTTCATACAAAGATTGTTCAATTGCAAGTTTCTGCCGTTCAGCAACGGACTTCCGACGAATATAAATTGAATCAATATCATGAGTTTTTGGATTAACTTGCACAAGTTTAATTGCTTGGCCTAATAATACCGACTTATCCAAAGAAAGCGTAGCTGCACCGGCAGCATTACCAACAACATTCACTAAAATCTGTGTTGACGCCTGATCTGATACGACGCTCAACTCATCCCCTGGATATAGTTTTATTGGTTTGACTTCGTCCAGAGTCAAATATTGGTTAATCCTCTGATCGCCTCTTCTTCCTTCTATAATAACATGACTTGCTTTGCCTTTTGCTCCTGCGATTGAAAGAATGTCTTTAGCCACATATGTATTGGGGTCAAACTCGTACCGATAAATATTTCGAACATCTCCCTTCACAGTTACACTTGGAAACTGTGGCGACACAACAATTGTATCGTTTTCCTGAAATGCAAGATTAGGCATATCTCCGTTCAATAAAAAGCGATACAAATCAACAACCTCAAGCTGTTTTCCGCCCCGCATAATTTTGATCGCCCGATAACTACCACTCTCCTCTTCGATACCGCCTGCACGTGCCAAATAGTATAAAATAGTGTCATTTTTATTGCCTGGGTAACGCCCTGGGAACTGAACGGCTCCAGTCACAAAAACCCCAATTGGCTGTATTCCTAGCAAATTTGAATATACTTTAACGTTACTAGTAAAAACTTTAGAGACACTTTTCTTGATGAGATCACCTAGTCTCGAATTTGAAGTACCTGCGACAGGTATCGGGCCAATTTCGGGTAGAAAAATATTACCTTGCACATCCACAGTCAGAATATTCTCATACTGGCGCGCACCCCACATTCTTACGGCGATCCGATCGCCTGTTGCAATTGTATAGTTATCATTTACAACAAGAGAATTGTCCAAAATATTGTAGTTTGCAAACAGTTGAGAACCATATAACGGCACCTTCTCCTCAACCATTTCTTCCTTCTTCAAATCTTGCGTTGGGTAAACGGGTTCATTTCGTTCAACCGTAGGGATTGAACCATTTACAGATCCACCTATAGGCTGCACCGGCTTCAACCCAGAACCACTACCAAAAACTTCGGTTTCCACCATATTTGAATCGTTATCATTTGATTTTAAAGTTTGGGCCTGAGCAAAACTGGATATGCTAACTAAACACATCAACAGCCATATTTGCCTTATAAATTTATTTAAAATCACAATTAAAATTCTCTCTACGATCTACAATCAATCCAGTTTCAGAGGTACAACGGTAGTCCAAACACTTCCTACAGAGCAAACAGCATTTCTTTGCGACAGCCCGTTACCCTTGCGCACGTAAATAGACCTGCAATTATCTCCTGATGCGGATATATAGTCCTTACCCACTTTTACCATTACTGACTTCCCAGAATCCAAAACAACAGGTACTAGCGAACCTGGCATGGAGTTTACGGTTACCTCAGCCAAGGGGTCTGCAACTTTTCGCCCGGCGGAATCCAGTTTGAACTGTTGCTTCGTTTCGATTTTGGGAGACTGAAGGTTATTTTGTGTTGTACATGCGGATACACCAAAGAAGATTAAAACCGCAAATATAAGCTTGAAAGCCGCCCTTTTTCGATCATTACTCTCGACTTCTAGAATATACACGACAAACCCATTCCACCATTTGTGAATTAATTAAATATAACAGACTTACCTGCAGAATATACAGAGTTATTCAACAAATCTATGGTGCATTGTTGAGCACTTTAGATTTTAAATTTAAAGCTAAAAAGACTTTCAATATTTACAACATCTCTCCAAGCTACATTCACATAAAAAGGTTAAGTCAATCGGCTATGCTCTGGGCACGAAGAAACAATTCCAGTTCAATAGCCTGAATGCTTAGTAGAGGCTTCTTACAGGTTCTGCACAGCTCCCCTATCGCTTTACGATAAAAGCCTGACCTTGCGGCAACTCGATCGGCTTTTCAGGCTTATCAGCAAAAAACTCATCCATTGCACTCCGAGCACCAGGATATGCACCACTGCCATAATCATCGCAAATCAACATGCCATTCGGCGTAAGACGTTCATAAAAAAATTCAAAAGAAGCCAAAGTTGGTTCGTATAAATCGACATCCACATGCACTAAAGCAAACTTACGATTGGCCACTTCGTTAAATCTATCCGGAATCCATCCCTGCATAATATGGACGTTTTCCCGTCCAGCAAATGTCTGCCTTACTTTTTCAACATCGCCAGCAAATATTCTCTCACCAGTATCTCCGGAAATGGCAGAATGCAAACTATCCTTTCCTGTGGTTGGCTCAGAAAACCCCTCGAATGAATCAAATAAAAAAAACTCTCTATGCGTGTTCATCGCATGCAGCATAAACAGCGACGATTTTCCCTCTCGTACACCGCACTCAGCAACATCCCCCTCCACATTAGCAATACTACGCAAGCAGGATTGAAGAAAAAAACACCGAATATCGGGTATTCCACTTACCTTAACACGCGCTTTCGCTGCGACGAAGAACGGCTCATGCAACCAAACCATATGCGGAGCAATAACATGGGATGGCCCCATGGTATCTTCTGTACGTCCACGAATTTTTTGTGTCGCATAATTTATTTTGTTCTCCATCCTATCGAACTTTGCCATAAGCTTTTCAAAACGCTTCTTTTCCAACGCCTCAAACTTGGAACGCTTTGACGCTATTTTCTTACCCAGTATTCTCATCAGTCCGCTCCCAGTTTTTTCTCTATCGTTTTGGCCGCCACGTCGCGTTCTTTACGCCAGACCTCTGCCCATTTTGCATTGGCATAGGATTTAAAATATGGTCCACCCTCAGTCCAATGTAACAATTTTTGGTCTTCTAATTTTCCGTCTGACCAACCTATTAAATGGTTCCATTCGGGAGGTATTTCACCGATTTCCTCTTCGCTATCCAGCCAACGGAACCGGTGAAGATCGAGTCCTGAAGCTGTATTAACATAATCTGGCGTCAAGTTTTTGCAGCGCGCACAATTCATTAACATTACAGAAGACCAATTTTTTCTTTCATAGACAGTTTGTTGTTGCCCGAGAAACTTTGTCTTTTCAGAAGGACGATGATCGTGCTTGACACACATAATAGCATATCGGTCATCACGCAGGTTCCAAAGTTTCGCGATGTCATCTAGCACCACCATGTCCCCATCGATAAAAATTACCCAGCCTTCATAGTTTCGTAAATAAGGAGTAAGAAATCTCGTAAACGAAAATTCTGTAGACGCCGTTGCGGGAATTTCACGATTAAACACTGACTTCAACGTATTAAGTGCAATAGGAATTATGTTTAACGGTTGAGAAGCACGACGTATTATAGAGCTCTGCGCAGTCTGAAAGGCTATAAACTCCCTAGAGTCAACGCCAATAGCAATATTTATGGTTTGCTGCATCTATATATTTTCTCATTCTCAAGTGTGTTTAATTGACTAAGTACTCAGACATCAAAAAGATGGCGTTTTTTTTCTTGATCCAACCATTGTGTCAGCTTTTCAATAGTTAAATCCATAGATTTAGAGAGTCCTCTTTCCGGCTCACCACTAATAACCTCGACACTAGGGGCCCACAAGTCATGTTTTCGACCGCGAACCCTCCTCCAACTTGCTTCGTAAGGATGGCAAGGACATAATACTCTTGCACCAACAGCGCCGGCCATATGCTGAGTAGTTCCTGGAACACTAATGACAATCGGTAATGCTTTTAACAGCGCAAAGACATTATCTAAGTCATTTTTCAAATCAAGATTGTCAGGTGTACGAAGAGTTCGGTTATCTTGAGAAAGCATTAAGTCTTCCTCCTCTGTCAAATCATACTGAAGTGGTACGATACGAACATCTAACCCCGAAAGTCGACAAAGCCAATCTTTGAGCTCACTTTGCTTATGCTTAGCGGCATGAGAGGGCAGACTACTGCGCCAAAAAAGCCCGATCACTGGCTTTTTAGTATTTTCAGCGATCCATTCCCTCCAACGGGAAACATCCTCTTGCATCAGTTGAAGGTGACACCCTTTAAAAGGAATATCATCCGCTGTCTTCACAAAAAGTGCCGCAAATTGTTTAAAATCTGCCACATAATCAGCCTGCGTTAACAAAGGAAAACATATCTTGTCTACACATCGATTTAGTGCAGAAGGAACATTACTTACAGGCAAATTCTGATCCACACCATGGAATGTAACACCCGGAAAATTACGTGAAAAAATATTGACGAGCCGGTTATCGCAAAGAACTGTCAGCTTGTCGAAAAGTTCTTTTATTTGCGGGATCAGTCGAGCAAATCGCACCTCATCCCCGACCCCCATGGAACAAATCACAACACAGTTTTGGCTTGTCTTTTTTAGCCGCCCATCGGAAGCCATAAAAGTATTTTTTGCAATCACATTTGCGGATATTTCTTTCAATGCTATAACGCCTGGACTATCCCAATATGCATTAAATGCTTCTTCATAGTTTCCTAATTGCAGGTTCGCAAAAATTGTTGTTGCCTCCACAGTGTTAGCTTTAGGGCAATAGTTTTCACGAAGATGTAATGCTTGGAGTGCCCCTCGACTGTCACCTAGGCCAATTCTGCTTTGCGCCAAAATTAGGTATAGTGATGATTGTTCTTTTTCACTTAGAACTTCTGAGTTCTCCAGCGCTCGCAACGCAGCGTTCTCAGCCTCTTTATACTTATCTTCCCAAAACAAAAGATTAGCTTTGACCATCAAAATCTTTTCATTTTCAGCATCTTCAGCACGAGACAGTGCCTCTCCCGCATCATGCAATCTCCCCGCTTGCATAAGCTGCTTACTAAAAAGCGACAAAGCTTCATCATCATTCGCTGAGATTTTTTGCAGCCGATCAAAATGGCCTTCCTGAAGCCTGCGTCGTAAATTGCTGTCCTTGAACAGAATTGTTAAATTATAATAGCCGGGGCCCAACGAATTGAGTGACATCTGAGTTTCCAAAAAGAATGCTGCCTCAGCTTCTTTTCTTGCCACTAAGAGCCGCTTCACAAAATGAATTCCTTCTTTTGTGTTCGTAAACTGCGCCTCAATAAATATGGTGGAAAGAATGCTTACGACCTGAATGGAAGGTAAGTTATCCGAAGCGAACTGCTTCAGCTTAGCTTCCATCGCACGTGCCAGCTTTTTCTTATTTGCTGGGATTAAAACGATAGGCCTTAAACACTGTATTTTTTGCGCTACCTCTTCAAAATCATCAACAGATACAGCCGCGCTTAAGCTCCATCCCAATAACTCCATGATTAGGTTAATTTTAGCTTTTCCGCTTGCGTTTTGTCGGGGCAGATTACCCTTTGAACATTCATATATCAAAGCTGAAAGCTCGTACTCTGCCTTAGAGATTGAGGAGAACCCCAAGCGCTGGGATAGCAACACCTCGTTTTCTTGCGTTTTTAAAAACGCCAGCCATTTCAATACGCTTGGATCAGTTCTATCTGGTCTTTTTGTTTTCACATTCGAATTTAAAGTGATCTTCGAAATTATTGATAGCAACCTAAGTTTAAGGCCATGCTTGCCAATGTAAGAAATCAAAACATATTACCTTGTCCAATTTGCAAGATCGCGCGATAGACGCCTTAACAGAAAAACACAAATTTAGCAGTTCCGTTTGATGGACCTACTAATTAACTCTCTTTACAAGCGTATACTTAAAAAATCACAATCCCAAACTGACTTTGCTTGACAAACATTCACCGTAACTACACATGGATTGTATTATGAATGCAGAACGTCTCGAAACACGCCAGAAAAATCAACTGTTCGTTTCGAGTAATTCAACACTTAAAGCAATATAGATACACGCTAAATTCTTTTTTAAACACACATCTATTGCTTGAATATTGCAGTCAATTATTTTGAGACACCTTCGTTTTCGAACTTCGTGATTACGCCTTAATTATCTTAGAAACATCGACGCAAGAAGTAAATTAACAAAGTTACTATTTCAATCGAATGACCGTTGTGACTTGCTTGGCTCCAGTTGATTTTTCCGCTTCGATGGCAGGCTCGCCATAGAACATTACACGATCAAGTCTGCTCTCAAAAAGGCAGGTAATATCTTCAACTTTTGAAAAGCGTGTTGGATTAACATTTGTGCCAGTAACGGCTCTATCTTTTCTTCCTACTGGAGAATAGGCACATCCTACCGCCAAATAAGCCCCAGGTTTTGCAACTCGCATTATCTCTTTTGCGGCAAGCGCATTGTTGTTGCTGTATGCGAGCACCCATCCCGCAATTACAATATCGAACTCACTCTCGTCAAAAGGGAGGGAATGCATGTCACCTTGACTAATCAAAGGAGTATAACTAATCAAGTCTACACCCGAGACATTATCTGGACTAAACCCAGCAGCCCAAATAGAGAAAATTTCTGCCTCTGAACGAGGACCAATTGTCAGGACTTTTAGAAGGGGCGCCTTTTTACGAACAACATCAAGGGCCATTAATGGGCCTAAGAGGAGCTCTGTTCGTGCGCCATCATCCGCCCCCCGATCCATGGTCTCCAGGTTATGTATTACCGTATTCTCAATTGAATGCTCACTGTCTTTCGCATTAAGTTTATAGATATCCTTGACAAACTCTCCACGGCGACGCCTCGCTACATATGCACGTACCGGCGGCAAACGAAGAAGCAAAGAAGGCTGCCGTAACAACACACGGCCGACATTCCATAAATCCTGATCTTCCAATTTTACTAGCGAAGAGGCTTCATTGTTTAAGGCGATTGGTTTTCTTAAATTTGAAAAAATACTTTCATTACGACCTAAGTCTTTCAATATTTCAGGAAGGAAACTGGCCGCGATATCGGGCTCCCTTCGCTTCACGAAAAAATCGTAGATTTGTATTAAATTCTCTCGGGTCAGATTTTTTCTTTTTGCGACAGCCCGCATCAATTCCGCTGCATGAGGCCATGAAACATTCTCTTTTAAGCTTCTCACTAAAGTCTTCAGAGCCGCTTTATTTTTTGCGTGCTTATTGATTGCTTTTATATCATTCCGAATTTTTTCAAGCTCATCAATTGAATAAATCTTAGCTTTAAATAGCGAGGCTTTATCAAATAGCGCCACAAATCCACTCCTTAGCGTTCCTATAGATTTTATTCACACTTTGATCAAATACAGATAACCGTCTGTTTCATAATCATAGCAGGCTTCTAAGCTCTTTAATTTTCAGAAATTAAAGTCTAACAAACGTGCACATTTCAATTTCTTAACGAACAGCATCCAATCAGAACCACTTACGTCAAAAAAAGGCAAAACACCTCTTACACAGCAGACAAATTCTATCCAAAAAGATATGCCATTAAGAGTTTTTTATTGCAATTTTATGATATTGCAAAAATCGCAGGAACACCACTCATTTCTGATGCAGCGTCATCAATGAGTAGACTTTTACTTGAGCTCGCGTAAGGAGTAGTTGGCCTTAAATAAGTCCCCATCAATACTCTGCGTTCTCCGGTTGTTACATACCCCCCCCGATGAAAACCATTCGTGTCAACGAACGCTATCATACCCTTTTTACCTGAAGCAGTAATAATATCATCCGATTTGATATGTGTATCAAAAATATACTCCCCAGGGTAACCTGTAGAAAACGGATAAGGATGTAAATGCTTATATTTTACATCACCAGTACACTTACTATACTTCACATAATCCAAAGCACCTGAAACTTCATCTACATCAGAGAAATATATAAAGCATTTTAGAATCTTTTCGTCTTCCTGATCACGATGCCAAATTTGAGATCCTTTTCTAGCCCCAACATTTTTCCCAACAATTTTTGGATTAATCCAAGCATTCACGTTTCTAAGCCGACTAAGCATACCATTATAAGTATTTGCAATGGACAGGATCTTCTCAGAATACAACGGACAGATAAGTGGATCGAAAGCCGAAATTTCCTTAATCATATCTGTGTATCTAACCACTGACGGTTTAAAAATATCCTTAAAAAATGGGTCCGCACCAAAATCTTCACACTGTGAAATTCTGTCTATTTTTTCCGCAATATCGTTGTAATCACGAAACTTTAAGAACTGATCCAATGAGGCCTGTATCATTTCAGTTTCAGCGCGTGTCGTGAACAATTCTTCAATTGATGTAGTTGCTATCCCCGTTGCCTCGAGCTCAGTAACTACTCTTTTCTGAACCTCGTTCAAATTGGAACCACAAGTTAAAAAAGCGTTCTTAGCAAAAAATAATTCGCTCTGAGCGTCCCTGGAATACACGCCTTGTCGCTGGCGATGTATCTCAGCAAATCTCAGGTATGGTCCAGTTTTTTGTGATCGTTTGACATACTGTGTCAATTTCTCTGCTGCTATTTCATTTGCGCCAAGACCAGAATAGACATCAGCTAATCTAAGGTGAAATAGATCTTCCTCTGGATACTTATTGATCAAGCTATTGCAACTAGAAAGAGCTTCCTCAAACTTACGCTGCTTGCATAAACTGGTCAGAAGTGCTTTCTGACACAATTGATCATCTGAAATCTGCTCAGCATCAATGCTTAAAATTTGTTCTGCCAAATCCTGATAATCTAACTTGCCTAAATAGACCCCAAATCGTCCGAAATCCTTTAACGCACCTTCATGTTCTATTGCCTTCAAATCGATTGTTTGAATGATAACTGAAATCAGGTCCCTAACTTGCGATCTTGGAAGTACTCCGTGCATGATTTCAAAATATTTCCGTAAGACCGCAACATCGTTCGGCTTGTTCTTAAACGCGTTATTTGAAAACGATAGAGCAGCTTCATGATCACCTAGCCCGTAAAAAATATCGGCTAGATCCATAAGATACTTGCCTTTTTGAACATCATTGAGTTCTTCAACAAGCGGCTTTGCTTTAACAAAATCCCCGACATGCATATAGGAACGAAATAATACTTCATATAGACGCTGATATTTCAGATCGCATAGATCCTTATTCGTTGCCTCCGAATTTAGAAATTTTTCAACAACTAAGATTACTTCATCATGTCTATTTAGCTTGCTGTAACTCACAGCCAACTTCAATAAAGAGGTAGAACTACTTGGCATTTTCTCATAAGCTAGTCGCTTAATTTTCAAAAACTCACCCACGTCAGATGTGATACGCTTACTGTTTCTTGCTTTGGAAAAAGCCTTAAGAACAACTTCCTTGAATTGAACCGACTTTTTACTTAGCCCTTCAAATAATCCTAACTTAAGCACCATCAACATTTCCTCGCGAAACCATGTAACTGTTTTGAAAAAGCCAAGCAGAGTTTAGATTGACAATTAGATGTTTTCCATCGATGCAAGACAATCTAGCATTTTAGGTTCGAATTATAATTCGAAATTTTACTTACAAAGCGGCAAATAATATCTATACCTTAATGAATGGACCCAGAAAAAGCCTAAATTCGTCGAAATGCTCAATTTAATTAATGCACAGATGCATATTTCCATAACAAAACTCTGCTGTGAAAGTCCTGCACCTTTACTTACTTTGGGCAAGTATCCGAAATGGAAATAAATCACTTATTCAAAAATCTCAGCCCATTTCTCAAAAGAAATTGGGACCGCATCAAGTTAAAGTATGCCCAGAATTACACAATTTATGACTTAAATGTAAAAACTACAGTTTCTGCAATTAACGATAGCAATAGATGCTTGGGTCGCCCCGAACTGAGTGGAAAGTTAGAGCGCTTTACACCTTACAATCAAACCAACACAGACAAACCGAAAAAAGCCCTGCTTTGGAACTTTAGTCGCTGGAAAAGATCAGCAACAGTGCGTCACTTGAGCGAATTTCAATGCACTTTTATTGAAGAACGAAACAGCATATATTCTTCGCCAAAGGCACACTTGCCTCAGGCAAACAACTACTACGTCTGGGGGTATTCCGAAAACGAGAAACTTCGATCTTATTGGCAACAGAAAAACGTTTCAATAAATCGAATTGAAGACGGCTTTATTCGTTCGGTTGGCCTAGGAGCCACCCTAACCGAGCCCCTTTCCCTCGCGATCGACGGTGAAACACTATATTTCGATGCGCGTAAACCTTCAAATTTGGAAAAAATTCTAATCTCAACCGAATTTACTGACCATCCTAAGTTGCTAGCACAGGCCAGCCTGGTCATGGAGTTGATCAAAGTTTTTAAGTTGAGCAAGTACAACCAGTACGACATCTCGTACGATGGAATTCTACCCTCAAACGCTGATAAAAAAAGAATATTGGTTCTAGGTCAGGTAGAAGATGACGCCTCCATTAGATTTGGAGGTGGTAAAAACTGGACAAATGAGAAGTTACTTTACCTTGCCAAGAAAGAGCACCCTAACGCTGAAATCATATACAGGCCCCACCCTGACGTATTACTTGGTTATAGGGTAGGCAAAATAAAAGAACTAAAAAAGGAGTTCACGTTTCTTTCAGAGCCGGTCCTCCTTGCCGATCTGTTCAACGAAGTCGACCATGTTTATACAATAACATCGCTAAGTGGCTTCGAAGCACTTTTACATAACAAGCCTGTAACTGTCGTAGGCTACCCTTTTTACGCAGGATGGGGACTCACCGATGATCGGAATTCACTAAATAGAAGAAGCAAAAAGATAAATTTAGTGGGACTTTTTGCAGCCTCCTATATTCTTTATCCGAGATATCTTATTGACTCAGAAAACGCTCTAAAAGGCTTAATTGCCACAGCACTTCGCATCCATGGCGAGCGAAGAATTAAAACACTGCAAGATTTTACTAGAAAAAAATTACTCAATGCTCAGGAAGTGATCGCAAAATCTAATTATTGGCCACTTATCTTCAGTGGTCAAAAGGGAATTAGCCAGTCTTCAATATCCGTGGCCCGCAATTATATTCTCAATCGCTATCCACGCAGCGCCTTCCAGGAGACAGTTGCCTTAAAGGTTTTTCGTCGACACTTACTGCAAGAGGGCAGCACGCCCGAACACTACACTCCTCTGAGCCAAGCGAGTAAACAAATCACAAATTTTCTATGTGACAAGCATATAGAAGATGCTGAAAACCATCTGAAGAACTGCTATCTGGATAATCCAAACAACAAGCACCAGTTTATGACGTTGCTTCACTTCAGCTGCCTAAAAAAGGCACAAGGCGAAGCAAAATTCATCCTCGACTATCTAGCGTCATCGGCTAGATTTAAAATTGATGGGGAAATTTATTTTATAAGGGCTTTGATTGAACTTTTACTTGGAAATTATCCAAATTTCATTGGAGACGCGAGCATATCCATCGCACTAGATCCAGAAATGATTAAAGAATTCCAAAAAGCTCTCCCTTATTTGCCAAAAAAATTCAACGACTTACCTTTGTTTGAAAGCATGAAAAGCGCTTGGAAAATTGATAAAAACGATACCAAAGGGTTTGAGAGAGCAAGAACTGCAGCCTTCACCAGCATTCAATGCGCACTCATGCAGCAAATAATTGGAGACAACTGCGACATGAATTAGTATTTCCCATGCAAATCATGAGCGCTGTTTTGAAACTTAAACTATTACTAGTGGAAACACGCTAGAGAAATGAATATACAAACATATATCTGCACGACAAAACAAACAGTGAAATTTATGGAAGCGACGTCAAAATGCTGAGCGGTAGTACGATCTTAATTACAGGAGGCACAGGGTCCTTCGGCAATACCTTTGTACCTCTAACATTAAAGAAGTATAATCCTCGAAAAATAGTCATCTATTCACGAGACGAAATGAAGCAATGGGAAATGGCCAAAAAATTTGGCGATGACCCAAGAGTTCGGTTTTTCATCGGAGACATTAGAGATAAAGAAAGATTGATGAGGGCTTTGGATGACATCGAATATGTTGTGCATGCGGCCGCAACCAAGATCGTCCCAACAGCGGAATACAACCCATTTGAATGTATCAAAACTAATGTAAATGGGGCAATGAACCTTATAGATGCATGCATTGACAAAAAAGTAAAAAGAGTAGTTGCTTTATCCACTGATAAAGCATGCAGTCCGATCAATTTATATGGCGCCTCAAAACTAGCATCAGACAAACTATTTGTGGCTGGAAATTCCTACGCAGGAGGCCATAACACACGCTTTTCGGTTGTTCGTTATGGAAATGTAATGGGCTCTAGAGGCTCTGTTATCCCTTTCTTTATGTCAATAAGAGAAGAGAGTAAATTCCCGATTACGGATCCACGGATGACGCGCTTTATGATTTCACTTGAACAGGGGGTGGATCTAGTTTGGCATGCATTCGAAGACATGGAAGGTGGCGAAATTTATGTCAAGAAAATTCCGTCAATGAAAGTAACTGAACTAGCGAAGGCCATTGATGAGAATGCCGCTCATGATATCGTAGGTATTCGCCCTGGGGAAAAGCTGCACGAAATGATGATCGGCTCAGAAGACTCCTTTTTCACTTATGAATATGAAGACCACTTTAAAATTCTTCCGGCAATAAACAATTGGTCATCTGATACTATGCGTATCAAAGGAGGAAGGAAAGTTCCAGAAGGGTTTGTATACTCAAGCGATAACAATGAAGAATGGATGTCTGTCGAAGCCCTTAAGGGTTGGATTGCCGAAAATTACGAAAAAATTGGAAAAATTTAGATGATACCCTATGGTCGCCAAGATGTTAGCGAGGAAGATATTCAATCCGTCATCAGTGTGTTGAAATCAGATTTTTTAACCCAAGGTCCCATGACACCTAAGTTTGAATCTCGAATTGCTGACTATTGCCATGTAAAACATGCATTTGCACTGAACAGCGCAACATCCGCACTTCATGTCGCGTGCAGAGCCTTAGGACTTAATTCGGGGGATTGGCTATGGACCTCCCCGATCTCTTTCGTTGCTTCTTCCAATTGCGGCCTTTATTGCGGTGCTCAGGTAGATTTCGTCGACATCGATTCTGAAACTTATAATATGAGTGCCTCCGCTTTGGCGCAAAAGCTGAAAATTGCTGAGAAAGAAGGGAAACTTCCAAAGATCGTTGTGCCTGTTCATCTGAGCGGCCAGCCCTGTGATATGGCAGAAATTTTTGACTTGTCTAAACAGTACGGCTTTAAGATCATTGAAGACGCATCCCACGCAATTGGCGCGCGTTATAAAGGAAGTCAAATTGGGGATTGCCGTTATAGTCACGTAACAGTATTTAGTTTTCATCCTGTAAAAATCGTGACTACCGCAGAGGGGGGCGTTGCGTGTACAAATGACCCTGAAATTGCTGAAAGAATATCTCTATTTAGAAGCCACGGGATCACACGGAATCCAGACTTAATGTCAAAAACTCCAGATGGTCCATGGTATTATGAACAAATTCACCTTGGCTACAACTACAGGCTAACAGAGCTGCAAGCCGCATTGGGAATTTCACAGCTTGATAGATTGAATCAATTCATCGAACAGCGGCATAATATAGCTGCTAGATACGATCATGCTTTCCAAGGCCTTCCTTTAATAACACCCAAGAGAAGTAAAGACAGCTATTCAGCGTTGCACCTTTATGTGATACGTGTTCGCGATCTTCCACGAAACCAAACCCATCTAAGCGCTTTTAAACAACTTAGAAAAAATGGGGTAGGCGTAAATTTGCACTACATTCCTATTTACCGACAACCGTATTATAAACAGTATGGTTATCTGCAAAGTGATTTCCCTGAAGCAGAATCCTACTATGCTGAGGCTATAAGTTTGCCAATTTTTCCAACCTTGACGAAAGAGCAGCAAGACATAGTAATAAGTCAAGTCCAAAACTTATATCAGTTATGAATTACGCAATTATCCCTGCTCGCGGCGGCAGCAAGAGAATTCCCCGAAAAAACATCAAATCATTTGCTGGCGAGCCTATGATTGCTCGGGCTATTAAAACCGCCCAAAAAAGCAATTGCTTCCAAGAAATAATAGTTTCTACAGATGATTCAGAAATTTCTGAAATCGCAAAATCTTTTGGCGCAAGCACTCCCTTTACTAGACCTGCCGATATATCCGATGATCATACTCCAACACTTCCTGTCATTCGACACGCGATCGAATGGCTTATGAAAAACAACTGTCGAGTCGATAATGTTTGTTGCATATATCCAGCAACACCTTTTCTCCGGGCTCATGATTTGACCACTGGATTAGAAACGCTCACAACCCTAGACTGTAAATTTTCTGTAAGCGTTACCAGATATGCACATCCAGTTCAACGAGCAATGAAAATCTTGGATGGCAAAAAACTGTTTATGGAGTATCCGGAACATAGCCTAACAAGAAGCCAGGATCTGGAAGAATATTTTCACGATGCGGGCCAGTTTTATTGGGGGAGCTCCAACAGTTGGTTAACGAACAACCAAATTTTTAGTGACAATACGGCTCCGGTAATTATACCGTCTGAGCGTATAATCGACATTGACACTATGGAAGATTGGGAGCGAGCAGAGGCAATGAGTAGCTATTTGCTCTAATTTTTAAATAGACGGCTGAAATTTTTGTCACCCTTTTCGTATTAGAGACTTCAAAAAGTGATATGTTCGCATGAAAAATAGAGCCCCGTTTGAAATTGAAGGCCGGAAAATTGGTATTGATCAACCACCGTTCATTATTGCAGAAATGTCTGCAAATCATAATGGCGACCTTGAAAATGCTTTGAAAATTGTAAAAGCTGCCGGGAAGGCTGGTGCGGATGCGTTGAAGTTGCAAACCTATACAGCCGATACGATGACTCTAAATTCAACAAAAAAAGACTTTCTCATTTCAGAAGGCTTATGGGCAGGTCAAAACCTTTATGAATTGTATGAGAAGGCCCACTTGCCATGGGAATGGCATAAGCCAATTATGGAACACGCCAAAGAACAAGGAATGATAGTTTTCAGTACCCCGTTCGACAAAACTGCAGTCGACTACCTAGAAGACTTAAACGTGCCAGCTTATAAAATTGCGTCATTTGAAGCTACGGATCTGCCCTTAATTGAATATGTATCTTCAACAAAAAAACCAATGATCATCTCTACAGGTCTAGCAAACCAAGAAGAAATTCAAGAAGCTGTGGATACCGCCTTGAGCAATGGATGCCGACAACTGGCACTTTTGCATTGTGTTAGCGCCTACCCAGCCCCAGCTGAGAACTACAATCTGAAAACTATTCCTGATATGATAACCTCATTTGGCTTGACCACAGGTTTATCCGATCACACGATTGACAACTCAACTGCTATCACTAGCATTGCGCTCGGTGCTTCTATCATTGAAAAGCACTTTACGCTGGATCGAAATGGCGGCGGCCCAGATGACAGTTTCTCACTGGAACCATCAGATTTGAAACAGTTGTGCAAAGACTGTAATACTGCCTGGAAAGCCATTGGCAAGGTGGACTATGGTAGGAAAAGCAGCGAAGTCGAGAATGCTAAGTTTCGCCGATCAATTTACTTTGTTAAATCCATGCAAGCTGGAGATATCGTAAAGGAAGACTGTGTCCGCTGTGTCCGGCCTGGTTATGGATTGAAACCCAAATTTTACAAAGATATAATAGGAAAATCGCTCCTGTACGATGTAGAAGCCAATACTGCAGCTAAGGCCGAACATTTCAAAGACTTCAATCTATGACAGAAACACTACTCATACTCTGAATGAATAAACTTAAAAAAGGTAAAACCGCTCTCGTCGTTGCAGCTCATCCAGATGATGAGGTTCTAGGCTGTGGTGCAACAATTAGACTTATGGTCAATAAGGGTTGGAAATGTCATTTAGCCATAATGACAAATGGTGTTGGTGGCCGGTACACAGATAGTGAAAATACTAAAATTGCTGATGAACAGCGTGAGTTAGCCAAACAAGCAACAAAAGCCGCCGAATTAATCGGGTTCTCCTCAATTGAGTTCGGAGATTTCCCGGATAATAGGATGGATACGGTTAGCCGAGCTGATTTAACGCATTGGGTAAGAGCCCAAATCGAAGACAAACGCCCTCATACCGTTTTCACTCATCACCCAGGTGACTATAATTGGGACCATACTTTGACCTTTGAGGCAGTCATGATGGGCGCAAGGCCAAATCCACCTGAATTTTGCCCCTCTGAAATTAGAACTTTTGAGGTGCTGTCTTCTACTGAGCGGGCGTGGCAGTCAGAAAGCAGGGCATTTCACCCCAACCTATTCATAGACGTTGAGGACACGATTGAAGTTAAAAAAGAAGCGCTAAAAGCCTACGAAATGGAATACCGTGCATACCCTCACCCGAGAAACGAGCAGTCTATTGAATACCTCGCCAGAAAAAGAGGTAATGAGATTGGTATAAATTATGCTGAAGCCTTTCATATAATTCGCAAACTGGAGTGCTAGAAACTGTGGCCCGAATAATAATTATAGGGGGAATTGAAAGCACTTTCACTAATGCGCAAATCCTACACAATCTTGGCGAAGACATTATCATGTTTTATACGAGAGGGGAAAACTCTCCAGGCTGGGAGGGCGTGGAGATGATAAATACAAGCAAATACAGCTTTTTCTCAGATGTACCCGTTACTACGGTTGAAACGAATATAAACGACTATATTGATGAAATAAAATCGTTGAATCCTGATTTCATTTATTCTTTGGGGTGGCAGCAAATTTATAGCAAAGAACTGCTATCTGTTTGCCCAATAATCGGAATCCACGAATCTTTACTACCTGAAGGCGCCGGAGCAGTACCAATAGCAAACGCCATTTTAAATGATTTCGAAGAAACCGGCTGTAGTCTTTTCTATTTAGACTTTGGAATGGATACTGGTGATTTAATAGCCCAACTCAAATGCCCAACCTCTCCTCAGGTCGCGACATCCACTCAACTGTATGAAGAATCCATGGAGATTTCTGCAGAGCTCTTGAAAATGTTTGTTCCACACATCAACAATGGAATCGCCCCAAAAATTTCGCAAGATAAATCTAAGCGGACGACTTATGGAAAAGTTAGCTGGTCTGATTGGCCCGAAGATAAGGTCAAAAGAGCTAGGACTTACCCCTATGTCTGACAAAGCGATCTCCTTTGAAGCTTGTGCGAAAGACAAAGAGCACGCTCGGCTCATAATGAATTGGCGAAACGATCCTGTTACGCTGAAGATGTTCTATCACCATACTCCGAAAGTTTGGCCCGATTTCTGGGAAGAATATAAAACCCATTATCTTGTATTGACACCGCGTCCAGTGTTTGCAGTTTACAATGGAGAAAAAGTCGGTTTCGTAAAATTTGATTCACTTCCGGCTACATATCCAAATAAAATTGGCGTCAGTATTTCAATTAATGTCGCCCCAAATTTCAGATCTGGAGGTCTCGGAACAGATATCCTAACAGCTATCAGTAACTATCTATCGACACTTGGAATTCACTACATAGAGGCAGAAGTTAGAGCAGAAAATTTTGCCTCTGCGAGAGCATTTGAAAAAGCTACCTATCAGCTCCAAGGAGAAGCAGTTGTACGAATAAACGATACGGGTGAAGACGCCCGTGTATTTAAGTACCTAAAGCAACTCAACCGATAAACTATGACTGAACCCAATAAGAGTCTTTTGCTTGATTTTGACGGTACGCTGGCCGATAGCCTTCCCATTATGTATGAAATATATAGTCGGTTTGTTTTAAACTATAATGGGCACCCCAGCAGATGTGAATTTCATTCACTGAATGGCCCGCCGACAGAAGAAGTGATACTCCAACTCAAAAAAAACCATGAAATTAAAACCTCAACTAAGGAGCTTCTAAGCAATTACTTCGACCTGAGAGACCAACTAAAGGAAAATATCCTGCCTGCTAGAGGATCGTCTACTCTCCTAAATACTGCAAAACAGCTTAACCTTAAAATTGCTATTGTAACTTCTTCTCACTCAAAAGATGTGCAAGAATGGCTAGAAAAGTACAATCTCGCTCAATATATTGATGTTATAATTGGTTCCGACAAAGTAAAAAATGGAAAACCTTCTCCGGAACCATATCTAAAAGCAGTGTCTTTTCTCAATTCATTGCCGCAACTATCAGTAGCCATTGAAGACTCACCAATTGGATTAATCTCAGCTCAAAGCGCCAATATTAAAACCCTCTATATCGGCGAGAGTTTAAATGGTGAAGCTCCTGAAGAGCCCATCTACATCAAGTCCCTTTTTGAAGCGATTGAGTATCTTTAATGTCTAAAATTCACATCACAGCTTGCTCAAACCCCACGATCGAAATAATTCAGAGCAATCGAACACTCAGTTCAGCACTAGTTCGAGAAATCAATAATATTTGGGAACGAAAAAAAGCGACTAATGGCAAAATTTTTAATGGCCAAGTATTCTGTGTAGAAAACTTTGAGCGAAACAGAATGTGGGGGAGTTTTCAAGAATATAAACTACTCGTCGCTCAATATGAAAACCCAGCCTTATTCAACGACCTAAAATTAACCTCACTTGCCGTAACTGGTTTTTTTCATTGGAAATCGCATATTCTTTTAGGGCACCGGAATTCAACAGTTGCCCAAAATCAGAACCAATGGGAACTCGCGCCCGCAGGCGGTTTAGATCCAAGTTCTATAGATCCCTGTGGAAAAATAGTACCTCTCAGGACTCTTGCAGCTGAAGCAAAAGAGGAACTTGATATCGATCTAAATTCCCAGGATATTACCCCTGTTCCTCGCTTACTTATTGAAAACTTAGATGATCATGTAATTGATATCGTCTATTTCGCGGAAGTAGATTTTGAAAAAATCGGATTAACGGATAAATTGGAAAGCTTTTCCAACGAAGAATATGATCAGATAACACTAACCCCTTTGGAAAAATTTAAAATCAACAGCAATCAAATGCAGCTTAACAACCTCACTAAAGACTGTATACAGCATGTATTACGATCACCAGAGTCATATGGTTTATAAATCAAGTATCGATGTGATCACGTATTGTTGCTAAAAGAAAGGAGACCAGCATATAACCGCACGAGACAAAGATAAATACTGTCAAAATAGATATGAACCGTTGTGGCTCCGAAGGTCCGTCTGGAAGTGACGCTGGTACAAAGGCAACCACGTATGAAACTTTTTTCATTGCTTCCGATTTTGCGATTTCATATGAAGCAAGAGAAGCTTCGTAGCTTTGTCGAGCAAACTCAACTTGCATTTTCAAGCGAGAAAAACTAGACAGTTTTTCAGGGTAATTTCGCTTCCCCTCAGCTTCTGGGTTGATAATTTTAGCACGCTCGCGATCAATTTGTTTTTCAAGAGACGCAATTCTCTGCTTTAAGGAAATGACTTGTATTGAATCTGGCTGCATATACGACAGAAACTCTGTTAGCTGAGATTGAGAAATAGCTATCTGTTGTTCCAATAGCGCAATGATCCCAGAAATTGATTCCACTGATTTCAAAGGGTCTATATCAACTTCTGAAACCTGAAAATCTTCGGCCTTCTTATGTGCCTCATTCAAACGATTTTCTGCTTTCCTCACTTCCTCCTTAGACATTTTTAGGCTGTCCAAGACAATTTTTTCATTGATGCTGTTGATTAGCTCTTCACTCAAAGTAATCATTGACTGCCCCATGGCGGCAGCAAAATCAGGATCGAAAGCTTGAACGGATACTGACACAACATTCGGTGTTGTTTTTGTATCGATTTCCAAAAACCCTCGATAATACTCTAAAAATTCCTCACGTGTCGCATTCTCTGATAAGCGTGAAATGGGATCAATTGATTCCTGTTGATAATGCTCTTTCACGCCAAGCCATTGGTCTAAGTTATCCAAAAGCACTGGAGATCTGAGGTACTCAGAGAGAACATTAGTGTCTTTGTCAGTTGAATGCCCTGAAACCTGCCCCATAATTCCTTGCAACATCGTTGTCGAAGATTGCCTGGAAGTTTCAATGGTGAACTGAAAGGTAGATGTATATCTACTCGACGCCACGAAAGCATAATAATATGTAGCCGCTAAAGTTGTCATTACAACAACCAAGAAAAACTGGATTGCACTCCTGCGAGCCCGCGTCCGAGTTCTCTTAATCAGATAGTTTTCATAAGTCTGTGCTGACTGAACAAACTCACCTAACTTGGCGATATTTTGTTGCTCAAAGATTTTTAACTCTTTTGAGAGCTCTGGATTGTCTTCTTTTCCAACGACTTCCAAAATAGTGTTATCGCTCTTTTCAGAGCTATCATTTTTTTCAGAAGAGTCTTTATTCTCACTGGAGTTTTTATCGTTATTCTTCGTCATCACCAAAACATTCCACCGCAGATTGTACCGATTTAAATGGGATTAAGCCCTGATCAGAAAATATAATCGCTTGATCACAATATTTTTCAGCCGTTGCCCCATTTCCTGTAAACAGCAGCATTCCTGAATCTGCTAAAACTTTATTCCGGTAGATTTCCAAACGGCCACTATATTCTTCATCTTTTGGAATCTCACAGTGTTGCATATAGATATATGTATCAAAACGTAAACATAACCACAATGCATGATGAAACCTGTTCCGAAACAAAGGTGGAATTTCGGAGATAGGTAAATCTACAAACTCCTCAATTTCAGTTAAAACTAATAATGTTGTCATCATCTTAGAGAATTCAACATCATATAGCTTTGAAGCATATCTAACAGCCTCATATGGAGAAATTCGCCCATTCACGTTGGCCAGTTTCCCAATGGGAGGAGATAAAGTGCTGGTCCGGTAAATCTTACCACTTGATACTCTTAATTGCCCCGTAATAAGGCGCATTAGCGGTACAATATCACCATCATTTTCCATTAAAATAGCAACTTTAGCCCCACTATCAATTTTAAGAGTTGAGGGTTTAAGAAATAACTTTTTCCTTGGAAACTCTTTAACTTTATGGCGACAGGCTTCAACGAGACTAATCATTACACTTCCTTATAGCGCCTACGTATGGTGTTCCCCATAATGGCTACAATTAACAACACTGCAATAATTTCAAAAGCCAATTGTAGTTGCATCGTTCTTGCCGGATAAGTCTCTAAGAAAGACAATCTCATTGATTCTATTAAATGAACAAGTGGGATAAATTTAATGAATGCATATACTCCCTCGGGAAGTTCATCGATGGAAAAAAATATACCGGACATAAGAAAAAGCGCCCTGTTGACAACACTTTTCACAACCAAAAAAATTTCAGCATAAAGTGCAAGAACTCCAAATACCGAACCGACCCCGCACCCTAACAAAATAGATCCGACTAAACTTAGGAGTAATAATGGGATGTTGTTAAGGTCCATTTCAACATCCATAAGCCGGCACACAAAGGCTAAGATCACAGCCACAATAAGAAGTGGAGATAGCGATACTATAACCTTAGAAATGGCCACATCAAAAGACACCACGACATGATGATATTCCAACGGACTTGGCAGTCTTCTCATTAAGTCCGTAAAGGCATTAGCCGAGTAATTATACGTGAGCCAGACCAACATACCCGTCAGGATAAATATCTCCAATGACATGTTACCTGGTTGCCGATGTCGAATGAAAGCTCCGATGCTATACATCATCACAATTGTTAGCATTGGTAAGACCAAAGCACTAACAAAGCCCATTGAACGCCCACTATAGCGCGTTTTATTTTCCAAATAAACTAGTGCATTTATAGAGGAAATTCGTTCTAAAAAAATACCGAATGAACGATTGAATACATTGGTATGGATCATTGGAGTTGATGAATTTTTCGGTTCTGGAGCCAATTCTCTACCTTCACTAATGCTCAGGAGACTACAATATAGTTAGAGCCATCAAATTAATTTATCCAACTAAAGTCTGCTAAACTATTTTATTTTTTCAATAATTCTTCTTGCAGCCAGATTCATTGCAGGATCTCCAGATTTCAAAAACCTGTCTACACGTTCCTGATTCCAACGAGGGCTTCCCACCTTGTCATTTGTCACCGCGCGCAACGAGTATTGATTGGGAATTGAAATTTCATCTGTTCCCATATAGCACATTAGAAATGCCGCCCGCTCTCTAAGCTCGCTGTCAGGTCTCTCAAACTTCATTTCTGATAAACTTTTTTCATAGTCATCTCGACTTTCAGGATAATGTAGATCAACAGGATAATCATACTTCCCGAAATAGGAGCACATCATCACTGGGACTCCCAATACAGTTAGTTCTAAAGAAGATGATCCATTCCACAGCACAGCTAGATCCAAGTAAGGTGCCAGGGTATGAACATTAATCTCTCGGTGGCCAAGAACTCTCGTATTTGTTCCTTTTTCAATAACAATCAGATCTTCAAATCGATCCACCAGATCTAGCGCAATTTCTGGACGCAGTTCATGAGGGTGAGGCTTAACAAGCAATACAATATCATCGAGTGAATTAACAACTTCGACAGTATGATTTATCCAGTCCGACATATCTGCATGCCCTGCACCACCGTCAAAAGGCACATTCAAATCCACAGGAATTTTACCAAAAGCACAAACAATTTTCTTACCTTTAGATCGTTCCTGATTCAAATATGCTATCAATTCAGGATCTGCATCGTTATTTTGAGAGCTGTTTCGATTTACATTGATAAGTAATTCCGCTTTGTCTTGATACAGTTCGACGCCCTTATTTCGAGAATACCAGCTGTCAAACTGATCCCTTCGAGCCAAAAACGGAGCACGGATAGTTTTATGCAATGTCATATCTGTTACGCACATGGTAGTCGCGTATTTGCCGCTTAAGTTCGAGAAATAGTTTTCGTAGGCTATATTTGCATTTACGAAGCCTAGTTTTTCATGATCTTTGCTTCTGCAAAAATCTCTAAAAATAGAGAAAGGCGTTACATGAGAGTTTCCGGATATAAAGGTGACCGGAAAATTATTTTCCAAAACAACTTCTTCAAAAATCTTCTCGCACAAATTCAAGCAAGCATCACTTCGACGAATTTGTACCCTTAGGTCTCGGTCCATTAGGCGTTCATTCAGATCAACATGGTACTTTCTGTGCGCCGTTGACAATCTTTCATAAAAACCTTGATAAAAATTGATGCCATTGCTCTCTACCACTCGTTTTGTCCAATCGATATTCCATTCGAACCGATTTTCCAACGCAAACAGGTTAGCCGGTAAACTATTTGCATATTTATCAAGATAGTCAATTCCGGTTGGCTGTGTCTCGACAAGCCCCTCAGTAAGATTTATGACAGCATAACCCATTTTTTTCAGTTGCAGAAGAGAAGGAACCAACATCGCCAATGAATTATAGCAAGTCTGTGAGGCAATAAAAACAACGCCTTTTGGATGCCGTGGCTGAGGATAAGAATTCAGAATTTCATTGCTGGTTCGAAGAAATAGAACAAGATCCAAAGCAGCTTTTACAACCACCTTCTTTTCAGCGCTTCTAGACAACTGCAATTGATGCCTAAGAGCGGAAACCGCAAGATCGAACTGATAGGTATTTCTTAACGTTCTTGCATACAGTCCCAAATTTGGAACCGTCTGTTTTTCACGATCATTTAAACGATCATAATATTGCAAGAACCTGTCATTATCTCCGATATAAGAATAATAATGTAGCCAAAGTCTGGTATGTTTTTGCGTATTGATGAAACTCACACGATCAATAAAATCCCTCGCAAGCCCAACCTCTCTTTGTTTGAGCAAGAACTCATACATAGCCGCAATATCTTTAAATCTCTGAATGAGAAAAATAAGTGAAGAAGGTCGTTTCACAACACCTAAAAGACTATTTCCCGGCAGATGCTCTGCTAACTTTCTATATCCTGCAACAACATCTTCTACATTTTCCAAAGACATTGAATAAACAATGTTTGTGAGCAGATCATGAGAGTACCCTGAAAATTCTCGATGGAGGTCTTCTTTCAAACGAAGAGTGGCCTTAAATAAAAGACGATACTTCGCCCCGGGATCTCGTTCATTGCGACCACCTCGCACTCCAAGTGCATGACAAAACTTTCGAGAAAAATCAATCGGAAGATTATCCTGCTTCAGGACAATATTAACGAGATCTTCCAATTCTTGATATTGAATATTGAATGAATAACACTTAACCAACTGGAGCACGAGTTCCTGGGTGACTTCAGAAGTCAACGCATGCCCATTAACTTCAGGTAGAATGCTTGGCAATGTTGAAATGACCCTGCCATTTGAATTTTTAAGTGCAATAGACAGTTGATCAAGAATATGCGCGTAAAAAAACTTTTGCTTTTGGATCTCATTTTTCTCGGTCTCAATACTTTTGACCAAATATTCGCAATAAGCCGCCAAGGCATCATAGTTAGCCGTTGCTATCAAGAGGGAGCTGATTTGCATACAATCTTGAGCGTCTGAAGCTTGTTCGATGAAATTCCCCATTTTCTCTTGTTCGGCCTTGGAAACCTCCCCTGTATCCCGAAGGTAAATAGCCAAGTCAAAAGCTTTAGACATCCTCACCTGCCCTGCAGCAAGTGTCGTCAAATCAATATTGGAATCTGTAATTTCAAAAATATCTTCGAGGCTTAGTTTTTCTAAAACAAGAAAACTGATCATTTCTGGAAAGGTTAGCGAGTAGCCACTCTGCGGATGAAAGTAGGTCTTATCCTTTAGAAAACAGGAATAGAAAGCATCCTCAATACTTACTTTATTCTTTGCTGGTTTCTTTTTGTAACGATCTTCGGTTAAGCCCAGACCCGTATAGAACATCTTAGCATAAGTACTTACCTTGGTATTCAGTAGCACTCCCAAAAATCCGATTGAAGAGGCCTCTGTGTAAATGTGATCAACATAATCAACCAAATTCAATGCTTCATCTAAACTTTGTAGCGCAACGAAGTCATGTATATTTCGATCAAAATAGCTCTCGTAATAATTCGCAGTTTTTTGAGAATCATAATCCTGCCAATAGTAAAAAATGGCATCTGGATATTGAGTGACAGCGTCTCTGATTAACTGATCGCTGTTGTTTCGCCAGCGTGCTAAAAAACGCTTTAATACCGAACCAGATTCCCGACCGAGAATGAGAATTTTTTCTCTTTTTTCTGTATTCTCTTCAACTTTTGTTTCCCAGATTTTACTCGCTCTGAAAATTTGTAGGAGAGAACGAACCTCATCCTTCTTATCAATCGGGGTAATATCTTCTCCCAACTTTAAAGTCTTGCCAAGCCGCTCACCAGAACCGTATCCGGTTGGAAATTTCTCAGCACCAACTTCAACAACAGGCATATCCGACTGGTCTAAAACAGGTAATAGATTATTTAGCAGTCCAGCATTTAGAATTTCGAATTTGCATTTTACGTGCGTGAGAAACTTTTGGTGGCGCTGGTTAAAGTAACTCCAAAATGAAACTAATTTGCACTTGGAAATAGCCTCACTATGTCGCGGAAACGCCCCAGCAAGCTTACCCAACTGGCTACTTCGGACGAACAGACAATGATAATCATTATATACCGCGCTAACTTGATCTCGCTTCATAAAAGGAACATCACAACAAATGGCAATCCTTTCTTGACGAGCAAGCAAAGACTCAATGAGTTCTTCATAAGAGACCGACTTTGTAAACAGATATAGTCCTGCACGCCCAATCGACCGGAGAATTTTCATTTTTAGAGATAATTCATCTGAAGAGAAGTCAGTAAAATCCTCTAGAAATTTTCCAAGATTAAAGCTCAAGTTCGCTCCCTTAAATTTAATCAGATCAAAATAATTCAATCTAAAACACCAGTCCTAATATGAAAGGATTAACTGATGCCCCAAACGATTGCAACTGCGCAATACGCCGCTTTAACAAGATTAAAATTGAGTACCTTGTTAATTCTTAAACTCTCTGTATACTGCGCGCGCCTTTTTATTTTGTGATTGCTTTTAAACCCATGGAAATTCGTAACGTTGCCATCATTGCCCATGTTGATCATGGCAAAACCACCCTTGTTGACGGACTGCTCAAACAAAGTGGAACTTTTCGCGATAACCAGCATG
Source organism: Sneathiella sp. (assembly GCA_034669685.1). Lineage (GTDB taxonomy): Bacteria > Pseudomonadota > Alphaproteobacteria > Sneathiellales > Sneathiellaceae > Sneathiella. The sequence continues at coordinate 1,634,014 of JAXMOU010000001.1, forward strand.
TTGCTGAACGCGCGATGGATTCCAACGATCTTGAACGCGAACGCGGCATTACTATTCTCGCCAAATGTACATCGGTGGAGTGGGATAACTACCGCTTGAACATCGTTGATACACCAGGCCATGCCGATTTTGGCGGTGAGGTTGAGCGTATCCTCAGCATGGTCGACGGCGTTGTTGTTCTGGTCGATGCGGCCGAAGGCCCCATGCCACAAACAAAATTTGTGACGCAGAAAGCCTTGGGTCTGGGCCTTCGCCCGATCATCCTGATCAACAAAGCGGACCGTCCTGATGGCCGCCCTGAAGAAGTTCTGGACGAGTGTTTCGATCTTTTGGTGGCCCTGGATGCCAACGAAGAGCAACTGGATTTCCCTGTTCTTTACGCTTCTGCCAAAGAAGGCTGGGCGGTGACCGACCTGTCCGAGCCAAAAGAAAATCTGAACCCGCTCTTCGATTTGATCGTCAAGCATGTACCGGCGCCAAAGGTGGATCAGGAAGCACCATTCAAAATGCTGGTCACAACCATTGAAGCCAACGCCTATCTGGGCCGCCTGCTAACAGGCCGTGTCGAATCAGGTGTGCTGCGTCTGAACGATCCCATTAAAGGGATGAGCCGGGATGGCAAGAAAATCGAAGATGCCCGCGCCTCTAAAATTATGGCCTTCCGGGGTCTGGAGCGCGAAGTCATTCAAGAAGCCCGCGCAGGCGACATCGTCTCCATTGCCGGTCTTGTCAAAGCAACTGTTGCCGATACGCTGATGACCCCAGAGGGCAAAGAGCCACTGGATGCGCAGCCAATTGATCCGCCAACGATCTCGATGACCTTTGCCATTAACTCGTCCCCGCTTGCCGGTAAAGACGGCGATAAAGTGCAAAGCCGGGTGATCCGCGATCGCTTGATGAAAGAAATCGAAGGCAACGTCTCCATTCGCGTCGAAGATAGCGCCGATGCCGATAGCTATATCGTCTCGGGCCGCGGCGAGCTGCAGCTGGGTGTTTTGATTGAAACCATGCGCCGCGAAGGCTTTGAGCTTTCCATCAGCCGCCCACAGGTGCTGTTCCAAAAAGATGAAGCGGGCAACACAATGGAACCTCTTGAAGAGGTTGTTGTGGACGTTGATGATGAATATTCCGGTGTTGTGGTGGAAAAAATCGCCCTGCGTAAAGGCACCATGACCGATATGCGCCCCTCTGGCGGCGGAAAAACACGGGTAACCTTCCTGTGCCCAACCCGCGGCCTGATCGGCTACCACGGCGAATTTTTGACCGATACCCGCGGTACCGGCATCATGAACCGTCTGTTCCATTCCTACACGCCTCATAAAGGGGAAATTCCAGGCCGCCGCAATGGTGTGCTTATTGCCAATGCAACCGGTAAATCGGTTTCCTATGCCATCTGGAATTTGGAAGCGCGCGGCGTCTTCTTCATTGGCGCCGGTGTTGACGTGTATGAAGGTATGATCATGGGCGAACATAACCGCCCCAATGATCTGGAAGTCAATCCGCTGAAAGCCAAGCAGCTGACCAACGTTCGCGCCTCGGGCACCGACGAAGCGGTTCGCCTGACGACACCACGGAAAATGAGCCTGGAACAAGCGATTGCCTATATCGATAATGATGAACTGGTGGAAGTAACACCAAACTTCATTCGTCTGCGCAAACGCCATTTAGACTCGAACGAGCGTAAAAAAGCGTCTCGCGCCGGAAATTAATTTCACGGCGCGCACGCGGCCCTGCTCTTTTTCAGGTTGGCATCGGCAAGAACTTATGGAAACATGGGGACAGCCGATAACAATCAGAAAAAGAGGGGCACATGGCAATCTTGGAAATCGAAAGCGAAATTGCAGGCAAAGTCTGGAAGATCGAAACCGAAATTGGGCAAAAGCTGGATGAGGATGACTCAATCCTTATTCTGGAAAGCATGAAGATGGAAATCCCGGTGGACGCACCCGAAGCGGGCACACTGGTTGAAATCCTCGTCAAAGAAGGGGACGCCGTTGCCGAAGGGCAAATTGTCGCCAAGCTCGAGATTTAAATTTGAAAAGCCCGCCGCAACCGGCGGGCTTTCTTATTGCCTTCAAACTTAGGATCAACACGCACCATGAGAGCCGCTCTTCGCGCCAAAGCAATTGCCATCTGCAACGCCAAAATCGCGGCGAAAGGCGAAAATGTAGGCCTATCTTTTTACGCCTTCTTCGCCAATAAAAATGATGATCCAGACCTTCTCATGGAAGCCGCCGAATGGTGGATCAAGACACATGCCCTGGATCATTTTGAAAAAGCGGTCAAAATTCGAGACATGATTAAGTCCGGCCGCTAGCCACCACATCCTTGACGAAAAGAAGCCCCCGGTTTTAAATCAAATTCCGAAATTTATAATAAGGGAAAGAGACAATGATCAAAGGCAGATGTGATTGCGGCGGAGTGCATTTTGAAATTGACGCGGTTCGCGAAACGGTAACGGTCTGTCATTGCAGCCAATGTCGCCGAACCAGTGGTCATCTCTGGGCCTCGACGCATGCGCCTTACGACAAAGTCAATTTCATCAAGGATCAAAGCCTTGAATGGTATAAATCCTCAGATTATGCCAAACGGGGTTTCTGTAAAACCTGCGGATCAAGCCTGTTCTATCGCATGGACGACGAGGATGGTATTGGCATTGCAGCGGGCTGCCTCGATTTGCCAACAAACCTGAAGGTCAGCAAACATATCTTCGTCAAAGACAAAGGCGATTACTACGACATCGCCGATGGCGCACCGCAGATTGAAAAATATTAGCGGGATTTGACCATGACCACGCCCCTCGGACGTATTATAATTTACACGAAGAAAACGGACGAACTGATCGACTTCTATTGCCGCCACTTCGGCTTTACGGCAAATCGGCGCGATGGAGACCGGATTGTTGAATTAATGCCGCAGGAGGCCGGCGCCGCAATCCTTCTGCATCCGGCGGCAAAAGGCCAAAAAGAAAGACAGTCCCTCATCAAACTTGTCTTTGATGTCGAGAATGTCCAAGCTTTCTGCCAAAAATCAAAGGACCAGGGCCTGATCTTTGGCCCCGTTCATCAGGCCGATGGTTATGATTTCGCCAATGCCAAAGATCCGTCAAACAACTCTGTTTCCATCTCCAGCCGGGCCTTCAGCGCGCAATAGTCGCGCTTACCAAATCCAGGTTTTAGGATCGGGAACCGGGATTTTCTGGTCAAGGTATTTCATGCCTTTCACGCAGCGCACCACATACCAGATCAACAGGCCCAGCAAGACAAGAACACCAATGCCAAACGCAGCTGTAAAGGCCCCAATGAAGCCGATTAAAAACGCAATCCAAAAGGTGCGGATCTGAAACTGATAGTGGGTCTGAATCCATTCAGGACTATCGCCTTTATTGATATAAGCCATGATCACGCCGATCAGATTGGTGATCGGGAAAATAACCGCAACCAGATACAGGATGTAGACGATCTGGGCCATCTTTGACGTACTTTTGCCTTTGGCCGCTGCAATCACATCTGGTGTCATATCATCACTCATTACGCTCTCCGTCTTTTAAATCCTGCGTCTGATTTCCCGAAATCCTATTCAGAAATTCCAAAACCGTCTAGCACAATCTCTAGTCGTGACCCAGTGCATCGGTCAGCATCAAATAGACCTTGCCAATTTCTGAACTGGCGTAGGTCTCAAACAGCATTTGCGAATGCTCGGATTGCTCGGTTTCTTCCAAAAGCTGATTGAACGAACGACGATACTGATCCACATAGCGTCGGAAATCGCCGCTTTCTTTATATAGATTGCGAATGCGATCCTGATCCTTGGTCTTTAAAAGCTTCTTGGTAAAGATGCTTTTCTCGCCGCGGCGATATCTATTCCAAAGCTCTTCGGGCAGAGTGTTATCGAGCGATCGCGCCAAATCAATGGACATGGAATGCAGCCCATCGATAATCAGGGCAGAGGCTTTACGGAAAGCCTCCCCGCCCTGCCTGCGCTGCTTGGCCGTGATCTCTTCGGTCTGCTTTTGAACCTTGGCCGACGCTTCGGTCAGACGTTCAGCCTGTTTCTGGAATTTCAGGCTGGAAATCAAGGCTTCTTCTGCCGCCATGCTGGAGGCATCGCGTAGGTTCTTGCTCTCCCCGCGCAGCACATCGGACGTATGCGCCAGCGAACTCTCCACCTGCTGCGCGGTGACTTCCAAGCGCTTCTTCTGCTGCTCGAACTGATCGACCAGTTCTTTAGATCCGCCTTGCGCCCGGTCAACATAGGCAATCAATTCCTCTGCGCGTTTTTTAAACGCATCGGCGGTTTGCTCGCTCAAAGAACTGGCGTGGGCACCCGCTTCGCTCATCTGACTGGTCAGGCTGTCAAGTTCCACCTGGAAGCGCGCGCGGGTATTTTCAATCTGCTTCTTGTGCCTATTCAACGCTTCATCCGCGCTTTGCAATCCGCTCAGCATCAACTCGCTGGCCTTGGCAAGCTCCAGTGTTTTCCGCCGGTAAGCATCCCCCGCCACATTGGATAGCCCCGTTGTTTTCTGCAGCAGGCGCGCCCGCTCAGACAGGGAGTTTTCAATATATTCTGACTTGTCGGCCAGTTGACGGGCCACGTCGGTCATCGCCGCCGTTTCCTCGCGCAGGATCCGCTCCATCGCCTCGGCGCTGCTGCGCGCATTTTCAGACAGGCTTGTCAGCTCTTCAAACTGCGCCCGCGCGGACTTGCTGGCTTCCCCAATGCGCTCCACATTCTCTTTAGTATTATCCGACAGCGCTTCGCTTTCACGGTTGGCGCGCAAGGCAGCATCGGCCAGCTCTTCAATATGGGTGCGGGCCTGATCGCCCATGGCCCGAAGCTCTGCCGATGCTTTTTCGGCTGTGCGCGCCAATTCGGCTGATTGGGAATAGGCACTCTCGCCCGACTGGCGAGCCTGCAGGGCAGCCCGCTCGGCGCTGGCCATCAAATCCTGATGCTGGCGAACGGCTTCTTCGACCGCTGCCGACAGTTTAGAGCTGGACACATCAGCGCTGCTGGCCAGATCTTTCTGTTTTTGCGCCAGTTCAGAGACCACCGTTCGAATGGTGTTTGATGTGCGCGATCCGGTCTGCTCAATATCCTGCGTCTCGCGGCGCAAATCCTCGCCCGCTTCGCGAATATCATCGGACATTTTAGACGTCGCCAAATTCAACGCTTCGGCCTGTCGTTGGAACCCGCTGCCCAACTGGGTCAATTGATTACTTGTCTCAAGGCTGGCTTTTGACAGATTATCCACATTGGCATCCAGACGGGCCGAAATCTCTTCCGACATTTCATTGATCCGCTCGGACGCAAGCTGCAAAGCGGTAATCTGTTTGCGGAACTGTTCCTGAATTTCACTGGTACGATTAGCCGCGCGGTCGCTATTGCGATCCAGCTCTTCGGCGTAGTCGCCCAGCCGGTTTTTCAAATCATCCGCAGTCGTCAACGATTTATCACCAGCTGCATTTAGCAACTCCTGCCCGCGTCTTAAAACCGCTTCCACGTCATCCAGATTGCGCTCACCCTCTTTAAATGCGGCTTGCAATTGCGACAGCTCCCCACGCAAGGTACCGCTGGAACGAACCATGTCATCGGTTAAGGCATTCGCCACATCGCCAAGTTTTTCAGCGTCGGCTGCCAGCATGCCCGCTGAATGCGTCACTTCCTTGCCAACCTCTTCGGCCTGATTGCCAAACTCTGATTGCCGGGCCTGCAGATTTTCAATCGCCCGCTCAACATCCGAAACTCCGGCGGCCATCTGATCGCGCAATTGAGACAGTTTTTGCAAGGTCATCTGGCTGTTTTGCGATAGCTCCGATGATTTATCCATCAGGGTAGAGGCCGCATCCTCCATGCCAGTACGGGATTTGCCAGCCATCGCTTCAATTTCATCAATGCGTTTTTTCAGCTGCTCACTGCCCCGATCCAGACGCTCGCGCGCCTGATCAGCGGCATTATCCAGACTGCGGACCTGACTGCCCAACTCTTCGCTGCTGCTGTTCACTTTTTCCAGTGCACGACCCGCAAGGGTCTCAAGGCTTTGGCTGGTGCTTGCCAGCAAGGCGCTCATGCGTTCTGTCTTGGCATCTGCCGCCTCAACGGCATTTTCCAGCGCGTCCATCTGCTGCTGCAGGGCGGCTTGAATTTCCGTGCTCCGGCGCTCCGCCAGATCATAAGCCTCTTCCAGTTTCCCAGATTGCGTCAGCGCGATATGATCGAGCAATTCGCCCTGCTTTTCGGCAGCCCCCAGCAATTGGGCAACCTTTGCCACCCGGCTTTCAAGGTCCGTTTGCAACTGATCTGCCTGCTCAATCAGTTTCGCTGTCAGGCTTTGGGCATGATCCTGCTGGGCGGTCAGTTCGGCGTTCACCCCTTGAAGACGTTCTGCGGCATTATCTGTTTCGCTTTGAACTTCACGGGCATGACGGCGCAGGGTTGTGGTCAGGCTGGCGACCCGGGCTTCTGCCTCGGGGCTGGGGTAGGATAATTCACGCATCAGCGCATCCAGCGAACCGGCCTGCAATTTATTATCTACGCCGCGGCGCATAAACGCGCCCAAAAGCCACAGAAACGCCAGCGGCGCAAATGCCCCCGCAAAAAACGCCCCAATTTCATGGGGCAGCATCTGCAAAATATTGGCCCAGCCAATATTCTTATCCGCATAGATCGCAACACTGCCCAGCCAGATAACCGACACCCCAAATAGCATCAGGAAGAATAGCCGCGATGCCCAGCTTGAGCGGCGCTTGGCTCTGACCTGTTCATGTCCGCCTAAAATAAGCGGTGCGTCATCATTATCTTCCGCATTTGGATGTTTTAGCAGCATTGCTTTTCCCCTTTGCAATCTGAACAGAAGGGTCTCGCAAATCGGCGCGCAGGTCAAGCATTTGAAATCGCAGATTTTTCACAAAAAAAGAGCCGGCAGAACCGGCTCTCCTCAATTCGAACAGACAGGCGTTATCGAATAACCGATTTTGCCTTCAAATCAGCAATGGTTTGCGCATCAAAACCCCAGTCTTTCAGGGCTTCATCCGTATGCTGACCGGGCGCGCAGGGCGGATGCTGAATTTCACTCGGCGTGCGGGAGAATTTCGGTGCCGGTCCCGGCTGCAACACACCGTCAATTTCAACAAACGAACCCCGCGCTTTATTATGCGGATGCTCAGCCACTTCAGTCAGCGACAGAACCGGCGCAAAGCACACGTCCGTGCCCTCCATAATGGCGCACCATTCATCACGGGTTTTGGTGATAAACACCGCCGCAAGCTTGTCTTTCAGCATTGGCCACTGGCTGACATCCATCTGGGCAGGTAACTCTTCCTTATCCAGACCGGTTTGTTCCAGCAGCAATTTGTAGAATTTGGTTTCGATAGAACCGATCGACACATATTTACCGTCCGATGTTTCATACACATCATAAAAATGTGCACCGGAATCCAGAATATTCGTGCCGCGATTTTCGGTCCAGCGACCTGCCGCCTGCAACCCAAAGAATGTAGTCATCAGGCTGGCTGCCCCTTCGACCATGGACGTATCAACCACCTGCCCCTTGCCGGAAGTGCGGGATTCAATAATCGCTGCCAGCAGCCCCATCGCCAGATACAGCGCGCCGCCGCCAAAATCACCAACCAGATTAAGCGGAGGTGTTGGCGGACCATCTTTACGGCCGATGGTGTGCAGCGCCCCGGACAAGGCAATATAATTCAGGTCATGACCCGCGGCTTTAGCCATGGGGCCGTCTTGCCCCCAACCGGTCATGCGGCCATAGGCCAGCTTGGCATTGCGCGCCAGCACCACATCCGGTCCCAGCCCCAGCCGCTCCATCACACCCGGGCGAAACCCTTCGATCAGGGCGTCGGCCTGATCGATCAGTTTTAAAATGGCTTCTTTGCCTTCGGGGGATTTACTGTCGATGGCAACCGACCGGCGGCCGCGCATCAACAAATTAAATTTAGGATCGGTATGAACCCCCAGCCCCGTTTCTTCCATCCGGTCAATGCGCACGATTTCGGCGCCCATATCGGCCAAAAGCAGCGCGCACATTGGCCCCGGTCCAATACCCCCCATTTCGACGATTTTTATACCAGCCAAAGGTCCCATTATTATTCCTTCCTTATTTCAGCCCTGGGGCACGCCCCATCTGGTTTTTATTATGAATTAGTAAGTCAGCTTATTATATCCTGTATCTTATTATGAATAGGTCGCCCCTGTCACCCATCCTTCCGCTATTTTTGGAATTTCTCAAAATCCGGGCAGGAACGTTTAATCCCTGCGGGCAATTCCAGCGGCGTGTGGATCGCTTTTTTAAAAACTGAATCCTGCATCTGGTTAATTATATGCACTAAAGAATTGGCACATCTTTCAATCAGCGCTATACCAAAAAGAGACAAAAAAATAATTGGAGGGATTTCCAATGGGTAAGATAATTGGCGGTATTGTTGCCGCAGTGGTCGTTATCATCGCAATCGTAGCAGCAGTTGTTTATTTCAATCTGGATAAAATCATTATTGCCGCAGTCGAAGGCTACGGCTCGGACGTCACAAAGTCTGAAGTCACACTGGCCGAAGTCGACATTGACATGACATCAGGCCGCGGCGGCATGAAAGGCCTGGTTGTTGGCAACCCCACTGGATTTACAGAACCCTCCGCGTTTGAACTGGGCGAAATTTCGCTCGAAATCAACGTCGCGGAAACCTCCGCTGAGATGATTCACATTACGTCAATTTTGGTGGATGGCCCAAAGGTGACCTATGAACTGGCAACCGGCACCAACAATCTGGACACCATCCGGAAAAACGTGAATGACTTCATCGCCGCAAATGGTGGTGGCAGTTCACAAAGCAGCGCTGAGGAAGAGAGCGAAGGCCCAAAAATCATCATCGATAGCCTGATCATTCAAAATGGCCGGGTAACGGTTAAAGCGCCGGTCACGCTGAACAGAAAACTCGAAGGCTCCCTGCCAAAAATCGTCATGAAAGACATTGGTAAAGACGACGGCGGCGCAAGCCCCGGCGAAGTTGCCGCGCAGATCATCAAGCAAATCTCTGGCAGTGCCATGAACGTTGTTACCGATCTGGGCGTGGGTAAAACCCTGAAATCCCTTAGCGATGGCCTGACCGGTGCGGCGGGATCCATCACTAAAGGCGTGAGCGGCGATGGCGCAGGTAAAGCCGTTGAAGGCGCTGCTGGCGCGATCAAGGGCCTACTCAAGTAATCGAGCGGACGGGGCTGGGCAATGGACGACATCGAAGCAAATCTGGAAACCGTAAACATGTGGGTTGATCTTGTGATCGAGTTTGGAATCAAATATGGGTTCCAGATCTTGGGGGCGCTGGCCTTCTTCCTGTTCGGCTTTATGGTCGCGAACTGGATTGGCAACAAACTGGCGAAAATCGCCATTGCCCGTAACATTGACCTGACCCTGTCGCAATTTATCGGCAGCACGGTCAAATTCGTGTTGATGATCCTGTTGATCATTATCACGCTGGGCAATTTCGGGATCAGCATTGCCCCGCTCATCGCACTAGCCGGTGCGGTCTCTTTGGGCGCTACTTTGGCGCTTCAGGGTCCAATTTCCAACTTTGGGGCTGGCGTTGCCATTATCCTGACCCGCCCCTTTGTGGTGGGCAATGTCATCACAGTGCTCGGGGTGAGCGGCGTTGTCGAAAAAATCACCCTTGGCATTACGTTTCTCATTGGCGAAGATGGGGAGCAAATCTCGATCCCCAACAAGGAAATTGTCGGGCAGGTCATTGTCAATTCCCATGAAAACCGCATTCTGGAAACCTGTTTTGCAGTGCCCGCCTCCGCCGATACAGACGCGGTGATTGCGGCCCTGACAGACATCCTCAAATCCCACGGGGATATTGCGCAAACACCTGAACCGCAGGTGGGCATTCATGATTTCACCTATGGGGGCTATATCATTGGTCTGCGCTCATGGGTTCCGGGCAGCAAATATTTCCAGATCCGCTATGACGTGAACCGCGACGTGCGGCTGGCCTTGCAGAAACTGGGGGTTGAACTTCTCACCCCCGCAGTATCTGCGCTTGCCCTGCCCCATCCATCGGTTCAAAGCAGCACGGCTGAAACGGCCCAGAACAGACCCTCTTAATGACGGACAAGGCGAAAGCCTTCCTCGTCTTTTGGCGGTTCAAAATACCCGGTGACCATCATAAATTCTTCGGGGCTGGTGAATTTTGACCCCTCTGGCCGTTCGCGGTTGCGCTTCTTCAAATGAACCAGGCATTCCGCGTTGGAACGATCCACATAATGCAGTTCATGCTCGGCCGCCGCATCTTTGACCAGATTGCGAAACCACGCCCGCTGGGCGCGCGTATTGCCCGGAAAATCCATCACAACGGTGGTGCCCGCTTTTAGCAGATCGCTGACATGGGGCTGCAGGATCCGTTTTAAGCGCGCCGAATGGGTCAGATACTGCTCAAACGTCGAGATCTCTTCGGGGAACAGGCGCGACAGCCACAGATCCTCACTGATCAGGATCGCATCTTCCTTGGCCGCCAGATCCGACGCCAGCGTGGTTTTTCCCGAAGCAAGTTTGCCACAGAAAAAATGTAACTTGGGTGGATTTTTAGAATTTTTCATTTTCTTCTCCTTTTGGAGCCCAGAAGGGGAAGAAAAAATTGCACGACGATCCACCCCTAAAGGGCGGACATTTTAAATCGCTTAAAACTCCGCCATTCTATAAAGAATAATGACGGCCACAAGCTTGATATGTGCAAATACGTTTAACATGCCGCGGATGTTAGCGAGCAATTTTTAACCTGTAAAGTCTGTTTTTTGACGCCACAACATTTTTTTATCGAGCCGCCAATTGATTTTAATTTTCGCGCAAGTAGAGGAATTCGGCTTAGTCGCCAGTTCCCAGCGCGCGAAAAATAGAATCTATGCAACCCATTCAATCAAAGAAACCGTAGTCAATTGACAGAATAAACTATCTCAGAACTCAGCAGTGACTGAACAAACAAAAAGCAAAATATTAAGACCGGAAGGCTGGCAAAAACACTTGCCCCAACCTTGAAGCCAACCTCTTCTTTCGACCGTACAATCAATGCCAACAGCACCAACCAAGAACACCACAGCAGTATGGTGTAAATCAAACTCGCCAGATCCCATTGAAACGTTAGGAAATCAAGACGATCTTCTTTGTCGTAGAATCCGCCTACGTATCCAGCAATACCGACGATTTCGACAGTAAACAGAACTATGAATACAGTCATTATGGGATTGTTATGTGGCCGGAAGCCTTTAATCAATTTACTTTCCTTTTTGGCAACTAATGTCCTGTTTAACGGCGCGCATCAAATGAGCCTGTTAATATTCGTAAGTTTAGCGAATACTTCCTAAGGCAAGCCGATTAGAACGCCCCAATAATCTTAAATGTAATAAAACGTATGTTGCCGTCCAGATTAATTACACTCTTTTTTGATTTAAAAACCACATAAAACAACTATTGGTTTTATGTATAAAAAAGATTAGCATGCTCCTCATTAATATAAACAGGCGATTACATTCAAACAGGAACAGACATGAGATATTTTTACCTTCTGACGATACTACTTTTCATTAGTGTCAATTCTCATGCAGAAGAGCTAGTCCGAGTTGAAGCACTAAACGGTAAAGTATCTATATTGGCTCCGAAAGATTTTGGTCCCATGCCGCAAGAGTTATTAGAATTAAAATATCCAGCTTCGCGAAGGCCTACAGACGTATTAACCGATAAAACCGGCGGAGTAACTCTCGCCTTTAATCATACAAACACGCCCATGAAGCCATCTCAAGTTCGCGAAGCTCGCGTACCTCTGTCGCAAATGTTTCATAACATGCACCCATCGGCAAAGTGGATTAGAGATGAAGTTATTGAACAAAATGGTAACGTTTTTATCGTTTTGGAAGTAATTACCCCGGCAATCGATACACAGATTCACAACATCATTTACTGTACATCTGTAGACGATCGTTTCATGTTAGTGGCCTTCAACTCAACAGTTGAACAGGCAGATGAGTGGATACCTCACGGCAAGAAAATCATGAACTCACTATCCATTAAATGACCTGCACCGGAAACTGGCACAAAGATTCTATAGTTGGAATTGGTACCGGTGTCTCGAACGGACAGAAAATGGCGTGCCATGGCAGCCGGGAGACTTTGCACTTTTCGGAACGGTAATTATTGGAAAAACAAAAATCAAGATGCTTAAAAAAGACCGGCATATCCCAGCCTGACAGGATCGAACTAACGCATAAATTTTTAAGGATTTAAATGGTGGGTGTAACAAGATTCGAACTTGTGACCTCTGCCATGTCAAGGCAACGCTCTAACCAACTGAGCTATACACCCACATCGTGCAAGCACGTGAAGTGCGCGTCTTATAATCTGCCAGCTAATCCTTGGCAACCCTCTTTTTTACCGTCGCGGCTATTCAGATCGATGCAGAGGCTTTTGCGGCAATGAGCGCCCGGTCGACCGCCTCGACCAGCGAGTTCAAATGAAACGGTTTTGAGATGAGCTGACTGATTCCCGCGCCGGCCAGCGGCTCTTCGACGGAAACGGCGGAAAACCCGGTAATATAGATCACCGGCACCCCCGGCGAGATTTCCTGCGCCTTCATCGCCAGTTCAAGGCCGCCCATGCGCGGCATTACAATATCCGAGATCAGAATGTCAAAAGCGTCCGCTTTCAGCGCTGGCACCGCATCTTCCCCATCGGCAAAGGCCAGAACTTCATGCCCGGCCAATTCCAAACTCCGGGCCAGGAAATGCCTGACGGAATTGTCATCCTCTGCTAAAAGTACACGAGCCATTGGGTAAACTACGCCATTTTGTATCAATCATTGAATTCTGCACACCAGCCTATACTATTGACCCGCTTATGGCAAAAGTCCTGTCGGGAAAATGACATTAATGTGATTTAATCACGATCGCCTGATCGTATCGGAGACCGCGTGCATTATCTGGAATCAAACCCTGTCAGCGTGACCTATCCTGAAAAATGGACGCTGCCGATGATTTTTTCCTCCCCCCATAGCGGCGCGCACTATCCTGATCGCTTTGTCGAGCAGTCCAATCTGGACCTTAACACCCTGCGCCGCTCCGAAGATTATAACGTTCATCACCTGTTTGACTGCGCCCCTGAATTTGGTGCGCCGCTGCTCAAAGCCAATTTTCCGCGCGCCTTTTGCGATGTGAACCGCGAAGCTTATGAGCTGGACCCCGATATGTTCAGCGACGCTCTGCCCGGTTTTGCCAATAAACATTCCCCGCGGGTCACCTCCGGCATTGGCACCATTCCCCGGCTGGTCTCGGCGGATACGGAAATTCACCGCGAAAAACTTACCTTTGCCGAGGCAGAGGAGCGCATCAATAACTGCTATTTCCCCTATCATGCGGCGCTGGCCACCCTGCTTGAAACCTGCCAGCAGCGCTTTGGCTTTGCCCTGCTTGTTGATTGCCATTCCATGCCCGGCAACGCCACCGCGGCGCCCGGCGATCCGCACTTGGGCGATATGGTTTTGGGCAATCGCTTTGGCCGTACCTGCCCGCCAGAGTTAAGCGACTTTGTCGCCGACACTTTAAGCAAGCTGGGCTATTCGGTCAGCTTCAACACGCCCTACGCGGGCGGTTATATCACGCGCCACTATGCCGATCCGATCAAACGCATCTACACGCTGCAGATCGAAATCAGCCGCGATCTGTATATGGATCAACCCCACCTGCAACTGACCGAGGGCGCGCCGGAACTGGTGGCGAATATTCGCCACCTTTTAGGCAGTCTTCATTCCTATTTCCAGAAATTCGCACAGAAGGTTTAAACCGGCACACCCCTTGCATCGATAGGGATGAATATGGTGTCAGGAGAACCGAAATGCCAAGACTGTTTTTATTTGTTATATCCAGCTATCTCATGCTTGCCCTCACGCCGGCGGCGGCGGGAACCTTTCCTGCAAGCGGCGCTAAGTATCTGGGAACATGTAAGAAAGCAACTGAGGCAACCGAGCAGAAACACCGGTTACCCAAGCGCTTGCTGAACGCAATTTCACTGGCCGAAACCGGCCGGTGGCACAAGGAAAGCCGGGAAATTATTGCCTGGCCATGGACGGTTTACTCCGAAGGGCGCGGGCGATATTTGCCCAGCAAAGAAGCCGCCATTGCCGAAGTGAAGATGCTGAAAGCCAAAGGCGTGAAAAATATTGATGTGGGCTGCATGCAGGTGAACCTGCACTGGCACCCGGAAGCTTTTGACAATCTGGAAGAAGCCTTTGACCCCATGACCAACGCGGCCTATGCGGGATCACTGCTTAAAAAGCTTCGCGATCAAAGCCGGTCCTGGACAGTGGCCGTGGCCCATTATCATTCGCAAACCAAGAAATATTATGTGCCCTACCGTAAAAAGGTGCTGAAAATCTGGCAGACCGAACGGCGCAAAGACACCGATGCGCGGATGGCCAAGGCGCGGGAGGCGTACCTGAAACGGCGCGAGGAAATTCGCCAGTTGCGCCTGAAACGCCAGAAAGACACCGTTGCCAAACGCGGCGGCGATGGTGCCAGTGACACCAACAGCTAGGCGTTTTTTGCGCCCAGCTCACTCTCCCATGCCATCAATGCGGCTTTGCGGTTAAGCCCCCACCGATAGCCATGCAGCTTGCCGTCGCTGCCGATCACCCGGTGGCACGGCACAATTAACGAAACCGGGTTCGTGGCGCAGGCCCGGCCCACCGCCCGTGATGATTTTTCCCGGCCCATTTCCCGGGCCACCTGCTTGTAGGTTTTCACGTCACCCGGCGCAATTTTCAAAAGCTCCTGCCAGACCAGCCGCTGAAAGGCTGTGCCATACATATCCAGCGGCACGTCCAGCGTCACCTTGCCGCCCTGCTCCAGAAAATTGGTAATATGCTGCGCCCAGCGCGATAAATCGCCCAGCTCCCGCCCGATTTCTGCCAGCGGAAATTCAGCTTCCAATTCGGCCAACAGGGCTGCATCCTCATCGCCAAAATACACCGCGCAAATACCATTTCGGGTTCCGCCCACCAACATCCGGCCCAGAAAACAATCCACAATGGCATAGGCGATTTCCGCGCCTTTCCCGCCCTTGGCATAGGAAGCGGGTGACATGCCCAAACGCGCCCCGGCCGCTTCATATAACCGGCTGGAGGAGCCAAACCCCGCGCCATATGCCGCATCGGCCACCGAGGGGCTTTCTTTCAATTTGCTTTTAAGGGTTTGATTGCGCAGGGCGTCAAAATAATCCAGCGGCGACATGCCCATCACGCTTTTAAAATTGCGCGACAGATAATCTTCGCTCACCCCCACTTTCTCTGACAGCATTTTTAATGTGGGTTTCTGCCCTTCATAATTGGCCAGATAGGTTTTCAGCAGGCTGCAAACCTGCCGCACCCTGTCAATTTTGGGATCCGCCGCCTGCAGCTGATCGGGTTTACATTTGCGGCAGGCGCGATAGCCTGCCTGCTCCGCGTCATCCGCAGTGTTGAAATAGAACCTGTTTTCCGGGCGCGCCGCCCGGGATGAACAGGAAGGGCGGCAATACACACCGGTTGTCTTGACCCCATAGAAAAACAGGCCATCAAATTCTGCATCGCGTGCCAGAACTGCATCCTGCATCTGTGATTGTGTTATCATGTCCTTCATCCCAACAAGTGATCAGACATCATATCTACAAAATCAGACGGGGGGAAACTATCCGAAATCCGCCCCGCAATTGGGATCGCGTCAGGTGGAGGTTTCTTCGGGCTTGTTCATGTCTTTGTCATCGCCCTCATCGTCATGGGATTTGCCTTTGCGGCGAATAATAATATCGCCATTTTCCAAAATTTCCGGGGCTGAATATTGCGGAATGGCTTCCACAAACATGCTCAGCGCATCCATCAGTTTGCTCAACCCCTCAACGGCCAGTTCGTCTGCCCCTTTTTCATCGGCAAAAGCCATTGGCTGCATTAACGCCAGCATTGAAACACCAGCGATACCGCCCAAAAGTTGTTTTCTCATTGGGTTACTCCATTTGCGCAAAATATAGTCTTTAACTTGAGAATAATTTTTGTCTTTTTCAAGACATGCCCGGCCTTATTATGCGCAATGGCAATTAAGGGTCACTGATCCAGTGCCAAAAGCTGCGCTTTATCCAGCTCAAAATCATGGGCGATCCAGTATGCTTCCATATCTTTCAGCCGCGCGCCGATATCCGGGCCGGGCGGATGCCCCAGCGCCAGCAAATCTTTACCCTGCACCGGAAAGACCGGGATCTCCCATTCCATGGCAAAGGCAAGCGTTTCGTGCAAATCTGCATGAGCGGGATCATCTGCCCACAGCAGATATAATTGATCCAGAAAGGTAAGACGGCCCAGCTTATAAAGGGTTGCTTTGGGGTTCAGACCGCTCAGCAATCCATGATAATTCTCCAGCGCCAGCAAGCGGTTCTGCTGACGGGTCGATAGCCGCAAGCGTTCAAACGACTGCGACAGCGGATATTCATCGTCGCATAGCAGCGCCCCGAGCCTCAGGATCGGATCGGGTCCACTTTGCGGGACATGCTGCAGCAGGTTTTTCAATCTGATCAGCGCCGGGGGGCGATCAAAGACATCTTGCCAGACGGTGCATTGATGCATTAATTCCAGCGCGGGCAGCGGATCGGGCACGGCAAGCAGAGACAGGATTTCCCGGGTGACACGCTCATTTGACAGATGAAACAGGTTCGCTCTTTGACCGTGGCAGGCTTCCAGAGATGCCTGATCAATCACCCCCAGTGACAGGCGGGCAACAAAGCGAAAATACCGCAGGATACGCAAATAATCTTCGGCAATCCGGGTCGCGGGGTCACCGATGAAACGCACCAGTCCCAGCTCCAGATCCGCAACCCCGTCATGATAATCATAAAGCGCCCCCGCCGCGTCCATATACAGGCCATTGACGGTGAAATCCCGCCGCGACGCATCGACTTTCCAATCATCGGTAAAGGCGACCTCTGCATGGCGGCCATTGGTTTGCACATCCTCGCGCAAGGTTGTGATCTCGAAATGCCGCGGCCCGATGATCACCGTCACCGTTCCATGTTTCAAGCCCGTTGGCAGGGCCGTAATGCCCGCCGTTTTGCACGCCGCTAAAACCTGTTCTGGCGGAAGCGGTGTGCAGATATCCAGATCCGCACTGACAATCCCCAGCAGCGCATCGCGCACGCAGCCACCGACAAAACGGCCTTCACCGCCCGCGTCTTTCAATAGTTTCAGGATTTGCTGGCTTTCCGGGTAGGATAGCCAGATCGGCGGCTCAGCGATCAGATCTTTAAGTTTCTGGCGCTTGGCCATGGCGGTTTAATCCGCTTTTCGAGGGACGATCTGTCCTTCGATAAGTTTGCCATTTTCAAACCGCGGCGGAATATATTCGCCATCCTCGGCCCGGTCCTGAAAAATCCACAGCGCGACAAAACTGGCCGCAACCATGCCAAGGCCGATCAGGGTAGAAATGGCCAGTGATTTACCTTGCCAGGTTTTCTCGCCGCCCGCCCGTTTCAGGTAATGAAGATAGGTCCCATAGACGATGAAAGGCACCAGGAATGGCAGAATATGAAATATGATTGTCCGCAGCATTAGCGATTTGCCCTCTCAGCCAGATCTTTCAACATTCCTGCCGTCGCCCCCCAAATATAATAATTGTTATACGGCATTGCATACCAGAATCGCTCGACCCCATTATGAAAACCGCTGTGCTTTTGATGATTGTCCTGATCCATGAAAAAGCGCAGTGGCACTTCAAAAATTTCAGCAACCTCACTCTCTTCCGCGACCAGATTAAATGAAGGCTCCACCAGCCCGACTACCGGAACAACTGAATATTGTGTCACCGTCACATAGGTGCTCAGACTGCCCACGATTTCCACAAGCGACGGGTCCAGCCCAATCTCTTCCTGACTTTCGCGCAGCGCCGTTGCCGTGGGTGTATCGTCATAGGCTTCCGCCCGGCCGCCCGGGAAACTAATTTGTCCCGCGTGTTTTTTCATATGGCTGGCGCGCCGGGTCAAAATCACTGACGGCTCGTCCTGGCGTACCACAATCGGGACCAGAACAGCGGCGGGTTTGAACGCGGCAACTGTCCCCGGAAAACTGGCGGGATTTAGATCGTGATCGCCTTTAAAAGGGTCGCTGTGGTCAATCACCAGCGGACTGCCCATTGGCGCCGGCTCCAGAAACGATCTGAAACTGTCTCTCAAAATATCCTTATTATTCGCCAAAAAGTTCATCTACAGGCCCAAACTCATAAAACTCACCGCTACTCCAAACGCCAAATACGGCGACGCCGTCTATTATCTGCTCAGTGGCCAATTCTACCAAGTCATAAAACACAGATCGCACAATGAGCGCTTCCAGATTGGACCGCACCATTACATACGGGGATGGTTCCCCGCTGGTTTCCTCAAACGCCATGCGAATAGGGTGCTCTTTATCGACCACCACATATTCATCCACTTGGGTTCGAAAACTTAAAACCTGATCTTTTCCCGATCCCTCAACATACATTTGCACGGCGACAAAGGGGGCATCATCCACAATGATCCCGATCTTTTCAGCCGGGGTCACCAGATAATAGCGTCCGTCATCATCATAGCGCAAAACCGTTGAAAACAGCTTCACCAGCCGTTTGCGTCCAATGGGCGAGTTCAAATAGTACCAGGTTCCATCCCGCGCTATTCGGATATCCAGCTCGCCGCAGAAATCAGGGTTCCATAAATGAACCGGCGGATGCTTCTTATCCTTGATCTGCTTAATAATATCATTGAGTGCATCGCTCGACACAGCACTTGTCATATTTTAGCCTTATCCTAGCTTATTCTGTATTATGTAATAATATGTACTCTCATAACAGGGAATTTCAAAAAGAACTTGGGGATCTGATGGAAAATTTGGAAAACACCGAAGAAAAAGTCCTTGAGGAAGTTGCCCTCCTCGCCGATAAATTCGCCGCCCTGAAGGCCGAAATCGGTCAACAGATTTTTGGGCAGGAAAAGGTCATTGAACTGTCCTTGATTACCCTGCTGGCGGGCGGACATGCGCTGCTCATCGGCGTTCCCGGCCTTGCCAAGACCCGGCTCGCGGAAACCCTCGGCGCGGTATTTGGTCTTAGCGAAAAACGCATCCAGTTCACTCCCGACCTGATGCCTGCCGATATTCTGGGTTCTGAAATTCTGGAAAAAGATGATCAGGGCAAACAGCATTTCCTCTTCGTCAAGGGGCCGGTATTTAGCCAGTTATTGATGGCCGATGAAATTAACCGTGCCAGTCCGCGAACCCAATCGGCGCTTTTGCAAGCCATGCAGGAGAAAAAAGTCACCATCGCCGGGGTCTCATATGATTTGCCCGATCCCTTTCACGTGCTGGCCACCCAAAACCCGATTGAACAGGAAGGCACCTACCCCCTGCCCGAGGCCCAGCTTGACCGGTTCCTGCTGCAAATCAATGTGGAATATCCGGATTTAGCAACCGAGCGCCGCATTTTGCTGGAGACGACAGACAATCGCAATGTAACCATCAAATCCGTTTTAACCCCTGATGAGCTGAAACGGGCGCAAACGCTGGTTCGCGATATTCCGGTCACGGACCATATTATCGAAGCCATTTTGGAACTGGTCCGCTCCGCCCGACCGCAAAGCACCGACAACGATCTGGTTCGCCAGTATGTCAAATGGGGCCCCGGCCCCCGCGCCAGTCAGGCACTGATCCTTGCCGCCCGGGCGAAAGCCCTGCTTGATGGGCGGTTCAGCCCCTCCATTGATGACATGATTGATCTGGCGCCCGCCGTGCTGCAACACCGCATGGCGGTCTCCTACGCGGCAAGGGCCGAAGGGATTACCGTTGAAAGCATAATCGACAACCTGCTTCAGGCCTTTAATTAATATGGGGCTGCTGGATCGCTTGTCCCTGTCCACTCACCGGCTGCGCGCTGAGGCTGATACCCTCTCCAGCGCGCTTCCGGCCCTGTTGCTCAAAGCGCATCAGATCGCCAACAGCATTGATATGGGGCAGCATGGCCGCCGCAAGACGGGTCGGGGCGAAGATTTCTGGCAGTTCAAACCCTATGTTCGCGGGGACAGCACCGCAGAAATTGACTGGCGCCAAAGTGCCAAACGCGGCGAGGTTAACATTCGCCAGAAAGAATTGGAAACCTCAGAAAATGTCTGGTTCTGGCTCGATCAAAGCCCAACCATGGCCTATACGTCCGCACCCTCCCTCATCACCAAAATCGACCATGCGCGGCTGCTGTTGTTGGCGCTTGCCATTTTGCTCAATCGCGGGGATGAGAATTTTGCCTTGCTGGGAAAAAACGTAAAAGCAGCCCATGGCGATACCCATCTGGACCGCCTGACCCATGCCTTGATGTCCCCCCAGCAGATCCCGCTTGCCGACAGTTTGAAAATCACCCGTACGGGGCAATATCCGCAATTTATTATCGTCAGTGATTTCCTCCTGCCCATGGAAGAACTGACCCAAATGATTTCCGCGGCTGTTGGCGACGGCGCAAACGGTATATTGCTGCATATTGCCGATCCAGCCGAAATTGCCCTGCCCTTTAGCGGCCGCACCAGTTTTTGCGATATGGCGGGCCAGCCGGTGATCACCTTTGGCAAGGTCGAAACCATCAAGGATGATTATCGCGCGGCCTTCACCGCCCATAAGGCGGCGGTTCAGGACGCCGCCCGCAAGGCTGGTTGGCAATATCATTTTTGCAAAACCAGCAGCAGTCCAGCCGACACACTGGCGCTGATTTATCAATATCTGCATGGGAGGGCTTGAATGAGCGCTCTCTTTGGCAGTTTAACCTTCGCCTATCCCTGGCTGCTGGGCCTGCTCGCGCTTTTGCCCGTCTTTTACTGGTTAATCCGCGTCACGCCGCCCAAACCCAAATCCGTGACCTTCTCGGCAGTGCAGTTCCTGCTGCAACTGTCCAACCGCGAAGAAAGCACCATCAGCACGCCTTGGTGGTTATTGCTGACCCGCTTGCTGATCGCCGCTTTGATCATTGTGGCGCTGGCGCAGCCCCGGCTAAACGCCCCGGATAATATCAGCGGGGATGGCCCCCTTGTCATTTTGATTGATAATGACTGGGCCGCCGCCCCGGTCTGGGATCAGGTAGAGAGCCGCGCCCAGTCCCTATTGTCCGAAGCTGGCCGCGAAGACCGTCTGGTCTATCTCATCCCGCTTGCCAGTTCGGATATTCAAAAAGAAAAGCGCCTGCGTGGATTGTCCCCGGCCGATGCCGCCGAAAAACTGCGCATGATCGAACCGGTGTCCTGGCATACCGATCCAGCCGATCTGCAAGCCATCGCCGCTTCGCTGCGTCAGTTGGAGGGCCCCAGCTTTCACTGGATCACCGATGGCAGCACCAGCCAGATCAGCGCCGCCGATATGGAAGCAACCTTTTTATCCCTCGCAGATGCGGGTCCGCTCACCATATATGCCGCCGATGGCATCAACCTGCCGCTGGCAATGGGCAAGCCGCGCTTTGAAAACACCGGTCTGAAAGTCCCGCTACAAAACAGCCCGGGCACTGGCGAGAAAACGGGCCATATCCTGATAAAATCAGCGACAGGCAGTATTTTAACGCGCACGCCCTTCACCTTGTCCGACGAAGACGCCAGCCTTGATGTAAATGTGCAGCTCCCCGCCAGTTTATATAACGAAGTGGACCGGCTGGAAGTTCAGGGGGGCCGCTCGGTCGCCGGACAATATCTAATCGATGCGCGCAGCAAACGGCGCAGCGCCGGGCTTGTTTTTGACGAACAATCCAATCCGCCGCAGGCCCTGCTCAGTGAAAGTCATTATCTTGAAAAAGCGCTGCTGCCCTTTTACAGCCTGCAAAAGGGAAGTCTGCAAACCTTAATGGAAGCAGATGTTTCGGTCATTTTCCTTGGCGATACCGGAACCCTCGACGCCAAACTTGAACGCACCACGCGCCGCTGGATCGAAGCTGGCGGAACGCTTGTTCGCTTCTCTGGGCCAAAATTTGCCAATGCAAGCACCGACCTTACGCCAACCCGCCTGCGCGCCGGTAATCGCAATCTCGATGGCAGCATTTCATGGACAAAACCCGCCGCGCTTGGCGGTTTTCCGGAAAATAGCCCCTTTGCCAATCTGCGCCTGCCCGATGATGTGTCGGTCAAAAAACAGGTTCTGGCCATTCCCTCTGTCGATCTGTCGGAAAAAACATGGGCAGTGCTGGATGACGGCACCCCACTGGTGACCGGCGACGCATGGGGGGAGGGCCATATTGTCCTGTTCCACACCTCCGCAACGCCCACCTGGTCCAACCTCTCCCTTTCGGGCCTGTTTGTGGAAATGCTGCGCGATATTGGCCAGCTTAGCCGAAGCCATAATCAGGAATTTAAAGCAGCAGACCCTCTGCCGCCGCTCAATCTAGTCAACGGATTTGGCGAATTCACCGCGCTCAAAACACAGGCTGAACCGCTGGATTTATCTGGGGGGAACAGCGGCGTGTTCAGCCGCAAAAACCCGGCTGGATTTTATGGAACGCCAGATCTTAAAATCGCGCTGAACCTTGGCGACGCGGCGTTCACGTATGAACCTCTTGCGCTTGGTAAACTCCCCGCAACTGTCATCCCGCTGGATATCAACGCGGAAATTAATCTGCAGCCAAATCT
The DNA here is from genome assembly GCA_034669685.1 of Sneathiella sp. Taxonomy (GTDB): domain Bacteria; phylum Pseudomonadota; class Alphaproteobacteria; order Sneathiellales; family Sneathiellaceae; genus Sneathiella. The sequence goes on from JAXMOU010000001.1 coordinate 1,656,698, forward strand.
GCTGGCGGCGCTGATCCTGCTGATCCTGTTTGATTTATGTCTGGTGCTCTACCTGCAAGGCCTGTTCAGTGACTTGAAAGGGAAATCACTGCCCGCAATCCTCCTCGCCGGTGCACTGGCGACCGGCCTGTCTGTGCTGCCCGGCAGAACGGTGCAGGCTGAAGAAAATCTGGACCGGATTATGGAAGCCACGCTGGATACCCGTCTTGCTTTTGTCATCACCGGTGACAACAGCGTGGATCAGCTCACAGCAGCAGGCATGGGCGGGCTCAGCCTAGTCCTGAACCGGCGAACCTCCATTGAAACCGGAACCCCGATGGCCATCGACCTGGAAAAGAACGAATTGCTGTTCTACCCCTTTGTCTATTGGCCCATTACAACCGATTTCCCCAATCTCAGCACCCAAGCCCTGCGCAAAATCAATCAGTATCTGAAAGAGGGTGGCACCATCCTGTTTGATACCCGCAATCAGCATAAAGCAGGGCTCTATGGCGGCAACATCGCGCAAAGCCCGGAAAATATCCGTCTGCAGCAAATCGTATCACGCCTGCATATACCGCAGCTTGAAACCGTGCCCGTTGATCATGTGCTCACCCGCTCTTTCTATTTAATGCAAAGCTTTCCCGGCCGGTATGAGGCGGGCAATGTATGGCTGTCCTCAACCGAAGGCAGCAGCGGAAATGACGGTGTGTCTTCTGTGGTGATCGGCAGTAACGACTGGGCCGCTGCCTGGGCGCTCGATGGTAGTGGCCGCCCGCTGGTATCAGTGACACCGGGCGGCGAACGTCAACGCGAACAAGCCCGGCGCTTTGGCGTCAACATGGCCATGTATACCCTGACCGGCAGCTATAAAGCCGATCAGGTTCATATCCCCGCTATTTTGGATCGGTTGAGCCAATGACAGACAGTCTGCATTTCACCGATCTGGCCTTTGATCCCCTGCTCTCGCCACCCCTGTTGATTAGTCTGGGCTGCCTGTCGCTGATCTTCATTCTGTTTGGTCTGTGGCGGCGCATGCGCGGGATCACCTTGCGCGCCCTGCTGCTGACCCTGATATTTGCCCTTTTGTGCAATCCCTATCTGGTCAATGAAACCCGCACCTATCTCAAAGACACGGTGCTGATTATCGAAGATGATACCGGCAGCCAGAAAATTGGCGAGCGTCAGACACAAACCAGCGCGGCCAAGGCGCAAATTCTGGAAAAGCTGAAAGCCTTTGAAAACCTGAACGTCCAAAGCGTAACCGTTACCGATCAACGGGCCTCGGATGCGCAGACGCGCGATGGCACCCGCCTGTTTGCCGCGCGCCGCGATTTTCTCAATACATTTCCGGTAAACCGGCTGGCCGCCACGATCCTGATCACCGACGGTCAGGTTCATGATGCCCCCGGCAAGGATGATCCAGCGCCGGACGGCGGGCCCGTTCACATGCTGCTCAGCGGCCAAAAAGACGAAATTGACCGGGTTCTTTTTATTGAAAAGGCCCCCACCTTTGGCATTGTTGGCAAGACCGTCACCCTGGAATATAAAGTGGTGGATCATGCTGTGCCGGGCCCCGCTAAAACCGTTGCCGTGTCGTTAAAACTGGACGGCGAAGTCATTCGCCGCGTTGCCGCCAAAACCGGCCAGACCCAGTCGCTAGAGCTGGAAGTTCCCCACGGCGGCGCCAATCACATCGTGCTCGAGGTAGATCCCCTTGACGGGGAGCTCAGCGCGAAAAACAACCTTGCCGTTGTCACGGTAAACGGCGTTCGCGACCGCCTTAAAGTCTTGCTGGTATCGGGTGAGCCGCATATGGGGGAGCGAAGCTGGCGCAACATTTTAAAGTCCGACCCTTCAGTTGAGCTGGTCCATTTCACGATTTTACGCCCGCCGGAAAAACAGGATGGCACCCCGCTGAAAGAGCTGTCCCTGATCCCTTTTCCGATCGCTGAACTATTTGAAAAAAAGCTGGATGAATTTGATCTGATTGTCTTTGATCGCTATCGCCGCCGGGGCGTTCTCTCGGCGCGCTATCTAACCAATATCGTCAATTACGTGGAAAGTGGCGGCGCCCTGCTGGAGGCAACGGGCCCGTCATTTGCAACGCCGCTCAGCCTGTACCGCACACCCCTTTCTGTGGTGCTGCCCGGCAAACCCACCGGTACCGTGTTTGAAGAGGCATTTGTCCCCGCCGTTAGCGAGCGCGGGGATCGCCACCCGGTAACCGCCGCACTGAAAGATCCCGGCCAAACCCGCGATTGGGGCCGCTGGTTTCGCATGATCGATACCGATGTCAACCGGGGCGATATCCTCATGACCGGCCCGACGGAGCAGCCCCTTCTGGTGCTCAACCGGCAGGGAGAGGGCCGCGTTGCCCAACTGATGTCCGATCATGCCTGGCTTTGGGGGCGCGGCTTTGATGGCGGCGGACCGCAGGCCGAACTGTTTCGCCGCATTGCCCACTGGCTGATGAAAGAGCCTGAACTGGAAGAGGAAAACCTGACAGCAAAAGTTGTCGGCGATGAACTTGTCATCACCCGGCAAACACTGGAGTTACAGGATAAAACCGTTGAAGTAACCGGGCCCGACGGCCAGAAAACAACCCTTGAACTTCGCCCTGATGAAAACGGACGTCATGTGGCGCGCATGCCCGTCGCGGGCCGCGGTCTGTATCAAATGCAGACCACCGCCCAAACCGGCATGATCGCCATTGGCTCCCTCAATCCAATGGAAGAGCGCGACATACGCGCCACCGAAGACAAACTAAAAGCCGCCGCAACGGGGAGCGGCGGCGGCATTCGGTGGATTTCAGATGAGGGCTTGCCGGACTTCAAACGCACGTCGCCAGATGGCCGTCAGCACAGTGAATTCTGGTGGGGACTGCGCGCCAACAACCAATATGATATCACCGGATTTGACAAGGTATCCCTGCTGCCACCGCTGGCGGCTGTCATCTTGCTACTGCTTGCCCTCACCGCCTTGTGGTGGCGCGAAGGTCGCTAACAGGATTTCACCTGTTTGCCCGGTATCCGCAGGCCATTGACCATGCCCTGAACGCCGTCCAGCGCCCCCTCTTCCAGCTCGCAAACCAGAAACCGGTGGGCATCAACAGGCCCCGGCAACTGCAACCCCCGATCAAAGGCAGAGGTAAATCCAAACCGACCGTAATATTCTGGATCGCCCACCAGAACCACCAGCTTATGACCCAAATCCTTGGCGATTTTCATCGTATCGCGGATCAGCCCAATCCCGATGCCTTTGCCCTTTTCTGCGGGGCGCACAGCAATCGGGCCCAGCAAAATCGCCTCTGTCTTGTCCCCGATCAACAGGTTCCAGTACTGAATGGTTGCCAGCAGGCCACTTTCATCGCGTGCGACGAGACAAAGCTCAGGAATGGGGGTGGAATTTTGCCGGATCGCATAGGCGGTTTTGCGAAACCGCTCTTCGCCAAAACTAATGTCCAGCAGATGATCAATGGCTACCGCGTCTTGCGGCTTTTCACGGGTAATTTCATACATAACGACATCCTGATAGGATAGAGGAAGAACCGGTCAGCCGGTCAACACATAATTTTCAAAAGGAAGAGAGCAGGCAGGCACAAGTGCCAGCGCAAAACTGCGCAGCTTATCGTCGTCGTCGTATGATTAAGACCTGTTCCATAATCGTCATTTAGCACACCCGTTTTCTGAAATAAAGCAATTTAAAAAGCCGCTTGCACAATTTATGGACCTCCCTGTATTTTCAAAGCAGTTTAAAGGGCGCCCCCAGAACACAGAAAAGAGGCCTGACTTGTTTTACAACACATCTGACCATCACGGACTGAAGCACAATCCCTTCAAAGCACTGATTGCTCCCCGCCCCATCGGCTGGATCAGCACAAAATCCAAGGACGGGACGCTCAACCTTGCGCCGTTTAGCTTTTTCAATGCGATGGCGGAAACACCCCCCATTGTCGCCATGAGCTTCACCGGCGCCCATTCCGAAGGCGGCGCCAAAGACACGCTGGCCAATATTCGCGATACCGGTGAATTTGTCTGCAACATGGTCACATATGAAATTCGCGATGCCATGAATACCACATCGGAAATGGTTGGCCGGGCCGTTGATGAATTTGAACTGGCGGGTTTAACGCCTGTGCCCAGCGAAGTGGTCTCCGCCCCGCGGGTGAAAGAAAGCCCGGTTAATCTGGAATGCAAACTCCTGCAGGTCATTGACCTACCCACACCGGATTCAGACCGCCCCAACACCATGATTTTGGGACAGGCAGTTGTCATTCATATCAGCGACGATATTATTACTGATGGTATGGTCGATATGACCAAATATCATCCACTGGCCCGTCTGGGTTACCGTGATTATTCGGCCGTTATGGATGTGTTCAGTCTGGACCGCCCTGATCAGGCCAAACAGGATAAGTCCCACCGCTAATTGATTATTTAGCGGCGGCGGCTACATCCCAAACCAGACCCCTTTGATTTCCCGCGCCAGTTTTGTTTCAATGGCGCGGGCGAAATCACTATAATCGGTTGCCGCTTCGATAAACGCACCCTGCCCGCCGATCACGCTTTCGCTGAAATATAAATCCAGCTCGGGCTCTTCATTGAGGATCGGCAATCCATTTATCGTGATGCCTGCCGCCACGATTTTATTGCGCTGTGCCTGCGGCGAACTGCCCACCGAAACCCGTCCATCACCGGACAGATCAATCACCTGCCGCGTTGCTGTGACCGTATCGCGGGCAAACAGGCTTTGCGCAAACTGAAGCGCAGGCGTAATCGCCGTGCCGCCAAAATCATAGGCCCGCGCCACATATTCCACCTTATCGGCAAAGGCTTCGGCCTCCGCCGCGGATCCAATGTCCTGCCAGTCCAGACTAAGCTGCTGCTGCCCGGCCCCGGCCCATTGCATCAGCGCCACACGAATGCGGCCAAAATGACCGCTCTCGATCGCCGCCTTCACCGCCGGACTTCGAAAGGCCGCCACATAGCCGCGCATCTGCAAATCAAATTCGCCGTAATTCACACTGGAGGACACATCAATTGCCAGCACCAGCTGCAAATCCACACTTGCTTGCGCGCAAGGCTCGCGCAGCGGAACCATCGCACTGGTCACAAATAGACAAAGGGCAAAGATAAATTTCATGAATGCGCTTTTCAATAAATACAAGCGTTCAGTATAGGGGTGAAAGTGACCGAATTTAGGCCCAAAAAAAGGACGCCGGTAAGGGCGTCCTTTCTTGGGCAGGTCCTGACAATAAAACCTTTGATTTAAGATAAAACGCCCAGCAATATTTTTCTCTGTGGATAGCGTCGTCCGCCTTTTAGCAAACCGTACTCGATTAGATAACTTCATCCGCTTTTAGATCTTCAATCGAAAGCTCCGACGCGAGCCGGGGTCCTGCCATCATATCAATACCAAGGGGATCGAGTTTCCAGATCGCAAAACCACCATTCTTAACGGCAATGGTGAGTTTCTTATGTACGCGAAGGAAGTCTTCCTTATCTTCGGTTCGATCAGTAATGCACGCATTACCACTGAGTGTTAGGCGGCTAGGTATAAAAGGTCCCTTTTTGCGCGCCCAACGTTCCTCGCTTTCATCGACTTGGCACATGACTGAAACACGCGCATCCTGTTGCATATTGCGTGAATGTGGCGCTGACAGTGACGTCAGAAAGACAATCTGGCCTTTACGGTTACAGGCCGCATAGACCATTGTCAGATAAGGAAAACCTGATACGGAATCCGTTGTGGCAAGTGCCACAATCTTTGTCTCGCGAATGATCCGCCGCGCATAGGAGGCTGAATCAAATTCTGCGTCACCTGCGGGCAATGCTGCAACTGTACGTGGGGTGATGGATGAATAACTCATAGTATGCTCCCAACGATTTTCAAATAGGACAATTATATAAAAGACCGTCAACAGCAATGTCCAGATTATGATGAAAATTTAGTTTGTCGAGGGCGACCGTTCTGAGCGTCAATCAGGCCCTAAAAAAGGACGCCGGTAAGGGCGTCCTTTTTAAAGCGTTTGCCAGCCTAATAGCCGCGCATTTTATCAATCAGTTCCGGCAGGAACAGCGATATTTGCGGTATGTAGGTGACCAAAATCAGGAAGAACAGCAACAGTCCCAGCCAGGGCATACAGGCCTGAACAACCCAGACCAGATTTCGTCCCGTGATCCCGGCGGTCACAAACAGATTGAGCCCGACCGGCGGCGTGATCATACCGATTTCCATATTGACCACCATGATGATGCCCAGATGGATCGGATCAATGCCATAGGCTGTTGCAATCGGAAACAGGATCGGCGCCATGATCATCAGAATTGCCGATGGTTCCATGAAATTCCCGGCCATCAACAGCAACAGGTTCATGACAATCAGGAAGCCCCAGGCAGGCAAGCCCAGTCCGGTGATCGCTTCGGTCAGAATATGCGGAATACGCTCACTGGTCAGCACATGGGCAAACAGCATGGCATTGGCAATGATGAACAGCAGCACAAAGCTAACCTTTGCGCCCTCCATCACCACTTTCTGCACATCCTTTGACCAGAATGAAAGAGGAAAAGCGACCACAATCAGCCGGGCATTGCGAAGGGCGGACGCCCCAAAGCTTTCCCCTTCTTCGCGCCAGGGAACCCCTTTCAGCGGCCCCATATCCCGATAGCCAAACACCGCAATGATGAACGCATAAACCGTTGAAACCGCTGCGGCCTCTGTCGGACTGGCAACGCCACCATAGATCACCCCAAGGATCAGGATAATCAGCAGAATACCGCCCGATGCGCTAAAGGCAGCCGAGGCAAATTCTCTAACTGATGCCCGCTCTTGCGCCGGTAATTTTTTCACCCGAGCATAAATATAAATGGCGAGCATTAACAAAAGGCCCATCATAATACCGGGAATGAAACCCGCCATGAACATCCGAGCCGCGGAAACTTCCGTTGCAGATGCATAAACCAGCATCACAATGGATGGCGGGATCAAAATGCCCAGCGTTCCCGCATTGGAAATCACACCGGCGGCAAACTTTTCCGGATAGCCCGTTTTGACCATGCCAATGATCACGATCGATCCAATGGCCGCAACCGTTGCCGGAGACGAGCCGGACACCGCTGCAAAGAGCATACAGGCCAGAACCGATGCCATGGCCAACCCGCCGCGAATATGTCCAACGCAGGCAACCGCAAATCGGATCAGCCGTTTGGCAACGCCGCCCGTGGACAGAAAGGCACTAGAGAGGATGAAAAACGGAATAGCCAGCAGTGTATAGTGGCCGGTCAAATTCTCGATAAACTTCAATCCCATAGAGGCGATGCTATCGCCCGACAGGAAATAAATTGTCACCACACTGGAAAATCCGAGCGCGATTGCAATGGGCATGCCCATAAACATGCAGACAAAAAGCAGGACAAAGAGGATCGTTGCCGTCATTTCATATCCCCTTCATCTTTTGTCTGCACCAGCACCCCGGCCTCATTCAAGGCATCCTGGGCTTCATCGGCCAGATGAAAACCAAGCTCTTCGCGTTTGATGATTTTCCAAAGCAATTCTGTAAAACGGAAAAACAGCAGACCAAAACCGATCACCAAAATGGAATGAGCGATCCATTTTTGCAGCGGCATATCGCCCATTTCAAGCCCGATCCGCTGGATCTTGCTTAAATATTCCCAGGACCCAACAAGCAATAGCCCGCAATAAAACAGGCACATCAGGACCGCGACAATCGAAACCGCTCTGCGCAGCTCCGGTTTCAGCAATTTGACCAAAACATCCACGCCAATATGGGCACCAATGCGAACCCCATAAGCGGCCCCCAAAAGCACAAACCAGCCCGAGAACAGCAATGTCAGTTCCTGTATCCAGAGAAAGCCGGAATTAAATGCAAATCGCATCACAACCTCGACAAACACCATCAAAGTCATGATAACAAGAAGGAGGGAAATTAATCCCTCCTCCAATCGTCCAACAAATTGACGCACGTTAAAGCCCCTTTTGTCGTATAAAGATCCAAGGGATCAATTAGTTGTTTGAAGCAACCGCGGCATCGATCAGGTCCTGACCGATATCGCCGGAGAATTTATCCCAAACCGGTTTCATCGCTTTGACCCATCCGGCCCGCTCTTCATCAGATAGAACCAGAATATTGCTGCGACCTGAATCTTCAATCCGTTTGCGATCGTTCATCGCTTTCTGATTGGCGATATCATTGCCGTGGGCAATCGCTTCTTTCATCGCACCGTTCAATGTTGTGCGAACGTCATCTGGCAACCCGTTCCAAAACTCTGAAGAGGTCACGACAAAATAGTCGATGATCCCGTGATCAGACGCAGTGATATGGTCCTGAACTTCAAAGAATTTCTTGGAATAGATGTTGGACCAGGTGTTTTCCTGACCATCAATTGCTTTGGTCTGCAACAGCAGGAACACTTCTGAGAAAGGCTTTTTCAGCGGTGTTGCGCCAATTGCTTCAAACTGTGCCGCCAACACGTCCGAAGACTGAATGCGGAATTTCAAACCATCCGCATCGGATGGATTGCGCAGCTCACGGCTAGCCGAAATCTGTTTCATACCGTTGTGCAGATATCCAAGACCCAGCAAACCTTTGTTTGTCATGGAATTCAGCAGCTTCTGACCTGCAGGGCCGTTCTGGAACCGCTCAACTGCCTCAATATCCTTAAACAGGAACGGCAGATCGAATACCTGTAACTGTTTGGTATATTTATTGAATTTTGAAAGTGACGGCGCGGCGATCTGAACATCACCCAGCAGCATCGCTTCCAGCACGTTATCATCATTAAAAAGCTGAGAGTTTGGATAAACTTCAACTTCAACTTTACCGGCAAGGCGGCTTTCAGCCAGCTCTTTAAATTTCAGGGCCATCTGGCCTTTGGGGGTATTTTCTGCCACAACATGAGCAAATTTAATCTTGATTGCGTCAGCCTGGGCATTAGCAACGCCCAGCATCATCGCAAGCGCCGTCGCAGCAGCGGTTAATACACGCATAAACATATCTCCTCTGTTTTAATGAAAATGTGCCTATTCATTAGGCCTTCGTGTTTTTTGAGATGGTTTGATCCATCACTATTCCTCTTATTTACTCTAAAATTGACTTTAAAACCATCCAGTTATTGCATTAAACTCTGTTTTTTATTCTTCGCATCTGCACAATTTTTCACTTTTTTTAGGTTGGATTTCCTGTGCAAACTCTTCCAATCCTTACTCCAAGGTATTTTTTCCAACATGACTGCCAAAGCCGCCAACCCTTTTCAAGCGCCGCTATATGTTCTGATTTTTGGCACCCTGTTTGGGGCAACAATCAGCATGGCAAAGCTGGGGGGACAATATGGACTAAACCCCATTACCCTTGTGTTTTGGCAAATGCTTTTGGGGGGCATATTACTGCTGATAACCGCTCTCGCCCGCGGGCAAAGCCTGCGTCTGAACCGGCGTTATTTGCGGTACTATTTTATTGCGGGATTGGTGGGCAATGCCATTCCGACTACTTTGGCATTTGTGGCCTCGCTCAAAATTGGGGCGGCGCTGACCGGACTGGTTTACCCGCTTTCGCCGCTGACCACCTATGCGTTTTCCATCATCATCGGCATTGATGCGATCCGAAAACACAAAGTTGCGGGGATGGCTTTGGGACTGCTCGGGGCGGCGGCAATTGTGGTGCCCCCCCTGTTCAGCGCACCCGATCTTGCCACAGATACCCCACCCATTTTATGGCTGGCGCTGGCGTTCAGCATTCCGATTTTCCTTGGTATTGCAAATATTTACCGCAGTATGGACTGGCCGCAGGGTGCCAGTTCAATCTCCCTCGCCGCGGGGATGCTGCTGGCAACAACGATCCTCATGATCCCGTTGTTCTTTTTCGTTGATGCCCCAGTTTGGCCAGAATTCACCTCTATGGTGCCCATTGCCATTTTTGTGGGCAACATTATTATGTCTTACGTGGGGTTCATCTTCTATTTTGAACTTCAGCGGATCGCGGACCCTGTATATTTCAGCCAGATATCGTATTTTATTACGATTACCACGATGGTTTTTGGATATGTCTTATTTGGGGAAACAATTCACTGGTATGTTGTTCCAAGTGTCGTACTAATTTTCGCGGGACTATTTCTCGTTAGCCGAAAACAAAAATAACCACCTTATTTCCGAAAGGCGCAAAATGAAAAAGCTGGCCTATGGTATCCTCGCTCTTGTCGTCCTGCTCATTGTCGCAGTGATCGCCATTCCTTTCCTTGTTCCGGCCGAGCGGATCAAAACAGAGCTGATGATTGCAGCCAATGACGCAACCGGTCGCACCCTCAGCATTGACGGTGATCTGGGGGTCAGTGTCTTCCCGGTTCTGGGATTAACAGCCAGCAAGGTCTCCTTCTCAAACGCGCCAACCAGTGACACCGCCAATATGGCGACCATTGAAAATCTCACCATTGAACTCAACCTGATCCCTCTTCTCTCGGGTCAGGTGTCCGTGGACAAATTCATCCTCGACACTCCCGTCATTGTGTTGGAAGTGGATAAAGCGGGTCATAAGAACTGGGAATTTGAAACGGCCAAAGCAGCGCCTGCCCCGACCGAAAGCAGCGAAGGCGGCTCGTCCAGCGATCTGGGGATCAGTGATCTGAACCTTGGAGACGTCCAAATCAAAAACGGCTCCTTTACCTATAATGATATGCAGGCTGGCACCACCCAGCAGGTAACCGAAGCCAATCTCGCCCTTGAACTGAACGGTCTGGACAGCCCGTTTAAAACCAACGGCTCTGCTGTTTGGAAAGGCGAGAAAATTGAACTGGACACCGAACTGGGGTCGCTCCGCGCTGTACTTGAAAACAAGGCAACAACGGCGAAACTGGGCGTCAATTCAAGCAAAGTCACCCTGTCTTTTGATGGCAATATCAAAACGCTCACCCCCGTTGATCTGAGCGGTGTTACCGAACTGGATGTGCCCTCCTTAAAAGGTCTGGTCGCGTGGGCTGCAGAACCAATGGAAGCCAACGAAGGCACCATGGAGCAGGTCTTGATCAAGGGAACTATTGGCGTTAAAGGCGACACCTATTCTTTCACTGGCGCAGAGCTCACCTTTGATAAAATCAACGCAAGTGGCGATTTCTCTGCCAATATTGGCGGTAAGGTTCCCACTTTGAAAGGGCAGCTCAACCTGCCGGTTCTGGACGTCAATCCCTATATGTCTGAAGGCGGTTCGGCCAAAACTGAGACAGCCGCAGCTCCTCAAAAAACAGGTGAAAAATGGGATGACACCCCCATCGACTTCAGCGCACTGAAATCTGTAAATGCGGATTTCAAACTTTTTGTTGGCGAGCTTCTTGTCCAGAAAATGAAAATCGGTCAGACCAGTCTTTCTGCACTGCTCAATAACGGCGTGCTCAAACTGGACCTGAACGAACTGGCACTCTATGACGGTAAAGGCGAAGGCTCTGTCACCATCGATGCCCAAGGCAGCACCGCCAAGATCAGCAAAAACTTTGCGCTGACGGGTTTGCAGTTACAACCCTTCCTCAAAGATGCCGCTGATTTTGACAAGCTCGAAGGAACCGGCAATTTTGACCTGAGCCTCACGACAGCGGGTGTTTCACAAAAAAGCTTTGTTGAAAATCTAAACGGCGATGGCAGCATCCTGTTTACCGACGGGGCGATTAGCGGCATTAACCTGGCCGCCATGGCCCGCAATGTAACCAGCGCCTTTACCGATAGCGGTGAAGCCCAGAAAACAGACTTTGCCGAACTATCAGGCACCTACACAATTGTGAACGGGTTGCTGGAAAACAAAGATCTGAAAATGCTGAACCCCTTTGTGCAGGTTACCGGCGCGGGCAAGGTGAATATGCCACCCAAAACGCTGGACTACCGGCTGGAGCCAAAACTCACAGCCTCCACCGAAGGTCAGGGCAGCAGCGGCGCAGCCGGTATTGCCGTTCCGATCAATGTCACCGGCAGCTGGGATAACCCAAGCTTCGCACCGGATCTGGAAGGCATGATCAAAAACGTTGCTGATCCAAAGGTTTTAAAAGAAAAACTGGAAGAGGCCGGCAAAGAGAAGATTGAGGAAAAAGTCAAAGAGAGCATCGGCAAGGACCTTGGCGGAAAGCTGAAAGGCTTGCTGAAATAAACCCGCCTCTTTGAAACATTAAAAGCGGTGAAGGCTCTGGCTTTCACCGCTTTTTTATGTCTACAGGGTTTTCAGAAAGGCCACCAGATCCGCCTTTTCCGCGGCATCCAGGTTTAGCGGGCGCAGGATCTTCTCCCCATCCGTATGCAGCCGTTCTTCATCCAGCTCCGAATAAAAATCAACAACATCTGCTAGCGTCGCGACGCTGCCATTATGCATATAGGGCGCGGTTTTGCTTACATTGCGAAGAGAGGGAATGCGAAATTCACCGAAATTACGGTGTTGCAATTTCACATGCTGCGTTCGAATACCGCTTGTGCCTTCGGGATCATCATTATATGCGCCCAGCAGGTTAAACGGACTTTCCAGCAGGCTTTGAATTCCTTCATAGCGTCCCTTATCAACAGCCCCCACCCCCGTAAACTGGGTAATTCCGATATCGCCAAATTCCCCGCTGGTCAATAACGGCCCCAAATGACACAGCGTGCATTGCCCTTTGCCCGCGAACAGTTTAAATCCACGAACCGCCGCTTTCGGATAGACCTTAAGGCCCGCGTCATCTCCCGCCAGCACGGCAACCCGAAAGCGGTCGAACGAACTGGGCAGTGTGATTAATGTCTCCTGATAGGCAGCGAGCAGTTTGCCAATCAGCACCAAAATCTGCTCAGGATTTTGATCTTGCAGTTTCAGATTAAAAACCGCTTCGATCTGCTGCGCCAACGCCGTATCAGACAAAACGCGGGTGGCCAGTTCGTCCGGTTTCATGTTCATTTCGGCGGCGCTTAATAAGGGGCGGATGCTTTGCATCCACAGGCTATCACTGCCCCCGCTCCACCCGAACCAGGTTTGCCAGCGCAAATTGTGCAGGCTCAACGTATGGCGCGTCAGTGGCTGCAAACCCCGGTTTAGGGCAATGGCATCGGCAAACTGATTTTGCGGATGATGACAATCCAAACAGGCCAGATGATTTCGACTGGATAGGCGGCGATCGGCAAACAGACGCTTCCCAAGGGCGATTGCTTCTGTAACGCCTGATACCCGGTTGCTTGGATCGGGCTTGGCCGCTGCTGGCCAGGGACCCAAGCTTTCAAGAATAGTCCGCTCCCCTGCGCTCAACGAAAGATCTGCGGCAAGCAATGGGCGTGCACATCCAAAAATCAGATAAAGCGCCAGCAAAATTTGCGCAGCAGCCGATCTCATTTCAAAAGATAGTCCACGGTCAGACGGCTGACCTGATCGCCTTCCGTCACCCGCACTGTAAACTGCCATTTTCCGGGCATGTGAAAGATAAATCCTGACCCGGTGATCATGCCATCGGCCCCGGTTTCAAACGCAGGTTTATAATTCATCCCATGGCGATGGGCGGGCATCATCGCGTCCACATCAACGCGCCCCGCAACCGGCGCCCCACCCCTGCGGCAAATCTGCAGATTAATTGCGAATGGTTGTGATACGACCACCGGGTTTGGCCGCGTTTGCAGCGCCAGTTGATAGGTTTGATTCTCCGCGCGCAGCGCATCCGCCCCCAGTGTCAGCTCGCACGCAAACAGACTACCCGGCGCGGCAGCGATTCCAATTATTGCCCAGATCACGCGCTTGAATATATTCATTTCCTAAAGGCCCAGTTTTTCAGCTTTTCAGCATTTTCAAAGGCAATTTTTTGGCGAATTTCCGCTGGCAAATTTGCCAGCCATCCGCGGCTCCACCCCGCATGCTCAACAATGTAAAACCAGCGTTCAGGTGTGAACGTGTCTGTCCCCACCATGATCCGATCAGGATAGGCCAAAAACAGTTTTTCCCATTCCGGATCAACCATCTCGCCTGAGGCATGCTCACTCCGAAAGGCCAAATCAGCCGTCAAATTGGGATATTTTTCCAGCATCTCGGCGATTTTGGCCGAACCTTCAAATCCGGAATGTGCCCATAAAATACGCGCCTCCGGGTCCTGCGCAAAAAGATTATCCACCGCCTCATAATCCGAATGGGCATGCAGGAAAATCCCGTATTCGCGGGCCAGCTCAACAATCCGCCGCATCACGGGCAGGTTGGCATCTTCGCCAAAAATATGAAATTCGCCAATACCGGCGTAAGGGTTACGCGCAAGCCGCCCTTCGATCATCTCGATCACACTCTCATCGCGAAACCAGCTACTTAATTCCCCACGTTTGCGATAGGGACGCAGCACCGGCACAATCAGGTCAGGGGCCTGTTTGTAAAGCATCTGGGTGCCGTCATCGCTGGAACTGGAGACAAAAGCAAATTTAAGGCCCGCCTTTTGCAAAATCTCAATTGCTTTGTCCGGCGGCAGCATATCCCATGCATCATGGCTGTAGTGAATATGTGTATCGATTAACGGCAGCCGCTCCTCGGCACTTCCCATTGATGAAAAAAGAAAACTGGCAACGATACTTAAACATAACGTCTTCATAGTGCCTCTCCTCAAAACAGGTGTGCGCTAAAAGCGGCTGCCTTGATTATATATTAGCGCGGTTTTTTCTCCACAGTTTCGCCGCCAGCTTCAACCCAGGCGCCGAATCCCCCTTCGATATGACAGACATTTTCCAGCCCCATTGATTTGACTGTGTCTGTCGCCAGCGCGGATCGCCAGCCTGCCGCACAGAAAAAGACGAATTTCTTGTCTTCGGCAAATACAGGTTTGTGATAAGGGCTTTCAGGATCGACCCAAAACTCAAGCATACCGCGCGGTGCATGCAATGCGCCGGGTATTGCACCCCCATTATAAAGCTCGCGGATATCGCGGATATCGACGAATTGTGTATTCTCATCGCCAAGCAAATCTTTCGCCTGATCAACTGAAATTGTCTCAATTCGACTATTTGCGTCTGCAACCATGCTTTTTACTGTTTTTTTCATTTCTTCTCCGTAGAACTGGTTGTATGCTTTGAAATCCCATTAATGACAAAATATCATTTATGTTGCAATCTAACCTGAAACGGCGCCAGTTGGAATATAAGTAATAAAAAAGAGGACACTATGGATCTTTCATTCACAGCCCAGGATAACGCCTTCCGCGCGGAAGTAGTTGATTTTATCCAGACAAATCTGACAGATGATCTGAAACAGAAAATGGCTGAAAACAGAAATAGCTACTTACCCAAAGAAGATCATGAACGCTGGCAGAAAGCGTTGAATGACAAGGGTTGGCTGGTACCGGATTGGCCCGTTGAATATGGCGGACCCGGCTGGACGTCTACCCAGAAATATATTTTCAGCACCGAGATGGCCAATCACAACGCCCCCGGCATCATGCCCTTTGGTGTGCGCATGTGCGCCCCGGTGATCATGAAATTTGGTACGGAAGAACAAAAACAACGCTTCCTGCCACGGATGCTGTCGGGCGAAGATTGGTGGTGTCAGGGCTATTCTGAACCCGGCTCTGGTTCCGATCTGGCGTCCCTGCAAATGAAAGCCGAAGATAAAGGCGATCATTTCCTGTGTAACGGCTCCAAAATCTGGACAACCCTTGCCCAGTATGCCGACTGGATTTTCTGCCTCGTTCGCACCAGCAATGAAGGCAAACGTCAGGAAGGCATTTCTTTCCTGCTGATCGATATGAAAACACCGGGCATCACTGTTGATCCAATTCAAACACTGGATCAACCAATTAAAGGCGCACAGGAAATCAATCAGGTTTTCTTTGATGATGTGGTTGTTCCCAAGGAAAACCTTGTCGGTGAGCTGAACAAAGGCTGGACCTGCGCCAAATACCTGCTGGAATTTGAACGGGGCAATGCCTATGCCGGTCGCCTGAAACGCGGCGCTCAAAAAATCCGGTCAATTGCCAGCGCTGAAGTTGAAGGCGGCGAGCCGATCATCAACAACCCGGAATTCAAAGCGAAACTGGCGCGTCTTGAAGTTGCCATCGAGGCACTTGAAATGACCGAGCTTCGAATCCTCAGCAAACTAACATCTGGTCAGAATATGGGCCCTGAAAGCTCATTGATGAAATGCCGGGGCACCGACCTGTATCAGGAAGTTGTCGAGCTCGCCTTGGAAGCTGTGGGCACTTATGGCGCTCCCTTCATTCCGCTTAACCACGGACAAAATGATGGTGTTGGCCCAGATTATGCCAACGGCGCTGCGCCGCGTTACTTCAACGCCCGCAAAGTGTCCATTTATGGTGGCTCGAACGAGATCCAGCGAAACATTATGGCTAAGCTGATCCTTGGCCTTTAATTAGTTGCTTTTTGAATGGCGCCCCTTGCGGCGCCATTCATTTTTCTAGGAGGTATTATGTCGCAAGGGTCTCCTACCCTTTTATCCATGTGGTCCGGTCCGCGAAATATCTCAACCGCTATGATGCGCGCCTTCGGCAGCCGTCCTGACTGCCAGCCGATTGACGAGCCTTTTTATTCCTATTACCTAACCGAAACCGGCCTTGAACATCCCATGCGCGCCGCTGTTATTGCCAGCCAACCCACTGACTGGCGACAAGTTGCGACTGATATAAATGCGCCCCTGCCCGCCGGTAAATCTGTTCGATATCTCAAGCATATGACCCAGCACATGCTGCCCCAGATCGACCGCGAGCAATTTCTGGATCATAGACACTGCTTTTTGATCCGCGATCCGCGCCTGGTCATCGCGTCCTTTTCCGAAAAATGGGATCAGGTCAGCGCGGATGCCACAGGCTTTCTCCAGCAGCTGGAGCTTTTCCGCTATTTCGAGAAAAAAGCAAAAAACCCGGTCGTGGTTATCGAAGGCGAGGATATCCAGAAAAACCCTGGGTTAATGTTGCAGGCCCTTTGCAAAGCCGTTGATATTCCGTATTTCAGCGAGATGCTCAGCTGGGAAAAAGGGCCCAAAGCTGAAGATGGCGTATGGGGACCTCATTGGTATAATGCGGTGGAAGCCTCCACCGGTTTTGCCCCTTATGCTGCAAAGCAGGTTCAATTGAGCGCAGAGCTGGAAGAACTGGCAGCTAAACTGACCCCGATATATGAGGAACTTAAACAGCGAAAGCTATGCCCTTAAGACAACAGATGGAGCAATAACCACATGCTAAAACGGGAAGATTTCACCCCTGAGCGTATCGATATGCTGATCAGGGAGGCTCAAAAAAATGGCCCGTTTGAAGCGCTCACCCATGAAGAGCGGGCCAAAAGCCGGGCGGATTTTCTGGCAAATGCCGACATTCCCGAAGAAGGCCTGTGGGTATTTGGATATGGATCCCTTCTATGGAACCCCGCTTTTCATTTCATCAGATCTGAACCGGGCCGACTTTACGGATTTCGGCGGCATTTCTGCCTGCATATGAATACGGGGCGCGGTAGCCCGGAAAAACCCGGGATCATGCTCGCACTCGATTCCGGTGGCTCCTGCAATGGCCGTGCTTTCCTGATAGAACCGTCACTGATTGACAGCGAAACTGAAATCCTGTGGATGCGGGAGATGTTCTCAGGCGCCTATTTACCCTATTGGGGCACTATCCGTTTGCAAAATGGGCAAGCAGTCAAGGGGCTGACCTTTGTCATAAACCGCAAGCATTCACGCTACATGGATAAACCAACCCTTGAAGAAACCGTCAAACGTATCTGTCAGGGCGAAGGCCACCTGGGAACAAGTTTGGAATATCTGGAAAATACGATTGCCCATCTGGACGAGATTAATGTGAAAGATGCCTATCTTCACAATCTTCTGAAACATGTTCGGCAAAACGGGAAATAAGCCCCAAAAAAAATGACCCGGCACGAGGGGTATGTGCCGGGATCACTACATCTACTGATTTCAAGGTCAAACTCAAAACCAGTGGGGTACTTGGGTACTAGGGTACTTGGTACAGATACGCATCTTGGTACTTGATACTACTTGATACTACTTGATACTAGGGTACTTGATACTACTTGGTACAAACCGGATATCGAGGGGGGGATGATATCCGCTTGATCGAGTGCGCATCCGATCAATGAAAAGATTATGCAGATTAGATCTCTAATATTCAAGTAATTTCAAAAATAAGGAAAGTAGAGAAAACAAAGGGACATTAAGGGCAATAGTTATATTGCACTCTCTTCTATTCAATACTTATCGGAATATTTACATTTACTTTGTAACATTTTTTGCACAATACATAATCCGTATGTAAGCATTTTATTACATTCAAAGCGAATCATCTAAAAAATCAATCTAGGGCCGCTTCCCTCGTGCAAACATAAAAAAACGGTGCCTATTGGCACCGTTTTCTTCAAATCTATAGTCCGTAGATGCTTATGCAGCAGCTTTACGGCGACGGCTGAGCCAACCCAGACCCAACATCGCACCACCGAACAACAACATCGCAGGTGGCAGAGGTACAGCAGAAATCTGAACATCATCGATGAAACCACCGAGTGTATCATCAGCACCACCAGCCCAGAAGCCAAGTGAAACGTCAGCATCTGCTCCGATTGAGAACACATAGCTAACCAATTTCCAACCTTCACCAATAACGCCTGTTACATCGCCAAATGCAATACCGGCAGGATCAAAGTCAGTTTTTTCAACAGTTCCGCCAAGTCCAGCTGTCAGTGCCGCACCATAATGAATACCGTTTGTACCGGAATCATTTGTACGTCCAAGATATTGGAATGTCACTTTATATGAACCAGCAGTCAGGGCCAAAGACTGGGACATGCCAGAATTTGTATTTGTTCCGCCGTGACTATCCAGCTCAACTTTGTTCACGCCTTCAATAGCAGCAGCACCGCCAATGTTACCGGTTTGAACTTCAATACCGGCGTCGTCATCAAATTTCGTCCAGCCTGGAATGCTGTTATATACAGTCCAAGTTCCGTTTGCCTGTACTGGTTCTTCAAATCCACCATTTAGTAAAGCAGCTGATGCAGTCGATGCGCCAAATACGCAGGCTGACATTGCAACAGCAGCAAGCCAATTTTTTACAGCCATAATGCGTCCCTTCTAATAATTAAGACCGTCAGCTATTGTCTAGGGGTAGGCTGTCCGGTCATGTGTTTACATATTACGCGATTAATCTTTTATTAACACATTAGATAAAATTTATCGCATTTTTTGTCAATTAGACTTTCCAAAAGTTACAAAAAACAACAGAAACTGGGCAATTTTTTCTCACTTTTCAGCACAAATATAGTTAATTTGACCGTTTTTAAGGTTAATTTCTCATACAAATCCAAGAATCAGAGTTTTCTAAAGTAGCATTTTAAGAGGAATCGGACACAAAAAAACGGGGCTGGAAATTCCAGCCCCGTTCAGATCAGCCGCAAAGGGCCGATTTTTACTTTTTGAGCAGATATTCAAAGGCTGACAAAGCCGCTTTCGACCCCTCGCCCATGGAAATCACAATCTGTTTATAGGGAACAGTCGTTACATCACCGCAGGCGTAGATCCCTTCCACATTGGTTTCACATTTCTCGTTAATGACAACTTCCCCATGCTTGGAAAGCTCAACAACGCCTTTGAGGAACTCACTATTTGGCAGCAAGCCAATCTGAACAAAGATCCCGGCGACATCGGCAACAGCCACCGCGTCATTGCTCCGATCCATATATTCAAGACCGGTCACTTTACCATCGGCGGCAACCACTTCGCGGCTTGCCACATTTTTCAGGATCTTGATGTTGTCACGCTTTTCAGCCTGATTGATCAACACCTGATCAGCTTTCAGCTCTGGCAGGAATTCCAGCACGGTAACCGATTTCACAATACCTGCCAGATCCAGCGCCGCCTCGATGCCGGAGTTTCCCCCGCCCACAACCGCGACATCTTTTCCTTTAAAGAAAGGACCGTCGCAATGCGGGCAGTATGCAACCCCGTTACCGACATTCTCCTTCTCGCCGGGAATACCCAGTTCGCGCCATTTTGCGCCCGTTGCGATAATAATCGTCTTGGTCGTGACTTTCTCGCCAGAGGACAGATAAACCGTTTTGGGATCGCCATCTTCAATCCGGTCAACCCGCAAATGCTCTTTAAGCGTCACATCATATTCGTTCATGTGACCGAGCAGGGCATTTGTGAGCTCTGGACCTGTTGTTTTGGGCACGGAAATCAGATTTTCAATGCCCATCGTGTCTTTCACCTGACCGCCCACGCGGTCAGCGATGACGGTTACGTTCAGGCCTTTGCGGGCAGCATAGATCGCCGCCGCAATACCGGCCGGGCCGCCGCCAATGATGGTCACATCCTGCAACGGCAGCTCTTCTGCGGTTGCCGCTAAGCTTTCCGTGATGTTTGGATATTTCGTCATCAATTTATCGAGCAGCTGCGCGGTATCGATTTTACCATTGGCAAAAACTTCACCGTTCAGGAACACCGTTGGCACACCCTGAATATTCCGCTCCTCGATCAGGTCTTTATAAAGGCCCCCATCGATGGTTTCTGTTGTGATCTTTGGATTGAGCACCGCGAACTGGTTCAGCGCCTGCACCACGTCGGGGCAGTTATGGCAGCTCAAAGAGACAAAGACTTCAAATTTCAGATCTTCCTGCACGCTGCTGATGATTTTCTGAATGCTGTCATCCAGCTTCAGCGCGGTGCCCGAAGAATGTAGAACCGCCAGAACCATGGAATTAAATTCATGGCCGCCGGGAATACCCGAAAACACGATACCGTTTGAGGTGCCGTCCACTTCCAGAAGAAAGCTGATCGGGCTGCGCAGCAGGCCGTTTGTGTCGCGCTCTTCAAAGCGGATTTTATCGGATACGGTTGCAAAATCACTGAGGAATTTTACAAGCTCAGCGCGCTTTTCGTGTTCACCGGTTTGCAGAACCAATGCCACTTCATTTGACATATTTGCGGTATAGCCCTTGAGGGCATTGAGGATATCATTCGTTAACATGTTTCTGCCTTTACGCGTGCGAGGCGCAGTGGGCGCGAACCCACTGCACAAATATACTAAAGATTAATCGTTAGATTTTACCAACGAGGTCGAGGCTTGGTGTCAATGTTGCCTGACCTTCTTCCCAAGCGGCTGGACAAACTTCGCCGTCATGGTTTGCAACATACTGAGCCGCTTTCACTTTACGGACCATGTCTTTTGCAGAACGGCCGATGCCCAGGTCATGAATTTCAGCAACTTTAATGATGCCTTCTGGGTTCGCAACGAAAGTGCCGCGAAGTGCCTGACCGGCTTCTTCGATCATGACATCAAAACCACGGGTGATTTTACCTGTTGGATCGCCCAGCATTGGGTAGTTGATTTTACCAATGGCTTCTGATGTTTCGTGCCAAGCAGCATGAACAAAATGGCTGTCGGTTGAGACGGCGAAAACTTCGACGCCCAGACCTTGAAGTTCTTCATAATGGTTGGCCATGTCTTCAAGTTCTGTTGGGCAGACAAAAGTAAAGTCAGCTGGGTAAAACAGGAAGATTGACCATTTACCCTTCACATCATCAGATGTGATTGTTTTGAACTCACCATTGTGGAAAGCGTCTGTTGAAAATTCTGGGATAGACTTGTTAATGATAGCCATTTTTTTTAATCCTTATGATGTACATTCAATCAAATTTCGTAACGTCATTGTTCAACGTTGATTGGAATTTATGCAGTTGCGTCGATAAAGTAAATTGAATAATATTAATGATATTGATCAATTTTATAGAACGTACAATGATCACACTCAAACAGCTCACATATGCACTCGCAATCGCGAAAAACCGCCATTTCAAGAAGGCGGCAGAGGCTTGCGGCGTCTCGCAATCGGCACTGAGCACAGCCTTGACTGAACTGGAAAGTCAGCTCGGCATCCAAATTTTTGAACGGGACAATAAAAAGGTCCTGATTACCTCCCTTGGGGAAAAGGTTCTGGAGAAGGCCCGCGCCATCAAGCTGGAGGTGGACGATCTTTACCTGCTTTCTAAAACGCAGTCCGAACCGCTGTGCTACCCCATGAAAATCGGGACCATCCCAACCATTGGCCCCTACCTGCTGCCCAAGGTTCTGCCAGAACTGCGGCGGCTCTATCCCAACTTCAAGCTCTCCATCATCGAAGAGCAGTCCCATGTGCTGGTGGAAAAGGTTCGAAGCGGCGAAATCGACACGGCAATCCTTGCCCTGCCCTATGCCCATCTGGGTTTGCATGCCTTTGAATTTTGGGCGGAGGATTTCTACATCATCGCCCATGCGGACGATGTTAAGCCGGGGCAGACCGAAATCTCGGGATCAGAGCTGAAAACCTCTGACCTTCTGTTACTAAAAGACGGGCACTGCCTGAAAGATCATGCGCTGTCGGCCTGTAAACTCCCCCCTTCTGACGTGGATAATTCCCTTGCCGGCACCAGCCTGAACACGCTGGTGCAAATGGTTGCCGGGCATATGGGAACAACGCTGGTCCCGCAAATGGCACTGGATCAGATGCTGCATGAAAATTCTGACCTCAAAGCCCTGCACCTGAAGGATCCGGGGCCGCACCGCACCCTCGCCTTCATCACCCGCCCCAATTATGTGGGCCTTGCCAACATCGAACTGTTAATGCAACTCTTCAAGGCGCAGTTGCAGAAACATTGCCATTTAGCGGATCGCGCTCGCAAAGATTGAATGCCCTCTGGCGCACTTGCAAAAAATTGTTTGTCGCCAAGCGTCCCCGCTTTTATAAAGAAGACATCGAACAATCAGGGAGGATGTTCGGCATTGGACATCCAAAAGTAAAACACGTGTAAATAAGGACGTAAATCCATGTCAGAAAAAATCTGGTACCAGCATTATGGCACCGAGATCCCCCAAAGCGTTGAGCTGAACAAATACCCAAGCGTCGTTGCGATGTTTGATGAAGCCATTGGAAAATTTGGCGATCAGGTCGCGTTTCAGAATTTTGGCGCGGAGCTCACATACGCGGATCTGGATAAAGCATCGCGTAAAATCTCGGCCTACCTGCAAAGCAAGCTGGGCCACGTCAAAGGCGACCGCGTTGCGGTGATGATGCCCAACATGATGGGCTTTCCTGCGTCCATGCTCGGCATTCTTCGCGCCGGTCTGGTGCAGGTCAATGTGAACCCGCTTTACACCCCGCGCGAGCTTAAACATCAGTTGCAGGATGCGGATGTGGAAACCATCATCATCTTTACCGGCTCCACTCCCGTGCTGGCCGAAATCATGGCCGAAACGCCGGTTAAAAATGTGATCACAGTCGCCCTTGGGGATCTGGGCAATGCGGCGCTGCCAAGCCCGCCCGCCGACCCCCGCATTGAAAATGCAATCCCGCTGATGGACGTGATCGCAGAGGGAGAAAACCTGCCCTTCACCCCCGTTGAAATCAATCAGGATGACCTGATCTTCTTGCAATATACTGGCGGTACCACAGGCCTTTCCAAAGGCGCCATGCTGACCCACGGCAATCTGGTATCCAACGTGATGCAATATCGCGGCTTTGTCGGCAGTCTGGTTCAGGAAGGCAACGAGATTGTCATCACGGCCCTGCCGCTTTATCACATCTTTGCCCTGATGGTGAATTTCATCACCTATTTCCTGGCGGGCGCGAAGAACGTCATGATCACCAATCCACGCGACATGCCCGGCTTTGTCGAGGAGTTGAAAAAGCACCCCTTCAGTGTCTTTACCGGCGTGAACACCCTGTTCGCAGGTCTGTTGATGACACCGGGCATTGAAGACTGCGATTTTTCCAACCTGCGCAATGCCGCTGGCGGCGGCACCGCCGTGCAAAAGGTCATTTCAGATCGCTGGAAAAACCTGACCGGGGCCCATATTCGCGAAGGCTATGGCCTATCCGAAACCTCCCCAATTCTGACCTTTAACCCGCCCACCGCAACGGATTTCAGAAGCTCCATCGGCATCCCGCTGCCCATGACCGATATCTCCATCCGCGATGATGACGGCAATGAGGTTGCACAAGGCGAGACCGGCGAGATTTGCGCCCGCGGACCGCAGGTGATGAAAGGCTATTGGAAACGCGAGGATGCCACCGCTGAAGTGATGACCGAAGATGGATTTTTCCGCACCGGTGATGTGGCCTATATGGCCGAAGATGGCTATTTCCACATTGTTGATCGCAAGAAGGATATGATCCTTGTCTCTGGCTTTAACGTCTTTCCAAATGAGATCGAAGCTATCGCCGCCGAGCTGGACAATATCGCGGAATGCGCCTGCATCGGCGTTCCCGATGAGCGTACCGGAGAGGCCGTGAAACTGTTCGCGGTTAAGAAGCCCGGCACGGACATCACGCCCGAAGAGATCATCGAATATTGCCGTAAAAACCTGACGGCCTATAAAGTGCCCAAACAGATCGTCTTTATCGACGAGCTGCCCAAATCCACGGTGGGTAAAATCCTCCGCCGGGAATTGCGCGACGTTTAAGAGCGGCAGACAGCACAAATCCTCGCGCGAAATGGAGGCAATTCGCGCGGGGCAAAATTTTAAACGTTAAGGTCTGCACTGGTGCGAAAGCGCCGTTAGCCAGACAGATTTTAAGGAAAAATGCGAAGCGATCCGGGCCCAAAAAACGGCCGGTGACGCGGGACATGTACAAATTTTACGCAACTGAACTTGAATTTGGTGCATCACCGGTCATAAGTGTGACTTATTATGATTATGCATCTGCTGATATTTGGAACAGGTCCAATGGGCATAACCGCCCGATCTTTTACGAAAGCTGTGCAGGACTTAACTGGCCGGGATTAATGCCATCCCCCTATTCGCCGAACCTGCGGTTGTCAGACTTACACCGCCAGAACCCTGCCCCCAAAAAATTAAAGACAAAACCCTGAACGATCAGACGCCCTGAACCGGGAGACTGCCGCCCCCCATTCTTATAAGACACCCATATGTGGTAAAGCTGATATATATTTTCAAGGGCCCGCGCTAAAAAAAATGCAATCCCCGCCAGAATCCGCTACATTCAAATTCACAAATATAAAATGAGCCAGGAGGGACAGGGCATGGAAAAAGGGATTATCGCGGACCGCAAACCCCAGGTGTTAAAACTGGAGCCGGGCAAAACCTATTACTGGTGCAGCTGCGGCCGATCGGCCGGTCAGCCATTTTGCGACGGCGCCCATAAAGTCACGACGCTGTCCCCCATGGCCTTCACCCCAGATAAAGAAAAACCGGTTGCGCTCTGCACCTGCAAGCAAACCAGCACCCCGCCCTATTGCGATGGAACGCATTCGAAACTGGGGTGAGGAGAGCTTTTCAACGCCGCCAAGGCCTGTGTTTTTCCAATTTCTATAAATCATCGCTTCACCTTTATTTCTACATTGCCGCGAGAGTTAAAGATATTTAAAGTCATTCTTTCATAGCGTGTGCTGTATGGATTGAGGGGACGGCAATGTACGAGGGGAAGAGTGTCACAACATGCCTATTTGAGGCGTTCTGGTTTGTGCTGGATCATTTGAAAGCATGCTATTTATTGGCAACGCCCATAATCCTGTTCAGCATTCTAACAACTGCCTTCTCATTCATCTCCAATCCGTCTGGATCCACCGAGGAACATAGCCTCACACTCATTATTTCCACAACGATTTTGGAGGCTTTTTTCTTCGCAATGTTCGCCGTTTCCTGGCATCGGTATACGGCGTTTGAGACGGAACGAAATGTGACGGGGCCACGCTTTCGCCTTGGCCCGCGCGAAATAAAATTTGCACTCTTCAACGTCACGATCTCGGTATTACTTGTCGGCCTTATGGGTTTCCTTACTGTAATTCTTCAAACGGGAGCCGGCGGAATCTTAGTAGCGATTCTGAGTATCCCCGTTCTTATGATCATGTTCTTCGCTTATCCGGCAATTGCGCTTGACCAACCGCTCCGCTTCAACCTGTTCCTCGAAGCTGGAACAAAGAGGTTTTTGTCTTTTCTCAAAGCATTTTTTATAGCGGGCCTACTCATACTCGTTTGGGCACTCCTTATTTGGATCCTAACCTGGCTGCTGGGCGGGTTTGCAGACGGCGGCTTTCAGGTTCTACTGCGGGCACTGCTCGACGGTCTTGTCCTGATCCCGATCTCGACCGCAGTCGCTGTCAGTATGGCAACTAAACTCTACATGGATGTGTTTGCTTATATCCCGCCCCAAAAAACCGTGCATTGAGACTAAGGAACGCGGTGCCGTCCGTCCCTACAGCCCGGTATTCTCATCCAGTTTCAGGGTTTCGATAACGGCGAAGATATGTTGCATGTCGGCCAGAACGCGTCTTGAATCATCGATGAAATCTTCGGGCTCGAAGATGGAGCCGGGTTCGAACAGATTTTCGCGCACGGACATTTTGATCACCAGCCGGTTTTCAAAGAAACAGCATTCAAGGTTGCTGCCGCCAAAATTATCCACCAGTGCTTTCAGCCGCTCCATGAAAGCGGGGGTTAGTAGATATCGGGCCTCAATCTGATCGTCGGAATAGACCTCAAAAATCCGTTCAAAATGGGGATCTTCTAGCGCCACCCGTTCCTGTTTTGAAAAGGTGTCTTTCAACCAGTTGCCAACCGCGCCCTTGTCTTTTTGAACAATCGTTTTGCCGTTGAAGTGTTTGCCAAAGGAGAAGGAAATAAAGACCCCGTCAAAAACGGTTGTGTATCTGGTGCGGCCTTTGCTATCGCGGGTTCGGCGTTTGAGCGTGGTTTCAAAAAAATCGACCTCTACGCCCTTATACTGGCCGCGGATTTCATCCTCGCTATGCTCTTGATCATAGCTGGGCACAAGGCCAGTGGGCCGCAGATTTGTAACCCGCCCTTTGCAGGTTGGGGAATAGGAAAAATCCCCCAAAAAGGAAATGATCCCCGGGAAGATTTTGGCTTTGACGTCGGATTTATATTTGCCAACCGGACGGGAAATATAAAAAATCGTCACCGCGATCATGCCAACAATGGGAAACAGGACATCCACCTCGTCGTTTAAGGTTGGCATCCAAAAGACCACCAGCAGCAAGCTAATCACCAGCACAGCCGGCACGCAAACCCAGAAGCGGGTTTTGGTCTGCGCCAGCGCGTGCAGGCGCGCAGTTTCATAGGCCGCCACATGGGGGCGAACCGCCGTGCTATAATGAAGGGCGAACCCCGCTTCGTAGGGGGCGGCCTCAACAAAGGCCGGATCAGCCGCGCCCGTGCGATCGTAACGTCCGCTCACCAAGCGGAAAAATTTACCAATATGCCACATGGATTACAGATAATCGTCGGCATTGACGGGTGCCGTTGCCCCTTCTTCGGCCTCGTAAAAGGGAAGCGCGGTCACCCCGGCCAGCCCGCCCAGAACCGTGCCCGGGAAAATCTGGATTGACGTGTTGAGCTGCGTCACAGACGCGTTGTAAAAGCGCCGCGCCGCCGAAATATGCGCTTCGACCTCGTTATAGGTTCGCTGCGCCTGCACCATGGTGTCACTGGATTTCAAATCAGGGTAAGCCTCAACCGCGACCATCAATTTACCCATGGCACCGCCCAGCGCGCCCGCCGCGTTCAAATGCTCTTTCACCGATGCGCCGTCGGCAGCATTGTACCCCGCATCCATACGGGTGCGAAGCTCGGTCACCTGGGTGAGCAGTTCTTTTTCATGCTCCATGAACTTGCTGGCGATTTTAAGGATATTGGGCACCAGATCGGAGCGCTTTTGCAGCTGCACATCAATCCCGGAGAGGGCCTCCAGCGCCCTGTTCCGCCGCGAAATAATGGCAGCGTACCAGCCATATAACAGCCCAAGCACAACCCCGATGATAATAATACTCGTCAGCACTTAATGCCCCTTTTTGTATTCCATATTTGAACGAGCGCGAAGTTTACAGTTTGAGTAAGGCGATTGGAAGGCAAGATTTGGCTGGGTGGGTGGGGTGGGGGAATAGAGAGCTAAACGAAAAGAGAGAATTGTTAGATTTGCAAAAAGCGAGAATTTACCAACTCTGCATCAACGGAAATTAAGTGCGATACTAAAGGGATACGACAATTCTCTCGCCCCGACTAATTTGCTTCTGAGTTCTATGGCTTCAAATTCTGCTGAGCAATGCTAGATAGCTGACTCCATAAACGTAAATTTGACTGCTTCACCTATTTCACTTGACGCCACATTTTCAATTTGCTCACGTAATTCCTTCGAAAGTTCAAATAGAAAATTACCACCAGTATTCTCGATAACTAAACCTTCAATTCCTTCTGGATCTTGAAATACCGAGTTAATATGCCTTTTGTGTTCAGGCGATTCTATATGCAAGCAAATTGAAGTACAACTAAAGTCTGGTGTTGAAATCGCAGTAGAATCGTAATCTTTACGAGTTTTTAATACTGGAGTTACAGCGAAAACATTATCAACTGTACTCTGAGCTTCTATAGCACCCTTTACTTCTAATACTCGAATTAATAACAAATCTTCGAAATATTCATACTTCACAAATTTTGTACGCATGCAGATCGCGTACTGACCTGTTTCCTCATCAACAACCAGCAGACAAAAAAGGTGCACCACATTACCTATCTTAATTAATCTGTTCCCGTGAACTGTAACTATTTCAATACCGCCCCCCCAGGAATCCGAGAGATTTTGCCCTGACATATACTCTATGCCCGTGAACTGGCAAGCGAATAACTGTGCAATAAAGTTTGCGGCCTGGACAACACCTATGCCCCCATTTCTTAAGGTTTCCAGTGCAGACCAATCAAATGTTTTTAATAGGTCATCGAAAGCGCCTTCCCCCGTACCAGCTCTACCGGTAAAAACACCGTGATATTGTTCAGAGAGTTCAATGTCTTTACTTTTACGTGTTATTACCACAAAGCCATTGGAAGGAGCAGGATCATGCTGAATAAAAAAAACAATATGGCTTATTTTATCCCTATCACTCAATTGAATACTGTCAATTGTTCTATCGACCAATTCCTTAGTTAGATGGTCAACATTTGTTAAATGACTTAATACTTCAATCAAGTTTCTTGCTTGGGAAGCATCTCCAGCCACGGCAACACATAAATTATCACTCAGCAAATTTATTTTTTGTACAAGTCTTACCACCTTTCGACTTCCAGTAGCCGCTAGAAGGTTGTTGATGTCATTACTTGATGGAATGGCTATATAGCTACTGATATTATTATCAGTTGTCGCCAGTAAATCTCCTAAAAGTAGTGGAACTTTGTTGCAAACAATTGATGCTATCAATGTCATGATTGAAGTTTCCTCAAATTATACTGCAGCTTTCCAACGTATACTTTACTCACAACCATTTATAGTAAAAAAATTCTCTTGAATTTATAATATCTAATATTATCGTGAATATTTGCCGCTACAGTCTAGGTAAGTTAGCCCCAACTCAGTCCAGCACAATAGGTCAAAGAACCCCCACTCCACGTATGGGTCATTCACTAAATCAAAACCACACGAAAATTTAAATACACTGTTACATTTATCAATTTAATCAACAGCTATAACGACTTCAGGAATTTTTGCTTTACTGCTTATAGGCACCCTAGAACGAACAAAACATAAGAAAAATTAAATACACTTCTTAACAATCGATAATCAATTAATTAGTAGTGTCAATCAGCTCCTAAAACCCGTTCCTCTTAGTAAGAAGCTACGACAGAGACAAAACCTTACTTCCGGCAAATTCAATTAACACACTTCCACGACACACGATTAATTCAGACGAACTAACGTTTTCTAGAGATCTACAATGGCCGGATGGTGCGTTCTAGGAAGAGTGGCGCTAATACTTACTGACATTGGGCCGTACATCCAAATACATTCCCTTACCGTCAGCCAGTTTATAAGG
The DNA here is from genome assembly GCA_034669685.1 of Sneathiella sp. Taxonomy (GTDB): domain Bacteria; phylum Pseudomonadota; class Alphaproteobacteria; order Sneathiellales; family Sneathiellaceae; genus Sneathiella. Next base: position 1,686,480 of record JAXMOU010000001.1, read on the forward strand.
CTTTTCTTTCGCGGTTGCTTTTCTGCATTTATGTCAAAGGAAAGAGAGTGGCTGGGGTGGCAGGGATCGAACCTGCGAATGACGAGATCAAAACCCGTTGCCTTACCACTTGGCGACACCCCAATGCGGCCCTCTTTCTATATAAACTGATTGGCAATCTCAAGCCCTAAAATCAAAAATTTGCGCATTTTTATTTGAAGAGCTGTTGATCGAGGAATTGCAGCAATTGGGTAAAGACAATCGGTTCGAGCAAAACGTTCAATGAGTAGGTCTGCGTCAGGTGCAGATATTTGTTGTACAGGTTGTCGTTCATATACGCCGCGCAGCCCCGCCCGGAGGGTTTGAGGGTGGGCGCGAAGGCGACGCTGAACACCGGTGAAAGGGCGCTGTCACGCAATCCGTCCGTGCCCTCCCCTTCGCAGTTCCAACCGGTAATGATGCGCGCCTTGGCAAGGGCGCCAGCGCTTCGGGCAACAGCGGCGCCCGCTTCGAAGTTCCCAAAGACAAAGATATTGTGCAGATCGGCCCACCCGGCGCGCACCAATGCGCCGCGCGCAAAGGTCAGTTCCGCCTGTTTTTGAATGAGGATGGCGCGGGCGTTATCTTCTAATGTCCCGCTGGGCTGGCAGGCGAGCGGCAAATGACGGCGGGCCCGGCTGGAGAGGACCAGCGCCACATAGCCTTGCTCGGCCAGGGCGCGAATGAGCTGGGGCGGGGTTTCGTCGTGGCACCCCTCCATAATGATAATGACGGGCCAGCGGGTGCCCTGCGGCGCGCCGGTTAGTTTTTGTAACGCCAGTCCCGCATCATTGGTGGTGATCATGGAACCGGCGGTCCCGCGAAGGGGCAGGCCCAAAGTGGCGCGCTGCCAGACAAGCTCTTCGTCGGAGAGGGCGGGTTTTTCAAAGCGGGCCTGTGGTTGCGGCTTTGGCGGCGGCGCAGCGGCGCAGGCCCCCATCAACAGGGTCAGCCCCAGTGCGATCAGCCCCCTTGCCCGCGCGCCCACGATCAGCCACCCCCAACAGCGGGAACCAGAGTGGGATAAACCCACCAGTCTGGCCGCGCGGCGCGTAAATCATCGGCAGCCGCCTGCAGCGCCGGGGCATCTTTAAACAGGGCGAAGCAGGTGGCGCCACTGCCGCTCATCCGGGTGCAGAGCGCGCCGCGAGACGCCGAAAGGGCCGAAAGAACACCGGCTATTTCCGGAATGAGGGATTGGGCCGGTGCTTGCAGATCGTTGGTGCCCGCAATGATTTCAGGCGTGGTGGCGTCCGCTGGCGAAAGGATCGCAGGGGAGGCGGAGGCCCCTTGCCAGTTCAGGGCGCGAAAGACCGCCGGGGTCGAGACGGCAACCCCCGGATTAACCAGCAACAGATGCAATTCTGGAAAGCGGCTGAGGGGCGCCAGTTCTTCGCCAATGCCGGACATAATCAGCGGCACGCCCATCAGGCAAGCGGGAACATCCGCGCCAAGCGACAGGCCGATTTGCGCCAGCGTATCTGAATCTATATCCAAATCCCACAAGGTGCAGAGCAATTGCAGCGCCGCCGCCGCATCGGCCGATCCACCGCCAATGCCCGAGGCCACGGGCAGGTTTTTCTCAAGCGTCAAATGCGCGCCCAGTGACTTTCCGCAGGTTTGCTGCAACAGGCGCGCGGCCTGCAAAATGAGGTTATCATCGCCCCCATCCAGTTCCCCCGCGAACGGACCAGTGATATCGAGGATGAGCGTATTTGCGGGCGCGGCGGTGATCTGGTCGCCGCCATTTGCAAAGCAGACAAGGCTGCGCAAGAGATGATAGCCATCGGCCCGCTTGCCTTCAATCGTCAGGGTCAGATTAACCTTGGGCCGGGCAAAGGCAGACAGCGTCATTTTTCAGACGCTTTGGCCGCCGGAAGACCGGATTTGAGTTTTTCCTGAATGATCGGGATCTGCTCTGCATCCGGTTCCAGCCAGAGGGCGCGCTGCCATTGATAGCGGGCTTCGCTTTCGCGGCCCACCCGCCAGTAGACATCGCCCAGATGGTCATTGATGGTGGGATCTTCAGGCTGCAGGGTTACGGCTTTTTCAAGCTGCAGGGCGGCATTTTTATAATCTTTCAACCGGTAATACATCCAGCCCAGACTGTCCACGATATAGCCATCGCGCGGACGCAGGGATACCGCCTTGATCAGCAGGGCTTTCGCCTCGTCCAGTTTTTCCCCGCGATCAACCCAGGAATACCCCAGATAGTTGAGGATTTGCGGATGATTGGGTTGAAGGTCCAGCGCGGCCTGTAGATCGGCTTCGGCCAGCTTCCATTTATTCATCCGCTCATAGGCAATCCCGCGGGCATAGAGCAGCGACCACAGACGCGATTTAACGTCGCCAATATTATCGATGGCCGCGCCATAGGCTTCGGCGGCGGCTTCCCAATCTTTACGGTCGCGGTTTAAATCCGCCATGACAATGAGCGGCTCTGCCTCACCGGGGTTTTCGCGGGTAATGTCTTCCAGGGTATCCAGCGCCGCCTCTTCCTCGCCCAGTTTGTAGGTCAGCCAGGCCACCCGGATCCGTGAATTGAGCGAATAAGGAGAGGTTTCGGGAACTTTTTGATAATAGCTGCGGGCTTTTTCCAGCTGACCCCGCTCTTCGGCGATTTCAGCCAGCAAAACGTCCGCCACATCCAGATCGGGCCGTAGCATCAGCGCGAAATAGGCCAGTGTAATCGCCGTCTGGTTCGCCCGCTCCTGCCCGATAATAGCAGCGGAGCTGTACAGCGCTTCGGCGGCGCCTTCAATCGGATTGGTGATCAAAGCGTCAATGGTGCCATCCTGGTCAAGCTGGTCAATGAGCTTGTTAATGGTCGGGCTTAAAGGAAAGCGTTTTTTATAATCCTGAAACAGCTGCTCTACCGCATCTTTTCGGCCCTGCCTTAATAAAAAGACGCCATAGGCCTGCACCAGACGAACCGCCTGCCCCGAGGGGCCCTTCAGCGCGGCTCCATATTGCTCAGCGGCCAGATCATCGCGCGCCAATGCATCCGCAATCAGGGCCAGATGATAGGATTTGAGCAGCTTGAAGCCTTCGTATTTATCCAGCGCGTCCAACTCGGCGATGGCGGCGTTCGCATCCCCTTCGGCCACATGGATCCAGGCGGTCAGAACGGGTTTAAGCAGAATATTGATCCCTTGCGTCGCGATGGAGCGCATGCGGATTTTCGCCTGCTCAAAATCACTGCGGGAAATGGCATCAATCCCCAGCACAAGCTGCGCGGTATCATTGCCATCGGGTTCGCGTTTGAGCAATTCAATCGCCAGCTTCAGCGCAGTGGGCGTATCCCCCTTGGAGAGAGCTGCCTGAAACGCATTTTCCAGCAGGAAATTATCGTCATTTTCAAGGTTATAGGCTTTATCGAAAAATTTATATGCTGCGTCCGCATCCTGCTCACGCAGGGCCTGACGTCCCGCCAGATACTGACCGGGGAGCGTATCGCCAACGCCAATACCGATGCCGCCTTCATCCAAAAAAGGAGCCGGGGCATAATCGATTCCGGTATTCCCGCCAACGCCTGAACATCCGGCCAAGGTTCCCAGCAGCAATGCACCGGAAAGAAAGCCTCTGACCTTGTTGTTCAATCGTTGCGACATACCTCAACCACCCTTGTTATCCACATCAGCAAACATTGCCCGAGCCGACATTAAAGTATACTCGGGCAATAGATAACAGAGATAAATGTATTTTCCACCCTGTCACGCGTTTTTTAGCGCCCGCGAAATTACATATTTGGATAATTCGGACCGCCAGCACCTTCAGGAACCACCCAGTTGATGTTCTGTGTTGGATCCTTGATGTCGCAGGTTTTACAATGAACGCAGTTTTGCGCATTGATCTGCAGACGCGGGTTGGACCCATCATCATCGGTGAGGAATTCATAGACACCTGCCGGGCAGAAGCGCTGCTCTGGCCCCGCATATTCGGCATAATTGACGTTCACCGGAACGCTGTCATCTTTCAGGGTCAGATGAACAGGCTGATCTTCTTCATGGTTGGTGGCGGACAAAAAGACTGAAGAGGGTTTATCAAAGGTATAAACGCCATCATATTTTGGATAGTCGATTTTCTTGCAGTCTTTGGCTTTCTTCAATTGATCGTGATCGGAATGAATGCCGAGTGTCCAAGGCTCGTTCCCACCGAAGAATTTCAAAGATAGACCCGTGTAGAGAGTTCCGGCAAGCAAGCCCCAGCGGAATGCAGGACGTGAGTTGCGCACTTTATAAAGTTCTTTGTGAACCCAAGATTTTTCAAACAGCTCTTTATATTCGGTCAGTTCCTTAACCGGTGCATCGGCGTTACCGCTGAGGGCATTAAAGGCTGCTTCTGCGGCCATCATGCCGGTTTTCATTGCCGTATGGGTGCCCTTGATTTTCGGCACATTCACAAAACCGGCTGAACAGCCAATAATCGCGCCGCCGGGGAAAACCAGTTCCGGGATCGACTGAAAGCCGCCTTCGTTAATGGCGCGCGCACCGTAGGCCACGCGCTTGCCGCCCTCCAGCATATCCTTCATCATTGGATGCGTTTTAAAGCGCTGGAATTCATCATAAGGCGACAGATAGGGGTTGGTGTAGTCAAGCGCGACCACAAAGCCCACATAGGCCTGATTATTTTCAAGATGATAGACGAACGAGCCGCCGTAAGTATCGGATTTCAGCGGCCAGCCGAAGGTGTGGAAAATGCTACCTTCTTGATGTTTGGCCGGATCCAGATCCCAGATTTCCTTGATGCCAATGCCGAAAGATTGCGGATCGCAGTCTTTGCGCAGGTCAAATTTTTCAAACAGGGTTTTGGTCAGGGAGCCGCGAACGCCTTCGGCGAACATGGTGTATTTGGCATGCAGTTCCATGCCCGGCTCATAGGTGGGTTTATGTTCGCCGTCACGGCCAACGCCCATATCGCCGGTGGCGACACCTTTAACACTGCCATCTTCATGATAGAGAACTTCAGCCGCCGCAAAACCGGGATAGACTTCAACGCCCAGCGCTTCGGCCTGTTCCGCCAGCCAGCGGCACAGATTGCCAAGGCTGATGATATAGTTGCCTTTGTTATGGAGCTGCTTGGGCAAAAGGAAGTTGGGGAACGGCAGATCGCTATGCTCTGTCATAAAGAAGAATTTTTCAGATTTGACAGGCGTATTGAGCGGTGCTCCCTTTTCTTTCCAATCAGGAATCAATTCATCCAGCGCCCGGGTTTCGAACACATTTCCCGATAGAATATGAGCACCGATTTCAGATCCTTTTTCAAGGACACAAACGGTCAGATCCAAACCAGCTTCCATGCTGAGTTGCCGTAACTTAATGGCAGACGACAGTCCAGCCGGACCGCCCCCAACAATTACGACATCAAATTCCATAGATTCGCGTTCCATATCGAGCCTCTTCTAGCTTTATTCTATTCCCGGCGCCCGCCGCAGTCATTAATGGTCTTGGTTGTAAAGGTCTGCGCGCGTCTACCCACTTTTGTCCCAGACACTATATTTTTTTTGCGGTGCGTCAATCCCGTTTTACATATAGTTTGGCAGTTTTCCGCCCTTCCGTTGCAATCGTGACATTCTGTCAGGTTAGGAAAAGTCAGTCAAAGTGCATCTGTTCCCCTACGGAAATGCACCCCTGTAGCTGAAAATGCAAATAAGGAGTGACTTCTTTATCTTCATTTTGAAAAACCGCTGCTATGATGATGGGATGAATACAGACTTAAGTGTAAAAGAAATTCTGGACTTCTATAAAGAAGCCGGTGTCGACGAAGTGATCGGTGAAGAGCCCATCAACTGGCTGGGCCGCGCAGAACCAAACCGGGCGCAGCCACAAGTTGCCGGTTCCGCCCCACAAGCGCCGCAGCGACAGGCCCGCACGCTTCCAAAAGCAACCCCGCCAGCCGCCCCTGCGGTCAATATTCAGCCCAGCCGCGAGAGCGTCAAACAGGCGAGCGAATTGGCGGCCAAAGCCACAAGCCTGTCAGAGCTGGAAGAGGCGCTGCGCAATTTCGATGGATGTAACCTGCGGCAAATGGCCAGCAACACGGTGTTTAGTCGCGGCAAGGCAGACGCCAAAATCATGATCATGGACGCCCCGCCCGCCGCCGAGGAAGATCGAAGCGGCAGCCCCTTTGCCGGTGCATCGGGCGAAATGCTGACCAAGATGCTCGGCGCGATCGGGGTCAAAATTGACGATTGTTATCTGGCGTCGTGCCTGCCCTGGCGCCCACCGGGTGGGCGAACCCCCACAGCCGAAGAGGCCGCCATCTGCCACCCGTTTGCGGCGCGGCATATCCAGTTACAAAAGCCGGAAATGATTTTACTGTGCGGTGAGGCCGCGGCCTTTATGCTGCAAAAGAAAGAGGGCATTAACAAATTGCGTGGTAAATGGGCCCCGTTTGAAAGCGATGCGACCCCCGTTCAAACATTGGCCATATTTCATCCCAATTTTCTAATGGAGCACCCGGCCTCAAAACGGCTGGCCTGGGCTGATTTGCTAAAACTAAAGGCTGCACTTTGATCGCCAGCGTGATAGCAAACGGGATCAAAACGCAAAAGCGACAAGAAACAAAATAGTAGTGGTATCGATTACATGATTTTTAATTTGGGGGAAGCCTTGGACAACAGAACCCGCGCCCGCATCAAACGCGCCGGGGCGCTGTGTCTCATGTTTGCAGCACTCTTTATACAGACGGCCAATGTCCGCGCGCAGGAACTCCCCACCATTCTGTCGAGCGAAGATGCAGCCCTTTATGATGAGATTTTCGAGCTTCAGTCCGACGCCAAATGGCGACTGGCCGACAAATTGATCAAACAGGTTTCCGACCCGATCCTGATGGGGCATGTGAAATATCAACGCTATATGCACCCAACGGCCTACCGCGCCACCTACCCTGAACTGCATATGTGGATGAAGGCTTATGCGGATCATCCCCTTGCCGATCCCCTTTACCGCCTTGCGGTTAGTCGGCATTTATCCGACTGGAAAGCCACGCCGCGCCCCAAAAGCAATCGCTATCTGGGCGGAACGGGTCCGGGGCAGCCGTTTTTCATGTCACGCAGTTATAAAAGCAAACGCAAAAGATCAGCCCAGACCCGCAATGAAGTGGCCCATGCCCAGCGCGTAGTGCGCCGGTATCTGTACCGCGGGCAACCCACAAACGCATCTGAATATCTGGAAAAGAAGAATATCGCCAAATTGCTGGACAAGGTTGAATATGCCCAGCTTGAAGAGAAAATCGCGCTCAGCTTTTTTCTATATGGCAAGGACGCTGAGGCCATCGAATTTGCCGAAGGGGCACTGAAGCGCGCAGCATATTATACCCCCCACGCCCATTGGACCGCAGGACTTGCCGCCTGGCGGCAGAACCGCCTTGAAAAAGCGGCCAAGCATTTCGTCGCCCTGTCCAAGACAAAACGCCTGACCGACTGGAGCGCCTCCAGAGCCAACTGGTGGGCATCACGGGCCTATTTAAAATTGGGTCAGCCAGAGAAAACCAACGCGCATCTGATCAAAGCCACCCAATACCCGCGCACCTTTTACGGCCTGCTGGCGCTGCGCCAGTTGGGAATTGAAAAACCGTTCAGTTGGGATTTGCCGGAGCTGACCCAAAGCAATATTAACTGGCTGGCGAAAAACCCCGCGGCAAGACGCGCCCTTGCGCTGAGTGAGGCGGGTCAATATCACCTTGCCGAACGCGAGCTTCGAGCCGAATTTCCCCGCGCCGGATCCAAGAAAGGCGCCATGCTGCTGAGCCTGTCTGAGCGTATTGGCGTACCGTCCGTTGCCATGCGCATGGGACTTTATATGTGGGAACATAAAGACAAGGCATGGGACGCGGCGATTTATCCCCTGCCCCAGTGGGAGCCCGAAAACGGCTTTAAAGTGGACCGGGCGCTCCTCTTTGCCTTTATGCGTCAGGAATCTGGTTTTTACAGCCGCGCCCAAAGTCCGGCGGGGGCCAAGGGCCTGATGCAATTGATGCCGCGCACCGCCAGCTATATCGCCAATGACCGCAGCCTGAGCAATCGGAAAAACCGTAAACTGTTCAACCCCGCTTATAATTTGGAACTGGGTCAGGAATATTTACAATATTTGATGCAGGGCAAAGACGTGAGCAACAATCTGTTTTATCTGACCATTGCCTATAACGGTGGTCCGGGTAACCTGATCAAATGGAAAAAACGCGCCAAGGGCAGTGAAGATCCGCTGTTTTTTATCGAGGCCATGCAAAGCCGTGAGACGCGGGGCTTTATTAAACGGGTGCTGACCAATTTCTGGATTTACCGGCATCGTTTGGGACAGGAACTGCCCGCGCTTGATGATATTGCCCAAGGCCACTGGCCAGAATATCATGCGCTGGACAATTTAGATGGAAAGGTGACCGCAAATGCCGGGAATTGATGAAAGCCGCCCTTTTATATCAGTTAAGATCGCCGTTCTGACCGTATCCGATACCCGCGATATGGCCGAGGATCGATCCGGCCAGACGCTGGTGGATCGCCTGAGCAAAGCAGGTCATACATTGGCCGACCGCAAAATTGTGAAAGATGAAGTCCCGCTTATTCAGCGCGTGCTGAAAGACTGGATTGCATCAGATGCGGTGGATGTCATCATTTCAACGGGCGGCACTGGTGTGACGGGCCGCGATGTCACCCCCGAAGCCTTTGAAGCACTTTATGAAAAAGCCATTCCGGGATTTGGCGAATTGTTTCGCATGCTGAGCTATCAGAAAATCGGAACCTCCACCATTCAATCGCGCGCCACCGCAGGCGTTGCCGGCGGCACTTACCTGTTCGCCCTGCCCGGCTCCACCGGCGCGGTCAAGGACGCGTGGGATGATATCCTGATCCATCAGCTCGACTACCGCTTTATGCCCTGTAATTTTGTCGAACTGTTCGACCGCCTGCAGGAACACCAGAAAAGAAGTAAAAGTTGAAGTTGAGGGAAATTGTGAACGTCCGTTACGGGAGAGACTGTCAGAAGCCAACACTAATAAATGCTATTCATTCTCAAAAAAATTTATAGAATACTCGGACTGATTTCAAAATACCGAAACCTGAAACATCTATAAATTATGTAGGCCTTAGATGAAAAATTTAATTGTTGCGCTAATGGCAATCGTTTTAGCGAGTTGCACGCCGTTTGTTGTAGATGAAAAAAACAAACTTTCGCAAAGCCATCTTCAAGAATGGAATAGCAAAAAAAATGTATCTGATAAGGCGACGTATGACCCCGCCTTTCCATCTCCAGTTCCCAAAGGCCACCCATTCTATAAATCCGTTACCGTTGGCACAATAACGGGCGTTCCAGAGGTTATTCGCAACATTAACATAGCTGTTGCATCTGCAAAAAATTATGCGGATGCTCTCGAAGAAACCCTCCTTGCTTCAAACTTGCTGAGCGGCGATCCAAGGCAGGCCAAGTATAAATTAAACGTCCGATATGTTGATAGCCCATTTCCAACATCTAGCGATGGCGGGTATTTTGGTTCTGATAGCGTTTCCAGCACAATAATAGCATATGAAGTGGTGACGGCTGGGCAGAATAGATCACTTTTTAATCGAACAATCAAAACATCGGTCACAATGCTTGGAAGCGGTTATCAACGCCCCCAGAGAGCAAAACAGTTCTCCCATATGGCAAATATTGCGTCGATAGTCTGGTGCCTTGAACACTCAGACGGCAATAACTTCCCGGAAACTTGCGTGTTACATTTGCGGACACAAAAAGACGAATAGGTGTAAACAGGCTATATAGTATTATGGCATTGCAGCAATAGAACAAAAAAAGAAGTAAAAGTTAACCCCGGCGCTTTTTAGGCGAATTTGCTCACAGATTATTAAGGAATACGCAGGATACTGGTATTCCAGTTTGAGTTTGGGGAGCTTACATTCGTCTGTCATGGCTAATTTTTTTACCGTTGGAAAATATAGGTCGCATAACCGGAAAGATCGTCGCCATGACATGCCGCGGCTGAGCCTTGTTCTAAGCGGGCAGCTTTTTGAGACCTATGACTGGAGCCTTGGCGGTTTTCGCATTTCCGATTTTAAAGGTCGTCCCCCCGTTGGTGAAGTTCTGCGTGTCACCGAACTGTCCTACTCCCCCGAGCATAGGCAAGCTGTGAATTGCAAGGCGACCGTTACGCGGATCATTCTGGGTAAGAATCAGGTGGCCTTTTCGTTTCAGGAACTGGACGAAAACGCATTCAACTTTCTGGAAGCTGCCAGCCTGCAACGGCTGGCTATCCTGTCGAGCAAGATATAACCCCCTTTAATACTATATAATCGTATTTTTTTTACGCTTTTTGTTCTTCTTTTGTTCTCAAATTTTTGATACGATGGTGCATGAGCCATTTCACGCCAGCAAAAGACAATGATCAGCGGGTTCGCGGGCGCGGTGCCACGAATAACCCCGCCGCGCGGTATATGCACGAGCAGCGGGAGATTGTCGCCGATGACTGGTCAGATTTTCGAAGCGGCGATAGCGCGCTGAAAACAACGGTAACGCTGGAGCACCCCAAATCCATCATCAGCCGCAATTCCTCCCCCGATCTGCCCTTTGACCGATCGATCAATCCGTACCGGGGGTGTGAGCATGGGTGTATTTATTGTTATGCGCGGCCCACCCACGCCTATATGGATTTATCGCCCGGTCTTGATTTTGAAAGCCAGCTTTTTGCCAAACCCGATGCGGCGGCGCTGCTGGAAAAAGCGTTAAGCGCGCCCAGCTATCAATGCCAGCCCATCGCTTTTGGCACCAACACGGATCCGTATCAGCCCATTGAAAAAGACTATGGGATCACCCGCCAATTGCTGAGCCTGCTGGCACGCTGCAAACACCCTTTTACCATTACGACCAAGTCCGATCTTGTGCTGCGCGATTTGGATATTCTGGCTCCGCTGGCCAAAGAGAACCTGACCTGCGTCAGTATTTCGCTGACCAGTCTGGACAACCGCCTGTCGCGATTGATGGAGCCGCGCGCCAGTGCGCCGCATAAACGGCTGGCGGCTATTCGCAAACTGTCAGAGGCGGGTATTCGGGTGATTGTCCAAATCGCCCCGGTGATCCCGGCGATCAATGATATGGAGATTGAACGGATCCTCGCCGCCGCCAAAGAAAATGGCGCGGCGCAGGCAACCCATATTCCCATCCGCCTGCCGCTGGAAGTGGCGCCGCTGTTTCGGGACTGGCTGGCAAAACATTATCCCGACCGGGCAAGCAAAGTGATGAAGCTGATCCAGTCAATTCGCGGCGGCAAGGATTATGACAGCCGGTTCGGCCAGCGCATGCGCGGATCGGGACCCTATGCCGATCTGATCCGCAGCCGCTTCACCAAGGCCGCCCGCGACCATGGCTTTAAGGGCCGCAAATATGATCTGGCCACCGACCTGTTTGAGCCTCCATCGAAGCCCAGCAATCAGATGTCATTGTTTTAAGGGAATCTCCTCTAATTTTCCGTCTTGTATTTTTGTAGACGATCGGTCTATAAATAGCCATGGATACAGCAACCCCCTTAAAGAAGAAACGCGGCAGGCCGCCGCGGCAATTTGACAGCAAGCTGGAGACGCGCGAGCTGTTGATCCGAAAGGGTATGGATTTGCTGACCGAAAAGGGATTTATCAGCACCGGGATCAGCGAACTGCTGGCCGGATCGCAAATTCCCAAAGGATCCTTCTATCACTATTTCAAAAGCAAAGATGAATTTGGCCTGGAGGTTCTGGATACCTATGGCCGATATTTTGACGATTTGCTGGATGGTTACCTGCTGGACGAGAGCGCCGCACCGCTGGACCGGCTGCACCATTTTATCAATGGCGCGACCCGCTGGATCATCAAACATGAATTTCGCCGGGGCTGCCTGATCGGTAATGTGGGTCAGGAAGCCAGCGGACTGGATCAGGCGTTTTGCCAGAAACTGGAACTGATTTTCCAGGGCTGGCAATCGCGCATCGCGCGCTGTCTGGAAGCGGCCCGCGCAAATCACGATATTCCAAAGGAAATTGACTGCCCGCGCATGGCAGCTTTTTTCTGGATTGGATGGGAGGGAGCAATTTTGCGAGCCAAGCTTGTTAAATCAGAAGCCCCGCTCGTCCTGTTTGCCGAAGTCTTCTTCGCTCAACTCACCCCCCAAGAAATTGATAATAATTGCTGACAAAAGGGAAAACTGAAATGAAAGCAGTTCTGATAACCAAGGACAATGACGCCTACGAAGCCAACCTGACAGATGTGGATGAAGCCCAGCTGCCAGAGGGTAACGTGAAGGTCAAAGTTGATTATTCAACGCTCAACTATAAAGACGGCCTGGCCATTACTGGCGCCTCCCCCGTTGTGCGCAACTTCCCTATGGTGCCGGGTATTGATCTAGCCGGGTCTGTCGAGGAGAGCTCGCACCCCGATTATAAAGCCGGCGATATGGTCGTGCTAAACGGCTGGGGCGTGGGCGAAGTGCATTGGGGCGGTCTTGCCGAAAAGGCGCGGTTGAACGGTGACTGGCTGGTTCCACTGCCTGAGCGTTTTAGCGCGCGTGATGCCATGGCCATTGGCACCGCTGGCTATACATCAATGCTGTGCGTTATGGCATTGGAAGCGCAAGGCGTGACACCCGATAAAGGCGATGTGCTGGTAACCGGCGCAGTTGGCGGCGTTGGCAGTGTGGCCGTGTCGTTACTGGCAGGGCTGGGATATAACGTTGTGGCGTCCACCGGACGGGCCGAAGAGGCTGACTATCTGAAATCACTGGGCGCGTCCTCCATCATTGACCGGGCCGAGCTTTCTGAAAAAGGTCGTCCGCTGGGTAAAGAACGCTGGGCCGGTGCCATTGACACCGTCGGCAGTCACACACTGGCCAATGTTTGCGCCGGTATTAAATACGGCGGCGCGGTTGCCGCTTGCGGATTGGCGCAAGGGTTTGACCTGCCTGCAACTGTGATGCCCTTTATCCTGCGCGGTGTGATCCTGAACGGTGTGGACAGCGTGATGTGCCCCAAAGAGAAACGCATTACAGCCTGGCAGCGTCTGGCCAAAGATCTGGACATGTCGCATCTGGAGCTGATCACCCGTGAAATCGGTTTGAGCGAAGCCATCCCAACCGCCAAGGCGTTGCTGGATGGAAAAGTCAAAGGCCGCGTTATTGTTAATGTTAATTCTTGAACCATAGGATAAAAAATGAGTGAATTTCCAATTAGCCGCTATTCCGTTCCGGAAGTCCTGGATTTGCCAGATGATTTGCGCGATTTAATCCTGAGTGTGCAGGAAAAAGCGGGCTTTGTGCCCAATGTGTTTTTGGCACTGGCGCACCGCCCTGATGAGCTGCGGGCGTTTTTCAATTATCATGACGCCATTATGCTGCGCGAGGGATCAACCCTGACCAAAGCTGAAAAAGAAATGATTATCGTCGCAACGTCATCCGACAATAGCTGTCAATATTGTGTGGTTGCCCATGGTGCATTGCTGCGCATTTATTCCAAGCAGCCACTGCTCGCCGATCAGATCGCAACGAATTATAACAAAGCCGATATCACCGACCGCCAAAAAGCCATGCTGGATTTTGCCCTGTTGGTATCGAACGCGGCTGAGACAATTGACGAGTCCGATTACGAGCAGATGAAAGCCCACGGGTTTGACGAAGAAGACATCTGGGACATTGGCGCCATTACCGCGTTCTTTGGCCTGAGCAACCGGATGGCCAACCTGACCGGGATGCGCCCCAATGATGAATTCTACACCATGGGCCGGGGCTAAGGTTGAAACCTGTTCCAACCTTTGACTATGAAAATCGCCTCAGCGGCCTGATTGCCGGTGTGGACGAAGTTGGCCGGGGCCCCTTTGCGGGCCCCGTCATTGCTGCCGCCGTTATTTTAGACCCGCAAAATTATCCGGTGGGTATGGCAGACTCCAAAACCCTATCCAAATCCAAACGAGAGATGCTGTTCGATCAGATCCTGAGGTCAAGCCAGGTCGGCATTGGCGAGGCCAGTCCGTCCGAGATTGACGAGATCAATATCCTGCAGGCTACCTTCCTCGCCATGAAAAGAGCCGTCGAAAACCTGCCCCAAATGCCCGATCATTTGCTTGTCGATGGCAACCGTGATCCGAAAATCGGACCGCAAACACAACTTATAGTTAAGGGAGATAGCATCTCACTCTCCATTTCGGCGGCCTCTATTGTTGCAAAAGTGACACGGGATCGGAAAATGTGCGACCTCGCAAAGCAGTATCCGCACTATGGATGGGAGCGAAATTCAGGCTATGGGACGGCGGAGCATCGCAAGGGCTTGTTCCTTCACGGAGTCACACCACTACATAGGCGAAGCTTTGCGCCCATTCGAAAATTGCTGGAGTCAAATGAGTCTGAAAATTAACAGTGCGCTCTAACTTACTGATTCCGCGAAATATATTGACGTAGCGAATCGACCGAATCAATATCACTGTCAACGCAACCAAGGTAAAAAATGCGATGACAGATAAACAGACACTACCCCTGAACAAAATTTTACAGGGCGATTGCATTGAACTGATGAACAGTCTGCCTGAAAAGTCAGTTGATATGATCTTTGCAGATCCGCCCTATAATATGCAGCTCTCTGGTGAGCTGCGCCGCCCCGATGACAGCCGGGTCGATGCCGTAGATGATGACTGGGATCAGTTCGAAAGCTTTAAAGCTTATGACAAGTTTACCCACGAATGGTTGAAGGCGGCGAAACGCCTGCTGAAAGACAATGGAACCCTGTGGGTTATTGGTTCGTATCACAATATTTTCCGGGTTGGCGCAACATTGCAGGATCTGGGATATTGGGTGCTGAACGATGTGATCTGGCGCAAATCCAATCCGATGCCAAATTTCCGGGGCACCCGTTTTACCAACGCCCATGAAACACTGATCTGGTGCTCGAAAGATCAGAATTCTAAAAACATCACATTTAATTATGACGCGCTGAAAGTCATGAACGATGACATTCAGATGCGCTCTGACTGGCATCTGCCGATCTGCAGCGGCGGCGAGCGGATGAAGATTGACGGCGAAAAAGCCCATACCACGCAGAAACCGGAAAGTTTGCTGTACCGGGTTTTGACCGCAGCTTCCAAGCCCGGCGACGTAATCCTTGATCCGTTTTTCGGCTCTGGCACAACAGGTGCCGTTGCAAAGCGCCTGGGTCGTAACTACATTGGATTAGAACGCGAAACAAAGTATATTGAAGTCGCGACAAATCGAATTAAGAAGGTGCAGGCTCATTCGCCCGAAGATCTGGAATACACCAGAAGCAAGCGGCAGGAGCCACGCGTACCGTTCGGATCCGTTGTTGAGCGCGGTCTGCTTTCTGCAGGACAGGTCCTGCATGACAGCCGCAAACGTTACAAAGCAAAGGTTCGCGCAGATGGAAGCCTGATTGCGTCTGATATTTCTGGTTCAATCCATAAAGTCGGTGCACAGCTTCAGGGATCGAGTACATGTAACGGCTGGACATTCTGGCATTTTGATGCCGAAGGACAGTCCGTATCCATTGATGTACTACGCCAGCAGGTTCGATCGGAAATGAATTAGGAAAGGGAATACCCCCTTTCCAACAACCAAGGTCAGGGGGCCCCTATGAAACTTAAACTTACACTTTTAACAACTGCCTTTGCCGTTGCCGCCAGTAGCGCCGCATTTGCATTCACACCAGCGCAGTTTATCGGCATCGACCAAAATGCCGACAACCAGATTTCCAAAGAAGAAGCCATGGCGTATCGCACGCGCCTGTTCACCGGGCTGGATGCCAATGGCAACGGCACCGTGGAATTTGAAGAATATGTTAAGGCGAAAAACCTGCGCAGCGCGACAAACCCAAATTTAAAAGTTGAAGTTCCCGAAGAATATAAAGAAGCTGACGCCAATTCAGATACGATGCTGAGCATGGATGAGTTTAGCGCGCAAGGTCAGGCCCGCTTTAAAGCACTCGACAAGGACGCAAACGGCTATATTTCAAAAGAAGAGTTTGTCGCGCCCGGCCTTTAATAGGGGCTGATTACAACAACTGCCCCTGCTGCGCCGCAACAGATTTTGCGACCTTGTTCATCAGGGTTGGCAGGGCAATCTGATCAAAGCGATCGGGATGCACCCATTGATACTGGTTAGATAAAATTGCCGCCTCGTCTTCGAGGCGGTAAATTTTTGGCGCCAGCGCAAGATGAAAATGGGTAAAGGTGTGTTTCACCAATGCAGCGACCTCTGCCCGCTCCGGATCAAGATCCAGTCCAAGATCATCTAACAATTGCGCCAAGCTTTCCAAGTTGACCGCAGCTTCCAGCCAGTCGGTTGACGGAAATTCCATCATACCGCCGAGCAGGCCGCTCTCAACGCGGCGGCGCATCAACACTTCCCCACGGGAATTTTCCACCCACAGCACATAGGCCGATTTCGACGGCTTCACTTTTTTGGGCGCTTTGCGCGGATAGCTCGCCGCGATTTCAAGACCGCTGACCTGACAGAGATCCGTAACGGGACAAGCGGTACAATTCGGATTTTTAGGTTTGCAAATCGACGAGCCGATATCCATCAACGCCTGCGCATAATCGCCCGGCCGGTTCATGGGCGTCACTTTTTCAGCATGCGCGCGGATCGCAGGTCGGCCCGCCGGCAGGGTATCTTCAAGCTGAAAGACCCGGCAAATGATCCGTTCAACATTCCCATCGATCACAACCGCAGGCTCATCAAACGCAATAGCCGCGATGGCCGCCGCGGTGTAGGGCCCCACCCCCGGCAGCTCCAGCAGGTCCGTTTCCGTCTGAGGAAAAACGCCGCCATAATTATGCCAAACAAAATTCGCACATTTATGAAGATTGCGTGCGCGGGCGTAATAGCCAAGACCAGCCCAAGCCGCCAGCACATCGTCAAGAGGAGCCAAAGCCAGATGCTTAACCGTCGGCCATTTTTGAAGAAAGTTCTGAAAATAAGGACCAACGGTAACCACTGTGGTCTGTTGTAACATGATCTCGCTTAACCAGACATGGTAGGGATCAGGACGCACACCATTCTTTTGCCGCCATGGGAGTTCGCGGCCATTTTCGTCATACCAGTTCAGGATCTGGCCAGAGAATTTTGAAGCAACAATTTTGTGATTGGCCATAATAGGATAAATAAAACATTCTTCTGTGATTTTCTGTTCCTATATCATAGGGATGAAAACAAAGCTTAGAGAGATTTTTGATTTTGAGGAAATTTGCGCATAAAGCTGGGCCCCAAGCCATTGGACGTTTCGTTGCCAAGTCAACGAAGGCGGCCCTTGTCAAACGCGGGTTTGCGCAAGCGGATATCCTGTCAAAATGGCCCAGCATTGTCGGCCCCACACTGGCGCGCGCTTCCAGCCCTGAAAAAATGAGCTATTTGCGGGATAAAAACAGCGAAGCAACACTAAAAGTGCGGGTTAGCCCCGGTTTTGGCCCGGAATTCCAGCAATTTGAGCCCCTGATCATTGAGCGAATCAATAGTTTCTTTGGATATAAGGCTGTTGGGCGCCTTCAACTGATACAAGCGCCGGTAAAACTGGCGAAAACCCTAGAGAAAAAGGTCTTTGCCGACCCCAGTCCGGACCAATTGGACTGGCTAAAGGACAGCCTGAAAGACGTTACAGATCCCGATCTCAGGCAACAATTAACCGAACTTGGCCGCAAGCTGGTAATCCGAAACGCCAGCAAAAATCAAAAAAACACCATATAAATCAATCAGATAAAATGCCCACACAGGCATATGCAGAAACATTTGAGGAATCGTCCATGAAATTATATAATCGCACAACATCTAGTATGAAAGAGATGAAATTGGGTATATCACGTCGACATTTTGTAGCATCCGCTGCTCTCACGCCCGTTGCTTTTGCGGCATCTTCCCTGCTGACCGCAAGCCCAGCGCGGGCTGACGTTATGGAAATTCGCAAAGACGATACCATTTTGGGAGATCGCAATGCGCCGATCGCCATTGTCGAGTATGCGTCCCTGACCTGCCCGCATTGCGCCCATTTCCACACTGGTGTGCTGCCATCGCTTGAAAAAGATTACATCGACACTGGAAAAGCCTATCTGATCTACCGGGATTACCCATGGGATCAGAACGCGTTCTATGCGTCTGTTCTGGCGCATACGGCTGGCGAAAAACGTTTCTTCCCTGCGCTGAAAATTCTGTATTCCTCGCTCAATGAATGGGGAACAGCCAGCGACGTTATTGGCGCGCTGAAAGAAAAAGCGAAACTGCTGGGTGTTTCTGCCGCGAAATTTGACGCAGCCCTTGCCGATGAAAAACTGGGCGAGAGCATTCTGCTCGATCGCATGGTTGCGGCAAACGAATATAACGTTCAGGCAACGCCAACCATCTTTATCAATGGTGAGCGTTATGAAGAAGACACATCGGTCTATGAGCCGCTTGATGCCTATCTTAAAGACCTGATGTAATCATGATGGAGGGGCCGTGAAATTTTCTCAGTTACGTCTGTCGGGATTTAAATCGTTTGTTGAACCCACAGAATTATTGATTAAAGACGGCCTCACCGGCATTGTCGGCCCCAACGGATGCGGAAAATCCAATCTGGTTGAGGCGCTGCGATGGGTGATGGGGGAAACCTCTGCCAAAAATATGCGAGGCGGCGCGATGGATGATGTCATCTTTGCAGGCACCACCAGCCGCCCGCCCCGCAATACCGCCGAAGTCACTTTGGGCATCGATAACCGGGACCGCGCTGCCCCGGCGGCCTATAATCAAAACGAAGATCTGGATGTCACCCGCCGCATTCGCCGCGACACGGGATCAGACTATCGCATTAACGGCAAGGTGACCCGCGCCCGCGATGTGCAATTGCTGTTTGCTGATATGGCAACGGGCGCCCATTCCACCGCGATTGTCAGTCAGGGCCGCGTTGGCTCCCTCATTAATGCCAAACCCAAAGATCGCCGCCACCTTTTAGAAGAAGCGGCTGGTATTTCCGGCCTGCATTCCCGCCGCCACGAAGCGGAACTGCGCTTAAAAGCGGCGGAGACCAATCTGGAACGGGTGGATGATGTCACCGGACAGCTGGAAGTCCAGCTGGGCAGTCTGAAACGGCAGGCCCGCCAAGCCAGTCGCTATCGCAATATTTCCAGCGATATCCGCAAAGCCGAAGCCATGCTGCTGTACCGGAAATATGAGCAGGCATCCGAGAATGAGCAAAATGCGCAGGGTAAATTCAAAGAGGCTGCCGATGCGGTTACAGAGCTCACGCGGCAAGTCGCCCTCGCCCAAAACGCCAGCCTGAAAGCCTCCGAAGCACTGAGCCCACTGCGCGATGCGGACGCGGCGGCCGCCGCACAGGTGAATAAGCTCACCCTTCAGTCGGAGCATCTGAATTCTGAAGAAGAGCGCATTTTAAAAGCGCAAAAGCAGCTGGAAGATCGCAAAAACCAGATTTCAAGCGATATGAAGCGCGAAAAGACACTGGAAAGTGAAGCGGCTGAAGCGATCAAGACGCTGGCCGCGGAAGTTGAAACCCTGACTGAGCGGGGATCGGAAGATGCGCCGCAACTGGAAAAACTGACCCGTGACATTCAAGACAAGCAAAGCCTTGTTCGCGACCTGCAAGCCAAGCTGGATGAAAAGACCGAACAGATTGCCGCCAGCCGGGCAGAACAAAACAGCCTGAACCAGCAGCTTGAAGAGGCCAATCGAAACGCCCTCCGCCTTCAGGGTAAATTGTCCGAGATTGAAAAAGAACGGCTGGTGCTCAAAAACAGCCTTGAGCAGCTTGCCAAAAACGAGCCGGTCGAAGCAGACCTGAAAGCGGCGATTGAACAGAGCCAGGTCTTGCAAGCTGACAGTGACAAGCTGGATGCCCAAAAACAGCAGGCAGAGGCAGCAGAGAAAGACGCCCGCATCAACCTGCAAAGCGCCGAAAAAGAAATGGCGTCCCTACAGGCAGAGCTCCGGGCGATTAAAACCCTGCTGCAAAGCGATACGGATCAGGAATGGACCGCCGTATCGGAAAGCCTGAAGGTCAAGAGCGGATATGAAACGGCGCTGGGCGCAGCGCTGGGCGATGATCTGGAAGCCCCCACCGATAACGCGGCGCCCGCCTATTGGCAGGCAGATGCACCCCAATCAGCGGGCAGTGGTTTTACAGGTGATGTCAAAACGCTGGATCAATTTGTCAGCGGCGCGCCTGCGCTGAACGCGCGTCTGTCACAAATCGCGGTGGCGGAAAGCACAGAAGACGCCCAATCGCTGGCGGCGACACTTGCCTGCGGGCAGCGTATTGTCACCAAAGAGGGGGATTTATTTCGCTGGGACGGATTTCGGCAAAAAGCCGGAAGCAAGTCGGCGGCGGCGATCCGGCTGGAACAGCGTAACCGGATGCAGGTTTTGCAAAATGATCTTGCCCAATCAGAAGCAGCCACCGCCTCGTTGAAACAAACCCTGCAGAGCAGCGAAGAAGCCATGGCCGATTTGCGCAGCCGCGAGAAAGATTTAAAAACAGCGAGGCGTGATTGCGAGAGCACGCTAAACGCCCTGAGATCCAAACAGGCCGAACAGCAACGGGCCACAGCCGCGAAAACATCGCGCCTGCAAGTTCTGGAAGAACAGGTCGCCTCTCTTGGCGAAGATATCACGGCCCAAAAAACCCGCCAGAGCGAGCTGCAGCAGCAACGCGAGAACACAGCGGATTTGGGCGAGACACAGGCAGAGCTGGATAAGCTTCGAAATGATTTGCGCGAAAAACGGGAAGACGTGGCTCGCAGCCGGTCTGCCCATGACCAGATTGTCCGCGAAGCCGCGATCCGCAATGACCGGATCAAGTCAGCCAGTGCAGAGCGGGAAAACTGGATCCGCCGCAGCACTGGCATGGCCGATCATTTTGCCCAGCTTGAAATTCGCTTTTCAACAACAGATCAGGAACTTAAAGATCTGGAACGGAAACCCGAAGAGCTTGTGCAAAAGCGCGGCCAGCTTCAAGATAAGATGGCCCGCGCAGAAGGCGCACGCAGCGCCATTCGCGATCAGGTATCAGAGGCCGAATCCGTTCTGGCCCAATGTGACAGCGCGCTGCGCCAATCGCAGGATGCACTGGGCACCTGCCGCGAGGAACGG
The DNA here is from genome assembly GCA_034669685.1 of Sneathiella sp. Lineage (GTDB taxonomy): Bacteria > Pseudomonadota > Alphaproteobacteria > Sneathiellales > Sneathiellaceae > Sneathiella. The sequence continues at coordinate 1,707,582 of JAXMOU010000001.1, forward strand.
GTCCGCCATCAGGCCGACGTGGAGCATGCGGGCGAAGTTTTGAAAAATCTGGCCGAGCAGATTCAGGAGAAGCTGGAATGCAGCCCGGAGAATATTCGAAGCGCCGGGGGCATTGCCGAGACGGAAGAGATTCCAGCCGCCGACATTAGCGAGCGTAAACTGGAACGTTTAAAACGCGAACGCGACGGTATGGGGCCTGTGAACCTTCGGGCCGAGATTGAAGCCCAGGAAGTGGATGAGCAATTGACCACGCTGCTTGCCGAGCGCGCCGACCTTGAAGCGGCGATTGGCCGCCTGCGACAGGGAATCGCCAGCCTGAATAAAGAAGGCCGGGAGCGATTGCTATCCGCCTTCGCCCGAGTCGATTCTCACTTTCAGGAACTCTTCAAGCAGGTGTTCGGTGGTGGGTACGCTCATTTGAAACTGACAGAATCGGAAGATCCGCTGGCAGCCGGCCTTGAGATCATGGCCAGCCCGCCCGGCAAACGGCTACAATTGATGTCTCTTTTGTCCGGCGGCGAGCAGGCATTGACCGCTGTTGCGCTGTTATTTGCGGTTTTCCTGACCAATCCGGCGCCCATTTGCGTGCTTGATGAGGTGGATGCCCCGCTGGATGATGTGAATGTGGAACGGCTGTGTAATCTGCTGGATCGGCTTGCAAAAGATTCAGACACCCGCTTTCTGGTCGTAACCCATCACCCGATCACCATGGCGCGCATGGATCGGCTGTTTGGCGTTACAATGGCAGAGCGCGGAATCTCTCAATTGGTATCGGTGGATTTAACCCGCGCACAGCTGATGACAAACGAGACAGTTTAAGGGCATTTTTACAAGGGAAACCCTGCCGTAGGGAGGTTTCGGCAAAAGCCTGTTTTTAGGTGTCGTTTGCACCTTGACAGTCGGCAGAGCAGAACGTATGTTTCCCGCGCTTTGGGTAGGGGGATTAGGATGTTGTTAATTTTTCGTGTACAGTTGCGGAAATGACAGACAATAATCCTCAGGACAAAGTAGAATTTAAGGCTCGGCTTGCAAAAGCACGGCAGAAACATGATGAAGCATCATGGGACAGTCAGGATTTGAAAGTGGAGCGGGCTGGCGCAGCGGGTAGAGCGTGGCGATTGTCGGTTGAGATGATAGCTGCTTTTCTGGTTTGCGGTGGTTTTGGTTGGTGGCTTGATGATTTTTTTGACACCAAACCGGTTTTTTTGCTGGTGTTTGCCATCTTGGGTATGTTCGTGGGCGTTTATAACGTCTATAAAGTAGCCAGGGCGATGAACCCGGAAGATTTTGAAGATTGAAGGAAGCGCAAAACGCTTCCTTTTGTATGAAACTAGTCAAGCGGGATAAGTATCGTGGCAGAAGGTCAGGGACTCCATATCGACCCGATGGGGCAATTCCAAATCAAGCGTTTGGTAGAAATGAATGTTGGCGGCATTGACGTCTCGTTCACAAACTCATCTCTTTTCATGCTTGTCGTCGTTGCAGCGATTACGCTCTTCCTGACGATCAGTATGCGCGGTCGCGCCATGGTCCCCGGACGGATGCAGTCCGTCGCTGAACTTAGTTATGAATTCATTGCAAATATGCTTAAAGAGAATGTCGGTTCTGAGGGACGCAAGTTCTTCCCGTTCATCTTCTCTGTTTTCATGTTTGTTTTATTTGCCAACCTTATCGGCATGGTTCCCTACAGCTTTACCGTTACAAGCCACATCGTCGTGACGTTCGCGCTGGCGTTGACTGTATTTGTGCTGGTTACAATTGTCGGCATTATGCGGCACGGGTTTAAATTCCTGACCCTGTTTGCCCCAAGCGGCGTTCCGATTTTTCTGATGCCAATCTTGATTCCGATTGAAGTAATTTCCTACTTTGTTCGCCCTGTCAGCCTTTCCGTTCGACTGTTTGCCAATATGCTGGCCGGTCATGCGTTGCTGAAAGTTTTTGGAGCGTTCGTTGTTGGACTTGGTTGGTTGGGTGGCTGGCTGCCCCTCACCTTTATCGTGGGTCTGACAGGCCTCGAATTCCTGGTTGCATTTCTGCAAGCCTACGTTTTCGCGATCCTGTCATGCCTGTACCTGAACGATGCAATTCATCTGCATCACTAATTTTTCAAACGATTACGTTGTTCTTGTTTAAAGAAGGAAGAATATCATGGAAGTAGAAGCCGCTAGAATGATTGGCGCCGGCCTTGCAACTATCGCACTTGCGGGTGTGGGCCTTGGCTTGGGTAACATCTTTGGTTCATACATTGCAGGTTCATTGCGTAACCCAGCAGCTGCACCAAAAGTATTTGGTAACGTTCTGCTCGGCTTTGCGCTGACAGAAGCTGTTGCGCTGTTCGCGCTGGTTATCGCTCTGATCATCCTGTTCGTTTAATCTCTTTAACACTTCCGTTAAAGACGACTTGAACACTAGGATTTAGGAACGGTTATGCCGCAATTAAATATTGCAGACTTTCCGCCACAACTTGTGTGGCTGGTAATCAGCTTCGTGATACTTTACATCGCGATGGCCAAGATTGCTGTGCCACGCATTTCTGAGGTTCTGGAAAGTCGACAAGACCGTATTGCCCGGGATTTGGACGAAGCCAAGCGCTTGAGTGACGAATCAGAAAAGGCAAAAGCGGATTATGAAGCCGCACTGGAAGAAGCGCGGGCGAAAGCCCATGGCATGGTTTCTGAACTGAAATCAGATATTGCCAAATCGCAAGCTGCCAGTCAGGCCGATCTTGAAGCCAAACTTGCTGAAAATGCGAAAGCTGCGGAAGCTGGCATCGCGTCTGCAAAGGAAACTGCGCTGTCCAACGTTCGGACAATCGCTGGTGAAGCTGCCAAGGCAGCCGTTGCCAAGCTGGTTTCCCTTGATATTTCAGACAAAGATGTCGAAGCCGCTGTTGACGCAAGCGTGAAAGGATAAGCCTGATGCATTATGATGCTTTTTGGGTCGCTGTAGCCTTCTTCGCGTTTATTGGCGTTCTTCTGTACTTCAAAGTGCCTGGCATTGTGTCCAAGCAGCTTGATGGACGGGCAGATCGCATCCGGAACGAGCTGGAAGAAGCACAGAAGCTGCGTGAAGACGCGCAGGCGATGTTTGCTGACTATCAGCGCCGTCAACGTGATGCGCTTGCCACGGCTGAGGAAATTGTGACCAAAGCCAAGGAAGATGCCGAGATTATCCGCAAACAGAGCGAAGCCGAACTAACCGCTTCTCTTGCCCGCCGTCAGGAACTTGCAGAAGCCAAGATCCGCCAGGCTGAAGAGAAAGCACTGGCTGAAGTTCAAGGCATTGCAGTGGATGTTGCCATTACAGCCGCTGAAAAGCTGATGAAAGATAACATCAAGGCTAAAGATGCAACGTCGCTGATTGATCAATCTATCAAGGATCTGGGCGCACAGCTGAACTAGGCTCACCGCTCCTATCTCCAATAACAAGCCCTGCTTTTCAAGCGGGGTTTTTTATTGCCCGTGCCAGATTAAATAATGGCAAACGATGCGGACTTTGATTTGCTTTGGCTATGGCGAGCGCCTTATCAATTCCCATATTGTTTGTCCCGATGAATAGCCATATGATCGATCATCTGCCCGCGTCAAACTGAGGAAGAATACATGTCATTCGACAATTGGATAGCGTTCACGGTTGCCTGCGTTATCTTGACCGCGATTCCAGGTCCCAGCGTTCTTCTTGTCATTAGCCAAGCATTGGTCCGCGGTAAACAGGCTGCAATAATGTGTATTCTGGGGGCGTTGATCGGCACAATTGCCTTGATGACGCTGTCGTTCATTGGGGTCGGTGCCCTGCTGGCAACATCTGCCGTTCTTTTTCAATTCGTGAAATGGGGCGGGGTTGCCTATCTCGCCTATCTTGGGTTCCGCCAAATCATAAACGCCCGCAATCAACCCGATGAAATGCCCCTGCAAGTCACAGATTCCAAATCATTATGGGGAAGTTTTTGGGCTGGATCCATAACGGCACTGCTGAACCCAAAAGCAATCATGTTCTATATGGCGTTTCTGGCTCAATTTATTGACGTGAACGGTAGCTTTGTTCTTCAGGCCGGTATCTTAACACTGACGTCTCTGGCCACCATTGCCGTTTTTCTGACGGGATATGCCGTGCTTGCCGAGCGGGCCCGCAAGCGTTTTCAAAGTAAAGCGGTACGAAAACGAATTGAGTTTGCCGGTGGCGGGTTCATGCTTGGCGGGAGTGTTTTGATGGCGGCAACCCGCTGACCACGCTCATTTAGGCGATCCTCCGTCATTTGCTTTTATGCTGTCCTAGCGAAAAGAGCTGAGGCGCTGTTTCGCGTCCGCGTATATGGTATTTATGATGTCTGCAGCCGATAAGACCTCCGTCACCTGCGCAACGCCCTGCCCGGCCCATAAAGACATCGCCTCGACATCTCCTGTTGTACCGGCCGCCGGGGAATAAGATTGATAGCGTTTCACAGGCTCCCCCGTTGGGCGGTGGCCCACAACAGATCCCTCGGCAGTGCGGCTTCCGGGAGATTTACGGCCTTCACTCTCCCATGTTTCATAAGTCGTATTTTTTAAGGACCGATGGGGGGCATCTGGCCATCCCACATCATACAGGTCATGTGTCCACACCGTTTGATCTTCTGACGCAGCCAAAATTCGCGCAAGATAGGTTGCGTCTATGTCCGTTTCCTTGCAGGCCAGAAACCGTGTTCCGATCCAAACGCCCGATGCCCCCAGCATCATTGCAGCGGCAACCCCGCGCCCATCCGCTATTCCGCCTGCCGCGATAACAGGAATGTCACCGACAACATCGCAGACAGCCGGAACTAGTGCCATTGTGGAGACTTGACCCCAAACATGACCGCCCGCTTCCCAGCCTTGAGCCACGATTATATCAGCGCCCGCCTCAACGGCCGATTTTGCTTCAGCAGCGGATCCCACACTCGATAGAACAATAAGTCCCGCCTTTTTTGCTTTCTGGATTGCCGCATCATTCTCCCCCCAGAAAAGCGACACGGCAAAGACCTCTTCGTCAATGCAGGCATCGAGCAGGTCTTCAAAGGGAAATGACAAATTCAGATTTACCGCAAAATTCCGATCGGTCAGTGCCTTGGTCCGGCGAATGCCATCCGTCAGAGCCTGGGCTGATTTTCCCCACAAAGGAATGGTGCCAAAAGCACCGGCATTTGACACAGCCGCGGTAAGTTCTGGACCAACCACACCGGCCATCGGGGCCTGCACAATTGGGATATCGATTTGTAATATGGTGTTGAGTTTGGAATTCATCTAAGCCCCCAAGTTCAATTCCTATGCCCGTTTTGTAAAACCTACATCACTATATATATTTTTACGAATACATTAATTGTGAACGCAAAAAAGCCCGCAGCAAGTGCGGGCTTTTTTAGTTTTGACACCAGTCACCAGATCAGGCGGCTGTTTCTTTTTGATAGCGCAGAACCGGGCTCCGGGCGGCGGCGGTCTCATCAAGACGGCGGCGCGGAGAGTATTTCGGTGCCTGAGCAAAGAAGTCCGGATCGTTATCCTTTTGCGCCTTTTCGATCAGATAGCGCATGCTACCGATAAACAGGTCCAGCGTTTCCTTGGTTTCACTTTCGGTCGGTTCGATCAGCATCGCCCCGTGAACAACCAATGGGAAATACATGGTCATCGGATGGTAGCCTTCATCAATCATCGCCTTAGCCAGATCAAGGGTGGTGACCCCCGTGTCTTTCAGCGTACTATCATCAAAGAGCGCTTCATGCATGCACACCCCATCAAAGGGTGAATGCAGCAGATCATTCAGGCCAACCCGGATGTAGTTGGCATTCAGAACTGCATCTTCGGCGATCTGGCGCAAGCCGTCAGATCCATGGCTGAGCATATAAGACAGCGCCCGGATGAACATGCCCATTTGACCGTGGAATGTTTTCATACGGCCAAAGCTTGCTTTCGCGTCGCCGTCAACCTGTTCATGCAATGTGTATCCCTCTGCCCTTTTAACGACGTAGGGAACGGGCGCGAAGGGCGCCAAAGCGTCGGAGAGGACCACAGGGCCCGAACCGGGGCCGCCGCCGCCGTGAGGCGTCGAGAAGGTCTTGTGCAGGTTAATATGCATGGCATCAACCCCAAGATCGCCCGGACGGGTGCGCCCAAGGATCGCGTTGAGGTTTGCACCATCGCAATAGAAATACCCGCCCACACCGTGAATAAGGTCGGCGATTTTCTTGATGTCATTTTCAAACAATCCACAAGTGTTGGGATTGGTGAGCATGACGCCGGCCACATCGGGTCCAAGGGCGGCTTCGAAAGCCTCCAGATCCATACGACCGTCTTTGCGGGCAGGAACAGACTGAACCTTATAACCACAAAGCGCCGCCGTTGCGGGATTGGTACCATGGGCAGATTCTGGAACCAGAATACGCGTCCGGCTTTCGCCTTTGGCATCATGAGCTGCGCGGATCGCCATCACACCGCAAAGTTCACCGTGCGCACCGGCAGCCGGTGACATGGCAACCGCAGGCATGCCGGTAATTGTTTTCAGCCAATGGGCCAGATCATCTATCAGGGCCAATGCGCCTTGAACCGTGCTGACAGGCTGCATGGGGTGAATATCCCCAAGACCTTTCATGCGAGCGGCTTTTTCATTGATGCGCGGGTTATGCTTCATGGTGCAGGAACCCAGCGGATAGAAACCAGCATCGATGGAATAATTCTGGCGGCTGAGGCGCACATAATGACGCAAGACCTGTGGTTCGGACAAATCAGGCAAGCCCACTTCACCTTGACGCTCTAGCCCACCAAGGCGGTTTTTCACCTTCTTGGGTTCCGCCAGATCAACACCGACACGACCTTTGACACTCTGTTCAAAAATCAGCGGGGTTTCAAGATTAAGCGCCTTATTGCCAGTGAAAGTTTCACTGGCTGAGATATCGTCAGAGCCGCCTTCGGGGCGTGTTGGACGTCCTACGTTATTAAGCATTGGCAATCTCCTTCAAGGCTGCGACAAGCTGATCGACTTCGTCGTCCGTATTGGTTTCCGTCACCGTGATCAGAAGCAGATTGTCCATAGCCGGATTTCCCGGGATCAACCGTGCAACTGGAACACCGCCCAGAATGCCTTTATCTGCCAGCATCTCGACCGCTTTTTCAGCAGCGATTGGCAATTTGACCGTGAATTCATTGAAGAAGCTGTCGTTCACGACAGACATACCGTCAATGGCATCGATTTTATCGGCCGCCGTCACCGCTTCGCCGTGATTGATTTCAGCAAGTTGACGGAACCCGTTTTCGCCCAGCAGGCTCATATGAATGCTGAACGCCAGTGAGCAAAGCCCTGCGTTGGTGCAGATGTTACTCGTCGCTTTTTCACGGCGGATATGCTGTTCGCGAGTGGACAGGGTTAAAACAAACCCCCGTTTACCGTCCTGATCCACGGTTTCCCCGCAAAGGCGGCCAGGCATCTGGCGAACATATTTCTGCTTGGTGGCAAATAGCCCCACATAGGGACCGCCATAGGAAAGCGCAACACCGATAGACTGACCTTCGCCAACCACAATATCCGCGCCCATTTCACCCGGTGATTTCACAAGGCCGAGGGAGACGATTTCCGTAACCACAACAACCAGCAACGCGCCCACTTCATGGCATTTATCGGCAAGATCGCTGAGATCCTGCATCCGGCCAAAAAAGTCAGGGTTTTGAACAACCACGCATGCGATGTCTTTATCAAGATTTGCGGTCAAATCTTCACTGCCCTCTACCGCAGTGTCATTGGATGCCACGTTAAATTCGGTAAATTGAACCGTTGTTTCAGTGACTTCGCGGTAGTGTGGATGCAGATTACCCGACAGGATCGCTTTTTTGCGGCGAGTTGCCCGGCAAGCCATGAGAACCGCTTCGGCGCAGGCCGTTGCCCCGTCATACATGGACGCATTTGCCACATCCATGCCGGTGATTAACGCGACCTGAGACTGAAATTCAAACAGAGCCTGCAAAGTGCCCTGACTGATTTCCGGCTGATAAGGAGTATAAGCGGTCAGAAATTCAGATCGCTGGATCAGATGATCGACGACAGAGGGGACATGGTGGCGATATGCCCCTGCCCCCAGGAATGTCGGCGCTTCTGCTGGAGACAGGTTTTTCAGACCATAGGCCTGCATCTTCTTGTCCACAACCATTTCAGAGGCATGTGTGGGAAGATCCAGCAAGCCGTTCATGCGAGCATCTGCGGGAATGTCGACAAAGAGATCATCGACAGAGTCGACGCCAATTTTATCCAGCATTTCCGCCCGCTCAGCAGCGGTGTGCGGCATATATCTCATCAAGCAAGACCTTCTGTAAATTCTTTGTAAGCGTCTTCATCCATCAGCTCTTCCAGTTCGGAAGCGTCGGTGAGTTTAATTTTCGCGAACCAGCCTGCGCCCTGCGCATCGTCATTGACCAGAGAGGGTGTATCTTCCAGCTCTTCGTTGACTTCAACAACTTCACCGCTGAGAGGGGCATACACTTCGGAAGCCGCTTTCACGCTTTCCACAACAGCAAGTTCGTCGGCTTTATCCAAAGAACGCCCAACTTCGGGGACTTCAACAAAGACAACGTCGCCCAGCTGGTCCTGCGCATACACACTGATACCTACAGTAGCAATGTCGCCTTCAACGATAACCCATTCATGATCTTTAGTGTATTTGATGCTCATAATCTCTATTCCCAATAAACAGGCACTCAGCCCCGATAATAACGTTGTTCAACAAATGGCATTTTGACGACCTTGGCAGCGCGGGCCTTGCCGCGAACAATTAACTGCAGTTCGGTGTCAACTTTTGATAATCCTATGGGCACATATCCCATAGCGATTGGTGTTTGAAGGCTTGGGGAAAACCCTCCGGATGTAATTTCGCCGATGACGTTACCGTCCATATCTGCGATTTCCGTATGCTCACGGGCAGGTGCCCGCCCCTCTGGCAGGATACCCACGCGTTTCATTTTTGGCTTTGACGCAATTTCGTCAATGATAATTTTTGCACCTGTAAATCCGCCTTCTTCGCGGCGGCGCTTACTGATCGCCCACAGAAGACCAGCCGATGCTGGTGTTGTTGTTGTATCCAGATCATGCCCGTAAAGACATAGACCCGCTTCAAGCCGGAGAGAATCGCGCGCGCCCAGACCAATGGGGGCGACTTCGGCTTCGGCGAGCAGTTTCCGGCAGATCTCGACCGCTTTATCGTTGGGGATCGAAATTTCATATCCATCTTCCCCAGTGTAGCCCGAGCGGGTCACAAAACAGGGAACGCCGGCAATTTCAACTTCCGCATAAGACATGAAGGACATCGCGCCGACCTGATCGGAGAAACGGGCCAGTACGGTGGCGGCTTTTGGCCCCTGCAGTGCAACCAGCGCCCGGTCATCCAAAACCGTGACAGTCGCATCGCCCGCAAGCTTTTCACGGAAAATAGCGATATCCTGATCCTTGCAGCCTGCGTTCACGACAACAAACAAATCATTTTCGCGGCGGGTGACGATAAGATCATCCAAAATACCGCCCTGCTCATTGGTCAGGAAGCTGTAGCGCATTTCACCAACGCCTAACGCCTGAATATCACCGGGAATAAGCTTTTCAATCGCAGCCGCAGGGTTTGCGCCGGAAATGACGACCTGTCCCATGTGAGAGACGTCGAAAAGACCAGCGGCTTCGCGCGTATGCAAATGCTCTTTCATTATGCCATCAGGATATTGAACGGGCATATCATAGCCCGCAAACGGGACCATCTTTCCGCCCAGTTCAAGGTGCAGATCATACAATGCGGTGCGTTTAGTTTCAGAATTATCGCCCATTAATCTCTCATTCCCACAATACGGTTCGTTTCCCCGGACATAATGTCCAAGAAAAACCCCCTCTGTCTTATGGACCTGAGAGATTTCCCAGTCACAGCAAAAGTAAATCTGTGCCTGATTACCCCTTCGGTGAAACCAGCAATAGCCAGTTTGCTTTCCAGAGTTTCATCCCCCTGCGGTCCGGGTGCCTGAGAGTTTCCGGGGCGGTTGCTCCTTCGGCGTCAGTGGTAAAACTGACTCTCCCGCAGGGATCTTCTGTATGAGTGGCCGATCATAGAGATGGTTTTTATTCTGTCAAACACCTTCGATTGCAGTGCAGCAGACTTTCCTTTTTCAAAATGTGAATTAATTCACTTTATGGATCTAAATCTGATCTTCATTACAGTCTATTAACCAATTGCCGCGAGTATGGGAGCATTGATTCACCGCTGCTCCCCCAAAGGCGGCAAATAAAATGGTGTAAAGAATGAAACAAACGGTCACCCCCTCCGGCACGGAACGTGTCCTTGGGACGAAAGAAATCATCGTCAGTAAGACAGACCCAACTGGTAAAATTACGTATGCAAACAAGCAGTTTCTAGAAATATCCGGATATTCGGAAGCCGAAGTATTGGGGGTTCAGCATAATGTGATTCGGCACCCCGATATGCCCAGAGCCATCTTCCAGTTCTTATGGGATCGATTAAAAGCTGGTCAGGAAGTCTTTGCCTATGTAGTGAATCTTTGTAAAGAAGGCGATCATTACTGGGTTCTGGCGCATGTAACGCCCTCCATTACAGAAGACGGGCAACTCACCGGTTACCATTCCAACAGGCGCTCGATTGATCCTGAACTGATCAAATCGACAATTGCACCTGTGTATGCGCAGCTTTGTAAAATAGAAGCCGCTGCAGCCTCCCCCAAGCAGGGACTCGCCGATAGTATGGCCGCCCTTGAAAACTTTATTGAAGAAAAAGGAGGCAATTATGATCGCTGGCTCTTCTCCCTTTAAGATGATGCTTCCAGCTCTTGTTGCCTTAATCGGTTCCGCAATTGCATACATCGCCTATCTAACCATGGCTGCCGACATCACCCTGATCGCAGGTCTGTATGCGGTTGCCTTTCTTGTTCCCGCAATTGCAGCGGTGTATTTTAAAACCGCCGCGGCAAAGGCAGCCCAAGAGCGCGACAATATGCGCCTGATGCTGACCGCACGCGCGGATGAACTCTCAGGCTCCAGCTTAAATTCTGAAAACAGTGAATTGACGGACGAACTTAACCGAACAGCCGCTGTTTGCCAGAAAATTGCCAAAGGTGACTTTGAAAGCCGAATTCTGAATATCAATCCAGAAGGCCCAGCCGCAAACCTGCAATGGTCCGTCAACGAGCTGGTTGATCGAATTGACGCCTTTATGCGCGAAGCGGAAGCGTCGATGGAACATGTGGCTGCTCAAAAATACTACCGCCGTATTCTGGAGAGGGATTTATCCGGATCGTTCAAAAAAACAGCCTCAACAATGAACGGATGTACCCGCTCATTTGCCAGCCGAACTGCACAGTTTGAAAATATCATCAAGAATTTCGAAGGTCAGATCGGTACTGTTTCCAAATCAATTTTTGAAACATCCAAATCCTTGCAAACATCGGCCAATGGATTGTCGGGCAATGCGCATAACACCGCCGGTCAGGCGACCAAAGTCAGCAGTGCTGCTGTCAGTGCATCACAAAGCGTGCAGACTGTTGCAAGCTCTGCCGAAGAGATGGCTGCGTCCATTCAGGAAATCAGCCGCCAGATTCAGCATTCAATGACCAACACCACAACTGCGCGGGAAACGGCCAGTAGCGGTAACGTCAAGATCAGGGGACTGGCCGCTGCGGCCCAATCCATTGGTGAGGTCGTTAAGTTGATTGAAGATATTGCCAGCCAGACAAACCTGCTGGCGCTCAACGCCACAATCGAAGCCGCACGGGCCGGTGACGCGGGCAAAGGCTTTGCTGTTGTGGCCAATGAAGTGAAGAATCTGGCCAATCAAACCGCAAAAGCAACCGAAGATATCAGCAAACAGATTGTTGAAATTCAGGATGCGACGACAGATGCTGTGCAGTCCATGGATACCATCAATACCTCTATTGAAGATATCAGCGCCGCCGTTGAAACCATTGCAAGTGCCGTGGATGAGCAAAGCAGCGCAACGCGCGAAATATCGCAAAGTGTGCTGAGCGCATCGAACAACACCCGGTCGGTTTCAGAGAATATTTCAGATGTGGAAAATTCTGCGGCTGAAACGTCCACCACCAGTGACAATCTTCTGAGCGAAGCCAATATATTGCAAAAGAAATCAGAAGATCTGGAAAGCAATGTGGCTAGCTTCCTTGATGAAGTTCGCCGCGTCGTCTAGGGCGTTTCGATCCCAAATTAAAAAGCCCGCGATTAACGCGGGCTTTTTTTTAATTCGTTGTTTTGCGGTTATATTCCAATTGTTCAGGCGTCAATTGAAAGCCCATGACAATCGTATAGTCCCGGCCATCGCGGCCACTGAGTACCGGAATTTTCTGCACCATTTCTTCCAGCGCCGCGCCGCGCCGTTTTCCATCCGGAATTTCAATGGGCGTTTCAAAGACTTTTTTGCTCAGAATTTTGCGGTCCTGATCGGCAATGGCGATGAAAAACGGAAAGACCGGCCGATCACTATCTGCCGCAGGCCCCTTCACCGCGTTCACCTGCAGGAACAGCTCTGCAAGGATAATGCTATCATCATCCTGATACACGCATTCCCCTTTCAAAGGCTCGATCGTGCCTTCAAAGGTGACATCGACAAGGTCTCTACCGGGACCTGCGCGAAAGATGGTAATCGTATCCGCGCCGGGCAGAACCGTTACATTTGGACAGGGCAATACAACATCGGACCCAAAAATATCAGTGGTGAAATCCCCGCCGCAGGACGCAAGCATGAAAGTTGCTGATAGAACCGCTAGTGATTTGACTGTCTTCTTCATTACAGGCATAGATTCCTTTTTATCGATTGACGTTCCTTACGGATTTGCGCGTCAACACTGGTCATCGGCGGAAAATTGATGTACTAATCCGCCGAATTTAGGATGGTCTCGTTTTTTTAGCAACCCAGCTAACCCGCTTTGCTAAATTTTGTGACAGACTGAGATATTTCAGCCAGACGGATGATAGGTCAACAGTATGACGGCACAAGAAAAAACACTTCTACTTGCAGCCCCACGTGGCTTTTGCGCCGGTGTTGATCGGGCCATCCAGATTGTGGAAAAGGCGCTTGAAAAATATGGGGCGCCTGTCTACGTCCGCCACGAAATCGTTCACAACCGGTATGTGGTCGAAAATCTGGAACGCAAAGGCGCTGTCTTTGTGGATGAACTATCGGATGTGCCAAAGGACGTTCCGGTTATTTTTTCCGCCCACGGCGTGGCAAAAGCCGTTCCGGCAGAGGCCGAAAACCGCAAAATGTTCTATATTGATGCCACCTGCCCGCTGGTGAGCAAAGTGCACCGCGAGGCCGAACGTCACGACAAGGATGGGATGGAAATCATTCTGATCGGACATCGTGGCCACCCCGAGGTGATCGGCACCATGGGACAGCTGGATGAAGGGCGAATTACGCTGGTTGAAACCGTGGAAGATGCGCGCCAGTTTAAGCCCATTAATCCCGGCGCTGATCTTGCCTACCTGACACAGACAACCCTGTCTGTTGATGAAACCCGGGAAATTGTGGACATTTTACGGGAGCGTTTTCCCAGCATTGCCTCCCCCAAAAAGGAAGACATCTGTTACGCAACCACCAACCGCCAAGCGGCAGTGAAACAACTGGCCGAACGCTGTGAAGGCGTTTTGGTGATTGGCGCGCCCAATTCATCCAATTCCATGCGGCTGGTGGAAGTGGCCGAAAAAAGTGGCTGTAAATTTGTCAGTCTTGTGCAGCGGGCCGCAGATATTCCATGGGATAAGCTGAACGACTGCGCCACAATTGGAATCACCGCCGGTGCTTCTGCGCCAGAGACACTGGTTGAAGAAGTGGTTAGCGCATTTTCCGAGCGTTTCAAGGTCACCGTGGAAGAGGTGATCAATAGCGAAGAGCATGTTACGTTTAAACTGCCGCGCATTCTTGAAAGCTAAGACATCAATCCAACCTGTAAAGGGCAGGTAATTTCATGGCCGTATATACCGACATTTCCGATGAGGACCTAGACAGCCTTCTGGATCAATATGATCTGGGGGCCGCCCTGTCGTGTAAAGGCATTGCCGAAGGCGTTGAAAATTCAAATTTCCTGCTGCATACCGAGGCCGGATTTTACATCCTGACCCTGTATGAAAAACGGGTCAATGCAGATGATCTACCCTTTTTTCTGGGATTGATGGAGCATCTGGCGGCAAAGGGTTATGTCTCCCCGACCCCGATCGCTGATAAGCAGGGGCAAACCTTAACCGAAGTGGCAGGTCGCCCTGCTGCGATTATTCAGTTTCTGGAAGGCCGGTCTATCCGCCGCATTACGCCGCAACATTGCGCCCTACTGGGGCAGAGTCTGGCCGATTTGCATGTCACCGCCGCAGATTTTGAAATTCGGCGGGAGAATGCCCTTAACGCCCGAAGCTGGCGGGACTTATTTGAAAGAAGCAGGGCCTCTTTGAAAGCGGGCCAAATCGAACCTACAGCTTTCCTTGAAGTTGAAAAAGAACTGGATTTTCTGGAAGCAAACTGGCCAAGCGCACTGCCCGAAGGGGTTATCCATGCAGATCTGTTTCCCGACAATATCTTTTTCCTGAACGATAAAGTCAGCGGCGTCATTGATTATTATTTCGCCTGCAACGACTTTCTAGCGTTTGATCTAGCGATCTGCATTAACGCCTGGTGCTTTGAGACGGATACCAGTTTTAACATTACCAAGGCGCGCAAACTGCTGAACGCCTACCAAGACCAGCGTGAAATTACACCGGCTGAACTGGAGGCGTTGCCGCTGCTTTGCCGGGGCGCGGCCATGCGGTTCTACCTGACGCGACTTTACGACTGGCTTAACCAAATCGAAGGCGCCCTTGTTAAACCCAAAGACCCTTCAGAGTATTTGAAGAAAATTCGCTTCCATCAGGATGTGACGTCGGTTTCCGCCTACGGAATTTAACCGACTTTCCGCAGGGGCAGCTTAATCGAATAGGGCGTCGATTTCGTCTTGGGAGATTTCGTGTCCTTCAACAGTCGGACCGCTGAGTTCAACGTCACCGTCTTTCTGAATTTCCTGTTCAATGCCCCTCAAGGCTTCGAGTTGTTCTTCACCGCCCAGAATCTCGATCATATTTGCGATACGATCTTCAACGAATTTGAGCGTGCCAACAACTTTTGAAATACGCTGACCGGTAATATCCTGAAAGTTACAGGCCTCATAAATTTTCATAACGGCATTACCAATTGTTTCGGTAATTTCCAGTTCTTCAGGATCAGTCGCGTTCAGTTCAAGACTGGCATTTTGATCTTCAATCGTTTCGACCGCCGCCAAAATTGCATCTGTCGCCGTTTCCGTATCATTGACAACCGCGTCCAGCTGATCTGTCATCGCATGGATTTTCGGGCCACTATCATTTGACTGAATTGATGTAATTTCTCTGCGCGTTTCCAGAATAACTTTCGACAGTTCTTCAAGCTCGGTTTTCAATTCCAGAGAATCTGCAAATTCTTTTTTAAAGTCCGCCAGCATCTGATCACTGACAGAAGGTGCATTTGCAGCGCCCTGCGCAACCTCGGCAACATCCTGTTTGACAGAATAGATTGCTTTTAAGAGAGTTTCATACTGCTCCTCACTGATTCCGCCGCTCGGCGCCTCAGCAACCTGAACAGGCGCTGCACCGTTTTGCATTTGCTTCATTTCGGCGGAAAACATCTTTTTTTGCATAACGTTCACGTGAGCTCCCAGTCAGACATTAGTACATCAGTAAATTACACGATAATCGCAACCACCTAAAATTCTGTTAAAATGTCAGTATTTTGCTGACGGGCCATATCTTTCCGATATGCTGCGGTCCAATTCTGAGGTTAGCGCAAGCAAACAGGTGACATTTTGACTGAAAAAAGAGTAACGATTTACACGGACGGCGCATGTTCAGGCAACCCCGGACCAGGGGGCTGGGGAGCGCTTTTGACGTTCGAGGGCAAAGATAAAGAGATTTTCGGCGGCGAAGCAGAGACAACCAATAACCGCATGGAGCTGAGCGCAGCAATTAACGCCCTTAACGCGCTGAAACGCAAAAGTTCAGTCGATCTGCACACCGACAGCACCTATGTGCGCGATGGCGTTATGAAATGGATGGCAAACTGGAAAAAGAACGGCTGGAAAACAGCAGCGCGCAAACCCGTTAAAAATCAGGATCTTTGGGAAGCCCTGGATGAGGCGATTTCCCGCCATGCCATTACCTGGCATTGGGTGAAGGGCCACGCTGGCGTACCGGGTAACGAAAAGGCCGATGAACTGGCCAATAAGGGAATGGAAGCGTATAAACGCTAGAGAGAAATGGCAGGAAGGGATTCCCTTCCTGCCAAACAGATTAAAGCTGACCGAGCAGAGTTGACGCGTCAGAAACTTCGAAGCCACCTGTTTCTTCCAAGTTTAGTTGAGTGACTTTGCCATCTTCAACCAGCATTGAATAACGGCGAGAGCGAACGCCCAGACCTGCGCCAGAGGCATCAAAAGCAACATCCATTGCTTTGGTCAGAGATCCGTCAGGATCAGCCATCATGCGAACTTCGCCCGCATCCTGTGCTTTACCCCAAGCGGCCATAACGAATGGATCGTTCACAGAAAGGCAGATCACTTCGTCAACGCCTTTGCTTTTCAGGGCGCCCAGATTTTCAACGAAGCCCGGCAAATGCTTTGCAGAACAGGTTGGCGTATACGCACCTGGCACCGCGAACATCGCAATTTTCTTACCGCCAAATACGTCGTCAGTTGAAACTTTAGCCGGTCCGCTGGCTGTCATTTCCATCAGTTCGCCCGCTGGAATCTTATCACCAATTGAGATTGTCATTTTAGTTTTCCCTGTTCTTCAGATAGAGGAATATATCGATAGGCCTATACTTGATCATGCTTCGGACAAAATCAAGATCAGGTAGTGAATATGTTTATTTGATCACAACAATATCTTCGGTAGCAAAGCTATGGTCAAACAACGTGAGAAAGAGCACTCGGCCTTTCAGCTTTGCTGACTTTCGCACAACATCCGCCACAACTGAGAAGCGGGCCGTTTTATGATCGGCCGAAATACTGACGCTCTGCACATTGAAGAAATCACCGTCCTCCCCTTCCAAGATGAGAACCGGATCTTTAAATTCGGCGGAAGAAACGGCCGTGAATTCAAGCATGTTATCGGCCTGAACCTCCATAGTCATCGTGTCAATTTCAGAGATTTCACGGGCCGGTTTTGGCACCCGCGCTACGGTATCCTGAAGGGCGGGTGCATGGGGGGAGGAACTTGCGCCAGCGGCAGGCAAATCAAGGCTGAACGACTGTTTAAGCGGAATGCAGACATCTTCGCAGACACCAAAGTCCACAGTGAGCTTGAGTGAGAGAGGTTTTCCGGTTTCTTTCAATTCCACTTGCATCGGAAAGATCACCTCATCCTGATATCCCCAAGTGAGAAAGCCGCCGCTATCAAAGCCGATCGGCGCGGGCCACATTACGGTAACCCGTTTCACATTTGTCGATCCCTGCCAGTTGAAACGGGGCGGAATACCGGAATCGCCCGGTGAGCGCCAATAGGTCTTCCACCCCTTGGCAAGCTTGACCTGAAACCCTAGTAAAACTGCCTCTTCATCGCCCGTTCCGCTTACCGCAGAAACCAGCCTTGTGCTGACCATTTCCTGCTTATTCCAGTCCGACGCGGCAAGCGAGGATGACTGCGCGGTCGCGGCTGCCGCTCCACCTAAAAAGATATAAACGGCTAGAAATATTGAAAAAATCGGATTTTTAGACTTCATTTTTAGTCTTCGCTCACCAAGTATATATAGAGAGATCATTCTCGTGACATAGTATAACCGATTGTTAAAAGATATCGTGTCACAATTAGGTCATTCTGTTTTGAACAACGAAAATGAATTGATGGACGAACACAAAAAGGCGACTGACAATTCAAATGATGATGGGTATTTGGACGGCCGAATTTTAATCGCAATGCCCACCATGCCCGACCCCCGTTTCAAAAAAGCGGTCATACTTCTATGTGCCCATGGTCAAGACGGGGCAATGGGAATTGTCCTGAATAAAAACATTGATCTGATCAGCTTTAAAGACCTTTTGACGCAACTGGAGATTCCCCACGACGAGCTGTTCAAGGATCATCCCATCCATTTTGGCGGCCCTGTTGAATCTGAACGCGGGTTTTTATTGCATTCGACGGATCATGTCCACGAGACAACCATGCTGATCAGTGCCGGTATTGCAATGACGGCAACGGTCGACATGCTTAAATCCATTGCCAGCGGCAACGGCCCAGAAAACAGTTTTCTGGCCCTTGGCTATTCCGGGTGGGGTCCCGGGCAGCTTGAGCAGGAAATACAGAACAATGGCTGGCTTGTCGTTGATGCAGACAAGGATCTTGTCTTTGGCAAACGCGCCGGCACAAAATGGCAGGCCGCCATCAAGAAACTGGGATTTGATCCCAGTGCCCTTTCAGGTCAGGTAGGCCACGCCTGAGCCCTTTTTATCGGGCCGTATCAGGATATATGGGGTCGCCCTTCAAAATGGCGAAGAGAAGGTGATCCTGCCAGGTTCCATTGATACACAGATATTGCCGGGCATACCCCTCTCGCGTAAAACCCGCCTTTTCCAACAAAGACGCACTTGGAATATTTTCAGGCAAACATGCCGCCTCTACACGCCGCAGGGCATATCGATCAAACAAACGGGGCAAAAGAACTGTCAGACCTTCGAGCATGTAGCCTTTTCGGGCAAAAGGTTGACCCGTCCAATAGCCAACCGTACCCGTCTGCGAAACACCCCGCCGAATATTACTGAGCGTGATGCTGCCCAGCAGCTGATTGGTATCGTTGGCAAATAAAAAGAAGGCATAACCGTTGTCGGCTTTTGCATCTATTGAATATTTTCGAAGGCGGTTTCTAAAGCTACGCTTTGAGAGCGAGTCGGATGCCCAGACCGGCTCCCACGGGATCAAATGCTGACGGCTGTATTCCCGCAGTTCTGACCATTGCCGCCAATCATCCAGAACAGGATAGCGTAAATATAACCGGCGCCCCCGGATAATGTGACCCCGTTCCCTGTTCCAAAAATTATCCAGTAGCATGCGTCCAGATTTTCCTGAGTGGCGATCAGGCTGCTTATATCAACCCTTATCGAAATCTTGCAGCAAAGGTATCATAACTTTCAAGGTTTTTCACAGGGCCCAGCGCTGCAACTGTTGGTGTTGCGTGATGGAAAATACGCTTGGCGACATCAACCACATGGGGAATGGTGACTTTGTCGATTTCCTCCGCAATCTCAGCCGCGGAGATAACGCGGCCATAGATCAGCATCTGGCGCGCATGAACTTCGCACCGTGAGGCCGGGCTTTCCTGCCCCATCAAAAGACCGGCTTTATGTTGGGCCTTTGCCCGGGATAATTCAGCTTCGGTGATATCATCTGCGGTTTTAAGCAGCTCATCCACGACGACTGAGCTAAGTTCGGCAATCTGGTCAGTACCGGTTCCGGCATAGACAGAGAAAATGCCTGTATCGGCAAAAGAAGACGCAAAGGAGAAGATGGAATAACACAGCCCGCGTCGTTCACGTATTTCCTGAAATAGACGCGATGACATGCCGCCGCCCAGTAATCCCGCTAGAATCTGACTGGCATAGAAATCATCGTCCAGATAGGACACACCCGGAACGGTCAGGGCAAAATGCACCTGTTCCAGGTCGCGCTCTTCGCGGTAGTCGCCGCCGCGATAGGTTGCAGCTTCCATGTCAGAAGATCCATTGGTCGCAAGTTTGGAGAATTTCTTTTCCGCCATCTCAACCAGTTGATCGTGATTAACGGAACCAGAAGCGCTGAGCACCATATTAGCGGCGTTATAACGATCTTTCATATAGCCCGAGATCAGATCCCGGCTAAAGCCACGCACTCTTTCTGCTGTTCCTAAAATGGAACGACCAAGGCTTTGATCGGGAAATGCGGTTTCCTGCAGATGATCAAAAATAATATCATCAGGAGTATCGTTGGTTTGCCCAATTTCCTGAACAATTACTTCCTTCTCGCGGATCAGTTCCTGTTCATCGAATGTCGAATTTTGCAGAATATCGGCCAGAATATCGACGCCAAGTTCCAGATCTGCTTCCAAAACACGGGCGTAGTAAGCGGTTTGATCGCGGCTGGTATAGGCGTTTAAATGCCCACCGACAGCTTCGATACTTTCAGCAATATCAAGGGCCGTACGGGTTTCCGTTCCCTTGAACGCCATATGCTCAAGCACATGGGAAATGCCATTAACCTCGATCGTTTCGTGACGCGCACCGGTATCCACCCAGACGCCAACCGCAGCTGTTTCCAGATGCGGCATGGAATCGGAGATAACACGAAGACCGTTGCTGAGTGTCGAGACCTGTTGTGACATTAATTAACTGCTTTCAAATACTATTTCTGCAAGATCCGGGATCTTTCCCGAATATAACCCTGCACAGTTTGCAGATCGTTTGGCAAGGCATCAAAGCGTTCCTCGCGATCAAACAGATCCTTCATATGGGCAGGCAGGTCCGGATAAATCCCACACGCCTTTTCAACAGCCGCCGGAAATTTCGCCGGATGTGCGGTCGACAGCGTGACCATTGGGACGTCTTCGGACTTGCGGCAGTCTTTTGCGACTTTCAAGCCAACCGCCGTATGCGGATCCACCAACTTATCACTCATCTGTAGTGTCGCGCGGATAGTTTCAAGGGTCTCTTCTTCATTGCAGGCCCCTGCAGCGAAGATAATTTTGTTCAGCTGTGCAATATCAACTTCAAAACCGCCCAGTTCATCCAGATCCTGCATGTGTTTTTTAACCAGCGCGCCATCACGTGCACACAGGTCAAACAGAAAACGTTCAAAGTTACTGGAGACCTGAATATCCATGCTGGGGCTAATGGTTGGATCAACGCCTTCTTTACGGTAGCTGCCTTTGTTAAAGAAGCGCGATAGAATATCATTGCGGTTGGTTGCCACAATAAGCTGATCGATCGGCAGGCCCATTTTATAGGCGCAGTAACCAGCATAAATATCGCCAAAGTTCCCGCTGGGAACCGAGAAAGAAATCGGTCTGTCCGGCCCCCCCAGCGATACCGCTGAGGTGAAATAATATACGATCTGCGCCATAACGCGGGCCCAGTTAATGGAGTTCACCGCGGACACGCCCAACTGATCGCGGAAATCAAGGTCATTGAACATAGCCTTCACCAAGGCCTGACAATCATCAAAATCCCCTTCGATTGCAATGTTATGAACGTTGCTGTCCAGAACCGTGGTCATCTGGCGGCGCTGAACATCCGAGACCCGTCCTTTGGGATGCATGATGAAGATATCCACGGCATCGCGGCCCCGACAAGCTTCGATCGCGGCTGAGCCCGTATCGCCGGAAGTTGCGCCAACGATGGTGACACGTTTGCCCTCTTTACCCAGCAGGTAATCATAGAGTAGCCCCAGAAGCTGTAGCGCCACATCCTTAAAGGCCAAGGTTGGACCGTGATACAGTTCCATCAGGAAATCGTTTTTATCCAGCTGGCTGATCGGCACGACCGCTTTATGCGCAAAAGAGCCATATGCTTTTTCGGTCATTTTCCGAAATTCATCGGCGGGAACGCACTCTTCGACAAAAGGCAGAAGAACTTCCGCGGCCACTTCCGCATAGGTCTTACCCGCCAAAGCCCGAATGTCGTCCTTGGACATCTGCGGCCAGGTTTCCGGAACATATAGGCCGCCATCACGAGCGAGGCCTGTTAAAACCACTTCTTTGAAATTTAAAGAAGGCGCATCTCCACGCGTACTAATATATCGCACCTGTTTTCTCCACTCGGTACCGGGGCTTGATCCGTTACCTGTCTATGTCTTACGAGCAGTTGATATCAACTGTTCTATACTGCCTGTCATGAATTGAATAGATACTTTAACTGTCCAGATATCGGCTCTTGAGATGGCTTTTAAAAGCATCCGTCTTCAGGGGTTGACCTGTTGCTTCCTGAAGGACTTCATCTGTTGTGCTGAAGCTGCCAAATTCATGGACGTTCACTTTGAGCCAGTCCATAAGCGGGGCGAATTCCCCAGCTTCGATATGCGCATTCAAATCCGGGATCTGTTCTCCCGCTGCGCTGAAGAACTGCGCTGCGGCCAAGGCCCCCATCGTATAGGTCGGGAAGTATCCGATTGCGCCGCCCGGCCAGTGAATATCCTGCAAACAGCCAAGCGCATCCGTTTCGGGAACCACACCAAGCAATTCCTTCATTCCACTGTTCCATGCACCGGGAAGATCGGCCGCTGCCAAATCCCCGCTGAGCAATGCTTTTTCAAGGCGGTAGCGCAAGATCACATGCAACGGATAGGTCACTTCATCAGCATCCACACGGATAAAACCCCGTTCAACATGATGATACAGTTTCTTTATATTTTCAAAATTCCAAGCGTCGCCTTGATCGCCAAACGCCGACTCCAAAATTGGATAGGCATGTTTTAGAAAACTCTCACTTCGCGAGAGTTGCATTTCAACAAGAAGTGACTGGCTTTCATGTAGCGCCATACCGCGCGCATGCCCCACGGGTTGTCCGCGCCATTTAACAGGCAGATGCTGCTCATACAGCGCGTGGCCGCATTCATGCAATGTTCCCATCAGGCTTTGCGTAAAGTCCCCCTTTTCATAGCGCGTGGTTAAACGCACATCATCTGGGATACCGCCGGTAAAAGGATGATGACTGACATCAAGGCGTCCGTGATTAAAATCAAACCCCAACGCAGTCATAAACTGCAGGCCAACTTCTTTCTGCGTTTCAATCGGAAAAGAGCCCGCCGGCGAAATAAAACGTTCTTCGCGGCCTTGCTTAATCAGAACATCGTCCAGAAAATCTGGCAAAAAGGCGCCCAGATCATCAAACAGGACATCAATATTCTCTTCGGTGCAGCCCGGTTCATACTGATCCAGTAGCGCATCATAATCGGAAAGATCAAACGCTTCGGCTTTTGCGCGTGCCTCCTGCTGGGTGAGGTTGATCACCTCTTCCAGTGATGGCAACAGATCAGCAAATGAATTATCTTCACGGGCTTGGCGCCATGTCATTTCGCATTTGGATGTGGCACGGGACATCGCTTCGACCAGATCCGCGTCCACCGCAGTTGCATGTCGCCAGTTGCGCCGCATTTCACGCAGGTTCGCCCGTTGCCAGTCATCCAGACTGATCGCGGCGGCTTCGGCTTCATCCAGCAGGTCAGAGACCTCGGTAGCGGTCAGCATTTCATGGCTGATAACGCCCAGAACCGCCATTTGTTCGGCCCGCGCATCCGCGCCGCCGTCCGGCATCATAACCGCATTGTCCCAGCCCAGTATGGCGCCAGCGTCGGATAGCGCCGACATTTTACGAAAACGAGCTTCCAGCTTTTCATATGATGACATTTTACACCCGATCAGTTTGAAAGGTTGCGAGCCCTGCGACGGCCATAAAGGAAATAGATGGCTAGCATCGCAATCGACAGGCCAAACCACGTTATAGCATATTCGATATGATTGTTGGGCAGCGTTATGCGCGTTTGCCCGCCCTTGGGGTATCCGCCGGGCACAGGCATATCGTCCAATTCGACAAAAGCCGGTTCAACCGTCAAATTCAGATGATCAGCCATGGCCTGCAATTCGCCAAATAACCAGACATTTCTCTCGGCATCACTATCGGGCAGGAAGGAATAACTCTTTCCCCATGGTTTGCGAATAATGCCAGAAATCTTGAGCTCACCTTCTATATTTCCAGCCGCGCGGCGAGCCGGATCTTTCAGCGCTTCGGGCACCCAGCCCCGGTTCACCATCACAATGGTATCCGCATCAGAGCGTTTGAAGGGCGTAATGATCTGAAATCCTTTGCGCCCCTGATTGGCGTGGGCAAATAAGTGGATTTCTTTATCATGCATAAAATGCCCGGTCAGAAACACCCGCCGATAATTCCATACATCCAAATCAAGATCAGTTTCAGGCATGATTTGCGGATCTGCCGCCAACTGCTGATTTAAGTTTTCAAGCAGATCAATTTTCCACTGGTACCTGTTGAGTTGCCAGACGCTCAAACCCAACAAAACGACGACCAAGGGAATCGTGATCAATGTTGGCAAAATACCGGGGGCAAATTTTTTCATGAGTTGGGGGGCTCGTTTTCAGAGGAAGTAGAATGAAAATATTGGAGGGCGATCATCAGCCCTTTCAAAGGCCGAAGGAGGCCCAGCGATAATATAATAATCATCGGAATCCAGATCACCAATTGCAACCAAAAGGGCGGTTGGTATGTCAGCTGAACCCAAAAGCAAAGGCCAATCACAATAAAGCCGACGATAAAAATGACAAAAACAGCGGGGCCATCCCCACTGTCTATGGATTTCAGATCCTGACCACATTCCGCGCAGATCGGCTGCACGTCCAGAAAGCCAGAAAACAATTTCCCCTTTCCACAAGCCGGGCATTTGCAGGTCATGCCGGTCAGGAAAGGGGAATGTTTTTCAGATGGATTAGTTGAAGTCACCTTAAACTAACCAATCAGGCGCCCGCGCTGCCCCACCAATAGATGGCGACAAACAGGAACAACCATACGACATCCACAAAATGCCAGTACCAAGCGGCTGCTTCGAAACCGAAATGATGTGTTGATGTAAAGTGACCTTTCGCCGCGCGGATCAAGCAAACCAACAGGAAGATCGTTCCGATGATCACATGTGCCCCGTGAAAGCCCGTTGCCATGTAGAATGTTGAGGCATAGATCCCTTCATCAAAAGCAAACGCAGCGTGCGAATATTCATAGCCTTGGACAAGGGAGAATACGAGGCCAAGGATAACAGTCAGTGTCAACCCCTGAATAAGGCCTTTGCGATCTCCGTGCTGTAGTGCGTGATGCGCCCATGTAACCGTTGTACCGGATGTCAGCAGGATCAGGGTATTAACGAATGGCAGGTGCCAAGCGTCAAAAACCTCAATGCCCTCTGGCGGCCAAACACTGCCGATTGCTTCTGTTGGGAAAAAAGCAGCGTTGAAATAGGCCCAGAACCAAGCCACGAAGAACATGACTTCGGACGCAATGAACATGATCATGCCATAGCGAAGACCCAGTTGAACAACAGGCGTATGATGCCCTTGATGTTCGCCTTCTTTCACAACATCCCGCCACCAGACGAAAGCAGTGTACAAAAGAAGGATCATGCCAATTGTAAAGACCGCATATCCACTGTCATGCATCCATAAAACCGCACCGATCGCGGTCACGAAAGCCGCCATTGATGCCAAGAAAGGCCATGGACTTGGATCTACAAGATGATAATCATGCTGTTTAGCGTGAGCATCTGCCATTTTTAACTCCTGCAATCTTCCCGGTTATCCCGGGTCGTTTTAAAATTTCAATCTTTTACAGATCAGTTTACGGATGTGGAATTGATTTTTGCCACATCCCTATCTTTAGTTTCCTCTACCTTCTGCGACGTCTGTTCCGTTTCGTAGAATGTATAAGACAATGTAATTGTTTCGACTTCGTTCGTATTTATATCCGCATCAATTTCCGGGTCCACATAAAATGTCACCGGCATATCAACAGTCTCACCCGGCTTCAATGTCTGCTCGGTAAAGCAGAAGCAATCGATTTTGGTAAAATACTGTCCCACCTTCTGTGGAGATACATTGAAAGATGCGGTGCCCGTAATTGTTCTGTCAGTCGGATTTGTCGCCCGATAAAAAGCAATCCCGGTCTGCCCGATATTGAGACTGACTTTGCGCTCAACCGGACGGAAGGTCCATGGCATGCCTTGCGCTGTATTCGCGTCAAAGTCGATGGTAATCATGCGATCCAGGATAACATCGGATTCCACCTCAGCCCGCTGAGTGGTCCCGCCATACCCCGTTACCCGGCAAAAAAGATTGTACAACGGCACGGATGCAAAAGACAGCCCGACCATTCCCACAGCAACGAGAACAAGTACGCCCGCGAGGCGTTTTGATTTCGTATTTGTGTCGGTCATATCAGCCCCACATTCAATTTCGCCAAGGTAATCAGATAAAATAAGATTACGATCGCCGCCAAAATGCCACCTACGACAAGGTTGCGTGTTCTCAGACGTTTTTTTTCTTCGTCTTTATCCATTATGCCACCACTCCCTTAACGATCGCTTCGCCAAGCAGCAATGCAAAGATCAAAAACAAATACAAAAGGGAAAAGGCAAAAAGCTGTTTTGCACTTTTCTCATCTTTGCGGATCCAGACTTTCAACGCGCCGTATAAGAAAATGGTGCCCAGAATGGCAGATCCAATTCCAAAGACAGGCCCGGCAAATCCAAGAAAATAAGGAGAGACCCCAATAGGCAACAGCAGCACACTGTAGAAAACCACCTGACGGCGGGTTGCTTCACGGCCAGCGACCACGGGCAGCATAGGAACACCGGCTTTCGCGTAATCGATATCGCGCCAAAGCGAAAGTGCCCAGAAATGTGGCGGTGTCCAGAAAAAGATCACCGCGAATAAAACAAGGCTTTCAATGCTGACATTCCCTGTCACTGCAGCCCAGCCAATCATCGGAGGGAAGGCACCAGCAGCGCCGCCAATAACGATATTCTGAGGGGTGCGCCGCTTCAGCCACATGGTGTAGACGAATACATAGAACCCAATCGTCAGCGCCAGAAGTGCCGCCGCAACCAGATTAATGGCAAGTCCCATCAAAACAACCGAAGCCACAGACAGAGCAGTACCAATGCCCAGCGCTTCGCCCGCCGTGACTTTACCGGCTGGAATGGGGCGCTCTTTCGTGCGCTCCATAATCAGATCGATGTCCGCATCATACCACATGTTAATGGCACCAGATGCCCCTGCACCAACGGCAATGCACAGCAAAGCGGTAAAGGCGAGAACGGGGTGTAAATCTCCCGGTGCCACGGCCATACCGACAAGTCCTGTAAACACGACAAGCGACATCACCCTAGGTTTTAGAAGGGCGAAATAGTCACTTGCCCGAGCTGACCCATAGGCCGCCCGGGCAGTGTTTTGCTGTATCAAGCTTGTGTCAGACACAAGATACTCCGTTTTTACTTAACAACCGGCAGTTCATTGAACTGATGGAAAGGAGGAGGTGAAGACAATGTCCACTCAAGTGTGGTTGCGCCTTCGCCCCAAGGATTGTCCGCTGCTTTTTCGCCGCGCATGAACGCGTGAATCACAGTGATCAGGAAGATCAGAACACCGCAAGCTGAAATGTAGGAGCCATAAGAGGCAATCGCATTAAAGCCAGCATAGGCATCTGGATAATCAGGAATACGACGTGGCATACCGGCAAGACCCAAGAAATGCATTGGGAAGAAGATCAGGTTCACGCCGATAAAGGTCACCGCGAAATGCAATTTCGCAAGGAACTCTGAATAGGTGTAACCCGTCATTTTACCGAACCAGTAATAGAAGCCGGCGAAGATCGCAAACACCGCACCCAGGCTCAAGACGTAATGGAAATGCGCGACCACATAGTAGGTGTCATGCAGGATCACATCCAGACCACCATTGGCCAGAACCACACCGGTCACACCACCAACGGTGAACAGGAAGATAAAGCCAAGCGCCCAGACCATTGGTGCTTTAAATTCAATAGAACCGCCCCACATTGTGGCAATCCATGAAAAGATTTTAACGCCTGTTGGCACCGCAATCACAAGTGTCGCGCCGAGGAAGTAGGCACGTGTGTCCACACTCATACCAACGGTATACATGTGATGGGCCCAAACGATAAATCCAACACCGCCAATGGCAACCATTGCGTAGGCCATCCCCAGATAACCGAAAACAGGTTTGCGGCTAAAGGTTGAGATGATCTGACTGATGATACCAAAGCCTGGCAAAATCATGATGTACACTTCAGGGTGACCGAAGAACCAGAACAAATGCTGGAACAGGATTGGATCGCCGCCGCCATCAGGCTGGAAGAAGTTTGTGCCAAAGTTACGGTCTGTCAGCAACATGGTGATTGCACCAGCAAGAACTGGCAAAGACAGAAGCAGCAGGAAGGCTGTGACCAGAACGGACCAAACGAACAAAGGCATCTTGTGCATTGTCATGCCAGGAGCACGCATGTTGAAGATGGTTGTAATGAAGTTGATCGCGCCCAGGATTGAAGACGCACCGGCGATATGCAGACTAAGGATCGCAAAATCCACAGCCATGCCAGGCTGACCCGCGACAGAGGAGAGCGGCGGATACATTGTCCAGCCGCCACCAACGCCGTTTGCGCCCGCTGGACCTTCAACGAAAATTGAAATCAGCAAGAGACCCAAGGCTGGAACCAGCAACCAGAATGAAATGTTATTCATTCGTGGGAAGGCCATATCTGGCGCACCAATCATCAGCGGCACAATCCAGTTACCAAAGCCACCGATAACGGCAGGCATAACCATAAAGAACACCATGATCAGGCCATGGCCTGTCACGACAACATTGAAGAAGTGGAAATTGCCGTTCAGGAACTGATCCCCTGGAAGCTGCAATTCCGCCCGAATAAACACAGACATCGCACCACCGATAATTCCCGCCATAATCGCGAAAATAAGGTACATTGTGCCGATATCTTTATGGTTTGTTGAGTACACCCAACGCTTCCACCCTGAGGGGGTATGATCGTCGTGAGCGGCTGCTGAACCGTAAGCCATTTTCTTGCCTCTCTCTAGCCGATTACTGTATTACTGGTGCGGCTGATGCGACAGTTGTCGCAGGCGCAATACCAGCATATTTTTCTTTGGCCTGTACCAGCCATTTTGCATATTCATCTTTGCTGACCGCTTTGATCATGATCGGCATAAAGCCGTGGCGGGTTCCGCAAAGTTCAGAGCACTGACCGTAGTACATGCCCTCTTTTTCAATTCGCATCCAGGTTTCGTTAATGCGTCCTGGAACAGCGTCCATTTTCACACCGAAAGCTGGCATGGCCCATGAGTGAAGAACGTCTTCAGCAGTTACAAGAACGCGAATGTTCGTATCAACAGGCAGAACGATTGTGTTGTCGGTCGCAAGCAGTCTTGGCTGCCCTTCCTTCAACTGGTCGGCTTCGAGCATAACAGCGTCAAAAGCGATGCCTTCTTCGTCCACATACTCATATCCCCAGTACCACTGATAACCGATTGCTTTCAAAGTCATGTCCGCTTTTTCAACGCGGTCACCATAATAGAGCAGGCTCATGGAAGGGATCGCAATGATCAGAAGGATAATGATTGGTGCCAGTGTCCAGATCACTTCGATCAATGTGTTGTGGGAGGTTTTTGAGGGAACCGGATTTGATTTGCGGTTAAACCGGAAGACCACATAAATCAAAAGCAACAACACAAACAGGGTAATAGCCGTAATGATTACCAACAGGATATTGTGAAAATCGTGCATTCGGTGGGCAACAGGGGAAAACGCATCCTGAAAACCAAATTGCCAAGGTGTTGCTTGCCCCTGGGCTGCCGCTGCGCTGCCCATTGTCAGGATCGATGTCGCGAAAAGCGCAACAAGGCCGACAATATTCTTTACCATAGCCATCATTTGTTCCCGTCTCTAATAGCTTCTTTTACTTCTTTATTGTTTGCACGAAGCACACAACGCGATTTTCGCATTATATTTTGCTTATAGCCATTATTCTCATGCAAATCAAAAATGATTCAGATCAATTTGGTGCGGAAATTACACTATGGAAGACCAAAAGAACAAGAGCTTGCGTAGAAATAATACTTTTGGCCAGTCGCTAGAGGACCTCCCGCACAAACGAAAAAATCACTTTTAACAATAAAAACAATATCTTAGCCCAAATAAAAACACAACATTAGAATAATTTAAGGTGCTATTTTTATCTCACCTTTTGTCAAGATGTGTCATTTTGTCGCACAAATCAAATCGAATAGTCATGTCAAATGATTCAAAGAGATAATGTTTAAGCCCCCTCGACATTTACCTCTACAAACCACATATTTCATGCAAGCATCATAAAATTACAGATTAAGCGTAAATTGGAGTCTGACTCAGTGACTGATATTAAAACCGCCAACAAAATTTTCTTCGAAGCGACGGGAATGGACCGCAACGCCGCAGAGAAGCTTGTATCCGATGCTCTGGTTGGTGCGGATGATGGTGAGTTATTTCTGGAATATCGGCAGTCAGAAGGCTTTAGCTTTGATGATGGCCGACTGAAAAGCGCGAGCTTTGACACCACACAAGGATTTGGCCTGCGAGCTGTTTCAGGTGAGGCAACCGGCTTCGCCCACGCGTCAGCGCTGAGCGAGAGCGCCATTAAGAAGGCATCTGAAACGGTTAAAGCGGTCACGTCGGGCAAAAGTGGCACCATCGCCCTGCCCCCAGCCGGATCAAACCGCGCCCTTTATTCAGATGACAATCCGCTCAGCGAAATTCCCTTTGATGCAAAAGTAAAAACTTTGGAGGCGATTGATGCCTATGCCCGTTCTCGCGATAAGCGCGTCGTTCAGGTTTCGGCGTCGTTAAGCGGCTCCTGGCAAGCCATTGAAATTATCCGAAGCGGCGGTATGCGCGCAGGGGACATTCGCCCCCTTGTTCGGTTGAACGTTTCTGTCGTTGTCGAACAAAATGGACGCCGCGAAAATGGCAGCCACGGAACGGGCGGGCGGACAGGTTATAATTTCTATCTGGAGGAGAGCACTTGGAAAGGCGCAGTTGACGAGGCCCTGCGCCAAGCGGTTGTGAACCTGGATAGCGTCGATGCACCCGCAGGCGAAATGGATGTAGTTGTTGGTCCCGGCTGGCCCGGCATTATCCTGCACGAAGCCGTCGGTCACGGCCTTGAAGGCGACTTTAACCGCAAGAAAACATCCGTATTTTCCGGCATGATTGGCGAACGGGTCGCTGCGAAAGGCGTCACAGTCGTTGATGATGGCACAATCCCTGATCGCCGGGGATCGCTAAGCGTCGATGATGAAGGAACGGCCAGTTCCTGCACCACTTTGATTGAAGATGGCATTCTGGTGGGATACATGCAGGATCGTCAAAATGCCCGCCTGATGGGTGTTGAGCCCACCGGCAATGGCCGCCGCGAAAGCTTTGCCCATCAACCCATGCCGCGCATGACCAACACCTATATGACCAACGGCACCGAAGATCCCGGCGAAATTCTCTCCTCGGTCAAAAAAGGTCTGTACGCCATTAACTTTGGCGGCGGCCAAGTGGATATCACGTCCGGAAAGTTTGTGTTCTCCTGCACCGAAGCCTATCTGATTGAAGACGGAAAACTGACCTCGCCGGTTAAGGGTGCGACCCTTATTGGCACTGGCAGCGAAGCCCTCAAAAAAGTGAAGGCCGTTGGCAATGATATGGAACTGGATAGCGGTGTTGGCACCTGCGGCAAAGCGGGACAAAGCGTTCCGGTCGGCGTTGGACAGCCAACCATGTTGCTGGGTGGTTTGACCGTTGGCGGGACCGCAAGCTAAGAGGCCGCGGCATGAGCGTTAAATTCCGTGGGGTTTGGGGGGCAGCAGCGCTGACCTTAACCTTGTATTCCAATGCGTTATCTGCTGACCCGGCCAACTGGCTCCCGCCCGGAAGTCACGTTGATCCATCGGAAACTGCCAAGGAATTTCTGGAACCCGGCGCTCAGATTGAAGGGAACGCGTTGCTGGGAAAGCTGATGTTCAGTTCCCCCGGTTTGCTGGGTGAGAAAGCGACGCGGCTGGGGATTTCCTGTAATAGCTGCCACCCGGCGGGACATCAAAACAGTCAGTTTTTTATGCCCGGCTTATCTGCTGCGCCAGGGGACATTGACCTAACCCATTCCTTTTGGCTTGAAGCCGGTGAGGACAATCAGTTTAATCCGTTAGCTATTCCAACATTACAAAATGTCGCTCAAACAGCCCCCTACGGCACGCGAAACGTTCATCCAACATTGCCCGGATTTACCCGTCATGTGATTGTCGATGAATTTGGCGGCCCTGATCCAGATGCCGAAACACTTTCGGCCTTGATCGATTATATGTCCCTACTTAAAGAAGCGGGCGATAATAGTGATTTGGCACCAGAAATTGCGCTGGCAGACTATTTCAAATTGCTAAAGACCCCGCTTATCAATCAGGAGTTCGATAGACTGGATCGAACAGCTTATTTGCTGCGTGAAGAGCTGGGCCGCAGGGCAAAATCAGATCCCGATAATGGGTCTTATGGTCATTGGGCAAAAGACCTGAAAAAGATCGTGTCATTGGCAGCCGTTGATCCGATTAAATCCGAGAAGCTGTACGAACAGCTTCTCGGCCAAATCACCAATCAGTAGGCGTATTCTTTATATACAGGGTCGATATTACCGCCCCATTCACCATTAAAACGCGCCAGCATTTCTTCGGCGGGGGTAATACCGCTTTCCACAGTTGTTTTGAGCGCGTTGAGGAAATGCACTTCGTCTTCACCAAAACTGTCCAGACGTTTACGCGCCTTAAGGCCGGCACTGGCAATTTCCAGGACTTCTTTAGCCAAATCCCGCATGGTCCGCCCGCCTGGCACAGGCGTGTTCAACGCGCCCGTGATCACGCCATCGCGCATGGCTTGCCGTTCAGCATCCGTCCAGTTTTTGACCAAATCCCAAGCCGCATCCAGCGCGCCCTGATCATATAAAATCCCAACCCAGAAGGCCGGAAGGGCGCATAAGCGGCGCCAGGGGCCACCATCAGCACCGCGCATTTCCAAGAAACGCTTCATACGAACTTCTGGAAAGAGCGTTGTCAGATGGTTGTCCCAATCCACTAGATTGGGGCGCTCGCCGGGAAGAGCTGGGAGTTTACCTTCCATAAAATCGCGGAAAGACTGCCCCGAGGCATCAATATATTTGCCATCGCGATAGACAAAATACATCGGTACATCAAGGGCGTAATCGACATATTGTTCAAACGAGAAGCCATCTTCGAACACCCAAGGGAGCATCCCTGTGCGATCCGGATCCGTATCTGTCCAGATAAAGCTGCGATGACTGAGATGCCCGTTGGGCTTGCCTTCGGTGAAGGGTGAATTTGCAAAAAGCGCTGTTGCCAAAGGTTGCAGGGCAAGGCTGGTGCGGAATTTTTTGATCATATCCGCTTCACTGCCATAATCCAGATTGACCTGAACGGTGCAGGAGCGGAACATCATATCCAATCCATGACCGCCTTTTTTCGGCATATAGGATTTCATAATCCCATAGCGGCCTTTTGGCATGACCGGGATTTCATTACGGGGCCATTTTGGATCAAACCCAAGCCCAAGGAAACCAACGCCAATTTCATCACCCACTTCACGCACTTGCGCCAGATGGGTGTGAACTTCGCTACAGGTTTGATGCAGATTTTCAAGGGCCGCGCCCGATAACTCCAGCTGTCCGCCGGGTTCAAGGCTTACCGAATAGCCGTTCATCAAGAGCGCAATAACATTATCGCCTTCGAACTGGGGTTCCCAGCCAAAGCGCTGCAATCCCTCGAGCATCGCTTTAATTCCACTGGGCCCTTCGTAGGGAAGTGGCCGAAGTGTTTCGAGATTAAAACCAAACTTTTCATGTTCGGTTCCAATGCGCCATTTATCTTTGGGTTTGCATCCGCTCATGGCGAATTCAACAAGCTGTGCTTTATTCGCAATCGGGGTCGCGCTACCGGTAGCTGGTCCTGACATTTCGTTTCCTTTGTTTCTCAATGTCGGTTGAGCGCCCTCCCGCCGACTTTTTTATCAATTAATGGAAAGAAATTAATGCTTCAAGTGTTAATGATCATTTCCACGGGTTAGCATATATAAATTTTACAGTCGGCCAATGTCTTAATTATTGCTGCCAATCACCACAAACAGCCTGCACCAAGGTCAATGCCGAGATCACCGCGGTCTCTGCCCGTAAAATTCGCGGCCCCATTCCCAGAATGTGTGCCTCGTCACATTTGGCTATTTTTTCGCGCTCTTCATCTGAAAAGCCGCCCTCTGGCCCAACCAGTACGGTAAACTTTTTAAACTCTTTCAGGGGCGACAGAACTGCGATCGGATCCTGCAGATCGCTGCGTTCATGGCAAAATACAAGCGCGCGATCGGGTTCAATATTTTTGAGCGCCTGATCCAGTTTTTGAAGTGGATGAATTGTCGGAATGCTAAGACGCTCTGACTGCTCCGCAGCCTCAATCGCCTGCAGCGTCATTTTATCTTCACGCAGGCGATCCGCGTTGGTGCGAAAGGTTTGCACAGGGCGTAAATCTGAAACACCCAGCTCAGTTGCCTTTTGAATAATCAACGCAGTTTGAATTTTTTTGACCGGGGCAAACATAAGCTGGATATCCAATGCATCTGTTTGCGGGCGCCGACAGCTTACCGGATTAACCAGAACGTGGCTTTTACGGATTTCCTGAATAACCGCCTGCCATTCCCCGTCCCGTCCATTAAACAGTAAAATTTCATCGCCAACACTGCGCCGCATTACCGTGCCGATGTAATGCGCCTGTGATTTTTCCAGAACAACGCCCTGCCCTGCCGCCAGTGCAGCTTCGATATACAGACGGACGGAAAATTCTTTCTGAGCCATTGCAAAAGTGCCTTTAATTTACAGTCTTAGGGCTCCTATACCCTTAAACTCCATTTGATGTCATCCCATCATTCAGGTAAACCCAAGACCAACGATAATAGGTAACGGGCCAAATATGCAAAATTCCAGTCAAGAAAAGCCGGATCGGATCATTGCGGACGCCAGTCGGCAGAACTGGGTCGACAAATATGCACCGGAAAATGTCCAGCCATATTTCAAACTGTCCCGTCTGGACCGCCCTATTGGCACATGGTTGTTGCTCTACCCCTGCTGGTGGTCGTTGGCATTGGCCGCGCCGATGGGTCAATATCCTGACCCCACCCTGTTTATCCTGTTTGCAATTGGCTCGTTGGTCATGCGGGGCGCAGGGTGCACCATCAATGATCTTGCGGACCGCAACATTGATGACAAGGTAGAACGCACCCGAAAACGTCCCATCCCGAGCGGACAGGTCACGGTTCTTCAAGCGTTTTTGTGGCTTGGCCTACAATGTCTGATCGGCTTGGTCATCCTCACCCAGTTCAATACTTTTGCTGTTCAAGTTGGCATTTTCAGTCTTGTATTCGTTGTCATCTACCCCTTTGCCAAACGGTTCACCTATTGGCCGCAGTTTTTTCTAGGCCTTGCCTTTAATTATGGGGCCTTGCTTGGCTGGGCCGCAGTTAAAGGGGAAATTGGCATTGTCCCCGCCATTTTATATGTAGGCGGAATTTTCTGGACACTTGGATATGATACGATCTACGCCCATCAGGACAAGGAAGATGATGCACTGATCGGTGTGAAATCAACGGCGCTAAAATTTGGCGCGCAAACGGCTAACTGGCTCACGGGATTCTACACATTGACCATTGCCGCCATTGCGATTTGCGGCACCCTGTTGCAGCTATCCGTCTTTTTCTATGCCCTGCTGGCAGTGGCTGCGGGCCATCTAATCTGGCAAATTCGCACCTTGAAGATCGATGATGGTGATCGCTGCCTGCTGCTGTTCAAATCCAACAAAATATTTGGTGCTATTGTCCTTTTCGCTATTGTAGCGGGTAAGTTTAACATCCCGTCTTGAGGAATATCCATGTCCTATGCGTCGCTCAGAGAGTTTATGAAACTTCTAGAGAAGGAAGGAAAACTGGTTCGCGTTACCGAGCCCGTGTCCACCGATCTGGAAATGACGGAAATCCAGACGCGCCTGCTGGCTGAAAACGGCCCCGCTGTTCTGTTTGAAAATCCGGTGAATGAGAAAGGCGAGCCTGCAGGCATGCCTGTGCTGGTTAATCTGTTTGGCACCGTGGACAGGGTCGCCATGGGCATGCAGCGCAAGCCCGAGGAGCTGCGTGAGGTCGGCGAAACACTGGCGTTCCTGCGCCAGCCTGAACCGCCCGCCAGTATTCGCGAGGCTATGGGGATGCTGCCCGTTCTAAAAACCGCCATGACAATGCGCCCCAAATCAGTGCGCAATGCCCCCTGCCAGGAAGTGGTGCTGACCGGCGATGACATTGATCTGGATAAATTGCCCATTCAAACCTGCTGGCCGGGAGAACCCGCGCCGCTGATCACATGGCCGCTAGTGGTCACAAAAGGCCCCGGCAAGGATAAAGCCGACAATTTTAATCTCGGCATTTACCGGATGCAAAAGCTGGGGAAAAACAAAACCATCATGCGCTGGCTCAAACACCGGGGCGGCGCCCAGCATTTCCAGCGCTGGAAAAAAGAAAAATCTGAACCACTGCCCGTCGCTGCGGTCGTTGGCGCGGACCCGGGTACCATTTTGGCGGCAGTAACGCCAGTGCCCGATACCCTGTCCGAATATCAGTTCGCCGGACTTTTGCGCGGCGAAAAAGTCGAGCTGGTGGATTGTAAAACTATTCCCCTGAAAGTTCCGGCAACCGCCGAAATCGTCCTTGAAGGCTACGTCTCGCTTGATGAATATGAAGACGAAGGCCCCTACGGCGATCATACCGGCTATTACAATTCGGTAGAGCAATTTCCGGTTTTCACCATCACGGCCATCACCATGCGTAAAAACCCGGTGTATCTGTCGACCTTTACCGGCCGCCCCCCCGATGAGCCCAGCGTGCTTGGCGAAGCCTTGAACGAAGTTTTCATTCCCCTGCTGCAACAGCAATTTCCCGAAATTGTGGATTTCTGGCTTCCTCCCGAAGGATGTAGCTATCGCATCGCTGTGATTTCCATGAAGAAGGCCTATGCTGGCCACGCCAAACGGGTGATGATGGGGGCCTGGTCTTTCCTGCGTCAGTTTATGTACACCAAATTCCTGATCATTGTGGATGACGATATTGACGCGCGCGACTGGAAAGATGTGATGTGGGCAGTTTCCACCCGAATGGACCCGGTACGCGATATCACCCTGATCGAGGGAACGCCCATTGATTATCTGGATTTCGCCTCCCCTGAATCTGGACTGGGCGGCAAGGCCTGCCTTGATGCCACGAACAAATTGCCACCGGAAACTCACCGCGAATGGGGAGAGAAAATCCAGATGGACGAAGATGTGGTGAACAAGGTCACAGATATGTGGGAAAAACTGGGCCTGCCCGGCAGTGGTAAACCTATATGGAAATGAACTTTATCGCCGACCCGATTTTTTATCTGGCGGCCATCCCGGCAATGATCATTGTGGGTATTTCAAAGGGCGGGTTCGCAGGATCTTTGGGGATGCTAGGTGTTCCCATCATCACGCTTGTTATTTCGCCCGTGCAGGCCGCCGCAATAATTCTGCCGATCCTTTGTCTTATGGATATCATGGGATTGATTGCCTATCGGCGCAAAGCAGACTGGAAAAACCTGGCCTGCCTGCTGCCCGGTGCGGTTGTCGGGATTGCCATTGGGGCTGCCTTTTTCTCATATCTCAATGATGACTATGTTCGCTTGATGATCGGGGTTATCGCCGTTGCCTTCACATTGAACAATTGGCTGAAACCGAACCTTGCGAGCAAGAAAAGCGGACCAGATCCCGTTAAGGGAAGCTTTTGGGGCAGCCTTGCCGGTTTTACCAGTTTTATCGCCCATGCGGGCGGCCCGCCGTTACAGTTTTACATGCTCCCGCAGAAAATTGATAAAACGCTCTTTGTTGGTACGTCCGTCTGGTTCTTCTTTGTGGTCAATTATGTAAAGCTTGTTCCATATGCTTATCTGGGGCAGTTTTCGACAGAGAATCTGGCAACCTCGCTTCTCCTTGCGCCGCTTGCTCCTGTTGGGATCTGGCTTGGGGTCAAACTACATAAGCTGGTGCCTGAAGTTATTTTCTACCGCTTGGCCTATATTCTGTTGTTTGCCACGGGCTTGAAACTAATTTGGGATGGCCGGGAGGGACTATTGCAAATTTTCTGATTTCAATTTGGCCTTCTACTCCCTACCTTATAAGACGCGTCGCATAATCATATTTTCCGGAATCAAATGTCTGAACATAAAGCAAACGAACAAAACTCCCTGAATATCCTCGAAGATCTTGTCTCAAAGGCCCTTAAAAAAGGGGCTGCTGCGGTTGAAGCCGTGCGGATACAAGGAGCCTCGACCAGTGTTTCCTACCGATTGGGCGAGATTGAGGAAGTGGAACGTTCAGAGGCACATGACCTTGGGCTTCGGGTCCTGATCGGCAAACAGCAGGCTTTCGTCTCTTCCAACGACACCAAAGCAGATACACTGGATGAACTGGTTGATCGCGCCCTTGCCATGGCCAAAAATATGCCAGAAGATCCCTATTGCGGCGTTGCCGATCCGGAACTGCTGGCCACCGAAATCCCGGATCTTGATTTGCTGGACAGCACCACCCGTACAGCTGAACAGCTAGCCGAAAGTGCAGCAGAGGCAGAAGCCGCCGCGCGGGCCGTGGATGGTGTTACAAATTCCGAAGGCGCGTCAGCTTCTTATGGTCACAGCTCGGTTGCCATGGCATCCTCCAACGGATTTCGCGGCACCTATTCGGGGTCCAATTTTTCCGTCGGCGTGTCCGTCATTGCTGGTGAAGGCACCAAGATGGAGCGCGACTACGACTATGACAGCAAACGTCATTTCGAAGATTTGCGCGGCTCTGCCGAAGTTGGCACCAGCGCGGGAGAGCGCGCGGTTAAGAACCTCAATTCCCGTAAAATGCCGTCGGCTCATGTTCCCGTTGTTTTCAGCAACCGCATTTCCAGCAGTATTCTTAGTCACTTTGCCGGAGCGATTTCAGGTGCAGCCGTTGCCCGGGGGACCAGCTTCCTCAAAGATTCCATGGATCAGACCGTCTTTGCAGAGAACATCAATATTGTTGATGACCCACATCGCATCCGGGGTGCTGCATCCAAAGCGTTTGACGGCGAAGGCGTAAAGAATGACCGGCTGGATTTAATTTCAGGCGGGCGTCTTACAAGCTGGATCTTAAACAGCGCTTCCGCCAAACAGTTGGGACTTGTCACCAATGGCCGCGCGACACGCGGGACTTCCTCTCCGCCAGGATCGGGGACCACCAACCTGTATATGGAAGCAGGTGAGCTGTCCTTGCAGAACCTGATCAAGGATATTAAATCGGGTTTGTATGTGACCAGCCTGATCGGATTTGGCGTCAACGGGGTTACCGGCGATTACAGCCGCGGGGCATCCGGATTCTGGATCGAAAATGGCGAGATTGTTTTTCCGGTTTCTGAACTGACCATTGCTGGTAATCTGAAGGACATGTTCAAAAACCTGACACCGGCAAGCGATCTTGAATTCAAATTTGGCACAAACGCCCCTTCACTGCGTATTGAAGGATTGATGGTGGCTGGCACGTGACGCATCGTTATTCGGTTGAACAACAGGAACTGCACAACTCTGTTCGCGAGGCGGGGAAGATTGCCCTGAAATATTATCATGGCGATGTAAAGAGCTGGGAAAAGAACCCCGGT
This sequence comes from Sneathiella sp., assembly GCA_034669685.1. Classification (GTDB taxonomy): domain Bacteria; phylum Pseudomonadota; class Alphaproteobacteria; order Sneathiellales; family Sneathiellaceae; genus Sneathiella. Next base: position 1,746,988 of record JAXMOU010000001.1, read on the forward strand.
GATCCCGTCAGCGAGGCCGATCTTGAGATTGATCACTATCTGAAAGATCATCTACTGACCACGCACCCCGATTATGGCTGGCTGTCAGAAGAAACCATCGACAACAAAGATCGCCTTGGTAAAAGCCGGGTGTGGGTTGTGGATCCCATCGACGGAACCCGGTCTTTCATTGCCGGAAAACCCGAATTTACCGTCTCTGCCGCCCTTGTTGATAACGGCAAGCCGGTCGCAGCTGCCCTGTTTAATCCGGTCACCGATGAATTTTTCGAAGCCAGCATTGGGCAGGGTTCCTATCTGAACGGCGTGAAACTTTTCTGCAGTGAAAAGACGGAATTGTCGGAGTCAAAGCTGCTCGCCAGCCGTAAAGCATTTGAGTGGCACAATTGGCTAGCGGATGCTCCGGGCGCCAAATTTGACCATCTCAATTCCATTGCCTATCGCATTGCTGTTGTCGCCAATCAGGATTATGACGCGTCCCTGTCCCTATCGGCAAAGAGTGATTGGGATATCGCCGCCGCCGATCTGATCCTGTCCGAAGCGGGCGGCATTTCGACCACGACAAAAGGTGAAGAGATTATTTATAATCAGGAAAACCCTGTCCATGACACGGTTATTTCCAGCGGCCTATCTTTACATGCAAAGCTTATGGATCTGCTCAAGGATTTTGTGCCGCTGCATTTAAGGTAGCTATCTCTTTTCGAAGTCGCGAATTATTGTGGTTTTTGCAACAACAGTTCTGGATCAAGCCGCTCCTTGAACCAATTCAAACGCCAATCCAGATGCGGCCCGCTGGCCCGCCCGGTCGCGCCGACCTCGCCAATTTTGCTGCCCTGACGAACAAAGTCCCCCACTTTGACCGACAGGCTTGCCAGATGAGAGTAGACAGACACCAGACCAAAACCATGGTCGATCATAATCGTGCCGCCCGTATAATACAGATCCTTTTCAGCCATGCGGACAACGCCGTCGGTTGAAGCAACCACATCGGTGCCAACAGGGGCCGCGACATCCAGCCCAAAATGAGGACGTTTGGGCACCCCGTTCAGAATCCGCTGACTGCCATACACACCGCTGATCCGCCCCTTGGCAGGCCAGACCCAGCCACTTTCAAACCAGTATTCAACCGTATCTATGGCGCGAATGCGGGCAATTTCCGCATTCTCTTTACGGATCCGTTTATAAAATTCTTCGCTGGGCGTCACCTTCGAAGGCGGAAGGCCATCCACCCGTTCGGTCTTATAAGCCCGTTCTTCAATTCCGATGTTCTTTAACACGACCTCGCCGCCGGGCAGTTCCACCCGAACTTCAGCCACGCCTTTATAATCACGGCCAAAACCAAACAGAAACTGTCCCTTTTCGCCAACACGAACCGGTTTTCCATTCAGCCAGACTTTGGCGCCCGGCGCTGTCTGACCAGTGACCAACCCGCCCTGCATAAAATTTCCCGACAGCTCGACGCTTTCAGCAGCGACAGCACATGTGAATGATAGACAGAATAAAAGAACTGCACTCAATAGTGATTTCACAGCAAAGACCCCTGCGTTGGTTTGTCGGCTTTATCAGCCTGTTTCTTTTGATGAGCTTTTTTAGGTTTGGGAAGCTGTGCTCCCCCGCCATTGGGCGATGTAAAAACGGCATTTTTCATGCCATCTACAAATTGAATTTCAGCAGTCATGCCTTCGGCGACCTTTTCGCTTCGGCTGATCACTTTGCCATTTGCATCTTTCACAATTGCGTATCCGCGGGCCAGCACCTGATTAAAGGACAGACTTTCCAGTAGCCGCGCACTTGCTTTCAGGCGCGCATCAGCCCGATCTTTACTGACCGAAACCGCGCGGTTCATACGCCCGCCATAATTTTCAAGCCGTTCAAAATTCTGGGCAAAGCCACGGCTTAAGAGCTCCGGCCGCAGTTGACTGCTCACGCTTGCATATTGTTGCTGACGAAGTCCCACCAAATTTACCATCGTACTTCGAAGGCGGCTGTCCAGATGATCCAGATGCTGGATTTTATCCTGCAGCATGGATTGTGGGTCGCGCAAGCCCCGGGCAAGCCCCGCCAACTTTTCCCGTTTATCATGAATAGAGCGGAGCAATCCCCGGCGGACCCGCCGATCCAAATCTTCGGTATATGCCAGCAGTTCAGATCGCACCGGCACGGCCATTTCTGCTGCGGCCGTTGGTGTGGGCGCCCGCTGGTCGGAAACATAATCGATTAAAGTGGTGTCGGTTTCATGGCCCACCGCCGAGATCAATGGGATCTGGCTTTCTGCCGCGGCGCGAACGACATCTTCTTCGTTGAAAGCCCACAAATCTTCGAGGCTTCCGCCGCCCCTTGCCACAATCAGCAGGTCAGGGCGCGGAACAGCACCCCCGACCTCAATTGCGTTAAAGCCACGAATCGCGCTGGCAATCTGTCCAGCCGCGCTCTCCCCCTGTACCAGAACAGGCCACAATAATACATGGGTTGGAAAGCGGTCACGCAACCGGTGCAGGATATCACGAATCACCGCGCCAGTGGGGGACGTTACAACGCCAATGACCGTTGGCATATAGGGAAGCGGCTTTTTCCGCTCCGCTGCGAACAGACCTTCGGCAGCCAGTTTTTTCTTTCGCTCTTCAAGCAGAGCCATTAGCGCCCCGACACCCGCAGGTGCCATGCTATCGATCACAATCTGGTATTTGGAACGGCCCGGATAGGTTGTCAGTTTTCCCGTGCAGACAACTTCGAGGCCATCTTCGGGACGAAAGCTCAGTTTCTGGGCAACGCCTTTCCACATGACGCCATCCAGAACCGCATTTTCATCTTTTAGAGCCAAATACACATGCCCCGACGCAGCTCGCTTCAACCCCGATATTTCAGCGCGGACACGGACGTTGCCAAACTGATCCTCAACGGTGCGCTTGAGCGCCCCACTCAGTTCAGAGACAGTAAATTCATGGGCATTGCTTGAGGTTCCTGGAAATTCTGCCACGCCGCGCCTTTTACTCTGTTTGTATCGTTCAACTGGTATGCTACAAGCTTATACGCTCATGTCGAGACTTCGAAACAGGAAAATAGCGCGTTTAACAATGAATATATTGGTTATTGGCTCTGGCGGCCGTGAACATGCCCTTTGCTGGGCTCTCAGCAAATCCCCAAAAATTGATCTTTTATACTGTGCTCCGGGAAATGGCGGCATTGCGGAATTTGCCAATTGCGTAGCCCTTGACGCCGCGAATGCAGATGATGTCATCAACTTTTGTAATGAGAATAGCATTGAGTTCGTCGTCGTCGGCCCCGAAGCCCCGCTTGTGGATGGGCTGGTTGATGATCTAGCCGCAGCAGGTATTAAAGCCTTTGGCCCCAATAAAGCCGCCGCGCAGCTTGAAGGCTCCAAAGGGTTTATGAAAGACCTTTGCCGCAAATATAACATTCCAACAGCTGCGTATGAGCGCTTTAGCGATGCGGTGTCAGCCAAGGCCTATCTGGCAAAACAGTCCATTCCGATTGTTATCAAAGCCGATGGGATAGCAGCGGGCAAAGGCGTTATCATTGCCGAAACCCGCCAAGATGCCGAACAGGCAATTGATGATATTTTCGGCGGCATGTTTGGCGAAGCTGGCGCGGAGCTGGTGATCGAAGAATTTATGCAAGGTGAAGAAGCCAGTTTCTTTGTGCTGACAGATGGCACAAATATTCTGCCGCTGGCCACCGCGCAGGACCATAAGCGCGTGGGTGACGGTGACACCGGCCCCAATACAGGTGGCATGGGCGCCTATTCCCCCGCCCCTGTGATGACCGATGATATGGTCAAACTGACCATAGAGCGGATCATTAAGCCCACGGTTGCCGCTATGAGCGACAACGGAACGCCCTATACCGGTGTGCTATATGCCGGACTGATGATTACAGCCGAAGGGCCAAAACTGATCGAATATAATGTCCGCTTTGGCGATCCGGAAACGCAGGTTCTAATGGCACGGCTTGCCAGTGATTTGCTACCTGCCCTAATGGCGACGGCAGATGGTTCTCTCAGTTCAATCTCATTAGATTGGAGCGAGGATGCGGCGATGGTTGTCGTCATGGCCGCCAATGGCTATCCCGGCGCTTACGAGAAAAACACCCAAATCAAGGGACTGGATGCAGCGAACGCCCATGAAGATGTTATCGTGCTGCATGCAGGCACCAAACAGGATAGCGATAAAATTCTGGCGACGGGCGGGCGCGTTCTGGGGGTCACTGCCACGGGAAAAACAGTGACGCGATGCGCCCAAAAGGCTTATGCTGCGATTAGGGAGATCAATTGGCCAGAAGGCTTTTGCCGTTCAGACATTGGCTGGAGGGCCATTGAGCGAGAAAAATAAAAAAAGGAAACACGCATGACGGATCGGACCGAACAGTTTTCCGGGACCATGGAGGTTCAGGACACCCATAAACTTGACGAGGCTGCCCTCGAAACCTACCTGCAAAGTCATGTAGAGGGATTTGAAGGCCCGCTTGAACTTCGACAGTTCAAAGGTGGCCAATCAAACCCCAGCTATTTCCTTGTAACGCCTAAAAAACAATATGTGCTTCGCAAAAAGCCTCCGGGGAAATTACTTCCCTCCGCTCATGCGGTTGACCGGGAATATAAAGTGCTCAATGGCCTTTTTGGTACCGGGGTTCCAGTACCCCGCACCTATTGTCTGTGTGAAGATGAAAGCATTATTGGCACAATTTTCTATGTAATGGATTTTGTCGACGGCGATATTGAATGGGACCCGGCCCTGCCGCATTTTTCAAATGACCAGCGTTTTGCCGCCTTTGATTCCATGAACAGCGCCATCGCCAAACTGCATCAGGTCGATTACAAAGCTGTCGGGCTTGAAGGTTTTGGCAAACCCACAGACTATTTGGCCCGCCAGATCAACCGCTGGAGCAAGCAATACAAGGCGTCCGAGACCGAAAGCATTCCAGAGATGGACAAGCTGATGGAATGGTTGCCAAAGAACATCCCTGCCGGTGACGAGACATCGGTTGTTCATGGGGATTTCCGTCTGGATAACACCATTCTGGATCGATCAAGCAAAGAAGTCATCGCGATTTTGGACTGGGAGCTATCGACACTGGGCCACCCCCTTGCCGATTTTTCCTACCATTGCATGACTTGGCGGCTGGAGCCTGAGCTTTTCCGTGGATTATACGGCTTGGATCTGAGTTCCTTAGGCATTCCAACCGAAGAAGAGTATGTCAAAATGTATTGCGAGCGAACTGGCCGCACTCATATTGAAAACTGGGATTTCTACATGGCCTATAACATGTTCCGCCTTTCCGCGATTTTGCAGGGCATTATGGGACGGGTTGTTGATGGAACCGCATCCAGTCAACATGCGGTTGATATGGGCAAACGTGCCAAGCCTCTTGCCAAAAAAGGGTGGCAGCAAGTAGAATTAATCCTGAATAAATAACCCAAGCTAAAATAAAAAAGAACGGGTGGACCGAATGTCAGACAATACCGATGTCACGCCAGTACGCGCGGCACATAAATTTAACGAAGATAGCTTGCGAGCCTATATGCAGGAAAACGTGGAAGGGTTTGAAGGCCCTTTGACGATCAGCCAGTTCGAAGGTGGCCAATCCAACCCAACGTTCCTGCTGCATACACCGGCGCAGGAATATGTAATGCGCAAAAAACCGCCGGGGGTTCTTTTGCCATCAGCCCATGCGGTTGACCGCGAATTCAAGGTCATGTCAGCGCTGCAAAGCACGGATGTACCGGTCGCAAAAACCTATGCGCTTTGTGAAGATCCTGACGTGATTGGCACCCCTTTTTACATCATGGAAAAGGTCGAAGGCCGGATTTTCCGCCAGCCTGAACTCCCCGGGATGGATCCAGCTGAGCGGGCGGCCATATATGATGCCATGAACGACACATTAGCCAAGATGCATAATGTGGACATTGACGCGGTTGGACTTGCTGATTTTGGCAAACAGGGAAATTATTTCGAACGCCAAATCGGACGCTGGACCAAACAATACCGGGCGTCAGAGACTGAAGTCGTTCCAACCATGGAAAAACTGATCGAGTGGCTACCGGCAAATATGCCGACAAATCTGGAAAATACCATCTGCCATGGTGATTATCGTCTTGAAAATATGATCATTCACCCGACCAAACCCGAAGTGGTTGCCATTCTCGATTGGGAGCTTTGCACCTTGGGGCATCCACTCGCGGATCTAGCCTACAACTGCATGCCTTATCACTTTATGCATCCCACGTCTGGCGGGCTGGTGACAACCAACTATCAGGAAAGCGGTATTCCTTCGGAAGAAGCGTATCTTGCGGCTTACTGCAAACGCACAGGCCGTGATGGGATTGAAAACTGGCCCTTCTATATGGCCTTTTCCTTCTTCCGTCTGGCAGCAATTGTACAGGGTGTTTACAAACGCGGCCTTGATGGAAATGCCAGTTCTGAACGGGCGACAACCTATGGTGCCTTTGCCCGAATGCTGGCGGACCTTGGCGCCAAAAACATTCTTAACGCAGGATAATCATTCAATTATTTTGAGAGAATTTTTGAGCCGGTTTTTACCGGCTCATTTACTTTCAGCTTCCTGAACCCGTAAATCCATCCAGTTTTGCAGGCATTCGCCTTTACTCATGACAGTACCTGCTGTTTTTCCCAGACCAGAAACGCTTGGCAATCCGGTGGACATGACCATTTCCTGTGTCAGCCATTCACAGGGATCAAGACTTTCATATCGATACTGGAAACCCACTAAAACAATTACAATTGCGGCTACAATATAGCCTGCTGTCTTGATCATTCTACCACCCTGGCAAATACTGCCCGAAAAAACCTGTATATAAGACCCTATGTTGCGATGCAAAGAAAAAGCCCCCGAATGACATCAGGGGCTTTAACTATACCGTAAATTTGTCGCCAATGTGATACGATGATCACATGTGCTTTTTCAGCTCCAGACGTGCGATCTGATTGCGATGCACTTCATCCGGGCCGTCGGCCAAACGAAGTGTCCGCGCACCGGCATAGGCTGCTGCCAGACCGAAATCACTGGTTACACCGCCGCCGCCATGGGCCTGAATTGCCCAGTCAATCACTTGGCAAGCCATGTTAGGCGCAACCACCTTGATCATAGCAATTTCTGCTTTCGCTTTTTTATTGCCAACAGTGTCCATCATATAGGCCGCTTTCAATGTCAGCAGGCGTGCCTGCTCGATCATCGCACGAGATTCGGCAATCCGTTCCAAGGTCACGGTCTGTTCAGAGACTTTCTTGCCAAAGGCAACGCGGTCCTGAACCCGAACACACATTTTCGCAAGCGCACGTTCGGCAACACCGATCAAACGCATGCAATGGTGAATACGGCCAGGGCCCAAGCGACCTTGTGCAATTTCAAAGCCGCGGCCTTCGCCAAGCAGAATGTGATCTGCGGGAACGCGAACATCTTTAAAGCTTACTTCGGCATGGCCATGCGGCGCATGATCATATCCAAAGACTGGCAGGAAGCGTTCGATCTTGATGCCCGGTGTATCCAGTGGCACAACGATCATGGATTGCTGGTTATAGACAGCCGCGCTTTTGTCTGTTTTGCCCATAAAGATCAAAACTTTACAGCGAGGGTCCATTGCGCCCGATGTCCACCATTTGCGGCCATTGATCACATATTCATCACCTTCGCGGCGAATATCTGATTCAATGTTTGTCGCATCAGAGGAGGCAACAGCAGGTTCGGTCATGGCAAAGGCTGAGCGAATCTCGCCCGCAAGCAAAGGCTTCAACCAACGCTCTTTCAGTTCTTCGTTTGCATAACGCTCAAACACTTCCATGTTGCCCGTATCTGGCGCAGAGCAGTTAAAAACTTCTGCCCCGAAATGAACACTGCCCATAATTTCGCAGAGCGGTGCGTACTCAAGGTTGGTCAGGCCCGCGCCATTTTCACTTTCAGGCAGGAACAGATTCCAAAGACCTTCGGCTTTCGCCTTGGCTTTCAGCTCTTCAACGATAGCTGTTGGCTGCCAGCGATCCCCGTCATTGACCTGTTCTTCGAAAGTTTCCTCATTTGGATAAACATGTTCATCCATAAATGCCTGCACGCGGGCTTGAAGGTCTTTAACTTTGTCTGAATATTCAAAATTCATGATAACTCCCCTTTTTATTGGTTGTTCTTGTTACTTATTATTGTCTAGCGTCTGGACGCGAAGAATTCTTTGAGCAGTCTACTTGCTTGTGCCTCTCCAATGCCACCATAAATTTCAGGTTTATGATGACAAGTGGGCTGATCAAAAATCCGCGGGCCATATTCAACACCGCCGCCCTTGGGATCATAGGCACCAAAATAAAGCCTGCGAATTCGTGCCAATGAGATCGCAGAAGCACACATGGGACAGGGTTCAAGCGTGACGTAAAGATCGCAATCGACCAGACGTTGACTGCCGACCATATTGGCCGCCGCGCGAATTGCCATCATTTCAGCATGAGCCGTTGGATCGAACCGTCCGACCATCTGATTCCCGCTTTTTGCGACAATGCGACCGGATTTACTGTCAACGATAACGGCTCCAACCGGCACCTCACCGCGCCGCGCCGACAGTTCGGCCGTATGCAGTGCTTCTTCCATATAATTGGTTAATTCAAAATCCATGGCCCAAATTGACCGTTGAAATTAACCACGTCAAGCGACAAGCACGTCTGATTTAATATTTTGAAGCGTGCATCTTCTATTGAGTTGCACCTGCGACAGGCTTAAAAGAAGACATGAAAAAACCTGTTATTGGCATTACGCTCGATTCTGAAGATCCCGGTGGCTATTCCAACATGCCCTGGTATGCACTGCGTCAAAATTATGCAGATGTCATCACGCAAAGTGGTGGCATTCCCCTGCCCCTGCCTCATGAGCCGGATTTAGCAGAAACCTATGGTGAGCTGCTTGATGGTCTTGTGGTCACCGGCGGCGCATTTGATGTGGATCCCGCCATGTTTGGGGCAACGTCCCGGCATGATACGGTGATCACCAAGGATCGCCGGACCTTATTTGAAAAATCCGTTACCGAGGCCATGCTGGCAAAAGACAAGCCGGTCTTGGGAATTTGCGGTGGGCAGCAATTGCTGCATGTAATTTTGGGCGGCACCCTGATCCAGCATATTCCCGATGAAGTGGAAAACCCGCTGGCCCATGAACAACCCAACCCGCGAACCGAAGCCGGTCACGATGTGGCTGTAACACCGGGGACCTTGCTGCACAAAATTGTTGGCACAGATAGTCTGCCTGTCAACAGCGCCCACCATCAGGCAGCAAAAGACATTTCAGACAATATCATCATCAATGCCGTTGCCCCCGATGGGGTCATCGAAGGCATCGAAGATAATCGCTATCGCTTTTGCCTTGGTGTTCAATGGCATCCCGAATATTTAATTTCTAAGGGTGATCGGAAAATCTTCGATGCATTCATAGAGGAGGCATCTGTCCGTCATGGCTGAGGAAGAACAGAAAAAAGAACGGATCGCCAAACGGATGGCCCGTGCAGGTCTTTGCTCGCGCCGCGATGCAGAACGGTGGATCGAAGCAGGTCGGGTTATCCTGAACGGAGTCAAGCTGACAAGTCCGGCAACAACGGTTGGCGAAGATGACGACATTGTCGTGGATGGCACACCCCTGCCGCGCAAAGAACGTTCTCGTCTTTGGCGCTATCACAAGCCCGTTGGTTTGGTGACAAGCCATAATGACGAAAAAGGCCGTGATACGGTTTTCGATAATCTGCCCGAAGATTTACCCCGGGTTATTTCCGTAGGCCGCCTGGATATTAACTCTGAAGGTCTGCTGCTGCTGACCAATGACGGTGAACTGGCGCGGCGGCTGGAACTTCCGGCCACCGGCTGGAAACGCAAATATCGGGTTCGGGTCCATGGCCATCCCAAAGAACATGAACTGAAGAAACTAACCAAAGGCGTTACCATTGAGGGCGTTCGCTATGACGCCATCGAAGCGGAACTGGATAGTACAAAAGGCGCCAACTCATGGCTTACGGTTTCCATTCGCGAGGGTAAAAACCGCGAAGTGCGAAAAGTCATGGATCATTTAGGCTACCCCGTGCTGCGCCTGATCCGCGTGTCATACGGCCCGCTGCAACTGGGTGAGTTGGAAGATGGGGCCGTTGAAGAAGTAAAGTCCAAGATCCTGCGAGATCAAATGGGCGTGGAAAAATACGAAGAAGAAGAAGTTGTTGAGGCCCCCAGAAGCCGCAAGCCCAAGATGCAAGGCAAGGAATTACTCGCCAAACCGGGCAACCGCAAAAAAGGCACACTGACGACAGCAAAACCTGCCAAAGAGGGCGCCCGTCCTGCGAAAAAATCAAACGCAAAATGGGGTCCACCCAAGGATGCGAATGAACGTGAGGCCCGTAAGAGCCGAAGCAAAGCGAAGGCCGCACCGAAAAGAACAAGGCAACGGTAATGCGCATTGTTGGCGGAGAGCACAAAGGCAAGAAACTGGTTCTGCCAGAGGATAAACGTATTCGCCCCACAGCGGATCGAACGCGTGAAGCGTTGTTTAACATCTTGGCCCATGGCAGTGAATTTCGTACTGAAAATGGCCCCATGCCCCTTGGCGTCAAAGTGCTGGACGTTTTTGCCGGAACAGGAGCGCTGGGGGTCGAAGCCTTATCGCGCGGCGCGGCGCATGTGACCTTTATGGATAATCATGCCGATAGCCTTAAACTGATTAAACAAAACCTCGCCCTTATTGATGCGCAGCGACAAGCTAGCGTTTTCAATCGCAGTGGCCTCAATCCCGGCAGTGCGCCGGCGCCAGTGGATCTGGTGATGATGGATCCACCTTATAACGAGGATCTGGCTGAACCTACGCTGAAAGCCTTACTTGAAAATAACTGGATTGGCGATAACACCATCATCGCTGTTGAGCTGGCGGCGAAACAAAATTTGCCTGAAATTGCTGAGCTGGAACAGATCGACACCCGCAAATACGGCGCAGCGAAACTGGTGATTTTGAAAAAATCAACCGGCGGCTAACCCCGGATCAATATGCCGATATTTGTCAAACTGGTCAGCCAGCAGCTTTAAACGGGTTTCAAAGCCGGGCAGATTTCGGGTACTCAGCAGCGGCTCCGCCAGCGGATCAAACGCTGTATTTTGAAATTCAAATGACAGGCTGAGACGCGCGTTCGTCGCCTTTTCACTATATGTGCCACCGAAATGCAGCACGTCCTGCGGCCAGCCTAAAACTGATCCGGCCTTGGCTGGTAGAGGAGTTGCGACGGCACAAATTTCCCCATCGGATATTTCATCCCCGCCCCGGGCTTTTAGCGCCGGATATTCGACCACATACATGCAGCCATTGGCTTCGTCTACATCAGTGAGTGGCAGCCAAAGAGATAAGCTCATAAGCAACTTATCCGCACCCACTTTAAACACCGTTTGCGCGTCGCAGTCGCGATGCAGCGGCCACCCCGCTGCGCCCGCGCGGTCCAAATGCCAGGCCCAGAAATTGGGTAACAGTGCATAGTCTTCGCCCAAAAGATGCGCGGTTAAGGGTCTTAATTTTTCAAACAGCTGCCAAGGTTGATCAAACAGGTAAATGTAGACAGGCGCGATCCCCGCCGATTTGAGCTGATGCATACCCGCTATAATGGGGGCCAGATCCTTTGCGTTAAATTGCGGAGGAAGCTGTAAAAACCCCCGGGACCAAAAATGTTCCGCTACTGCGGCGAGGGTTTCTGAGGAGAGTTTAAGTGGTTCAACCGATTGCGATGCCCCAATGCTCAATTGCGGGCAGAGGCGCAACCAATCGTCTTTGGACCGGTCAGGCATACTGCCCCGCCGCGTAGCCCGAAGACCAAGCCCATTGGAAATTATAGCCCCCCAAAAAGCCGGTCACGTCCACAGCCTCACCAATGAAATAAAGCCCAGGTACGGATTTGGCTTCCATGGTTTTTGAACTAAGTTCTGATGTGCAGATGCCGCCCACAGTTACCTCGGCTTTACGGTATCCTTCGGTGCCATTGGGTTTAATTTCAAGATGCTTGATGGAAGCGTCAATCTTTCGCAATAATTTGTCCGAGCAATTACCCAATTCCGGCAGATCGCCAACCACTTCGAGCAATTTATCGAGCAATCGGTTCGCCAGATATTGAGACAGTATTTTTTTTACGCTGCCTTTCGGGGTTGATTTGCGCGCCTGCTGCAGCAGCCCCAAAACATCCTCATCAGGGAGGAAATCCAGATGCAGGATATCACCGGGTTTCCAAAAAGAGGAAATTTGCAATATGGCCGGACCGCTAACCCCGCGATGGGTAAAAAGGACATTTTCGCGGAAAGTCGTTTTTCCAATTCGGGCCGTGACATCTGCCGAGACCCCGGTGAGCCCGGCAAAGCGGTCCATATCAGGCGGGTCAAAAGTGAACGGCACCAGCCCGGGGCGCGTTTCGGTCATTTTGAGACCAAATCCACGGGCAATGCGATAGGCAAAATCATTGGCGCCAATTTTCGGAATGGACAGGCCGCCTGAGGCCAGAACAACGGAAGCCGCTGTAACGTTCTGCGGACCGACTTTGATCCTAAAGCCGCCTTCTGCTAATGCTTCGACCGTTTCTGCGGCACTGTCACACCACAGGGTAACACCTGCAGCTTCACATTCTTTCAATAGCATCTGCGTGATCTGGCTGGCGCTATCATCACAAAATAACTGTCCCAGTTTCTTTTCATGATAGGGCACACGATATTTTTCGACCAGCTTGATAAAATCAGATTGGCTATAGGATTTGAGCGCTGATTTACAAAAATGCTTATTGTCAGATAAGTACCGATCAGGGGCTGCAAACAGGTTTGTAAAGTTACACCGTCCGCCGCCAGAGATGAGAATTTTCTTGCCCGCTTCACTTGATTTTTCAAGTAGAAGCACACGCCGATCCCGCTTTGCCGCTTCGATCGCGCACATCATTCCAGCGGCACCGGCACCGATGACAAGAACGTCAAAAGACTGATTTTTGGGTTTCGACATGCTGATTTCCTATAAGCTGATCCGGTTCATATCGATTAAATCAGCTTCGGGCAATCCTTTATCGTGCTCACCGGCGACCGAACAGTTTTTCAATTTCTGACAACTGCAATTCAACGTAAGTGGGGCGTCCGTGATTACATTGCCCTGAATGTGGAGTCACTTCCATTTCCCGCAAAAGCGCGTTCATTTCATCAATGGTTAGACGCCGCCCGGCCCGCACAGATCCATGGCACGCCATCGTGGCAAAGACATCATCCAACCGATCTTTCAGTGCCAGTGCTGTGTCAAATTCTGCTAAATCATCCGCCAGATCCATAATGAGACCTTTAACATCGCAATTGCCAAGCATAGCCGGGGTTTCCCGAACGACAATGGCACCAGCCCCAAACGGTTCAATCACCAAACCCATATCAGACAATTCATCAGCGCGGGCGCAAACCCGCTCAGCCGCGGCTTCATCAATTTCAATAACATCGGGGAGCAATAGCATTTGCCGCCCAACCGATTTCTGAGCGTAGGCTTTTTTCATCCGCTCCATCACCAGCCGCTCATGGGCTGCATGCTGATCCACTAGCACCATCCCCGAACGGGTTTGCGAGACGATATAGGTTTCGTGAAGCTGTCCACGCGCCGCACCCAGCGGATAGGTTTGCAAGTCAGGGTCTGCGGCTGATTGTTGGTTATCCGCCCCCAAATCACGTGCTGATGGTTCTTGCAGGCTTCGATAGCTGTCAGAACCCGCCTGCCCCGCATATTCACTTACAATCGGCGCATGATATACCGCGGCTTCATCGGCCACACCCTGAGTATATCCACCGTTTCGGTTCACATCTGACCAATTTCCCATTCCTACGGGCTGGCTTGGGCGCGATTGCAGGGGAAGCTGAACCCCTTCGGCGCGAAACGCGCCTAGCGCCTGATGCCCAACCGTGGACGACGCCCGGTGACCATTTTCGGCCAAAGCATTTCGGAGCGCGCCAATAATCAAACTGCGAACCCCACCGGAATCGCGAAATCTGACTTCGGCTTTTGCCGGATGCACGTTTACATCCACCTGATCCGCGGGAAGTTCCAAAAACAGGGCCAGTAACGCATGACGATTGCGCGCGAGCAAATCCATATAGGCAGCACGAATAGCCCCGGTGAAGGTTTTATCTTTGACCGGGCGGCCGTTCACAAACATGAACTGCATATTGGCGTTGCCCCGATTAAAAGTCGGCACACCCGCATAACCTGTCAAAATAACGCCATTGCGTTCGGCTTCAATTTTCAGAGCATTTTCTGAAAATTCGCGGCCCATGATCGCCCCAAGCCGGTCCAGCCAGGCTTCAAACAAATCCCCTTGCGCCGCAGCCACTTTAAGCGCAGTTCGTTTTTCATCAGATAGGGAAAAAGCGATAGAGGGATAAGCCATAGCGAGGCGCCGCATGACGTCCAAAGCCGCGCCAAATTCAGCCCGTTCAGATTTCAAAAATTTTAGCCGCGCCGGGGTTGCATAAAAGATATCCCGAACTTCGACCCGGGTTCCCGTTGCCATGGCAGCAGGTTCAATTTGCCCCTTGCGGCCACCTTCAACCGTAAGTTTCCACGCGCTGTCAGCACCGATGGCTCTTGACGTAATGGCCATACGGCTGACCGAAGCGATAGAGGGAATTGCCTCACCGCGAAAACCTAAATGCTGAATATTGACCAAATCCTCATCCGGGAGCTTTGAAGTCGCGTGCCGTTCAAAACACAGATCCAGCTCATCAGGCGTCATGCCTTTCCCGTTATCAACGATAGATATTAGCGAGCGCCCACCAGCTCGCATAACCACATCAATCCGGTCGGCACCGGCGTCGATCGCATTTTCCACCAGTTCCTTGACGGCAGATGCCGGACGCTCAACGACCTCACCGGCTGCAATCTGATTTACAATATTGTCTGGAAGACGACGAAGGGTCATGCCTCGCCTTTCAAGTACATTTTGGTCAGCCTTTTACCCTCTTCAACAGCAGGCTGGTCGAACGGATTGACGCCAATAAGATTACAGGTAATGATCGTCTCCAGCATGAAATGCATGAGTAACCCACCAATGGTTCTTTCATCCAGCTTGTCGATATAAATACACCGAAGGAACTTGCCACGATCCGCCAGCGTTTTTGCCGTTGCATGGGCTTCAGCTTGGACAACGTCGCTAATATGGTGATTTTTCAGATAATCCAGCGCCGGAATGTTGTCAGCAATCCCCACATCCATCAACGGGCTTTTATCGGTGTCACGGTTAATGATCAAGGTAAAGAATTTATCATTTGGACCATCAAGCCAAAGCTGAAGCTGGCTATGCTGGTCAATTGGTCCAAGTGCGTTCAGTGGCGTCGTCCCGCGCCCCTCTTTTCCAATACTCTCCGCCCACAGCTGACGATACCAGTGCGTGAAAGGCTCTAGCTGTTTGGAATAAGGCATCAGTACATTCAGCTTTACATCGCACAGCTCTGACAAGGCGTGAGTTAATGCCGCCGACACTCGCGGCGCGGATTCAGGTTTGCTGAGCGTGTCCTCGAGCACGGCTTGCGCGCCTTCGCGAACCGCCTTCATATCAATTCCGGCAATCAACGCAGGCAGTGCGCCCACCAGAGACAGGCCGGAATACCGCCCGCCTACATCAGGATCGTGATCTAATCGCTCAATACTCCACTTATCGGCAATATACCCCAATGGATTATCGCCCGGCTCACAGATGGCAATGCATTGCTTTTTCACTGCCTCTTTCCCGCCGGCTTTATCCAAGGCTTCGATTACCATGAGGGTTTGAGCCATGATTTCAGGGGTTGAGCCAGATTTTGAAATAAGCAGAAATCGGGTTTCACGGAGTTTTTTACCGCGCAAATAAGGCTTCATCACATGGTAATCGAGCGTATCCCAAAAATTCAGATAAGGTGCCGCATCCCGCTCGCGCAGGTTTACCAGAACCTGTCCCCCCAATGATGAGCCCCCAATACCAACAATGACAAACCGATTAAAGGATTTATCGGTGACGAAATGATGCTGGCTGAGCGCATCAATATCATCCGTTTGTCCAGGTAAATTCAGAAGGGGCAACTTACCCTTCGCTTTCAAAATTTGTAAAGACGAAGCAATCGTCTCCGTCTGGGCAAGCGATTTCAGAAACGCTGTGCGCACCCAGTCATGTTCGCTGCTTTTGGATGAAAAGCAGTTTTCGAAAGTCTGTTTGTAAGTCATATCCAGGGTCCAAGGATTATTCAGATTGTAATTTGAACTTGATACTCTTTCGTACAAGCTAGCAAATTGACTAGTGACTATCTAAGGCTTTTTTTAAACCCTCTTCCCATTCTGCTTTATAAGCCGACTTTCCGACAATGGTGACAATCAATTTGTCAGGGTCCATTAGTCTTTGGGCAACCCGTTTCAAATCCTCTAAGGTCACGGCATTAATTAAATCTGCCCGGTTTTCCAGATAATCAATCGGCAAATTGCTAAATTGCATACTGGCCATAATGTTTGCGATATTCTCATTAGAAGACAAGCGCAAGGCAAAGGAGCCATTGAGATATTTTTTCGCAGCAACCAGCTCTTCTTCGGTCACACCTTCAGTCCGTATCTTTTTAAGCTCTTCACGGATTAACTGAACGGCTTCGAGAGTGGATTTCTCGCTCGTTCCAAGGCCGCCCAAATGAACGCCTGCGGCCTCAAACGGAGACAGGTAGGTGTAAATTGAGTATACAAGGCCGCGTTTTTCGCGAATTTCCGCGTTCAGACGCGATTCAAATCCACCGCCGCCCAAAATATAATTCAAAACATAAGCCGCATAGTAATCAGGATCATCGCGTTTAACCCCATCACCACCGAACACAATTATGCTTTGCGGAATTTCCATCGGGATGACCTGTACAGATGGTCCGTTCAGATGTGCTACTTCAGCAACCGCACCCAAATCAGATTTTTCAGGTAAGGCCCCAAAGGTTTTATCCAGCATTTCACCAAGTTTTTCCGGTGTGATGTCGCCAATAACAGATATCACCATATTTTCTTTGACAATTTGCTGCTGCTTAAATGCTTTCAAATCTTCAGGGGTTAATGTGGCCATGGTTTGCAGGTTGCCTTCAGTCGAAACGGCATAGGGATGCCCTTTAAAAGCAGTTTCAAACCAAGCTTTTCCCGCCATACTGCGAGGGTTGGATAGGTTTCGGTTCAGGCCAGCCAGCAGTTGTCCGCGAATACGCTCAACCGGATCGGCATCAAAACGGGGGGCCGTAATCGCCTTGGCAAACAGATCAAATGCCTGCTCGTTATTGGCGGACAGTGTTTTAAGGCGGCCGCGGAATGTATCCTTTCCAGCGCTAAAACTCACGGATACAGAAAGATCTGCAAGTCGTCCCTGAAAAGCCTTGCTGTCCAGTTCAGCAGCTCCCTCATCCATCGTCGATGCCATGAGTTCTGCCAAACCCGCTTTTTGCGGATCGACAACACCGCTGCCCCCTTTCCAGATGACTTCCATATTCAGGATCGGGATTGAGTTTTCCTGAACAAACCAGGCTTTGATACCACCGGGGCTTACAATCTCCTGTATCTTGGCGGCTTGGGCATTGCAGACGATGACGGCAAGGACAAACGGCACCAAGGCGAGTTGGCAGAGACTCTTTTTCATATTAACTTTTTGTCCCATCTTACTCTCCCTTTGGCAGTAATTTGCCAACAACGGATGATCGCTGTTTAAAGACAGCTTTTGCCGCCGCGAAAATATCTTCCTTCGTCACTTCAGAAATTTGCTTCGGCCAATTAACGATATCTTCGATTTTCTCGCCGCTAGTAAGGGCGGCTCCAAAAATATTTGCAGCGCCGCTCACACTGTCGCGGGCATAAATTGCCGCAGCCAGCATACGTTTTTTGGCAGCTTTCACCTCAGCTTCGGTTACGCCGTTGGTTAAAACATCATCGATTATTTTGACAATCGCAGCTTCCAAATCATCCAATGACGTGCCCGACGCTGGACGGCCATACACGGTAAAGGAGGACGGATCGTAGGAGCTGGAGTCATAGTAAGACCCCACACCAACAGCGATTTTCTGATCGCGCACTAACTGCTCGCTAAATCGACTTGTTGCACCGCCGCTTAAAATCTCATCCAGAACTTCGAGTGCACGAACCTGCTTGATATCGCCCGTTCGCGCAGAAGGCGCCATGAAGGATTGCTGCCATGAAGGCTCACGAACCCTCTCGTCCTCCATAATCACAATTCTTTTGGCAAGCTGCGGAGGTTCATGCAATCGCTTGCGTGGTGGAATTGCCATCGGTTTTTTCGGGCCGTAATATTTACGGGCAAGTTCGAACACTTCTTCGGCGTTTACATCCCCAGCAACAACCAAAATAGCGTTATTAGGTGCATAGTAGGTATTGTACCAGTCGATTGCATCCTGCGTTGTCAGTTCTTCCATTTCAGCGCGCCAACCAATTACCGGTATACCGTAAGGATGCGCAAGATACTGAGCAGCCCGCAGTTGCTCCCCAAACAAAGCGCTGGGGTTATTATCCGTTCGCTGCGATCTTTCCTCCAGGATTACCTGCAGTTCAGCGCCAACGGCTGCATCATTGAGGATCAATCCCTGCATTCGATCCGATTCCATATCCATCAATAAGGGCAGTTTGTCTGCCGCTGCATTCTGGTAATAGGCTGTGTAATCCTGAGAGGTGAAGGCATTGTCCTGCCCCCCATTTTCCGCAATTATTTTTGAAAACTGTCCAGGGCCAATTTTGGCAGTTCCTTTAAACATGAGATGCTCAAGAAAATGGGCTATGCCCGATTTTCCTGCAGACTCGTCCGCGGCCCCAACCCGATACCAAACCATATGCGTAACAATCGGCGCGCGATGGTCTTCAATCACGACAACCTCCAGCCCGTTTTCCAACGTTGTTGTCTTGGGATCAAATAACTTAGGAATTTCGGAACTGGCGTGCGCGGGAGAGATGAAAAGTGCGGCCACAAATAGATTTAAGAGAGCCGCAAACTGGAATACTTTTTTCTGCATGAAAGACCTTGTGTTTGTGTTCCTTACATAAAGGGACCGGAGGTTAAGAATGCAAGTTTTCTATGAAGAAAATAATAAAAAAGCGCGCGACTTTGTCAGTCTGCGCGCTTTTTATCAAAGAATCTCACACTTCTGTCAGATCAATTGAAAATGCCTTCCAGAAGAGCTTTCTTCCGACGCTCAATAATGGGTGTGTTTCCGCCGTCACCTGCGGAATTACCCAATGCCGCATTTTCCTGGATCCGTTTCTGCTCTTTTTTCGCGTCAACGACCGTTCCGTATTCAGGCTGTGTTTGCCAGAACATCACGCGCTCGATCAGGGATTTATCAGATTCAGCGAGGGCATTTGTCTCTTCGTTCACAAGTTGGCGAATTGAATCATCCGCATCCACAGCGCCTGCCTGACGAAGCAACGCAAGTTCACCAGCAGAGGTTCCGGCTTTGGCCGCCTCTTCCTGTGTGATCACCCCATTCGAAGACTCGTTCCCGAATAATGCGGAACGGGCAGAGGTGCGAGCAAGTTCATCGCGAGGGCTTTTTTGCCCCGGTGCGGGTGGACGTAACGAGAAATCAGGTGGAATAATCAAAGGCGCTTTTGTCAGCACCGCAAATTCATCCGGGGCTTTCTTGCCATCAATACCCAATGCCTGTTTTGTGCTGTCACAGGCTGTTAGCGTGAAGACACATGCAGATAACAACAGGGCTGTCGTTATTTTAATCGAGTATGCCATTTTCCTACCCTTTTAATTCAAGAGTCATTTTTAGACGATTTTTCGTCAAAAAACAAGCTATCCACCATCAGCATGATAACACCACAAACGATTGCCATATCCGCAATGTTAAATGCCGGCCATCGCATGAATATAAGATCGAAATCGAAAAAATCAGCTACTTTTCCAAAATGAATTCTGTCGATGATATTTCCAACCGCACCGCCCAGAACCAATCCCAGCCCTATACACAAGAATTGGCGGGAGCTGCGCAGGAGCCAGACCAGCAAAGCAATGCTGACAACAGATGACAAACCAATCAGCATCCAGCGGGTTTCTTCGCCGCCGGAGAACATGCCAAAGCTGACACCACTATTCCACACCATCACCAGACGGAAAAACGACGTGACTTCAATCCCAAAGGGATGGTCGGCCATATAGTCGACCATGTAAATCTTGAATGCCTGATCAATCGCAATGACAAAAAAGGCGATCAAAAACCCGATAAAGGATGCTTTTCTCACGAAGCCTCCGCGTTCAGATCCATTGCATCGACAACGTCAGCGCAACGGGTGCATAGTTCTGGATAGGTTTCGTTTTTGCCTACCTCATCGAGGATTTTCCAGCACCGTTCACATTTATCCCCTTCGGCGATTGCAGAAACGACGGCAACCCCCTCGACATCATCAAGTGTAAAGGCACCTTCAGGGGCAGCATCGGATGAGAGCGTTAATCCCGATGTGATACACAAATCATCCAGCGGCAACCCTTTCAACAGGTCGCGATACGCATCATTTACGAAAACAGTCGGTGCCGCCTGTAAGCTGGACCCAATGCGCTTTTCACGACGTTCAATTTCCAGTGCGCCAGTAACAACACGGCGGAAACTACGCACTTTCGACCATTTGGCGTCCAGATCCGCATTCTGCCAATTTGCCGGAATTGTCGGGAACTGGTTCAAATGGACGGAACTGTCATCACCGGGGAAACGCGATAGCCAGGTTTCCTCAGCCGTAAACACCAGAATTGGGGCAAGCCATGAGGTCAAGCAGTGGAATAGCTGATCCAGTACCGTCCGGGCAGCCCGGCGGCGCGTATCCATGACACCATCGCAATACAGAACATCTTTACGAACATCGAAATAAAAGGCCGACAATTCGAGTGTGCAGAAATTATGAATTGTGCTGAACATGCGGCTAAATTCATAGTTCTCGCAATTTTTGCGAATTTGCGTATCCAGAACAGAGATGCGGTGCAGGACCCATTGGTCCAGTTCCGGCATTTCATTTATTTCCAAACGCTCGCTTTCATCCCAATCAGCAAGGTTACCCAGAATAAAGCGCAATGTATTGCGAAGCCTGCGATAACTGTCAACCTGACCACGGATAATTTCATCCCCAATACGCATATCGTCCGTATAGTCGGAAGCAATTGTCCAAAGACGCAGGATATCCGCACCGTTCTGTTTAATGATCTTCTCTGGTGCGACGATGTTACCCGTTGATTTGGACATCTTGCGGCCCTTACCATCGAGCACGAACCCATGGGTCAAAACGCCGTCGTAAGGCGCCCGTCCGCGCGTGCCGCAGGATTCAAGCAAAGACGAATGGAACCAGCCACGATGCTGGTCTGTGCCTTCCAGATATAAATCCGCAGGCCATTTCATTTCAGGACGATTTTCCAGCGTAAAGGCATGCGTGGAACCGGAATCAAACCAAACGTCCAGAATATCCTTTACCATTTCATAATCGGCAGGATCGTATTTATTACCAAGGAAGCGCGAAGCATCAGAGCCAAACCAAGCATCTGAGCCTTCTTCTTCGGTAATCCGTTCGATCCGCGCGTTTACATCCGGATCGCGCAAGATTTCACCGGTTTCCTTGTTCACAAAAACACTGATCGGAACGCCCCATGCGCGCTGACGCGACAGCACCCAATCGGGACGGTTTTCAACCATGCTATAAAGACGACGATGGCCTGATTTTGGATACCATTTCGTGTCATCAATGGCTTTAAGCGCTTTTTCCCGCAGTGAATTCGTCTCCATGGAGATAAACCACTGGCTTGTATTCCGAAAAATAAGCGGTGCTTTAGAGCGCCATGAATGTGGATAGGAATGCTTTATTTTGCCGCGTTTAAGCAATGCCCCGACGGCTTCAAGCTCATCAGCAACATGTTCGTTACATTTATAAACATGCTCACCCGCAAAGATAGGTACATGTTTAAAGAACGAGCCATCCTCATCCACGGTTTGCGGGATTTCCAGATTATACTTTAATCCAACTTCATAGTCTTCCTGACCATGACCCGGAGCGGTATGCACAAATCCAGTACCAGCATCAACGGTCACATGATCACCGTCCAGCATTGGCACATCAAATTCATAGCCCTGACCCGCAAACGGATGATGGCAAGTCACACCTTTAAAGTCTGTGCCTACACCTTGCCAAACGATATCGGCCTCTTCGATACCGGAAACCGTTTTAATTTCATCAAGCAAATCGGCGGCCACGAAAAGCGTCTCACCAACTTTGGCAAGAGACGTCTCGCTGACAGCTTTAACCTTGATCCCCACGTAGGAGATCTCATTTCCATATGCGATGGCCCGGTTGCCCGGCATTGTCCAAGGTGTTGTTGTCCAGATAACAACGCTACCCCCCTCAAACGGGGCACCGCCAAATTTCACAGGGAATCGCACAAAAATAGTGACGGAAGTATGATCGTGATATTCGACTTCAGCTTCGGCCAGTGCTGTTTTTTCAACAGGCGACCACATCACTGGTTTCGATCCGCGGTACAATCCGCCGTTCATGGCAAATTTCAACAATTCGCGAACAATTTGCGCTTCAGCATCGAAGCTCATTGTCAGGTATGGATTGTCCCAGTCGCCCTCAATGCCAAGGCGCTTGAACTCTTCACGCTGGATATCAACCCATTCAGCCGCGAATTCACGGCATTCTTTTCGAAATTCGTTAATGGGCACTTCATCTTTATTTTGGCCCACCTTACGATATTTTTCCTCGATTTTCCACTCGATCGGCAATCCATGACAATCCCAGCCCGGAACATAATGGGCATTTTTCCCCATCATTTGCTGACTGCGGTTAATCACGTCTTTCAAAATTTTGTTAAATGCATGTCCAATGTGCAAATGCCCGTTTGCATATGGAGGCCCATCATGAAGTACAAACTGTTCGCGGTCTTTGGACTGTTCGCGCAGCTTCTCAAACAGGTTCATCTCTTTCCAGCGCTCAAGAAGGCCGGGTTCTTTATTGGGCAATCCCGCTTTCATTGGAAAGCTGGTTGTTGGCAAAAATAGTGTCGATTTATAGTCAGTGCTCATGATAGCGAACTGATCCTAACAGTTGTCAAAAAATATAATCAGACCGTGAAGTGGTCATCCCCTTACCTGTCGCGAAGCATTCAGCAGACAGTAACTCCCGGCCTTACTTATTTGAAGGCCGGGCTGCTAATTCGACTTATGGCGCCTCCAAAATGAGGGTCGCGCTTTTGCAGTTTATGTAGAGAATTCATGGGCTCTGTTGTATCAACTCGTGTTCAGAGTGTCGAGAGGTGTATTTCGCAATTGCAAGAATTATTCTGCACTATCCCGCCTTGCGTCTTTTCATCTTCTTATCCGCATACTTATCTTGCCGACAATCAGGCCGTGCCAGTATTTCACGAGCGCTTTGTTCGTCACGCTTGATCTGTTCTTCAAGCTCATCGATACCGGAGAATTTCTTTTCGGCCCGAATGAAATCAACAAATGCAACGCGAATTCTCTGCCCGTAAAGATCTCCATCGAAATCCAGCAAATGAACTTCCAGCAAAATATCTTTCTTGTCAAAGGTTGGTCGCTTCCCAAAATTTGCGACCCCGTTCACCCAAGAAGTCGCCCCATCGTCACCGGTCAAACCAACCCGCACCGCATAAACACCCAGTTTCGGTTGATGATAATGGGTGATGGGAATATTGGCCGTTGGGAACCCTATTGTGCGTCCACGCTGATCCCCCTTAATGACTTCGCCGTCAACTTCCCACCAGTGCCCAAGCAAACTGGCCGCCGTCGCAGGCTGTCCATCTGTAAGCAAATTACGAATGGCCGTTGATGAATAGATAACCGTCTCTTCCCCCACAGGTTCCACAACGGTAACCCCGAAACCATATTTCTTACCCAGCTCACTTAAGATCACAGTTGTCCCCTGCCGCTTATGACCAAAGATAAAATCATATCCAACAACCACGTGACGAACGGCAAATCCATCAACCAATACATCTTTTACAAACTGTTCTGCTGTTTTTTGCGAAAATTCCAAATTGAAATTCAAAGCCGCCATCACATCCACGCCCAGCCAATTCAAATGAGCAGCGCGTGTATCAAGCATCGATAACCGGAATGGGGGGGCAGCGGGCGCAAAAAATTCCCGCGAATGGGGTTCGAATGTCAAAACGCCAGACGGCGCACCCAAAGAGGCCGCAACCTTCTGGGCTTCAGCGATAACAGCTTGATGCCCCAAATGGACACCATCAAAATTACCGATGGCCAAAACACCCTCTTTAAATTCAGCGGGTACATCTATGTAGCTTCTCAGCATCTGCATCTATGGTGCTCCACGGCAAACTTGGTACAACAGGAAAGGAACATCCCGGTATCTATTTTGGCTTTTTAGCAACCATCAAGGTTGCTTCGCCATCAAGAACAACAGTATCGCCGACCGTGCACTTGCAGTCAAAGGTAACCCGGCGACCCTGAATCTCTTTTAACACAACCGTAGCTACAACCGTATCACCGATACAGACCGGTGCTTTAAAGTTCAGAGACTGATGCATATAGATTGCGCCCGGCCCTGGAAGTTTTGTACCAAAAACAGTCGAGATGAGACCGGCAGACAACATTCCATGGGCAATGCGCTCCTTGAACATCGTCTTTTCAGCAAATTCCGCATTCAGATGAACCGGATTAGTGTCCCCGGAAATTCCAGCAAACATAACAATATCTGCTTCGGTGATGGTTTTGGCGAACATGTCGCTCATCCCCACACTCAGGTCTTCCAGAAAAAATCCGTGTAATTTCTCAAACTCAGACATGCTGCCCTCTTATTCTCTATTTTTGCGTTGCAATATAGAGGGCTTATGCGGCGTTTCGCAAGGACTTGTATAAGGGAGTTCAAATAATTGCGTGCCTTTTTCATAAATATTTGCCGGTGTTTTAAGTTTTTTGTTGGAAAGCACACATATCTTTCTGCCGCATTAACCAATTTTTTAGGTTCAGTTCGTAGTGTTTCAACCAGAGCAGCTAACTGGTTCCAGGTGGCCGCCCATCCGAATTGTAGAAAATATAGATTATTTTAAAGAGGGTATTTCTATGGCCGTCGACATGAACATGCCGATCCTGATCATTGATGATTATAAAACAATGTTACGTATTATTCGTAACCTGTTGAAACAGCTAGGTTTTGACAATGTAGATGAAGCCACCGATGGCTCAATGGCACTGGCAAAAATGCGGACAGCAAAATACGGTCTCGTGATTTCCGATTGGAACATGGAACCCATGACGGGTTATCAGCTTCTGCAGGAAGTACGTGCAGATGAAAGCTTGAAAGCAACACCGTTCATCATGATTACGGCTGAGTCTAAAACAGACAACGTGATCGCTGCGAAAAAAGCAGGCGTTAACAATTACATTGTGAAGCCATTCAATGCGGCGACACTAAAAACGAAAATGTCGGCAGTTCTGGGCGACTTCTAATGGTCCCGCAGGATGAAGTCGATTCACTGCGTGCTGAAATAAATAGCTTGCATGCTGATTGCCGTGATTTGGTGAATTTCATTGTTTCGGCCCGGTCTGAGATTTCTCAGATTCGGCCAAAAGATTTGAAAAAAGACAAATTACCACGCGCAGGCAAAGAGCTTGATGCTATTGTGGAGGCAACTGAGCTTGCCACCAATCAGATTATGGAAGCGGCGGAGAAAATACTTTCTGCGAAGGTTACCGACGCCAATGTGGTGAACGATGCCTGTATGGAAATTTTTGAAGCCTGTTCGTTTCAGGATATTACCGGGCAACGCATTAGTAAGGTGGTTTCGACGCTTGAATATATCGAAACCTTCCTTGATCGATTGACCGGCGCTTGGGGACATCAAGAGGACAGCGATCCAGCTGCTGATACCAGTGACCCTGAGAATGAAGAGGCAGCCCTTTTAAATGGCCCAGCTCTTGCGGGTGAAGGGGTAGATCAAGACTACGTCGACAATATGTTTGCGGCTGAACCCTCTGCTGCGACGATTGCCGATACCGCTTCGGACGCCGAAACAGATAAAGATAAGAAGACCCAGAAAAAGCCAGATCTTGAAAGCGAGTCAATTGACCAAGATGATATTGATGCGCTGTTTAGCTAGCCTTTTCTCTGTTCCTAAAAACCGCTGAGCTCATCAGCGGTTTTTTTATGCCCAAATCATATGTCCGGTGACAAAGGTTGGACTAAATCCATGCTGATCAATCAATTGGTTGACCTGATGCTCGGTTGGAATGTTTCCTTCACGCAGACCCCATTCTTCAGCATGAATACCACCGCTTACCAGAACATTGTCGATACCAGCACCCGTCGCACCTTTAATATCCGTACGCATACTGTCACCAACAGCAAGAATACGGGATGGGTCCGTTATCCCCAACTTTTCCATGGCCATTTTATAAGCCCACGGATAGGGCTTACCAAACAGCTCAACCGTTCCGCCAAGGGTTTCATACAATTGCGCCAGCGCGCCAGCGCAGTAGTGCATATTTTCACCGCGCATAACCGTTAAATCGGGGTTCGCGCAAATCATGGGCAGGTTATACGCCGCAGCCTTTTCAAGGATCTTCCGGTATGTTTCTGGCGTTTCTGTTTCATCATCGACAAGCCCCGTACAGATCAGGAAATCGGCAGCTTCCAACTGGGATACTTTTTTATAATTGAGGCCATCTTCAAGCCCTTTATCCCGCTCGGCACCAAACTGATAGAAGGATTTTTTACCGCCCTTCAGATATTCAAACCGTTGATCTTCCAATACCAGCCGCGTCATATCGCCAGAGGTCAGGATAAGATCATAGGCCTCCCGATCCACACCAATATTCTCAAGAAAATCCTGTACAAAATTATTGGTTCGCGGAGCGTTGGACAGAAGCAATATCTGCCTGCCATTTTCACGCAACTTTGCCATACAGTTCAGAACACCCGGATAAGGTGCCAGTCCGTTATGGACAACGCCCCAAAGATCAAGGATATAAGCATCATATTGCTCGGCGAATTGAGCAAGGCCTGGCACGATCCTATAGGACATCAGTTCTGGTCTTTCTGCGTTCTACTGCGATAAATTTTGCTAGAAATAGCTTTTGATTAAAGGCGGGTCAATGGCCCAGCATGTCATTCATTCGACTGCGGAGGTTTCGGCACACCAAACAGGTAGCCTTGCCCGAAACTCACATCAGCGTCCAGCAATCCAATCACAGTGTCCTCATCTTCAACCTGACTGGCAATCAGCTCAATTTCAGCGCGGGACAGGGCTTCATGCAGATCTTCGGGGTGAATATTCATCGGTAGCCCATAACCACCGGGCAGCAAATCAGTTGCGGACACTTTCAAAAATTTAAAGTTGTCTTTTGCCAGCTGATTAAAATCCATATCCAGACGGACCACCTGATCCATTGAGAAATCAAAGCCCATGCCCGCAAGCATCTTCAGGCCCTCTTTAACCTGATCAGTTGCACTGTCGATATCCTCTTGAGCAAATTCCAGGATCAAATTTTCCGTTAGATCAGCGTTCCGATCCAAAAATTCAACAAACTGGTGGAAAAAAGCTGCATCGCGCATGGTTCGCGCTGATACATTAACGAAGAAGCCCATATCACCACTGCGCTGGCGTACCCGGCGAATAAGCTGCACACAGCGGATCAGCAAAAGATTATCGATTGTGCCAACGAGCCCGGCCTCTTCGGCGATCGCCAGATATTGACGCGGGGTAATCACATCCCCCTCTGGCCCCCGGATTCTGGAGAATGCTTCATAAAATTTGGCGCGGCGCTGCGGCAGGCGAACAATTGGCTGTAAATACAGATCAACCCGATTTTCTTGCAGACCCGCGCGTACAATTTCCAAAATCTCACCACGCTTTACGGCCTCAAGTTCTTGATCAGACTTGGGAGCCTCTGCGACCAAATTTGGCCTTTTAGGGAAAGGACTAGAATGCGCGGGTTCAGGCTCATCAGCTATTTTCCCAACCGCTCCTTTGTTCATTTCAGTGGTGAGCTGATTAAGCAACTTGCGCAGCATTTTCATTTCTGTGGCGAAGCTATCCATATTCTGGTCGTCGCCCGCGATGCCGCCAATAATCCCCTCGAAGCGCTCCAACCCGCTTTCGGCGGCAGAGAGGTCCCGGCGAATAACTTTAATTTCACGTTGAAGTTCAACCCGCTCAACCCGCCGCATGACGAATTCATGCAAGAGCGCACATGCCAGGAAAAAACTGCCCCCAACCCAATAGCCCGTCATGGGGTCAATGCCGGGAACAAACGCAGGCAACTGCCGTCCGATGACAATAGCAGTCATCGCATAGGCCGCAATAATCACCAAATGATAAAGCACTGCGAAAATCCCCTTTATTCCTTATGTTCAAAGCACTTAGGTCGTAGCAACTTGTGCAATGTCCCTAAATTTTTGCTCTGATATGAACACCAAACTCAATAGTGTTCGCGCCAGCCCTTAATATCTATTAATCTAGCAGTGAATTGTAAAATAAACTATCCCAAGTCAAAAAAATTTATGTGAGGTAACTAAAAATGGGAAGATTACAGGGGAAAATCGCAATCATCACAGGCGGCACGAGTGGCATTGGATTGCGATCCGTGGAAAGATTTATTGAAGAAGGGGCAACGGTTGTTTTTTCTGGCAGACGTGAGAAAGAAGGCGGCGAAATTGCAGCGGCACTTGGAGAAAGAGCCCATTTTCAAAAAGCCGATGTTTCCATTGAAGCCGACGTGGAAAACCTGATTGTCCAGACCGTTGAAAAATTTGGCCGGATTGATGCCCTCTTCAACAACGCGGGCGGACCCGCACCTGTTGGTAGCATTGAAACCGTCGACTACGAACAAGCCATGGCAGCGGTAAGCGTGCTTTTTGGCGGTGTTATGCTCGGCATTAAACATGTCGCGCCCATTATGAAGAAACAGGGATCTGGTAGCATTATCAACAATGCCAGCATCGCCGGACATCTGGCGGGTTACTCCACCTCAATGGTTTACAGCTCGGCCAAAGCAGCCGTGTTGCAATTAACACGAAGCGCCGCTATGGAACTTGGCGAGAGCAATGTTCGGGTTAATTCCATTTCACCCGGAGCAACCGCAACCGGTATTTTCGGAAAAGCGCTGGGTTTAAGCGCTCAAGCCGCAGACGACACTTCTGTCGTTGCAGGTGAACTCCTCTCCAAAGCGCAGCCAATTCCAAGGGCAGGCCTGCCTGAAGATATTGCAAATGCAGCAATTTTCTTTGCGTCAGATGAAGCAAGTTTCATTAATGCGGCTGATCTGATTGTCGATGGCGGCATGATCGGGGGACGCCACTGGACCCCGCACCAGCAATCTGTACAAGCAATGGCAACCGCATTTAAGGCCAAAACAGGCGCCTAAAAAAAGGGGCCGCTTGCGGCCTCTTTTCCCAAATCCTTTAAGACGCTTTGTGCTTTCTACGCCAACCAACAAGTCCCACAATCACAAGACCGGCAACATAAAGCGGAGCTGAATTGGTTCCCACTGTATCAAGTACGCCGCTAAAAATTATTTTAAATGACAAAATACGGCTAATTTTCAATACTTTAGATAAAACCACCTGCATTTGGTCACAAAAAATCCCGTCCAAAAAAGACGGGATTTATCATTTATTTCGAGAGACCTAAAAATCTCTTTTTTCTTTAATCACTATGATCTTGGATGAAAGTTCATTCCATACCTTCAAGACGGCCGATCGCCAGGAATTTCCGGCGGCGCTCTTCGCGCAGCTCACCCGGCTCTTTCTCTTCCATCAATTTAAGTTCTTCTTGAACTGCATCGCCCATGCTGACGATTGCCGCTGAAATATCCCGCTGCGCGCCGCCCAGTGGTTCTGCAACGATCCGATCGATCACACCCAATTCTTTCAAATCTTGTGCGGTTAATTTCATCGCGGTGGCTGCATCTTGGGCCTTATCCCGTGTTTTCCATAAAATTGCGGCGCAGCCTTCTGGCGAGATCACCGAGTATACTGCATTTTCGAACATCAGGACCTTATTTGCGGTGGCCAGTGCAACGGCACCACCGGATCCACCTTCACCAATAATACAGGCGATCACCGGCACCCGCACGTCCATGCTGACCTGAATTGAGCGGGCGATGGCTTCGGCCTGTCCGCGCTCTTCCGCGCCAATGCCCGGATAGGCACCGGATGTATCAACAAATGTAATGATGGGAACACCAAATTGATCGGCCAGTTTCATCAACCGCTGCGCTTTGCGGTATCCTTCTGGGCGGGCCATCCCAAAATTATGCTTGAGACGGGTTTCAAGGTCATGGCCCTTTTCTGTTCCAATAACCATAACCGTCTGCCCACGAAAACGACCAAGGCCGCCAACAATCGCGTGATCTTCTGCAAAGCCACGGTCACCGGCAAAAGGAGTGAAGTCTTCAACCAGTTCGGCAATGATGCGATGAAGTTTTGGGCGATCAACATGGCGCGCAACCTGTGTTTTCTGCCAT
The DNA here is from genome assembly GCA_034669685.1 of Sneathiella sp. Taxonomy (GTDB): domain Bacteria; phylum Pseudomonadota; class Alphaproteobacteria; order Sneathiellales; family Sneathiellaceae; genus Sneathiella. Next base: position 1,777,491 of record JAXMOU010000001.1, read on the forward strand.
GGGGTCAGCTTGCTATACGTCGTCTTTAAAAGCTGAGATGCTTTTTGACGCAGCTTTGCCACATCTTCATTGATTTCCAGATCACTGCCGCTGTCTAAACTTTCCAGCTCCCGGATTTTACCCTCCAGGTCTGCAATCGGTTTTTCGAAATCAAGAAAGTTGTCCATTTTAAACTCTCATCCCTATTTAATTAGACTGTGAGTAATAAATAGGCGGAACAGTTCCGTCAACAAACCGTTCCGCCTCATTTTAAAAACAATCATATCATTGATTGCATATCGGGCCGTTATTTAGCGGCGCGTGCTTCAATAATATCCGCTTGTTGAACCAATGCCTCAGCCTGCTTGATAGAGGCAATGTCAATCAAACCGCCATCCAATGCAACCGCACCAGAGCCTTCAGCCTGAGCTTTTTCCATGGCTTCCAAGATGCGCCGTGCTTTAGCAACTTCTTTTTCAGCCGGTGTGAAAATTTCATTGGCAAGTGGAATTTGGCTTGGGTGAATGGCCCATTTACCTTCGCAGCCCAAAATGGCTGCCCGGTTACCATGTGCTGTGTATCCATCAGGATCAGAGAAATCACCAAAAGGCCCATCGATAGCCCGAAGTCCATTGGCGCGTGCGGCCACAACCATACGTGCAATCGCGTAATGCCACATATCTCCCCAGTGATAATCACGGCTGCCATCTTCAGCCGGATCTGTCAGAACTCCATAGAGCGGGTTTGGGCCGCCGATTGATGTTGTCCGGGCTTTCGTAGAGGCTGCATAGTCGGCCACACCAAAATGCAGACTTTCATTTCGATTACTTGCCGCTGCAATTTCGTGAATATTCTGCATGCCAAGCGCCGTTTCAATGATCAATTCAAAACCGATCTTCTTTTTCCGGCCTTTGGCGGTCTCGATCTGTGTTGCAAGCATGTCCAGCGCATAAATATCAGATGCTGTTCCAACCTTTGGGATCATGATCAGATCCAGCCGTTCACCCGCATTTTCCATGATATCCACAACATCGCGGTACATATAATGCGTATCAAGACCATTGATACGAACGGACATAACTTTGTCGCCCCAATCAATGTCATTCAGAGCTTCAATAATATTCTTGCGGGCCTGCTCTTTGTCACTTGGCGCAACGGCATCTTCCAAATCCAGAAAGATCGCATCCGCATCTGATTTAGCTGCTTTTTCAAAAAACTTGGGGCTTGAACCGGGCACCGCCAACTCACAACGATTTAGGCGAGAGGGGCACAACTCGGGAATAGTAAAGCTCATATCAGGGTCTCACTCTTCATATTTGACAATTGTTATTTTTATTCTGTTGGGAAATTGCTGCACTTGCGCAAAAGAGTCAAGCAACCGCGCATTTATTTTGAATTTGCCAGGGGATGATGCGCATTTACGAGGGAAATCATTCTCTCTGATAGCACATGCGTATAGATTTGAGTTGTCGAAATATCGGCATGGCCCAGCATTTTCTGAAGTGATCGAAGATCCGCGCCGTTCGCGAGCAAATGACTGGCAAAGGCATGGCGCAAGACGTGCGGGGAGACTCTTTTTTGATCAATCCCCGCTTTGAGAGCCAAATCTTTTAGAAGCTGGCCAAAACGCTGGCGGGTTAAATACCCTTCCTTGGCGCTGGAGGGAAATAGCCATTTTGAATGTTGATTTGTCCCCATAAAGCAATCCCGAACAGTGAGATACAGCTTCAATGCTTCTTTTGCCGCGTCATTGACCGGAACCAGACGCTCTTTATTTCCTTTACCCAAAATGATCAGGAAATTTTCATCCTTCCCCATTGGCGGATATTTAAGCGAGACCAGTTCACTCACACGCATACCAGTCGCGTATAACAAATGCAGAAGTGCGGCCAGCCTGAGTTGCTCCGGCGCCTCCCCCTCGCACGCAGCCAGCAGGGCATCAACTTCGGTTATGCTTAAGTATTTCGGGAGACGTTTGCCCGCTTTAGGCGCATCCACATTCATCGCAGGATCGTCAGCTCGCACCCCTTCCGCCAGCAAAAAGGAAAAGAATTGCTTTAATGCGCTCAGTCGTCTTGCCTGCGTTGCACTGCTCAGACCAATGCTATCAAGGGAGCGAATATAATCACTGACATGGCTTTTCGTTGCGGCTTCGCAACCAACACCCTTTTGCGTAATGAAGGTCAGGAAATCATCAAGATCGCGGCGATAGGCATCACGGGTATTCACCGCGGCGTTGCGCTCCAACACCAACATCTCCAGAAAGCTCTCGAGCAGGTGCGCTGACATGCTAGAGATCTTTCAGGATCGCAACTTCCAAAGCCAGTTTCCGTGCTGATTTTTCCAGCCCGACAGCTTTGAGCGCAGAGGTAACCGCTCGCAATGTTGTCAAAGATACGTCGTCGGCCTGACCTGATCCCATCGCCAGCAAGCTCAAAGCAACTGTTTTACCCGTTCGCTTTTGCACCGCCGAATTGACAAGAATATTCTCATAGGCGTGGTTATTCCGATTTCGGCTCTCGCTTTGATCCAGATACAGGAGCCGGTCCCAGTCCGCGTCCGTCACCGAATAGCCAAAGACTTCAAATACAGTTAGCAGGAAACTGGCTTTGTCGGCCACGGCTGGATCCTCTGCCATAACGGCAAGCCAATTATTAAAACTGTCCGGATTCCAGCGCGCAATTCCTTCAGCGCCAGACAAAAGCATATACATATCAAGGCGCGCGATATCACTGCGAGCAGCCAACCGCTCCTCTGGCGTTCCCTGAATTGCGGCGCGGCGGGCGGCACGTTCCCACTGGCGGGCCAGATCCAGCCGATCGTTCAAAAGAAGAAGGCCAATCGCCTGTCGGTTAAAGTCCTGCCCATACTCGCCGATCGGTAATTTTTCAAGCTGCGGCAATGTCAGTTTCGTCACGGCGAAAAAGTCACCCGCTTCCTTTGCCATCTGCCACAGACTTTTCAAATATTCGGCGCGATCCAGATCCGAAAGATCATTGGATATCACAGCCTGCAATAAGGGCATATAATCTGCAACTTCTGCCGCAGGATCCGGTTTTTGCGCTGTTGGCTGTTGCGGGCTTGCCAGCAACGCCGCAAGATCAACTGTATTTCCGGCGCGAATATTATCCAGCGCCAAAGTGATTAAACCTGATTTCACCCGATCAGGCTCAGTCAGCATAGCCGTTTTCACGGGTTGAGAGGCTGCAAGAACCAGTCCTTCTGGGTAGACGGCGTCACGTTGCTTGAGCATTGCGTAATGGATGGCATCCGCTATTTCACGGCGAGCGTCAAAATTCACGGGGCTGCCAACCAAAGCCGCAACCAGTGCGAAAAACAAAGGATCAGCTTCGTTTCGCTCTTCCAGCAGGGCAGCGTTCAATTCCGCTTTATCAAAGGCGCCTTTACGCAGTTGGCAATAGGTTTCAAGCTTTGCCCAGAACGAACTGACACCAGGATATCTGGCCGATAAGCCCCCCTCTTCACAAACTTCTGCAGACCGTCCATCCAGCAGCATCAGTTGTGCTTCGATTTTTTGGGAGTTATCCGTCACCATATTTGCCGGAATCCGGCCTAAAAATGAGCGGGCCTTATCAAACCACCCCTGATCAAGTATCTTTTGAAGACGCAACTCCATCAATTGATCGGCAACCTGCGCCCGATCTGGCACATTTGCACCACTTAAAACAAGTCGGCGATAAAGGTTAGCGAGCGTTGGCGAGTTTCCGCTGGCGTGCAAGCGCGACATCAGCTCAACCACGAGAGTTCCAGAAACACCGTCCCATAGATCAAGCCCCAACGCCCCTTCATCGCCCGAAAGCAGATTAATCGTTGCCGGGTGCAACGCGCCTAGTGACTGAACCTGAAATGCGCCTGAAGACTGCTCCTGCGGGGCAGGCGCTGTTTCAACTGCTGGCGTAGCAGCACCTGGCCGGGTCAATAGATCGGTTGGAGTCTTGCCTGCTTCACTCTTTTGCTCAGACTGATTTTCAACAAAATCAGGAACCAGACTTCTTGGTTTTTCCTGCGCAGCCGCTTGCCCAAAACCGATAACACAGGTCAGTGCGGCCGTACCTAAAAGCTTTGCGGCAACTTTATTTCGGGAACTGATCATTAGGGATCACCCTTTCAACCGGGACCGTCGGCGCCGGAATATCCCAAGCAGACAGAAAAACACCCCCACCCACAACGGATGCGGCAATCAAAAAAAGAAGAAATAGCGAAAATTTGGACATATTTTCCTGTCACACCCCTGATACAATCGTATTTTGGCGGATATTAATCGTAATATCCTTGCTATTTGTTTTGCTAAGCTGCGATTATGGCATAAATTTGGCTTAAAGAACTAGCATGCCTTCTGGATGAACTGCAACCGCAATGGCAATCGGTTTGTTTGGTTGAGGCATATGAACATGTGAAAAGTGATATAATGACAATAAGTGCTGACGCCCCGCAAGCTGCGGGGGTGACGGATATTGGTGACAGGACGATTGTGTTAGTCGGATTAATGGGCGCGGGAAAAAGCTCGGTCGGCCGAAGACTCGCAACACAATTAGGCCTCCCCTTCAAAGATGCAGATACGGAAATCGAAACTGCATCGAATCTGTCTGTTCCCGAATTCTTTGAAATTCATGGGGAAAGCGCGTTCCGTGACGGTGAGCGCAAGGTTATTGCACGCTTGCTTGAAGGGCCCCAGCATGTACTGGCGACAGGCGGCGGTGCCTTTATGGATGCACAAACTCGCGAGCTTATTCGCGAGCAAGGATGCTCCATCTGGCTGCGTGCCGATTTGGACACGTTGCTTAAACGCTGCCTCAAACGCAATACACGTCCGCTACTCAAAACAGGCGACCCCAAGCAAATCCTGGATGACTTGATTACAAAGCGATACCCCATTTATGCTGAGGCCGATATTGTGGTGGATAGCAATGATGGCCCCCATGAGCATGTTGTAAATCGCATCATTTCTGCATTGAACAATCCCAATTCCAAGGCGCAAAACCAATAATGTCCCAAGCAAGCGTGACTGACCAAATTTTAGCAACCGATGAGACCGTAAGGGTTTCGCTGGGAAACCGATCTTACGACATCATCATTGGCGCAGAACTCGTACAAAGAGCCGGAGATTTCATTGCTCCTGTGCTAAAGAAAAAACGTGTCGCGGTGATCACGGACGAAACAGTGGCCCGCCTGCATCTGGAAACATTGACAAATTCACTGTCCAAACATTCCATTGAAGTCTTGCCGATTATACTGCCGGTGGGCGAGCAGACAAAAAGCTTTGCTCAGTATGAATCTCTGATGGATCAACTTCTGCAGGCGCAGATCAGCCGCGACGAAGCCTTGATCGCGTTTGGCGGCGGCGTTATTGGCGATCTGACCGGCTTTACTGCTGCAACTTTAAAACGGGGCGTGGATTTTATTCAGATTCCAACAACCCTGCTTTCGCAGGTGGACAGTTCTGTTGGCGGAAAAACAGGTATCAATAGCCGCTTTGGCAAAAATCTGATTGGCGCTTTTAACCAGCCTAAACTGGTTCTTGCCGATGCATCTATTCTGGACAGCCTGCCCCGGCGCGACGTGCTTGCTGGCTACGCCGAAGTGGTAAAATATGCGCTGCTCGGTGATTTCGACTTTTTCGAATGGCTGGAAGAAAACGGTGCCGATGTTGTTGATGGGAACATCACAGCACGCATTCAGGCCGTTAAAACCAGCGTTCAGGCCAAAGCGGATATTGTTGCTGAAGACGAGACGGAAAAAGGCGTTCGCGCGCTTTTAAATCTTGGTCATACCTTTGGGCATGCCCTTGAAGCAGAAACAAAATACGGTCCCGATCTGGTTCACGGCGAAGGCGTTGCCGTTGGCATGCTGATGGCGATGGACCTTTCCTGCCACATGGGGCTTTTGAAGTCACAAGATGTAACCCGCGTGAAAGCCCATTACAAAAAAGTTGGCTTAATGAGTGAGCTTCCCAAGATTGCAACGGTCAATTGGAATGCTGAAGTTCTGCTGGCTCATATGTATCAGGATAAAAAAGTCGACCAAGGTCATCTTACCTTCATATTGATGAAGCAGATTGGCCATTCTTTTATTACCCAGAACGTTGAAAAATCTGATATTATTCAGGTTCTAAACAGTTTCACACAAAACAATTCATAAGGAGTGACAGTGCCCGAGATGGACCTCGAACTGATTTTGTCTCTAGCAGGAATAATAATTCTGCTGGCTTTTTCCGGTTTTTTTTCAGGCTCTGAAACAGCACTCACCGGTGCGTCCCGCGCCCGGCTGCACCAAATGGAGCAAGCAGGAGACGCCCGTGCAGGTAAGGTCAACAGGCTACGGGATAAGAAAACGAAACTGATCAGCGCTATTTTGCTGGGCAATAACCTCGTCAACATTCTGGCGTCGGCCCTTGCCACAAGCATGTTGATTTCCATGTTTGGGGATGTTGGCGTGGCCATCGCCACATTGGTCATGACAGTTTTGATCCTTATTTTCTCCGAAGTCCTTCCAAAAACCTTTGCGCTGCGCCGCCCCATTCCGGTCGCACGTTTTGTCGTGCCGGTCCTGACACCGGTGGTTTTTGTTCTCGCCCCGTTTGTGATGGGCGTAAACTTCGTCGTTGATGTCACCTTGCGTATGTTTGGTGTTAAGGAGCAGCATGAAGATCCTGACGTTCTGTCAGACGCCGCCCAGGACGAGCTGCGCGGCGCCATAGACCTGCATTCAGAGGATGCCGGCGTCATCATGCATGAAAAATATATGCTTGATACAATCCTCGACATGGACGAAGTGGATCTGTCGGAGATTATGATCCACCGTAAAAATGTGGAAACAGTCGATGGTAACAAGCCTGTCGCTGAAATTATTGAACAGGTTCTGAAAAGCCCTTACACCCGCCTTCCCATGTGGCGGGATGATCCGGAAAATATTGTTGGCGTAATTCACGCCAAAGACCTGCTTCGGGCGGTTATTCCGCTTCACGGTGATTATTCGAACCTGACAATTGATCAGATTGCGTCTGATCCTTATTTTGTTCCTGAAACCACGACGCTTCGAAATCAGTTGAATTCCTTTTTGGAACGCCATGCCCATTTTGCCTTGGTTGTCGATGAATATGGCGCCCTAATGGGGCTTGTCACGCTTGAAGACATTCTGGAAGAAATCGTCGGTGAAATTTCAGATGAACACGATATCGAACTCGACGGTGTGGAAATTCTGGAAGACGGCGAGGTCCTCACAAGAGGAACCGTAACCATTCGCGACCTCAACCGGAAATGCAACTGGTCCCTCCCCGACGAGGAAGCCGCAACAATTGCCGGACTTGTCATCAATGAAGCCAAAATCATCCCTGAAGAAGGGCAAGCTTTTACCTTTTTCGGCTTCCAGTTTGACATCCTCAAAAAGGAACGCAATCAGGTGACCCAATTAAAGGTAACCCGCTTGCATCTCAACGAAAACGACTAACCCTTCCTCCAGTCCCGAAAGCCAGTATGTACGAAATCCTGTTTAATATTATTGCCCCGGTTTTTATTTGTGCGGGGATCGGCTTTGTCTGGGCAAAAAAGGGACGCCCGTTCCATATGGAAACGGTCACGGGCCTGGTGACAAACGTCGGAGCTCCAATGCTGATTTTCAGCACGCTGGTGCAACTGGAATCAGGCCTGTCCAAATTTCTGGAGTTTGGCTTTATTGCGTTCGTGTCACTCGTCGCTTTTTATATTCTGGGCTATACTCTGCTGCGTATTCTAAAGCTGGATTTTAGAGATTACCTTCCTGCGCTCATCTTTCCAAACACGGGGAATATGGGCGTTCCGCTGTGCCTATTTGCTTTCGGCGAAGAAGGCTTGACGCTTGCACTGGCCTTTTTTGCGGTCTATGCGATTTTACAATTCACCTTGGGAGTTTGGCTAGCTTCAGGGTCCACTTCTGTCGCACAGGTCCTTAAAACACCCCTGCTTTATGCAGTAGTCCTCGCGCTGATAATTAAAGCGACTGAACTCCCAATGCCAAAATGGTTACTGGATACAGCGGATCTTTTAAGCGGCTTTACTATTCCTTTAATGCTGATGGCGCTTGGGGTTAGTCTCGCGAACCTCTCCGTCAAGCATTTGAAACTGGCGACCGTGATCTCGGTTAGTCGGCTGGTTTTGGGTTTTGGTGTTGGTGTTGGTCTCGCCTATCTGTTCGATCAGGAAGGGGCTGCCAGGGGCGTCATTATTCTGGAATGTACGATGCCAGTTGCTGTGTTCAACTACCTTTTCTCGCTTCGGTATGAGCGCGTGCCGGGACAGATCGCAGGTGCCGTACTGATTTCAACACTGCTCTCGTTCCTGACCATGCCTCTACTCCTGCTCTACGTTCTTCCCTGACGATGAAAATCGCGCTTAAACCTCAGCAGGCGATTTAACATCAAGAGAAAGCGCATGGATATAACTGGCCAGATCATCCTTCAATGTCTGATGGATCATCCGCTGGCGAGCAACGCGTGACATCCCCTCAAAATGTTCTGATACGATCGCCACACTGAAATGACTCTCACCGCCTTCGGGGGCTCCGGCATGTCCTGCATGCAAATGTGACTGATCGTCCACTTTAAGAAATGTTGGCGAAAACGCGTCCCGCAATTTGATTTCAATTTTTTCTACAGCGCGCATAAATCAATTAATTCCTTAGCTAAAATATTATCTCAACATACCAATTTTTCGAAATCACCGAAATCCTTTTAGCTGGTATGGGTTATATCGCACATCATTTAAAAATATCAGTTGCAGGATAGTTGCATTAATACTAGTTTATATTAGATCAACGAGATGTAACGTGTAGTAGAGTACAGCCAGTCAACATACATACCGGGAGATAGACATGACTGTCCACGCCAACGTAAGAAAAGATGTAACAAGTACGCATCAACAAGACTTCACGTCGGATGATGGAATTCCTGTTCGAGATATAGACAAGCATGTCGGGAACCGGATCCGGGAAAGGCGTATACTCCTTGGCTATACCCAGCAACAAATGGCAAGTTTGATTGGGGTCACCTATCAACAGGCCCATAAATATGAACGGGGCATCAATCGCATCTCAGCAGGCAGACTTTATAGTATTGCAACAGCCTTGAATGTCCCGATCAGCTATTTCTTTGAAAATCTGGAACCGACGGATGGAACGGAAAGCTCACCACGGCAACGCATGTGCCTTGAAATGGCGCGAAATTTCTCACTTATTGAAAATGAACGTTATCAGGATGCCTTGAGCCACCTGGCAAGAGCGTTAAGCGATCCGCGCAAAATGTAAGTATTTTGGTGGCCATAGTCTTCTTTGCATTTGCTTCTTTTTCATTCAGAACTTTCTCACTGTTTTAGGTGCGGCCAGTCTTGCGAACGGCAGTCAAAAAGCGGTAGACTGTATTCATGAGAAAAGCACGCCGTTCAAAATTCGAAACAGACTCTCAAGAGCCTGTCCGTACCTGTGATCATGAGGATTGCTGTGAAGCAGGTGAATTTCGTGCGCCTAAATCCCGGCTGTTGGATCGCGGCGGACCAGATGACTACAACTGGTTTTGCCTAATCCATATTCGGGAGTTTAATAAACGTTGGAACTTTTTTGACGGCATGTCCGACGATGAAGTTCTTCGCTACAAAGATGAAGATATCACTGGTCATCGCCCAACTTGGCAACTGGGCAATCGAACGAGCCGTCCAAAAACTGATTTTAGATATGATGATCCCTTTGATTTCCAGAAAGAGGGTGAATTTGGTCATGCTGATCCAAAACATAAGCGGCGAAAATCTAAAGCAACAGATGAAGCCTTTATTGATGATGCGCATCGGATGGCGCTGGCGACTTTAAACCTACAACCGGGATGTACAATCCCTGAAATCAAGAAGCGCCGCAAAGAACTAGCAAAGAAATTTCACCCGGACATTCGGGGCGGAGACAAACAGGCCGAAGAAATTCTAAAAAACATAAACCAGGCCTATACACACCTTCTGTCTTGCACTCTCTCCTGAAAACACCGTAAATAAAAGATTAGATTAGTATACGGAACTATTATGACGCCATTAGAACTTGCCGGTAAGGCACCGGAAATAAACTTGCCTGACACAAAAGTCTCTGTTCGTGAAGTGTTTGGTCTGGATTCAGATCTTGAAGTCCCGGCCTTTACGGTGAAAACCGAGCTTGTACCAGACATGGACCCAACTTACGTTTTTGACCATGATACAACCATGGCCATTTTGGCTGGGTTTGCCTTTAACCGTCGCGTGATGGTGCAGGGATATCATGGAACAGGTAAGTCCACGCATATTGAACAGGTCGCTGCCCGTCTTAACTGGCCCTGCGTCCGGATTAATCTGGATAGTCACGTGTCACGTATTGATTTGGTCGGTAAAGATGCCATTGTTCTGAGGGATGGCAAACAGGTCACCGAATTCCGTGAAGGCATTCTGCCATGGGCGCTTCAATCGCCAACAGCGATCGTGTTTGATGAATATGATGCGGGCCGTCCGGATGTGATGTTCGTAATCCAACGCGTGCTAGAAGTGGAAGGTAAACTGACACTGCTTGATCAGAACCGTGTTATTCGCCCCCACCCGGCATTTCGAATGTTTGCGACAACAAACACCGTCGGCCTTGGCGATACGACCGGACTTTATCATGGCACACAGCAATTGAACCAAGGTCAGATGGACCGCTGGAACATCGTCACAACGCTGAACTACCTGCCAGAAGAGGCGGAAACAAAAATTGTTCTATCCAAACTGCCTAGCTACGACACCGAGGAAGGCCGCAAAACAATCAAGTCAATGATTGCATGTGCGGATCTTAGCCGCTCTGGTTTTGTCGGCGGCGATATTTCAACAGTTATGAGCCCGCGTGCTGTTATCACTTGGGCTGAAAATGCTGAAATCTTTGGAGATGTTGCTTTTGCTTTCCGTGTCACGTTCCTGAATAAATGTGACGAGATGGAACGCCCAGTCGTTGCGGAATATTATCAGCGCAGTTTTGGGGTTGAGTTACCGGAATCTGCTGCGAATATAGCGGTATAAATCTGTGGCGCTCTCCAAGAACAAAGAAAGTGCGGCGGATCAGTTTAAACGCGCGGTAACATCAACCATGCGGGCCATGTCTCAGGACAAGGAACTGACCGTCACCTATGGGCCCGATCAATCTGGTATTTCCGGAGATCGGGCGCGCTTGCCCAATCCATCTCGCGACCTGCCGATTGAGGATGTCCATAAGATCCGGGCGCAGTCAGACAGTTTGGCGCTGCGCAAGCGGTATCATGATGATGAACTGCACCGAAAATTGGTTCCTCAAGGGAGTGAAGCCAAATCAATCTTTGATGCTATTGAACAAGCTCGCGTTGAGAGTCTTGGTGCTGCGCGCATGCAAGGGGTTTCAGATAATCTCTATCGCCAGCTGGATCGCAACTGCAAAGAGATGGGCTTTGACCGGATTTATGACAAAGCCGACGCCCCTTTGGCAGATGTTCTGGGCTTATTGATCCGGGAAAAACTAACCGGCATTCCGTCCCCCAGCAGCGCAACCGATATGGTTGATCTGTGGCGAAAAGAGCTGGAGCAAAAAGGCGGCGAAGACTTTGAGGCTTTAATTGAAGCTGCATCGGATCAGGATCAATTTGCCAAGGCCACGCGCCAACTGCTTCGCGATCTGGATTTGTTTGATGAAGCCGATGGCTCCGATACGCAGGACGATTCTGACGGCGAAGGCGAAGAAGGCGAACAGGAGCCAGAGGCCGAAAGTAGCGGCGCGGAAGGTGACGATGAGGCGCAAGAAGCCAGTGCAGCCGAAGACGCATCTGCGCAAGAAGGTTCCGGCGAAGACAGTTCAGACACCGAAGCGACAGAATCTATTGAACAGGACGCTGCAAGTTCAGGCGAAGAAGCAGGTAAGGACCGTAAAGCCTCCTATCCCGATGACTTTAAAAACTTTGTAGAAGGTCCTTCTTACAAGGCTTTCACCACTGAATTTGATGAAGTTGTAGAGGCCACTGACCTCAGCGAACCCGAAGAGTTGAGCCGCCTGCGCCAACAGCTCGATCAACAACTCGACAGTATGCACAGCCTGGTAAGCCGTCTGGCAAACCGTCTGCAACGCAAACTGCAGGCACAGCAAAATCGCTCTTGGTCATTCGACCTGGAAGAAGGCATACTGGATGCGGCGCGCCTTTCACGCGTTGTTGCAGATCCTTTGTTGCCCCTTTCCTTTAAACAGGAAGAAGACACCGATTTCCGCGATACCATTGTCACATTGCTTATCGATAATTCGGGATCAATGCGCGGTCGGCCAATTTCAATTGCCGCCATTTCTGCGGATATTCTGGCCCGAACACTGGAACGATGCGCCGTTAAGGTCGAAATTCTAGGCTTTACGACCCGCGCGTGGAAAGGTGGTCAATCCCGCGAAAAATGGCTGGAGTCCGGCAAAGAAGCAAATCCGGGACGGCTCAATGATTTACGGCATATCGTCTACAAGCCCGCCGATCATCCCTATCGCCGTTCTCGCCAGTCACTCGGCCTGATGCTCAAAGAAGGGCTGCTAAAAGAAAACATCGATGGTGAGGGCTTGATGTGGGCACATAATCGCCTGTTGGCCCGCCCGGAACAAAGGCGGATCCTGATGGTCATTTCAGACGGCGCCCCGGTTGATGACAGCACCTTATCGGTTAATCCCGGAAACTATCTGGATCGTCACTTACGAGACGTTATTGGCTGGATTGAGAAAAAATCGTCAGTTGAACTGATCGCCATTGGTATCGGACATGACGTGACCCGTTACTATCAGCAAGCCGTAACAATCATTGACGCCGAGCAGTTGGGCGGCGTTATGATGGAGCAGTTGGCCGATCTCTTTGATGAAAAGAAAACGGCCAAAAAAACAGCAACCCGCTGGTAGCTTAGTTTAAGTCAGATTTTGAGCCAGAAACTCTGTTGTGCGTGTCCAGGAAAGCATTGCGTCTTCCTGGTCATAGCGCCCGCCTGAAGGATTGGCAAAGGCGTGATCAGCCTCATACCAATGCACTATTGGATCGGGCTTGCCCGCATTTTTCATTTCCAAAATGAAACCATCGACCATTGCCTTATTGATCCATTGATCGCGGGTTGCAAAATGCCCCATAACAGGTCCTTGCAAGGCAGCAAGTTCTGACGATTTACGGGCAACATTTCCATAATAAACAACAGTTGCATCGGCAGGAGAAGCCAGAGAGGCACTCAAAGACCATCCGCCGCCAAAGCACCAGCCAACCGTCGCAAGCTTGCCACTGCTTCGCTTATGCGTCCGTGACCAGCTCATCCATTTCTGTAATGTTTCTGTTGCGATTTTAGGATCAACGCCCTGCATATATTTCTTGGCATCATCCGCCGTCGTCGCAACATTTCCCCCATAAAGATCAACGGCAACAACGACATATCTCATCTTTGCAAGTTCAGCCGCAACTGATTTGATTTGATCGTTCAACCCCCACCATTCATGTATAAGCAGGACCACAGGCGCCTGATCCGCATCCGGATAGGCAACTGTCGCCTTAACCGGCGTACCATCGTCAAGATTAAGTGACACTTCATCAAGCGCAGAGGCTGCCGCTTTAGCCAACATTGGATTTGAGAGTATTGTTGCCAACGGAACCGCCGCCGCTGACTTTAAAATATCGCGCCTTGCATGCATTATCTGGAATCCCTTCTTTAATCCGCACCCAGTTAAAGAAGTAATCGAAATTTACGCGGAAGCAAGCTTCTAATGAACACAAAAAAGCGAGCGCCCTAGAGGCACTCGCTTTTTTATATCGATAGCTCGATGCTACAGGTTACGCAGCAGCGGCAGCAGCTTTTTTGACTTCGCGTTTTACGCGACGTGCCTGCAAGGACAGTTTCTCATCCCGAGCTTTCAGGAGGAAGTTATCCAGACCACCATTATGCTCAACTGAACGAAGAGCAGCCGCAGACACTTTCAAACTGAAGGAGCGACCTAGGGAATCTGACATCAAACTTACATCCTGCACATTAGGCAGAAAGCGACGGCGAGATTTATTGTGAGCATGGCTGACATTGTTGCCGGCCTGAACACCTTTACCTGTCAATTCACAACGACGGGCCATAGCGCACCTCATTAGAATAATAGAACAAAATACCGGCGTCACAGCCGGTCGTGATGTCGGCTTTTAAGGAATGGGGCTGCATCCGTCAAGTCTATTCAGTTAAAAAAGTCGGATTTCCCCTCGAACGCATGTGCCTTTAGGCTATTTACCCATAAAAATGCCCAAAACTTCACGTGCTGCGGCTGTCGGACTAACTTTTCCCGCTTTCACATCCTCCTCTAGCGAGATGAGCTTCTTTGAAACTTTTGGATCTGATTTCAGGTGATTCATGAGCGATTCATCGATTTCCGACCACATCCACGCAGCCGACTGCTCTGATCTTTGTTCAGAAAGCTCTCCGTCAATGCTTCGTGCCTTACGATATTCGCCAATTGTGTCCCACAATTCATCAATACCGCTTTTCTGAAGCGCCGATGCCATCAGGACTTTTGGTGTCCAATGCTTGCTTTTTGGCCGCATCAAACCAACCGCCCCACGGTATTCTGAAGCCGCCCGCCTTGCCACAGGAATAAGCTCGCCATCAGCCTTATTGATAACGATGAGATCAGCGAGCTCCATAACCCCGCGCTTTATGCCCTGCAGTTCATCCCCACCCGCAGGGGCCAACAGCAACATGAAGACATCCACCATGTCGGCAACTGTCGTCTCGGATTGCCCCACACCGACAGTCTCAATCAAGATCACATCAAACCCTGCAGCTTCACAGAGCAGCATAACTTCACGCGTGCGCCGGGCAACGCCGCCGAGCGAGCCCCCAGAGGGCGATGGGCGTATGAATGCATTTGGATCGCGCGACAGCTCTTCCATGCGCGTCTTATCGCCCAGTATGGAGCCTCCAGTCCGCTTAGAAGACGGATCAATGGTCAGGACAGCGACTTTCTTTCCCATTGCAGTTAAAAACTTGCCAAAGGCTTCGATAAAGGTGGATTTTCCAACTCCGGGTGTTCCCGAAATGCCAATTCGAATTGAATTTCCGGTATCGGGCATCAACAGATTCAAAAGCGCCTGCGCCTGTTCCTGATGATCTTTTCGAATTGATTCTGCGAAAGTAATCGCACGTGCTAGCGTCCGGCGATTCCCTTGGCGAATTTTTTCTGCCAACTCACCCAGTTCTGACGCGCTCATTGTTGTTTTTTTATTCATACCTTGGGTATGGAAAAAACAGGCGCTATCGTCAAGTAGAATGCTTACACTTCGTGCAAATGCGACATCTTAAAATACAAGGGTAAGAGGAGTTCTTGTATGATTGGACCTATCAAAACAATTGAAATGCATACGGGCGGTGAACCATTACGAATTATCACAGAGGGCGTCCCTATTCCCAGCCAGGGCAACTTACTGGATAAAAGACGCCATTTGATGGAAGACGCCGACCAATATCGGCGATTCTTAATGTTCGAACCACGCGGACATATGGATATGTACGGCGCCTTGATCGTTCCTGCAGATCACCCTGCCGCTGACTTTGGGGTCATCTTTTTGCATAACGAAGGATATAGCACGATGTGTGGTCACGCGATTATTGCGTTGGGCCGATATGCACTCGACTATGGATTGATTGAAAAGACAGAAAACCCGAAACAACAGGTGAATATTCAGTGCCCCTGTGGTCTGGTTCAAGCCACCGTTGATGTTCAGGACGGCAAAACCGGCAGCGTTCATTTTGAAAGCGTTCCGGCTTTCGCCTATAAGATCGGACAGTTTGTTAATACGGCGGCGTTTGGACCGGTTGAGCTGGATATTGCATATGGTGGCGCGTTTTACGGCATATTGGAAGCCGCTTCCGTTGGGCTCGACTTAAAGGCAACACCACTGCAAACACTTATTCAAACAGCAACCCAACTTGCCGCAGCCGTCCGCGAACAGGTTCCTATCGCCCACCCGACCGAAGACGAACTCGGCTATCTATACGGCATAATTTTTACTGATGAAAACGACGGCAACGGCCCCAACCCCAGCCGCAATGTCTGTGTGTTTGCCGACGGTCAGGTTGATCGCAGCCCAACTGGATCTGGTGTTACAGCGCGGCTCGCCCTGAACGCAGCTAAAGGCCTATCCAGTCCCGGTGAACTTTATCATTTTGAAAGCCTGACTGATGCCGTTTTCACAGGAAAGATTTTATCCAAGACAAAGGTTGGCCCCTACAACGCTGTAACAGTTGAAGTCGGCGGGCGGGCTCACTATTGTGGCAAGGCCGAGTTCACCGTGGAAGAGGATGACCTTCTGGCAAACGGATTTTTATTAAGATAACAGGTAATCTCGCAATGACCGCTTCCCTAGATCAGCTCGCAACGCTCGCCCATAACGCCGCATTAAAAGCGTATGCGCCCTATTCAAAATTTTCTGTGGGCGCGGCCATAGTCACCGACAAAGGGGCTGTATATTCGGGATGTAACGTTGAAAATATATCTTCGGGACTAACAATTTGCGCAGAACGCAATGCAATTGCGAGCGCGGTGACACAGGAAGGTAAATTTCAAATTGCAGAAGTTTATGTCACCAACATAAATGAAGAGGGAAAAACAATTCATTGCTCGCCGTGCGGAGCCTGCAGACAGGTCATTGCAGAATTTGCGACCCCTGCAACCAAGATCCATTATATGGGCGCCAGCGCGCTTGTGACGGTCACCATGGACGAATTACTTCCCGACGGCTTTTCCTTCTAGCTGCCGGGAAGTAACACTTAACCCTCAAAGCCTTTTAAGAAGCTTGAAATGTTGGCGCCCAGAAAATCGCGGTTATAGCCACCTTCCTGAACCAGAACCGTCGGCAATTCCAATTGCGCAATGCTGGCGGCAATTCGCTCAAAACCGGCTGTTGTGATTTTCAATCCCACCAAAGGATCCCCTTCAAACGCATCCAGCCCCAGCGCCACAAACAAAACGTCTGGCGCAAAGGCCGTCAGCGCCTCTTTCGCGCGTTCCAAATGGGCCAGATAAACATCATCCCCACTTTCAGCAGGTACTGGAATATTCAGGTTATAACCTTCGCCAGCCGCCTCTCCACGTTCATGGGCGTAGCCTGCAAAGAACGGGTAAAAATCAGTCGGGTCGCAGTGAAGGGAAATTGTCAGGACATCCTTGCGATCATAGAAAATACCTTGTGTGCCATTGCCGTGATGCACATCCACATCCAAAATCGCAACGCGGCCAACCAGCCCCAAAGCATGCTCGGCGGCAATAGCCACATTATTGAGAAAACAAAAACCACCCGCCTGATCTTTAAACGCATGATGTCCAGGCGGACGGCAAAGTGCATATGCTGCGCTTTGATCCGGCAGTTGATCCAAAACCATTTCAGTTGCCGTTAATGCCACATTGGAAGAGGCAACAGCCGCCTCCCATGTTTCCGGACCAATGGGCGCGGACATATCAGTCGTATAATACCCCACTTCGCCAACGATACTGGTCGGCATAGAGGCCATATGCCGCCCGGGATGGATGTTGGGAAGAACCTCTTCATTCTCCATCCCGTCCGCTTTCCAGCGTTGATTGATGGTTTCAAGAAAATGAAGATAGCTTGGTGTGTGAACAGCGGCCCGGGGTTTGGGGCCAAAATCCATGGCTTCAAAAACCTCATGCCCAGCGGCAGCAATACCCTCTAGCAAGGCATCAGCCCGTGCAGGCACTTCTTGCGGCTCATGAAATGAACCTGCTTTAATATATGTTTTTGGATGGTGCCGGGAATGCTCTGAGCTAAATACGACTCTCATTTTCTGCCTTTCTAAACGGGGCCTCTTTCCCTATTAAAGGCAGAAAATGAGTATAAAGGTCAAGCAGTGTGTTGCTTGCGGATTAACTCCAGAACCTCTGCCGCGGCAGCCGGGATATTCGTTCCGGGACCATAAATGGCAGATACGCCTGCTTCATAAAGCGCATCATAATCCTGCGCCGGAATAACACCGCCGCACACGACGAGAATATCGTCTGCGTCTTGGGCCTTTAATTCGCTGATAATTTGCGGAACCAGCGTTTTATGACCTGCAGCCTGTGATGAGATGCCTATCACATGGACATCGCTTTCGATCGCGTCTTTTGCTGCTTCAGCAGGCGTTTGGAACAATGGCCCTACGTCCACATCAAAACCAATATCGGCAAAGGCCGTTGCAATCACTTTCGCTCCGCGATCATGGCCATCCTGCCCCAATTTTACAACCAGCATCCGTGGACGGCGTCCCTGCTCCTGCGTAAATTCTTCAATATCTTTCTGAATTTTCTCAAAGCCAGCATCACCTTCATAGGCAGCGCCGTAAACACCAGAAATAGACCGAATTTCAGCGCGGTGGCGGGTAAAGATTTTTTCCATGGCGTCAGATATTTCTCCAACAGTGGCCCGAACCCGTGCCGCGTTCACACAAAGTTCAAGCAGATTGGCATTCCCGGCGGCCCCTTCAGTGAGCGCCTCCAGCGCCGCCTGACACGCAGCCTCATCCCTTGTGCTGCGGATTTTTTCCAGCCGGGCAACCTGCTGACGCAACACTTCGGTATTATCAACATCCAGGATTTCGATATTACTATCGTCTTTATTCAGTTTATATTTATTAACGCCAACGATTGTCTCTTCACGTCGATCCACTCTGGCCTGACGGCGCGCAGCTGATTCTTCAATTTGCAGTTTCGGCATACCGCTTTCAACAGCTTTGGTCATGCCACCAAGTGCTTCAACCTCCTCGATCAGCTTCCAGGCATCTTCGATCAGGGAATTGGTCAGGCTTTCCACATAGTAGCTACCACCAAGCGGATCGATAACGTTTGGAATACCGGTTTCTTCCGCCAGGATCAGCTGCGTATTTCGGGCAATTCGCGCAGAAAAATCGGTGGGCAGCGCAATCGCTTCATCCAGCGCATTTGTATGCAGGCTTTGCGTACCGCCGAGTGCGGCCGCCATAGCTTCATAGGCGGTTCGGATCACATTGTTGTATGGATCCTGCTCGGTCAGGCTAACCCCAGATGTCTGGCAATGGGTTCGCAACATCAAAGACTGGGGATTAGTTGGGTTAAACTGTTTCATCACCCGCGCCCAGAGAACCCGGGCCGCGCGCAATTTTGCCACTTCCATGAAAAAATTCATGCCAATCGCAAAGAAGAAACTCAAACGCGGCGCAAATTCGTCAATTTTCATGCCCGAGGCCATCGCGGCCCGCGCGTATTCCAATCCGTCAGCAATGGTAAAGGCAAGCTCCTGAACCTGCGTGGCGCCCGCTTCCTGCATATGATAACCGGAAATGGAAATTGAGTTAAACCGCGGCATATTCCGAGATGTATAGCTGATGATATCGCCGATGATACGCATGCTCGGCGCTGGCGGATAAATATATGTGTTGCGAACCATGAACTCTTTCAAAATGTCATTTTGAATGGTTCCGGCGAGCTTGTCAGGGGTCACACCCTGTTCTTCAGCCGCAACAATATAATTGGCCAAAATCGGAAGAACAGCCCCGTTCATGGTCATTGAAACTGACATTTCATCCAGCGGAATGCTGTCAAAGAGGATTTTCATGTCTTCAACGGAATCAATGGCAACACCGGCTTTACCCACATCACCAACCACACGCGGATGATCGCTGTCATATCCGCGGTGCGTCGCGAGATCAAAAGCGACCGACAGGCCTTTCTGACCTGCTGCCAGATTTCGTTTGTAGAAAGCATTTGATTCTTCGGCGGTTGAGAAACCGGCATATTGACGGATTGTCCAGGGACGGTTCGCATACATCGTTGCGCGCACCCCCCGCTTGAAAGGCGCGAAGCCCGGCAATTCGTCCTCAAGCGGTAAATCCTTCACATCATCAGCCGTGTAAAGGGGCTTTACGGATATTCCTTCGGGTGTTTCCCACTGAAGATCCTCCAGTGTCCGGCCGCGAAGCTCCTTTGTCGCAACTTCTTTCCACGCATCAAGGCTGGGTTTTGGAAACTCGCTCATCTCTCAACTTCCTCATTTTTTGGCGCAATACTGCACCGCAACACACCAGATTGTCAATTTATTGGTGTCGCCAGACGTTATTGTTTTTACATATTTACTGCGATTATTTGCGCGCGACTATACGCGAGTTTGCAGAATTAAGCTAACAATCGTTTGGTTGAGAAGATTTGAAAAACTTTCGATCAAAATGTCCTTACTTACAATCGGCTATCCAGACACAACTCCAATGACGTTCCAGCGATTCTAAACTCGCAAAGGTCCAGGGCCAAAGGGGGAAACGGGTTGGATCTTTGAGATTTATCTTGATCTCGCTGATCATTCCGATCGTTCTGATGACTGTGTTCACCTCTGTCATGGATATCACCGCCGCCTGCGCCGCCACCGTTTCCACCGTTTCCACCGTTTCCGCCGTCGCCGCGAGCGAATGAATTTGAGGGGATTGACGTCATAACGACGGACGCGACCAACATTGAAAAAATAACCTGTTTGAACATTTCCAGCTCCTGTCTGTTTGATTTGGTTATCTCTAGGTCGCTGGTCAGAACGTCTTGGTTCAAATTTATTTCAAATTTTATCTATTTCTTTTTTCGGTGCGGGGTTTGCCTGACTGCTAAAAGTTGTTATCACTGAAAGTCAATTGTAACTGGGCACGATGCCCTTCGGTACAGGTACCTATGGGCCACGTAACTTTAAACTCCCCCAAGAGCCCCAACTTTAGTCCCGTAACTGCTGTACTGGGCCCGACAAATACGGGAAAAACACATCTGGCTGTTGAGCGGATGATGGCGCATACAGACGGCGTTATTGGTCTGCCGCTCCGTCTGCTTGCCCGTGAAGTCTATGATCGTGTTGTCGCCATAAAAGGGGCTGCAAATGTGGCGCTTGTGACGGGGGAGGAGAAAATCACACCGCCACGCGCCGCTTATTTCATCTGCACGGTTGAGGCAATGCCCCTTAATCGCAGCTTTCAGTTTTTAGCCGTGGATGAAATCCAGCTCGCAGCTGATCCTGAACGCGGCCATGTGTTTACAGATCGCCTGCTGCATGCCCGGGGCCTTCAGGAAACCATGTTCATGGGTTCTGATATTATCAGGGGCTGGATACAAAAACTGATCCCCCGCGCGCAGTTTATGAAACGCGAACGCTTTTCACAGCTGATTTATAGCGGCCAAAAGAAACTGTCCCGACTTCCCGAAAGATCGGCGATCGTTACGTTTTCAACCAACGATGTCTATGCAATTGCAGAACTTGTCCGCCGGCAACGTGGCGGCGCTGCGGTTGTTATGGGAAGCCTGTCACCGCGCACCCGCAATGCACAAGTGGAGCTGTATCAATCCGGGGACGTTGACTATCTGGTGGCAACAGACGCCATTGGTATGGGCTTAAATATGGATATCGACCATGTCGCTTTTGCCAGCACATATAAATTTGATGGCGTGATGTCGCGAAGCCTAGATCCAACGGAAATAGCCCAGATTGCAGGCCGGGCTGGCCGTCATATGAACAGCGGCACCTTTGGCGTAACGGCGAATGTACAGCCACTGGCAGAGGATTTAATTGAACATATTGAAAACCACCAATTTGAACCGCTGAAGCATTTACGGTGGCGCAATCGGGAATTACAATTTCAAACTGTACGAGATTTATTGCGCAGCTTGGAAATGCCAACCCGAATTAATGGGCTGATCAATCCGCGAGAGCCTGATGATCATAAAACATTAAAAGCTTTGTCCCGCGATCCAGACGTTCAGGCGAAAGCCCGAAATCCTGTTGCCGTTCGTCAACTATGGCAAGTTTGCCAGATTCCTGATTTTCGGAAAACAATGCATGACGTGCATGTTAAATTACTGAAACAAATCTTCATTAATCTGCAAGAACCGGGCGGTAAACTCTCTCCTGACTGGATTGCCAGCCATCTGGATCGATTGAAAAAGACGGATGGGGATATTGACACTCTTGCAACACGCATTGCTCATACGCGCACTTGGACTTATATTTCCCATGTGCCAGACTGGGTAAGCGATTATAAACATTGGCAAGAAGTCGCACGTAGAATAGAAGATAACCTGTCAGACGCGCTGCATGAGCGCCTGACTCAAAGATTTGTGGATAGACGCACGGCAGTGCTGGTGCGAAAATTGAAAGACAGAAGTCAATTGGAAGCTGAAATTAACGAAACTGGTGACGTCAATGTTGAAGGGCATTTTATCGGGACTTTAAAAGGCCTGCGCTTTTCATCGGACATGTCTGCAGGTAGCAACGACGCACGTACCTTGAAGAACATTGGCAACAAAGCCGTTGTGAAGGAAATCAACGCCAGAGCGCAAAGTATTGCGACGGCTGAAGACGCTGCATTTTCGCTCAATGAAGCAGGCGAAATCATCTGGATGGAAATGCCGGTTGGCAGATTATCCAAAGGTGATTCTGTCCTTCGCCCCAAAGTAAACATTCTAGCGTCCGAGCAACTGAACGGTGCTCCGCTGGAAGCGGCGACCAAACGGCTTGGAGATTGGGTCACACAGGAAATCGCAACACGTCTTGCGCCCCTTGTTAAATTGGCGGACCTTCCACTGACAGGCACAACACGTGGTATCGCGTATCAGGTCAGTGAAGCCCTAGGCGCCATGCCCCGGTTTAAGCTCAATGACCAGATCCGCTCTTTAGACAAAAAAGATTTTGGCCGTTTAAAGTTTGGTGGATTGCGCGTTGGGTACGAACATGTGTTCATGCCATTGCTGCTCAAACCCGATCCAACTGTCCTTCGCTGCCTGCTCTGGGCAATCCATGAAGAGCGCAGCACTATTCCAGCGCCGCCGCCCGCAGGCCGTGTCTCTTTTGAAGTCACCGAAAAACTTCCCCGGGAATATTACCTGACGGCGGGCTACGCCCTATTCAAAAATTTGGCTATTCGTCTTGATATGCTGGATCGCTTGGCTGGTCTGCTTCGAAAAGCCTCTCGCGGCCTTTTGGAAACAGATGTCAAACCAGCCCAGCCCGCGGAAACACCCCCCGCGGCTGAAACTGAAAAAGCAGAAGTTGCAAAGACGGACACTGACGCCAAGGCAGAAGAGGTACCAAGCACTTCAGCCGCTCCTGAAGAAGCCGTGACAGAAACTCCCGCGCCTGCACCTGAGACAGCCCCGGCCACAACCGAGGAAAAACCGGAAGAGGCCACCACCGCCGATGAGAAACCGGCGGATGAGGCGGAGGCAAACGCCAAACCCGCGAAAGAGCCCGCTCCGGTTAAGGAAAATTCAAAGAAGAAAGACCTGCCACGGAACCTGCCATTCAAGCCAACACACGAGATGTTGTCGCTGGTTGGCACCACGAAAGAACAGTTTACGCTTATTCTGGATCAGTTGGGTTATGAGGCACGCGGCGAAGGTGAAGACCTGACCTACCGCAAGGCGCCTTTCAAAAAGCGCAAAGGCAGCAGTCCACACGCCAAAGGTGGCAAGCCCGCTAAAGGTAAGTCTGCACCGCGCAAAGGTAACGAGAAGTCTTCTCGGCCGAACAAGCCAAAAGCACCGGAATTTGACCCCAATTCACCCTTTGCCGTTTTGAAAAACCTGAAAACAAAGTAGCGATGGATACTGCCGCAGCGAAGTCGGAGAGCACAATTCGAGTTGATCGATGGTTGTGGTTTGCGCGCTTTTTTAAAAGCCGGAACATTGCCGCAAAAACGGTTCAGGGACGCAAAGTTCGCATCAACAGTGTTGTGGTTGCAAAGGCCAGTGCGACGGTTAAGGAGGGGGATGTACTGACATTCCCGCAAGCGAAAGAGATTCGGGTCATTAAAATCCTGAAACTGGGAACGCGGCGTGGTCCCGCTCCTGAAGCACAAACTTTATATGAAGATCTGGCCCCCAAAGATAACACTGTGCAGGAGGCAGAAGATCGGGTTAAACCTGTATCCAGCACATTCAAGCGAGAAGTCGGCGCAGGACGCCCCACAAAAGCAGACCGACGGGCGCTTGATAAGTTCAAGCAAAGCAACGACATTTAACTGCTGATAAATCAGCAAATTAGGAAAACACAATGGTAAAAGCTGCCAACCTCGAAAAATACTTCTCCGCATGGGATGAAGGTAATATCGGCTATTTTAAAATAGCACCGATTAAACTGAGCGTTACTTCCAATGCAACAGATCTGGAAGCTGCGGCAAAAGAAACAGCAAAAGAGATTGAAGCTGAAGTCTCTTATGCCTGGGATCTTGGAGAGGGCGAAAGTGACGCCTGGTGGCTTGAATGGGGTGGTTACCTTCTGGAAGAAGAAATCCCATATTTCGCCGCAATAACCATGCCCGAAGCAGAGGAAAAGCTTAAGAATTTTGATCCAAAAGACAATGAATTTGAATGCGATTCAATTGATGAATTCAAAGAGTTGCTGTTCAATGCCTATGACGAGGATTTGAAAGCAGTCGATCTTAAACGGGGCTTTAAAATTTGGCTGAAATCCTTGGAGCCAAATGTACTTGAAATTCTCGCTCGAGATTTAAAAAGCTGGACATCAAGAGCCCGATAAACGGGCTCTGAATGCCTTATCTTTGGAATGTCACATAGGCTGCGTAAATTCGGGTCGCAGTGGTAATCCAGCACATAATGGCAAAGATGATTGCAACCGGGGCAAAATAGTCTGGAAACAAGCAGAACAGAATAAACACAAAAATCGTTTCGGCGCCTTCTGCCAAGCCCCCCAGATAATACAGAGATTTGATTCCGCGTATATCTGTCGTGATTTTGTGTTTTTCGGCCATAATTGCGTAGGTTAAAAAGGTGGCCGCTGTTCCCATAAAACTGAAAATTAGAAAAGCGGATATAGCACTATTTTCAGGCCGCGCCAGAGCAAAGGCAAATACAATTCCTGAATAGAAAATAAAATCACAGATAACATCAAGATATCCGCCAAAATCGGACAGGGCCGTTTCCCGTGCAACGGCCCCATCGAGCCCATCAAAAACCCTATTGATCAAAATCAGAATAAGCGCCGAATAATAATATTCGAATACAATCAAGGGAATAGCCAGCATTCCCAGCACAAAGCCAAGTACGGTCACCGCATTTGCGGACACGCCAAATCGGGCAACCACTTTGCCAATACGACTTAGTGGTGGATCAATAACATGACGTAAAACAGCATCAAACATGCAAGATCTCAATCTGGTTTTGGACGAGTTGGCGCCTACCTTAACAACCCTTATCCAATCGGCTAAGTCACGAATTTGCGAGCAGGATCAAAATTTGTTTTTTGAAGAAATCACAGATCCATTGCCAGCATAAGTTTCTATTAACCCTTATCAGATTACACTCTGCTCGTTGAACAATAAAAGTACTGTGCCATGATGACAAAATTGTATGAAGTCGCCGTGTTTAATGAGGACGTTCTAGAAGCACTCAAAAACGGTGAACATCACAAAGATTTAAAAGACGATTGGGCGAACACTCATTATTTTGAGATCAAAGCTCCGACCCTTGAAGAAGCATGGAGCATTGCCAACCGCAAATGGCGCGCCGGGCATGGCTTTGTCATTAAAGCAATTGAATCTGTCGACGCGGATTAATACCCTGCGTAATAAGGGTTTGTACCCTCGGCATGATCAGTGACATCAAGCACTCTTTCAATGGATGGAACAGCCTTGATAATTTCAACCTCCACCCCTTGCTTCAAGGTGGCGTCTGCCATACCACACCCCTGACAACCGCCTGCCATCTCAACAAACGCAGTTTCATCTTGAATATCGATCAGTGAAATATATCCGCCATGCGCTGCAATGGCTGGGTTAATCCGGGTTTCCAGAAGCACACGAATAGTTTGCGCATCTTCAGTTTGAAGGCCTGGACGATCATCCGTTGACGTTTCTTCCTGTTGCATCCGATCAAAACGCACCCGCAATACATCTGGTACAAAATGCTTCAAAGTATTTTCGATTTTAATCTGCGTCCCAAAAGCCGGCGTGGATAATCCCGTGCTATCCATTTCCAGCACAACTGTTGCATCAGAAGGATCATAGGATTTAAACGCAATATCCCCTCCATCATCCAGCAGTTGCGGCCGAATGCGGTCCTGTACCAATTCTTTGACCGAATTAACGATTTCCAGCTCCGCTTCGGTGTAGATCGCTTCGTTTGAAGATTCAATTGGGCCATTTAGAACAGGCATTCCTGTCATATAGTGATCCATGATTGCAGCCAGAACCATCGGCTTTAACTGAATCCACAAGGCTCCTTTTTCTTCAGCAGATGCCTTGGTAATTGTAATGCTGTCTTCTGCAAATTCCACAGCGCGAACACTGGGAATATCAAACAAACGCGCCGCAAGTGGAGATTGTTCGCGGCCCACATCAGGCTCCGTAAATGTAACAGCACCTTTTGGCAGCACTTGCCGCCCCGGCAGGAACTGCATTTTATCCTCATCGGATAACGGTAAGGTCTGAATGAACATTAAAAACTCCAACTCACATGATCGTGCAAGGCCTGTCTGCTACCAAATAACAGACTTTTACACAAGGTATATCCATTAAATAGCGAGCTGACAGAGCGATACAAGTATATAATGTCGGTGCAAGTTAGACAGTTGCGACCGGATTAGCCGGTGATCCCACCGCGCCAGGCAGGCGCAATGGCGGTGCCGTTAAGAAGAAACGGGTCCGCTGATTGGCTTTCAGCCAGTTACTTAAAGGCGTCAAATGCCAAAGCTCTCCAAGATGAATGCCAAGCTTAAACAGACAATGTTCGTGTAAAGGCAGCGCAGCGCAACACCCTTCCCCTTTTGCTGCGGGGTAGGCTTCGACTGCGTAATTATCTGCAATGATTACTGATAACTTGGAATCTGTAATCCAATTCAATAATTTGGAATCACGTCCATTCAACGCAGCACACGAATTGTGTAATTTGTCTTTATCAGGTTTACCGCCCATCTCAACCAGCATCTGCGCGAAGCCTGTGTGGAGACACAGCATATCGGCTTCTTCAACAACGGCGCCCGTTTTCTCCATAACCCGCATCAGGTCATCATATCCGACGGAAACCTGATCTCGGCCAAACTCACCTTCAAGGTCAACAAGAACGCCACGTCCCTGCATCCCGATTTCGGCCATTTTCTCAATGCCCAGAGCGGTTGCTGTCATCTGGCCTTGGTTTGCGGACATTCCAATATGCTGGTCGGCCCGATAACCGTTGTAATACACAGCTTCCGCAACACCATCACCATCGGCGTCAAATTCCTGACCGACATGGGACAATCCATCCCACTGTGATGAATATTGGGTATGAAGAAAAACCGCATCGTCACTAATGACATCCACAAAATTCGGGAAATCATTCGAGAGCGCATAATTGCTATTTTCTTTACCACCGCGAAGAGTTGCCTGCAACTTTGGCGGATGCCGCCCCGCATTTAAAGCGTTGCCGCCGGGTAAATCCAGAGGAAGGCTCAAGCAGAACCGTTCCCCTGTCTGAATTTCCAAAGCTGCAGCTTTAATCTTCTCTGCGGTGATCAGGTTAAGACGTCCTAATTGGTCGTCCTCTCCAAAATCACCCCAGTTTGAACCGTTTGGCCGTTGTTTCCACCTTTTCATAATCCCCCCTTTTTTTTTATCATTTTTATTTTTCAGGTGACCGATATTGGATGTGGATCTTAGTGCCTAAAATTACTTCCTTTACGATCCAGAATCCGTAGCAATCCATCCCATTCCAGTGTATTGCGGCTTGCAATGTCTGTGAATTGCGCAACGGCTGTCTCACAAACCTCTTTCGGAGGAAGAATAATTTCGGACCCGCCAGCCAACGCATCAATCTGTGCCTGACAGGCTTTTTCAAGATAGAAGATCCGGCGGAACGCTTCAGACACTGTATGGCCAACAGTCAAAAGACCATGGTTACGCAGGATCATCGCGATACAGTCGCCCAGATCCCGGACAAGTCTTTCGCGCTCGTCCAAATTCAGCGCAATCCCTTCATAACCATGATAAGCAAGACGGTTATAGAACATCAAAGAATGCTGACTAATGGGAAGCAGTCCCTGTTTCTGGGCTGAAACACCCATTCCCGCACGTGTATGCGTGTGCAAAACACAATCGATGTCATGACGCGCCCCATGGACGGCACTATGGATAGTGTATCCGGCTGGATTGATTTTAAAATTTGTATCGTCCAGCACCTTGCCGTCGATATCAACCTTCACCAGGCTAGAAGCGGTCATTTCATCAAAGAACAAACCATAGGGATTGATCAAAAACTGATCATGAGTTCCAGGGATACGAGCGGAAATATGGGTGAAAATCAGATCAGACATTCCAAAATGCGCGACCAGTTGGTAGCACGCCGCCAGATCAACCCGTGTTGCCCACTCTTCTTCTGATACTTTACCTTTCAAGCTTGGTACCAAGTCTGCAATTAAGTCTACACCCATAATATATCCTCTCTCGTTGATTATTCTTATTATTACCCTTGAACTGATTTTAGCAAGTTCCGGCCAATGACCAGCTGCTGTATCTGTGTTGTTCCCTCGTAAAGACGAAGTAGTCTCACATCGCGATAGAAACGCTCGACTTTATATTCTGACATATAGCCTGCGCCGCCATGGATCTGAACCGCATTATCGGCAATACGTCCGGCAGCTTCTGTCGTAAACATTTTACAACATGCCGCCAGCATAGAAATATCTTCGTTTGCATCGAATTTTTTCGCTGCGTCACGGGTCATACAAATCCCAGCATATAGATCTGCCTGACTATTGGCCAACATCGCCTGCACCAACTGGAATTCACCAATCGCCTGACCAAACTGTTTACGGTCAGCCGCATATTTCAGGGCTTCTTCCTGAATTCGCTCGGAAATACCTGTAGCGACCGAACTTAAATGCAAACGGCCCCGATCCAGGACGCGCATGGCGGTATAAAATCCCTGACCTTCAACGCCGCCCAATAAAGCAGACGCAGGAACCCGGACATTTTCAAAAATCACATCACTGGTTTTCGTGCCGCGCTGGCCCATTTTATCATCAGCTTTCGCGATATGGATACCATCCAAAGACGGATCGACCAAAAAGGCAGAGACACCGCCCGCCCCTTTTTTATTGCGATCTGTGCGCGCCATAACGGTGAGCATTCCAGCCCGAAGCGCATTGGTAATATAGCGCTTGGTTCCATTGAGGACGTAAAAATCGCCGTCTTTATCCGCGGTCGTGCGCAATGACGCCGCGTCAGAACCTGCATCTGGTTCTGTCAAACAGAACGAAGAGCTAATTTCACCAGAAGCCAGACGTGGCAAATACTGTTCTTTCTGCTCTTCAGTGCCAGTCATAACAAGACCCTGACTACCGATACCAACAGTTGTGCCGATCACAGAGCGAAATGAAATTGATGCCTTGCAAAGCTCATGGATCACTTCGCATTCCTGCCCCATACTCAGGCCGAGCCCGCCATATTCTTCAGGAATGGACAAGCCGAATAAGCCCAGCTCCCTCATATCCTGAATAATTTCTTCAGGAATTTCGTTTGTGGTTTCGACAATATCTTCTGCGGGTATCAAACGTTCACGAACAAAGCGACTTACTGTATCTTTAACTTGCGTGAATGTGTCTTGGTCAAGAGCCATTCAATTTTCCTTTTTATTATTAATTAGTTTGATCAGGAAGGCTATCTAACGGGGGAACTTTGCACCTGGATCAACCTGTGGAAGCCCCCATTGTATTTTCTTCGCGCAAAAAATGAAAGCCATCACATGCAAAAATCACATATTGTATAAATATCATCTGGATTTGACATAAGCTCTGGACAGTTGAAATACAAATCCAATATGGAAATGAGGTCTTAGATGCTCACTCAATCAGGACCCATTGGGGGGAAAATGTTCGGATCTCGACTTATTGTAACAGTGCTAGCTTTGACGTTCAGTCTAAGCATCAACAACAGCCTGAATGCCGCCGAGAAAACCACTGCCCCCATAGACGGCGTTTTACTTAGCGACAACCTGCTATCCAGTGGATATCTGCATTCCCGCGCGATCATCGAAACGTTAAATTCAAGTGCCGGAGCGAACCTAACTTTGCGCCCCGTATCCGATAGCGTTCACAGAACACTTCTCCTGACCGACGAAACGGCAGATTTCTGTATATGCGATATGGAAAGCTATTTTGCGCAAGAGGGGTTACTTGAATTCAACGAGCCGACACTTGGCCCCCAACCTTTGCGACTTGTTCTCTCTGCAGCCTCTGATTTCAAATTGGGGTTGATAATTGCAAAAGACAGCAAGGCAAAAGAAATTTCAGACTTGTCCGAGAAAAGAATTCCCTGGATCAGAAACGCGGATCAGTTAAACGCCCATATGACAGCCTTTCTCGCCTTCGCAGGGCTAAGCTGGAACGACGTTGTAAAACTGACATACCCTGGCTACAAAGAGGCGCTATCGGGTTTCAAACGAAACCAGATTGACGCTCTGCTAATCGAAGCCAATCAGGAAGCAAGTCTTGATCTTGCCGGCGGAAAGCGATCCTTTTTCCATGCGGATTTTTCATCAAAGAAACACATCAATTGGCGGCGCATGAAAACCATGTTTCCTTATTTGCAACCTGCAACATCTGGGAGTTGGAATGGGGTAACGCATCCCTACCCTGTCCTGATCACAACAGAAAGTCAGACGGTGGATCAGGTTTATAATCTGACAAAAGCAATGTCAGAGAATCTGGAAACAATATCAACAAGACTACCGGGCGCTGAGAGCTGGCACGCTAATTGGCAAAATCTGACATGGGTTTTTCCGTTTCATGAGGGCGCGATCAAATATTTCAAAGAGATCGGAATTTGGACAGATAACGCGCAAAGTCATCAGGACCAGCTAATCCATCGACAACAGCAGTTGCGAAGCGCCTTCGACGCATATAAAGGCAAAAACCCTGATGAAAAAACCTTTAAATCTGGCTGGCAACAAATCCGTGACGCGACTCTATCCCAGATTAATCACTGAATAACTCTCATCAAATTACCCAACCCCGTCAACAAAAGTTGAAGTATGCGGGTCATTTGACCTATTCTGGCTCTAATTTCAAATAATCAACAGGTCTCCATCATGAAAAAGGGCGTTCTTGTCGCCATCGCGATTACCCTGCTCCTCTTTATTGGAGGCATTGCATATATTTATGCTTCGATCGGCAGCGTTATTTCAGACACGATCGCGTCGCGCGGCTCTGATATCACGCAAACCACGGTTGCCGTACAGGATTCCGATTATTCAACTACATCTGGCCTTGCGACCCTGACCAAAGTGACGATCGCTAATCCCGCAGGATTTAAATCGCCACTTGCATTTAATTTTGACCGCATCGAAATGTGGATTGATCCGGAAACCCTTAATTCAAATACAATCCATGTTAAATCTTTAACCTTCGTCGCGCCGGAAGTGACCTATGAGATTTCCGTTCAAACCGACAATTTACGGACCCTCATCAATCAGATTGAAAATTCCATAAGTCGCTCTGTTCCATCTGCATCGGATAAACGTCTGATTTTGGAGCAGGTCCAGTTTAAGAACGGTGTCGTTGTCGTTCAATCCGATGATATGCAAGGGGCACGCAGTACAGCGCAACTGGCTGATATGAACCTGCAAAATATAGGAAAAGCGGAAAATGGAATTTCCCCCGCTGAAATTGCACACCGACTCACTATTGCCCTGTTACGGGAAACAACGATCGCTGCTTTGAATACAGACCTGCCACTTTCAGATCAGGCCCGCAACATTCTAAACGGAGCGATGGATGAGACAAAAAAAGCAATAAAGCTTTTCAGGAATCTACTCAATTAACGAGCCTAGAATCCTGCTTTTCCCTTTATAATCGTCCAAATTGGAGCACAATTATATTGCCGTTCCAGTATGCAAAGTGCATAACTTAGAAAAAACAATCGGATTATGAGTAGGGGAGCTTTGTGACTGATACTAACGGCGATAGTCCATATCGCAGCGATAACCGCCGCCAGGAATTAATGGCAGCAGCAGCGCATCTTTTTAATCAGCGCGGTTATGACGCCACTTCCATGCGGGATATCGCACGCGAAGCCGGTATGCTGGCAGGCTCCATGTATTATCACTTCCCATCAAAAGACGACCTGATCATCGCGACCTATGAAGAGGGAACACGCCTGATCACAGAGGCTGTTGTTCATGCAATTAAGGATGCGACTGATCCATGGGACCGATTAGATAAGGCGGCCATCGCCCATATGAATACGCTTTTTGGCGGCAATAATTTTTCCATTCTTTTATGCGGTGACATTTCCCGTGCGTCGCCAGCTCTTCGAATCCGGTTGATCGAAATTCGCGACAGTTATGATGAGCTGTTTAATTCCTTAATCAACGCTCTCCCCCTACCCGAAGATGTGGACCCGACCCTTTTGCGGCTCAGCCTGCTGGGATCACTGAACTGGTCTTCCAGTTGGTTCCGGCCCGGCGGTCAATCTCCAGAACAGATTGGTTCCTTCTTTGTGCGTCTCTTGCGAGATGGCTTAAAGACTTAAAAAGCCTATTGTACAAATAATTTATGTGTTATTTTTTTATTTACATACTGAATTTATAAAATATATTGGACAGCAACGGTTGATTATCATATGAACGCTTACAATATCTGCTTAAAATAGCGGTTTTAGGTAGCTTGAAGTGTCCTTGATTTTGAGATACCCAACTAGAATTGATTTTTCAGAGATTTCACCCCTTAAAACATGAAATCAACTGACATAAATTAATGACAAGTCAGGTTGAGCGTAGACAGATCAGATCCGCGCTCCACACAAACTAAAAAGCGAGTAGCGAAGTTGAACGAAATTCAGACAAATATGGCGTCCGGCCCAGACGGCCGCACCGCCTTACCGTCAGTCGTCATCCGGTTTGCAGGCGACTCAGGTGATGGCATCCAAATCACGGGTAGCCGGTTCACTGATACGACTGCTCTTGCCGGTAATGACCTAGCCACCTTCCCTGACTTCCCGGCAGAAATCCGGGCACCGATTGGAACCACCTTCGGCGTTTCAGCCTTCCAGATTAACTTTGGATCCCGCCATATTGAAACCCACGGTGACGATCCAAACGTATTGGTCGCACTAAACCCGGCGGCATTGAAGGTCAATATTTCCCGCTTGAAAAAAGGCGGTAGCGTCATTGTCGATACCGGTGCCTTCAACACGCGGAATTTGAAGAAAGCGGGTTATGATGAGAACCCGCTGGAAGACGGCTCTTTGTCTGGCTACAAAGTTCTGGAAATCGACATTTCAAAAAATGTTCTGGAATCAGTCAAAGAATTTGGCCTGTCTCAAAAAGAGGGTCTTCGCTGTAAAAACTTCTGGGTTCTGGGCCTAGTCTACTGGATTTACGGCCGGGACCGCTCTGATACGATTGATTGGCTGAAGGCCAAATTTGCCAAACGTCCGGATATTGCCGAAGCCAATATTGCGGCTTTAAACGCAGGTCATATTTTTGGTGAAGCTGCTGAACTTTCTGACAGTGTTGGCTTGTTCTCTGTCGCTCCTGCCAGAATGCCAAAAGGTCTTTACCGCACTGTAACAGGCGCAGAAGCCCTTGCGTGGGGACTTGTCGCAGGTTCAGAACTTGCGGGACTTGATATTTTCTTCGGCTCATACCCCATTACGCCGGCATCTCCTGTTCTGCATTCACTTGCCAAACTCAAACAATTTGGCGTTAAAACCTTTCAAGCAGAAGATGAAATCGCCGCCATTTGTTCAGCAATTGGCGCCTCCTTTGCAGGCGCCTTGGGCATCACGTCTTCTTCTGGCCCCGGCATCGCCCTGAAAGGCGAAGCCATCGGACTGGCCATTTCAACTGAGTTGCCGTTGGTGATTGTCAATTCACAGCGCGCTGGCCCATCAACAGGCTTGCCCACGAAAACAGAACAATCGGACCTGTATCAGGCTGTTTATGGCCGAAATGGCGATGCCCCACTTGTCGTATTAGCGGCACACGGACCAGGCGATTGCTTTGACACTGCGATTGAAGCATGCCGCCTGGCAACGAAATACATGACCCCGGTCATGCTTTTAACAGACGGCTACATCGGCAATGCCGCAGAACCTTGGCTAATCCCCTCCATGAAGGACCGGGAAAGCTTCAAGGTTGCTTATGAGACAAATGCGGATGACTTCCATCCGTTTGACCGGAATGAAGAAACGCTCGCGCGCAAATGGGCGATACCGGGAACACCTGGTCTGGAGCATCGTATTGGCGGCATTGAAAAAGAAGATGGCTCCGGCCATATCTCCTATGAACCTGCCAACCATCAGCATATGACGGATTTACGCCGGAATAAAATTCTGGGTATCGCAAAAGACATCCCAAAGGCTGAACCTGTACAGGGTCCTGAAGAGGGTGATTTGGCCGTTGTCGGCTGGGGATCAACTTTTGGCCCTATTAGCCGGGCGGTGAGTAACAAGCTGGCTGAAAACAAAAAGGTTGCCCATATCCACATCCGAAATTTGTGGCCCCTTCCTGAAAACCTGGGCGAGCTTCTAAAAGGCTATGAGAAAGTCATTGTTCCCGAAATGAATGACGGACAACTGAAAACTGTCTTGCGTGATCAGTATCTGATTAACGCCCAACCGGTTACCAAAGTAACAGGGCAGCCCTTTAAAATTTCAGAAATAGAAGCTGCAATCGACGCTGCGCTGGAGAGTTAAGATGAATGTGATTGCATCAAAAGATAAAATGAAACCTGCTGATTTTGCTTCCGATCAGGAAGTTCGCTGGTGCCCCGGTTGCGGTGACTATGCGATCCTGAAAGCCGTTCAGCGCACTTTGCCTGATCTTGACATTCCAAAAGAGAAATATGTTTTCGTTTCTGGAATTGGCTGCTCATCACGGTTTCCCTATTATATGTCAACATATGGCTTTCATACCATCCATGGCCGGGCCCCTGCCTTCGCAACGGGTATCAAGGTAACCAACCCCGAGCTGGATGTCTGGCTTGTTACCGGAGATGGCGACGGATTTAGTATTGGCGGAAACCACATGCTGCACGCGTTACGCCGTAACGTGGATATGCAAATCTTACTGTGTAACAATGAAATTTACGGCCTCACGAAAGGGCAATATTCGCCAACATCTGAAACCGGATTGCGCACGCCATCGTCCCCAACCGGGTCTGTGGAAAGCCCACTGAAGCCTTGCGTATTTGCGCTGGGTTCCGGTGCCCGGTTTGTATCACGCGGCTATGACACGCAGAAAAACTTGCCTGATACCCTGAAACGGGCGCATGCACACAAAGGCACCTCACTTGTAGAAATCCTGCAAAACTGCATTGTCTACAATGATGCCGTATTTGACAACGTATTGGCAAAAGCCGTCGCAACAGATCGTCAGTTGCATGTGGAGCACGGCAAACCGTTGCTCTTTGGCGCGGAACAGTCCAAAGGAATTCGGCTCAATACGAAAACGCTTTCTTTGGAAGTTGTTACTGTTGGCGAAGATGGCATTACCGAAGCCGATATCCTTGTTCATGACGAAAAGAACAAAGCACTGGCAACCATGCTTGCTGAAATGGGCGGCGATGATTTCCCAACAGCCTTTGGTGTTCTTTATTGCAACCCTACCCCAACTTATGAGCAGGACGTTGCAAGACAAATGCAGGAAGCATCTGCCAAAACGGCGGCACCTTCACTGGATGCACTTCTCCGCGAGGGACACACCTGGGAAGTCTAAGCCTCCGTCTATTCTTAAAAAGCCGGCGAATTTCGCCGGCTTTTTTTATTCAAATTGCTGAGCGCCGGAAGCGGTAACGTTACATAAAGAACCGCTTCTACTCTTCACTACTTTGATTGCGGCGCGTGCGTTTGCGATTTTTTGCCTGAGCGTAATTCAAACCGGCAACAATGCCCCAAATTGGCAGCACAATCACAGCGCCAATCAAAATATATTCTGCTGCCCAGCGAATATTTGCAAAGGCCCAACGGTAAATATCACCGATCGTTCCGGTTAAGTTTTCAAACACTTCAAGGGGTGTCACATCAAATACAGTCAAGAGCCAGCCAACCAGAAAAGATACCAGCACCAGCTTAACTATGGTTGATCCAATATTCTTTGACATCAAAGGGCTCCACCCATCATCTGTAAATTCTTTATCGATCATAAAGTCGGGGCATTATTCATACCAGCAGAATTTCATAAAAAAAGCCCGGCGAAACTCGCCGGGCTTTCCGTTCATCAAGAAAACTCGATTTATATTAGCTTTCGTCGCTGACGATAACACCTTTAGCTGCCAGTTCTTCAGCGGTAAACCCGCCTTCGCCAAGATCAACATTATTGACCGTGATCGAGAACTCATCCTGCCCCTCGACTGTGATGACCGTATTCGCACCATCTTTAGTCAGCGTAACGTCATCAGCGCGGTCTGCAACAGCGATACCAAGTGCATCGAACAAGGTGTCTAGATTAATCGTGTCACCTTCTTCAAACCCGATGATCGTGTCATCACCTTCAGTTTCGCCAGCGCCAACCGGATAACCGAAGTGATACTCATCGTCACCTTCGTCACCGAACAGGATATCATCCCCGCCGCCGCCGATTAGCGTGTCATCACCATCACCGCCGCGGATCGTGTCAGCATCATCACCACCGATGATGATTTCATTCTCTTCACCACCTTGAAGCTGGTTACCGACCTGATACTGAACATCCACATGAGCATCGTCACTCGCATTGCCATCTGTGGCTGTGTAATCAAAGTCACGATCACCCACATAAACGTTATCGATGTAACCACCCAGTGTGTCTTCCTGCGGCAGGCCGCGGAATTCAAGGCGGGTCATTTCTTCACCTTCAGCAGCATCTACTTCGAAAGTAAATTCCTGCCATTCTGGAATAGTGCCAGAAAGTGTTGTCAACAACTCGCCATTCCACCAGACTTGAACATCGTTCGTCGATGTTGTTGTCCGCGGTGAATACCAGAAGCTGAGTGTCAGCTCTTCGCCCTCTGTTGTTGGGATATCCTGATACACATGGGCATTACTTGATGTATATCCGCCCTCATTATGAGAGTCGATTTCCATCTTGTTATTACCATCCTGAGCGTTGATACCACCGGTACCACCTTCCTGGATTTCAATCGGTGCATTTGATCCGCCATTGTTGGTATCCGTGTCAACATTCCAGCCTGGCAGGCTGTTATATGTTCCCCAGTTACCATGATCCACGTTCACATCATCGCCGAGTTCTTCGAAGCTTCCGTTATCAACACGGTTATACCCTGGGAGCATAATGTAGTTGTCGTCGACAAGAAGTTCTTTATCGTTTCCATCTTCATCAGACGTCACCCCGGCACTAACAGACAATTCATCCAGTTCATCAATGTCGGTATCGTTGGCGAGAACACCATTATTTGGAACATAGATGTCACCCAAAACATTGGTGATCACGATGTCATCAACCGCAACCGGTGCATCATTCACACCGTTGACGTTGATTGTAACTGTCGCACCTTCCGATCCGTCAACAGACGCTGAGTAATCAAAGACCGCCGTTGCAACCTGACCATCATCCATTGGCTCCCAAGCAGAGTCAGCAGCGTCTGGAATATCCAGTGTCGCGGTTACCGCTTCTGGATTTGTTGCATCAACGATGAGCTGGCCATAGTTGTCAGTCCCATCCACAAGATCCAGTGTCCAGACATCACCAACCTGGTTCCAATCGCTAGCAGCAAAGTTAAATACTTGTTCGCCGCCGAGTGGCACCGTCAAGGTAACCGCACCTGGTGTTCCAAACGTTGTTGTTTGCGCGTTTGGAATGAAATCCTGAGTATTTGGATCAGCCGTGATCTGCTGCGTAACATCCGTATTCTCATCTGTTGTGATCTCATCATCGATCAGAACCGGAACCTCTACGCCATCCACATGAACCGCAACATATTCGATGTTACTCGCGTTCAGTGTCCGACCCTCGATTGTCAGTGTACCTGAACCGAAGTCTTCAACATCATTGGCGAACTTGGCAATCTCGGCTTCATAGTCTGCGAATTGTGCAGCAGTGAAGTGAAGCTCAAGCGTATCTGTATCCGCACCACCGTCATAATTGTCGGTCGCACCCTCATTTTCAGTCATTGTCCAACGCAGAACATCATCACCAGCGTCGCCATTGACCTGATCGCTACCAGCATTACCATCGAGCGTATCATTGTCAGCACCGCCGTACATAACATCGTCGCCGCCTTCACCGAACATATTATCGGACCCGGCACCACCGTACATGAAGTCATCGTCACCAACTTCGGCCAGATCGCCGTTGTCACCATACATGACATCATTGCCACCATCGCCGAACAGAGTATCGGAGCTTCCAGTACCACCGAACATCAAGTCGTTACCAGCACCACCTGACATTTCATCGTTGCCTGCACCGCCGTACATAAGATCAGCACCCGCGCCGCCCGACATATCGTCATCACCAGTATTTCCGTACATGATGTCGTCGTCGCCGTCGCCGAACATGACGTCATCACCGGTGCCACCTGACATTTCATCATTGCCAGAACCACCATGCATTTCATCATCGCCAGAACCGCCATTCATGGCGTCATCACCTGAACCACCGCCCATGAAGTCGTCACCAGTGCCACCTGACATATCGTCGTCGCCCGAACCGCCAAGCATGAAATCGTCGTCGCTTTCACCGTACATTTCATCGGCACCGGCACCGCCGTACATGGCGTCAGCACCATCAAAGCCTAACAGAATATCTTCACCAGTTCCGCCATACATGACATCGTCACCGGTCCAACCGTCCATAAAGTCGTCGTCGGCACCGCCATACATGACATCATCACCTACGCCGCCATCCATGTCGTCATTACCTGAACCGCCAGACATCTGGTCGTCGCCCGTACCGCCAAGCATTTCATCGTTACCGGTTCCGCCGGACATGGTGTCGTCGTCGGCACCACCATACATCAGATCATCATCGCTTTCACCGAGCATGGTGTCAGCACCGGAGCCGCCGTACATGGTATCTTCGCCATCGTAGCCGAGCATGGTGTCATCACCAGAATTACCATACATGACGTCATCGCCGGTCCAACCATCCATAGAGTCGTTACCAGATCCACCGGACATTGTGTCCGCACCATCGCCACCGAACATATTATCGGAACCAGCGTGACCTTCCATGAAGTCGTCACCGGTACCGCCATGCATCTGATCAGCACCACTTCCGCCTTCCATAACGTCATTACCGGCGCCACCAAACATAGTGTCGTCGTTGCTTCCGCCATCCATGAAGTCGTTGCCAGTACCACCATACATCAGGTCATTGCCTTGCTGACCGTGCAGCTCATCATCACCGGATCCGCCATAAATGGTATCCGCGCCACTTTCACCTTTCAGGGTGTCATCGCCTTCTTCACCGTAGATCAAATCGTCGCCGTCGCCAGTCCAGACTTTATCATTGCCAGTTCCGCCATAGACGGTATCAGCGCCACTGTTTTGGCCATTGTCATCAAAAATGTCGTTGCCAGCACCAAGATACGCCAGATCATTACCGCTTGAATTTGGACCATCATTGCTGTTGTTGCTGGATCCACCCCAGACAGTGTCGTCACCGTCACCGCCATACATGACGTCATCGCCCGCATCGCCTTTGATCAGGTCGTCGCCAGTTCCGCCGTACATCAGGTCATTGCCAGCACCACCGAACATGGAATCTTCGCCAGCTTCGCCGTACATTTCATCTGATCCGCCTTCGCCGTACATCAGGTCATCACCAGATCCACCGTACATGAAGTCATCGTCGCCAACTTCGGCCAGATCACCGTTGTCACCGTGCATCACATCATCATCAGCGCCGCCAAACATAGTATCTTCGCTACCAGTGCCGCCGAACAGGGTGTCTTCACCATCGTCGCCAAACATCAGGTCATTGCCCTGTTCACCGAACATCAGGTCATCACCGGTCTGGCCAAACATGGTGTCATCGTCAGCACCACCGTGCATGACATCGTTGCCTGAACCGCCTGCCATGTGGTCATCGTCGCTGCCGCCATACATGGTATCGTCACCAGAATCGCCGAACATGGAGTCATCGCCAGATCCGCCATACAGCAGGTCATCATCATTACCGCCGGACATGACATCGCCATCAGCGCCGCCGTACATGACATCGTCACCGGACTGACCAGACAAGTAATCTTCGCCGGTTCCGCCGTACATCAGATCATCATCGGATTCGCCAAACATCTGATCTGCACCAGAGCCGCCATACATCAGGTCTTCGCCAATACCGCCGCGCATGCTGTCAGCACCTGTACCACCGTGCATTTCATCGTTGCCGCTACCGCCAAACATGGTGTCATCGTTGCTGCCGCCATACATGGTATCGTCACCGGACTGGCCAAACATAAGGTCATTATTTGCGCCGCCGTACATTAGATCGTTGTCGTTACCGCCATCCATATAGTCATTTCCGGTGCCGCCGTACATTGTATCATCACCGGTGTGGCCATACATGCGATCTCCGCTAGAGCCACCGTACATGACATCATCGCCGGAACCACCGTACATCCAGTCGTCACCAGTGCCGCCATACATGGTGTCGTCACCGGATTCGCCCATCATGAAGTCATTGCCCTGACCACCGTACATTAGGTCTTCGCCATAGCCGCCATACAGACTGTCGTTCCCGGAATTACCGCGGATAACGTCGTTACCTGAGCCGCCGAAGGCCATATCGTTACCATGGCCCGCAAGGATCAAATCATCGCCGCCTTGTCCAAAGATAACGTCATTGCCCCAACCGCCATAAATCAGGTCGGCGCCACCGTAGTAGAAATCAATGAAGCCACTAAGATCGTCGGCAAGGAATAAAGGATTAGTTTCAAATGCGTTCTTATAAAAGTTGTCAATAATTCCATCGACATCATTTGGATCCAGGCTTGGAAGTGTCGCGTTATCACCAAAAATCAGATCATCGCCATCACCCGCAACGATAATGTCGCGCATGTAATCCCGCGGATCCAAATAATCGTTGCCGCCGCCGCCATACATCAAATCAAACGCTGCAATCTTTGGAATTTGAACGTTGCCGTTTCCGCCATACATGTTGTCATTGTCAGAACCACCGACGAAGGCTTCGTCACCGATCAGGATGTCGCCTGTGCCATATTCACGTGCACCGTCTTCATCCCCAATTTCGGATGATCCGCCATACATTTGATCATCGGACACAATTTTCTGGAACTGTTCGTTGCCATAACCACCGTACATATCGTCGCCAGCTTCACGGCGCCCAAACAAAATATCGGTACCCGTTCCGCCAATCAGCAAATCCTGTCCCTGATCATCGATCAGAACATCGCCGCCGGAACCGCCGTACATCAGGTCGTTACCTGCACCGCCATCAAGGAAGTCATTGTGCGCGCCGCCATCTAGCGTATTAGAGCCTTCATCACCAATAATGAAATCTTGGGCGCGCCCGCCTTCAACGACACCGTCTTCGGTAATAAAATCAGAATCGTCTTCATCATCACCCAAAATGATAACGTTCTGTCCATTGTTATCCAATTCTTCGTCAGCTGTTGGTTCTGGACCTGTTGGCTGGCCTGGGTTCATGTCATCGTTGAACGGATCCTGTGGATTTGGATCGTATTCATCGTTCACCAAACCAATAGTGTGCGTCTGATTGGTCGTCCAATCCGCAGCTGTATCGGCATCGAAATTATCGACACGTGAGAAAATGTTGTTGACGTCGATATCGTGGAAGAAATCTTCGCCAAGTGGTCCTTCAGCGACCAGTTGATCCATTGTAATCGGAGCATAGGCGTCAAAAACAGTCTCGCCTACTTTTTCCTGAGTCGAAATTTGTCCGTTAAATGTATCGCTGTCACCAAAGATATCCAGCGCAACCGCAACCTCAGGAACACCAGTCCAGCCATTATTAAGACCAGCAGGTTCAAACTGAGCGCCGTTTGCAAGGAATGTATCAACTTCGCCGACATCACCGCCCAAAGACCATGACAGAAGCACACCCAATGGATCAGACGTATCTTCGCCCATTGGCCAATCGCCAACACCGCCCAATGCACCACTGGACGTAATGTTGCCATCGGCGTCAAATACCATATAAATTGTTTCGACAAGGTTTCCTTCGTCACCTTCGACAACAGATTGCAGTACAACCAACTGCCCGCCAGGCTGAATAGTTAGTGTCGGCAAATCAAAAGAGACCGGTGCACCGTCTGGCCCAATAATTGAAATTGTTGTAACGCCTTCACCAACAGTAGAAGGACCATTACCGGCAGTAGACTGCGCAGAACCTGTCGTATTGCGAAGCTCAATAAAATCAACAGCGCCGCCATCGGAAAATTCAAGGAAGGAATCAATTGCCGCGCTATTCTCGCCAACCATTTTATCGAAAAGGCTTTCCTCTTGGATAGCCTTGGCATTCTGGCCTTGCCCTTTATCGTTGCTGCCCAGAATAAAAGTTCCCATGCCAATTTCGTTGAGCAACAGGTCAGGTTGGCCCGGAATGGCAACTAGATCTTCAATTGGCTCATTTGGTGGGAAGCCGAGTTCAGTCGGGTCCAGCAGACCATCAATCCCAATACCATCACCAATACCGGCATCTGTAAATGCCGAAAAGCTGGCACCGCCGCCGCCGGGCGCGCCCGCGGCTGGT
Source organism: Sneathiella sp. (assembly GCA_034669685.1). Lineage (GTDB taxonomy): Bacteria > Pseudomonadota > Alphaproteobacteria > Sneathiellales > Sneathiellaceae > Sneathiella. Next base: position 1,820,163 of record JAXMOU010000001.1, read on the forward strand.
GCAACCTGACCCGGATCAAAATCTTCAACCAGACCAGTAACTTCAGCTGCTGAAATCACTGAGCCATCCGCCAGCGTTAGCTGAGGAGGCAGATTTGTTCCAGCTTGAGAAAAGAAACCATCCAAAACAATTTTTTGGCCATCCGCGATAGACGTGATTACAAGGTCACTTCCGTCTTGTGAAAACACCACAAGATCCGGGCTTGTCACATCAATCAAAATATTCTGACCGCCCTCAACCTCGACAACTGTACCGCTCGCGCTTCCGCTAATGATGCCGTTTTCTGTTTTAGCCATAATCTAAATCCTATTCTCAATTCTGCCTGCCAAGCCTGGCAGCAGATGCAAACATTTTGCGAAACTTTTACGCAAATATTATTCCAATTGTTGGCGACTTTAGAGATTGGGCCAAACTCTGTCATACCCCAAATGAGTGAAGGATCTGTTTTTTTGACATTTTTATTGAAATTTGTTGCAGTTTTTCATCGCCCTTTTTGGGTATAGGCCCTTTGCAATTTTTCTGTATATATATAAAGTGTCAAAAATGCCGATTGGGGGCTCGCGGTTAAGTGTTTACTATTCAATGCACTTTGTACGGGCTATTTGTTCAGATAAGATTGGCTGTGCAGTAATCGTAGGGGGCTTATTAAGATGTCATTGAAATTTAGAATTCCGGCAGGCGAAAAAATTATCGTCAATGGTGCGGTCATTACAAACACCAGCGCCAAAGCCATGCATTTTTCATTAGAGAATGATGCGTCCATCATGCGCGAGCGTGACATCATGCTCCCAGATCAAGTCACCACACCACTGCACAATGTTTATATGCAGGTGCAAATGATGTACATTGAGCCTGAAAACCATGCGGCGCATTATAAAGCGTTTCAGGAAGCCGCCCAAATGGCGTTTATCGCAACGGAAGACAGTCCGGTCCGCGAAACGATCTTTGAAGTTGTCGGCCTTGTCGGCGAAAAGAATTTCTACAGTGCCCTTAAACTTCTTCAGCAAGCCTTTAAAGAGGACTAAGCTTAGGAATCGCCCCTGATAACGGGCTCCTCGTATGAGCAGAAGCACCCCCTTCTTTGCCGAATTTTACCTTTTCACCCCTTAAATTAGGCGGCTAAACAGCAAATAATACGCCTCGTAAAAAAAATTTCCTTATTTTTTAAAGAGCCGTTTTCGCAGATTTTCAAGCACTTAAATAGTTAACGCGAATAGATAGATAAAATCCAATCTTTCCTTTAACAGCCTGTTAAGAAATTCCCCCCATATTGTCCTCACGGTTTCAAAGTAAATCGGGGCTCAAAAGAGCCGCTTTCGTCGCACAGCGACAACTCTAAAATGAGGAATTAATATTATGGCTTTTTCAGTTAACACAAACTCAAACGCTATGGCCGCACTGCGGTCTTTGTCACAGACTCAGAACAGCATCTCAAATATTCAAAGTCAGATTCAGTCTGGTTTGAAAATTGGTGGTGCGACTGACGATCCGTCTACTTTCGTGATTTCACAAGGTATGCGCGGTGACGTCGGTTCATTGAAAGCTGTTAAAGAAGGTTTGAATTTTGGTACAGCGACTGTTGGCATGGCTCTTGCTGCCGCAACTCAAGTCTCCAACCAAATTGTCGACCTTCAAGCTAAAATCACGCAGGGTGAAAACGAAGGCCTTGACGATACGGTCTTGCAACAAGAAGCGGATGAAATGGTTGCTCAGATTGCAGGTATTGTTGCAACGGCTAACTTTAATGGTATCAATCTGCTAGACGGTTCTGGAGCGGACTTCGGTGTTCCAACAGGACTTGGCGGTGCTAAAATCACTGTTGCTGGTCAAGATGCCACGGTTGCAACTTTGGGTCTTGATACGCTAGCGATTGAAGCAGATCATACAGAGTTGATCCTAGACAACACGGCTGCATTTGCAGAAGCGGATACTATCTCGCTTTCAACAGTTTCAAATGGTGTGACAACTACACATGTGTTTGAATTTATGGCTGCAGGTTCAGGCAATACAATTCAAACTGCACCAGATGAAAACAATGCGACAACTCCAACTTTTGTTCATGCTGTGACAATTGATGCAGCAGCCTCAACAGGTGAGCATGTTGGTAATCTTGCAGATGCAATGCGCGCAGAAGGCTTTTCTGTAGACATTGATGATGCAGGCGTGATTTCAATCTCTGCTGGCGGTGATCCAACACTTACCTCAGCAGTAACAGTTGCCTCTGGTGGTATTACGAATAACGACGGTGAAGATGGCGGCGGTATCGCAGCATTGGCGGCCGCAGCGGATACAATTGGTGGTATTTTGACTACGCTTGGTACTTTTTCCAACCGCTTAGACAGTCAGGCTGAATTTACACAGGTTCTGACAGATACGCTGGAAGAAGGTCTGGGCATTCTAGTTGATGCCAACCTGGCTGAAGTTTCTGCAAAGCTGCAGTCTGAACAGACTAAAGAACAGCTTGGCATTCAGTCACTGTCAATTGCGAACGCGGCTTCTCAGTCTATCTTGGGACTGTTCCGTTAATCCTACTGACTTTAAAGGCGGTCTTCGGACCGCCTTTATTTTCTCTTTGATTAACACCGTACAGGAGTTCGTATCATGTATATCGACGTTTATAAAAAAGCATCCCTCAACACATCATCTCCCCGCGCGCTCGAGTATAAAATATTCGCAGAAATAACGGGGCAGCTCTCAAAAGCCAATTCCGACGACACGCTCCCTCAAAAGCGCATTAACACTTTGTTTAGAAATTCACAGCTATGGTTGACGTTGGAGGCTGATCTGGCTTGCCCGGAGAACAAGTTGGACAAGGAATTGAAAGCGGGATTAATATCACTTGCGATTTGGGTTCGGAGATTTACGGCACTTGCGATGCGCAATCGTGAAGATTTAGAGCCACTCATTTCCGTCAACAAACAAATCATGGAAGGTTTAATGATGGCAGAAGCGAGCTCCAAGAGGCCAAATCAGTCAGTTGCAGCTTCTGAATTAAGTCAAATTCATATTTAAGGCACACAACAATGCAGTTGTCAGGAACAAGTTCATTATTATGGTATAAGCTGGCGAATGACCAGAAAGATGCCCACATGAAAATGTTTGAGGCACAGCCAACAACTGCGCGTGATATTGAAAAATTCAAAGAAGAGATCGTCAATGTCAAATCTGTTGACGATCTCATGAAAAATAGAACGCTTCTCACTGTTACTCTGTCCGCTTTCCAATTGGAAAGCGAAGTTGATAAAACCGCATTCGTCAAAAAGATGCTAACAGAAGATCCTGCCGATAAGGATAGTCTGGTCAACAAACTGGTCGAGCCCCGCTGGACCAAATTATCGAAAGCGTTGTACGGACTGAACGACAACCCAGATTTCTTTCAAGATTCTGCTAACGTAGATGCCCTTCTCAAGGGCTATAAAACCAACGAATTTGAAAAATTTGAAGGTCAAAATGCCGAGGGCGTCCGGGAATCGTTGTATTTCAAACGAATAGCAGGAGGCGTTGAAGAGGTATCCCAAATTCTGGCAGACAAAACCTTAATGACAGTTGTCAGGGTTGGATTGGGGTTGCCTGATAGCTTTCAATCTCTTGAATATGAACAGCAAAAAGCTCGGCTTTCCAAAGAAATAGATATCGAAGATTTCAAAGATCCTGAAAAAATCGACAAAATGATTGAACGTTATTTGATCATGACCGAAATCAACAATGCGGACGCCACAGCAAACCCTGTGCTGTCCCTTTTCCAACCACTCAACACTGGTGGGGGTGTGGGGCCGCAACCTATATCACTAAACATTAACGTTTAATATTATTAGAAATTTATTAACCATGATTTCCTATTGTACAGATTAAAGCGTCAATAGGCAGGTAGGTAATGAAACAAGCTGTTTCCAAAGATTTCAAAAAATACGCTAAAATCACAGATAGCGCAGTTCAGTTTTACAAAAAAAATAAAATTACGGAAGCTCAGAAAACTGCTGCAAAGCTTTTATATGGAAAATGGGATCATGGCTTGCATTTCTTCTATGTTGGCGTTGCAGCTCAAAATGCAGGGGATAATAAGACTGCACTGAGAGTATTTGACCACGCACTTTCCCTTAAAGAATCTAACCAAATTCAGTATTCCGAAATTTTGATGGCAAAGGGCCTTTCCCTTTCAAATCTTGGGCAATTTGAAAAAGCAATTGAGATTTATACTACTGCGATTAAGGCATCTCCGGAAAACGATAAAATCTATAACAACCGAGCCATCGCTTACTGGCACATTGGTCAATGGGAAGACGCACTGAATGACCTTAGAAAAGCATATGGCCTCAACCCCTCCGACGAAAAAACATTCATCAATTTAATACGTTCATTGATACAACGTGAGTTAGTAGCTGAAGCCACTGAACTGGTTAAAAAGAGCCAAATCCTTTTTCAAAACAATCCGCATTACTGGATCATCGCCGGCGAACTCGCAAAGAAAGAGTCTCCACTTGAAGCCCTAAAATACTATCGAAAAGCGACCTATCTTGATCCCCAAAATGCATACATTCTAAATCAGTACGCAACTGTGTTTGAAAGATTGAGTAATCTTCAGAATTTTGAAGGCTTAGATCAAGATCTGCTTCTATTACTCTCCAATAATCTTGTTCAATGGGAAAAGTTGAAACGGATCATCCCCCTACATTTAAAATCAACTTCGGAATTCAAGGAGATACTACCAGCTCTGAGCCTGGCTGTTCAAAATAACCAAGATTTAAATTTGGATTATGGCAAGGTTGTAAAAGTAATGACCAATAATGTGTTATTGGCAAGTCTCAAAAGACGCCGATTATCCGACCCTGATATTGAAAAACTTCTGGAGACATTCCGCAGGCAAACACTGGCCGCACTATCAAGCGACGTAACATTGGATCCCGCTTTATCCAAACTGTTGCTGACAATTTTAATACCCTTTGCCCACTATTGTTTTAGCTGTGAATATGTTTTTTCAGAAAATGAGTTTGAAACAACATATGTTGAAAAACAAATAAAGGAACTCCAAAACTCAAATAAATATTCGACTGAAAATGCTCTAAAATTTGTAATACTGGCCTGTTATCGACTTCCCTTTTTCACCTCCATTTTGGTAAAAACGGGTCAAAAGTGGTTGAAAGATGCCCCTTCAGAAATCAAAGAGCTAATAAAAGTTACAATTTCCGAACCCTTAAGAGAGCAAAAAATTCTTCAGGAAATCCCACAATTAACTGAAATAAATAATGAAATTTCACTGAACGTCCGCACGCAGTATGAAGAAAACCCATATCCAAGATGGAACCATTTTCCCATTTCTCAGGGCACTCGATATGCAACTAATCTCGCGAGAATATTACCTGCCCTAAAGGGAAAATCCCCAGATTTACCAGAACAACCGGATGTGCTGATCGCCGGGTGCGGAACTGGTAAACAACCCATATCTACTGCTCTTGCCTACCCTGAAACAAAAATTCTCGCTGTTGATTTAAGCTTGGCAAGCATTGCCTACGCGAAACGAAAAACAGCTGAGTTAAAGATCAAGAATATCGAATATGGGCAAGCGGATATTATGGAACTGAAGTCACTTGATAAAAAATTTGATGTGATCGAATGCGGAGGAGTACTGCACCATATGCAGGACCCCATTGCAGGCTGGCGAGTCCTTTGCGACATCCTTAAAGATGACGGCTTCATGATGATCGCCTTGTACAGTGAGCTGGGCCGCCGTGACATCGTTGCTGCCCGAGAATTCATCCAAAAAGAAGGATATGCCAACAATGTCGAAGGTATTCGAGCTTGCCGAAAACACATCTTATCACTTGATGATGACAATTTGGCAAAACGTGTTTCAAGGCATGGCGACTTTTATACGACATCAGCTTGCAGAGACCTCATTTTCCACGTTCAAGAACATCGTTTTACGATTGAAGGTCTAAAACATGCTTTCCATACCCTAAATATGGAATTTCTGGGTTTCTCGCTGGAATTACAATTCCAGGAGGAACTATACAAAAAATCCTACCCAGACGATACAATGCGAACAAACCTAGATAACTGGCAAAAATTTGAAGAAGATAATCCAGATTTCTTTTCAGCCATGTACAAATTCTGGATTCGAAAGAGAAAATCAATCTAATATAAATACCATTAATTCCCTAAAAGGATGAATTTTGTAATTCATCCTTTTTTATTAACCTAATGGGTTCAGAGGAACTCATTAGGCTCCTATCAATTCAAATCAACTCCTTGATTTAGAATCAAATTCTCCGCTGCCACTTTAAAATTCCTTATGGCAATCCGGCCAATTCCAAACAGGCAAGAGATTCCGAATAGAGCAATTTTTACCTAGCTCACAGAAATCCGAGTCCGTAAAATTTTATATAAATTCTGTAAAAAATCATTTTTTTGGCAGTTTTACTGGCCTTAAGCAAACTGGCACACCTGTTGCAATTAAGAGGCCGAGTGAATTTGCGATCGAAAGATTGCTCGTTGAAATTGCTACAGGAGAAAGAAAATGGCTTTTTCAGTAAATACAAATGTCAGTGCGATGGCTGCCCTTCGTACATTGACCACGACACAGAATTCGTTGAATTCAGTTCAGCGACAAATTGAAACCGGCCTTAAAGTTGCCGAAGCAAAAGATGACCCTTCTACATTTACTATCGCGCAAGGTATGCGCGGTGATGTGGGGTCATTAAAAGCCATTCAAGAAGGCCTCTCATTTGGTCAAGCGACTGTCAATATGGCCAACGCAGGTGCTTTGCAAATTTCAAACACCATTATCGACTTGAACAAAAAAGTGACCCAATCTTTCAATGAAGGTTTGGATATCACAATTTTGCAAGAAGAAGCAGACGCACTTGTGGAGCAAATCAATTCTATTGTGGCCACGACAATCTTTAACGGCGTCAACCTAATTGATGGCTCTGGGGTTGACCTGGAAGTATTGTCAGCACTTGGCGGCGTTACTCAAACAGTTCCATCACAAGATGCAACAGTTACCTCTCTCGGCTTAGACTCCTTTGATCTGTCCGCAACAGCATCTGTTATTTCAATTGGAAATAGCTTCGATATTGCTGAAGACGATGTTTATACGCTAACACTGTCAGATGCCAACGGAGTAACTTCAATCCATCACTTTGAAATTACGACCGATGCCAACGCGTTGACTACACCTCCCGATGAGGCTGCAACACCGCCTGAGTATGTTTATGCCGTCACAGTCGATCCAGGCACACAATCCGTTCAGGAAATGACCGGTATCATGGCCAACATCATGCGCCAGGAAGGGTTTGCTGTCACAATTGGTGAAAGCGGTACAATATCGATCGCCCATGGTCAAAACATTGCCGTAACAGCCTTTAATGGTGTGACAGACCTAACAACGACAGTTATTGATGCAATTGATAACACGGGCAATGACCCGCTCGCAGTTCTGGAAAACGCGGAAATGCTGGTCGGACAAATCATTACGACACTAGGTACAGCCGCTAACCGTCTGGACAGCCAAAGTGAATTTACACAGCTACTTGTTGACAAACTTGAAGAAGGTCTGGGTATTCTTGTGGATGCAAACCTTGCTGAAGCAAGCGCCGAACTACAGGCACTTCAGACAAAAGAACAGCTGGGAATTCAGTCCCTGTCTATTGCCAACGCGCGGCCACAGTCAATTCTCTCTCTATTCCAGTAAGGTAACGGAATTGTAAGGATTTTAAGCGAAAATCACTTACAATCTCAGGGATAGTTAGAGTTTATAAATGTCTGTAGCAGCCTATCAGAAAGCAAACCAGAGTACCGAGAATCCAAAACAAACGGAGTATCGGGCATTCGCAATCTTCACTCGAGCTTTGGAAGAAGCTGAGGCAGAAGGTCCAATTGCAGTCGTAAAAGCAGTCGCTGACAACCGTCAACTTTGGTTGACACTGCAAATGGACCTTGCTTCTGAGGAAAACAAGCTTCCCTTGGAACTTAGGGCTCAGCTTCTTTCCATAGCAATTTGGGTAAATAAATACAGTAACGCAGCCATGAAACGGGAAGCTTCTTTAGAGCCCCTAATTACAGTCAACAAACAAATTATGGAAGGTCTCCGACCTCCTCAAAAATCGGCAACAACAGAGAATGCGCAGCAGCAAACTCCAAAATAATTTCTAACCGGAACTGCAAACTGATTTCTAATACAGTGCAATGTCGTTTTTTTCTCTTCTTATAACCTTTGAATCTTAACCAAAACCGCTCTACTCTTGCCCCAATAACAACTTAAAAACGGGCAGAGATACGATGAGCTGGGAAGATGACGTCAAAAATATAAATGCTTTGAAGGCATCCGCTATGGAAATGGGGGGCGCCCAAGCCGTATCCATCCAGCATCAAAAAGGCCGCCTCACAATCCGCGAGCGTATTCATCATCTTCTGGATGAGGATAGCTTTAACGAACATGGCCCTCTTGGCGGCGGTGCCGTCAGAGGGGAAGACGGCAAACTCATTGAATTCACACCTGCAAATTATGTGACCGGTTTGGGCAAAATCAATGATCGCCCGGTTGCCATCGGCGGCGAAGATTTTACCGTCAAAGGTGGCTCTCCAAATGCGGCGGGACTTCGCAAAAGTATCTACGCCGAAGAGATGGCACTTCAATATAAATTTCCCTTAATTCGGCTACTTGAAGGCGGCGGTGGCAGCGTCGCCACGTCAAAAGGAAACTCTGGCCCAGTTGGCAGCCCTGTTTATGAAAAACCGCGATTTAAATCAATTGCGCAGCTAATGGGTGTTGCCCCGGTTGTATCTGCAGCATTAGGCCCTGTGGCCGGTTTTCCCGCCGCGCGATTTGCCGCTTCACATTTTTCAGTTATGACTAAAGATACAGCGCAAATCCTGATTGCGGGTCCCGCCGTTGTGTCCAGAGCCTTGAACAAGGATCTAACCAAAGAGGAACTTGGCGGCGCTAAAATTCATGGACGCAATGGTGTTGCAACAAATATTGCGAAAGATGAGGAAGATGCTTTTGAGCAAATTCGAACTTTCCTGAGTTTTTTGCCAACAAATGTATGGGATCTTCCCCCCACGCAAGCACCAGAAGACAATGTGGATCGCTGCGAAGAAAAACTGATTTCTATTGTTCCCAAAAACCGCCGCCAACCCTTTGACATGCGTAAACTTATTCAGTTGGTTGTGGACCGGCGCTTCTTTTTTGAAATGAACAAAGCATTCGGACCAAGCCTCATCACAGGATTAGCGCGTCTCAATGGACAACCCGTTGGTGTTATCGGCAATGATTGCCGATACTATGCGGGCGCTATGGGTGCAAATGCGGCAATCAAAGTGAGGCGTTTCATCGAACTATGCGACTTGTTCCACCTGCCAATTGTCAATTTCGTTGATGAACCGGGCTTCATGATCGGACCTGATTCCGAAAAAGACGGTACGATCCGATATGGAACATCAGCCGTCACGGCTGCGGTTTGTTCCGTTGTTCCCTGGGCAACAGTTATTGTCAAAAAAGCGTTTGGTGTGGCCGCCGCCGCCCATTTCAGTGACAACAGCTATGTCCTAGCATGGCCAAGCGCCGAGATGGGAGCCCTACCCGTTGAGGGCGGTGTTGCAGTTGCATTTCGCAAACAGATTGCAGAAGCGGACAATCCTGATGAAATGCGCGAAAAACTGGAGCGGGAACTTGCGGCCAAACAGTCCCCCTTACCACGAGGAGAAAGCTTTAGCGTACATGACGTCATTGATCCCAGAGAAACGAGACCTTATTTATGTCAATGGGTGGACTGGATAACCCCGTCACTTGAAGAATTAAAAGGACCCGTAAACTTTGGTTATCGGCCATAAAAAATTTAAAGGAGAGATGACATGTCAAACATGCTGAAAGTTACAATCAACGGTTGGCAAGATGGCCAAAAAATACCGGGTAAATTTGCGTTTGGCGTGCCAGATGCCGCAAACCATGTTGCTTTAAGCGATAATATCAATCCAGAAATTGCATGGGAAAATGTGCCAGACGGCACCAAATCTTTCGCCATTATCTGCCATGATCCTGATGTCCCCTCTGCTGGTGATGACGTTAATCAGGAAGGGAAAATTGTCCCCGCAGACCTACCCCGTGTTGATTTTTATCACTGGATACTTGTGGATATAAACGCAGACCGGCGCAAAATCGGTGAAGGCGAAGATTGCCAGGGCATCACCCCAAAAGGAAAAACGCCGGGAACATATGAACATGGTACAACCGGTATAAATAATTATACAGACTGGTTCGCCGGCGATCCTGAAATGGGCGGCACATACGGCGGATACGACGGCCCCTGCCCACCATGGAATGATAGCATTATGCATCACTATCATTTTACGGTTTATGCCCTTGATGTTGAAACCCTAGGCCTATCCGGCAATTTTGGAGGCCCCGAAGCTTTAGCCGCCATGAAGGATCATATTCTCGCGAAGGGATCTGTCGTTGGCCTGTACAGCCTCAATCCTGAGGTGAAATCCTAACCCGTTATTTTTCGGCTGAGCGCCCGCCCCAAAAACCTCATTTTTGTACCAACAGGGAACCGTTTGAAATTTGTTTGAACGGTTCCTTTGGTAAAAGCGGTTTTCTTTGAGTAATCAATCGCAACATTAACAATCACTGGACGGTCTTGCCGGGTAATTTCCAACGCCTGATGGGTAACATCAGCTGCCTGTTCATCTTGCGTAATTTCCAAATATTCTGCGCCCGTAGCGGCAGCGACAGACGCAACATCCAGTTCCCCCATCACCGTGCACGTTTTTCGGTTGTAGGGAAGCGTTTGCGCCTGCGCAATTTGCGAGAGTTCCCCGTCATTAAAGACGAAAAAGGCAACCCCCAACCCAAGCCGACTTGCGGTCAGGATCTCCATACACGTCATGGTAAAGGCACCATCCCCGACGATGGCGATAACATCCGACCCTGGAGCTGCTAATTTAGCGCCAATTGCCGCAGGTGTTGCGTATCCCATACAATTGAAATCTGACGGACAAATAAACCCTTTTACTTTATTGATTGGCAACAATTCAGCCGCCAGAAATGTGTGATTGCCATCATCCAAAACAATAATCGTTTCATCTGAAAAGCTTGCGTTCATCCCATCAAACAAAATTTGTGGATTTACCCGATCCTTGCTGTCATGAGCAAGCCACTCGTCATGATAGGCTTTTTTATCCGCAGCAATTCGAACCCGAACGCTTTGGCCATCCCGATTTTCCTGCCCGCCGTCATTTCCCAAAGCCGCAACAAGTGCCGGTAAAATGTCGCGTGCATCACCACACATTGCAACCTTCGCCGGATAGTTTGCATTGATCGCATTTGGATTAATATCGATATGAATTAAATTCTCAGGAACCGTAACACCAAAACTGCCTGTCGGGATTTCACTAAAGCGCGTTCCTATGGCAATCATACAATCACAATTTTCAAAAGCGTTTTGAGCTGCCGGAACAGCCGACGGACCGAACCCCATGCCCACATGCAGTGGATGTGCACTGGGGAAAACCGAAAGTCCCTGCAACGTCGTTGCAACGGGCGCATCTATAATTTCAGCCAGTTTCATCAAATCATCAGCTGCATCCTTCGCCCCCCACCCTGCGAAAATACCTGGGCGCTTTGCGCGGCGGATCGACTCTGCAGCCTGCTGAAAGACTTCTGCCGTAATTGGAGAGGGCTCCCTTTTGGCAGGTTTAAACACGGGCATTTCGGTGACGTCGCCTGTCAAGAGCTGAATGTTTACTGGAATTTCAACAAATACCGGGCCGGGCTCGCCGCTCACAGCCATTTCAAAGGCGTCATACAATGTCTTGATCACATCTTCATGTGTTTCAACCAGATAGGTTGATTTCGTCAGTCCTTTCATAAATTGATGCTGATCCATTTGATGCAACTGATATTGAAAATCCAGATCATTGCGAACTCCGCCGCAAATCACCAACATCGCAATACCATCCAAAAAGGCCTCCCCAATACCACTGGCAGCATGCGTCAAACCGGCTGCGGGAACCACAACAAGTGTTCCAATGCGATCACTAACGCGGGAGGTCGCGTCCGCCATAAACGCAGCGCCCGCCTCATGTGTAACCTGAACCGGTGTTATCTGGTCAGACATTGCCAACTGATCGTACAATTCTGTGTTATGAACGCCCGGTATCCCGAAAGTATGAGTGACACCAATTTGCTCAAGCGCAAAGCGGGCAAGTTCAGCTCCTGTTTTTTTCATCCGAGTTCACCCAAAATTGATTGCGCCGCGTAGCGGGCCGTTAAGATACATCCGCCTAAAAAAGTACCCTCCAGAGCCCGCTTCCCATGAACACCGCCGCCACCAAACCCTGCAGCCTCGCCCACCGCGTACAGACCTTCTAAGGAATATCCATTCGCATCAAGGACCTGACCTTCCAAATTTGTCTGAATACCCCCAAGGCTTTTGCGGCTTATAACAAACTGCCGGATTGCAATTAAGGGCATGGCTTTAGGATCAAGTATCCGCTGTTCTTTGCAAATTCGAACGCGATCCCCACGATACTGCCGCAAATGTCGAATACGCCTCAACTGATCGTCATTCCGATATTTCAACGGCCGGGTGAGTTGAGCATCATAGGTTTCGATTTCACGGGCGAGGAGATCTGGATCAACCTGTACCGGATTATCAAGAGAATTCATTTTTATCGCCAGCTCTGAAACAGAACCTGCTGTCACAAAATCCACACAATTTTCCAGCATTTCATCGACAAGCTGGTGATTGCCAAAGAGGATGGTTTTCAAAAAAGAGATTTTCTTTTTATCCCGGATAGCAGGATTGGACTCCGCTCCAGATATAGCAAGTTCTTTTAAAGCAATTTTCCTGTTCAGGATTGCCCAGGAATATTTATGTTCCTGTTCGCAAATGCGCCGAACCAACTCCCAGGTATCATAGCCAGATACCAATGGTTCCGGTCCAAACCGTTTGCCCGTTGCATCCAACCAAAGAGATGTTTTCGTTGGAACGAGACTTAAACCATGACGTGGTTTTCGAGGCTCCGGATGATGCACACCCGCGGCATAGTTCCACATCTTGTCCAAATGAGTAACCTGCCCGCCGAGGTTGGTAACAGCATCATGCATCATTCCATCTGCATACTGATGGGAGCCATTTAGGATAGTGTCTGGTGGCGCTGTCCAACCTTTTTGCCAATGCTCGCGAATTTTAAGGTCACTGCCATTGATCCCCCCTGCGGCGATAACAACCAATTGCGCATCAAAAGAGAATGCTTCCCCGCCGCTCTCTTTAACACCTGTCACGCCGGTAACACGTCCACCAAAACGCGACAAAGCTTGAACCTGATGATCAAATAATAAGGTCACACGACCAGATTTGATCTGCTCTTGAAGGTGCTGGATATAAACTTTGGCCAACTCATGACCGGTTCCCCAGACGAGATGAAACCGAGGCACCGAATTTCCAGGCTGATACATACCGCGTTCAACCCAGTTCACAACCGGAAAAAACTTAATGCCTCGTTCTAAAATGGGTTCGTAGATATCGGGAATGCTGCGTTCAACATAAGTTTTTGCCCAAGCGCGCGGCCAATGATCTGCGCTATCAAATTCAGCAAACTGCGTCCAATCCTTCAGTGCCAGTTCTGCGCTGTCTTTAATTTTCGCTTTCCGCTGTAGAGGGCTATCGACAAAAAACATGCCGCCAAAACTCTCTTTGGCTAATCCCCCAAACTTGTCCGCACTGTCCCGATCAATAATAAGGACCTTAAGTCCTCCCTCTGACATCTCAAGCGCACATGTGATCCCGGCGATCCCCCCACCAACAACAATGGCATCATATTTTTCTGACATGCCCCCTGCCCATTTTTTTGTTCCCCCAAAAACAATAATGAAAGTAGATCAGAAAAATGTAAAATAATCCATTCAATACTAGGCAAAAAAGAAGGTAAAAACGCTACTGCATAAAATCAACAGACCAGCTTTCATCCCCCAGCACAACTTCAGAAGCCTGTTTTGGCGCAGACGCAATTTTGCGCCCACCGCGGAAAACCGCAAGCCGAGCTGGACGCAGACGCAGTGCTTCAACTTCATCGCGCGCCTGTAATATGACAAAATCTGCGTTGCAGCCAACAGACACCCCATAATCCGATAGCCCAAGAGCTTTGGCACCATTATCTGTCACAGCCCGAAACATTTCCCGCATTTCGGATTGCCCCGTCATTTGTCCCACATGAAGCCCCATTGCGGCAACTTCTAACATATCGTGAGACCCCAAAGAGTACCAAGGATCCATAACACAATCATGTCCAAAGGCCACGTTCAAGCCAGCCGCAGCCAGCTCTTTCACCCGCGTCATCCCCCGTCTCTTGGGATAGGTATCATGCCGGGCCTGCAATGTAATATTGATCAATGGATTGGCGACAACATGCAATTGCGCCTCTCGCATCAGCGGAATTAATTTAGACACATAATAGTTATCCATCGAGTGCATGGATGTCAGATGAGACCCCGTAACGCGGCCATGCAAACCAAACCGCACTGTTTCCTGAGCCAACATTTCAACATGCCGAGACATCGGGTCATCGCTTTCATCGCAATGCATATCAACCTGTAGGCCCCGATCCGCTGCCAGTTTACAAAGCTCAGAAATCGATTGGCTACCCTCTTGCATACTCCGTTCAAAATGCGGGATACCCCCAACGACATGAACGCCTTTATCCAGCGCTCGAATGAGTTGATCCTTGGCATTTGGATCACGCAAAAATCCATCTTGCGGAAACGCCACCAACTGTAAATCCAGATAAGGCGCAACCTCATCGACGACCTCAAGCAATGCATCCACGGCCAGCAAATCAGGATCGCAAATATCCACATGTGAGCGGATCGCAAGGTTGCCCTTTGCAATGGACCAGCGACAAAGCTCATGGGCCCGTTTTTTAATATCGGCGGCATCCAACTGCGGCTTCAGCTCTCCCCAAAGCGCAATCCCTTCGAGCAGCGTTCCGCTCTCATTCACTCTTGGCCTGCCGTAAGAGAGCGTACTATCCATATGAAAATGACTATCCACGAAGGGCGCGCTCAGCAAATATCCTTCGGCGTCATACTCCTGCGCCGCATTCGCTTCAATCTTTGCCTGAACATCAACAATTTTACCGCCTTTGACAGCGACATCGACAATTTCATTCGTGTTCCCGGCCAATCTTGCCCGTCTGACAATCAAATCAAGCATTACGAAATACCTCTTTTCATTTTTATCGCTGTCCCCGCCTGAAAGGTACCAATAACGCTTTTGGATAAGCCGCTTTTCGAGACATGATCACCAAGGCAAGGATGCTAAAGATATAGGGCATCATCAGGAAGAACTGATAGGGAATAAAGCTGATACTGGATTGCTGAACCCTGATTTGTATCGCATCGAAGGCGGCGAATAACACAGCCCCAAGCAACGCCTTACCGGGCCGCCAAGAAGCAAAAATTACCAGTGCTACACAAATCCAGCCCCGACCATTAATCATATCAAAATAGAAAGCATCAAAGACCGAGATCGTTAGAAATGCGCCCCCAACAGCCATGAAAGCGCTGCCAACCATTACCGCGCCAGTTCGGACCTTATAAACGTCAATTCCCTGTACCTCGACGGCCATAGGATTTTCGCCAACCATTCGAACCGCCAGCCCGACCGGGGTCCGATACAAAACATATGCCACAACGCCGACCATAATAAACGCCAGATAAGTTAGCGGTGACTGCGTGAAGAATGCTTCGCCAATAACCGGGATTTCCGAAAGAACGGGGATTGCAACAGGTTGAAAAGGAACAATTTTGGGTGGGGTCGTCACACCGGGCAAGAGCAGGCGGAATGAATAATAGCTCAAAGAAGTGGAAAGCAAGGTTATCCCGATCCCTGTGACATGCTGAGACAGCCCCATATAGACGGAAAAGATACTGTGCAAATAACCAAAAAGCATTCCAAATGCGGCCGCAACGAACACCGCACTCCATAGATCGCCGCCCTGATACACCCACATCCAGGCCACCATGGCCCCGGTTGTCATAATGCCTTCAATGCCAAGGTTCAGGACACCAGCGCGCTCACAGATCAGCTCCCCCAAGGTGCCAAAAATGAGCGGCGTTGCCATTCGGATAGTGGCGGCCCAAAAGCCAATATTGAGGAACATATCAAAAAAATCCATATCCCTCTCCTAATTCCTAAATCGTATGCGTATACGGGTTAGCATAACCGCGAGCATGACCATCAACAATGAGGCTGCTGTAATGACATCCGCAATATAATTGGACACATCCATCGCCCGGCTCATGCTATCGGCGCCATTATAAATACCGGCAATAAAGAGAGCCGCGATTACAACCCCCAACGGGTTTAACCCCGCCAGCATTGCAACAGCAATTCCCGTATAGCCGAACCCCGGCGAGATATCGAGCGTCAGATACTCTTTTGTCCCCGCAACTTCTGTCACACCCGCGCAAGCGGCCAATCCACCGGATATCAAAGCGGTTCGGATAATTGTTTTGTTAATGGGAATACCTGCAAAACTGGCCGCTTCCTGGTTAAGACCAACGGCCCGAATTTCCAGTCCCCATTTGGTCTTGCTCATCACGACCCAAATCACGACTGATGCCAGAAGCGCAAAAATAAGACCGCCGTGCAATCGCGTCTTTGCAATCAGTTTAGGCAAAATTCCGCTATCTATAATCGGCGCCCCCTGCGGCCATCCCATCGCCATTGGATCTTTCCAAGGACCAAACAATAAGTAATTGGCGAGCAGTAATATCACGAAGTTTAACAGCAAGGTTGTGACAACCTCGTCTACTTTTAGCCGGGTTTTCAAAAGCGCCGGGATCAACAAAAGAAGCCCGCCTGCCAAAGCCCCGACGACAAACAGAAAAGGGATCATGAGGGGAGCAGGTAGATTGATCATTCCTGTTCCAAAATATGTGGCGGCTAATGCCCCCATATACAGTTGCCCCTCACCGCCGATATTCCAGAGTTTAGCGCGAAAAGCTACGGCAGCGGCCAGTCCGGTCAGGATCAAAGGCGTAGCGCGAACCAAGGTTTCTGCGATCGCAAATTTGGAGCCAAAAGCCCCTTTGAAAAGCGCAATATAGGAAGGGATCACCGGAACATCCGCCCAGATGATAAGACCACTGCAGAGCACCAGCACTACAAAAACGGCGATAACAGGCGCGGCCAATGTCATCCAAAGCGGGGTATAGGTTCTGGGTTCAAGCTGCATGGTGCCCCCTGTCAGCGGAACCTTCAAAGCCCACTCCGCTCATCAACAATCCCAATTGTTGAAGCGTAACATCGTTCACATCTTTGGCTTCACTCAATTGGCCGTGATACATCACAGCCACCCGATCTGAAACAGCGAGTAATTCTTCCAGATCCTCAGAAATGAGAATAATTCCGGCGCCGTCTTCCCGAGCTTTAAAAAGCTGTTCATGGACAAAAGTCGCTGCCCCGACATCTAGCCCCCGCGTCGGTTGGTTTGCCAAAATGATCTGCGGATTATTTTCCAAGACACGGGATAAAATGACTTTTTGCATATTCCCCCCGGATAAACCCCGAACCACAGTTTGCGGGCTTGCACCGCGGATATCAAAGGCCGAAATTAACGACTTAGCATGTTCCGCAATCGCTGACTTTTGAAGCCAGCCTAACCGCGAGAAACGGCGATCTTCGTAGGTTTCAAGAATCATATTTTCTTCGACGGAGAAGTCGCCCACAACGCCTTGGACATGCCTGTCCTCGGGAATTCGGCCAATGCCCCTGGCTACCATTTCTTTAGGGTCATACTTCAAAACCGCTTGATCATGCATGACCACGTCACCGCTCGCAGGAGACATCATTCCGCTGATCACATCGGAAAAAGGTTTCTGACCATTTCCCGACACTCCGGCAATACCGATAACTTCATGACGCCGCAGTTCAAATGACAGGTCACGCAGCACGGTTTTTCCGCTTTCATCCTTTACCGATATATGTGCCAGTCTTAAAAGAAGCTCTCCAGTTGCCATTGCTTTTCGCAGGGGCTTTGGAACAGCTTCACCGACCATTTTTTCGGCAATAATCTCACGTGAAGCTTCACTTTTGGGAAAACTGGCAACCAGTTTCCCATGTCGCAGGACGGCAATATCATCAGCAATCGTCATCACTTCGCCCAACTTATGCGATATAAAAATGACAGAAAGCCCACGTGAGAGCATGTCCCGCAAAATAACAAAAAGCTGATCGGTTTCCTGTGGCGTCAGGACGGCAGTTGGCTCATCAAGGATCAGGATTTTTGCGCCTCGGTAAAGCGCTTTCAAAATCTCAACCCGCTGCTTTTCGCCAACCGTAAGAGATTTTATAGGGGCGTCAGGATCCACCTGCAGTCCAAATTCTGCAGATAGTTCAGCCAGCCGTTTACGCCCTGCCTGCATATCCTGCTTTAAACGCCAAAGGGGCTCTGTCCCCAAAATTATATTTTCAATAACCGTCAGGTTATCGGCAAGTGTGAAATGCTGGTGCACCATTCCAACGCCCAGTGCAATCGCTTGTGCAGGGTTGGAAGACGAGAGCTTCTGACCGAAGACTTCGATAAACCCTTCATCCGCAGAGTAATGCCCAAAGATAATGTTCATTAAAGTCGTTTTGCCTGCGCCGTTTTCACCGAGCAGGGAGAGAACCTTCCCCTTCTTCAAGGAAAAGCTAATTGCATCATTCGCAACAAGGCTCCCAAAACGTTTGGTTATGCCATCAACACGCAATACCGTTTCTGTATCAACCAAAGAAGCCCCCAATCTTAGATGAGAGAAGTTTGTATTCAAACTTCTCTCATGTTTGTCCAGTTTTAGAAAGTAGACTTAGGTTCTTCGTCATTTATTTCGACGGTAAAGCTACCTGCTTTAATCTGAGCCGCCAGATCAGCAATTTTTGCTTTTACATCAGCTCCGATTTTGTCATCGAACTCGTAAAAAGGGGATAGCGAAGCTCCGCCTTTTTGCATCATTGTCCAATCTTTATAGTTTTCAGCTTTGTAGGTGCCTGCTTTTACGCTTTCGATTGCGTAATCAATTGCATTTTCCATATGCCATAGCGCTGACGCCACCACAACATCCGTGCCGTTCTCTTCTTTGTTCATGTCATTGACATTACCAAAGGCCAGAATACCTTTTTCACGAGCCGCATCTACTACACCGGCGCGCTCGGCATACAGAACATCCACACCAGATTCAACCTGAGCAAAGGCAAATTCTTTTGCTTTTGGCGGATCATACCAAGATCCAATGAAAGAGACCTTGAATTCAGCCTTGGGATTTACGGCTTTTGCGCCCGCCATAAAGGCGTGGAAAAGTCGATTTACCTCTCCAATCGGATATCCACCGATCATACCAATTTTATTCGTTTTGGTCATAGAGCCGGCAATCATACCCATCAAATAGCAGGGTTCATGGATGTAATTATCGAAAACAGAAAAGTTTGAACCATGCTCTTTTCCGGGATCGCCCATTAAAAAGGCCACTTCAGGATAATCATCTGCCACTTTACGAGCTTCGCGGCTAATCCCAAAAGCCTCACCAACGATTAACTTGGCGCCACCTTCGGCATATTCACGCATAACCCGCACATAATCCGTATTTGCGGTTTTTTCAGAGAAAACATAATCGATTTTCCCTTCTTTTTCCGCCTTAACCAGAGCACGGTGTAATGTCCCGGCCCACTTTTGCTGCACTGGAACGGTATAGATGCCGGCAACTTTAAGCTTTTCAGCCTGCGCTGCCGCAATTCCGGTCAGCATCGTTGCCCCAACAACGATTGCCGACAAGATTTTTCTCATCCCCATTTTAGCTCTCCTGTTCAATATCTGGAAAATACCAGACTGTTTACAATTTTATTAACCAAGCAAATACTCAAGTATCGTGCCAAAACATTGGCTCTGATAAAAATATTTCACTTTCTTCGAAATATTTGACCATTTGGTCAAGTATTACAAGAGGAAGTCTTCTTCCTCCATGCGCAGCAAGCCCTGCACGCACCTGACAGCAACCCCTTCCAATACACTCCGCCCATCAAACATTTGCCAACAAAAGGGGCAATTAGTTCAAAAAACGGGCACATTTATTGGTCAATAATCCAATCTTCTTTTTCAGCATCTCGCTGCCATTGCTGAAAAGCTGGCAGTGCATAAATACTTTCGATATACGCTGCGCATATTGCAGACACCGCAACAGACCGACTTTTCAGCCTCACGGCGACAGGTGCAAACGCAGCGTCAGCCATCGATAATTTTCCAAACAAATAAGGTCCTTTTGAGCTAAATGCCTGCCGACAATCTGTCCAGATTTTATCGATACGCGCAATATCAGCCTGAACATCTTCAGGCAAATCCGAAGGTGGATCTATACGCGCCAAATTCATTGGAACTTTCGAGCGAAGCGCTACAAACCCTGAATGCATTTCCGCCGAAATTGAGCGTGCCCATGCCCGTTCAAACTGATCTTCCGGCCAAAGTGGTCCGTTTAGACTCTTTTCGGCCGCATACTCCATAATCCCCATTGAATCCCAGATTTCATGGCCCTCTGTGATCAATACGGGCACACGTGCTGGTGCCGTTGGAATATGCTTCGCCATCAGGGATGGCGTTTCAGGACGAAGCAGTGGAATAACCACCTCATCAAATGAGAGGCCTGCAAATTGACACGCCAGATATCCTCGAAGTGACCAAGAGGAATATCGTTTATTTCCCAAAACCAGTAAATTGTCCGCCATACTTAATTTCTTTCCACTAAAAACAGGCGAATGCCCAAGCTAATGAATAGACTCCCTGTCACACGATCAATCCATTTTTGAAATTTTGGATTTTGCATAAATAACTTACCCGCGCCGCCCGCAATTATCCCGACAAGGCTATTAATCACTGTCCCGCTTAATCCCACAAAACATCCCATCGCAAAAAGCCAAAGGCTGATATTCTCAGCCAAGGGATCAACAAATTGAGGCAGGAGCGCCACAAAAAATAAAATCACTTTTGGATTTAGAATATTTGTCAAAAGGCCTCTTAGAAAAAGACGAGAATAGCTGATGTCTTTAAGAGGTGCCGAAGGGTCAACCGCACTGCGGGACCAGAAACTTTTTACCCCAATCCAGATCAAATAGGCCGCGCCCGCTATTCGAAGAATATCAAACGCCATATCAGACGCGGCAATCAAAGCTGCAACGCCCAGCGACGCCATCCCCGCATGGAAAACGGCACCTAAACCAATACCAAATGCCGATACTGCCGCCGCTAGAGGCCCACGCTGAACACCGTTTGCGATCGTATACAACATATCAGGTCCGGGTGTGATATTTAAAAGAAGCGTTGCTGCAACAAATAAACCCAATTGAGTTGCATCCATGTAGCTGTTCCTTTCTCGTTTTCAGGTGTGCCTTTTCCGTCCCAAAATTAGGACCGCCCCGCCACATACAAAACACAATCCAGCGATAATCAAAACAGAAATATTCAAGGGGGACACCTGCTGGCGAAACGTCAGGCCTGCTGCTGAAATTTTCGCTTCTTTAGGGTCAAGCTTCCACCGAACAACGTAACTCCCATTTGCAGGAACTTCAAACGTGCCGATAATGTGGTTTTCTGTTTTTACGTCAAAGCCCGACCCCTGATCTGCATATTGTTCAACGTGGATTTGATCTGAAGAAATAATTGGCTCGTTTACCAAATCCAAAACTTCAACTTGGTAACCATATGCTGTATTTGCCCCCTGCTGCAGGTGGATTTCATAGCTGACAGACAGAATCGCGCGAACAGGTGACATATCCTCCTGTAAATTTATAAATGCGGTATCTTCTTCCGTTCCGAGCAGAGGAATGGACGCATATTCGGTGCCGCTGCTGGCGTAGCGCTGCATTTCCCATGCAACCAGCAAAATTGCAGCCCCAAAAAACAATCCGATCAGTATTTTCCGCATACCTTACCTCAATGCGATGAGAAAGAAACTTTATCTAATATTTTCGGCATGAACATCAAACTTATGCAAGTACATTCAACGTACTCATGCCACAAAAATTCGCACTAATTCACTCAAACCTAATAAATAAGCTGCAGTTAGACCGTTTTCACTTTTCGGTAGGAGTAAATAAGCATAATCTTTTAATAGGTTTAATTAAATTAGGTGATGAGTATTTTAAAGTATCCGGTCATTACCGTTTTTGTCGCACTCTTCTGCTTCATCGCTTTTCCAGTCAAAAGCGCGGAAACGAAAGTCGTGCGCTTAAGAACTAACCTTGGACTGGACAGCGATGATGTGAAGAATTCTGCTGCCAAGCGTCACGTTGAAACGGTAAAATGCGCGCTCAACCGCTTACAACTCCCCTTTGAAATTTTACAATCCCCCATAAAAAGAAACCGTATTTTAACAACAAAAAACGATATCGATGGCTTCTTTCTACATGCGCCGGACTCCTTGTCTGATGAGATTGCCGTATCTACAAATCCACTTGCCATCGAACGCTGGTTTTTATTTTCTAATAATTCATCAGCCCTTCAAAAAAGACTATTGGATATACCCGTAGGTACGGTTCTTGGATCAAATGAACATCGATGGTTGGTGGAACTAGGGCATCAGAAAATTGTAACCGCACCAACTATGGACTCAGTCGTTCGAATGCTGTTTCGAAAGCGCATAGAAATTGCCCTTGCCGAAGAAACGCACTTTTGGCGAACTGCCTTAAACTTAAAGCTGGATTCGCAAATTTTTAAAGAGCGCTTTATCAAATACGCACCCTTAGTTCTTTATTTTTCGCGAAACTTTGTTCAGAAATCACCCACTATCGTTCGGGATTTTAACGCAAATATAGATGCTTGCGTTACAGACCTTCTGAGGCCCAGCAATACAGAAGTGCGTCAACTTCTCGCTCTTCAAAAGAAAATCATGAAGGCCGAGGATAACTATAATAATATTCTGAAATTACTTGAAAAAATGCCCTCAAAAACGATAGATCCTGCGCAGGCCGCAAAGCTGGATGAAGACTGGAAAGAGGCCGTAAGCCTGAATAAAACAACTCCCACAATCGATAAAATTCTACAAAATGATCTTTCCAGACTGTTACAAAAAATATCGCAATCGAGCGCGGACCTCATCGCGGAAATTTTTATTTTCGATACTTCGGGCTATATCCTCGCCCTCGACAAGCCCACCAGCGATTACTGGCAAGGAGACGAGCCTCCCTACCAAAGTGTTTCTCAAAATGGCCGGGTAATCCATGTGTCGGACATTGATTTCGACGAGTCGACGGAAAAGTTCCAGATCCAGATTTCCATTCCAATCAAAACAGAACAAGCGGCAAAACCAATTGCATATATGACCATCGGCTACGATGTGGCCAACGCCCTGGCAGCCCACATCAAATAACCGGCGTCAAAGCCTATTGAAACGCTCGATATCAGCCCGCAGAAGGGGATAAGGCTTGGGCTTTAAATCAGAGAATATTTGGGGGAAATGGTTCAAAATTCCATGCCAGATATAAATGGTGCCGCCGGAGAGAATTGAACTCTCGATTTAAAACCATTAAATTCAATAAAATCAGATAGTTAAAAGCATTGTTCTGTCGACGACTGTAACAGCTCACTGTAACAGTTTCAAGGCAGAAACAGACATCGTATTCCAAGTGAGAGAATTGCTTTTCTTATTTTGATTGACTGATGTGTGGTTCAGTTTCTCCAAAAAATCGCCAACTAGTGCAGTTTTTAACCAAATATCGTCATAGCCACGCTGCTTCTCAAGTTTACTCTGGTAGAATCCTGAAACCACTATCGTAGAATCCGGCTCAACAGGAAATTCGAACTCGTATCCCTGTTCTAAGAGTAACGTAGAATCAATTATCTTGATACTTCCATTGGTAATGAAATTGATTGTAGTGGTTTCATGTTCAAGCTCTGCAATTATTGCTCGATCTACATCTTTCGGGATATCCACAGTTTCCGTAATTACACGCTCAAACGCGTCTACTAAGATTTCGCCAGCGTAATACCAACCACCCTCTCGCCGATGAAAGAAAAGATGTGGACAACTCCCCATTTCCCAAAACCGGTAGAATAGGTGGGTATTGGTTGGGTCAAATTCATGAATCGAGACAACATGTTCTTCTCCGTCTTTTCTCAACCCCAACCCAATTAGGCTCCTCCTTGGTCCCGCAATCAGATATTCGTCGTGATTAACTAGTCCAAAGTAGTGTCCCAGAATCTGAGTCCGACCATTTGACGTGTCCTGAAGTTCACTCTCCCAAGCGGTATCAACACTTATCCCAGACTCAGGTGATAACAAAACCATTTCAGGCAGTATGAAACTTTCTAATGGCTCCAACCTGACGTGTGGTATTTTTTCTTTGGTATTGGTTACGGTATCTGCTCGCAGTTCTCTTAAATCAAGAGTGCCTTTTTGCCCACTCTCTTGTATATAGATTTCTGTAATCGTAATGACTTCCGAGCCAATATTTCGAATCTCCGCAAAAATGAACAACTGCTTACGAGCGACATAGATTTTTTCCCAACATCCGTCGCAGGGCTGATGATGGCAGATGACTTTTCCTAATTTACTCACATCATAATTTTCAGCAAAGGCTTGCCTTAGAAAATTCGAATTCAGTTTTGTTTTGTCAAGGTCGTCATTAGTTAAAAGTCGCTCGCTCTGGCCCTTCATATCAAGGTTTGA
Organism: Sneathiella sp.; assembly: GCA_034669685.1. Classification (GTDB taxonomy): domain Bacteria; phylum Pseudomonadota; class Alphaproteobacteria; order Sneathiellales; family Sneathiellaceae; genus Sneathiella. The sequence goes on from JAXMOU010000001.1 coordinate 1,844,857, forward strand.
GCTATGAAATTCTGCTTCTGATTTGAAAGAACTTCCTGTCTCTGAATGGTATGAATACCCATCTACGCTAAATTTGTCGTCATCCTCTGGGGAAAACATAGCAAAAATATCTTCGTCAGGGCCGATTAGGCGAGCTGGAGCCGAACCATCAGGATATTGTTCATCGTTTAATACCCACGACATATGAGCGGTTACAGCGTTTTTATGAAGATAACTAACCGTAAACGGAATATCTTTTCGATTGAGGTTAAGGCAATCTTGGGCGGCTCCACGATCTGAAGAAACAAGATGGCGGCTGTAGTAATCATGAAATTCTTGGTCTAATGAACTAGTCTTTGAATCACGTACCCGCTTATACCAATCATCTCTATGTCGCCGAAGCTCACTCGGGCTAAATTTTGTACCGCGCGGGTGTTTCGCATTATAATGCCCCGCTGACATGTGGCAGTCAAAACAAAGAACAATAGCATTGTCAAAAGTGTTTGGTCCTCCTGAAGCCTCAGCGACAATATGATGAACTTCTACGCCAACACCATTGTATTTTTTACAAACTGCGCAGCGTCGTGCTGAAGCTAACAGAGCGTCCTCTTTTATTTTAGGTGCAAACGGCATAATTTCCTTTTCCTAAATTCTGAGGACATCGTATACAGCTCACTGAATAGGAGAAAAAGTCACCGGTCCCTGTCACCTCATACCCCGCTCTCAAAACCTATCAAGATCAATGGTTGCCTTGCGCAATAAAAAAAACTTAACAAGCTGCAAAGCCTTCTTCATTTTGTATATGACATGCAGTCTAATTCAAGTCGCCTCAGAGCCTATACAATCAACATAATAAGTACCTTATCATCACAACACCGGTCGCATTTAGAAAGGTTTAGCCTATATTCCTAACACCACGCTGGCGCAAAGGAGACTGTTCGCAATTCTCATCTGGATACTACTTCCTCCCTAACAGGAATATTAGTGATGTGAGAGTGTCAACGGCAGACACTAATCCCCACCATTTCTCACACCAGTAGCCTCAATACGTACAATCAAAATTTATGCATCCAACTGATCATCTGGGGTTCCATTGCCCATTGTCGTCGAAGCCGAGCGCCTCAACAAATCCATGGGCGTTAAATACTACGTCGAGAATAGGTCTGATCAAGTGGTGCCAATCCCCCTCCAACTCAGCATTATCAAGCACAACAAGGGGCGTCACAATCTCATCTCTATCATCGAAAGTCTCACCATCACCATAATGCCCAGTTGAAATGAACGATCCACGAAACTTAACCAAACTCAAAGAAACTGCATATGGCGGTTCGTGCCCCAACATAGACAATCCCCGAAGATTTTTCGGCAAGGTTGCGATCAAATTCCTGATAAATGCCTGCCATGGGAAAGCCATTAGTCCTTTGTATTCTCGCAGATTGTTACAACTTACCGACTCAAGTGCACCATCCCTAAAGAGCTGTACGTACTCATTACGTTCAAAATCTGGACGCCCCATATTGCTTACAAAAAGAGGGCCATCCAAGTTAACCTCACAACGTCCCTGTGAGTTACTGAGTGTGTAAAAATTATCGCGCAGCTCATGTGCTTGTCTAATCGTAAAAACAGACGCCTTCCCAAAGTGCGATAAAGGAACAATATGAAGGGCCGCTATCGCAGAAGGAAAAATAGGAAAAGGTGTTTGGCCGGTGATTAACTTACCTAACCTGTTCTCTTGAAACTGAACTACCCGGTCTGTCAATTCAGCAGAGGACGTAAATATCCTTCTCAGCTCTTCCACACTGACTTCATGCACACCTGATGAGTTCCTGATGTAAAATTTTTTACTCTTCCTGTAGTTCGCTCTGTGTGGTGGGTTCCAGCTCTTCGGTATTCTAATCACTACTGCCACATTGCCGTTTGCCAACGCAACAGACTTCATGTCTATTCCAACAACCCGTGGCTCAACCCCATCCCGTAACTGTCCCTCATATCTCAGCAACAGGCTGTCTGGGTCAGTCTCTTGAAAGCCTACAAGTTCACTCGCACCACTTCCCTCCTCAGCCATACCGATCACCAGATGGCCACCTGCTGCATTTGCAAATGCTGTCACATCCCTAAGAAACTCTGCCCTCTCATCATTTTCTGTTCCATAGATTTCACGCTTGAATTCCAGTTCCAAGCTTTCTGGAACTCCATTTTCAACCAACTGCTGCAGATGCGACTCTTCGATTTCATTAAATGGTACTGACACTAGTGACATCCGGTCATCCTTCACTTTCAATAAACATCGAAACCAATTTAGCGAAAAAATCTGAGTGGGTATATGTACCCTTGTGGATTTCCAATGCCCCCATGGGCACCGCCGTTTCCTCCTGCCAGCGCAATTGACCTCTAGTTTCCACTCTAGCAGAACCTTCCGCCCCACTGATGATTGACGCGAAGGGAGAACAATAGCAGCCCAATAGGGAGGTCCTCTTCAGTAGTAATCACAGGCCAATCTTTAAGCTACCTAACGTTTACACCTCAGTCACAGACATCAAGCCTTATAGTGAATTCACTGCCGTCACTTACTCTGTTGACACAATGACACTACGCCGCCTTCGATGGACTAACGTCGCCGTAACTTTCAGGTTTAGCTTCAACAAGAACTAACCGGAAGTCACCGTAGGTTCTACCAAGGATGAATTTCACTGGAAATACAGAGATCCCCAATCCAATCACTAAGCCCACTACTCCACCTACATTCTCAATCACCGGAGTGCTGATCCCCAAAAAACCAACCAAAACGAAGCCAATGGCAAACCCTGCTCCTGCACTAAGCAGTGACGACACTAAAATAGCGACTATGTTCCTCCAAATAAGTGCCCACCAAACACGTAAAATTCTACGCCATGTAATCTCAACTTCCATACTATCCCCCTACACAAAGAACCCCAATGAAGAAAGAATATCAACCATAGGGCGTTTATTCAAGAGGAATGAACTATCAATGATATGCTACGCTAGACCTTGCCCAAGCGTAACACCCTGAACGGACTAAAAAAACGTTACGAATAAATTAGTTTGACATTCTGTAACGCTAAATGTTACTTACCTTTAAATTCAAACGGAACACATTTTTGCAAATGAGAGGATCAGACATGATGATTGGTTACGCACGGACAAGCACACTAGATCAGCAAGCTGGTTTTGATGCTCAATTGAGAGAACTGGATGCCTTAGGTGTCAACAAAACCTTTAAGGAACAGGTCAGTGCCACCGGCAAGCGGCCTGAGTTGGAAAGGGCATTAGACTATCTGCGGGATGGTGACACACTGATCGTCACTAAGCTTGATCGACTTGCCCGTAGCGTGAAACACCTTGGGGAGATTGTCGAACTGATTGAGAGCAAGAAAGCTCATCTTCGAATAGTGAACCTCGGGATCGACACGAGTGAACCAACAGGGAAACTGGTGTTGAACCTCCTTGGGTCTGTTGCTCAGTTCGAAAGGGAGATGATGATTGAGCGCCAACGTGAAGGCATAGCCAAGGCTCAAGCTGAAGGGAAGTACAAAGGCCGTCCTGCGATGATTGATAAGGAAGCGATAGTCACAAGACATGGCAACGGAGAAAGCCCAACAGCGATTGCTAAAGACATGGGGGTGAGTCGTACAGCGATCTACCGTGCGTTGGGCCGGGTGACTGATAAGAAGCCTGAGACACCAAAGAAAGCGATCACTGGAGTTTGAAAAAACCAAAGACCAAGACACATTCATGCGTACATAATATGCGCTAATGCATTGATTTTATTTAATTTATTACCTTGACCTGAGAATCTAAGATTCCTAAAAGGATTCTCCAAACACCAACAACATAAACAGGTAGAGGAAACACAATGAGTAGCGTAGCAACCATCATTCGTAGCATCAATCGCATCGCCTTCAGAACCCTAGATGTCCTACTAGGGTACCTCCTGAAGCCACTGGGGGTCGGACATTACCTTGAATTTGAGCGCAACCGTCCGTGGTCTATCGAACGACACGTAGGCCAACTCTTGATCTGGTTTGGAGTGGGAGAGTTGTTCCTTGACTGGAAACGAGCAGAACACCGACAACGAACCAACTGATCAGCCGGACACAATCTGAAGACAACATCAAGGACCACTGGAGAAGCACTTCAGTGGTCTTTTTTTATGATCTTTTTCAATAAGATCAACTCCTTCCATGAATAAAAGAACCCCTCTAGGAGATTGTTACCGACATCTAAGCACGACTACTCATGCTGTCAGATGTTGCCCCGCGTTTCGGGCATCTGTTTTCAACCCCTCGTATTTATTCATCCGTGTAGCAATAAGCTCACCTAAGGAAACCTTATGTCCAAATTCAAACCAACCGTCCCTGCTGCCCAATTTGTCAACGCAATGGAGAGCCACTGGATCTCCAATGGAAACATTAGTAGCCCTGCATTTCGCGAGTTATGGAAACAACAGGGCGATACTTTCAACGCTAAAATCGGAACTCATGGCACTAAGGAAGGCTCCACTTGGGTTTATCTCGCACCTCCAACAGGAACAGGAAAAACAGAGGGATTGATCGTTTGGTGTTCCTTGTTGCCCTCAGTCGGCAGCAATATCGGTGTCCTAATTGTATGTCGGCAAATCATGCAAACCGAGTACATTGCGAACAAGATTAATGAATTGGCTGGCAAGCAGATCGCTTATGCCGACCACAGTGAAAAGAGATTAACCGACGACGACAAATGTAACGCTCAAGTGTTGGTCATTACCCATGCTGCTTATGGGATCGCATTAGAGCAAGCCTCATTCGATCACAACATGCCATACGATATTCTCACAGGTTGGGATAAAGGTGAACGCCAGTTGACTGTGGTTGACGAGGCGTTGGATGTGATTAGCCACCATTCTCTAAAATCTGAAGACGTGTTGAAAGCACTTAGTTTCATCCCTGATTTTCTGAAGGATGAATTCCATGAAGAAACCGATGGCTTAATTTCTGTCGTTACTTCGATGAACGCACTTCGCAGACTGGAGAAAGACAAGGCGGGCAAACAAATTGTTTCTCCCACCAGAATGATGAACACGCTTTTTGAAGACGCACCGCAGTTCATCGGTGGCGCTGACTTCAAGCAACTAAAGAACAGTCTTCGAGCCTATCACAATCAGCACAAGTGGAACCTTCCGGCAAATGAATTGAAGACAATTTGCGACACACTTGATGGAGTAGCCACGATGGTTAATCACTGGACCTACTTCCACAAAGCAGGTAACCGAACCAGCCTAAACACAGCGCAATTGAACGTACCGCAAAATATGCGAGATGGTCCAGTCATCCTTGATGCAACTGCGGGAGCAAACAGGGTGTGTGATTTGTTCGGTGTAAAGGCGGTTATCATTCCGCCAACTACCAAGGCGCGATGCTACCAGAATGTAACCTTTCATGTGAGTCGAAGATACACTGACGTTGGGAAGTATTCCATGATCAACAAAGCCCGAATGAGGACATCCAATCTGATGAAAGACCTAGAAGCAAGACTACCTCTTAGTTCTAATGTGTGGGTGTGCGCTCAGAAGGACGTTGAGAAACACCTCATTGGCATCCAGACACCGTTCAAAGGATTTCAGACAGGACACTTTGGTGCCATTGACGGCCTCAACACATGGCAAGACTGTGACACCTGTGTGGTTCTAGGCCTCCCACATAAACCCGACACATGGGCACTCAACAACCTCCTTGCGCACGGTGCCAATAAGACAGATGACTTCTTGCAATCTGACGGATGTAAGGAACAGAAGAAGTCTCTCAAGCGATCCGCTCTTGTCGTGGACTGCACTCAAATTATCAATCGAGTTCAGTGTCGTAGAGTGATTGACGGAAAGGGCAACTGCGCTCCTACAGATGTTTTCCTTCTGATCCCCTCAGGAGACGACGGGGACGATCTATTGAAGGAACTGGTGAGGCAAATGCCAGACGTCCGAGTGCTGAACTGGGATGTTCGACTAGATAACAAGACAACCAAACGCCCCAAGATTAATGATTATAAGGAACGGTTTGTTAATTTCGCCAAAAGCATTGGAATTGGCGGTCAAGTCTCTGCAACTGATTTCCGGACAACATCAGGTATTTCACCGTCACAGTGGGACAGGATCGTCATTGAGTTAAGAAGCACACAATCCGACCTCACTAAAAGACTAAGGGAGATTGGAGTTCGATTTTATGACAACGGGAAACTCAAGAGTGCCAACCGAAAGTATCTAATCAGAGACATGGCGATTGCTGCTTGATCTAATACCCCGCGAACCCCTATAGGCTTTAGAGGTCTATGGGGCATTAGGATTACCTTCAACATGTGCACCACAGGGACACCGATGATCCACTTGTACTTCAATCAGGTGCGACATCAGGGAAACTGTGGTGAACCAACTCAGTTCTTTTTCACTTAATCACTTTGGAGGGGGGAACCCCTCCTATCCCATTAAGCTAAACTGAACCTGTTGTCGCCCATCAGAACTACAAGAGGGCCACTTAAAACCAGCCAGACTGGCTACTCTTATTCCAACCGATCCCTCAACAGTGTCACCATTACAGTTCACTCAACTTCGTGATCTTCCTCAACCTCACTCTAAGAGTCCCTGAGCCCCTGTAGCGGTAATCAATTCATATACACCCAAAGCTCCCCCACTACCATTCAGTGACTCTCTCTGTGTCTTGTGGGGGTGTTTGTGTGCGCTGTACTCCGGCACCATTTGGTGGACAGCTATTTACTCACCCACCAAACAATTAGAAAGTATCAAATCACATGCAAAACAAACACAACGAAAACCCCACTTACCAAACCTCTGGATCAGCCAAGAGGCATCCTCAATACACTCACGACAACTTAGGTCTACCCATGGTTCAAATCATGCTGCCCGATGGGACACATGCAGTTGCTGATGTCGATAAGTTCAGGGCTCTTCAAGAGAACGGAACAACAGACCAGTGGTTCTTTAATCAGAACAGTCATGGCAGGGGTTATGTTCGTTGTCGGTATAAGGGCGGGAACGCGATGGTTTCTAGACTGATCACCAATGCACCTGAAGGTTCCTTTGTGTGTCATCGAAATGGAAACCAGCGCGACCTTCGTATGTCGAACCTTCGTGTCACCCTTAAGAAAGGAAAAAGGAATGCATAGTCCCTTCATCTGCTATCCCGTGAGGAATGAAACAAGGCCATTGATATTGAACATGGACGTTGGTTTGGAATTCATTAAGTGCAAAGCAGTCGTCTATCCCGGTCAGCGCGGCGGATCATTTCAGCGTCCTACCGTAATTATCAAAACCAGACCCAAACAGTGGCCGATCTCAAAGGTTGTCGCCCGGATCATAACACGTCCAGCACCCCGAGAAATCGTCTGGCATCTCAATGGTAATTCCTTTGACTGTCGTCGGTCTAATCTCGTGAAACTATCGCGGTCCGAATATGCACATTGGTTGTACGCTCGGGGTAGCTAGTGCTAAACATAAGTGCATTGAAATGAGCCGTTTTGACTAAGGGGGGGCTAAGAAATGGCTTCATTATAGACACGTTAACAGAGTTAGGTCGGTATACCTTTTCGCTCTGGGTTCACCATCCACATCCTAACCTCCTTGAGGAATTTCCATACATCGTCATTTCCAGCGCGGACATAGTTTGTATCTTGAGGATCATCACCCATACGTTCAAAGATTTTAATGAGCCAATCCGGTCCATGTCCTTCCACAGATAATTCAGACAGCCACGATTCAAGTTCACCTTTTCGCACTACGAAAAGCCCATGTTCGGATAACTTGTCAAAAAAATTCTCTGCACCTTCACGGTCTTCCTTTTCTAAGAGATCGATGCCACCATCTTTTTTCATGTTGCCGCCAACCTTCTTAAACTCAGCACATATACCGGTCCTCAGAGTTGCTATGGATGACTTCTCAATTGTAGGGAAGAAAAAACTATCCATAAAGCCAGTCCAAACGTTGCCACCATCTTTTATTACATCAACGTCAACAATACCAGCAACTGGAATGCCGATTTCTCTAAGAGGCCTAACAATAGTCTTCACGGTCTGTTTGTTTTGAGCATTTAGAAACAGGCAGTTAGGAATCCCTTGCCCTAGCTCGTTTAGGCGTTCGTTTATTTCTTGATAAAATGCCCTATCTGCATCTGACTCCGTCACTACAACAAACTCATAAAACAGGGCATTGAACACACCTGTTGACCTCAATAGAGGGTTTCTCATAAATGGGAGTAGATCGTCTGCGGTGAGTATCCGAGCTGAAGCGTTACCTTGGCGATAAGTGAGCCTGACTATATTTACCGGCACACCTGATTGTATGCAGCCCATGACAAAGTTCGCGCTGTGAGTTGAGACGAACATTCGCTTCTCAGAACCAACAGTTGATAGCGCAATTTCTTTACCGAGCTTAAATGACAATGCAGGATGTAAGAATGCCTCAGGTTCATCAATCATTAGAATTTTCGGATCACCAGCTACGATTTCACTGATGATTCCTACGAACGCCTTTGCTCCGTCGCTTGCATGTTCAATTAAGGTCGCTTTTCCATGGAAGAGGGTTGCTTCCTTATGTAGCCCTTGCTCTGTTTCTTTGGAAGGCGGAGCTGTTGCCGACAGCCTCAATCGCAATGAACCCATGTCTGTTGGGTCGATGACTAAATGCTCTCCAAGGGCATCAAAAACAATTCTTCTGACTTCATCTCGTTTGTCGTCATCTCTAAACAAAACTTGAAAACTAGTTTGAGGCGGTTTTTGCAAGTCACCGCCATTTTGTTGTTGTGTTAGTTTTATTCTCCCCTCTCCATTTAGTTTCAATAAGCTGAAACTCAAATAGTATCGGCAAAAATTCCGTTTACTTGCATTCGGGTTAGAAAGATAGTCTCGTAAGTTTTCTGCTGTCACCTGTTGAACAGGAGTATGTATGCCAACAAAAAAATGACCCGGATTAGCTACCTGCCCCGGAGTGTTTGGAAGTTTGACTTGATTAATTTTCTCTTCAATCGTGTCAGGCGGACTTTCAACAAACGTAATATCCTGAATTATTTTTGCATCTGCCATGTCTGCACTACGACAAAAGCTATTTATCTCTGATAATGCCAAACTCTTACCCGAATTGTTTGGGCCAACAAATACTGTGATGGGGGTTGTATTAAGGGTTTCGGGAGGGTTGGAGGCGTTTTTCCCGAATTTGAGTGTAATAACATTAATCATGGGAGATAGGCCTGAAGTAAGTTGAATAAACGATCCATTTATTCAATGTTATTGAGTGTGAATTTGTCTGTCACCTAATTTCTATAAAAAACGAGGGACTAGCTCTTGACATAGATGCCACATTGGTCACACAAATTCATCTCTGTTTGAGATGCTGATAAGAAATATTCGCAGATTACTGCGGTTTCTGAGTGTCTGAAGTTTATGGCCTAGGTTCATGCCATCCCAGCCACCGCTACTCCCTCCGTTCAACCAGATGAGAAACATCAAAACCTCGATATTTGATTTCACGCATAGCCTCATGGAGCTTCTCAAGTAGAAAGCCACGTCCATAGCGACCTGCCATTCCCCCGTCAACATGGCCTTGGAGGGCATTCATAATTTCCACACTAACACCACTGTCCCTACAAGCATCCTCGAAATTATGACGAAAGCTGTGGAACACCTCTTTGGTAGACTTTTTAACGCCACAAGCCTCCAACAACCTCCTAAAGTGCCTAGAGTAGGGAGTGGAGTAGTATCCATCTGACCCCATTTTCAATTCAGGAAACAAACGCACCTCTCCTTGCAACTTTCTTAGCTCGACTAGTTCCAGCAAACCCACTTCAATTAAATCTCTGTGCACAGGTATGTCACGGCCAGATGCTCCAGTTTTCAATCTCTGATCTGCTTCAGCGTCAGTCATATGGAAATAGTGAATGCCATCTGCTTCACGAATATCCGCCACTCTGAGTTGGATAATTTCACCTGAACGAGCTCCTGTAAAGATCGCAATCAGTGGCACCCAGAACCGCCCGTGGTCCTTTGGAATACAACTCCCAACCACATTCCAATGTCGTGAAGATTTGCAACCAGTGAAGAGCGAACTGGAAAAGATCGTCTTTAACTCTTCCGAGGTAAAAGGATCACGCTCGTCTCGCGCCGCCACTCTGATCTTGATCTTCATCCCCTTGAATGGGTTGCTAAGTTGGTCGTCAAAATTAGAAGCAGCCCATCCCCATAAAGCTCCTACAAACCCGAGGATCTTGTTGATGTTCTTATCGGACATCGGCTTAAGAGATAGTGAGGCTGCGCGTTCAGCGGCCACCTCTATACGCAATCCTTTTAGCTCATTTCGCTGTTGCCAATTTGGCGGAAGCTTCATCAACAGGCTCTTAAACAGTCGTGCATCCTTTTTGTCATAGGCATCAATAGGCTTATCACCAATCACAGAGATAAAGTGACCCATCCAAACTCGGTGATCGTTTTCAGTTTTCCCCACCCAGTTTCTCCCAGACTTCTCTGCAATCCACTCGTTTTTTGCGATTGAAAGCAACTTCAATTGCGACTGTTGTTCTTTTGAACCGATAGATAGAGGAAGCCCAACAGGTGTTTCTATCACGTCCCCATTATCTCTTTGTAAAATGACTCCGTATGCACGGATGGTTGCTGCTTGTATTACCCTTCCAACTTTTTTCCAGCTTGCTGAATTTGGATCTAGCCGTAGCTCAATTCCGTCCCATGACATCACCTCTTCAATTTCGCTATCAGTAATGTCATCCACAACCCCACGTGCATACTTACGGCGCACTTCTTCATCCAGCCACTTCACTGTTTCCGCACGTTGTTCAAGTGTTTCCCGGTTTGCAACTAGTTCATCACCATAGACTTCTGATATTACTTTGAAGGCGTTTTGAAGTTCAGCCGGACCGTCCGATTGAATAGTCAGCGTCCGCTTTTCGTACTCACTAAACCCCCTAAACCTCACCTCATCATCTTCTTCTAAAAGGTAAGCGTAGTAGACTTCTCCAATCTCATATATCTGCGCGTCAGATATTTCTGACTGCAAAGGCTCGTTCTGCCGTGTTAAATGCTTCCGATGAGCTTCAAACCGCTTATCCACGTCAACAGCGGCTATGCGAACCCTCTTCAACGCCTCTTTATATTCTGAAGTTCCGAGGGAGAATGTCTCCTCAGATTTAGGGTATGTACCCTTGATGTCTTGAGGGATAGCGGCACGGTGGTAATACCGGTTTCCACGAAGGATCAGTCTAGGGTGATTGGGCATGTCGTTCATAGCTCCACTGTAACAGTTCAATGGAACAACGCAAATATAAAACCCTTACATATCAGTAAGTTATTGATTTTATTGAGTGGAGAATGGTGCCGCCGGAGAGAATTGAACTCTCGGCCTCTCCCTTACCAAGGGAGTGCTCTACCACTGAGCTACGGCGGCGAAATCGCTTTGAACTGCGCGGAATATATAAGGTTTTACCGCCGTGTCAAAGAGTTTATGCAAAAATAGATCAGGCCAGTGTTCTTGTCATTTTTCCTGTGTATCCCGGATCAAAACACCCTTGAAGTTCCTTTGATTATCTATGCGATAAATTATCCGTGGACGGTTAAGGAACGCCTCCTTAATGTAACAGTTGAACTATAAAAACTCAGAACATGAGTATCAGGGAGGCACTTAGCATGAAGTTTTTAACAATATTGACCATGAGCTGTTTCGTTCTTGTCGGTAACGCGATGGCAGAGAATAATCGTGTGGATGGTCTAAGACCTGACGCACCGGAATTGGCGAAACCCGGTGAATATCGGATTGGCGTTACAACTGTTGACCTTGTCCATAAAAATCAGGTTGATGCAGCCAAGCTGGAGGCAGATAAAGCCGCGCCCATGTATGATCGTCCGCTCACTGTTGAAGTCTGGTATCCCTCTTCATCTGACAAAAGCGGCGGTAAATACGAGAATGTCTATCTGCGCGATGGCGAAACACAAGTTACCCTATACGGGCAGGCCGTTCGTGACGCTGCACCGAAAAAGATGGATGGCGGATATCCGCTCGTCATCATTTCACATGGTTATCCCGGAAACAGATTCCTGCTCAGTCATCTGGCGGAGAACCTATCCTCTAAAGGATATGTTGTAGCCGCGATTGATCATACCGACAGCAACTATCACGACAAAACAGTTTTTCACAGCACTCTGATTAACCGGGCCCTCGATCAGAAATTTGTTTTGGATGAAATGGCGCGATTGAGCGCCAGCGACGACAATATCCTTAGCGGACTCATTGACGCCTCGAATACTGGGCTTGTCGGTTATTCAATGGGGGCATACGGATCTGTCATTACGGCAGGTGGCGGGGTGACGGAAGCCATTGCCAACCACAAATTGGCAGGTCCAGGCGGTCATCTTAAACAACTGATTGCCGGAAGTGACACCCATGAAGCGTTAATGGACCCCCGCTTCAAAGCGATTATTTCAGTAGCGCCCTGGGGCAAGCATTACGGCTTTTGGGATGATAAAAGCCTGGCAGGCGTTAGAGTGCCAATGTTCTTCATGGCAGGCAGCGTGGATGATGTATCTGGATATGACAAGGGCACCAAAGCAATTTTCCTTGGCGTGAAGAATGTTGATCGTTATCTGCTCACCTTTGAAAATGCCAACCATAATGCGGCGGCCCCCATACCGGCGCCGGTTGAATCTTTCAAACATTCCGAGACACTTGGGTACGCCCCTTTTAGTCATTATTCCGATGCTGTTTGGGATACGCTTCGCATGAACAATATCATGCAGCATTTCGCAACAGCCTATTTTGGCAAACATCTTAAAGGCCAAGAGGAGATGCAAGACTATCTTGATCTGGTGGAAGTCGCCAAAGATGGCGTATATGCAGCTGAAAAGGATGGTACTTTCAAACCTGAACATACCTACTGGAAAGGTTTTCCCAAGCGTTCAGCAGTTGGCTTGAAGCTTGAGCATCTTTCAAAGCAGTAAACTGATATTGCAGTCAGCCTTTCAAGGGCACCCGAAGAAAGGCTGACTGCGCTGTCCCCCTTTGTGAATTGCGTGTAAACTGCTTTTTAGTTCCTCTTCACCATCAGACCTGATACAGACAGGTCAGGAACGGTAATATGGTATCGACATGAGCAAATCTGAGTCAGAAAATTTAACACCCAAAGCGCGCGCTGAAGCCGAAAAAAAAGCGCGCCTTGCGGATGCGCTACGGCAAAATCTGAAACGCCGGAAAGGCTTGCAACGCGGCCGCGGTGAAGAAGCGCCAGATGCAATCAAGAACAAAAACCGGATGACGGATTAATCCATACGAGATAAAGGCAGTTTAAGTGTTGGCTGCGCAAAGACTTGTCTATAAGATACCGCAAATTTTTGAGCGAGTTTAACGGAGAAGTGACACATGTCCATTCTGTCTGATAAATGGATCAGGTCAGCAGCCCAAGACCCAAAGCAAAAAATGATTGAACCGTTTGTGGAAACCCAGAAACGCGAAGATATGATTTCTTATGGCCTATCCTCTTATGGATATGATGCCCGGGTTTCAGATGAATTCAAGATTTTCACAAATATTGATTCGGCCACCGTTGATCCAAAAGCCTTTTCAAACGACAGCTTTGTGGATCGCAAGACAGATGTCTGCGTCATTCCGCCAAATTCTTTTGTACTGGCACGCACGGTTGAATATTTCCGCATTCCACGCGACGTGCTGGTGATCTGTCTTGGAAAATCCACCTATGCCCGCTGCGGTATCATTGTAAATGTGACCCCACTCGAACCTGAATGGGAGGGGCACGTCACACTGGAATTTTCGAACACGACACCGTTGCCTGCAAAGATCTACGCCAACGAGGGGGCCTGTCAGTTCCTGTTCCTTAAAGGAAATGAACCTTGCGAGGTCTCTTATAAAGACCGCGCCGGAAAATATATGGGACAACAAGGCGTCACTTTGCCGCGCCTTTAATTTGACTAAAAGCTGGTATGTTATGCTGGCAAAACAACTTTAATGGAGGCGGCTTGTTTTATCGGGCGCCTCCTTTCGTATTTTTGACAGGACCTGTGTGCACAGGTCAGGACTTGAGTTTAAATGGATAGCATTCGTATTCGAGGCGGCAAACCGCTTTATGGAAAAATTGAAATCAGCGGCGCAAAAAATGCGGCACTTCCGCTGATGGTGGCCTCGCTTCTGACCGAAGAAACTGTCACGCTCAACAATTTACCGCATGTTGCCGATATCTCCACACTGATCAATCTTTTGTGTCAGCATGGCGTAAAGGCCCATTTAAACGGACATGGCGGTGAAAATGGCAGTTCAAACGGCCGCGCAATTTCCCTGACAGCGACAACGATTACCAGCACAGAAGCGCCCTATGACATTGTCCGCAAGATGCGTGCAGGCGCCCTTGTACTAGGTCCGCTGCTGGCGCGCGAAGGGAAAGCCAAAGTCTCCCTTCCCGGTGGCTGCGCAATCGGCACACGTCCAATGAATTTACATCTGGATGGCTTGGAAGCCATGGGCGCTGAGATTGAAATCGAAGCCGGATACATGGTGGCAAAAGCCCCCAACGGGCTGAAAGGAGCGGAAATTCGCTTTGACAATGTTTCTGTTGGCGCAACCGAAGATCTGCTTATGGCTGCCTGCCTCGCAGACGGCGTTACTGTTCTAGAAAACGCCGCGAAAGAACCTGAAATTACGGATCTGGTTCGGCTGCTCAAAGCGATGGGCGCAAAAATTGAGGGCGAAGGAACGGAACGCCTTGTTATAACAGGCCAGAAGACGTTACATGGCGCGGACTATCGCGTTATGCCCGATCGAATTGAGACAGGCACCTATGCAATAGCAGCTGCAATTGCGGGCGGCAAAATCGAACTCACAAACACGAAAGCCAGCTTAATCGGCTCCGTGATTGAAGTTCTTGAAGAAGCTGGCATCAAGGTTGAAATCACCGATGATGGATTAATTGTCGAGCGTGACCCGGCTACCCCCATCAAAGGCGTCGATGTTCTCACGCATCCCTATCCCGGCTATCCAACCGATATGCAAGCACAGATCATGGCGCTTATGACCGTTTCTGAAGGCGCATCGATGATAACAGAGACAATTTTTGAGAACCGCTTTATGCATGTTCCTGAATTGGCACGCCTTGGCGCCAATATCAATGTTCACGGACGCTCGGCAATGGTTCGGGGGGTCCCTGAACTGGTTGGCGCCCCAGTTATGGCAACGGATTTAAGAGCATCTGTCTCGCTTGTACTTGCAGGTTTGGCCGCCAAAGGCGAAACTATGATCAATCGTGTTTATCATCTGGACCGAGGCTATGAGCGTCTAGAAGAAAAACTTGCCGCTTGCGGCGCTGATATCGAGCGGGTGCAAGGTATCTGAATACAGGGATGATTGGATAATTATTGTGAAAGACGGACTTAAACTATATGCCATTGACGCGGATGATTTGACAGTAATGTCTGCCGCTTTAGAGGGCGCGATCACAAGCCCGGGTGAAATCAGCTATTCGTCAAAGTCCAGGCAGCTAACCCTAACAGCATCGCGTGTTCGATGGGAAAACGACGCGGATCCGTCAAAAGGGGGCTCTCGCATTAGGTGCGGTGTTCTTATCACAGATATTATTTCCATTCGCGCCAAGTCTATTCCCCAAGATAACCCGACGATGGGCATGGAACTGCTATCCATACTGTCCGAACCGGGAGAAGACGGAGGCTCTACGCTCACCTTCAACTTCGCTGATGACAAGACTTTATCGCTAGAGGTTGAATGTATAAATGCCGCCCTGACAGACGTTGGCGATCCCTGGGATACAGAAAAGATACCCACGCATAACCTTGAAAGTTAGCATTTTCAAACAAATCAGATTAAAAGGAAGCCTGTCGCGAAATTGACAGGATCGTTACGGAGCAACAAAGTGCCCTCGAATGAAGAATTGGTAATTGCCCTCCCTAAAGGGCGCATTTTGAAAGAGGTTATGCCGCTGGTGAAAGCCGCGGGGATCGAGCCTGAAGCCGCGTTTGATGACCCGGACAGTCGGCTCCTGCATTTCAAAACCAATCATCCTCACATCTCCATTATTCGGGTTCGCTCCTTTGACGTGGCAACTTTTGTTGCCTTTGGCGCCGCGCAATTAGGCGTCGCTGGCAACGATGTGCTTTTGGAACATGATTACCCCGAAATTTACGCCCCGGTGGATCTGGATATTGGTCATTGCTATCTGGCCATTGCCCAACCTAAAGATATGGAAGAGGACAGCGATCCGACCCGCTGGAGCCACGTGCGCATCGCAACCAAATATCCAAATCTGACAAAACAGTTTTTTGCCGCACAAGGCATTCAGGCTGAATGCATAAAACTTTCTGGCGCAATGGAGCTTGCTCCGGGTCTGGGCCTATGCCGCCGGATCGTTGATCTGGTTTCATCTGGCGCGACCCTAAAAGCAAACGGCCTTGTCGAGGTTGAACGCTTGCTCGATATCAGCTCACGGCTAGTCGTAAACCGCGCTGCGCTTAAAACAAGATCCGTTGAGCTTAACGACTGGATTCAAAAATTCAGGACAATTGTCGATGGTGAATAAACTTACAAATACAGATGCTGGCTTTGAAGCCGGTTTTCAAAATCTGCTGAACCAAAAACGCGAAAGCGATGCGGACGTCAATGCGGCCGTTCTGGACATTTTAAATGCCGTCCGTCAGCACGGGGACAAAGCAGTCCTAGACTATACAAACCAGTTTGATCGCCTGTCCCTTTCATCCCCGGCAGAGCTTCGCGTGACAAATGAAGAAGTGCGCCAAGCTGTAGAATCTTGTGATGAAGAAACACTGAACGCACTCAAAGTTGCCGCAAAGCGCATTGAAGCCTATCACTTGAAGCAAAAGCCGGATGATCTGTCCTATGTAGATGAAGATCAGATCCAGCTCGGATATCGCTGGACCCCTATTGAACAAGTCGGGCTCTATGTTCCCGGTGGCCTCGCGACCTATCCATCGTCTGTTTTAATGAACGCAATTCCAGCCAAGGTGGCTGGCGCCAGCCGCTTGGTGATGGTTGTGCCCACTCCAGATGGGAAAATCAATCCCTTAGTGCTGGCAGCGGCTGACCTGTGCGGTGTGAATGAAATCTACCGCATTGGCGGCGCGCAAGCGGTAGCGGCCCTGGCCTATGGCACAGAGAGCATCTTAAAGGTCGACAAAATAGTTGGCCCCGGGAACGCATATGTTGCTACGGCTAAAAAACAGGTTTTTGGAACCGTGGGTATTGATATGATTGCCGGCCCTTCTGAAATTCTTGTGGTTGCCGATGACAAGAACGACCCGGCATGGATCGCTGCGGATCTGCTATCACAAGCAGAGCACGATCCCGTTGCCCAAAGTATTTTAATCACGGATAGTGCTTCTTACGCAGCCCAAGTTGAAAAAGCTGTCGAAACACATCTTGCAACCCTGCCCCGGGCAGAGATCGCCGCAGCAAGTTGGAAAAATTACGGCGCGATTATCATTGTTGATAACATGGAAAACGCGCCTGCGCTTGTCGATCAAATTGCCCCGGAGCATCTTGAACTCTGTGTTGATGATCCCGAAGAGCTTGCGGCCCAGATCCGCCATGCAGGCGCCATTTTCCTTGGCCGTTACACACCCGAAGCAATTGGTGATTATATCGCAGGCCCTAATCACGTTCTGCCGACAGCGCGAACAGCCCGCTTCTCTTCCGGCCTTTCTACACTTGATTTTATGAAGCGTACGTCGTTGATTAAACTGGATGCGGAAGGTTTAAGCAAAATTGGCCCGCCAGCAGTGAAGCTCGCCAATTCCGAAGGACTTGGTGCACATGCGTTATCAATTGCTATTCGCCTCAATATGCCAAGCTAACAATCAAGGAAAAGTGCAATGACCGCCGAACATCAGCATATCGCCAAAATTCAACTGGATGAGAAATCAGTTGTACGCCGAAATGCTGACATCGAGCACGAGCGTAAAGTGGCCATATATGACCTTTTGGATTTCAACCATTTTGCCATTATCGGGCAAGAGGAAGCAGGCCCTTTTTCGCTGCACTTAACAATCGAAGATAATCGCCTGATTTTTGACATTCGAGCGGATGATGACCAAACGGAGCTGTTGAGACTACCGCTGCCGGTCATTTCGTTTCGCCGCATTATCAAAGACTATTTTCACATCTGCGAAAGTTATTTCACGGCGATTAAAAGCGCGTCCCCATCAAAGATTGAAGCGATCGACATGGGCCGCCGCGGACTACACAACGAAGGAACTGAACTCCTCCTTGAACGCCTGAAAGATAAAATCGATACGGATTTTGATACAGCCCGGCGTCTGTTTACCCTGATTTGTGTTCTCCACATCAGAGGCTGATATGCTCGCGCCCACCAGTGTGCTTTTTGCCTGCACTCACAACAGTATACGCTCTCCTATGGCGGAATCGATTATGCGCAGCCTTTACGGCACGCGCATTTACGTGACCAGTGCCGGTGTGAAAGCAACCGAAATCGATACATTTACGATCGAGGTCATGGATGAAATCGGGCTCGACGTGGAAAATCATCTATCGCGCAATTTTGATGAATTAGAAGACACCTCTTTCGATCTTATTATTTGCCTCTCCAAACCTGCTAAGGCCTATGCGGAGGAAATGACCCGCACCATGCATTGTGATGTGGAGTTTTGGATTACACCTGATCCTTCGGAAGTCGAAGGAAATCGGGAAATGCGGTTAAATGCCTATCGACAGGTTCGAGATGATTTGTACCAGAAAATTCGCAGCCGCTTTTCCACAAGCCCTCACCCTCTCGTCTAAAATATGCTATAATATGGCAGTTGGTGCGGCCTAAATACCATCGTAATGAGTGAATTACGCTGGCTCCAACAAACAAAAGCTTGCTTTTTTCAGCAAGTGATCGCATTTTGCACCCGAGTTTCAACAGCTATGTAAGGTTATTTATGGCAAAAGAAGAATTGCTTGAATTTGAAGGTACCGTAACGGAACTACTTCCCAACGCTATGTTCCGCGTTAAACTAGAAAATGATCACGAGGTTCTGGCCCATACAGCGGGCAAGATGCGCAAGCATCGCATTCGTGTTTTGGCAGGTGATCGTGTAACAGTAGAAATGACTCCATACGACCTGACCAAAGGCCGCATTACCTTCCGCTTCAAGTAAGTGGGTCAATTGGTGACTTGTCGTTGCGCGCCCTTTTTTGGGCTTGTTCCAAAAACAATTCAGCGTTCAAGATAATGACACATAAAAAACCCACCTCAGACCTTGTCTTGGCATCCGCATCACCGCGCCGCCGCGAGCTTTTGATGCAAATCGGGATAGTGCCGGATAAAATTGATCCGGCCGATATTCCTGAACACGCCCACAAAAACGAACTTCCTCGCAATCTAGCCCATCGTCTGGCAGATGAAAAAGCAGCCTATGTTGCGAAACGCCAGAACGGTGCATTTGTCCTTGCCGCTGATACAGTCGTAGCCGTTGGCCGGCGAAACCTTGGCAAAGCCTCAAACGAAGATGAGGCAAAGCATTATTTGAAAATGCTATCTGGCCGCAAGCATCGCGTCTACACCGGCATTTCACTGGTCACCCCTTTGGGCAAGCAAATCACCAAAACAGTATCCACGCATGTTACTTTCCGGAACTTGGATGACTTTGACATAACATCTTATCTGCAAAGCGGCGAATGGACTGGCAAAGCTGGCGCCTATGCCATTCAAGGTCTTGGCAGCCTTTTTGTCCGCCAGATCCAAGGCTCATATAGCAATGTTGTTGGCCTGCCTCTATATGAAGTATCCGCTCTTTTGAATGGGAACGGATTTAACGTATGGCGCCAAAGTACGCTTACTCCTTCGGCGCTTACATGACGGTCCAATTGCTAATCGAACAGGATATCTTTGACACCCGCTCTGCTATCGTCAAAGACGGTGTTTTAACCGATTATCTGATAGAAGCGCAGCATGAACGCTCCCTCGTTGACCAAATTTATTTCGGCCGTGTGTCACGATTTGCAGATAATATGGATGCAGCTTTTGTAGAGCTGGGTAGTAGCCGCACCGGTCTCCTCTTGTCTCGAAACGCACCCGTGCTCGATTCTGAAGCACCAAACACCACCATTCGGCATAAAATTCAGGAAGGGGAACGGCTTCCTTTACAAATCATCAAGGATGCCAAAGATGGCAAGCCCGCTGAAGTCTCTGCGTTCCTTCACCTAGACGGGGCTTATGTCACTCTCAAACCTAATGGGCAAGGCATCCAGTTTCCCAAGAAGATGTCCGACAATGATCTTAAAGCTGAGATCAACAAACAGCTTCAACCAATGCCGGGTCAATGGGTTATTCGCAGTCATGCTATCAATAAGCCGCTAGAAGCCATCTACAATGACGCCCAAAAGCTCGCAAAAACATGGCAGGAAATACAGCAAAAACAGGAACGCCTGAATAAAACCAGCCTGTTATTCGAGCCAACCCTAAAAAGCCTCCTCCTCGCCTTGCGCCAATCGGAAGGGCCGCTATCGGTAGTCAGTAATAGCCGCGCTATTCTAAAAAAGTGCGAAACCGCTGGCCCAGAGGGCTCGTTGACCTTTCAGCACTGGTCTAATCCCAAAGGCCTGTTTTCCCAATACGACCTGGACGATCAGATCAGCGAAATTTTTGAAAAGCGGTTGGCGATATTGGGGGGTGGCAACATCACCATAGAAGAGACAGAAGCATTGGTTGCGATCGATGTAAATAGTAACGGAGCTAATGTTGCATCGGATCCCAAGCGCAGCGCACTGGACATTAATCTGCGTGCCGCAACCCTTATCAGTCAACAAATACGTCTGCGGAATTTAAGCGGTATCATTATCGCGGACTTTATCCAGATGACAGGAAAGCCAGATGTTGACGAGCTGATTTCGGCAATGAAATCACTCACAGCGAATGATCCGGCCACGGTCAGAGTTTTAAGCATGACAGAACTTGGGCTGCTGCAAATTACACGCAAACGCGAACGCCCTCCCATAAGCGGAACTCTGGCCACGCCAATTATATGCAAAGGTCAATCGATCCCGTTGAAACTGGCATCGCGGCTTACGCAAAGCTTAAAAAGTTTTGCGGCGGCCCACAAAACTGCTCTTATATCCGTACAATCCGGTGCTGGTCTTGAAGCCTTGTACAAAGCCCATAAATCAACACTTGAATCTGATCTGGGCATCAAACTAGACTGGTCCGTATCAGATCGTATGACAGCGTTTGATTTTGAAATTCGCGACGGCAGACAACAAGTGACCCATTCAAATGACTGAACAACTCACAACCCGTAGATGCCCACAATGCGGCAAACCGACAGAGAAAACATATCGTCCCTTTTGCTCAAAACGGTGCCAGCAGCTTGACCTTGGCAAATGGTTCAATGAAAGCTACGCCATTCCGGCGGAAGAGACAATTCCGGCCAATGATGAAGACGGCGAATATTGAACTTAAATGATGATAAAGGCTCTAAGATAAGGCGGTTAAAAACCATTAGATCTTTTTTTCTTTTTTTCGATCAAGGGGTATGGACAGTCTTTCTTTTTTCTTCTATAACCCAGCTTCCTTTGCAGGCACTAGCCGTGCACCGGATGCCCAGATAGCTCAGTTGGTAGAGCAGCGGATTGAAAATCCGCGTGTCGGTGGTTCAAATCCGCCTCTGGGCACCACTTTCCTCCTAAAAATTCTCGTATTTCCAGTTACTTCAATTCGTAGGATAAAGCCCACCGATTGACAGGTTTTATCCTTTGATGAAGAACGAGGGATCTCCTTAACTTAAGGAGTGAATATTATCCATTAAATGTAAGCGTTTCCGCTTCAGCTTCTGCAAGCGAATATTATCCGGAAGTGGACGGGCTATCTCTCGGGAAATTTTACGATTAATTGAAAATATTTTTTCTTTTAACGATCTAATTCTTTCTTTAGCTGTATCTTTTTTAGTACGGATTTTTGATAAAGTGTTTTTTGCACGATCTCTTATTCGATTTTCTCTAACCGCTGCACGTTGCTCTCCACCCATAGACGATAATAAAGACATATTCCCTTTATTGCTTCGTATGCTTGTTCCGCTCATAGATATGTTCTCCTAAAAAAGTTTCCTCTCTAAAGAGATAGGGAGCTTCACGAAGCTATGAAATTGAAATTAAGCTATTATTTAATAGATTTTATCTATTAGTAATTATGAAATAAATTGGCCATATCAATTAAATACGGTGACTTCCGGTAAGTGATCTCTAACCTTTTGCCTAACTAGCTCAGCAATTTCACTAAACAATTCTGATTGCACCGAACCTTTCCGCCAAGTTAAACCAATTTGGCGGTAAAGCTTGGGGGATTCCATATTAAAAACTCTAATCTCTCCCCGCTCCCCAATTTCCGATTTGATGTACAAAGCTGGTAGAACTGTAATTCCGACCCCCATACCCACCATCAATCTCAAAGTATCAAGGCTGGTCCCTTCATAGTCGCGAAGTGGCTTGGCATTGCAATCATCGCAGAGCTGCATAACCTGTTCGTAGAAATGATGCCCTCGCTCCATAGTCAGAACTTTTTCCCCTTCTAAATCACTCTTAACTAAATTTTCAGTTCCAACAAAACGATGTTCTGGCGCTGTCGCAATTTTAAGCGGCTCCCTAAACAGGTTGGATACAACTAAATCCGAATGGTTTATCGGAAGTGGGGAGAATACAATATCGTGAACTCCTGATTTTAGATCCAGCTGAAGCTCCTGCGGTTTACCTTCTTTTACATAGAGTTTAAGGTCAGGATACCTAATATGTAATTCTGGGACGATATAGGGTAGCAAGTATGGGCCCAAAGTAGGAGGGACTCCTATCCTGATAGTCCCTTCGAACCCATGTTGCGATGCCGCAGCAAGGCTTTTTATTTCCTCAACCTCCTTCAGAACCTGCCGGGCACGCTCTGCTATTTCTCGCCCCAGGGGAGTCAGCGTGACATTGTTTTGGCCCCTTTCAACCATTGGGGCTTTCAACTTCTTCTCAAGCTCTTTGATCTGTATACTTAATGTAGGTTGCGTTACATTCATCAGCTCTGCTGCACGGTGAAAATGCAACTCTTTGGAGAGGGCCACCAGATAACTTAACTGTCTTAAAGTCGGCATAATTTTTCATTCTCCCTAACCAGGTTTATTTCTATAACAATCAATACTCACATTCCCAATTGATAAAATCAATCAAACAACCGTTCGTTTTCAATTAGCCTTTTAAGTCAAACCCGATCTAAGTACTGCCTATTGAAGCGGCTTCTTTGAAGAACATGAAAAATTCATTGTTTAAATAAATCAAATTTAATTGCCGCAAGAACGTAACTACATACGAGTATGAATCAGATGGATGTTCTCTTTTCTCCTGTGATACTGTTCTTTGTCTTAGGTGCATTAGCTGCGTTTGCGCGGTCTGACCTATCGATTCCGGAACCTTTATCAAAAGCTCTTTCACTATACCTAATGTGCGCCATCGGCTTGAAAGGAGGCATCCTAGTTGCAGATAACGGCTTTACTTGGGAAATGGTTTTGGCCGCTGCAGCAGGCCTGCTTCTAAGTCTTTTAATTCCTATAATGGCATTTGCAGTCTTGAGAAGTTTTGGAAAACTCGATCGTATAAATGCTGCAGCCGTGGCAGCGCATTATGGCTCCGTCAGCGTTGTAACCTTTATTACTGGTAATCAAATTCTTACAAGTATGGATATGGCTCCCGCTGGCTATATGATCGCAGTCCTCGCTCTCATGGAAACACCCGCAATTATTGTCGGGTTATACTTAGCCCGGCAGGGGAATAATTCTGACGTTCAGCAGAAAGGTGATCTGTTCAGAGAAACTGTACTTAATGGGTCTGTAGTACTCCTGACGGGAAGCTTCATTATTGGCCTTATAATTGGTAAAGAAGGCTTTGAGCCTGTGGCCCCTGTATTCCAAACTGGGTTTACCGGACTGCTATGCCTCTTCCTGCTGGATATGGGGTTACTTGCCGCCCGTCGCTTAAGAAACGCACAAACTCTTACATTCAGGCTTGTTTCTCTCGGTATAGCGTTCCCAATTTTCAATGGTCTACTTGGAAGTATCATTGGCGCATCACTGGGTTTTGATGCTGGCACCACAACTGCGCTTGCTCTTCTTGCGGCGAGTGCCTCTTATATTGCCGTCCCGGCAGCTATTAGACTAGCGTTACCCAAGGCAGACGCTGGGCTTTATCTTGCCATGTCGCTTGCGATAACATTCCCCTTCAACATCGTTGTAGGCATTCCACTATTTACCTCAATTTCTATTTTTATGGTGCAATTATGGTTGTGATGACAAAAAGAAAAAAGCTTGAGATTCTTGTTGATACGCCTCTCCTCAAGCGCATCCGTGATTTATCCAAACAGGCTGGTGTATATGGATATACTTTATATCCAACTTTCGGAGGTGAAGGAGAAGCGGGTCGATGGATAGATGATCAAGTCACAGGCGGCGCAGGAAGTAAAATTCTCTATGTCACTATTTCTGAGGCAGAAATTGCTGATCGCTTTCTGGAGACTTTAACGCCGTTGCTTGAAGAATACGGTCTGATGATTACCGTTTCAAATGTAGATGTTTTATTGGCCAAAAACGATTAGAAATCTTAAACATCAAAGAAATCAATCTGGCAACCAGGCAGTTATATTGCAATGACTAGAGTGGTTTATTAGCCCCTACTGCGCCAGGTGATTGGACAGCATTTAGCGGCTCAAAGGGCGTTCGGCCATTGCCAAAACGCCCCTTAGCTATGCAGAGCTTCAGAAGAGCTTTCAGAAATTGAGCAAAAATACAGAGAACGTAACAACCCCCAAAGAAGAGATTTCAAAAAGACCGGTTCCGATAAAATCTATTCCGTTGGTTTTATCTTTTTACGTTTGTTCGCTCTAAAGCCATCTGTAATCGGGCCGTCTTTAGGCGCGGCCGTCTTTTTAGGCTTCGTTTTTTTGTCTTTTGGCTTGCGGTTGAATTTATTACCGGCGTGTTCAGCATCGGATGCAGAGGCACGTTTTTTAGGGGTGGCTTTTACCGCGCCCTCGACATTCTGCGCGGCATCACTTGATCCAACATCCACCCGCTTTTTCTTATTAAAACGCTCAGATGGATGTTCTGGAGTCCCAAATCGTTTGTTGTAAACGTAATTCGCATCCTCTTGCTGATCTTTGGGTCGCTCTTTCTTAACCGGCTTCTCGGCTGGCCGCGCGTCCACAGAGGGTCGCTCTTTACGTTTATCGTCCCGTTTATAGGATTTTTTATCCGTATCATCGCGAGTGAATTTTTTCTTTGGTCTCGATTTGTGGTCAGAATCTGCGACACCTTCACGCCGCGGGCGACGTTCTTTTCTGCGGCCACGTTCATCGCTACCACCACCAATATCTGGCTTCTTGTCCAGACGTGTCACTTCAACCGTTTTTTCCATTTTACGGGTTGGCCCAAGCGCGTTTAAAAATGCATCAACGCACCCACCATCCAGTTCAACGAATGTTTTCTCTTCCTGAATTTTAATTGGGCCGATTTCATTCTTTGTAATATGTCCAGCGCGGCACAGCATCGGCAATAACCAACGCGGTTCGGCTGTATGTTTACGCCCGACAGACAATTCAAACCAAACGCCGTTTGAAAACTCCCGGCGTTCCTTTTGCGGGCGCTCTGATCCGGATGACCCCTGATCAAGCAATTCTTCCGCAGCAGGCTTCGAAGTATGGTGAATACGGACCAGTGCAGCCGCGATTTGTTCTGGTGTGTGTTTATCAAGCAGTTCCTTAACAATCGCCTGCTCATCTTCTTTGACTGGATCAGTCAAACAAGGATCGCTCAAGAACCGTTCCTGATCGCGGGAAATCACATCCTCTAACGAGGGCGGTCTTTCCCAAACTGCTTTTAATTTCGCGGCCTGTAGCAACCGCTCTGTTCTTTTGCGCCAGTTATAAGGGACGATTAGAACACTGACACCTTTACGACCCGCCCGACCGGTTCGGCCGCTTCGATGCAACAATGGCTCTGGACCGCGGGGTAAATCCGCGTGAATAACCAATTCCAGATTAGGCAGGTCAATTCCACGCGCGGCAACATCGGTTGCCACGCAAACTTGCGCGCGGCCATCACGCATTGCCTGCAATGCATGGCTGCGTTCATTCTGACTGAGTTCACCTGACAGCGAAACAACGGAAAATCCGCGATTGTTCAACCGGCTGGCAAGCTGGGTCACTCCCGCCCGCGTGCCACAAAAAACAATGGCATTTTTAGCATTCTGATACCGCAAGATGTTAATGATCGCGTTCTGTCGGTCATTCGGGGCAACTGTCAGCGCCTTATACTCAATATCCTGATGCTGCTTTTCTTCAGCGGCCGTGCTGATGCGCATCGCATCGCTTTGATAGCGCTTTGCCAAACTGGCGATTGTCCGTGGAACCGTTGCCGAGAATAGCAAAGTCCGGCGATTATCAGGCGATGTGTCCAGAATATATTCAAGATCCTCCCGGAACCCCATATCCAGCATTTCGTCCGCTTCATCCAAAACGACACATTTAAGGCCACTTGTATTAAAAGCACCCCGCTCGATGTGGTCGCGCAAACGGCCGGGCGTTCCAACAACAATATGTGCGCCGCGTTCAAGATTTCGGCGTTCACTGCGCGCATCCATACCGCCGACACAGGAAACCACCGAAGCTCCCGTTTTCGCATACAACCAGTCGATTTCGCTCTTAACCTGTAGCGCCAATTCACGTGTTGGAGCAATGATGAGCGCGACGGGTGCATCACGAGAGGTGAAATGATCATCTCCGTCGAGCAAAGTCGTTGCCATTGCCAAACCAAATGCGACTGTTTTCCCAGATCCGGTCTGCGCAGAAACAAGCGCGTCCCTGTTCTGCAGCTCTGGATTAAGCATCGCAATTTGAACTGGGGTCAACGTCGTGTATCCACGCTCCTCCAAAGCCTTAGCGAGTGGGGGCGTAACACCATCAATACTGGTCATCATTCTGCTTTCTAAGCGTAAAGTCGTTGCTCGTGATACAATCATATAAAAAATTAAGGGGCCGCAACCGAACATCAAGGTAGCGGCATCGAGCAAGTCATATGCTTTCTAGTGCTTGTTGAGGCTAATGTAAAGATATTGGCGGGATATGCGAAAAATAGATATTTACAAGACGAAAGTTTGATGCATTTTTTACTCACTTGCTGCTCAACCTTCTTTTGTATCCGACCAGATCTTTCATAGCGAAGAAATGCGATAACCCTACAAAAGTCGCGGCCGACATGAGGCCTCATCAACTAGGGGAAAAACTAGAAAATTCATTTTTTTTAATATAAATTATTTCGATGAAAACTAACCCAGCCATTTCGATAGACTTATCCACAGCGCACCACCGCGCCGACAATACAGCAAACGAGCTGGCAAACCTTAGGCGAAAATTTAACCTAAAGCCTTTTGAGTATTGTCAACAAATTCGAATAGCACCCTTTGAAACACCATACAGCCATCCTCAAATAACTTTAAATACCAACTATTATTCAAGCTTGGGCTTGTTATGCATGTATCTACATGAACAAATGCACTGGTATGTTACTTGGTACTCACATACCCATGAAACTCTATGGATGAATCTTCTAGAAACACTGAAGGCCCTTTATCCAGCAGCCGTAATTCCCAATCGCCCTGACTTGGAGAGTAATTTTTCCAGCTATCTACACCTTATTGTTAATTGGCTCGAGGTCCATACTGCATCAATTTATTATACTTCTGAAGAAGTCGCGATTCACGCCTCCAAATTGCCCTTTTATCAATGGGAATATGAACAAGTAACCCAAGGCAAGGAGAAGTTGCAGGAAATCTATCAAAATCACAAGCTTCTCCCAATCATACCTGCGACGAATATGAGTGTGCGTGATTTGCAACTGGCACAACTAGTTGATGACGCTGACGCAACCCTCTAGCCTCACCAATATTTGCAGGGTTTATTTTACACCTAAAAAGGTTCAGTCCCCGCTTTTCAGCACTGTTTATTCCCTGTAAAACAGCAAATGGTAAGTAAGGGGGCAAACTTGAATATTGAACACGAAATGAGCTTAGCGGCGCAGCTGCAACAACGCGGTGATTTATCTGGTGCTGCCGTGATGTACCAAAAAATCCTCAAGGTTCAACCGTCTCTATCCGTTGCGCATTACAACCTTGCCCTCATCCATAAAGCCCATCAGAAATTTGGAGCGGCGGAAAAGTCTTTTAAATCAGCGCTACTTGCCAATCCTCAGTATAGCTTAGCACGCCAAGCGTTTACTCAGTTTCTGGCGGACCGCGGCAAGTTCAAAGATGCACTTCGCATTGCACTGAAAACTTGCGACCTCACGGCCTCTTCTCCGGAAAGCTTGCAGCAACTTGCCGACCTTTTACAAACTGCAAGCAGCAACGATTTGGGAGCGCTTGGTCGAGAGGCGTTTCTTCGCTGTTTGGGACGACGTGATGTGGATTGCGACGGTACCATTCTAGCTGCCTTGCATATTTTGAAGTCGCAGCCGGTTTTTAGGCAGCTTTTAAGGCCCGGGCAGTCAAACGAACAAATCGCAACTCTTATTGCCCAAAATATCGCCCGCATTATTCAGGCAATGAATGAACCCTTGATTGCGCGATTTTTCGCTTATTTAATCCTACCGACACCAGAAACTGAGAAATTCATTGCGCAGTTACGCACCTACCTTCAGGCCGCTTTAAACCATGATAGCGATCCACTTTATCTTGAAACTTCTGCCCTAATATCATTGCAGCTGGAACTAAGGGAATACTCACTCCCTCTCTTACCGAAATCAAAACCGACGGCAGAAAATTCAATTGCTTACGCTTGCAGGGAGGCTCTAAGCCTTCCTCTCTCTCCATCTGATGCTCAAGAATTATTGCAGAACAATGAGAGCGATCTTTCAGAACTTCCTTGGACACGGCTTCTACTCAACCGATTTGGTATTTTGAACAAACTGGAAATCGAAACCGCCAAGACACTTAAAAGCCTAGACCCGATTACAGATCCAACTGCCTTGAAAGTGCAAGAGCAATATGAAGAGAGCCCCTATCCACGATGGTATGGGCTTCGGCATGGCTCAAACACCAATCTGTCTGCATTAGTGAAACGGCTATTCCCTGCCATTACAACACAACAAATTTCAGCCTCCCCTAACATATTAGTCGCGGGATGCGGCACCGGCCGCCATGCCCTTCGCACCGCTATTAGGCTAGAAGGGGCAACAGTGACTGCGATAGACCTTAGTCGCAGATCGCTGGCTTACGGACAATTAAGAGCGACTGAGCTTGGCATTCAGAACATCCACTTCATGCAGAGCGATATTTCACGCCTACCTGAAGCGTTTGATCAATTTGACCTAATTGAATGTTGCGGCGTTTTGCATCACATGGCAGAGCCCGAAAAAGGTTGGGCAAAGCTCGTTAAACTTCTCAAACCCAATGGGCTGATGAAAGTTGCACTATACAGTGAAAAAGCGCGGCTAGATGTTGTTGTCACACGTGACTTCCTCAATATGGATCCAGACACAGTATCGTTAGATGATATACGGGCCGCTCGTGAGAAATTACTGGCGCTACCAGATACACACGAAGCCAGTTCGGTGACACGTGAACTTGATTTCTACAGCCTAAGTGGTTGCCGCGATTTTCTATTTCATCGACAAGAACATCGCTTTACCTTTGAAAGGATTAAGCACGCACTGGACACGCTTGGATTGGAATTCATCGGTTTTGAATTTGTTGATCCCGAACCGATAGAAGCCTACCGAAAAACATATCCAAGCGATCCAAAAGCAACCAACCTTGAAAACTGGTCCCGTGCGGAGCAAATGGCGCCGCATCTATTCCGCGGGATGTACCAATTCTGGTGCCGGCAAAAACGCTAAGCGGTTTGACCTCGAAGTCGCTGCTTTTGAACAAATTGCCAAATAAGAACGGGCAGGATTAAAACAAAGCCAATTCCCATTGTGATTAATCCTGGTGCAATGAAAAGTAATGATACCGCGGCGATCCAGATCCGCTCATACATCTTCAAATTCGTAAGTAAGTAGCCGGAGAAGGCAACCCCCAGCAGACTGATCCCGGCCATCGTGCCCGTAAGCGTGATGAAGAAATCTGGCCAGGTAAACCCATCCGCGATCAATAAAAGCGACGGGGAGTAGACAAAAACGAATGGAACCATTGCCTTGGCAATTCCCAATCTAAATGCGGTGTTACCTGTTGAAAACGGATTAGATCCGGCAATGCCCGAGGCCGCATAAGCCGCCAGTGCCACAGGCGGCGTTATATCCGCCAATACGCCATAGTAAAATACAAAGAAATGGGCAACCAGTGGCTGCACTTGTAATTGAGCCAAGGCTGGTGCCGCTACCGCTACCAAAATAATATAGGTCGCAGTTGTTGGAATCCCCGCGCCCATAAAAATGCAGGCAATTGCGATCAATATTAATGAGAAGAACAGGGCCCATTGGGTCACGTCAAAGAAGCTGAATGGCCAAGTGGACCCGAAGAGAGCGCCGATGTCTGTCGCCGTTTGAACCACAACATAGCCCAAACGGAAACCAACCCCTGTCAAGGTCACAACACCAACAATTATGCCAACGCAAGCCGCCGCAGCACCCACCGCAATCGTGTTCTTTGCGCCGATGCTAAGACCATCCCAAAGGTCGCGAAATGTCAGCCGGTTATTTGGCTTCAAGAAACCAACAACCACACAGGCGATTATACCGTAAACTGCTGCAAAATCAGGTGTTCGGCCCGCAAGAATAAAGTAAACGAGGATGATAAGCGGCGTAATTGCCAGCCAGTGCTCTTTCAGCACCCGAAACAGTTTTGGCAGTTCCGCAGAGGATAAGCCGCGTAGCCCTAACTTTTTGGCTTCCAGATGCACCATGATAAAAATTCCAAAATAGTGCATGAGTGCTGGGAACAACGCGGCTGCCAACACATCGCGAAGCGGAATTTCAAGATATTCCACCATAATAAATGCAGCGGCCCCCATAATGGGCGGCGTAATCTGTCCGCCCGTTGAGGCTGTCGCCTCAACCGCGGCCGCAAAACGCGCCGGGTATCCAACACGCTTCATCGCGGGGATAGTCAAGGCCCCGGTGGTTACCGTATTGGCAATAGACGACCCTGAAATACTTCCCATAAAGGCTGAGGCAAAAATCGCAACTTTTGCTGGCCCTCCCGAAAAACGGCCTGCGATAATCATGGCAAGATCAATAAAGAGCTGCCCCAAACCAATCCGGGTCGCCAGAACGCCAAATAAAATAAACAGGAATACATACTGCGCCATTACCCCGATGGCGATGCCGTAAATTCCCTGATTTGTCATATAAATATGATTGATCAGCCCAAGCCAGCTGGAGCCACCATGCTTTAGCGGACCGGGCGCATAAGGACCGAAAAGAGCGAATAAAATAAAGACAATCGCGATCAAAGGCAGGGTTGGTCCAACGGACCTGCGCGCGGCCTCCAATGTGATCAGCAAAAGTGCCGAGCCCATGAAAACATCAAATGACGAGGGATTACCAACACGCTCAGCCACAATTTCGGGGGGTAACAGAGGCAAATAAATAGCTGCGACAACAGCCAGAACACCTAAGCAAACATCAACAATATTAATGCCGCCCACCCGATACCAGACAGCAGCGGGTATTTCTCCCGCTTTGGTTTTAACGACCGAAAAAAGAAAAAAGGTCAGTCCGAGTACGAAAGATAAATGAATTCCCCGGTGCAACAACTCCCGCACCAAACCAAAGCCTGATGCATAAAAGTGATAAAGGGACATTGCCACAAGAACAGTAGAGATAAACAAACCGATTTTTGGTCCAGAATATCGGAAAGCCGTCTCTGGATCATAGCGCCGCTCGATTTCCCGTAATTCTTCGTCGCTAAGCCCGCTGCTCGCTGAACTTTGATCTGACATCTCTAGCCCTTTAAAATGGTACAAATACAAAACCCCGGACACAATTCTGTATCCGGGGTTTTCATTTCGAACAGATTACTTAATCAAACCTGCCTCTTTATAGAATTTTTCAGCGCCTGGATGTAGCGGCACACCAACACCTGCCAATGCAGTTTCAGGTGTAATCGTTTTACCCTTAGCGTGACCCACATCCAACAGCTTACGGGATTCTTTATTCCACAAAGCTTTTGTAATGTTATAGATCAGGGTTTCATCCTGCTTGGCATTTGTATACCACTGAGCGCCAACAGCAACTGTAGAGATCCCATCAACACCTTCATATGTGCCCGCAGGAATGTCGCTTTGCGAGAAGAAACCATATTTGTCTGTCAGGGTTTTCGCAGCAGCGCCATCGATTGGGACCAGCTTGATTTTCTCGGCAGATGCCAGTTCAACCAGCGAACCCGTTGGATACCCTGCAACCACAAAAAACGCGTCGATTTTACCATTGCGTAGTGCTTCAGATGCAGCGCTACCTTTCAAAGCTTCAGCCGTAACATCCGAGGTGGAAAGTCCGTTTGCTTCAAGGATCAGTTTGGCGTCGACATAAGTGCCTGAACCCGGCTCATCAAGTGAGACAACTTTTCCTTTTAGATCAGCAACAGAATTAATACCGCTTCCCTGCAGAGCGACGAGATGAATATGCTCTTCAAACAAAGCCGCAATTGTCCGTAGATCTTTTGCAGGCTCTTTGCCTTCCATTGTGCCAGTACCGGTATAAGCCCAGTAGGCAACATCAGATTGTGCAAAACCAGAATCCCGCAGGCCGGAGAGAATCGCGTTCACGTTATCAACTGAACCGCGAGAAGACACTGCAGAGGCAATCAAGCCGTCCACACCACAACTACCACCTTTACCACATTCCCGTGATCCGGGAGGTTTGGATATTGCATTCGCAATAACGCCGCCAACGGGGTAATAAGTATAAGCCGTTCCACCGGTTCCAATCGTAAAGAATTTGATATCTTGCGCAGAGGCAAGTGTTGCCAGACCTGCCGTCATCGCTGAAGCGACTGCAAGTGTTGTCGCAAGTTTTTTCAATAGTTTCATTGTTGCTCCCTTCCCCATAACCATCGGGGGTGCTTAGCAATTTTCGAAATTAATAAATTGCCATCAGACCCATCATCTGAATACGAATAGTGCCCAATGTAAAGAATTTTATTTACGCTCCATCAGTCAACAGGCATATGTCTTTTGCCTGATAAAACATTTCTTGCAGATGAGAAGAATTAATTAAAAAAAGCTTCCAGCCCAAGCACCCATCGCCTGATTTTTATGATCAATTGCATAGAGTGTTATTAAGACAGTTGAACCAAAAGCATGACCTGTGACAAGGTGCAAATCATTGAGGTGCGCAAATCCGTTAATAAACAAAAAATCACTGGAGTCTCAAAAATGAGTGAAACAGACAGCTATACTCCCCCTAAAGTTTGGAAATGGGAAGAACAGAACGGTGGGCGTTTTGCCAATATCAACCGTCCAACGGCAGGGCCAACTCACGATAAAGAGTTACCTATAGGCAAGCATCCAATGCAACTTTATTCCTTGGGCACACCAAATGGGGTAAAAGTCACCATTATGCTTGAAGAGTTGTTGGCAGCAGGCCATTCTGGCGCAGAATATGATGCATGGCTTATCAATATTGGTGAGGGTGATCAGTTTGGCAGCGGCTTCGTCGATGTGAATCCAAATTCGAAAATTCCAGCCCTGATGGATCGTAGCACGGACAAACCAACGCGGATTTTTGAGTCTGGCGCAATTTTACTGTATCTAGCCGAAAAATTTGACGCCTTCTTGCCCAAAGATCCCGCGGCACGTCCAGAATTACTTTCCTGGCTATTTTGGCAGGTTGGCAGCGCTCCGTATTTGGGCGGCGGTTTCGGTCACTTTTATGCCTATGCACCGTTCAAGATAAAGTACTGTATCGATCGTTTTGCCATGGAAGTAAAACGTCAGCTGGATGTTCTGGATAGACATCTTGCAGATAACCAATTCATGTGCGGTGACGAGTACACGATTGCAGACATGGCCATCTGGCCTTGGTATGGCGCACTTGTTCAAAACAAAGTCTACGAAGCTGGCGAATTTCTAGATGTAGAGAGTTACAAGAACATGGTTCGATGGACCAGTGAAGTTGGTAACCGTTCCGGGGTCATCCGTGGCCGCATGGTGAACCGTGTATCGGGCCCATTGAACGAACAACTGCGTGAACGTCATGATGCCTCTGATTTTGACACAAAAACACAGGACAAACTGGAAGCCGCATCTGAATAATTTACATTCGAAGTTCTTCAGACTTTTCCAATAAAAAAGGGTCGCCGTTTCAATGGCGACCCTTCTTAATATTCATAACAACTCAGAAAAGCTGTTACCCTTTTTTAAATTTGACGATTTCCTTGGATTTCAATCTGTCAAAATAACTGTTCATTTCCCGCTTCACGATCGGCATCAGGAAATAAAGCGCTGTAATATTGACCACAGCCATCGCAAAGATCATCGCATCAGAGAAATCAATCACAGCGCCCAATTGTGCGGCCGCGCCGATCACAATAAAGATGCAGAAAATCACTTTGAAAACAGTCTCTTTGGTTTTTCCCTCACCAACCAGATAAGTCCAGGCTTTCAGTCCGTAATAAGACCAACTGATCATCGTCGAGAAGGCGAAGAGCACAACCGCAATTGCCAGAACATAGGGGAACCATCCAAAAGCTGAACCAAAGGCAACTGATGTCAACGACACCCCAGAAGATCCATCAATTGTTTTAATTGAGCTTCCGTCCAGCACATAGAGACCTGTTGCTGGATCAACAAGCAGCACACCTGAAATCGTGATAACAAGTGCTGTCATTGTACAAATGACAACGGTATCGATGAATGGTTCCAGAAGCGACACGACACCTTCTGTAATGGGTTCCTTTGTGCGAACAGCCGAATGGGCAATCGCAGCAGAACCAACGCCAGCTTCATTTGAGAAAGCTGCCCTTTTAAACCCTTGGATCAAAGCCCCGACAAGGCCGCCAGCAACTCCCAGTCCTGTAAATGCACCGTCGAAAATTTGCCCAAAAGCCCAACCGATCTGATCATAGTTCAGCAAAAGAATGACAAATGCAGCACCGACATACAGAATTCCCATAAAGGGAACGACTTTTTCGGTCACGTTTGCGATGGATTTAATACCGCCTACGATAACCATAAAAACAACAGCGGCCAGTATCAGCCCTGTGATCCAGCCATTCCCGTTCAGGAAGCTACTATCGCCGCCTGTGATTCCAACCAACTGCGCATGCGCCTGATTGGCTTGGAACATGTTGCCGCCCCCCAGAGCGCCGCCGATTGTAAAAACTGAGAAGACGGCGGCTAATATTGCGCCGCCAGGAAGCCCCCGTTCCTTAAAACCCTTTGTCATATAATACATTGGGCCACCGGAAACACTGCCATCAGGATATTCGTTTCGATATTTCACCCCAAGCGTACACTCTGTAAATTTAGAAGCCATCCCCATTAGGCCTGCTAAAATCATCCAGAAGGTAGCACCCGGCCCGCCAATCCCGACAGCAACGGCCACACCGGCAATATTACCAAGGCCGACAGTTCCAGAAAGCGCCGTTGTCAAAGCCTGAAAATGGCTAACCTCACCCGCATCATCTGGATCTGAATAATCTCCCTTTACGAGCGAGATGGCATGCCCAAACGCCCGAAATTGAATAAACCCGAAATACAAAGTAAAAATCGTCGCGGCGACAACAAGCCACAAAACGATCCATGGAAAAGATGTGCCTGGTAAAGGCGCAAAAATCAAAGCCACAAACCAGCCGGTCGCACCTGCAAAAACGTCATTGACCTGTTGGTCAAAACTTACCGCCTGCTCTTGAGCAAAGGCCAGCGTGGGCATCAAAAATGCAACCACGATCGCCATAATTTTGGATAAATTGGTCATTGGAAGCCCCCCTCGGCTATGGAATGATGGTGACAGGAAGTGATGACATCGCGACAAGGCGACCACTAACACCGCCAAATAGGCGCTCTTTAAGTCCTTTTGCACCGACTCTACCGACAATTATCTGTTCAGCATTTTGGTCAATAGCTAATCGATCCAGAATTTCTGCAGCATCCCCATGCTTCACAAAACCTTCTGCTGAAAAACCATCTCCTTTAAGTGAGGCCAATGCGGGATCCAGAATTCGTTCTTTTGCAAGAGCAATCTCTTCTTCGCGGCGCCTATGGCGCTGATCATTTTCTTCGGCTGTTTGAAAGGAAAAGGGTGACCATTCGATGACATAACAGACCAGAATTTTGCTATTTCCGATCAGCTTAGCCCGGCTTTTAGCAAATTCTAATGCTTTTTCACCGGATTGCGAGCCATCGATCCCAACGACAAATGTTGTTTGACTCATGATATATTCCCTGTTTTTTTTGCGTTAAGGCTGCAAATGTCGACAGGTTACGTAATACTGTTACTTCAAGATAATCCATCCATCTACTTCACAGCCGTAAAAAAACCGTAACACGAGAAAAAAACAAAATCTACTTTCCTTTAAATAGACTAATTAGCCTCTCGGTTTTTCATCTGCACGCTTATTTAATATCCATCTCCCTTCATTCTTTTAAAAACTCTCCCCTCATTCCTTTAAAACCAGCCTTTTTGATTGTGTATTTATTTTGAAGATGAACCTCAATAAACAGTCATTATTTAAATCCAATTTTCCCCGGGATTAGTTAAATTGATCCATTCCTTTGCAAGAAACGTATTCAAGTCCATAAAGCGCCCTTTATTCAGATTATGTGTATGTTTATATGCCCCTTAAAGTTCTACATTGGTTTCGCCAAGACCTCCGTCTTCAAGATAATCCGGCGCTGAGCGCTGCTGTTGAAGCGGGTGAAATCATCCCCCTCTTTATATTGGATGACGAAAGCCCTAAAGAACATAGGCTCGGCGGGGCCAGCCGGTGGTGGCTCCATCAGTCACTCAAAGCACTTAATCAGTCTTTATCGGGGAAATTGATTGTTCGAACTGGTCCTGCGCAGCAGGTTCTTCAACAGCTTGCCGAAGAGGCTGCTGTAGATTTGGTAACCTGGAATAGAGGTTATGAGCCATGGAAAACAGACCGTGACACCCTTATTAAAAATGATTTGAAGCAGAAAGGAATTGAAGTTCGTTCCTTTAATGGTTCCTTATTATGGGAACCTTGGGATGTTCAAAAGCCAGATGGGACCCCATATCGTGTTTTCACCCGCTACTATCGCAATGGATGTCTTGGAAAAGCTCCTCCGCGGATGCCGACGAAACTTGATACGAGCCAAATTCATTTTGCGCAACACCCACTAGAGATTCTGCCGATTGAATCGCTTGCACTCGCGCCAGATAAAAACTGGGATTTGATCAAATCCCCAAATTGGATCCCGGGTGAAAATGGCGCGCGGGAACAAATGAATAATTTTATTTCACTGCGCTTGAAGAACTACAAGGAAGGACGTGACTTTCCAGCACTTGAGTCCACATCAGGCTTATCACCTCACCTTCATTTTGGGGAAATTTCCCCCCATCAAGTGTGGCATGCCATTCAATTTCAGGAAGGCATTAACGGCCCAGATTTAAATACGGAGCATTTCAAAACCGAGCTTGCCTGGCGCGAATTTTCCCATCACCTGCTGTTCAATAACCCACAGCTTCCTCATAAAAATATTCAGTCAAAATTTGATTCATTTCCATGGCGCAAAAGCAAGGACGCATTACGCAAATGGCAGCGAGGACAAACAGGCATTCCTATGGTGGATGCTGGAATGCGGGAACTTTGGCAAACTGGCTACATGCATAACCGCGTCCGTATGATTGTTGGCTCATTCCTGACAAAGAATCTAGGCTTAGACTGGCGATTGGGGGAACGCTGGTTTTGGGACACCTTAGTTGATGCTGACCTTGCAAATAACAGTGCGAGTTGGCAGTGGGTAGCTGGATGCGGCGCGGATGCAGCGCCTTTCTTCCGAATTTTTAATCCGGTTACGCAGGGACAAAAATTTGACCCGGACGGCCTTTACATAAAAAAATGGATTCCAGAGCTTGCCGAATTACCTTCAAAATGGCTGTTCAGTCCATGGGAAGCCCCCGCAAACGTATTAGAGGACGCAAAGGTGCAACTTGGCTGCACTTACCCCCAGCCAATTGTAGATCTTAAAAAATCACGCCAAAAGGCTCTTGATGCTTTCGCAGAATTAAAAACTGCGCGTTAAATCTGATTTGCGCCCTGCTCTTAACTCTTTCCCATTAACGCACTTTGATCTGAGATAATAATTGGCTCTGAGTGGGCGTCTTTTCAAGACTTGTGACAGCAAGATAAAAAGGAAAGCAACTAAACCACTTGACTCATTTTTGCGCAATTGATAATCATTCGCATTAGCAGAGTAAGAGCAGCCGTTTTTACCAGCGAGTGAGCACGTATAATGAGTACTGAGCAGAAAAAACTGAACGAAAGCGTTCGCAGCATTTCAGTTGTTGATAACCGGATTGAAAGTGAAGAAATTTTTCAGTCCACCAGACAGCTTTGCATTTTGCACAATGGCTCTGAATATAAGCTACAGGTCACTGGAAACGGAAAGCTTATCTTAACAAAGTAGGTCAGTAGCAAGCCACCCAGCCACCCTTTCGAGGCAGCAAGGCAGCAAGCAATCGCCATAATTCAATTCAACGGGAATTAATATGCGAAATGCGTCTTGCGTTAGCCTTATGGCTGCGCTTTTAACAACAACATTCTTATCTTCTCAGGCGCAAGCTGATGAGGCGGCGGATACATCAACCCTTGATACCGTTACCGTCTATGCAACACGAAGCGCACAATCCACTTTTGATGTTCCCGCAATGGTCAGCACAGTCGATGCTGACGCACCAGGCACAGCACTTTCAAACGATACAGACGGCCTTCTGAAGATGGTCCCGGGCGTTGATGTCGTGAACGGCCCCCGCCGCAATGGACAAACAGTTTCAATTCGAGGCTTTGACGCAGAAGCAATCATCACTTTAATGGATGGACGGCGTCAAAACTATGAAGCGGCGCATGATGGTCGCTTTTACTTTGACCCAATTTTGATGAAGCGCGTCGAAGTTGTTAAAGGCGCTTCTTCCTCCATATACGGAGGTGGCGGCATTGGTGGTGTCGTCGCTTTTGAAACAAAAGATGCTGCAGACCTGCTTGAGCCCGGACAAAATTTTGGCTTTACCCAAAGTACGAGCGTCCGTTCTGCCAATGGCGAATTCGCTCCGTCGGCAACTGTATATGGTCGTTCTGGCAACTTTGATGCCCTCGGAAGCTTAGCCCTTAGAAATTCAGGTGACATCCGAGATGGCGACGGAGAAGATTTACAAACCGAAGATCAGGTTATGTCCATGCTGCTCAAAGCAGGATATACGTTTGGCGACTGGAACACTGTTAAATTTCAATATCAGGGCCTAACCAATCGCGGTCAGGAGCCCAACAATGGTGCAGGCGCAATCGGCTCTTCAAATCCTGTGGTGAACAAAGATGTTCGCGACCATCAATTCAGTGCCCGCTACGAATATAGCAACCCAGATAACGATCTTTTAAATCTAAAAGTTCACACCTATTACAACAATACTGAAACTGAAGAAGAAGACATCAGCGGAAGCAACCTTGGGCGGGTGCAGGTTCGTGCTCTGCAAACGCTTGGCTTGACCGTAGATAACCAAAGCCGGTTCTTTATTTCAGATGGGCACAGCCAGACATTGTCGTATGGACTGGAAATTTACCGGGATGTTCAAGACGGTTCCAGCACAGTGACGGCAGATGGGACGCGGCCAGGTGTTCCCGATGCTGAAAATATTAACTGGGGTATTTACCTCCAGGACGAAATTGCGTTCGAAACTTCTGTTGGTAAATTCCTGATCATCCCTGCTGCCCGCTTTGATCAATACCGCAGTGAAGATGATGCCGGAAATAGTCAAAATGAAAGCGCCGTATCTCCCAAGCTTGCACTGACGTACAAACCAACAGATAACCTCATGGTATATGGTAGTCTGGCGCGTGCGTTCCGGGCACCAAACATGACAGAACTTTATCCAAGTGGCATGCATTTCCCCGGCGGTGGCCCTGTCCCTGATAACTTCTTTATTCCAAACCCCGACCTGAAACCTGAAACAGTTACCACACTCGAATTGGGAGCTGGTGTTAATTTTGATGGAGTGATTGCCAAGGAAGATGCGCTGCAAATTAAAGGCGCCTGGCACTTTAGCAAAGGCAAAGATTTCATCACTCAGGAAATTGATGTCATGGGCGGCACTGCGCAAAATCTCAACATCGATAATGCCGAATTGTGGGGTGTTGAATTAGAAGGCGAATACCGCCTTGCGCCGTTCTCCTTCAAAACAGGTATCACCTATGTCGAAGCCAAGGACGATGATACCGGCGAGTATCTCGGCAATGGCGTTCCCTTAACGTTTACAACTGATTTCAGCTACGACATTCCAGGCGCATCGTCTGTTATCGGCTGGCGGTCTCGCTACGCGGAAAGCAACGATCATCTGCCGTCAGGCGAAACTGAAACTGCCGGATATGGTGTCCACGATATCTATTATCGTTTTGCTCCTACTGAAGGCGATTTTGAGCATATGACACTCGACCTAGCGGTCGAAAATGTATTCGACAAATATTACACCAAACGGTTCGCAGCTCTCCCTGAAGAAGGTGTGAACTTTGCAGCACGGGTCACGTTTAAATGGTAACTTCAAGTCCAATGGATTTTGGTAAGTTTGTGCGATGGGGTGGCTTGCTCACCCTATCGTTCGTGACACACTATTACCTTCTATCATCCGTTGACCTTGCAGAAAAACCAACCGTTCAACCCATTCAGCAAATCAAGATTTCACTTGTTGCGCTTGCGGCGCCAAAGTCAGTCCCTGCCCCAACGAAAACCAGCGCCGCAAACCCTACTGAGCAAAAAAATACTCAGAAAATTGAAAAGGCTATAGCGCCGACACCGCAACCTGCCGCACCAAAAGTCGCTGTCACAGAGACGGCAAAGGTTGCGTGGCACAAACCGATTACCGAGAAAAAACACCCAAAACCAACAATCGAGAAAACGGCGACCCCGTTGCCAAATGTTGAACCTGAAAAAACGGATCCGGCCAAACCGGTTCCAACACCGCGACTTGTGCTTCGCAAGCCAACCCTGCCAAAGGTTGCTTCCGAAAAACAAATAACGCGCCCAACAGA
The DNA here is from genome assembly GCA_034669685.1 of Sneathiella sp. GTDB lineage: Bacteria > Pseudomonadota > Alphaproteobacteria > Sneathiellales > Sneathiellaceae > Sneathiella. The sequence goes on from JAXMOU010000001.1 coordinate 1,886,081, forward strand.
ACCCGCGCTCAAACCTTTGGTCACACCAGAGGCGCCCGTAGAGATTGCCAAAATCGAGCCCAAACCAGTTGAAGTTGCTAAAAACACGCCAGCAGCCCCTAAAATTGATACGGCCAACGTCGGGAAACAAGCCTCAACCGCCAGCACCCTACACAAAGCGAAATATCGTAAGCGCACACCGCCTAGCTATCCTCGGCGTGCCCTGGATCTGGGACAACAAGGCGTTGTCACGCTGGCCGCATTGATTGAGCCGAATGGTCGGCCGGGAATGCTAAAAATTGAACAATCATCTGGGCACCGCCTGCTGGATAAAGCAGCTTTGGCCGCCGTTAAAAAATGGGAATTTGAGCCTTTAGTTCAGAATGGGCAAAAAACCTCGAGCTGGGTGCAGGTACCCGTGCGTTTTATTATCAACTAGTTAGAGCGAGATACATATGTCACAGAAAACAATTGAGCTGGCGGCACGCCACGATGCTTTAAAAACTGAAAAGCCCGATTTAAGAATTCGCGGTGCCGCGGCCGAACTTGGCGTATCAGAAGCAGAGCTTATCGCCTGCCGTATTGGCTCTAATGTCGTCCGCCTGAAAGAAAGCGCCCAAGAAATTCTGTCTGAAGTTGAAACACTTGGCAGTGTAATGGCCTTGACCCGCAATGAAGGGGCCGTTCATGAGCGTAAAGGGGTCTACGAAAACCCTCAATTTCATACCCATGGAAAAATGCAAACCGGCTTGTTTGTAAATCCGGATATTGATTTGCGACTCTTCATGGCTCATTGGAAATTTTCATTTGCTGTTACAGAAGACACCAAATCGGGATTGCGTAAAAGCCTCCAGTTTTTTGATAAATCCGGTGCGGCCTTACACAAAATCTATATTGGCAATAAATCAAACGCGGACGCTTATGAGGCGCTTGTCGAGAAATTCACAGCTGAAGATCAGTCTCCAGAACTAGAACTGGAAGCATATCCAGTAAAAGAAGCCGATCGCTCAGACGACGAGATTGACTGGAAAGGTTTCCGCGCGGCTTGGGAAGGTCTGCAGGATACGCATGCATTCTTTCCAATGCTTCGCAAATTTAAAGTTGGGCGGGAACAGGCATTCCGCAACATAGGAAAAGATTTTGCCGTTGAAGTTGGTACAGATGCGGCCCGTCTGGCAATCGAAAAAGCAAGCGACACAGGATGTGAAATCATGGTGTTTGTGGGCAATCGCGGATGCATTCAAATCCACACTGGCACAGTCAAAAAACTAATGGATTTTGGCAGCTGGTTCAACATCATGGACCCTGACTTCACACTTCACCTTGATGAAAGTGCGATTGAGCGCTGCTGGGTGACTCGCAAGCCAACTGAAGACGGTATTGTGACCGCCGTTGAAATTTTCGATGCAGACGGCGAAATCATCGCCACCTTGTTTGGCAAGCGTAAACCTGGCGAACCTGAACTGGAGCTTTGGCGAAAAATCGTATCTGAAATTCCTGCGCGAGAAATTGCTGATGCTGCTTGAAGCACTTCTTCCCGATGGATTTAGCAAACTAGGTGTAATGGGCTGGCCTTTATTGGTCAGCTCGATCCTGGCTGGCACGCTCATTCTGGAACGTTTGATATACTTTATTTTAGTCGATTTTAACGGCCGCAGAATGAGAGCACGTCTTTTGGGTATTCTGAATACGCATCGACATGATCCCAAATCCATACGCGATGAAATACTAAGCCTCTCTCTTTCCAGAAATGGGGTCGCTTTTTCCCGCGGAATTGGAACACTTAAGCTAATTGCAGCGGTCGCTCCTTTGCTTGGATTGCTCGGCACGATCCTCGGTATTATCGCTGCTTTTCGGGTGATTGCGGCGATAGAAGGGCCCGTTACGCCGAACTTGATTGCGGACGGCCTTTGGGAAGCGTTGCTGACAACAGCCTTTGGTTTGATGATTGCTTTACCAGCAGTTGTTGCCGCCGGTATTTTCCAATCCTGGAAACAGAATATTCTGGAAAATACAGCCGCACATCTAAACGAGCAGTCAATTACATTTGAATTGACTGCGGTAGAGGGCCAAAAACCAGTTGAGAAATCACCAGGCCAAAGGATCGCATCATGATCACGGTCGGAGGATCTTCCAACAGTTCAAATGATCTGGAAAACAGCTTCCTGCCAGACCTGACCACCCTGCTGGATATTCTTTTTATTCTGCTTGTATTTTTTATCCTGACCGCCGGTGCAGCTTATCGCTCTTTGGATCTCACGTTACCCGAAGCAGTAAGTGATCAGGCCCCGGTCGCGTCAGAACAAAAGCACATTATGCTGGAAATTCGCGCAAAAACCTACGCGCTTGACGGAGCTGCCTATTCCGATTTCGAGCAGCTAAAAGATCAACTGCCTAAACTGCTTACTGAAAAACCCGATTACAAACTCATTATTGCCGGAGATCGCACTGTCTCTCTGGAGCGACTTCTGCGCGTCCTCACTTACTTGCAGGCGCAAGGCATTGAAGCTGCCAATATACTTATGCAATCTGAAAGCCAAAAATGAAAAAAATTCTTATCCCGTTATTTATTTTAGCCTTTACCCCATCTGCGTTCGCCGATGGCGCGAAGCGGATTGTGTCGGTAGGTGGCGCGATCACAGAAACAATCTTTGCGCTCAACCAACAAGAGCGGCTGGTTGGAAGCGACACAACAAGCTATTTTCCCAAAGCAGCAGCCGAACTGCCAAAGGTTGGCTATCAACGCGCTTTATCAACCGAAGGAATTTTGTCGCTAAAACCAGAGTTGATTATTACAACTGACGAAGCAGGCCCGCCGCCCGTCTTGCATCAGCTTCAAGCCGCGGGCGTTAAGCTTGCCTTATTAAAAGCCCCGCGAGAGATGGATGATGTCAAAGCAAACATCACTGATATTGGGAAGCTTTTGCAGGCCGAAGACAACGCAATTGCCCTGAACAATAAAATTGATCTGGCACTTAAAAAATTAGCGGAGATAAAAGCAGCTTCACCTGAAAAGGTGCGGGTAATGTTTGTTATGAACCACGGCAATGGCGCGCCGATGGTTGCCGGCCGCGAAACGGCTGCCGATAGCATTATAGAGCTGTCCGGTGCAGAAAATGTCGTAAAAGATTACGATAGATATAAACCACTTACACCAGAAGCGGCTGTGAGTTACGCCCCTGACGTTATCCTTGTTTCAGATATGACACTGGAACAACTGGGCGGTAAAAGTAAGCTGTTTGATCTTCCTGGTCTGGGACAAACACCTGCGGCCAAAGGCGAACATGTCGTATCAATGGACGCGCTTCTGCTCCTCGGCTTCGGGCCCCGCACCGCTGACGCCGCCATCGAATTACATCAGAAGCTCAACAAAAAATGATCAGCGCACTGCGTCGGCATTTTACAAGTGAGGGCCTTAACACAAAGAGCCAGTATACCAATATCACATTAGGTCTTGGTATTCTGCTTGTGTTCCTGCTTGTCATAGCATCAACAATCGGGGCCATACAAATTCCGTTTCAGGACCTTGTGACCGGGCAACTAAGTGAATTTGATCAAGCTGTACTGTTCAATATCCGTTTTCCACGCGTCTTGCTTGCTGCAATTGTGGGGGCCGCCCTTGGTGTGTCCGGTGCAGCGATGCAGGGCCTGTTTAGAAATCCTCTTGCGGATCCCACGTTAATTGGCATAACGGGTGGAGCCGCACTTTGTGTTGCGGCAACAATCGTATTTGTGGGCCCAATTGCAGGTTACTTAGGGCTCTATTCTCTAAGCTTCGCAGCTTTTGCAGGGGGTAGCGTAACCTGCCTGATCATCCTGCGATTATCACGACTGTCGGGTACTTTTTCCGTCACTCATATGCTGCTTGCCGGTATCGCCCTTAATGCCTTGACCTTTGCAAGCTCCGGATATTTGAGTTTTCTAAGCGACGACCAACAGCTTCGGGCAATTTCCTTTTGGAGCATGGGAAGCTTGGGCGGGGCATTGTGGGAGCCTGTCATCGTCGCAATGACAATTGTCATTCCTTGCATTATTGCAATCAGCCGAAAATCCAAAGAATTGAATGTGCTGCTATTGGGAGAAGAGAACGCAACCTATATCGGTATTGATACCCAGCGGTTAAAACGAACAATCGTGGTCTGTGCAGCACTTTGCGTCGGGATGGCCGTGGCTGTGAGCGGTGTTATTGGGTTCATTGGCTTAGTCGTGCCCCATCTGATCCGACTGATGTTCGGTGCGGATCACCGGCTCTTAATTCCAGGATCCGCCCTGCTCGGGGCCAGCCTTCTTTTACTCGCCGATACACTGGCCCGAACAATTGCAGCACCTACTGAAATTCCAGTTGGAATTTTGACAAGCATTGTCGGTGGTCCCTTCTTCCTCTGGCTACTCATCCGCCAGAGCAAAGGGGGAATTTAAGATGATAACTGCACAGAACCTCTCCTATGAAGTTAATCAAAAGCAAATCCTGCGCGACATTTCTCTTGAAGTGACGCAGGGGGAAATGTTTGGTATTTTGGGGCCCAATGGCGCCGGAAAATCAACGCTTCTGAAATGTCTATCTGGCTATCAAAAACCATCATCGGGCGATATTCTGATGGATGGTGTCTCATTGGAAAATCTGAACCTTAAAGAACTTGCCTGCAAACGTGCCGTTCTCACACAGCAAGTTGTTGTCAATTTTCCCTTCACTGTCTTGCAAATTGCTGCGATGGGTCGTGGGCACGGGGCAGATTTTGGAAACAGTAGCGTTGATTTTGACATTGCAAAACAAGCGTTAGAACTGACAGAAGTTCTTCACCTTCAAGACAGACAGATGTCCAGTCTATCTGGCGGTGAACAACAACGAGTTCATATGGCGCGGGTTCTGGCCCAATTATGGGATAAAAATGATGCCCTTCTTTTCTTGGACGAACCCACTTCATCACTGGATTTGAAGCATCAATTCTTACTGTTTGATATCTGCAAAGACATCGCGGCAAGAAGGGGTTTTACAATCATCGTGGTATTGCACGATCTTCATATGGCTCGCCGCGTATGTGACAGCGTTTTGATGTTGAGAGAAGGCCGTACCTTTTCAAAAGGTAACGTTCAGGAGGTTATCACCGCTAACGCGATCAGTGAGCTATATGAAATCAGCATATCCCGCGTTCATATCTAATCGGTTCTAGCGATTATTTTTACGGGCTTTTTTATACTTCCGCATGAGGCTGTCACGCTTCGTTCGAGATAAATGATCAAGAAACGTTTTACCCTGCAGATAGTCCATTTCATGCTGGATAACTGCTGCGAAAAAGCCGCTTGCATCAAGTGAGCACGCCGCGCCCTGTTCATTCAAATAGGCGACATTGATATGGGCCGGGCGGCTAATCTCGGCAGATATCCCCGGAAAGCTCAGTGACGCTTCGGTGAAAGTTTGAAGTTCTTCGGATTGTTTCAAGATCTGTGGGTTGATCATAGCAACCGGAGAACCCTCCCCCCCATCTTTCATATCGATCACAATGATCTGCTTTAAAAGACCAACCATGTTGGCGCCCAAACCGATCCCATTTTCATGGTAAAGCGTCTCGAACATCTGTTTGATTTGAAGACGCACCGTGTCATCGACGATGTCCACCGGCTCGGCCTGTTGGCGAAACACTGGATTTGGCGCAATGACTAGTGGAAGTGCACACATGCGAAACTCTATACGTGAAAGCTCAATTTAATCCCATCGACGATATACTGAACCGCAAGCGCCCCCAATATCACCCCCAACACCCGAGAGACGATTTGCGTAAAGGTCACGCCCATCAGTTTTTCAAACTTCGGCGCTAGCATGAACAGGATAAAGGCAATCAGCAAAACAACACCAAGAACGACCATCACAGTTGCCTGATGCACAATGCTGTCACGGTTAGCACTGATCAACAGCATAATGGATGCAATTGCGCCCGGACCAGATATCAACGGGATCGACAAAGGAAAAACAGAAATATCATCGAACGTTTCATTCGAATGTATTTCCCCGCGCATGGTTTCAGCACTACTTTCCCGGCGCTTACTGCGTTTATCAAACACCATTTCAAGCGCCATTAAGAACAGCATGGCCCCTCCCGCTATTCGAAAAGACGGTAAGCTTACCCCAAGCAGGGACAGAAAACGGTCCCCCAGCAAAGCGAAGAATATCAAGGTTGCCCCACCGATTAAGGTCCCCTTAATGGCCATCCGCCGTTGATGAGAAAGGCTTGTTCCTTTTGTAAGGCCTATAAAAATTGGCAGCAAACCAATTGGATCTATGATCACGAACAAGGTTACAAACGCAGTGAGGGCAACATCCAATACAGCCGTTGTAATCATGGTGATGTCTCCATTTCCTGAAACTGAACTAGACAAGCAGGGTTCTGTTAGATTGAACCTACCATCCAGTTTGGCCGGATACCACTCTTGCGAATATATTCTTCGGGGTCGAGCCCTTTAAACAGTCCATGATCTGTAACCAGCATGGTTTGCCAGCCCCGAGCTGCACCGCCCAAGACATCTGTATGCAGCGTGTCCCCCACCATACATACTTTTTCAGCGCTGATTCCGTCTTTGAAAACATGACGCTCAACCAATTCGTAAACGGATGGAAAGGGTTTGCCGTGGAAATGCACATCGACACCAAACTTTGCAGCCAGCCGGTGCCCAAAATAGCCCGGCTCTGTTGAAAAATTGGCACCCCTGGGAGCGACAATATCCGGGTTAGCAATCACAACCGGGCGCGGATTTTCAAGCAAGGATTGCTCAAGCATTTTCTGTCGTTTTTCTGTCCAGTTCTGAACCGATAAAAACAGAAACGCAGAAACTTCATCATATACATTCTGATGATCCGCCAATTGACGACAATCCGCCGTCAGATCCGCATCCATAAAGCTGTCGGTCGCAGCGACCCCCCAACAATGTTCTGGTCCAAAACTGCCCAGATCAAGTTCAGCCGCTTTGCGGCTTGTGATAATTTCAGCCGGATCAAAATCAAAACCCAGGTTCTTGAACTTGAGGTAGGCTTCATCTTTATTAAAGCTTGCCGCATTGGTCAGAACGAAAAACTTCTTACCAGCGGCTCTTAACTCGGCAATACGCTCTACAGCGCCGGGGATAGGCTCCGTACCAACGTTCAAAACACCGAAGGCATCGAACACAAAGACGTCAACCTCGCCGGTCGCATCCCGCAAGGACTGTGCCCGAACAGATTTTTCTGGATATCGGGCACGGGGAAGCCGATCTTTAATTTCTTCATAAAGATGAAAAGCCTGTTCCCCGTTAAGTTCAGGAAACAGGACGTCAAAAGAATTAGATAATTGCACCACGAACCTTTGCAGAGACCCACTCACCGATCACAACCGCCAATAAGATCACCAAAAGGATCAGGGCAACTTGCGGCCAAGCAAGAACATTTAAAGAGGACTGCAGTTGTAGACCAATTCCGCCAGCGCCGACAAGACCCAGAACGGTAGACTCGCGAATATTAATATCCCATCGGAATACCGAGATACCCGCGAACGCTGGCATGATCTGCGGTACAATCCCGTATACCATTACCTGCCACCGCGATGCACCCGTCGCACTAATAGCTTCAATTTGTTTTGGGTCGATTTCTTCAATGGCTTCGTAGAGCAGTTTTGCACAGAAACCAATTGATCGAATGGCGATCGCCATCAAACCAGCCGCAACCCCCGGACCGATAATGGAAACCAGTAGCAGGGCCCAAATCAATGAATTAATAGACCGCGTTGAAACAATAATCGTCAACGCAATCGGCCGAATGAATAACTTGCTTGGGGTCGTGTTGCTGGCAGCCAGAAAAGCAACCGGTACAGCCATAATCAACGCAAGAACGGTCCCGAGGGTTGCGATATTCAACGTATCCCAAATCGGCACCCACAATTCATTCATATAGTCCCAGCGCGGCGGCATCGCACGCGATCCGATATCAGCGGCTATTCGCGGTGCGTCCCAGACAAAATACCACGTTGTCGCGTCTGATATCTGTTTCCAGCACCACATAAAGGCAGCAACAGCAATTAGATAGGCAAACCAGCGAACCAGCGTTTGGTTCCGGTCGCGTAACTGCCAAACTTTTACGCCTGAGGCATTCGAAGACACTGGCATTACTGCACCTTCCTACGGATTACACCGGATAGATATTCCAGGACCATCACCGTCACGATAATAATCAATAAAATGGCTGCAGCTGTGTCAAATTCATACCGATCAAAGGCTGTGTTCAAAGTTGCGCCGATCCCGCCGGCTCCAACCAATCCCAAAACAGCCGACTCGCGGAAATTGATATCAAGACGATACATGGATAATCCGACCAGCCGCGGCAATATTTGAGGTTGAACGCCGTAATTGATCCATTGCATCCAAGAAGCACCGGTCGATCGAATGGCTTCTGCCTGAACCCGATCCATGTCTTCGATTTCTTCGGCCATTAATTTGGCTAAAAATCCAATTGTCGCAAAGCTCAATGTAATAAAGCCCGCCAAAGGCCCAAAACCGAAAATAGCCACCATCAAGATAGCAACAATGATTTCATTCAGCGCCCGGGATAAAGCAACAATTCCCCGGCAGATAAAATACACCGGTAGCGGCGCAATATTTCGCGCCGCGCCAAGTCCGATGGGAATAGAAATCGCAATACCCACAACAGTGGAGGTGATCGTCATAATAACACTTTCGATCAAGCCTTCACGAATGTCTGCTCCTCTGGACAGGAAGTCGGGTGTTGCAAAAGCTGCCAGAAAGTTCCAACCCCGAATAAGTCCTTCACTGATCCGGCCCCAATTCACATCGATTGAATTTACGGCCAGGACAAAATAGACCAATGCACCAATAAACAGGGACCATCGCACAATGGGGTTTTTGATAAAATGCGGCTTTTTCCAGTTCGTACCGAGCCGCATATCTAGAGAAACGTCGCTCATACGACTTCCTCGTCCAATTCTTCATCATCGACTTTATCGATTGTCGCTTCCCAATCTTCTTCGCCATAGATGGTCGTCAAGACATCAGGTGTCAGCTCTTCTGGTTTGCCGTCGAACTGCATTTCACCAAGCTTCAAACCAATAACCCGCTGCACGAACATTTTTGCAAGCGCCACATCATGAATATTGATGATCGCAGCAAGTTCTCTTTCCTCGCAAAGCTCACAAATCAATCGCATAATCTGCCGTGAGGTTTTTGGATCGAGTGATGCGGTTGGCTCATCAACCAATAACAGATCCGGATTTTGAATGAGCGCTCTGGCAATACCCACCCGTTGTCGCTGACCGCCAGAAAGCTCATCTGCACGTTTGTCGGCCATTGCCAGCAATCCAACCCGGTCAAGCAGACGGAAAGCTTCATCGATATCCGATTGGGGGTATTTACGCAGCAAACTGCGCCAAAACCCGACATACCCAAGGCGGCCTGAAAGAACATTTTCCATCACGGTTAGTCGCTCGACCAGCGCATACTCCTGAAAAATCATACCCATTTTTCGCCGAACGGCCCGCAATCCTCTCGACCCGAGGGACGTAATGTCCTGATCTTTAAGGCGCACCTTTCCGCTTGTCGGCTCGACCAAACGATTTATACACCGAATTAAGGTACTTTTACCGGCCCCTGAAGGACCGATAAGCGCGACAACCTGACCTTTGGGAATAACAAGATCAACGGCATTAAGAGCGAGATCCCCAGTGGGATATCTCTTTGTGAGTTTTTCAATTTGGAGCATTACAACCTACGCTTCACGCAATAGAAATGCCGCGAATATGCTAAATATCCGCGGCAACAATATGAACTTACTTACAGGTGTATTTCACACCATTTGCTGTATCAATTTTACGAATAACATCCCAAAATTCTTTGTAATTCATTTTCAGGAATTGCGCTTCATTGGATTTGGAAAACTCTTTTTCCAGTGAACTGCCTTCCCAATTAAATGTGAAGAAAGCTTCTTCTATTTTGGCTTTAAGTTCAGGCTTCAAATTGTAAACCACGCCAAACCCGGTTGTTGGGAATGTCTGGGATTTATAAATTGATTTCACTTGGTCAGCTTTAATAACCTCACGCTTCAACATCCGATGCATGACTGAGTTTGCAATTGAGGCTGCAACATAATCTTTGTTCGCCACACCCAGGATGGAATTATCATGCTTGCCAGAAAAAGCTGGTTCAAAATCTTTTTTGGCTTCCATATTAAAATCTGCTTTCAAAATAGCAGATGGTGCTTTGAAACCAGAGTTAGATGTCGGCGACGTAAAGGCCAACTGCTTCCCTTTAAGGTCTTCGACCTTTTCAACACCACTTCCAGGATATGTGATGATTTCCATTTCATAGCCGAAATTACCGTCAGCAGACGCCATAATGGTAAATGGATTAAATCCGGCGCAGTTTACGGCCAGTGGGTTTGATCCTGTATTGAAGCCAGCAATGTGCAAGCGTCCCGAACGCATCGCTTCGATCTGGGCCGCATTACTTTGAACTGGGAAGAAAACAACTTTCTTGCCTGTCACTTCTTCCATATGCGTCAGAAAATCACTCCAAGCTTCTTTGTATACTGCAGGATCTTCAACTGGCGTATAGGCAAACACCAAAGTCGATGGATCCAGAAGTTGCGAAGCATCCGTAGGTGTATCCGCCAACAGATCGCCATCGCGATCACAGAAGCGTTCATCCAGTGTCCCGCGAGGGCATTCATCCGCTGCAGATGTACCCGCAGAAAAGAAAGACACAACTACCGCTGACGCCGCAGCCAATAGAATTCTCTTGAGTTTCATAAAATTCCTCCCGAATTTTCGAATAGTTTCACTTATATTTCATTTTTATTACAAAATACATGACACAGAGCGTTAGTTCTCACAAGCTTTTTTGTTCCGCAGAACAGCTCGCGGCACACTTGTAAAACTCAACATGACCGGTGCTGAAAGCAATCAAATTTAATAACGAGAAAACTGTTTTGCAGACTGCCTTGCCAATCTGGCAAAAGGCTTACACTCCCTGAAAATAGGTAAATGCACCAGACTTACGCTGCAAGTTGCATATCTTGATTTGATCTTTTCGCTCTTATGGGAGAAGATTTTATAAAAAGAGATTGTGAAGCATGAAGAATTTTTTAGACCAGAACGGACAGCCCCCCTGGGGTATACTCAGCAATCCAGCAGGAACCATAAATTATCGCGACTATCCATTGCGATCCGCGTACCGAGAGTTACTACCTGAATCAGAACGGCACCGCCAGTTCATTCATTTCCAATTTATGGGCTTCACAAGCAGACGCTTTATTGCCGGTTGCTCGGTCACATTGGTTGGCGATATCAAAACCGCGTTCTTCTACTTGTTTGACCGACAGTCGAAGGAACTCAATAAGTTCGGTTTCAGGCTAGCAGACAGAACCAGTGGAACGATTTGCCTGGATCCGGATGATGGGCTGACAAGCTTGTCAAAAAACAATTATACCGTCCAGTTCAACAATGACCTCAGCTCAAACACCAAATCGTTACATGTTTCATCGTCTGAGGAATTGGAGTTGACCCTTCGCTTTTCCGAAAAAGACTACAAATTCGAAACTTTACGCCTTTGTACTCCCACAGGTGCAAATGGCTGGACATACTGTCAGAAAGTTGCCGGTATTCCAGCGACCGGTCATTTGAAATACAAAGGAGAGATATTCTCACTCAATGAGCTGGGTGCTGCAGCTCATCACGATTATACAGCCGGCTTTTTAAGAAAAGATACGTTTTGGAATTGGGCCTGCATTAATGGCATCCAACCCAATGGGGATGTCATCGGCCTCAATGTCTCCAATGGTGTGAATGAAACTGGTGCCTCTGAAAACAGGGTCTGGCTCAACGGGAAAAGCGAAGACGTGGGACATTTTATGTTTTCCTATAACCCGGATAATCTGGAAAATGATTGGCAAATCACGTCAGATTGCGGCACGAAACTGACTTTCAATTCAGAAGGCAAGTACGCTGCTTTCAACAACGAACTTTCAACCGGCTTTGATTTTCATCAGTTGTTTGGGAATTTTACGGGGAAAATTGTTACGTGCACCGGCAAGAAAATTGCTATTCACAATTTACCCGGATTTTGCGAACGCCAATATTCAATCTGGTACGACTGATGCAGTGATATCCTTTTTACTAAATAAACACATTATAGTTTTATTAATATTCCTAATTATAAGTTGGCTTCAACAATTTGAGAGATTGTTGAAACAAATATGGAGTTAATAATGTTCAGAAGTATGTCCCTGGTTCTAAGTATCTGTCTCTTTTTCGTGTCCGGAGCAGCAAGTGCAGACGAACGGAAAATCGTTGCCGATATGATGGAAGCTGCGGTTAGCCATTATCAGGAAGTGGGTCCGGAGCAAGCATTTAAAGATTTCGCCGTAAAAGGTGGCGAATACAACAAGGGCGAATACTACATTTTCGTAACGGAAATGAAAGATTTCAATCTTGTTTTCCACGGCGCCAATGCCAAACTTGTCGGCAAGAATTTAGGTAAGCTGAAAGACACAGATGGCAAATTATTCGTTGAAGAAATGCGCGAAGTTGCAAGCGGCCCCGGTGAGGGATGGGTTGACTATAAATGGCCAAACCCAGCAACCGGTAAAATTGCCCAAAAACATACATTTGTAAAACGTGTTGGCGACGTTTACTTAGCCATTGGGTACTCGGAATAAAATATCTTATGACACGCTTTTTACTTTAAGCGTGTCATCCCTTCGGGGATACAACACTCCCCCGGAAATTAGCGCTTCATTCTGGAGGAAATTCATCATATTGCGGCACATCGCCGCCGATTTCTTCCCAACTCGCCTTTGACCCTACAAAGATATGACGCGCCAATTTAATTTCAGGATCATCGTTCAAACAGCCCAAAGTAATACCGTGGACTTCTCCGTTCACTACCCCACAAAGTGTCGAGCCACAAATCCGGCAAAATTGATACCCTTCCCCTTTTTCACCAACAAAAGAAGTGAGGTATTCCTGCCCGTCAACCCAGGCAAATGAATGCGGCTTGACCAAGGCATAGGCAGAGGCTTGCGCGCTAAACGCCTTACGGCAGCGAGAACAATGGCAAGAGCGCGCATCATAAACCGGGCTCTTAACTTCATACGTTATCCGGCCACAAAAACAACCACCTGTAAGACTCATCTGATAACTCCTTATAATCAAAGATTTGTACGCAACGGTTTCTAATTTCTAGACATTACATTCAAAGTAAGAGAACATAATACCAATAATAAAAATAAGGAAAACATGTGCCTTTCATTACTGAGTTAAGGGGAAGTAAAACCCTGCAAGGCGTATGCTGGATGATCCTCGCAACGTTACTTTTTGTTGCGATGACAAGTGTAATTCGCTACCTCGGCTCCAACATACCGAACATCGAAGCCGCCTTTATTCGATATCTCTTTGCTGTAATTTTAACAATTCCGGTACTCATTCGCTATTGGCCACTTCGAATGACACTGCGAACGTTCAAACTCTATACAGCCCGCACTCTCGTTCATTCGATCGGTGTGATGCTATGGTTCTATGCGATGGCAAATATTTCTGTCGCCGAAGTCACCGCAATCGGATACGCCTCCCCGATCTTCGTTGCAATTGGTGCTGGCTTATTTCTGGGTGAAAAGCTGAGAGCCCGGCGCATTGTAGGTATCATCATTGGCTTTATCGGCACGATTATCATCTTACGTCCCGGAATTCAGGAAATCAATTTGGGACAAATTGCTCAACTTTGTGCGACCCCATTGTTCGCGATTTCATTTCTACTGGCCAAAAAACTTACAGAAACCGAAAACTCGGTAATGATTGTAAGTGCGCTTTCAATTGGCTGTACAATTGCCTTGCTTCCAGGGGCATTGATGCAATGGCAAACCCCAACAATGATTGAACTGCTCTGGCTTTTGCTAACTGCATTGTTCGCAACAGCAGGTCACTATGCTCTGACACGCGCGATCGCCGCCGCCCCGCTAACGGTGACGCAGCCACTTGGTTTTCTGCAGTTAATCTGGGCTATTATCATCGGGTACTTAATCTTCGATGAAAGTGTAGATCATTTCGTCCTGCTCGGCGGCGCTATTATTGTGGCATCGACAACATATATTTCTCATCGTGAGTTACAAGCGAGCCGGCAAAGAAAATCGCCATAAAGCCTGCCCGTGCCAAAACTGAAATTGAATGTGTGCCAATTGCGGCAAGTCAATGCTTTGCGATTTAATCCGTCATCAAATGGTCGACAGTAATACAAACTATGGATGGTTTAAAATGTCTCACGTTCCACACGATCTAAATGATACTTTCCCCGACGCGAAAGAAAAAATTCAAGAGCTCAATCAAAGCAACGCACATTTTGCTAAGCTAACAGATGAGTTCCATTCTCTTAACCGCCAAATTCATCGGATTGAAACCAATGTCGAACCCGCTGAAGAAGGCTTTGAAAAACAACTTAGACGTCAGCGTCTTGCCCTTCTTGATGAGATCAATGTTTTCTTGAAATAACTGACGAAAAGACAGGGATTAAGACCTAATCAAGTGATTGAATGAAGTCCCGAATGAGCTCTACGCCCTCTTTATGAATGGTGGATCTGCCCAATTCAGGCATCATTACCCCCGGATCAATACTGTCCATTCTATACAGCAGGATAGATTGTTCCGGGGAACCCGGCTCAATATCAACACTCAGACCGCCAGCACCGCGCCCTGCCGCCACTGGTGGTTTATCGACGCCCCAATGTATTTCCCGCTCTTCTTCATAATTTAAGTAAAGACCACTGGTATCTGCGGGATGACCTGGTGAATGACAATGTGCGCAATTCCCGTCAAGATATGCCCGTGCCCGTTCAAATAAGGATCCCGAGCTGACATCAAAAGGATCGGGTGTTTTCGGAATTTTTGTCAAATCATTCGGCCCCTCACGCAAATACCCAGCTTTTTGCAGCATCGTAATCTGATTTAATGTCCCATCGTGAGATAACCGATTTAAATTTCTGACTTTTGGTCCAATCGGCGTGAACTCTTTATTTCCATTGGTATGGCAGCCTTTACATTGGTTCATATTGGGTATCAGATAATCTATTTTACCAGCACGACCCTCTCGCCAGATAATGGGGATTTGCATTCGGCCTCCGGCAACTTTCAAAATTGCCTCTGACTGATCCTCATTCCAAATATAGGGATAGGCTTTCCATCCGCTTATTTTACGAACCAATAATCGTGTCTCAATAAACCGAACATCCTTGGTTGGCTCTTCGAATGTTTTTGGATAGGCAAAAGTTTTTATCAGCACACTTCCAACCGGGAAGTCCAATACCGCTTGCTCTTGATAGATTGCGGCGCCAGAGGCTGGTGGCACATATAAATATCGGATTTTCTGGGCGTAATCGGTGAAAAGAGGATTGTTTAACTCATACCTCACAAGCCCAGCACTTGGAATTCGCGCCGCAGAATCTTCAAATAATCCATAGTCAGATAGTTTTGTAGCCGGTTTATTCGCCATCAACAGGTTATTGTTGACGGCGCCCGCAGACCAGAACACCCAGCAACACATACCGAAGACCAACAGAGAAACCCGCATCTCAATCTACCAGTGCCATCGCAGGGTTCCCTCGAATAGTTACTTCGACAGGCGGCAATGGGGGATACGACTTCTGATAATCCGTCATATCAAATTTTGGCTTGTGCAAAAATGGAAGTAACACCTGCATGATTAAATTTGCATTCCCAAAGGGCCGAACACCCTCCAAATGAGTGTTATCGTGAATGGCCAAACTTTCCGTATCGTCCTGTCCCAAAAAGAAATAACTCATAAGCGGCAATACACCATCCCAGACAATATCCGGAACAGGTATCCCAAGGGTCTCTCTGATAATCGTGCCAAATTCGCCGCTATCAGGATCAAGACCTGACTTACCAAACACATTATGATGAATATGTATTTTCTTCGGAGTTGGTTGGTAATTATCATCCTCAAAATCGTCAACATAGCTGGCAACAGCAATGTTCATTGTGTCGTTACCATAAAATTCATTGTTAAAAACCTCGACATTCTCATTTGCCATGATGATCATCCCAGTGCCGCGCGGCACTATGCCAACAATATTTCCCTCCGGTGCAAAGTTTTCCGTATCGTTATCAAATGACTTATTATCAAAGAACCTAACGTTGTGCCCTCCCTGTTTGGGTAAATTGGGTAAATCAAAAACGAGCAATCCCCCTGTATTTCGGGTCATGACATTGTTGAAGACATCAGCATAAAAACTATTTTCAATTTCAAGGCCCGCGACATTAAATTCACCTCGGCTATCTCGGACAATAATCTGCTCGCTTTGGCCAACATAAATGCCCGCATCTGACGCGCCGATTGCGACGCAGCCGTAAATGAACACATTCGTTGATTGCACAGGATATAATCCATAAGACCCATTTGTCGGTTTTGGCCCACCGGTCCATTCCGTTCGCAAATTGATCATCGCGATCCCATCAACTCCCTTGGATTTGATGGCGTCCCCTTTTGTATCTTCAACAGCGAAATCTCGCAGCACAACCTGATCTGAAGTCACGAGCAATCCCTCAGAGCCACCTTTTTGCCCCTTAAAGGAAAGGATGCTTTCCTTCATGCCTTGCCCTTTGATCGTCACATTATCAACATCTAAAGACAGACCATCTGTCAGCACAAAAATACCAGCGGAAAGCTCGATGGTTTGACCTGGCTCTACAAGAATGAGGGCTTCCTGTAACTCTTCCTGAGCTGCCGGGCCAGGCTTGATCATAAAGTCACTCTTCGCCCACACCGCTGTGGTCGCATTTAATACAATTATCATCGTCGCGGCCACGGCAACTAGAGTAATTTGAACACGGTCCCTGACTTTTTTCCGTTTATCCCTGCGATAATTCATTATGTACTTCCTTTATTAATGTAGAAGTCTCTTAATTTAAAAATGGACATATTAGTCTTTTCAATTTATCTCTAGTGTCAAGTATTAACGTGAATTTTTTTCACTTTTAGTCATTTGCAGGTTGTTAAACTTATGGGCAAACGGAAAAAGCCACTTCAATTACGCTCTCGTGAACGAGTAGAGCTTATTATCAGGGCAACACGTAAACTCGCAACAGAGCTCGAAATCTCTGAAATAACAACCAGCTTGATCGCCACCCAAGCAGGCGTTCCCGTTGGCTCCATCTATCAGTATTTTGAAAATAAAAATGATGTTCTCCTCGCTCTGGGCGAAGAACTGATAGAAGAGCAAGATCAAAAACTAAAAAATGTATTCTCGGACGTAAGTGCACATGCCCATTGGCGTCATGTGGTAAGAGTTGTTCAGAATGCCTTTATCCAAACAATTATGGAAGACAGCCTGTTTCAAAGGTTAAACCGGTCTCTAATGTGGACCAAGGAATGGGCCGATATTAACCAGAACTCGACCAGCAAAATGGTTGGTGTCTTTTCAAGCTATGGCTTATTCGCAGAAAAAGGACTGTCACCAATCGAAACACGTAATACAGTTCGAATTATTGTCACCATGACAAACGCTGTTGTACGAAGCGCCATTGAACTTCCAACAGAAGAGGAAAGAAAACACCTGCTGGAAGAATTACCCAAAATGACGACCGCATATCTCGCTACAATCCTTGGTGATTAAACACTTATCCCCGACCAATAAAAGGCATATTTGTTGCCATTACAGTCATGAACTGAACGTTCGCGTCTAATGTCAGGCTATCCATATAAAGGACAGCCGAAGCGACATTTTTCACGTCCATAACAGGCTCTGCTTTCATTTCCAAATTCGCCTGTGGAACACCTTTCTGCATAACCTGGGTCATTTCTGTCGCCGCATTTCCAATATCAATCTGACCGCAAGCGATATTGTAGGGCCGACCATCAAGAGAAAGTGATTTAGTCAGGCCGGTAATGGCGTGCTTGGTGGTCGTGTAGGGTGCGCTAAAAGGCCTTGGAACATGCGCCGAAATAGACCCGTTATTGATAATTCGTCCCCCTTGCGGATTTTGCTTTCGCATCAAGGAGAAGGCTTCTCGCGCACAATAATAAGATCCGTTCAAATTGGTATTCACAACATTGTGCCAATCCTCTAGCTTTAAATCATCGCACAGGACAGGCGCCGCTCCAATTCCCGCATTGTTAAAAAGCAAATCAAGGCGTCCCGCTTCTTGTTGAACACGCTCAAATAATCGCGAAACACTATCAGGGTCTGTTACATCGAGCTCTACCGCGATAGCGTTCGATGTATTCGGACCTGAAAGGTCGCGGGTATCTTTCAGTTTGGAAAGTGTCCGCCCGCCTAGATAAACCACATAATCATTGTCCAGCAACGTTAATGCGACGGCTCTACCAATGCCGGTTCCCGCGCCAGTTACAACTGCTACTTTACCCACCCAATTCCTCCTCGCTAAATTTCTGCAATCAAGGTTTTTGCTCGTTTTTCAGCTTGCCCTGAGACCAACCGCCGTTTTCTAGGGGCTGCCATCCACACGGACAATCCAGACAAAATACAAATCCCTATTGAGACCCAAAAGCCCATTCGATAGTTGCCAGTCACATCATAAAGATACCCAATAACCCAAGGCCCAATGCCGCCGCCCATCAGGGCAAGAAAACTGAAAACGCCGAAAATCTCACCATATTTTCGCCCCTGATAAAGATCCGCTGGCATTGCGCCAAAAACGGCGGCCATTGAATAGCCCAAGCCTCCTTGGGCAATCACCATCAAATAAAGCAAGGTTGTATTGGGCCAATACTCCATGACAAGCAATAATGCATAGCAAAGGGTAAAGCCAAAAACGGCAATACTCCACACCCATTCACGGCCAATTCGATCTGATAAATGCCCCAGGTAAATCTGGCCAGCTACACCTGCGAAACCAACGAAACCCAACGCGAATGACGCTTCAATTTCCGATATGCCGATTTCCAGTAAATATTTGGTTTGATGAACCTGAACACCATACCAGACAAAAAGGGCGCAACTCGCCGCTAAACTCATCCACCAAAATTCTTTTGTTTTCATGGCCTTCAGCAAGGACCATTCGGTCGCCGCCCAGGCCGCGTCGACAATATTATTCGCAACCGGCTCCCCGCGGCGCTGTGCGGGGTCTGCGTGCAAACCATCTGGAAGCAAACCCAGCACAGCGGGTGATTTTCGTTGAAACACCAGATTAAGGGGCAGGACGATGCAAAGCAGTAACAGGGCCATAAACCAACAGGCGTAACGCCAGCCTTCAGCGTTGATCATTTCCTGAATAATTGGCATCAAGACAATTGATCCAATACCCACACCGGAAAAAGCCAACCCAACAGCAAGTCCCCGGCGCTTTTCAAACCAAGTGGGAAGGAACATGGCATGTCCAACATAAGTCATCATCACGCCAGTTCCGACCACGAGTAACCCAAGCGTTGCATATATATGCCAAGGCGATGTCGCGTATGTTGCGAGGATCATCCCCAAACTTACACATAAAGCCGAAATGGAAATAAGATATCGCGCATCGACAACATCCATCACCCGCCCAAGCAGCGGAGAGATGGCGCCGGCAAAAATAAACCCAACCGTAAAAGTCGCCGCCGTCGTTGCCCTGTCCCAACCAAACTCTGTCAGGATTGCCGGATATAAAAGTGAAAATGCAGTGCGGGCATTAACCCCGATACCCATTGTCACAAAAACAATTGCCACAACGACCCAGCCATAAAATATGGGGGAGCGAGAAAGAAACAAGTTAAAGGAATTGAGTTGTCGTGCATCTGAAGGCATGAGCGTTCCCCGAATAGGATTATTATTATTTTAGTCCTGTTTCGGACTATTAAACCTCAATACAGATTAGCGAGCACTATAAAAATCAACTTAAGCGAATATAAAAATAACCGCTCGGTCTCACTCGGACATCGAAGTCATGCTTTGATCAGGACTAATCCCCAGATCCTGACAATTATGTAAATAACCTGTTCTGTTGACCAGACGCCCTTGATTGTCCGGACGCCGACTTCCAAAAGCGATGCAATATTTAATGTCTGGCCTATTACGTGCTGCGGCAGCAAACATACCACGCCACCATATGCTGGACCGTCTTGTTATCCGCGCATTTTCACCATTGGGTAAAAAGGTTTGAGAAGAATAATCCATGACATTTGCAAACACGAATTTGTCGGCCGTTTCAAACAAAAGCTCAATCACCCAAAAAAGATCTTCTTCTGGAATGAGATCCAAAACATTCGTTGCAATAACACCGTCATAGGTTTTCTCTATTGGGGAGAGATCATCTGTTATCGCTGGATCAAAGCAGGTAATATTTCGAACGTTCCAATACTCATGGAGTGAGTTTGCTATTCGCTCTCCATTTTGAAAAACATCATCCGTATACTGCTCACCTTTCCCGCTACCATAATCAAGTAGCGTTCCCGATTGAGTCGCTCTCACCAATTTTCGGATTGTTTTTGCATGGCTGAAGACTCCCCGTCCACGAAATGTCTCAGCTGCCTCATACTTTACGGCTTCATCACCTTTACGACGCCAAACCCCTTCCTTATGCATAAGGCTATAAAAATCAATAAGTTGCCTATAACGAGGGCTGGGGAAATCGCGTGAATACATAGTGAAATTAAGCCGCGAATGCACAAAAAAGTCAATTCAGAGATTATCCCCGGCGATAAATTCTTTTTGTGATCGTTATATCTAGACAGCAATGTCATGAATGATAAGTTGGTCTAATCACGCTGTCTTGAGCTTCGGCACTTCATAACGCAGCATTCCAAAGTTCAAATTTCTGGAGTTTCCATTCGTGTCTGCATCCCGCACACCCTCGATAGGTCCTATCGAGCAGGTCATTCTACTGGCATTGCTCAGCTCGCTCATCGCCCTATCCATTGACAGCATGCTGCCCGCCCTTGCCCATATTGAGCGTGATCTTGGCGTTATAGATCCAAATGGTCGGCAGTTCATAATTGGCGCAACCTTTGTCGGGATGGGGATTGGGATGCTAATCTATGGCCCGCTTTCCGATAGCATGGGCCGCAAGGGCCCCATTTATCTGGGAATTGGAATCTTCCTGATTGGCTGTGTGCTTTCTATTTTTTCAACCAATTTCGAAGTCATGCTGTTAGGTCGCTTTCTTCAAGGTCTGGGAGCTGCAGGCCCAAGAGTTGTGTCCATTGCATTGATCAGAGATCAATATTCTGGCCGGGAAATGGCGCGATTTACCTCTCTGGTCATGACAGTCTTTATTCTTGTGCCCGTTCTCGCGCCCGCTTTGGGGCAAACTGTTATGTTTTTAGCTTCTTGGCGGGCAATTTTTGGTGCTATGTTCATACTCGGGGTTATTGCACTCATTTGGCTAAGCTTAAGACAAAAAGAAACGCTGGCCCCTGAACATCGCCGCCGTTTTTCTGCAAGCCGGCTTGGCATTGCCTGCATGGAAGTTTTAAAAAATCCGACGTCACTGGGATATACAATATTGTCAGGTTTTGTCTTTGCATCTTTCTTAAGCTTTCTGACAATGTCACAACAGATTTTTCAGGATCAATATGATGTTGGCGAGCTTTTCCCACTCTACTTTGGATCACTGGCACTTGCATTTGGCGGCGCGTCTCTCGTCAACTCAGCCCTTGTGATGCGACTAGGTATGAAAAACCTCATTGCCAAGGCGCTCTGGACCTTTGTTGTGATTTCAATTGGCTATCTGACTGTTGCCTTTGCTTTCAACGGACATCCGCCACTCTGGTCCCTTGTTATCTATATGCTCTGTATCTTTTTCTGTGTTGGAATTTTATTTGGCAATATTAACGCGCAGGCAATGGAACCCCTTGGGCACATTGCGGGTGTCGCTTCGGCAGTCGTGACCTCCATCTCAACGTTCATTTCCGTGATTTTGGGAACAATAGTTGCCCAGTCCTATAATGGAACGATTATGCCGTTGGTCATTGGGTTTAGTGTTTTTGGGCTCATTTCCCTGACAATCATGTATATCACAAATTCAAAAGTTCATTCTCAGGTAGAATGAACTTTCTTGCGAAGTAAAAACGCTTCGGATAACGTCATTTTTTTGAGTAAGAGGTTTTGAAATGTCGGTGCGTAACGGTCGAGAATTTCTAAGCATTCCGGGACCAACAAATATTCCCGATAGCGTACTGAGTGCAATGCACCACCCTGCAATCGATATTCACCGAAAAGATTTTCCGGCTCGAACCGAACAGCTTTTGCAAAATCTGAAAAACACCTTCAGAACAAAAGGGAAAACCTTTATTTACATTGCAAATGGCCATGGCTCATGGGAAGCAGCTCTTAGCAATACCTTCTCTCGCGGCGATATGATTCTTGTGCTTGAAAGCGGGCTGTTTGCAAATGGCTGGGGTGAGTTTGGTAAATCGTTAGGGCTTGAGATTGAAGTGCTTGCCGGTTCGTGGCGCGACGCCGTTGATCCCGCGGCCGTTCAGAAAAGATTGTCTGAAGATACAAGCCACGAAATCAAAGGCATTATGATGGTTCAGGTCGATACCGCCTCCGGCATCTGTAATGATGTCGAAGCCATTGGTCGCATAATTAAACAGTCCGGACACCCTGCATTGTTCATGGTGGATACAATTGCCTCTCTTGGAACCATGAAATTTGAAATGGACGAATGGGGTGTTGATCTGGCTGTATCTGCCGCTCAAAAAGGGCTTATGTCTCCACCGGGGCTCAGTTTCAATGCCGTCGGTCCGCGCGCTATGAAAGCGCATCAAACAGCTAATTTAAGGACCGCCTATTGGGACTGGACCGCGCGTATGGGCGAAGCCCATTATCTGAAATATGCAGGCACCCCACCAGAACACTTACTGTTCGCGCTTGAAAAGTCATTTGAAATACTCAACTCAGAGACAATTGAAGCCGCAACTTTGCGACATAAGATTTTAGCAGGTGCCACCTGGGCTGCTCTTGATAAATGGTGTGAAGGCGGCGCGTTAGAGTTCAATGTTTCAAACGAAAAAGAACGCTCCACCGGTGTCACGACGGTCCTGTTTAACGATGGGTATTCTCCTGAACCGCTTCTTCAATATTGCAACGAAAAATGCGGTGTCGTCATCGGGATCGGCATTGGAGCTTTAGATGGAAAAGCCATGCGCATTGCTCACATGGGATATGTAAATGCGCCGATGCTTTTGGGAACCTTAGGTGTTATCGAAATAGGCTTGAGGGCTTTAAAAATTCCGCATGGCACCGGGGGAACTGAGGCCGCAATCCGTTTCATTTCCGAAAATGTCCCAAACACATAGTTTTAAAAGCCCACGATAAATCGAAAGCAATACAATGAAATCATATTTTCAGGATCTTGCAGCCTACAACCAATGGGCCAATCAAACCCTGTACGGATCTATTTCAGAACTAACGGATGAGGAACGGCAAAAAGATCTCGGCGGCTTTTTTAGCTCACTTCTCAATACACTAAACCATGTTCTGGTTGGCGATCTTTTATGGATGGAACGTCTAGAGGGGAGCGGCCGTAAACCGGCAACTTTGGATACAATTCTCCACGAAGACTATGAGGCTTTAAAGCAGGATCGATTTGAAACAGATAAACGACTGATCCAGATAATCGAACAAATGCCGCCCTTAATGCTGAGCGAATATCTGGACTATAAAACATCCGCTGGTATGGATTGCCACGATCCAGTTAGCGGCATACTAGGCCATATCTTTAATCATCAGACACATCATCGGGGACAGTGTCATCATATGCTTAGCCAACTTGGTAAAGCGCCGCCCCCGCTTGATCTAATATATTTTTTAAGGACTAAAGCTTAACTCATTATGCCTTAGCACTTGGCCGTGCAGACACGGCTGCGTGCCATCTTGCTAAATTTGGGCAACTGTCCGGTATTTTTTGCTCAAGCATTGCGGCGAAATCCACCGCGACCAGGGCATTCACATCCGCAACCGTGTATGTGTCTCCGACTATAAACTCATTCCCGGCGAGTTGTTTATCCAGCTCTTCGAAGAAATACCCAATTCTCGCCATTCCCCGTTTTCCAAGCTCTGGAATCTGGGCGATATCTCGTGGCCCCGTTAGGGCGCGATTTTCAAAACGTGGCGAACTATTTCGAAGCGCTTCCGCAACAGCCATGTAACCGTCACACTCTATGATGCGAAGCCAGTTTGTAACCACGGCACGCTCTTCAGCTGTTCTGCCAAAAAGTGGATTTTCTGGATATTTTTCTTCAATGTATCGCTGGATTGCTTCACTCTCATTCAGAACAGTTCCATCGTCCAACTCCAGCGCCGGAATTGTCAGGCGCGCATTTAGACGCGCATATTCTGGTTTAAAATGGGCCCCCTCCCGAATATTGACCGCAATCGTTTCAATTTCGACCCCTTTTTCCGCGAGGAAAATGCGAACCCTGCGCGGGCTCGGTGGTCCGGGCAAATCGTATAATTTCATAGCACTCTCTTTTTTCAGAATTTAATCTATGCGCCCTCAAACTTCGTAGCATATCACTCAAAAAAATATACTCACAAGGCTGTGAATGTGAATGCTAACGTTCGATATCAACCTCAAATCGAAAGCTTCCATCTGCTTCCTTCTTCACATGCCCTGCGGATGGGCTCGCAAAATGGGTTCCAAATACCAGCGTATCTGTATCGGCTAAACCACTTAGCATCTCTATCCGTGTTTCTTTTGCCATGCCAGCATCATTATCAGCAGCACTTGACCAATCCAAACGCGCCATTTGACACGGGTGATGCAACGCATCGCCTGTAATATAGGCTTCCTGCCCTTTGGATCTAATCCGAACACTCACATGCCCGGGGGTATGCCCCGGCGTTGGCACAAGTGCAACCTCATCGCAAATCTTTGAGTCACACTCCACCAAATCCATAAGACCTGCATCAAAAATCGGCTTCACCGAGTCTTCAAATGCTTCACCGTACTTATCACCCTCACCTGATTGCCAATGTTCCCATTCTGAGTTGGCGACCAAATAACGAGCTTTGGGAAATGTCGGCACCCAATTGCCATCAACGCGCATTGTATTCCATCCTACATGATCAACATGCAAATGCGTACAGAGCACAGTATCAATATCAGTCCGCGCATACCCTGCCTCTTCTAAATCCGACAGGAAGGTTGTTTGCAGATTATTCCAGCTTGGAATATCCCGCTCTTTTTCATTCCCTATACATGTATCAACAATAATTTTCCGCGATCCCGTATCGATTACAAACGCATGCACGCTCATAATCAGTTTTCCCTTTTCATTCATAAAATGCGGGTAAAGCCACTTAATCGGCAACACGGCGTCAGGTGCCGCGTCGGGCAATATAAAACGAGTGCCTCCAACAGATTCAAGCTCAACAATTCGTGAAATCTTGACATCTCCAATGTGCCAAACATTCATTCCACCCCCTCCTTTTTTGTTTTTTTATTATTTTCGAACGCAGTTGCTATTGCGGAAAGACGAAACCACAGCCGAGCATATTTATTGTCCAACATAAACCAATAAATGTGACCACATCAATTATTAGAAGAACCAAATTTTTCTTTTCTCGAATATTTGATTAGTAATTCCGCGTTCCGAGACATAACTATAGATATACAGCACAACACTTTTTAAAGGAGCTAGCGATGAAGCCGTTTTTAGTAATGCTTGCCGCGCTCATATCGGCGGCTATTGGCACAGCCGCACAGGCAGGATCAATCCAGTCCAACATTTCTGCTTTTGAAGCGGAGGATTGCAAACCCGTTGTCGAGGATTATTTAGATCGAAAAAATATTGATCGAAGCCAGATCAAGCTTATCGAATATATAACAATCCATCTCTCTGGCGGGGAGTTCGGAGAACAGAAAGACTATGAAGGCTGGGTGAGCTTTAAAGGTTGTAAAGGAAACCTGATCATTAAAATGAACCGGGGCTGTTTCATTCAAACAGATTACGTCACAAACCAATGTAACGCCCAAGGTCTCCCTAAAAACTAAATCCTTTTATCAAGGCCGCCGGTTTCAATGATAAAATCAGCGACGGTGACAACACCGTCGCCTGCTTTGATGTTGGTGAAGGTGAAAGGCCACTCCCCGCGCATTTTCTTGGAATCGCGGTCCATGACACCCAGATCAGCGCCGACCAGCGGAGCCAAATCGATTTTGTTAATCACCAGAAGGTCAGAGCGTGTAATACCTGGTCCACCTTTGCGTGGTATTTTATCGCCCGCAGAAACATCAATCACATAGATTGTAATGTCTGCAAGTTCTGGTGAAAACGTCGCGGCCAGATTATCGCCCCCACTTTCAATAAGAATAACTTCAAGACCTTCGAATTTTTCATTCAAATCAGCGACTGCCGCTAAATTAATAGACGCGTCTTCACGAATGGCCGTGTGCGGACACCCACCTGTTTCCACGCCTAAAATCCTGTCAGGGGACAAAGCACCTGAGCGGGTCAGAAATTCGGCGTCTTCGCGCGTGTAGATATCATTGGTGATAACCGCAATATTATAATGATCCCGCAAATACTTACACAATGCATCGGTAAGTGCTGTTTTCCCGGAACCAACTGGTCCGCCAATTCCAACGCGCAAAGGGCCGTGAAGTGATGCCGTCATGATCTAAATAACCTTGTATATTGAGTTTCATGTTTTGAGGAACACCAATCAACCATCAAGGTTGCTGTTCCCATATCATCCAATGTCGAAAAGAGAGCTTGCTGCACTTGCCGCGCACTGACCTCTTCCAAGGTCGCGATCGCTCGCTGACCATCTGTCTGACCAAGTGGCACCAGACGAACCGCCGCCGAGACAAGATTGGACACAAAGCCATGCAGGTACCCCGTTAGGACAAATTCCAACGGAATATTCCGCCCTGCAGCCGCAGCGGCAACTGCAATTGGATAGACAATCGGTCCTTGCCATCTGGATTTCAGCTCGCTCAACAGCAGTGATGGAAATGCGTCTTCAGTAATCTTGATAAAAGCACGCCCCTGCGCGGTCGTTTCCAGCTCTAGCTCCCGCGTTGGCCGGTTCGCGTAGGCGATTTCAGTCACTTCAACCAAACGATCATAATTCTTTGATTGCAGCGCACGATAAGCTTCAACAAGCAATATGGTATCCGTCCTGCCCGCGCCATATTCGACAATATCGGAAACCCAAGCGATCAGCTCTTCCCGATTGCGAACCAGTCCAACTTCCACCGCATATTCGATGGCGTGGCTATAGGTATAGGCACCCACGGGGTAGGAGGGCGACATCCAGGACATCAATTCGTAAAGGCCCGTCAGTTTCATTCGGCATTTCCGTGCGAATGGCTGTGCTCATGGGAATGCCCTTCGGTCTCGCCGTGCCCATATGCCCCCCCTTCGGGATTGAACGGCGCGTTCACACGCACCGGATCCGCGCCTAGAATAACCAGCATTTCTTCAATGACGTGATCCTGACGGATCCGCAATTTATTTCCCATTAGTTGCGTCGGCAAATGCCGATTTCCCAAATGCCAGGCCACTCTCACCAGCGCCGCCGTATCGGCGCAAAGAACATCTACGACAGCTTCATTTGCCGCCAGAACCTTAATGCCATCGCCATTATCAAGCCGAAGGATATCACCATCACGCAAAGTCGCAACTTCAGCTAAATTCAGCAGAAAGTCTTCCCCTTGATCCGTGGTCAGACGAATTCGCCTGCGCCGACGACTATCAAAGTCCAAGGTCACCGTTCCGATTACCTCCCCTGCAAATTCATCAGGATCGGTTATACATTTTAAGGCTGTATTCATGGGCTAGTACATAAAATAGCGCTGAGCCATGGGAAGTTCAGTTGCCGGTTCACATGTTAAAATTTCGCCGTCCGCTTTCACAACATAAGTCTCAGGATCCACCTCCAAGGTAGGCGTCGCATTATTATGGATCATGGCACTTTTACCAATGCCTCCGCGCGTATTCTTAACCGCGAGCAACTCCCGCTCCAGCCCAAGCGAAGCACCAATATCCGCTGATAATGCAGCTTCACTGACAAAACTGACGGAGCTGGCAATCAAACTTTTCCCATAAGCCCCAAACATAGGCCGGAAATGAACAGGTTGCGGTGTCGGGATAGAAGCATTTGGATCACCCATCGGGGCCATCACAATTGTCCCGCTTTTGATGATCATATCCGGCTTTACGCCAAAGAAAGCCGGTGACCACAGCGTCAAATCGGCAATCTTACCAACTTCGATAGAGCCAACATACTGGTCAATTCCCTGGGCAATGGCTGGATTGATTGTATATTTGGAAATATAACGTTTGACCCTGAAATTATCATTGTCCCCCGTTTCTTGCGCCAGTCGTCCCCGCTGCTTTTTCATTTTATCCGCAGTCTGCCAGGTTCTGATCAGCACTTCGCCAACACGGCCCATCGCCTGACTGTCAGAAGAAATAATCGAAAATGCCCCCATGTCATGGAGAATATCTTCTGCCGCGATTGTTTCTTTTCGAATACGGCTTTCGGCAAATGCCACATCTTCGGGAATATTGGGATCAAGATGGTGACAAACCATCAGCATATCCAGATGTTCATCAATAGTGTTGACTGTAAAGGGGCGGGTTGGGTTGGTGGAAGAGGGAATGACATTACCTTCGCCCGCTAAGCGAATAATATCTGGCGCATGCCCTCCGCCCGCACCTTCCGTATGGAAGGCGTGAATTGTTCGGCCTTTAAAAGCCGCAATTGTATCTTCAACAAAACCACTTTCATTGAGCGTATCCGTATGGATCAGGACCTGCACATCCATGTCATCGGCAACCGAAAGACAGCAATCAATAGCCGCGGGTGTTGTTCCCCAATCTTCGTGCAGTTTAAGCCCGCATGCACCTGCGTTTATCTGCTCAATCAGAGGATCGGGTAAACTCGCGTTACCCTTGCCAAAGAAACCCAGGTTCATGGGAAAGGCTTCAGCGGCCTGAAGCATACGGCCAATATGAAAAGCGCCAGGCGTGCAGGTTGTTGCATTCGTTCCGGTCGCAGGTCCCGTTCCGCCGCCCATCATTGTGGTCACGCCACTGGCCAAAGCTTCCTCAATCTGCTGCGGGCATATGAAATGAATATGGGCATCGATGCCCCCAGCGGTCAGGATTTTACCTTCACCGGCAATCACCTCAGTTGAGGGGCCGATAATAATATTCACACCAGATTGAATATCGGGATTACCCGCTTTACCAATTCCCGCGATCTTGCCATCTTTGATAGCGACATCCGCTTTGACAATTCCCCAGTGATCAATGACCAGAGCATTGGTAATCACCGTATCAACAGCACCGCCAGCCCGGGTAACCTGTGATTGCCCCATGCCATCACGGATAACCTTGCCACCGCCAAATTTCACTTCTTCTCCGTATGTCGTGAAATCTTTTTCGACCTCTACAAACAACTCAGTATCCGCCAGGCGCAGCTTATCCCCAGTGGTCGGACCGAACATATTTGCATAACCGCGCCGCGATATCTTCGTTGTCACTCTATTTCCGGTCAAACGGCCTTCACTCTTCTTCAAAGACCCCATGACTTCACCGCGAAAGCCGAATATTTTCCGGTCGCCGCCCAACGCAGTTAGTTTCACTTCACGCGTTTGGCCCGGCTCAAACCGAATGGCTGTTCCCGGCGCAATGTCCAACCGAAAGCCTGTTGCTTTTTCACGGTCAAAGCTCAGCCCCGGATTAACTTCAGCAAAATGATAATGACTTCCGACCTGAACCGGCCGATCCCCGGTATTTGCGACTTCAAGCGAAAGCTTGTCTGCTCCGACATTCAGTTCAATTTCACCCTCTGCGGGAATGATTTCACCTGGCTTCATTTGGCACTCCTATCGAATTGGGTTGTGAACAGTGACAAGCTTTGTGCCATCCGGAAAGGTCGCTTCAACCTGAACTTCATGCAGCATATCCGCGATTTCATCCATTACCTGGCTTTTTGAAACCACCTTGCCCCCCTCGCTCATCAATGCGGCGACAGATTTTCCATCACGCGCACCTTCGATGACAAAATCAGTAATTAGGGCAATTGCTTCGGGATAATTAAGCTTAACCCCTCTCTCCAATCGCCCGCGCGCAACCATCGCAGCGAGCGAGACAAGAAGTTTATCTTTTTCCCTTGGTGAAAATTGCATCTTTTTTCCCTCTCAAACTTCCCACACCGCTGGCATCGGAACGATTTCCCCAGTTAGTTTCTCTCGAACAACTTGGATCAATTTCACAAGTGTTTTGCGCATACGTTGAGGCTTCAGATCAAGCACCCGAACAATAACCGGGCCCCCGTCTAATTCTGTCGCCCCAATGCGCGTTTCATCTTCTACCTCAACATCACGAACCGCTTGCAAGATTTCATTCTGATTTGGCCCCATAGCAATCAAGGTTGCCATCGCCCTTGCACCATTTAACAGGGCAGGCCGAGATAAAATTTGGCTCATCTCCCCGTCGAACCTGAAACGATCATACCAAATCAATTTCCCGTCTCTGCGAATTTCCCAACCATCGGTAAGGGCCGCCTCATGAACCGTCTCGCCATGGGCCTGCCGCCCAAAGACAGTTGCTTCGACCGCCAGCACCCTTGAAGTATTGCTCAGCTCGATTTTGTTAATCCGTTTTAAACGGGCACGATCAAACAGAATTGTCTCTTGTGGCAACCATTCAAGATACGCCTCACGCCCCACATTTAGGCAAGCATCAATGACAACATCCGGTCCAATTGATTTATAAATCTTTTCAGCCGCCTGCCCTGTTACTGTTAAATTTGCCCCGTCTCCAACACCCAATTCATAACTCATCTGATCCCCGCCAGTGAGCCCGCCAGCCGTATTGATCAGGACGGCTTCTGGCGCATATTGGCTGTCAACAGATGGGAACCGCACACGGCCACACCCAGACTGGAACAAATGCTTTAAGCAACTATCCCCTGTCACTCGTTCGAACGTGACTTCTACGCGACCAACAGAGCGTGCGAGTTTTGCTGAAGCAAGTAAATCAGACGGTAAGATATTTGCGAACGTCACTTTCCAGCATATCCTTTTTCATGCCGTGCAATACAATTTCCCCGCGATCCATAACCGCAAACCGGTCTGCGAGATCCCGTGCAAATTCAAAATACTGCTCAACAAGCAAAATAGCCATCCCTCCTTTATCGCGGAGCATGGAAATAACACGCGCAATGTCTTTGATAATGGACGGCTGAATACCCTCAGTCGGTTCATCCAGAACAAGAAGTCGCGGTTTTGTGACCAATGCGCGGCCAATAGCCAGCTGTTGTTGCTGCCCTCCGGACAAGTCTCCACCTCGACGCCCCAGCATGTCTTTTAAAACTGGGAAAAGTTCATAAATTTCATCGTCTATTTTGCGTTCTGAACGCGGCAAACAGGCAAAACCGGTTTTCAAATTTTCTTCTACCGTTAATAGTGGAAAGATATCCCGCCCCTGAGGAATTACAGCGATCCCACGCCGCGCCCTGTCCGCGGCCCCCAGAGACGAGATATCTTCACCCTCCCAGGTGATCGTCCCGGATGTAATCGGATGTTGCCCCACCACACCTCTCAGCGTGCTGGTTTTACCAACCCCATTACGTCCCATCAAAGACGTCACCTCTCCCATGTTCACATCAAGAGAAACTTTGCGAAGCGCCTGACTGGCACCGTAAAACAGATCAATGTTTTCAACTTTCAACATATTCAGCGCCCCAGATAAACTTCAATAACTTCAGGATTACTTGAGACCTTATCCAAAGAGCCTTCCGCTAAAACATGACCTTCATGCAGAACGGTTACCCGGCAATTCAATGCCCGGACGAACTCCATGTCATGCTCTACCACCACCACGGAATGGGTCTTGGAAATTAATCTCAGTAATTCTGCTGTTTGAACAGTTTCAGCATCTGTCATGCCGGCGACCGGTTCATCAACCAACAGCAATTCCGGGTCCTGCATCAGCAACATGCCAATTTCGAGCCATTGTTTCTGACCATGTGACAAATTACCGGCAAGCCAGTCTTTTTTCTCGGTCAGCCGAATAGTCTCAAGTACTTCTTCAATGCGGGAATGATCTGCGGCCGATAATTTTGCGAACATCGACTTCAAGGGGCTCTTATCGCATTTCAATGACAGTTCCAGATTGTCAAATACAGTGTGGCTTTCGAACACTGTCGGTTTTTGAAATTTTCGGCCGATCCCAAGGTTGGCAATTCGGGCTTCATCAAGGCGGGTTAAGTCAACGGTGTCGCGAAAATAGACCTCGCCTTCATCGGGGCGTGTCTTTCCCGTGATCACGTCCATCATTGTTGTCTTACCTGCACCATTTGGGCCGATAATCGCCTGCATCTCACCGGGCTTCACCGTAAAGCTTAAACTATTGAGGGCTTTAAAGCCGTCAAAGCTGACACTAACGCCATCCAGATAAAGAATGGATGTCGCCGGATCCACCGGTTTGGGGCTAACCTGCATCTCCATCACGCACCTCCTTCTGTCGGGGCTTTTGCGGATTGTCCTGCTTTAAACTTATCTTTGAATTTCTCGTAAAATACGGGCACCGTTCCGACAATGCCTTTGGGCAGCACAAGAGTTGAGAACACAAATAATCCACCCAGCATATAAAGCCATGCCTCAGGCAACGCGCCCGTGAAATAGCTCTTACCCCAATTAACAAGGATCGCCCCCAATATCGCGCCCCACAAAGTCCCACGTCCGCCCACTGCGACCCAGATAACAACCTCGATCGAGTTAGCTGGAGAGAATTCGGATGGATTGATGATCCCCACCTGCGGCACATAAAAGGCCCCCGCAATACCAGCAAGAATTGCCGAAATTACAAAAACGGTGAGTTTATAATATTCAACCCTGTACCCGGTAAAGCGTGTCCGGCTTTCCGCATCGCGGACCGCGATTAGAACTCGGCCAAATTTTGATTGCGTAATATAGGCGCAAATTAAATATCCGATTGCCAGCGCCATACAGGACCCGATGAACAATCCAATCCGTGTCCCGTCGGCTCGCAAATCAAAACCCAAAAGATCCTTAAAATCGGTCAGGCCATTATTGCCGCCAAATCCCATATCATTTCTAAAGAAAGCCAGAAGCAAAGCATATGTCATGGCTTGCGTGATAATGGAGAAATAAACACCTGTGACCCGAGACCGAAAAGCAAACCAGCCAAATACAAATGCCAACAATCCTGGCACCAGCATCACCATTAACGCCGCGAAAGCGAAAACATCGAACCCATACCAATACCAAGGCAGCTCCTGCCAGTTCAAGAACACCATGAAATCGGGCAGATCTGCATTTCCATATACGCCCCGATCACCAATTTGGCGCATCAGATACATACCCATTGCATAACCACCCAGTGCGAAAAAGGCGCCGTGGCCAAGGCTCAAAATCCCGCAAAAGCCCCAGATTAAATCAACACTGAGCGCAAGCAACGCATAGCAAACATACTTTCCGAGCAAACTGACCATGTAAGTTGGCACATGAAAGAAGCTATCTTCGGGAATAATCGTATTGCCGATAAAGATATAAAAGGTGGCGGCAAGGAGTATCCCCATAAACGCTTTACCGCCACCCGGAAGGCCCGTTAATAATGACAAAAACGGACCTTTTTCTGTCGTTGGATTAAGTGCTGTCATTTGCTCACCCCTCCACGGAGCGACCTTTGAGGGCGAAAAGGCCCCTTGGTCGTTTTTGAATAAAGAGGATAATGGCAACAAGTACGAAAATTTTTGCAAGAACTGCGCCTGAATATGGTTCGAGCAGCTTATTGACAATGCCCAGGCTACCCGCCCCGACGAGCGTTCCCCAAAGGTTACCAACACCGCCGAACACAACAACCATGAAACTATCGATGATATATGCCTGCCCCAGATTTGGGCTCACGTTATCAATCTGGCTGAGTGCCACACCGGCCATACCGGCAACTCCGGATCCAAGCCCAAAAGTCATGGCATCGACACTCGCGCTCTTCACCCCCATGGACCGGGCCATCATTCGGTTTTGTGTGACCGCGCGCATTTGCAGCCCGAACAGGGTTTTCTTTAAAACCAGCATCAAGAAAAACAATACAATCAGCGCGAAAAAGATAATCGCCAATCGATTATATGTAATCGAAAGACCGCCCGCTATTTCCCACGCCCCACTTAGCCAACTTGGTGTGCTCACCTCTTTATTGGTTGGGCCAAAAATGGTTCGGACGAATTGCTGCAAAATCAGACTAATTCCCCAAGTCGCCAACAAGGTTTCCAGTGGACGCCCATAAAGGAAACGGATAACGGAGCGCTCTAACGCAATGCCAAACAATCCCGACACGACAAAAGCAGATGGAATAGCTGCAATGAGCGCAAAGTCCAAAAATCCGGGTGCATATAGTCGGCACATTTCCTGAATAACGTATGTGGTATATGCCCCGATCATCACCATTTCGCCGTGGGCCATATTAATGACACCCATCACACCAAAAGTGATTGCGAGTCCGATGGCAGCAAGCAACAGAACCGAGCCCAATGATAGGCCTTGAAACAAATTTTCGATCATGCCGTATGTATCAAGTTGACGCTGAACAGATTCCAGAGCCTCCTCAGTTGCCAAGATCAAATCTTTCGCCTCAGCCGTTTCTTCAGATTTCAACTGAACAACGGCCTGCGCAAACAATGCCTTTACCTCTGGGCCACCAGTTTCACGTAAAGTTTTAATAGCTTCAAAACGGGCCTCAGTATCACGTCCGTTCAGAAGAAGAATTGAGGCAGCGGCAGACTCAAATGCTTTTTTAACGTCGGCGTCTTTTTCATCAACAATGAGCGCCTGTAAAACTGAAAGCATTTCCGGATCGCCAGTTTTAAATACTGACGCAGCCGCTGAAATTCGGCGTTGGGGATCTGGATTTTTTAAATTCAATCGACCCAAACCAGCCTTAATTGCGATACGAACCTTATTGTTAATTCTTACTTTGGTCAGGTCCGACTTTTTAACTTCCCCCATTTCATCGCCGCTCGCGGCGTTAAAAATATGAAGACCACCGTCCTTCTTTTCGGCAAGGACAACCAATTTGTCGGATTTACGGATATACAGATCGCCATCCATAAGGGCGTTTAGCAGCAGGGCAACTCTTTCGTCGCCGGTATCAGCCATCTGATCAACAGTCGCTGCTTTTTTAGAGAAGCTTTTTTGCGCCAGTCCCTGAACCAGCTCTTCCAATGACTTCGCCGAAGCAGGTGACGTTGCCAGCACCGTGAAGGTCATCAAGACACAACTTATTATTATTCTTAACGTATTCATGGGGATTGTCCAAAATTGAAACTAAAAGTCTGAGCAGGGGGCAAGCCCCCTGCTCCACTAAGTTTGTCGATTAGAACATTGGTTTTTCACAACCACCACATACGAATGGGTATGTCCAGTCAGCTGTAAGCTTTGCACTTTCTGGAATAAAGTTACTCCAAGCATCGCCTTTTACGACGCCATCTGTGCTCCAAACAGTTTCGATCTGTCCATCTTCCTGGATTTCACCGATCAACACAGGTTTTGACAAATGATGGTTTGTATTCATAACAGCAACACCGCCGGTCAGGTTTTTAACTTCCTGGCCATACATTGCCTGACGAACCGCATCTACATCCGTAGTTCCAGCTTGTTTAACAGCTTGAACCCACATGTTGAAACCAATGTAAGTCGCTTCCATTGGATCATTGGTTACGCGCTTGTCATCACCGATGAACGCTTTCCATTTTTCGATAAACGCTGTGTTTTCATCGCTTTCAACGCTCATGAAGTAGTTCCAGGCAGCCAGATGACCGACAAGTGGTTTTGTGTCCAAACCAGCTAGCTCTTCTTCACCAACAGAGAAGGCAACAACTGGAATGTCAGAAGCTTTCAGACCCTGGTTACCAAGTTCTTTATAGAAAGGAACGTTCGCATCACCATTGATTGTTGATACCACAGCTGTTTTCTTGCCTGCAGAACCAAACTTTTTGATGTCAGATACAATTGTCTGCCAATCAGAATGACCAAATGGTGTGTAGTTGATCATAATGTCTTCATCCTTGACGCCTTTTGACTTCAAGAAAGACTCAAGAATTTTATTTGTTGTCCGTGGATATACGTAGTCAGTACCAGCAAGGACCCAACGTTTAACGTTTCCACCATCTTCACTCATAAGATACTCAACAGCTGGAATAGCCTGCTGATTTGGTGCGGCACCTGTGTAGAATACGTTGCGTGAGCTTTCTTCACCTTCATATTGTACAGGGTAGAACAGCATGCTGTTCAACTCTTCGAAAACAGGCAGAACTGATTTCCGTGATACGGATGTCCAGCAACCAAAAACCACATCTACATTATTTACTTCGATCAGTTCACGTGCTTTTTCCGCAAATAGTGGCCAGTTAGAAGCTGGATCAACAACCACAGCCTCAACTTTTTTGCCAAGCAAGCCGCCTTTTTTATTCAAATCATCAACCATCATCAAGACTGTGTCTTTCAAAGTGGTTTCAGAAATCGCCATTGTTCCGGACAGTGAATGCAAAACACCCACTTTAATCGTATCAGCCGCGCTCGCTGCTGCGGTTGTCATACCAAACGCCCCCGCAGCAACTAATGCCGCCGTCGACAGTTTTCCCAAAGTCTTTTTAAGATTGAACATTTACACCTCCGTTAGATATTATTTTTTGCACTGCAACACCTAGAGCAAGGGACGTGCCAGATCAGTCAAATGACGTATACTTTTTATTAAGTACTTCTTTTATTTGGAAAATTTTTGAGATCTGAACTGACTATCAGTTGGGCAGTCTGCTTTTAAAATAGTCAATTCTCAAAAATAAGTGCCTATTTTTTAATCTAAAATTATTTTTTGAAAAAAATGATTATTTTTTAATCATGAAAATTATAGGTATATGCTATAATTTATAACATTAATGCAGTGCAACATTCACAAATCAGGTGTTTTCTTCATTCATAAACTGTTTTAGACTACGCCTGCGATCGGGGGACGCATCGCCAACAAAGTATTTATATGAAATAAGGGATATTGGGGTGCCTGGGGGCATGAGACGCGCCATATGAATTTCGCGAGCAAAAAGCTAAACGGATATTATAAAAACTCGGAGGCACTTACCACCCGAGAACGTAAGCTTCTTGCCGAAAACACCCGCTTAAAGAAAAGAAACAAACGCCTCAGCGGGGCGATGCTGTATCTGGTTGGCCATATTGAAAAACGACTGCCCTTTTTTACCAGTCAAGAATCTCCGACCCCGAAAATCGAGTTAAGCCCGGCACCTCAAAAAGAATCGGCGGCAAAAAAAGCGCCCCCTCAAAAAACCAAGAAAAAAATAATTGGCAAAACCTGGACACCTGAGAACCTTAATCAAGCGCCACAGAAATCCCGGAACAAAGACCCTCTCAGCATGCAACAAATCTTTGCGGATAAGAAGCGCGCGCGCGACGAACAACGACAGAGCAAAGTTGATGCCACAGAAGTCGATATTGTTGATACGGCGGTGAGCAAACCGTCCTTATACGAAAGATCGCAAGCTGTAAAAAAAGAGATTGCAGCACCCGAAGTTGAGGAAACGAATATTCAGGAAGTTGAAGAAGTAATAATTGCCTCAGCTGAGCCAATTCATGATGATGTGACCCCTCACCTTGCGCCTGAGGAAATGAATATTCTCGCGGCACCAACAAAAGACAAAAAACAGGATGTTTTTCACCCGCAGCCGTCAGAAATGTACACTGAACGTGCACCGGAGAAAAAGACAGCGCGCGATGCCTCAAACGCATATATGGCGATTTCGGTTGCTGCCAAACCTGTTCCAAAGGCTGAAATTCTAAGCAATACCGATTTAGATGAAATTGCTGCAGATGAAGCAATTGCTGAGCAAGTTGCGCAGCAAAATGAAGTTATGCGCGCCGCCATGCTTCGCCGAGTTAATCGACTACGTTGGTAAACCCATAACTTTACAGTTCTCACCATATACCTTAGGTCACTAGAATATCTAACTTGTACCCTGGTTTTAAAGAATGACTGCTGGCTCACCTCAACTAAATCCTGTCTTATACAGTTTTCGTCGCTGCCCCTACGCGATGCGAGCGCGCATGATGATTCACTTCTCTAAACAAAAAGTGGAACTGCGGGACATTCTATTAAAAGACAAACCAACTGAGATGATTACGGCGAGCCCAAAAGCAACGGTTCCCGTCCTTGTTCTGACAGATGGAACTGTTTTGGAAGAAAGCCGCGACATTATGCTTTGGGCGACCCAACAAAACGACCCCGAGAACTTGCACCCGGATATTCCTGCCCAACAATCGGAAATCACCGAAATACTCGACGAAAATGATGGTGCGTTTAAGTCTGCTTTAGACAGGTATAAATATCACGTCCGCTTTCCAGAAAAGTCTCGTGAAGAATATCGAAGCGAAGGTGAACACTTCCTGCAAAAACTGGAAGGTCGCCTGACAAAGCACCGACATCTGATAACTGACGAAGCAACCATGGCAGACATTGGTATATTCCCTTTCATCCGCCAGTTTGCCAATAGTGATCGCAATTGGTTTGATAATGCGCCCTACCCCAAACTCCAAAATTGGTTGGATCAATGGGTTCATTCGGACAGCTTTGTTCACATCATGAAAAAGCGCCCCATTTGGGAGCTTGGAAAATCACCCTGCTTCTTTCCAAACCTTCTTGCACCAAGAGAGATCTAATGGATCCAAAATATTTTGGGGAAAGTGATGCCGAATTTAGCAGCTGCAATCAATATCGCTATAAACTCTGGCGGCGATGGGCAGATGGCCCTTCTGTCGCATTCCTGATGCTCAATCCCTCAACTGCCGATGCTTTCAAGAATGACCCCACTGTTGAACGCTGCCATCGCCGGGCCGTCGACATGGGGTTTAGTGCTTTGGAGGTGATCAATATATTTGCTTTTCGAGCAACCGACCCCAAAGATCTCAAAAAGGCAAAGGCACCGGTTGGCCCGCTCAATGACACCGTAATTATTGAGACAATACGCAATGCCGATATGACGATCTGCGCATGGGGGAGCCATGGCAGCCACCAAAACCGCGATCAGGAAGTTCGCCAACTCATTAAGCGCTCAAAAATCTCAACGCATATTCTGGCGCTTACAAAATTTGACCAGCCCCGACACCCTCTTTATGTTGCCTATTCCCAAAAACCTAACCTTTGGACAGGTATGTAGACACCAATGGCCAAGCTGTATTTTTACTACTCCACAATGAACGCAGGAAAATCAACAACCCTGCTGCAATCCAGCTTCAACTATGAAGAACGGGGTATGAAAACGCTTCTACTGACGGCTGCGCTTGATGATCGCTACGGCGTTGGAAAGATCACATCCCGAATTGGCTTGGAAGCCGAGGCCGAGCTCTTCGCAGAAAATACAGACCTGCTCGCACTCACCAATCAGATACTGAAAGAACGCCCGGTAGATTGCGTCATGGTGGATGAAAGTCAATTTCTCTCAAAGGCTCAAGTCTTTCAACTTTCTGAAATCGCAGACAAGCTAAAAATTCCGGTTTTATGTTACGGCTTAAGGACTGATTTTCAGGGCAACCTATTTGAAGGAAGCCTTCATCTGCTGGCATGGGCAGATGAATTACGTGAATTGAAAACCATTTGTCATTGCGGACGCAAGGCAACAATGGTCATTCGGGTTGGGGAAGATGGGCAGCCTGTCATTCAAGGCGCACAAAAAGAGATTGGCGGAAACGATCGTTATATTGCGCTGTGCCGCCGCCACTTCAAAGACGCGACCTATGCGGATTAGCCATTTCGCCTGAAATCCGAGATAGCGGGCACAACAAGACATAGCCAGCCGACAATCATCAACATTCCGCCAGCCGGCGTTATGTTATAGCCGACACTCATGCCGCTCCACGCCAAATAATACAGTGACCCTGAAAACATCAGAACGCCTAGTGTGCTGAGGAGAGCCGATAAATTGGCAAGCATTGTATGGGCAGGATTTCGGCGGATCAGAATGTCTGCAATCAAAATCGGGACCAGAGCAAACATATGATAATTTAAAGCCGTTCCCTGATAGCGTGTTGCTGCCTCGTCTCCGTGAACGATGTGAGCCCCAATCGCGCCAAATATAACCGCCAAAGCACCCAAAAGGATAACGACGATAAGCCAGGGAAATTTCATACCCGTCTCCATAAAAAAACCGGAGCGATCACGCTCCGGTTTTCATTAGGATTAATTTGATCCTATGACAAGCTTGAAAAACGGTTCAAATGATAATCAGTATTTCCGAATAGCATTTCAATCGTTGTTAAGCGCTTAAAGTAATGACCGATTGAATATTCATCTGTCATCCCCATACCGCCATGCAGCTGCACGGATTGCTGACCAACGAATTTAGCGGATTTACCGATTTGAGCTTTTGCAGCAGATACCGCTTTACGCGTATCATTTTCATAGCCCAAGTCCAGTTTCATGGCGACCATATCTGACATGGATTTAGACTGCTCCGCCTCCATATACATATCAACCATGCGATGCTGCAGAACCTGGAATTTTCCAATCGGCACACCAAACTGTTTACGGTTTTTCAAATATTCATTTGTGATGTCGTTAGCTGCAGCCATTGCCCCTACGGCCTCGGCGCAAAGTGCACCAATCACCCGGTCCACAACTTTTTCAATCAACGGAGCTGCTTTTCCTTCCTCGCCCAGTAAATTCGCGGCTGGAACTGAAACATTTTCCAATCGAACATCGGCTGCGCGCTGCCCATCAACAGTTGCATAACTTCTGATGTCAACACCGGCTGCATCCCGATCAACGATAAACAACGAAATACCCTCCGCATCACGTGAATTACCGGAAGTTCTTGCAGAAACAATCAGTTTATCGGCAGTTCCGCCGTGATAAACAACCACTTTGGCGCCGTTTAACACATAGTTATCGCCGGACTTAGTTGCAGAGGTTTCAACATCGTTCAGGTTAAAACGAGACTGCGCTTCTGCGTAAGCAAAAGCCAACATTGTCTCGCCTTCAATCAAAGACGGGATGATGCTTTCAATCTGCTCTGCATTACCGGCCTCAGCAACCAACGCACCCCCTAGCAGTACAGTGGATACGAAAGGCTCGAGCACCAGACCCCGGCCCATGCTTTCCATCATGATCATCACTTCGACAGCGCCGCCGCCGAAACCGCCAACATCTTCTGAAAATGCCATACCGAGCCAACCCAGCTCAGCCATTTGCTTCCAGTTTTCACGGCTAAATCCCAAATCTGTCTGAGACAGTTTCAAGCGATCATCCGATCCGTAATTATCAAGTACAAACCGGTCTACACTGTCTTTCAGCAGAACCTGTTCTTCCGAGAGTTCAAAATCCATTTTTCTTCTTCCTTATAGACCCAACACCATCTTTGAAATGATATTTCGTTGAATTTCATTACTGCCACCATAAATGGTCGCCGCCCTTAAATACAAATGTTCTGCCATCGGGCCATGCGCATAATCGGGTGCAAAATTAAGATCATTGCGCCCTTCACGAACAGACATCGAGTCATATGCAGCTCCGTACATCCCGATTGATTCAACCAGTAACTCTGTCAGTCGCTGTTGAATTTCAGATCCTTTAATTTTAAGCATGGAAGGCTCTGCAGTCAGCGTCTCACCCTTTTCAATCTTGGACAGCATGCGCAACTCCGTATACTCCAGCGCCATCAAATCCACCTCGATTTGTGTTAGCTTCCGCATAAAGTCACGATCTTCGTTCAATAAGTGTCCATCGACCTTTTCATTGGCCGCAATCTCGTGCAAATGTTCGACACGTAATTTTGACTGCGCAATTCGGGCAATGCTGGTCCGCTCGTTCCCAAGCAGGAATTTTGCATAGGTCCAGCCCTTATTTTCCTCTCCAATACGATTGGCCACAGGAACCCGAACATCGTCAAAGAACACCTCGTTCAGCGTATGCTCCTTATCCAAGCCAATGATTGGACGGCAGGTAATACCCGGCGAATTCATGTCAATTAGCAAGAACGAAATTCCTTCCTGTGCTTTCGCGTTTTGATCTGTTCGCACCAAGCAAAAAATCATGTTGGCGTGCTGTGCGTGTGAGGTCCAGATCTTCTGACCGTTGACGATATAATCATCGCCATCTCGTTCCGCTTTTGTTTTGAGCGACGCGAGATCCGAACCTGATCCGGGCTCCGAATACCCCTGACACCACCAATCCTCAGATTTCAGAATTCTGGGAAGATAGAAATCTTTCTGCTCCTGATTACCGAACGTATAGATAACCGGACCGACCATACTGATCCCGAATGGCATTGGCGGGGGCGCTGACGCTCTGCCCATCTCTTGCGCGAAGATATATTTTTGTGTCGCCGTCCAGCCGGTTCCACCATATTCCACTGGCCAGTTTGGCGCCATCCACCCCTGTTCGTTCAGGATTTTCTGCCAACGTTCCTGACCTTCTTTAGAGAAATGGACACCACGCTGATAACGTTCCTTCACATCAGCCGGTAGTTTTTTTCTCAAAAATTCCCGAACCTGTGATTGAAACGCCTGTTCCTCGTCACTGAATGATAAATCCATTGGGGTTTCTCCATTATTCTTCAGGACATCTTATGCGTCCATTTTCAATTATGCTAGGTGCTCTCCCAAAAGATTGCAAGCATCCCATTGAACTTGTACCGCTAAAAATAAAACAAATGAGGAGTTAAAATCTTTCCTCCGAAAAAGCAAGGGATCACTTAACAAATAATCTGGAACCGCGCCGTAGCGTCACGCTCTATTTGAGAGATAAGACCCACTTCCCAATCCAGATATTCCTGCATGCGTTCGTGGATCTTTTCCTTGTTATCATATGGCTTGTACCAAACATCATCCGTCGCGCTTAAATGATGCCCGCCGCCACTTTCAACTTCAAATCCCGAATCTCGCCACGCTTTGTTACCGCCTTTTAAGACCCGCACAATAACTTCAGGCCGTTTTTGGGTAACTTCCGAAGCTGCAAGATGTGCCAGGCGCTCATCTTCTGCCGTTAGGATCACCAGACCAACAGCAGGCAATAAATTTAAATCAAATTCCAGTCGCGCCCGGATCAGCCAGTAAGCTCCCGGGATGTGAGATTTGGCGAACTCCAACGAATTTGAAAGATCAATCACGGCGGCAGGCTCGCCGGATTGCAGAACGGCTTTTAACTCGGCGGGAGACAAGCTTGGCCCCTCGCTCACAACAGTTTGTTTTTGCGCCCCCTGTTCCAACTCAAAGGATTGCAGATCGGATAGGACGAAAACATCCGGCCATCCCATTTGCTTGAGCCAGGAGGCCGTCATCCACCCACGAACTTCCCGATCATCGATCAGAACAAGAATCGAGCCCCGAACACCAACATATTCATCTGTCGCCTGGACAAGTTGTCCGCCGGGCGCATGCTGGCTTCCCATAATGTGACCCGCCGCGAACTCTTCAACTGTCCGAACATCGAGTAAATACAAGGTGCGCGCGGATGCGTTTTC
Organism: Sneathiella sp.; assembly: GCA_034669685.1. Taxonomy (GTDB): domain Bacteria; phylum Pseudomonadota; class Alphaproteobacteria; order Sneathiellales; family Sneathiellaceae; genus Sneathiella. Next base: position 1,929,540 of record JAXMOU010000001.1, read on the forward strand.
CTGCATCGCCTTTAATTCAGTTGGCGCAATCGAGGATGCCCCTGTTTTTTCAGCGAGAGCCTTCGCCGCGTCCAATGCTTGTGTATATTCTTCTCGCGCTGGTGATTTCGCGATCCGATCCGCGTTGTGTTCAAGATCGAAGCCTTCTAAATACCAGCCCATTGTTCCGTCTTTCAACGCCATAACAGGATTACGAACACCGGCATTAATTAGCGATTGCGCCCCAATAATACTCCGGGTCCGACCGGCACAATTAACGACAATAGGTGTTGCCTCATCCTGGATGTTCGCCCCAAAACGATGGGCAAGTTCGGCGCCGGGCATATCTACCCCACCCGGAATACACATCCGGTGATATTCATCAAAGGGACGGCTATCAAAAATCGCTATTTTCTCTCCCTCTGACAGCCGTTTATTTAAGGATTCAGCCGTAATTCTAGGTGTATTGCACCGATGTTCTACAAATTCGCCAAACGCTTTACTGGGGACATTAACACCGGAGAACAATTCAAACCCGGCCGAATGCCAACCAGAAACGCCGTCCGTTAAAATGGAAACATTCTTATATCCCATCCGAAAAAGAACTTCGGCCGCACGCGGCGCCAAATCATCCGCGCCCCCTTGATCGAACAAGACAATGGGCACCGTCAAACGCGGAACCATTCGTTCTATTTCAAGTTCAAAACGGCTCAGTGGAATAGACACAGAAAACAAAGGGTGCCCCTGCGAATAAACGCCGTGTTCACGTACGTCTATTAAAGCCAGTTCGCCGTCCGCTTTAATTTTTTGATATAAATCCTCAGCAGATATCTGATTTAAACTCATCAACGGGCCTCACGGATATCGGTGTGGGCTGGAAATGTCCGCCATTCTTTCTTGGGCTCACTCCAGTAATTGCGACCGGGAAGCTGTTCAAGCGCGAGACCGTACATGTGAAAATTCAGAACCGGTTCTCCGGGGCGAATATGTATGCTGTGCAAATCATCCGGCATCAATTTTACCGCCGTACCTTTTTCCACAATCGCGCCTCCATTTTGCTCAACCCCTTCAGCGACCTTGCGATAGAACCGGTTTTCCTCTTGCCCGTGGACACCGACGATCACAGCCCATGTCGTATGATCATGGGGCGGCGCATTGACTGCTGCATTTGCCACATTGGCATATAAGGCAAAGCGATGATCCTCATCTTCAGAGAGACGGTATAAACAGCTCGCTCTTGGATCGTCCTCACTGGGCGGCGGGAAATCTTCAAAGGAAAAGAGATCTTCGTTTTTGGCAAGTTTCAGCAACTCAGCTTCAACAAAACTAAGTAATTCAGGCGTCACTGATTTCCCATTCAGTTCTGCACGAATTTTGGAAACAGCTTCCGAGACAGCTTCTTTGCGAAAGTTAGTGTTCGACATTGGCAGACCTTTCGTTTTTGTTTTAATAACATCTCTATGCCCAGCATTCTACATCTACAAGCTGTTAATTGCCCTTTGACTTCTTAGATGTGAATGCGCTAAGCCCATAAACTAAAAATTACTAAAAAGGCAGATGCAGAAAATGTATATCAATGGTCAATGGTGTGAAGCCGTAAGCGGAACGAAATTTTCAGTTACCAATCCAGCAAATGGTGAAATAGTTGGCGAGGTACCAAATGGTGGAAAGCCGGATGTCGTAACAGCAATTGATGCCGCTGCAGAAGCCTTCAAAAGCTGGTCAAAAACCACTGCATATCAACGTTCTGCCCTTCTGTACCGGGCCTATAACCTGATGCTGGAGAAAAAAGAGCATCTGGCCATAACCATGACGACGGAGCAAGGAAAGCCGCTAAAAGCTGCCCGTAACGAAGTACAATATGGCGCTGATTTTCTGCTTTGGTATGCCGAAGAAGCAAAACGGGTATACGGTGAAACCCTTCCCGCCCCACGTGGCGACCAGCGTTTTATGGTCAAGCATTCTCCGGTTGGTGTTGTCGGCGCGGTCACGCCCTGGAACTACCCCATTTCAATGCTCACCCGAAAAATTGCACCCGCACTTGCAGCTGGCTGCACAATCGTTTTAAAACCAGCCGAATCTACGCCGCTTTGCGCCGTTGAAATGTTTAAAATTCTGGAAGAAGCTGGCTTACCACCCGGTGTTGTAAACCTTGTCACCGCGGAAGACCCAAAACCAATTGGCGAAGAATTTGTCACCAATCCTAAAATCGCAAAACTGACGTTCACCGGTTCAACAAACGTGGGCAAAATGCTCGCGCAAGGTGCCGCTGCAAATATGAAACGCGTATCCATGGAACTGGGGGGGCATGCGCCCTTCATTGTTTTCGAAGATGCCGATCCTGAGCACGCCGCAAAAGGGGTCTCTCTGGTCAAATTCCTGAACACAGGGCAAGCCTGCATTAGCCCAAATCGAATTTTTGTCCATAAATCAATTGCCGAACCGTTCCTTGAAACACTCGAAAACCGGGTTCGCAAAATGAGAGGCGGCAATGGCATGGAAGACGGCATCAGCATTGGACCGCTTGTAGGACCCGGTGCTGTTGAAAAAGTTGAGCGCCAGGTCAAGGACGCTCTCGATAAAGGCGCGCGCCTTGTTTGCGGCGGACATCGCCTAATGGATAATGGCTTGGACCGTGGACATTTTTATGCCCCAACCGTGCTTGCGGATGTAACCGAAGATATGTTGATCTACCGCGAGGAAACATTTGGCCCCGTTGCCCCCGTCCTTACCTTTGACACCGAAGATGAAGTTTTGGAAAGAGCCAACGACACAAACTACGGGCTTGCGGCTTATGTCTATACGCCGAACATCGGTAAAGCTTTCCGAATGTTTGAAGGGTTGAAATTTGGTATTATCGGTATCAATGATATTAATCCCACCGCAGCAGCAGCTCCATTCGGGGGAATGAAAGAAAGTGGGTTGGGCCGCGAAGGTGGACATGAAGGTATCGCCGAGTATCTTGAAACCAAGCTAGGCGGCTTTTCCATTTAAAGCGGATGAATCAATTGATCTGATGGGGGACGTTAGATGTTTAAGAAATTAGCTTTGCTTATTGTAATAATCGTCATCGGCCTCGCAGGTGTGGTTGGATATAAGACCCTGACCAATACGCCAAAAGGATCCAAGGCTACCGCGATAGCGGTAGTCAAAATTGATCAAAATGCTGCCGCGGAAAGATTATCACAAGCAGTGCAGTTTAAAACGATATCCCACTCGAATGACGCCCCAACCGAAACGGCCGAATTTGATAAACTGCACGCTTTTATTGATCTTTCCTATCCGACCGTAACAGCACAATTGGAAAAGAAAATTATAAGCGAACATAGTTTGCTTTATAAATGGGAAGGCCGCGATCCCAGCCTGCCTGCAGCCGTATTTATGGCGCATATGGATGTCGTCCCTGTTGAGCCGGGCACCGAAGATAAATGGGAACACCCTCCATTTTCAGGAGCAATCGTTGACGGCGCAATCTGGGGACGAGGAACGCTCGATGACAAGGTTTCAGTCTTTGCGCTTTTGGAAGCCGCCGAATATCACCTGAAGAGTGGCCTAAAACCCAAACAGACAATCTATTTTGCCTTTGGCCATGATGAAGAAATTGGCGGCGATCTTGGCGCTGGCAAAATTGCTGAATATTTGAGTGCACAAAACATCAAGGTTGCCTACACTCTTGATGAGGGGATGGTCGTCGTAAATGACTTAATGCCCGGTGTAGAGGATCCCATTGCTTTTATTGCGCTTGCTGAAAAGGGATATCTAACTCTTCAGTTGACAGCGAAAGCAGAAGGCGGGCATTCCTCTATTCCCCCGCGCAAAACTGCGGTCGGCAAAATCTCACGGGCGATTGCCCGGCTTGAAGATAACCGTCTCCCGGCGACATTAAAGCGTCCCGTTACGGACATGTTTGACACTCTGGCCCCCCATATGCCGGTATCCCTGAAAGCAGTCATTTCGAACAGGTGGCTATTGGAACCTGTACTTGTTAGCGAGCTGGGAAAAGGCGGTGCGACGAATGCAATGGTTCGCACCACAACCGCAGCAACGATTATTAACGGCGGGACAAAAGACAATGTTCTTCCGTCGCTTGCAACGGCAACGGTCAATTTCAGATTGCTACCGGGTGACAGCATTCAAAGCACCATTGATCATGTCACCAAAGTCATTGATGATCCCGATGTCACTCTTGAAATCAAACAAGGTAATGAACCGTCAAAAGTGTCAGATCACAACAGCGATGGTTACAAAGCAATCCAGAAAACGATTGAGGAAGTTCTTCCTGATGTACTTGTCTCACCCGGGCTTATGCTCGCGGGATCTGACAGCAAACATTACGAAGCCGTGGCTGAAAATAATTTCCGCTTTATTCCCATGCGATTTGGTCCCAACGATCTTGGCCGGGTTCACGGAACGAATGAACGTATCTTAATCGATAATTATGGCGAAATCATTCGCTTCTATATTCGCCTGATGGAAAACACCGGCAATTAACTTCAGTCACCCATAAAATTCAGTGCCAGCTTTCTGGAATGGGGGATGGTGCGATGCTCAAAGACATAGACGCCCTGCCAGGTTCCCAATCGCAACCGCCCTTCAAATACAGGAATCGTCAGCGAAACATCGGTGAGGCTTGAGCGGATATGGGCAGACATGTCATCTGGTCCTTCTGCCCGGTGCACGAACATGGGATCGCCATCAACGACAAGCTTTGAAAAGAACCCTTGCAGATCTAGCTGGACATCCGGATCTGCGTTTTCCTGAATGGTGAGCGAGGCTGACGTGTGCTGAATGAAAACCGTCAAAATCCCTTCCGACAGATCATTTTCAAAAAGCCAATCAGATACCCCCTGTGTTACCTCAATCAGCGAGCGACCGGGTGTTTTCACTATTAATTCACCGCTTTTTTGCCTCATCCTATTCTCACATTGCCTTGCTAAAAGCGTCATCCAATAACCTATATTATTGGAGATTACACGATGGATAAACTTGGGAAAGACGATATTTGGGAATTTTATAAAGACAACAATCCCCAAAAAGCGGAATGGCGCTGGCGGAGAACCGCCCCGAACGGCCGTATTGTTGGCGCGTCAACCGAAGGCTATCACAATAAAGCGGACTGCATTGATAACGCTATTCGAAATGGGTATGAGAAAAACTAACGGCATGATATCAGCCTGTTCACCTTAGACAGGCTGACCTCCCTCTCCTTTGATTGCACTTCTACAAAAAGTTGTCATACTATCCTCAAAAAACAAAGAGTGGATCCATGACAACCAACCTTATCCCCGACGGCTATCGCCGATATGAAGCCCCTGACCGTTTTCCTGAAAAGATAGGCCCCCTCTATTTTAAAAGAGACGGCGAAGATTATCACTTTGGCTTTCTTGTTGAACGCGGTCATACAAACGCCAATCGCATCTTGCACGGTGGGATGATGATGGCATTTGCCGATGAAATGATCGGGCACAAAGTCTATCGAGCCGTTGGGAAAAAGCCCTGCGCTACCATTTCCCTGAATTTTGATTTTGTCGCCTCTGCAAAAGAGGGAGACTGGGTCACCTTGAATAGCAGCATCACGCGCCAAGGAATGTCCGTCGTATTTATGCGCGGCGAGCTGATGGTCGGCGATCGGATTATCTTAACCGCCGACGGTATTTGGAAAATATTCGGCAAATAAAACCTTATTTACGGCGGACTAATTTTTTGGGGGCAAGCATATCTTCAAAAACGGGCGGGCGCTTTTCAGCGTTCGCTTTTGCCGCTTCGAACAGATCGTTCGAGAAGAACATTCCGGCCTGCCAAACCGCCATATAATGCAGAGCGTCATCAACCGAATGATCCCGCGTATAATTGAGCATTTCTTTCGTTCCATTAACTGCAAGTGGTGATTTTGCAGCAATTTCGGCAGCGACTTTCATAACCGCGCTCAACAGTTCATCGGCTGTTTTGTAAACTGCATTTACCAAACCCGCCTCACACGCCTCAGCCGCCATCATACGCCGCCCGGTATAGGCCAGTTCCCGGACTAAACCAGATGGAATTAAATGTGGAAGGCGCTGCAGCGTTCCAACATCAGCCGTCATTCCGATGTTAATCTCTTGAATACAGAAAAAGGCATCTTCCGTACAATATCGAATATCTGTTGCACTCACCAAATCAACGCCGCCGCCAATACATCCGCCCTGCACGGCGACCAGAACAGGCAATCTGCATTTTTCAATAACACTAAAACTTTCCTGCATTTCAATGACGTTATTCTTCATCTGCTCTCGCAAACGGCCCCCATCAACGCCGCTGGTCATCTCCGCAGCCAGTCCACCAAAAGCTGATAAATCCAGACCCGCCGTAAAATGTTTACCTGTTGAGGAAATAACAACAACACGCGCGCTCGGCGTCTCATCAATTTGCGCAAATACATCCACCATTTCCTGCCAAAATTCCATAACCATTGTATTGAATTTTTCAGGTCGGCTTAATTGGATATGGGCGATGTGATTTTCAATCGTCAACTTTAGTGTCTGATATGTCATTAGATTTGATCCGTTGTCTGCTTTTCTGTTATTGTTTATCTCTCCAGTGATAAGTCATTATAGACTGCTTTTCTCACCCTTCGTCAATTTCAGGTTTAATCGTATGAGTAAATACCCAACCCTGTCGGCATTTCAAAAAGCCGCCGAGAACCTCGCGCCCTATATCCATAAAACACCTGAAATGGAGTTACCTCTAAAAACAGGGCTGCAGGCGACGCTCAAACTTGAAAACCTGCAGGTCTCCGGCTCCTTTAAAGTTCGGGGTGCCCTGAATACTGTACTCTCCCTAAGCGAGAGCGAGCTTTCTAAAGGATTGGTAACGGCATCAGGTGGCAACCATGGCATGGGCGTCGCTTATGCTGGTGCCCTGACAAAAACACCGACCACAATCTACCTGCCTGAAAACACACCTGCCAGCAAAGTAGAAAAGCTGAAGAAACTGACCCCCGATGTAATTGTATCCGGTGCGGTCTGGGATGACGCAAACGCCCTTGCTTTAAAAGCAAGGGATGAAGAGGGGAAAACCTATATCCATCCGTTTGCCGATCCCACGGTTGTAACCGGGCAAGGGACTATTGCACTTGAATTACTCAGCGCCGTTCCCGATCTGGATATTCTAATAGTTGCCGTTGGCGGCGGCGGACTAATCTCAGGCGTTTCAACAGCGGCGAAATACATTAAACCGGGCATAAAAATCATTGGTGTGGAAGCCGAAGGCGCACCGACCCTGCACGACAGCCTCAAGGCTGGTGAGCTTGTCACCCTGGACAAGATCTCAACCCTCGCATCAACACTTGCCCCTCGTAGATCCGCCCAATTCAATCTGGAATTGATCCAGAAAAATGTTGAAGAAATTGTTCTGGTTTCTGACGCGGAAATGATAGAAGCGGCTAAATGGCTCTGGAACACCGCCGGAATTGCGACCGAACTGTCAGCCGCAGCAGCAATCGCTGCACTTCATACCCAAAAGTACACTCCCAATTCCAATGACAAAGTCGGCGTTATAATTTGTGGCGCAGGTATGGACGGATTCGCTTAACCGCGGATCCGTACTACGGCCTCATAAACGTATATTGCTCATCTTCATCAAGATGCTCCGCAATAAATTCCAGCTCATTCGAGATGTCGCTTGCGGTTCTATTTTTACTATATATTCCAATAGCTTCTGTTATAAATGCCCGTGCAAGCGCATCCATATTAAGCCCTGAATCCCGCACCTTTTCACTGGCATCGGCCACGGCTTTTGCCGCAATTTCGCTAACTGTTGTCATTTAATCCTCCTCTGTTCAGATATCCCAGCGCAGCGGCCCCTTACATTGATTTCGAACAATTTAACGCAAATGCAAGCTCGATTTCGCCCTGAAACCCGCAAAATACAATGATAGATTTCGAATTATCCTTTGACCAGCTTCCCAGATTCGACGTACCCTTCATAAAAAATTCATAAGGTAAAATGAAATCAAATTAAAGGGATAGGAAATGTCTGATTTTTCATGGGAGAAGTCATACCCTGAGGGGGTGAAATGGGAATTAGAAATCGATAATAAGCCAGTATTCAACCTACTGGATGAAGCGGTTCAAAAATGGCCGAACAATTATGTCATCGATTTCATGGACAAACGCATAACCTATTCACAGCTTGATGAAATGGTTAATCGGGCCACAAAAGGTTTCCAGCAGCTTGGCGTCAAAAAAGGCGTTCATGTTGGGCTGTATCTGCCCAATACGCCGCATTATATCGTTTGCTTCTTTGCGATTTTGAAAGCTGGCGGAACAGTCGTCAATTATTCCCCGCTCGATGCTGAGCGCGAGCTGCTCCATAAAATCGAAGACAGTCAAACCGATTTTATTGTGACCCTCGACCTCGAAGTCCTGTACCCAAACATCGCTAAACTCTTAAATAAAACACGCCTTAAGAAAATCATCGTGGGTAACCTGAAAGAAGTTCTGCCCTTCCCTAAAAACCTGCTTTACCCACTCGTAAAATCAAAAGAAATCGCCAGCGTTCCGAGCAATGATGAAAACCTGACATATAAAGCACTATTGGCTAACGACGGTAAATACACACCGGTACAAGTTGAAGACCCGCAAGAACAGGTTGCCGTCCTACAATATACAGGCGGAACAACCGGTCTTCCCAAAGGGGCAATGCTCACTCATAAAAACTTAATGGCAGCATGTCAGCAGCTCCGCGCGATGCAACAGGGAACAAACCCGGTCCTTACAGACGGAACAGAACGGACGCTTTGTGTCCTACCTCTATTCCACATCTATGCCCTTACGGTGAATATGAACTTCGCCATTGCAGGCGGCGCCGAACTCATTTTGCATCCAAAATTTGAGCTGGATGCCGTCATGAAAGATCTGGACAAAAAGAAACCAACTGTTTTTCCAGGCGTCCCTACCATGTATATGGCAATTGCAAACCATCCCGAAGTTGGCAAGTACGACCTGAGTTCACTGAAGTTCTGTGCTTCCGGCGGTGCGCCATTACCGGTTGAAGTCCAAGACCACTTTCAAAGAGTTACGGGTTGCCGCTTGTTAGAAGGATGGGGGATGACGGAAACGTCCCCTTCTGGAACGTCAACACCTTTAACAGACAAACGTGTTCCGGGCGCAGCAGGCGTTCCGGTTCCGGGGGTTGAAATTCGAATTTTCAATGTCGATGATCGAAGCCAGATCATGCCGGTCGGTGAAATTGGCGAGATTGGCATTAAAGGCCCTAACGTTATGAAGGGCTATTGGAATAAGCCTGACGTAACAGCAGAATCATTTGTCGGTGATTTCTTCCTGACAGGTGACACAGGTTATCTGGATATTGATGGCTATATGCATATCGTTGATCGCACAAAAGATATGATCACATCAGGCGGTTTCAACGTCTATCCCCGCATTATCGAAGAAGCTATTTTTGAGCATCCGGGCGTGGAAGAAGTCACTGTTGTTGGCATCCCAGACGATTACCGCGGAGAAGCCGCGAAGGCGTTCATTAAACTGAAAGCGGGTGGCAGCGAATTTTCCCTTGAGGAACTTCGAGATTTTCTTAAAGACAAGCTTGGCAAACACGAATTGCCTAGCGCTGTAGAATTTAGGCCCGAACTGCCAAAAACATTGGTTGGCAAGTTGTCCAAGAAAGAACTGGTCGAAGAAGAACGGCTCAAATATGAAGCCAGCAAAAAAGCGTCCGCATAATTTAAAAACTCCTGAGTTACTTTCTCAGGAGTTTTTTTTATAAGGTGTCGTCATGAGTACATTTCTTGCCATCGATTTTGAAACAGCCAATTATGGATCAGACAGCGCCTGCGCAATCGGGCTGGTTCGTGTTGAAAATGGCTCGATAACCGACGAAGTTTCAAAACTTATACGTCCGCCGACTTCTGACTTTTTTTTCACGCATATTCATGGCTTAACCTTTGAAGATGTCGCCAGCGAACCCTATTTTGATCACGTCTGGCCAGGTATTTCATCCTATTTCGAAGGTGTCGATTTTCTAACAGCCCATAATTCCGGATTTGATAGAAAAGTACTCAACGCTTGCTGCGCTACATACCAAATCACGCCCCCCACAACCAAGTTCGTCTGTACAGTCCAACTTGCCCGGAAAATGTGGAATGTCAGGCCAACAAAATTACCCAATGTCGCCCAATTCTTAAATCTGGAACTCAATCACCATGACGCGTTGTCAGACAGTCGGGCCTGCGCCAATATCGTGATCGCCGCAGAAAGGGATGGCTGGGATTTTGTGCATGGATTTGCGAACGTCGGGGAACGCTATTCCGCCCTTGAAGAAGGCGCATAAAAAAAGCTGCATTCAATAAATGCAGCTTTTTCCAATATCAGAAAGGAAACAGTTAGGCTGCGTTCGCAGCGCGTGTTGCTTCCTGTACTTTCTTCAACTGACGACGGGAAGCGTGGCGTCCCATTTTCAAAGTCAGTTTACGAGCAGTGCGTTGCGCATTTGAACGGCAGTTCTTTGTTCCGCCATTACCACGTCCACCGCCACCACTTTTCCGGCTTTTGCCACCCTGATTGCGGCCATTCCGTGCAGATCTTGCTGTCATGTGACTAGCTCCGTTCGGTTCAAGTTTAAATTCGAAGCGCTTTTCATAATAGCTCAACTCCAAAAGGTACAGAAAAAAGTTCACCAAAAAGCGATTTTTTCAAATTTTGCAGCAATTTCATCAAAAAGGCAGATATTATTCCGCCAATTCCAGCTTGATCGCGCTTTCTGCATAAGATTCACAAGAATCTATGCCCAAAAAAGCGACCCTGTACGGACCGCTTTAATATTGAGTCGGACTGCCAAATATTATTTAAAAATACTCTGCAATTTCATCGCAATACCCATATTGCCTTCAATCTTCAGTTTCCCCATCATAAAGGCAGTTGTCGGATCCAAATCCCCTTTCGCCAGAGATTCAAAATTTTCCATTGAAATTTTAATCGTACAATCGGCCTCAGCGTCTTCATTGCTGACAACATTTGGGACCTGTTCCGCATTGACAAAAATATACCCATCGCCCTTGAAATCAAATTTCAACGTGGAATCCAATCCACAGTCTTCACCAATACGCTCCCGCATTGCTTCAGTGATTTCTTCAAGTGTTGCCATTTGCCTAGATCCTTTCAAATTGACGGCAGTTAAAATGCATCTTTTTCATTTTGCATTTCCACCTAAACTCCTTGCTTGACGTTAACGTAAACGTCACCTACCATGAAGTCAAATAATGATGTCATGTGAATAAATCAAATAAGAAATAAGCATGACTAATAAGAAAATTGGGAGGGGCATTTCCTATGGGGTATCGTTCCGTTTTTCGGCCGGATTTATTTGCGGGTCAGAAAATCATTATAACCGGCGGCGGGAGCGGCATCGGTCGATGCACAGCTCATGAACTGGTTGCCTTAGGGGCAGCGGTTGCAATCGTTGGCCGATCACAGGAAAAACTGGATACTGTTCAGGCCGAATTAACAGAGGCTGGCGGGCAGGTCAGCACACATTCATGCGACATCCGCAATGAAGAAGCCGTAAAGCAAACCGTCTCAGATATCCTAAAGCATCATGGTGCAATCGATGGGTTGGTCAATAATGCTGGCGGGCAATTTCCCGCTCCGCTTGAAAGCATTAGTAAAAAAGGCTGGGATGCTGTTGTCAGCAACAATCTGACGGGTGGTTTCCTCTTTGCGCGCGAATGCTTCACTCAATGGATGAAGGAAAATGGCGGCGGATCCATCGTGAACATTATCGCCGATATGTGGACCTCAATGCCAGGCATGGGTCATTCCGGTGCAGCCCGAAAAGGAATGCTGAGCTTTACGGAAACGGCAGCTGTGGAATGGGGATACGCCGGCGTTCGCGTCAATGCCGTGGCACCGGGCTGGATCATGTCATCTGGCATGGATACTTATCCAGACTGGTTTCAGGAACAGCTTAAGAAGCTTGCCACTTACAACCCGGTTAAACGCATGGGAACAGAATCAGAAACATCAGCAGCGATTGTCTTCTTACTCTCAGAAGCCGCGGCCTTCATATCTGGTGACTGTATTCGGGTGGATGGCGCTGCGCCAAATGCAAGACTGCATTGGCCCTTGCAAGATCATAACAACAATAAAGCATTTAATGGCTTTCACTTGGCAACGACACCGAAACTCTTTCAGGATGAGGACACAGAAAAATAATGCCAACCATAAATTCTGAAATCGATACCCAGAGTGAGACCTTCCAATCAAACAGTGAAGCGATGCTGAAGTTGATTGAAGAGTTCAGGGGGCTGGAGCAAACCATTCGAGATACCTCGAATTCAAAGAAAGAGAAATTTGAAGGCCGGGGACAATTACTTCCGCGTGAACGTATCGCACTGCTGCTGGATAAAGGGGCTCCCTTTTTACAACTTGCAACCCTTGCAGGACTTGCCATGCATGACGATGATGGCAAAAAAGAAGTCTACGGTGGTGGGTTGATTGTTGGCATTGGTTATGTGTCAGGTGTTCGCTGCTTGATCAAGGCCTCTGACAGCGCGATTAAAGGCGGCACAGTTGCGCCAATGGGACTAGAAAAATCACTACGTGCCCAAGAGATAATCCTGAAAAACAAACTACCCGTCATCAATTTGGTTGAATCTGGCGGAGCCAACCTTCTTTATCAGGCAGAAATATTTGTCAAAGGCGGTCAGGGGTTTGCAAATCAAGCCCGCATGTCAGCCGCGGGAATCCCGCAAATCACAGTTGTGCATGGTTCCAGCACAGCAGGCGGGGCTTACCAGCCCGGACTTTCCGATTACGTCATAATGGTCAAAGATCGTGCAAAAGTGTTCCTCGCGGGCCCACCTCTATTGAAAGCCGCGACGGGAGAGATCTCAACAGATGAAGAACTGGGCGGTGCAGAAATGCATACGACTGTATCGGGCGTTTCCGAATATATGGCAGAAGATGATGCGGATGGAATTCGAATTGCCCGTGAAATCATGGCAAAGCTCCCCTGGAATGAAAACTTGCCCCAGCAAACTAACAAACCGGATTTTTGCGCCCCTCTGTATGACGCTGAAGAACTGCTGGGTATTGTTTCCACAGATTATCGCAAACCCTATGATGTGCGTGAAGTCATTGCCCGTATTGTGGATGGCTCCCAATTTCTGGACTTTAAAGAGCTATATGGCGAAAGCACTGTATGTGGCCACGCCCGTATTGAAGGTCAGGCTGTAGGGATCATCGGAAACAACGGCCCGATAAATGCGAACGGTGCAACGAAAGCGGCGCAGTTCATACAGCTTTGCTGTCAATCGGGAACACCAATTGTTTTCTTGCAAAACACAACAGGCTTTATGGTCGGTACAGAGGCAGAGCAATCCGGAATTGTTAAACACGGTTCTAAAATGATTCAGGCCGTCACCAATGCGACCGTTCCAAAAATCACAATACATATTGGGGCCAGTTTTGGGGCTGGCAATTATGGCATGTGTGGCCGAGGTTTTGACCCACGCTTTATCTTTGCGTGGCCGAACAATCAAATTGCGGTCATGGGCGGCGAGCAAGCTGCAAAGGTGCTGTCGATTGTCACTGAAGAAAAATTCAAACGCATGGGACAGGAGCCGGACAGAGAGGCACTGGAAAAAATGGAGCAAGGCATCATTGCCAGAACCAAAAAAGAATCCACGGCCCTCTATGCCACAGCGAGACTTTGGGACGATGGCCTTATTGATCCAAGGGACACAAGAAAAGTGCTCAGCTATTGCCTGTCAATCGCGCAGGAAGGAGACCGACGCATAACAAACAAAAATACATTTGGTGTCGGACGCATGTAACCACGGGAGGAAACAAAAATGTTGTATAAGCAAGAACATCGAGAATTCATGAGTTCCCTGAGTAAATTTTTCGCGCAGGAAATAACCCCCTATGTGGATGAATGGGAAGCAGCTGGTATTTTCCCCGCCAAAGAGCTCTTCAAAAAAATGGGAGGTCAGGGTTTCCTCGGCGTTTGCAAACCCGAAGAATATGGCGGCATGGGACTGGATTATTCGTTCAGCCTTGCAATGGCCGAAACCTTGGGACAGATCCCCTGCGGCGGAATACCGATGGCGATCGGCGTTCAAACAGATATGGCCACCCCGGCCCTCGCCCGATTTGGATCTGACTATGTAAAAGAAAACTTTCTAAGACCGGCTATTTCTGGCGATTATGTAGCTTGTATCGGTGTCTCCGAGCCAAGTGCGGGTTCCGATGTTGCTGCCATAAAATCCAATGCCAAAAGAGATGGCGATGACTATGTCATCAACGGCCAGAAAATGTGGATTACCAACGGAACACAGGCCGATTTCATGTGCATGCTGGTCAATACCAGCGATGGCCCCATGCACAGCAGCAAATCACTGATTATCGTTCCGATGGATACACCCGGCATCACCGTCGAAAGAAAACTGGATAAGCTGGGCATGCGATCGTCTGATACAGCGCAGCTTTATTTTGAAGATGTGCGTGTCCCCATGTGTAATATCATTGGCGAGGAGGGTATGGGCTTCACCTACCAGATGCTACAATTTCAAGAAGAGCGTCTTTGGGCTGCCGGAAATGCCCTGCAGAGCTTGGATAAAGCCATAAATGATACGATAGACTATACCCGCGATCGCCAAGCCTTTGGCAAACCGTTACTCGACAACCAGGTCATTCATTTCCGGCTGGCGGAGCTTAAAACAGAAGTTGAATGCCTTCGCTCCCTCACTTACCGCGCTGTAGAAGACTACATCAATGGTGAGAATGTAACCATGATGGCATCTATGGCGAAATTAAAGTCCGGTCGGCTTATTCGGGAAGTCAATGACGCCTGCCTGCAATATTATGGCGGCATGGGCTTCATGAATGAAACACCGATTTCACGCTCTTATCGGGATGGACGACTGGCATCGATTGGCGGTGGCGCCGATGAAGTCATGTTAGGCATTATCTGTAAATTTATGGACACGCTTCCCAAAAGCAGAAAGGCCTGAAAAAGAGATGGCCAGTTTCTCAAAGATATTAATCGCCAACAGAGGTGAGATCGCCTGCCGCGTCATTCGAACAGCCCATGAGATGGGATACGAAACAGTTGCGGTATATTCAGAGGCTGATGCAAAAGCCCTTCATACGGAAATGGCTACACAGGCCATATGTATCGGGCCCGCCGCGGCCGCGGAAAGCTACCTCAATATTGATAACATTATCGCAGCAGCGCACAAAACTGGCGCAGACGCCATACATCCCGGGTATGGTTTTTTGTCAGAAAACGCCGAATTTGCAGCGCGCTGCCTGAAGGAAGCAATAACCTTCATTGGCCCCTCGGCTGAGGCCATTCAATTGATGGGTAATAAAGCCGAAGCAAAACGACGAATGATTGAAGCCAAAGTCCCCTGCGTGCCTGGATATGAGGGGAAAGATCAATCTGACGATCAGTTCATCAAATCCGCAAATGAAATCGGTTTCCCCGTCATGGTGAAGGCCGCCGCAGGCGGCGGCGGGCGGGGAATGCGACTGGTCGATAGCCCAGAGAAATTGGCAAAGGCCCTATCCGCTGCCAAATCTGAAGCCTTAAATGCTTTTGGGTCAGATGAATTAATTCTGGAAAAAGCGGTTATCGAACCCCGACATATTGAGATTCAGGTTTTTGCAGATAGCTTGGGCAATACCGTTCATCTAGGGGAGAGAGATTGCTCCATTCAACGACGACATCAAAAGGTCATTGAAGAAGCCCCCTCACCTGCGGTTAGCCAATCCCTCCGCAATGAAATGGGCTCAGCCGCAGTAGCCGCTGCGATCGCAATTCAATATTGCGGCGCCGGTACTGTTGAATTTTTGCTCAGCCCAGAAGGTGATTTTTATTTCCTTGAAATGAATACCCGCCTGCAAGTAGAGCATCCTGTTACCGAAATCATCACCGGCTATGATCTTGTTGAATGGCAAATCCGTGTTGCGCGCGGAGAAGCACTTCCCGCCCTGCAAAATGACATCAATTTTTCAGGACATGCAATCGAGGCGAGACTTTACGCCGAAGATCCCTATAAGAATTTTCTTCCGCGGGTCGGAACACTGCAAACTTGGCGAACGTCGTCTGGGGCAGGCCGTCGCTGTGACCACGGCTTAAAAGATGGATTTGAAGTCACACCCCATTATGACGCGATGATCGCCAAGGTCATTGGTTATGGCTCAACCCGCGAAGATGCGCGGCGGCGCCTTATCAGCTCATTAAAAGAAACAATGGATTTGGGCCTGACGACCAACCGTCAATTTCTAATTGACTGCCTCGCTCATGAAGCGTTTGAAAGTGGCTCCGCGACGACGGCGTTTATTGAAAGCTATTTCCCCAAAAAGGGGCTTAAACGTCCTCCTTTGGATGCAACACACCTCAAACTAGCGGCAGCCGTTCATTTTCACATCAATTGGCATAATCGCAACTCAGACACAGACGGATGGGACAGCAGCGGCGCAATTCAAACGCCAATAAAAATGGAAATTGAAGGTAAGCCTTTTCAATTTCACCTTCATGCGACGTCAAAGGGCGACTATGAAGTCGCATACGAAGATGAAATCTCTCAAGTCCATATCGCAAGCGATTCAGCGCCGAAAATACGCGTCACACTTGATGGGAATGGCTTTACGGCAAATTATGCAGTCTGCGACGAAACGTTATACTTGAGTATCGGCGCACAGCAATTCAGCGCAAAGGAAATTACCTATCAATCGGCCAACAACGCAAAGGGTTCGGCGGATGGTATGGTGCTCGCCCCCATGAACGGTCGCGTTCTTGATGTTACAGTTTCAATTGGTGACACGGTTAAGCGGGGCCAAAATCTGCTGACCCTGGAAGCCATGAAAATGGAGCATGAGATCAATGCCCGTGTTGATGGCGTTGTTAAAAAAGTAACCGCGCGGACAGGCGATCAAGTTGCCAGCCGAAGCCTACTTGTTGAAATCGACCAAATGTGAGGGATTGGCAATGGACCTGCTCGAACGCTACCCCGCTCCTTTTTTCACGGAAGAACATCACGCCTATCGTGCTGCGCTGCGCCGCTTCGTTCAAAAAGAAATCGAACCCTACGCAGCAGAATGGGATGAAGCGGAAACCTTCCCAAGGGAGCTATATAAAAAAGCATCTGAAATTGGATTATTGGGAGCCGGATTCCCGGAACAATATGGCGGCATGGAGGTCGATCTATTTTATGGACTTATAGGAGCCGAGGAACTAGCCCGTGCAGGTGCCGGGGGAATTTCCGCAAGTTTAATGAGCCATAGCATTGGAGCGCCCCCAATTAAAAATGTGGGCAACGAGGCCCAGAAACAAAAATACCTGCCGGCCATTTTAGCGGGTGACATGATCAGCGCCCTCGCCATAACAGAGCCCGGCGGCGGATCTGATGTCGCAAACCTTGCAACATCGGCCGAGCGGGATGGCGATCATTTTATCGTCAATGGGTCCAAGACATTTATCACATCAGGAATGAGGGCTGACATTTACACAGTGGCGGTTAGAACAGGCGGCGAGGGCATGAACGGTATCTCGCTGCTGTTAATTGATCGCGATACACCGGGCTTTGATCGTACACCGCTCAAAAAGATGGGCTGGTGGGCCTCAGACACGGCTACCTTGTATTTTGATAACTGCCGCGTTCCGGTTGAAAACTTGCTCGGTGTTGAAAATCAGGGGTTTCAAGCCATTATGCTGAATTTCAATTCGGAAAGATTAGGGATGGCCGCTGGTTGCATCTCCGCGGCTCGGACCTGTTTTAATGAAGTTGTGAACTACGCCAAAGAGCGGGTGATTTTCGGCAAGCCCCTTTCTGAAAAACAGGTGATCCGACACAAATTCGTTCAAATGGCACAATCCATCAATGCTTCCCAAGCCTACCTGGATCAGGTTGCATATCGTGTTCATTGCGGTGAACAACCTATTGCAGATATTTGCATGCTCAAAAATCAGGCCACGGAAACGATGGAATACTGCGCCCGAGAAGGTGTGCAAATTATGGGGGGTGCCGGCTTCCTGCGCGGCCCGAAGGTCGAGCGTATCTACCGCGAAGTTCGTGTTAATGCCATTGGCGGCGGAGCTGAAGAAGTCATGCGTGACCTAGCTTCACGTCAACTGGGTATATAGGCAAATTCCAGACCCGATTAATCGGGTCTGGATAGCTCTCAATCAGTCGTTCTATTTACCGTGATGCTTTCCGTGGTGAAACCCACCAGAAGACATCATTGGCCCCATTTTCATGATCTCTTCTTTTGTCAGAGTTCCATCTCCATTTTCATCCGCCTTTTTGAACTTTTCAGTCGCGAAGGCAACCACTTCCGCTTCGCTCACTTTTCCATCGCTGTCAGTGTCAAAACGCATCATCATTGCGGTTAAACGCTTCTCTTTTCGCTCTTGATGCGCAAGCGTAACCTCCTCTTTGGTCAAGCTCCCATTGCCGTCTTTGTCAACTTTATCAAAATGCCGTTGCATCCGGTCAGGCAGCTCGGATTTTGTAAGATTACCGTCTTTATTGGCATCATGCTTTTCAAACATGTGCTGGATCCAGTCATCCCCCCATTTATCCGAATGCTTAGCTGCAAACACCGCTGAGGGGATGGCGATTGCGGCAACAACTGCAGAGACTACAAAAATCCGTTTCATAATAATTCCTTTTTAAGTGACTTACCCCCATTGAACGGAGCTGTGTTTTATTTCCGTCGATATTTTTAAAACTATTTATATTGAACGTTGTTCATTTTTATGAACATAATAATTAAAAATGGAGACATTCTATGACCAAAGACATCGTTCTATATAAAACCGACGGACGAATAGCCCGCATTACCCTTAACCGTCCGGAAACGCTGAACGCCATTCACATGGACACCCCCCGCGCCATCCGTAATGCCATTGAGCGAGCAAATGCGGATGACAATATTCACGTAATTATTTTGGATGGTGCCGGAAAAGGGTTTTGTTCAGGCTATGACTTAAAACTTTATGCCCAAACCAAAGGCCCCAATGCGGGTGTTCAGGAAATGCCATGGGATCCAACCCTTGATTATAAAATGATGATGGGAAATACACAGGATTTCATGAGTATTTTCAGATCCTATAAACCCGTAATCGCCAAGGTTCACGGTTATGCTGTAGCTGGCGGCAGTGATATCGCGTTATGTGCGGATCTGGTTATTATGGAAGATACCGCTAAAATCGGCTACCCGCCTGCACGCATTTGGGGCTGCCCCACCACCGCCATGTGGGTTTACCGCCTTGGCGCTGAAAAGGCCAAGCGCATGCTGCTTACGGGTGACTTAATCACCGGCACTGAGGCTAAAGAAATGGGGTTAGTGATCGACGCCGTGCCTAGCAACAAACTGGAAGCACGCGTTATGGAACTGGCCCAGCGGATTGGATCCGCCCCCAAGAACCAGTTGATGATGCAAAAACTGATGATCAATCAGGCTTTTGACAATATGGGGCTGGCTTCCACCCAAATGACCGCAACAATTTTTGACGGAATCACCCGCCACAGCCCCGAAGGAATGTGGTTCAAGGAGCGCGCAGAAGAGTTCGGTTTTCAGCAAGCTGTTAAAGAGCGCGATAGCGGGCAGAATCTAGGATGACCCTAAAAGATACAACTCAGCACGCTCGAAAGGCTGAAATCAAAGCCTACAAGAAGCAGAAAATATTATCGGCGGCGGCAACTTTATTTCGCAAAAATGGCCTTGAAGGGACCACCATGCGTTCAATTGCGGGGGGGGCCGGGTATTCTACAGGCGCTCCGTACGCTTACTTTCAGTCCAAAGAAGAAATTTATGCTGAGTTACTCTTCATATCATTGGGGAACCTGACAAAAAGCGTCAAGAATTCCGTTCAAATAACCGATGAGCCAACAGATATTATCAAAGGAACATTTGAAGCATACTTCAACTATTATAAGGACCACCCCGAAGATTTGCAGTTGGGGTTGTATTTATTTTCAAGCGGTGAAGTCAAAAAACAAGGCTTCTCAGCAGATACAAACAAGCTTTTAAATGGACGCTTAATGGCACTGCTTGGGTATATGGCCAATATTCTGCTTGAACAGGGTCGCACTTCCGCACAAATAGCGCAAACAGAAACACTGGATGCAATAAGCTATTTTACAGGCACTTTAATGCTTCAGGAGACCGGACGCTTATCGCTTTTCGGTGCTAAATCACAAGAAATGATCGACCGCTATATTCAGACGATGCTAAAAAGATTAGGAACTTAAAAAGTAAAAATAAAATTGGGGGTTCCTCTTTTCATGGATCGATATTTCGAAAGCTATCGCGGTCATGTACTGAACAGCGAAGTGGATTTGATAGGCCATATGAACATTCAGTTCTATGGCGCTTGTGTCAGTCAGGCGATGCAAAGCATGTTTCAGCGGTTGGGTTTTCCAGCGGATCAAATCAAAGAACAGCAAAAAGGGTTCGCCGCCGTTGATCAAAAATCCCGTTTCTGCGCTGAACTTCTGGCTGGAGACTTAATGCATATGAAAAGTGCCGTCGCAGATTTCACGGCAAAATCCATGACTATCCATCACCAGCTTTTCAACAGCGCAACAGATAAACTTTCCTACGAAACGCTGATCACAGCCCTGCATTTTGACATGAAAGCCCGCAAGGTCATCTCATTCGAGGCGAATACAATCGAATTGCTAACGCAACTAAAACTGCCAGAGGAGATAAGCTTATGAGCCTGAAAAACAGCAAACTTATCGCGGGATATCACGGCGCAGTTGAAACGTGGGAATGCGACCAGATGAAGCATATGAATGTGCAATTCTATAGCTCTCGTGCATCTGCATCCCTTAGCCACCTTCTCAATGCAATCGGTCTTACACCGAACCGAATTCGCCGCGAACGAAAATCGCTCAAATATCAGGATCTACGAATTCAATATATGGCTGAAATGCATGTTGGCGCGATCATGTATGGCGTATCGGGTATTCGCGCAATAAAAAACGGTCGCATTCAGGCCTTCACCCATTTGTTTAATGCCGCGAATGACAAGTTATCATCCGTCAGTGAATTTCACCTCACATATCAAAACCTCGATAGCGGCGAGACTTTAGATCTACCCTCCGATATCTTGGAGAAAGCGAATGCCCTTGTTGATGAACATGAAGCGCTCTATTGCCCTCAGCCCATAAAATCGGTGGTGATGCCCGCAAAACCGATGGATCATATGTTTGAAACCAATAGAAGCGCTGTGGATGTTTGGGAATGCGATGCCTTTAGCAATATAGAAGTGCGAAATATTATTGGCCGCTTCTCAGATGCGGCAAGCCATATTATGGGGTCAGTTGGCATCACACGCGCCATGCAACGGGAACGAAATCTAGGATCGGCCGCCCTTGATTACTACACCGAATTTAAAGCCCCGATCAAAATGGCTGACTCGCTAGTGCTCAAAAGTGGACTGCTCGACCGCAAACCCAAAAACTTTGCTTTTGGCCATCATTTAATCAATTGCGATACAAATGAGATCGTTAACTGCACAACAGTCATCGGATGCTACTTCGACATGACAGCGCGCAAAGCCGTCCCTTTACCTGAAGAATATGTATCGGTTCCCGAAGAAAGACTTCTTCGCAACCAAATCTAATAAAAAAGCGCGGCATTCAAGCCGCGCTTTTCATTTATTCATCACTTATCAGATTAAGCTGCGTAGAACTGCTCCCCTTTTTCAGCCATATCCCGCAGCATCTTTGGAGGAGTGAAGCGCGCACCATAGCTTTGCGCCATCCGGTCACACTCGCTGACAAAGTTATCAATGCCCAAACTGTGGATTTGGCTAATTGCACCACCTTTGGAAGGAGCAAATCCCCAACCGAGAATTGATCCAACATCCGCATCCACGGGTGTTGTTACCACATTTTCCTCCATACAACGGGCCGTTTCCACTGACTGGATATACATGAGGCGTTTAATCACTTCCCCAACATCCGGCTGTTGATCCTCTGGCAGTTGCGGAAAATGATCTGACAATTCTTTCCAAAGGTGCTTCTTACCACCCTCAGGGTACTCATAGAATCCTTTGCTCTCCCGCTTGCCCACACGGCCCAGCTCTTCAACCATTTTGGCGACGACACCATCCCGTGGAGAGGAGACGTATTTGTCGCCAAGGTCAGCCTTTGTTTGAGTAGAGACTTTGTGCATCAGATCGAGCGAAACTTCATCCGCCAGGGCGAGCGGCCCCACCGGCATCCCGGCCATTTTGCCCGCATTATCGATCAACGCCGGATTAACACCTTCTGCCAGCATGGCAATGCCTTCGCTCACATAGGTGCTGAAAACCCGGCTGGTATAGAAACCGCGGCTATCATTGACAACAATGGGCGTTTTACGGATGGCTTTGACATAATCCATCGCCCGGGCCAAAGTTTCCTGACTGGTTTCTTTACCGCAAATGATTTCAACCAAAGGCATTTTGTCCACCGGTGAGAAGAAATGCAGACCGATAAAGCTTTTCGGGCGTTTGCTCGCCTCTGCCAATCCTGTGATCGGAAGGGTTGAAGTGTTGGAGGCAAATATTGCGGTCTCAGGAATAACCGCCTCTGATTTTGCGGTTACATCTGCTTTAATCTCGCGATTTTCAAAAACAGCCTCGATCACCATATCCGCGCCATCAAGTAGCGCGTAATCAGTGGTTGGGGTGATTAACGACAACACACCTGCGGCTTTGTCTTCGCTCATGCGGCCCCGCGATATCGCTTTTTTCAACAGAGTATCGCTATATCCTTTTCCGCGCTCAGCCGCAGATTGATCCTGATCGATCAAGACAACTTCGATCCCAGCCATTGCGGTTACATAGGCAATACCGGCCCCCATCATACCAGCACCCAAAACACCGACCTTTTTATAGGTTTGGGTTGGAATATCTTTGGGTCGAGAGGCGAGTTTGTTGGCATTCCCAATACCAAAGAACAAAGAACGGATCATGTTCTTTGCTTCAGGCGACATGCAGGTTTTAACAAAATAGCGGGTCTCAATGCGAAGACCGCTATCAATATCGACACAACAGCCTTCATAAACGCAGGACATAATATTCAAAGCAGCAGGAAAGTTTCCTTGCGTCTTTTCGCGCAGCATCGCATTGCCCGCCGTAAACGTCATCATGCCGGCCGGGCTCATTGGTGCGCCGCCGGGAATACGGAATTTCTTGTTATCCCACGGCTGCACAGCATCTTCGGGCTTTGCATTCATCAACCAGTTCTTGGCAGCGCTCAGCAAGTTATCCGCTGCAACGACTTCATGAATAGCGCCGACTTTCAAAGCTTTTTCAGGGCTCAGATGCTTACCTTCAAGAAGTAGAGGAAGCGCGGCCTGAATACCGATCAAACGAGGTAAACGCTGGGTTCCACCACCGCCTGGCAACAAGCCAACTTTAACCTCAGGCAAACCGATTTTTGCCTTGGGATTGTCGGCTGCAATTCGGTGATGGCAAGCAAGGCAAATTTCAAATCCGCCGCCAAGAGCCGTACCATTGATTGCCGCAACAAAAGGTTTGCCCGATTTTTCAATGGAGCGGAACATGAGCTGCAATTCCATTCCATTCTCGAACATTTCTTCAGCACCGCTCCAGCCTTGCAGCATTTCAAGATCTGCACCTGCAATAAAATCAGGCTTGGCAGAGGTAATGATCACGCCTTTCACAGCGGCATCAGAAATAGCTTTTTGAACGGCATCTGCAAAAGCAGGAATGCTATCATTATTAAGAACATTCATGCTGCGATCCGGCATATCCCAAGAAATGGTCGCAATGCTGTCGCTATCGATAGAGTAATTTATCATTTTTATTATGGTCCTTTACACCCGTTCGATAATTGTTGCTGTACCCATACCTGCGCCCACGCAGAGTGTAACAAGGGCTGTGTTCAAATCACGACGTTCCAGTTCATCCAGAACGGTGCCCAAAATCATCGCACCGGTTGCCCCCAACGGATGACCCATTGCGATCGCACCGCCATTTACATTGATTTCACTGTGATCGACTTTCATCACATCCATAAAACGCAACACAACACCCGCGAATGCCTCATTTAACTCCCAAAGATCAATGTCGGCCGCGGTCATTCCTGCCCGTTTCAAGGCTTTTTCTGCGGCGTAGGATGGACCGGTCAGCATGATCGAAGGTTCACTGCCAATAGAAGCGAAAGATCTAAAGCGGGCACGTGCTTTTGCATTAATCTTTTTGCCCGCTTCCTTGTTTCCGATCAGAACCGCAGCGGCGCCGTCAACGATGCCAGAAGAATTCCCCGCATGATGAACATGCTTTAATTCTTCGACTTCAGGGTAGCGTTGTTTAATTACAGCATCGAACCCATATTGAGCCCCCTGCACTGCAAATGCGGGATCAAGTGCACCAAGCGACTGCATAGTTGTTTCAGGACGCATATGTTCATCATGATCCAAAATGGTCAAACCGTTCATATCCTTCACCGGAATGACCGATTTTTTGAAATACCCATTATCCCAGGAATGTTTCGCCCGTTTCTGACTTTCAACCGAATAGGCATCCACATCATCGCGGCTGTACCCCCATTTGGTACAAATCATATCCGCACCAATCCCTTGTGGCGCAAAATAAGTGCCAAACGCAACCTGCGGATCTGTTGACCAAGCACCGCCAGATGATCCCATCGGAACCCGCGACATGCTTTCAACACCGCCGCCAACAGTCAAATCGCTTTGACCGGACATGACTTGCGCTGCTGCCATATTCACAGCCTCAAGACCGGATGCACAAAACCGGTTGATCTGAACGCCCGATGCGGTTTCCGCATAGCCTGCATGAAGCGGAGCAACACGGCCAATAACCGCACCTTGCTCGCCAACGGGTTCAACACAACCCAGAACAACGTCATCGACGAGCGACGTATCCAAATCGTTGCGGTCCCGAACAGCTTTCAATGCTGTCGCGGCCAGATTAATTGGTGTTACCTCATGCAGGCTTCCGCTTGCACGCCCTTTGCCGCGAGGGGTTCTGACGGCATCATAAATAAAAGCTTCTGTCATTTCTTCCTCCTACCCGCGCCCTTATAGGGACCGGCTTATAATTTCTTTCATAATTTCGTTTGTGCCGCCGTAAATCCGTTGAACCCGGGCATCTGCATAGGCACGCGCCACCCGATACTCCCACATAAACCCATATCCACCATGGAATTGCAGGCACTCATCAATCAATTTATTCTCAAGATCTGAACACCAGTATTTTGCCATAGCCGCAGTTTCGACGCTCAATTCATCATTCAGCAGCTTTTCCAAACAATCATCCACGAAAGTCCGGGCAATCGTTGCTTCTGTTTTAAGTTCCGCAAGCTTGAATTTAGTGTTTTGAAACTGGATCACATTTCGGCCAAACGCAGAACGCTCTTTGGTATATTCAATGGTCTCTTCCAGCACCGCTTCCATCGTTGCTGTGGCACCAATAGCGATTTGTAAACGCTCCCACGCCAGTTCCTGCATAAGGCAGAAGAAACCTTTGCCTTCACCGCCAAGTATCGCACTGGCGGGCACGCGGACATCTTCAAAGAACAGCTCAGCCGTATCCTGTGCTTTCAATCCCAGTTTATCGAGGTTGCGTCCTTTTTGAAAACCTGGTGTATCGGCCTCCACCAAGAACAATGTGGTTCCTTTTGCCCCTGCTGTTGGGTCGGTTTTGGCAACCACGATCACCAGATCGCTCATAAATCCGTTTGTAATAAATGTTTTGGACCCGTTGATGATATAATCATCACCATCTTTCACGGCCCGTGTCTTCACCCCTTGCAAGTCAGAGCCAGCCCCCGGCTCTGTCATGGCAATCGCGCCAATCCATTCCCCGCTCACCAGTTTGGGCAGATATTTCTTTTTCTGCTCTTCAGTCCCGTAATTAAGAATATACGGACCGACAATTTCCGAATGAAGCCCAAACCCCGGCCCGGATGTACCTGCACGGGCCTGTTCTTCCATCATAATAACGCTGAAAAGTTTATCGACACCCAATCCCCCATATTCTTCGGGAATTGACATACACAGCAACCCTTGCCGTCCTGCCTCTAGCCATGCTTCACGGCTAATCTGCCCATCCTTCTCCCATTGAGCGTGATACGGCGTAATATGCTCTTCATAAAAGCGGCGAACTGATTCCCGGAAAATATTGTGATCTTCCTCAAAGATCTTGCGTACTGCCATTTTTCTTTTCTTCCCTAGTTTATTGTTTTTAATAACATTTTTACACACAATTGACATTTTGTCATTTTCTTGCCGCAAAAAAGCCGCGACAAATGCACAAGGGCCACAATAGTCTTCACTATTATGGCCCTTGCTTCAAGTCCCGGCTTTAAAAAGCTTCCGCGTCAAGCTCCATCATCGTTTTTGACCCAGCGCTCATCTTCACAAGCAGGGATGAAACGTCTGGAACCACACGTTCAAAGAAGAAGCGAGCCGTCACCAGCTTCGTCTCAAAGAATGCTTTATCCTCTGTTCCTTCAGCTAGTTTTTCCTTGGCGATTTTGGCCATTTGCGCCCACATAAATCCAAGTGCGACAATACCAAACATCCGCAAATATTCGGTAGAAGCAGCACCGGCTTCATCCGGATTTTTCATGCCCTTCTCACCAATTATTGCCGTTCCCTGTTGCAATTTGGCGAACGCTTTGGCAAGCGGCATCACATATTCCTGCAATTCAGGGTTCATCATGTTTTCCTGAATGAAGGCATCAACAGGATGAAAGAACTGGCGGAGCGAGCGGCCGAGGTTTGCCGGTAATTTACGGCCCACCAGATCCAGCGCCTGGATACCGTTAGCGCCTTCATAAATCTGGGTGATGCGTGCATCACGAACAAACTGCTCCATACCCCATTCATGAATATAACCATGACCGCCATAACATTGCATCGCCGTTGCAGACAGCTCAAATCCCATATCAGTGAAATAGGCCTTAATAACCGGTGTCAACAAACCAAGGGCGTCATCAGCATTGCGGCGAACATCAGCATCGGGATGCTTATCAACCATATCGACCTGAAGTCCGGCCCAAAGCCCCAACGCCCGCGCACCTTCGGTAAAGGAGCGGCACAATAAAAGGTTACGGCGAATATCAGGATGTACAATAATTGGATCCGCAGGTTTTTCCGGTGCTTTCGTGCCCGTTATAGAGCGCCCCTGCAATCGATCTTTAGAATATTCAACCGCATTTTGGTAAGCGACCTCTGCCTGAGACAAACCTTGGATGCCAACGCCCAGACGGGCTGCGTTCATCATTGTAAACATGGCCCGCATGCCCTTATGGGCTTCACCCAGCAAATAACCAGTCGCATCCTCATAGTTCATGACACAGGTCGAATTACCGTGAATACCCATTTTATGCTCAAGAGAGCCACAGGAAACGCCATTGCGCTCTGCCGGATTTTCATTTTCATCCAACGTAAATTTTGGAACGATAAACAGCGATACGCCCTTAATACCCTCTGGGCCACCTGCAATTTTTGCCAGCACCAGATGAACGATATTATCGGACATATCATGTTCGCCCGCTGAAATGAAAATCTTGGTTCCTGTGATTTTATAGGATCCATCATCCTGTGGAATTGCTTTCGTCCGCATCAACCCCAGATCAGTACCACAATGAGGCTCTGTGAGGTTCATGGTACCAGTCCATTCACCTGTCACCATTTTTGGCAACCAGGTCCGCTTCTGTTCTTCGGTTCCATGGCGATGGATGGATGCATAGGCACCGTGGGTCAGTCCCGGATACATACCGAAAGCCATGTTAGCCGAGGACATCATTTCAGCCAGCGCAATACCAATCACATGTGGAAGGCCTTGCCCGCCATATTCCGGGTCCGCATCAATTCCCATCCAGCCCGCTTCGCGGTAAGCATCAAAAGCTTCTTTAAAGCCGGTTGGTGTTGTCACTTCACCGTCATTCCATGTGCAGCCCTCTTTGTCACCAACCTGATTGAGAGGCTGAATAACCTCTGTCATCATTTTGGAACTTTCTTCAAGGATTGCATCCACCATGTCGGGCGTCGCATCTTCAAAACCGGGTAGGTTTGTCAGCTTATCCAGACCTAACAGGTCATTCAGTACAAATTTAATGTCCTTAACCGGAGCGTTATAAATTGGCATATCAAATCTCCCCTAATTCCGAAGTGGTTTACCGGTTGTCAGCATATGCTCAATCCGGTCGAGAGTTTTTGTATTGTGAAGCAGAGACATGAAGCCTTCCTGCTCCAATTGCAGCATTTTCTTCTCTGTGATGGGCTGGGTTATATCCGTATCCCCACCTGAGAGAACGCGGCCGACAGCAGCACCGACAACCGCATCATATTCTGTGGCACGGCCCATGGTCACAAATCCCTGAACGGCCATATCAAATGCCGCAGCCGCAGTTGGTCCCGGCAGGTTGATCTCAACCTGCTCTGGAGGCTGATACCCCTCTGCAAGTTTCAACGCTTTTGCTTTGGCATCCGCCAGCACACGCTTGCGGTTCATGGTTACAGCATCGCCATCCCGCAAAATATACATATCCTTGGCTTCCGCTGCACTTGTTGCAACTTTTGCGGTTGAGATATTCTCAAACACAGACGCCAAAGCAGGCATTGCACCGCCGGGGCGTTTTTTATTTGTGATCGCTCTAAAGACGAGCTCTTTACAGCCGCCAAAGCCCGGCAAAACACCGACGCCAACTTCAACCAAACCCATATAGCTTTCGGCATGCGCCTGCACGCTGTCTGCTGCCAATACGATTTCACAGCCGCCGCCCAGCGCCATCCCAGCAGGTGCTGCGACGACAGGGAAAGGTGCGTACTTGAGTTTCATCAAAGCGTTCTGACCTTCACTGATTGAATTCTCAATCACGGGCCACATCGCTGCGTTGGCTGCGAATAAGACAACCCCCACATTAGCACCGACCGAAAAATTATCCGCATCATTGCCAATCACCAGCGCTTTGAAGCCTTTCTTGTCGAGCTTGGCGCATTCCTGAAGCATGGAGACAACATCCTGATCAATGCTGTTCATTTTTGTATGCAATTCCAGACAGGCAACACCATCGCCCAGATCCCAAATACTGGCACCTTTATTTGACAGGACAGGTTTGTTGCCGCGCTTAATATCCCGCAGCATCCATGCACCGTCCGCAACTGGTATTTTGGCATAGTCGCCATCAACCGTCATATAGAAAGCATCCGGGCCTTCTTCTTTGTAAAGCGGGCGATCCCCAACTTTCTTCAAGAATTCCGGAACCGGCTTACCTTCAGCCGCCAGGCGGTCAATGAAGTACTGATTGCCCAGCTGGTCAAGCTGTTCAAATGGGCCGTATTTCCATGCATAACCGGTTTTCATGGCAAGATCGATCGCCATGATGTCATCTGAAATTTCACCAACAAGATTGGCAGAATAAGAAATCACTTTTGACAGAATTTCCCATGCATATTTACCGCCAACATCATCAAACTCGACCAGTGCCTGCAAACCTTTTTTAGCAGCACGAACAGATCCCAATTGTGGCTTTTCAGCCTTGGCATATTCACCCGTTTTAAGATTGCGGGCTTCTTTGACTTTTCCGCCGCCCTCTTTATTGATCCGGTAGAATCCGCCTTTGCCTTTGCGTCCGGTATAGCCTTGCTCAATCATAGTTGAGATTGTCGATACCAGCGGATGATTTTCATCATATTCTTGACAGAATGGATCACTTGCCGGCAGCTCACTCAACATAGAAGCGTTGACTTTTGGCCCCAAATCGATGCCTGTCAAATCGCCAAGACCAAAAATACCGGTGCTAGGAATACCCATTGGCTTCCCGCAAACCGCGTCCGCTTCTTCTACAGTCATATCCAGATCAAAAGCAGATTTAAGGGCAACGAATGACCAGTAGATACCAATCCGGTTTCCGATAAAGCCAGGCGTATCGAAACAATCCACGACCTCTTTACCCAAAGCAACATCGGCAAACTGACGCAAATCGTCGATCGCATCACTGCGTGTAAGTTCACCCTTTACCAGTTCGAACAACCGCATATAACGCGGTGGATTAAAGAAATGGGTGATCGCAAAGTCTTTTTGCAAGCTTTCAGGCAAACCGCTCATCAGTGTTTTGAGCGGAATTGTTGACGTGTTGGAGGTAACGATAGAGCCTTCTTTTCGCACCGCATCAAGCTTCTTGTATAGATCCTGCTTTAAATCCGTGCGCTCAATAATTGCTTCGCAAATCCAGTCACAATCCGCAACCAGTTCAAGATTGTCTTCCAGATTGCCAGCTGTAATAAGACGCGCATTCTTTTTGTGCATAAAAGGAGCTGGCTTGGTTTTTAACATTGTTGCCACAGCACCTTCAGCAAGCATATTCCGGTTCTTGGCTCCCTCCGGAACGATATCCAGCAAAACAGCTTGATAACCTGCATTCGTGACATGGGCGGCAATCGCAGCGCCCATGACACCAGCGCCAATAACGGCTACTTTCTCAATAGCCATGATTAGCAAGCCTCCAGAACAGTGGCGATACCCTGACCACCACCAATACACTGCGTTGCAAGACCAAGTGACTTACCTTCACGCTGCAACAGACTTGCAACCTTGCCTGTAATACGTGCACCTGTCGCGCCCATTGGATGGCCCAATGCAATCGCGCCGCCATCAATGTTTGTGATGTCATAGGACATCCCGGATTCTTTTAAGACCGCCAAAGATTGAGCCGCGAACGCTTCGTTTAACTCAATGATATCAATATCACTCAATTTAAGTCCTGCGCGCTTGAGGGCTTTTTCGGTTGCTGGAACCGGACCAATACCCATAATTTCCGGTGCGCACCCTGCAACCGCAATGGATTTAATCCGCGCCATCTTTGTCAGGCCATTCGCATCCGCGTATTCTTCAGAACAAATGAGCGTTGCAGAAGCACCATCTGTTAAAGGAGATGACGTCGCTGCTGTTACGCTACCGCTTTCATCAAACGCCGGCTTCAGCCCCGCTAAAGTTTCGAGTGTAGTTTCAGGGCGAATACAGCCATCTTGCTCTACACGGATATTGCCATCAACAATTGGAATAATTTCATCGGCAAACTTTCCGGCGGCCCGCGCCGCAGTCGCACGCGCATGGCTTTCAACCGCCATTTCCTCTTGCTCCTGACGAGAAATGCCATATTGCTTCGCCAAGTTTTCCGCCGTAATTCCCATGGATACATAGGCTTCCGGATATTCTTTATACAGACGTGGATGCGGAGCCGGATTAAAGCCCCCCATTGGGACGCGTGTCATGCTTTCGATACCACCGCAAATGAACACATCACCAGCGCCCATTTGAATAGCACCCGCAGCCATATGAATAGCCTGCATGGAAGAACCACAAAAACGGTTCACTGTTGTGGCTGCTGCGGATTTAGGGATACCAGCTAAAAAGCTTATTATACGCGCAACGTTCAGACCCTGCTCGGCTTCTGGAAAAGCGCTACCGATTATAACATCTTCGATGTCTTCAACATTCACACCTGCTTTTTCAATGAGGCCGCGAACAACTTGAGCTGTCAGTTCGTCCGGACGAACCTTAATCAACTCACCCTTATTTGCCAGTGTAAATGGAGAGCGTGCATACCCTGCAATGACCACGTTCTTCATGATCTAAATCCTTTCAAAATATCACCAAAATTTTTCATTTCCGGCGACAATAGTGTTTTTATGAATATTAAATGCACAGATCTTCTGCGCTGTTTCCTCAAACTAAATTACTCAAGCGAGTTTTTTCTCAACTTTAGATGTCGTCGCTGCCTCATCTTGCAAATAGTCTTCTAAATCTGAAATACTATCCTCAAGTTCACTAATCGCTTCATTTATGTCATGGCGCTGAACAACAAGCTTCTCCAACTGATCGCGACATTTCTGCAACGTGAAATGAAGCTGCTCGCTGGAGTTTTCGGTTGGATCATACAAGTCGATCATCTTTTTGATGTCTTGCAGACTAAAACCCAAACGGCGCCCACGAAGAATAAGCTTTAGACGGGCCCTATCACTACGCGAATAAATACGGGTCAAACCCTCGCGAGACGGCGTTATCAAGCCTTTATCCTCATAAAACCGGATAGTCCTGGATGTCACCTGAAACTCTTCAGCGAGGTCTGTAATTGAATAGCGGTTTTTCTCCATTCCAACTCCCAAAAGAATGCTGAATACTGCCCCGCAATGTACTTGACGTTTACGTAAACGTCAACTGCCCTTTACGTAAACGTAAAAAAAATCACTGGAAACGACACAAATACGTGCAAAATAAAAAAAATTTGATAACATAACGGGCGTTATAGATAAAACATGCACATGAGAAGAGGCGTTTATGGGGGATAAGGTTTCCACATACAAAGAATTTTGGCCTTATTACTTAAGGCAACACTCAAATTCTTTATGTCGTGGACTTCATTTTGCGGGAACGACGCTCGCAATTGTAAACTTAGCCCTTTTTCTTGTTACGGGATCGCCACTATTTTTGCTTACTAGTCTAGTATGCGGCTATGGACCTGCTTGGATTGGTCACTTTTTTATTGAGAAAAACCGTCCAGCAACTTTTAAATACCCCTTATGGTCACTCATAAGTGACTTCCGAATGTATTTCATGTGGTTAAACGGAAGTCTGGGTAGAGAACTAAAATTTAGCGCTGTTAAAGAGTGACACTCAGCGTATATGTAACCTCTGGGGGGAGGTAGACATGATCAACACATCAACTGCACTTAAAAAAGATTTCACGGACCTATCCGGATCTCTTTACAGAGCCAGCAAAATCCTAAAGTCGTTGAGCAATCAGCGCAGACTTGAGATTTTGACCTGTCTATCCGAACAAGAGCTTTCCGTCGGAGAGCTTGAGCAGAAAATCAAGATTAGCCAGTCTGCATTATCGCAACATCTTGGTCGCTTAAGAAGAGATGAAATTGTGACAACTCGCCGGCAGGCACAAACGATTTATTACTCTCTTTACAACGAAAAGATATTAAACCTGCTCAAATCTGTTCACCTCGCAGCCTAAACAGTTCGCAATTCTTATAATTTCCTGTTTTTGCGATTGATGTTATTACAATTCTATACATTTTAGTGTATAGGCTGAAATAACGATCAGCAACTCCAGAACAATTGCGGGCCACAACCTTTATGCCAGTTTACCTTCCCATTGCCGAGATATCAGTGAATTTATTCCTGATCCTAGGCATGGGAGGAGCTGTTGGGTTACTTTCAGGTATGTTTGGTGTTGGCGGAGGGTTCTTGATGACCCCTCTGTTAATTTTCACGGGCATTCCTCCCGCGGTTGCGGTGGCTACAGGCGCAAACCAGTTGGTTGCCGCGAGCGTTTCAGGCGTGCTCGCTCATTGGCGCCGCGGAAACGTCGATTTCAAAATGGGAACCGTGCTCCTTGTCGGCGGCGTCGTTGGCTCAGCCTTTGGGACGTGGATTTTTGCGTTTCTCAAAGACGCAGGACAGGTTGACCTCCTTATCTCCCTCTCTTACGTCCTGTTCCTGGGCGTTATTGGCGGCCTGATGTTTATCGAGAGTGTTCGCTCTATCCTGAACGCAAAAAAAGGCATCCAGGTCCGCAAAAAGCTTCACCAGCATTATTGGATTCACGGTCTGCCATTTAAGATGCGGTTTCGTAAATCCAAACTCTATATCAGCGCCCTGCTCCCACTCACCCTCGGCTTTTTCGTTGGTATCCTTTCAGCAATCATGGGTGTTGGTGGCGGCTTTATTATGGTTCCGGCCATGATATACCTTATGGGAATGCCGACCTCGGTCGTGATCGGGACATCACTCTTTCAAATTATTTTTGTCACGGCAAACGTGACCTTTCTTCATTCCGTAACGACACAAACCGTCGATGTTATGCTCGCGCTACTCTTGATGAGCAGTGCTGTGGTTGGCGCCCAAATCGGAACACGCATTGGATCCAAAATGAAGGGAGAACAGCTACGCTCCCTCCTTGCGTTAATGGTATTACTTGTCTGCGGAAAACTCGCCTTTGACTTGGTCCTAACGCCCAATGATCTTTATTCGTTCAGCGTTATTACTTTCAAAGGGCACTAATTATGATTAGAGTTCTTGGTTTAGTATTAGTTCTTTTATGCACGACAGGCAGTCAGGCAAAAGCAGATGGATCGCTTGTCACAGATATATCCTCGCACCTGATTTCTGTGACCTCAGATTTTACTGGCACCGATCTACTTTTATTTGGGGCAATTAAAACCGCAGATCAATATGGGCTTTCCGATCACGGAGACATTGTTGTGGTTGTCCGCGGACCTCAAAAAAGATTACTGGTGCGTAAGAAAGAAAGGGTTGCGGGCATCTGGGTGAATACTCAATCCATTGAATTGCAGAAAGTTCCCAGCTTCTACGCCGTTGCAAGCAATCGCAAATTATCAGAAATTACCGATGAAGGCACACTCAACCGGCTAAAAATTGGCGAAGACCGACTAAATCTGCTTCCCGCAGAAAACGTGAAAGATCCAACACCGTATACGCAGGCAGTCATTCGGCAGCAAAATGAACAGGCGCTTTTTTCCCTCGATCAATCTGCCGTTTACTTTCTCGGCAATGCGCTTTTCCGAACCTCCATCCACTTTCCAGCGAATGTGCCTGTCGGCAATTACATTGCTGAGGTTTATTTATTCCATGATGGTGATTTGATAAGCGCACAAACCTCACCGTTATTTATTAAAAAATTCGGCCTGGGGCGCAGAATATATGACTTTGCGCAACAATATCCCTATATCCATGGAATAGCGGCAATTATTCTTGCCTTATTTGCGGGTTGGGTTGCGTCAGCCATATTCAGGAAAGACTGATGTTTTTGATTTTAATTTTGTTTGATATCAAATAGAATTTGGAAGAACGCAATCAATCAAACCACTGTCAAAACCCAAGAATAAAAATAAAAGGGGAACACAGAATGTTAACTACTCTAGAAGACCTCACTGCCAACATCAAAGATGGGATGAAAGTGGCAGTACCTGCAGATTATGCGGGCGTGGCAATGGCCGCGACGAGGGAACTCATTCGGCAAGATACAAAAAAACTGCACCTGGTGGGTATTCCCACCTCTGGCCTGCAATCTGAACTTCTAATCGGCGCAGGATGCGTCGACACATTTGAAAGTTCAGCGCTGACGATGGGTGAATATAACCCGCCCCCGCGTTTTAGTAGCGCCGTAAAAGACGGCTCGATAAAGCTAATTGATGCGACTTGCCCGGCTATTCATGCTGCCCTTCAGGCGTCCCAAAAAGGAATTCCGTTTATGCCTCTTCGTGGCATCATCGGCAGTGATATACTCAAGCATCATCCTGATTGGCAGGTTATTCAAAACCCATTGACCAATGAAGAAGATCCGATAGTTCTTATCTCATCTATCCAGCCTGACTTTGCGCTATTCCACGCACCTGCAGTCGACAGCGAAGGCAACGTATGGGTAGGACGCCGACGGGAACTAATTACCATGGCACAAGCCTCTAAAGGCGCACTCATTACAGTTGAGAAAACCTTTGATGGTAATTTTTTAGAAGATGAAAAAATGGCCGCAGGAACGCTTCCGGCCCTTTATATTACGGCAGTCGCTCATGTCCCCTCGGGAACATGGCCGCTGTCCTTCTGGCAAGGAGAGCGTGAAGACGCTGAACATTTGAGGCATTACAGATCTGTAGCAGGAACTGCAGAAGGATTTTCTGAATATCTGAACGCGTATGTTTATAAGGAGGCAAGCCATGACTGATGCAAGCCTTAAAAAAGATTTGATCTGTTTCGTCGCTAACCTGCTTAAAGACTGCAACCACGTTGCTGTTGGCGCATCCTCACCCATCCCTGGCGCCGCCGCCCTACTGGCAAAAGCAGCATGGGGAAGCCCCCGATTTTTGAATATCCTTGGCTCTGTTGAAAACAACTTTTTTACCAATGGCTCGCAAGAGTTATTTGATTGCGCTGCGCAAGGACGAATTGATGCCTTTTTCTTGAGTGGTGGCCAAATTGATGGCGCTGCCAACATCAACTTAATGGGCATCGGCGATTATCCGCAAAACAGCCCGCGTTGGTCCGGAACTTTTGGATCGGCCTACCTTTACTTTTTAGTGCCAAAAGTCATCTTATTCCGAGAAGAACATACGAGAAGGGTCTTCGTTGACAAGGTCGACTTTATTAGTGCGCCTGGAAGCAGCGACGAAAATGTTTACCGCAATGGCGGCCCATACGGATTACTAACCAATAAATGCTTTTTCCGTTTCAACAGCCAGAAAAAACGGTTCTTCCTTGAGAGCATTCACAAAAATAGCTCATTGGAAGATATTCTGGACAATACTGGCTTTGAATTTGACTATGAGAAAAACACACCCGTAACTCCAAAAACGGACCCAGCGTTGCTGTCAATGTTGGAGCAGGACATCAGTAAGAAGGTTGAAGAAGTTTACCCTCAATTTGCCAGGACTATTTTTTCATCCTGATTTTCTTCAATCGACAAACGCACAAAACAGACATTCAAGGAAAAGTACTATGTCAAACAATGGCGCATTAAAAGGCCTCAAGGTCGTTGACCTCTCCCGAGTTTTGGGCGGGCCTTTCTGCACACAAATTCTCGCAGATCACGGTGCAGAGGTCATCAAGGTAGAGCCGCCCCAAGGAGATGAAACCCGGACTTGGGGTCCTCCATTTAACGACTCTGGTATTTCTGCATATTTTTCAGGTGCGAACCGGAACAAACGCTCTATTGCAGTCGACATTCGCAAAGACGAAGGTAAAGCAATACTTTTAAAGCTGCTCGAAACTGCCGATGTTTTAGTTGAGAATTTTAAAACAGGCTCTCTTGAAAAATGGGGCCTTGGATATGAAGACGTTCTGAGTCTCAAATTTCCACGCCTAATTCATTGCCGGGTCACGGGCTTTGGTGCCGACGGACCATTTGGAGGCTTCCCTGGATATGATGCAGTTATCCAGGCTTGGGCCGGCCTAATCAGTGTAAACGGCTCTCCCCAGTCCGGACCTGTCAGGGTCGGCATTCCTCTAGTGGATCTGGGCACTGGCATGAACGCTGTTATCGGCATTCTCATGGCCGTGAACGAGCGGCACACATCTGGCAAAGGACAATCTGTTGAAGCATCCCTGTATGATACAGGCATACAGCTTCAGCATCCACATGCCCCCAATAACCTGATGAGTGGAAATGCCCCTAAATTAACAGGAAATTCCCACCCTAACATTGCCCCTTATGACCTATATGAGACGGCTTCTGTGCCTATTTTCCTTGGCATTGGAAACAATGGACAGTTCAGAAAATTATGTACCGCCCTTGGTTGCCCAGAAGTTCCCGAAGATCCCCGCTTTACAGATAACTCCAAGCGCCTTGCCCATCGCGATGAGCTAAATGAATTACTCAACGACAAGCTTTGTGAAAAAGATGGCGTCAAGTTTGCCACAGAGTTACTGGATGCAGGTGTTCCTGCGGGCGCCGCGATGAGCGTGCCTGAAGCCCTTAACCATCCACATACGAAACATCGGGAAATGGTCGTTGAAAAAGAGGGCTATTCTGGAACCGGTATTGCAATAAAAATGGGGAGAACACCGGGAAGTGTCCGATCTATTCCGCCCGGATTTGGCGCAAACGGACGCGAAGTTCTCAAAGAGATTGGCTATCAGGAAGCTGAGATTTCTGATCTTCTTGAAAATGGTATTTTATGGGAACAGCCAAAAGTTTAATAGCTCTTCCCTTGACGTGATCAACTGAGCGCATAAGAATAGGCTTAACTAATCAAGAACTGGTCTGAGAACGTTTTTCCAATAGAGATGGGTATCAAGCATGGTGAAATTTGGCGTAAATCAATCCGTCAACCGGGTCGAAGATGATCGCTTAGTGCGAGGGGCTGGTGAATATACAGATGATATAAACCTGCCTGGGCAGCTTTACGGTTATATGTTGAGATCTCCCATTGCACATGGAAAAATCCTATCGCTTGATCTTGATGAAGCCAGAAATGCACCTGGCGTCATTGATATCATTACGGGCGCCGAATTACAGGCAGACAATGCCAACCAGCGCCCGTGTATGATCCCACTCAAAAATACGGACGGGAGTGATCGAGCAGATCCAGGCCATCCCGTTATGGCAGTAGATAAAGTCTGCTACGTTGGTGACAATCTGGCTTTTGTCGTTGCGGAAACCCTGCAGCAGGCAAAAGATGCAGCTGAGTTGATCTATGTCGAATTCGACGAATTAGATGTAGCCTACGACACAGCAACAGCAGATCAGGCAGGACAAGCGCTCGTCCACGAGGCGGTTCCAAACAATAAGGCCTTCGACTGGTCACATGGAAACTCCGATGAGCTGGATCAGATTTTCTCTAATGCAGCCCATGTCACAACCCTTGATCTGATTAACAATCGTATAGTTGTTAATTCAATGGAACCGCGGGGGGTCATTGCCGACTGGGATAGCGCTACGGAAAAAATGACTGTACGAATGGGAACTCAGGGAGGTTGGGTTACGCGATCTTTGCTGGCCAATGCCGTTCTGCATATTCCCGAAGAACAGGTCCGCGTTATTACACCGGATGTGGGCGGTGCTTTTGGCATGAAACTGTTTTTCTATTCCGAGTGCGTTGCAACCGTTTGGACAAGCCGCAAGCTTGGCCGCCCCATCAAATGGATGGGAGAGCGGAGCGATGCGTTTTTATCTGACACCCAAGGACGAGATCATGTCACAACAGCGTCCTTGGCCTTTGATCGAGACAATAAAATTCTGGGAATGAAGGTGAAGACAAATGCTAATCTTGGCGCATATTTGTCGACATTCGGCCCCATGATCCCGACCATTGCGATGCTGAAAGTTTTGCCAGGTGTTTATGATATTCCAGCCCTTCACTATCGAAGCGTTGGTGTGTTTACCAATACTGTACCGGTGGATGCGTATCGCGGCGCAGGTCGTCCGGAAGCAATTTATATTATCGAGCGCCTGATGGACAAAGCTGCAATTGAGCTTAGCATTGGCCCCGATGCTCTCCGGCGGATCAATTTCATTCCAACCTCGGCGATCCCTTATAAAACGGCGACCGGCTGTGTTTATGATAGCGGCGAGTTTGAGCGGCTTATGGACCGCGCACTTGAAAATTCTCAATGGTCCGATTTTGAAGAAAGAAGAACTGAGGCTGCCAATCGCGGTAAAATTCGTGGCATTGGTATGTGCTACTACATTGAAGCAACCGCGGGCAATCCAACAGAAACTGCAATGATCCGATTTGAGGACGACGGAATTGTGTCCTTGGCTGTCGGAACGCAATCTAGCGGACAAGGGCACTCAACAGCATATGCACAGGTTCTGGCCGAGCGGCTGGGGGTACCGTTTGAAAATATTCGCATTATTCAGGGTGATACGGACAAAATCAAAACGGGTGGAGGCACCGGCGGATCCCGCTCTCTGACAACACAGGGCCCCGCCATCCACGCCGCCAGCGATAAAGTTATTGAAAAAGGATCGCAGCTTGCCGGTCATTTTCTAGAAGCTTCGGCGCAAGATATCGAATTCTCTGCGGAAGAGGGCGCGTTTTCAATTGCCGGAACAGACCGAAAAATTGGAATACTTGAGGTTGCCGAAAGAGCGAGAGGCCTTGGGCAGCTTCCCGATGGACTTGAAGAGGGACTGGATACAGAAGCAAGCTTTACAGTCGAAGCGTTTACCTATCCAAATGGCTGTCACATCGCTGAAGTAGAAATTGATGCGATGACTGGGAACACAGAAGTTGTTCGATATGTCATTGTTGATGACTTTGGAACCATCGTGAACCCGGCGCTTGTTCGGCATCAAGTAATCGGCGGTGTGGGTCAGGGTGTTGGCCAAGCCTTAACCGAAAATACGGTGTACTCTGAAGACGGACAATTGCTCACAGGATCCTTCATGGACTATGGGATGCCCCGTGCCGATAACATTCCGTTAGACCTGACTTATGAGACAATTGAAGTTCCCTGCACAATGAACCCAATGGGTGTCAAAGGATGCGGAGAAGCCGGTTGCATCGCAGCGCCACCTGCGATCGTAAACGCAACCATTGATGCACTGAAGGATCGAGGCATTAACCATATCGACATGCCGATCACTCCTGTAAAAGTTTGGGGCGCCTTACAAAAAACCGCATAACTCATTGTAATTTAACAAAAAATTATATAAAGGCAGATTTTTTTCAAAAAAAATCTGCCTTTTGTCTTTTTTTCTTAGTTAACAGAAACACATTTATACAAGAAATACATAAAGTATCATTCGTAGAGTTAAGTGCAGACTTTTTCTAAAGGAGGCGCATCAATGTGGTCGAATAAAGAGCTCGTATGTCAATTCTTGGAGGAATTAAAATCTGACGACCCCGGTCATTTCGTACAACAATTGCCGGCTGATGTTGAGTTGCATGTCTGCTTAGGCAACCAAATTCACTCTGACAGCTATGCAGCAACTTTTATGGGGAAAAAGGGCGTTCAGAATCTATTTAAACTCTGCAACCAATTTTTCAAAATCCGCAGTATCACACCTTCAGAATTTCACCCCGATGGAAATAAGATGATCGTTCGGGGTGATTTGGAGTGCACACTCCACTCGACCGGAGAGGACTGTACATCAAGTTGGATGCAAATCTGGACTTTTAATAAAGGAAAGGTCTTAAAAATTAGAATATTTGCTGACTTTCACATTGCGTACGCTGACACGCTCCCCGATTTGGAGACAATCGCAAAAGACCAAGGCCTGATCCACCATTA
The DNA here is from genome assembly GCA_034669685.1 of Sneathiella sp. Lineage (GTDB taxonomy): Bacteria > Pseudomonadota > Alphaproteobacteria > Sneathiellales > Sneathiellaceae > Sneathiella. The sequence continues at coordinate 1,970,286 of JAXMOU010000001.1, forward strand.
ATGATTTCGATTTAAAGGAAGGCTGGATTGCGTATATCCTTTTTTATCCCTATTAAGGAAACATGCGTAATCCCTTGTCATTTACACCTCATGCGAACACTCTCGCCCCGATTTATATGATCCTCGGGATGCTGCTTGTCCCCTTAATGGATGGCACAGCCAAAATGCTAGTGAAGGATTACCCGGTTGCCCAAGTCGTTTGGGGTCGATATTTCTTTCATTTGCTGACCCTGCTACCTCTTTTTTGGCTGCTAAAAGTTAAAATCAGCCTTCGCCCCGCCAAACCAGCCCTGCAACTTACAAGAGCCTTATTTCTATTAGGCGACACTGCCCTGTTTTTTGCCGCGCTATCCTTCATTCCATTGGCAAACGGCAAAGCTGTCTTTTTTGTGTCCCCCCTAATTATGACAGCACTCGCACCGTTTATATTATCAGAAAAAGTTGGCCTCCATAGATGGGCTGCTGTTCTTGTGGGGTTTGCGGGTACGGCCTTTATTTTAAGACCGGAAGCGACCGGCGAATTATGGGGCTATATTCTCGCTTTCGGCTCAGCCACCTTTTACGCGCTTTACCTGCTCCTGACGCGCAAGCTGTCGCAAGGAACCGCGCCGTTAAACACGCTTCTTTTTACGGCAATTGTTGGAACTATCATCATGTCTTTGTTCCTGCCTTTCTTTTGGGTTCACCCCGATTTAAAGGGGTTGGCCTTAATGATCATCACAGGTTTGCTTGGCACTGCCAGTCATTACTTTTTAATCAAGGCCCTGGAAGCAGGGGATGCCTCTAGTCTCGCGCCTTTTTCCTATGCGGAAATTATAAGTGCTACACTATTTGGCCTTGTTGTTTTTGGCCATTTGCCAGGACCAATGACCTGGATTGGAATTACGATCGTCATCGCCAGTGGATTGTATATTTTTCATCGCGAGCGCATCTGGAAAACTTGACACCTTAGTTGTCATATGTGAATAATACTCAAAATGACAACTTAGGTGTCAATTATGAGTGTTAAATTAAAATCCCTGTATGCTGTCATTCAACAAATTCGGCCTGCATTCCGGCATATTTCCAAAACAGTTGAGAAAACGTCAAACGACTATGATCTGACAATTGGCACTCGAGCCGTTCTCGAAAAACTGATCATCCAAGGTCCGCAAACGGTCCCGGAACTTGCCAAAGCACTTAATGTCGAACGACAGTATGTTCAGCGAAGCGTCAATGATCTTCTTGACAAAAAACGTGTTGAGAAACGGCAAAACCCAACACATAAGCGATCTTCGATCATTGCCATCACGCCCGAAGGGCAAAGCAAATTCGAAGCGCTTCACTCCCAAGAATATGAAATATTGCAAAACACGGCGGAGAAGCTCTCGATTAAAGAAATTGATAATGCCTTGCGTGTCCTGCAGCTTTTGAGTGAAACTTTTGAATCAATCAACAAGGATCATGCCCATGACTGAAAAGAAAGCGCTCCTTGTCATCGACATCCAAAAAGATAATATCGCTCCCGACGGGCCCTATCCATTCCCGCAAAAATCTGTTGAAGAACTTATCACCCACGTAAATCAGCTGACCGCACAATTTAACAATGCGGGCCATCCTGTTTTTTTTATCCGGCAAATATACAAAGGCTTCTGGGGCCGTTTGATTTCCAAGTTATTTTTAAAAGGAATAACGCTTGAGGGTTCTGATGGTGCCAATTTGGATAAACGCCTTAACATTTTAAAGGGTGTAACGATTGATAAAACACGCCAAAACGCTTTTGCAAATACAACGTTAAACTCTCAGCTGTCTAATCTGGACATATCAACTGTCGTTATTTGCGGCTTGGATGGCGCCTATTGCGTGGGGGCAACGGCACATGCCGCCTTGCAGGCTGGCTTTAAGGTTGAGCTGCTGGATCAGGCAATATTGACCAACAAACCGGCACGATGGGCGAAAATAAAGTCTGATTTGGAAATAAAAGGCGCTTCTAGGGTTTAACTAATTATTTTCAAAAACAAATCTGGTATATTTGACAAAATTATCGAATAGACAAACCCCCTAGTTTGGAATATTGGAGAAATCTGATAACAATATTATTCGTCAAACGTAGACGGACACATATTGATCAACCTCATTTCCTGATCATAAAGATGGACACCCATGCCAACACAAAAAGTCTCAAAAGGGGCTAAAATAAAGCTCACTGTTCGCCCGGCGACACACGCTGATATCCCGGGGATTGTTGCGCTGAGTGTCAAGACATATGGCCCTGAACTCAGCCTTGATAACAAAACTGTCGCGGCCCAAATTTCAAATTTTGCTGATGGACAATTTGTTGCGGAATACAATGGTAAAGTTGTTGGTCATTGCGCCACCTTCATCATATCCGGTCAACTCGCGCTGAAAACGCATAACTGGGATCAAATAACCGCTTATGGTTATGCGTCTCGCCATGATGCAGACGGTGATTATCTGTACGGAATGGAAGTTGTGGTTGATTCCAACTATCGCCGTCTGAGAATTGGGCAAAGGCTTTATAATGCCCGCAAAAAACTATGTACCGATTATCATCTCAAGGGTATTGTTTTTGGGGGCAGAATGCCTGGATATGGGCGACGGGTAAAAGCCTTTCCCAATCCACAAGACTATCTGGACCAAGTCATTGAAGGTCATATCAAGGACACTGTTATCAACTTTCATTTCCGCAATGAATTTGAAGCCATTGGCGTCCTTAGGAACTATCTACCGTCAGATAAAGCCTCAAAAGGCCATGCAACTCATATGCTCTGGCGCAATCCAGTGCTGGAGGAAAATGACAGCCGAACTCCAGAACAACGCGGCAGAACTCAGAATTCAGTACGAATTGCGACTGTGCAATATCAGGTTCGAAAAGTATCGTCCTTTGAGGATTTTGCCAAACAGGTGGAATATTTTGTCGATGTTGCGGCCGACTATAAAGCTGATTTTGTGACCTTCCCCGAGCTGCTAACAATCCCACTTGTCTCTATGGAGCCCGAAAGACTATCGCCTCAACAATCCATTGAGAAAATCACGGAATATACAAACGCCTATATTACATTCATGCAGAAGTTGGCGGTCTCTTATAACATCAATATTATTGGAGGCTCTCACCCTACCCGTATTGATGAAGAAACAATTGAGAACCACGCCTACATCTTTTTGCGCGATGGGCAGTTTCACACACAACCCAAGCTACACCCCACACCGAACGAAAGTTATTGGTGGAACATAAAAGGGGGAAATAGTCTCAATACTATCCAAACAGATTGCGGACCTATTGGTGTTCTGGTTTGCTACGATGCCGAGTTCCCCGAACCGGCTCGCCATTTGACAGATCAGGGCGCAAAAATCCTGTTTGTTCCCTTTTGCACAGATGAGCGGCAAGGCTACCTGCGCGTCAAATACTGTTGCCAGGCCCGCGCAATCGAAAATCAAATTTATGTGGTTACATCTGGTATTGTCGGTAATTTGCCCGATGTGGAAAATATGGACGTGCATTATGCTGAAAGTGGTATTTTCACACCCTGCGATTTTCCATTCGCCCGCGACGGTATTGCCGCCCTTACCGATGTTAATACTGAAAGCATCGTCTTTGCTGATGTCAGACTTGACCAGCTCACGATCAGCCGCAATTCAGGAACCGTACAGAACCTCAAAGATCGGCGATTTGACCTCTATCACGTCAATTGGAAAAACAGATAAAGCGGCGAAGTCTGCATTTTCTTAAACTCAAAATTTGAAGCAAGCCTCAAACAAGGCTTTCAGCATGATGGCTTGCTTCACTTGCAATTGAATATGCCCTTGCAATCTTTTCCGCCGGAGCGTCGACACGTCGCAACAGCTCAACCAAATCAGACAAAGCTGGATCAATGTTATTGAAACAGGCCAGACGTAAATTTGATGCTGTTTTTGCCAATGCGGCGCGCGAACAAACCTGAAAGAATGTGCTTTCCAAAGCGGCGATCGCATTATCGATCTGGCCCAGCCGTAAATAAATCTCGCTGAGATTTTGCCGTGAACGCGTCAAAGCCCCCACAGCACAATCTGGATTAAAGCTTCCATTTTCAGCGACGGCAATCATCCGATCCGCAACTGATGCCGCCTGCCTAAAATAGCCAAGCGCTCCAATTGGATCTCCTTGACTAAAGGCTTCATTGCCAGCTTTCATCACAAAATGCCATTCCGCGACAGATACGTCCTTCGCATCATCCTCTTGTGATGCGCTAAACGGAACAGACTTGTTTAAAGCGTGTCTCTTCATTTGATAGTTCATATTCGCCCGACTGCCTTCCTCAACTCGATCAGAAAATCTGTTAGCCACGCAAATATTTACACAACAATCTTATTGTTGCAAATGATTATTAATTGCACTACATCCTTTCATCACTCATACCCCAGAAGCGAAATCTCGCTTCCGTTTAAATATGGGAAAGATTGAAAGGTGAATGAACGTGACGTTTGAAGATACAAAGATGCAGAAACTGAAACATAGCGACCTTCAGACAAAGGAGCTGACACAACTTCCCAAATCTGTCACCGAAGAAACTATTCTGGATATTCATCACTGGACTGAAGATCTGTTCTCATTTCGGCTAACACGCCCGTCCGAGTTTCGGTTTCGCTCGGGTGAGTTTGTCATGATTGGCTTGATGGACGAGCAGAAGCCAATTCTCCGCGCCTATTCAATTGCCAGTCCCTCATGGGATGACGGCCTTAACTTTTATTCCATCAAAGTATCAAATGGTCCGCTCACGTCACGCCTGCAACATTTGAAAAAAGGCGAGAAAATTCTACTGGGACGCAAACCAACAGGAACGCTTGTTTTAGATGCGCTGAAACCGGGCAAACGACTATTCCTACTCTCCACCGGCACAGGCGTTGCCCCTTTTGCAAGTATCTTGCGTGAACCCGAAACTTACGAAAAATTTGATGAGGTTATTCTGACGCAGACTTGCCGTGGTGTATCCGACCTCAATTACAGCGCCGCGATGATCAAGGCACTCAAGGATGACCCGCTGGTGGGCGATGAGGCTCCAGGGCGCGTTAAATACTACGCAACAACCACAAGAGAAACCTCCTCCCATATGGGGCGCATAACGGATCTGATGCAATCGGGAAAGTTTTTCTCAGATCTGACCATTCCAAAATTTGATTCGGCTAATGATCGGGTCATGATTTGCGGCTCCACCGCCATGATCACGGATACGAAAAACATTTTACAGACCGAAGGATTGAATGAGGGTTCAAACGCGGCCCCGGGTGAATTTGTTGTTGAAAAGGCATTCGTTGCTTAAACCAGCAATCCCCCAGCCCGGCGGCGAAAAATCACTTTAAATACAGTTGGAATCAAAGCGGGCTGAATAGGCCCGCTGTTTCGTTCCATTCGTTAAACTGGATTGGTTCTGCAGGCAGTTAATCGACGATAAAGATCTTAGCGCCATTTTTTGAATAAGAACGATGCGCAGCGTCACCAAAATCTGACACATGATAGCTCATTCCAGCCGTCATCACCGTTTTAACGCCATTTTTCAACTCAGAAGTCAGTTCTCCCTCCAGAACATAGAAAATATGGCCTCGATCACACCAATGGTCTGCAAGATAATCTTCGGAGTATTCAACTTGGCGGATCCGGATATCACCAACATTCAAGGTTCGCCAAATCGCGACACCCGTTTCTCCAGGGTGTTCGGTGGCAGGAACCAATGACCAGTCGGTCAACGTAAAGGGTGTTTGAGGAAGTTTCATAGAATGCCTGAGGGTGTCTGATCGGAATTAACGGCGAACCGCACCAACAGTGTAAATCGAATTCAATAATGTTTCCAGATGGATCGAAACGTGACAGATAAAAATGATTGAAACCCACGCCAGCACAAAGCCATCGCCTTAAAATTGTATCTGATCAAGTGAGAAATGGCGCACCTTGAAGGGCAGTTAACGAACACTTTAAAAATCAAGAGCAATGTTTAAATACGGCGCTAGAACATCGTTTGTTGATTGCAATTCATCCTATCCCGAATGTCTTTTTCATCATCCTTAAAAAATATTTGCAACTGTCTGACACCACATTAAACCTTGTCTTTTAGAAGTCGGCCACACAGGATAGCCTCCATCTTCTAAAATTTTGCGCAAAACTTTCTGAACTTCCTTTGCTACCGTTTGCTCATCGAATTCAGGATGGTGTTGAGTGTTTCCAGTATGAACGGCTGTTGATAACATCCCGTAAACTTTTCCGGACCGTGTTTTACTAAAATCAGTCATCGTCGGCATACGTTCTTGTATGCGTCGCCGGATTTGACTGCCTTCGTCGGGGTTAAGAAAGATATTTTCCAAACAAATTCGTAAATTAATGGATTTGTTAGACCATTCAGGATCGATTTTGGTATCATTTAGCCGCTTTAACGCAATGCGCAGCCTGTCTTTCGTTGCATCGTCCATGGCATTGAATGAAGTAAGCATCCTGTCTGCAATATCGGCCTCAAAGGGGATAATGGATGGGCCGAATGCAATATGAGGATCTGGGTATGGATTATAGCTACCATCGCTATCCAAAAATTCCAAATTATCTGGAATAAGTGTTGTTGCTGCGACTACGGGGATTCCATGATCAAAAGAACGCGCAAGAGACAAAATTAAGCGCGTATCATCAAGTATTTTTGTCTGCTTAGTCTGTTCCTCAAGAATGGACCACTCTGGTTTATCATCGTCAGTATGAACTCTTTTCTTATGAACGAAGTCGATGGCCAGCACAGCATTGGCATGTCCGCCTATGAAGCGGTCAAATTGCCTTCTGTATAAGAGATCGCGCAGACGGGAAGCAGGTAAACTTTCTACCCGCAGTAGCCGCACCCCATTTGAGAATGTGAAATCCTCTTCAATATGAGTGTTGTGAAGAAGCAAGAGTCTGACAAGGCGCAGTTCTTCAGCCTCAATGTAAGCATTCAACTCGGACAAAGCGGTTTCAGCGCCAACACTGATCGATCTTGTAGCCAGCCTCTTTACCAAATCGTCGAAGGTAAAACGCGCACCAGTGTCACCAACAGTGTGAAGCTTCTCATCAAATTCGCTATACTTTCCAGAGGCAGACAATAGATCGGTAAGGGTAGAACGTTCTGATTTTGGGATAATACCATAACAGTCAGCTTGGCTTGCTGCCTTACTGATAGCCGTTATAATCTTTTGGTCAAACTCCCGCTCCAAGAAAACCTCACTGATTTATAATTCTGATTTAATCCCAACAAACATAAATCATTATGATTGCACTGAGCAATAAACTGTCCGTTATATTAGGGGGATGCAACGGGAGCGGAGCCCCCTTGCCAAAATGCGTTGTATGACAACGCACATCTTGCGCTGATCCTTAACTCTGCCTTTTGCTGAAATGATGCCCAGATGCACCGGAGTCTGACGACATTATGAACTTGCAACCTTTCGGCCTGCGCGATCTCGCCTTAACGGAAAAGTTCGAACACCCGCGACTCTCCTGCCAAGCACTTGAAATTACAATATTAAACACAAGGGAAATTGTGCCGTTTGAGATGATAAGGTGCCTTTATCCGCTCTCGAAAGCACACCCGCAATCAATTACTTCGAACCTCAAAAATCTCTTGGTATCCAATGCATTAATCAAAAATATGTCTGGAAAAACAAAATGGCGCACCGGGGAAGATTCGAACTCCCGACCCCTAGATTCGTAGTCTAGTGCTCTATCCAGCTGAGCTACCGGTGCATCCCGTGCCCTATATTTAAGGCACCTGAAAACGCATACAAACATCACTGCCTGCTGCGGATCGGGAACCTAATCAAATCGGAAGAACAATGCAAGCGCAGAATTAAAAAATTCACTAAAAAACATAATTTAATTCCTTTCTTGTCCATCATCACTTGAATGGGTAGTATTTGGCCTTGTTTTACTGTATTTAATGACAGACTTGTTCGAATAGGGGGTCCCGTAAACTCATACATGTATGTTTACGATCACAAAAATAGAGTGTTTCACGATATGATTTTTCGCATTACCCGACCGATTGCGCTTACAGCAGCGTTGTTAGTTGCAGGCTGTTCATTTATTGACGAATCCCTGATGCCCGCCCTTACAGGCGACGATTCAAACGCAACAGATGCTCCTGTGCAAATCGCACAATCTGCAGCCGAAAAAAATCCCGACCCAACTTTAAGTCCTGTCGGTGCTGGCGCACCCGCGAGCATACCGCCCGCCCTTGGCACAACAAATTTTGTGACCCCGGGTGTAACAGCCGCGCCAAACACCGGAACATTTGTAGGTCAGAAAGTTGCTGTTCTTCGATCTGAACTGGGCGCTTTGCAGGAACGCTTGAAACTTCGAAACCAGCAGCTCCAGCAAATTCGCACGACTACAACGGCGAACTCGCAAACCTATCACGGTACAATTGCTGCGGTTAATTCACGCCTGCAAGTGGGCACAACACCGGGCAACCCAATTCTGATCAATCAATGGAATCAGGCCCAGCTCCAGCTTGAGCGAATCGGCGCGGACATCTCATCAATGAATAGCTTGGCAAATGCTGTCGCTAGCGACTCTAGCATGTCAGCATATCTTCTGGAGTCCACACGGGCCGCCTACGGCCTTTCTGGCGCCATTGAAGAAGATCACCGGCAACTTGCAATCCTAGAGGATGAAACAAACCGGACCGTTGTGTTGGTTGATCGTCTGTTGAATGAGCTTTCCGAAGACATAAGCCGTCAAACAGCTTATGTCGGTAACGAACGGGCAAACCTGACAACCCTTTCGCATTCGATTAAGAACGGTGAGTTACTGGGTGCAAGCCTTGCAAATAATGCCTATTTATCGACAGCACCTGTCGCGAATGCATCTCCAGTAGCTTCCAGCAGAACTCAGAACTATGCTGCGGGCAATCGCCAGCCGCTTGTTGTAATCCGCTTCGACCGTGCAGATGTTCCTTATGAGCAAGCCCTCTACACAGCGGTCAATCGTACTCTGCAGGGACGCCCACAGTCCGTGTTTGACGTTGTTGCAGTTGCCCCAATGAACGGCGGTGCAGCTGACGTTGCCCTGAATCAGTCCAAAGCAACCCGTAATGCTCAAAAAGTACTACGCTCTCTAACGGACATGGGATTACCTGCTTCGCGCATTAATCTCTCAGCAGCCTCTAGCGGCCAAGCTGTTTCAAACGAAGTGCATATCTACGTTCGATAACATTTCCTTATTTTGAGAAAAGCGGCGCCTCAGCGCCGCTTTTTTTGTGTCTATTTCTACCTCTATGGCTCTGTGGCTCTGTGGCTCTGTGGCTCTGTGGCTCTGTGGCTCTGTGGCTCTGTGGCTCTGTGGCTCTGTGGCTCTGTGGCTCTGTGGCTCTGTGGCTCTGTGGCTCTGTGGCTCTGTGGCTCT